>MGZB01000033.1 GCA_001801995.1 Gammaproteobacteria bacterium RIFOXYD12_FULL_61_37 | reverse complement strand
CTCGTTACTCATCGGATCACATTCCCTCTTTCTTTACTCTCATGATTATTTGAGATCATGTGTCCGGGATAGTCTAGCCAGATCATCTCGCTTCACGGCCTCCCGAAACTCTTGCAATACTTCACGCGCGCGATTCAGATCATTCGCGCTCTTCGCATCCAGCCTACGGCTGTAGCTTTCGAGCAATGCTGCTTCCCGTCCGGTGACGCACGGAAGACTATGCTCGGCCACCTTGGCGACCGCCTTTGCGTGCATGGCAAGGACACGCGATGCATGCCAGTCACCCAGTATGGCGAAACGTGAAGCCAAGCAAAGGAGTAATGGGTAGTTGAAAAACGGGTCATTGCCGGATTTGCTTGTCTCCTGTTGTTCTTTCTTGACCGCCTCAATGAGCCCCGCGATCTCTTCAACCTTCGCGCCGCCCCCGTCATTCCAAATCCTGCGGTCGATAAGCGCTAGAACAAGATTTTCTGCCTGCGGATAAAAAGCCAGACGAAGGGGGGGCGGTTTCCGCTTGATCGCCATCGGCGCCGACTCTTGGTGGGTCAACAAACCGAGTTCGGCTGTGACGACGAAAAATTCACTTAGTGCAATATAAAGCTGCGTCTCCAGCGCTTCCAGCGGTTTGCCTTGAAATATCTCTTTAGCAACTGCACGGAGGGTCGTTTCAGTCGACTGCGATGGCAAGTATGGGAGTGCCATTCGTTGCAGCGCCTCCCAGTTCTCTATCAACTCGGCAATGTGCTTTTTAAACTCTCCCTGCTCGCTATCGAAACGCGTACCCAGCAAATTTACCGCCTGCGTCATGCGCATCCAACGCGAACCCTGGTCTTCAGTCGTCTTGATGCCTTCAACTTCGAACAAACGCGGGTTCCCCAGAAAAGCGCTAGGTTTCAGCAAATGAACTGTCGGTGGTCGCTTTCGGAATATTTCTTGCGTGATGCAGTGGAGAAGTCCGGCCCCAGTGATCATTACGTAGCGTACTTTGCTTTCCGCCCCTTTACGATTGAGGCCATCAAGCTTCGCCAGCACTCGCGCATCACGCGAAATCCTAATCCTCTTTGCCTCATTGAATCGATAACTTTCCCGTTCTGTGCCTGTGTTACTTCGGTCATGCTCAGAAATAAAATCCCGTAGACGACCACACCAAATATCGGTTTTCCCATCAACACCCTCCTCAAATTCTTCAGTGGAGATCATCGCATGCAGATCGGCCACATCGGCTTGGTACTCGATGGCCTCACGCTTTTTGAGCAAGTCGCTTGCGCGCTTTAGTTCTTGAAATGGGCCATCGGGCAAAATAAGCGATATTCTTCTCTCAATCGTTTTGAGAAGCCGTTTGATAAAATCTTCATTCGACTCTCCTACTGAAAATGTTTCCAGTAAATCGCGAATTTCCCGCTCCAACCTTCCCGCGACAGCCCCTCGTGCTCTGTGCGCATCGGCGGCAGATTTACGGGCAATGCTTCGAATCGCCTCGTCCAACTCATCCGTATGTGGCTCAAGCACCAATTTACAGCGCCTATGGGCATCGTCGCTATTTGCAGCCATCCCACCGAGATTAAAACGCTTGCTGAACAAAAAATCTGCTAGTAGGGCTGTCAATCCCACAAGCCCGGATGACGGCTCGGTACCAGCGCTCAAGGGAAACACATCGGCATATCGCGCATTCTTCTTGGGATTCAGGAATAGATGCACCACGTCTGGGTCAACGACCCAACGAATTTCCCCGCCGCCTTCGACAAACTCGCGATGTTTGCGCAAGGCATCGTCGCCCTCGCGAAGGCGGAGTACCGCATTGCGAAGGCCTTCAATGGTAATTCCTGGATTTACATGCGGTTCCATGGGTATCTCTCAATCGAATCAGCTAACCAGCGCAGGCTCTATCGATCTCGGCAATCGTATCGGCGAGGTGCAATTTTTTTCCGTAGAATTCCAGATATCGCAATGCCTTAGCACACATATCTTCCAAAAGAATACCCCAAGTCCTAACTAATCCCAAAGAAGGATCGGGAACAACTATCGCACGTCCATTAGGTACAGGTTCTGTTCCTTCTGTACTTTCGATTTTAAGCTTGTCCTTTAGCAGCACAGCGTACAAGGGTCTCGACAAGAGGACGGCGACAACCTCCGAATCACTCGGAGCCGACAATACCGCACTGGCAAAATCGCTGCGGAATCGTTCGTATTGTTCCGTGTAATTGCGCAGAGTATCCAACTGTCTGGCAAGTTTTGTCTCAATGCTTTTTGCATATTCGGCGGCTCGATTTACATCGAGCCGACACAAGCCAACCAGTAGATGTGCGGAGATTTCATGGGGGAAATCCATCTTCTCCAGGATCGTGCGGCCTAATCTCAGCATGTCGGTTGCGGCATGTGATTCTTCAAGGAAGTAGACCGCATCCAGGCAAATGATGCGGCGAATCTCGGCATCCGGCAGCGTAAGCTTTTGTGTGACGGCTTCTATTGCGTAGCTGTTCTTGGTTTCAAGCGCGATCTCGATCAGGTCGCGTAGCGTTTCACGTTTCCTATCGTCGGTAATGGGGAGAAGATCGATTGATCCTGCCAATGAGTGATTAAAGCGTTCCCTCGCGGAGTCGTCCAGGTTATTGAAAAGCTGGACTAAATCTTCGACAGCCGTGGAATATGGGCCGCCCAGCCCAAACGACAACTCCGCACCCTCAAATGCTCTTTCCGCACGGCGAAAGGCCTCCGACTGTGGGTCGTGATAGGCAATTAATCCGTAAGTAATCCAATTCCTCAGTTCAGATGAATCAAAGTTTCTAATTTTTTCCAGAAAGAATTTCAACATGCTCATAGGATGGCGTCCAGATAGGTGCGCGCAACTGGAAGTGGAGTGCTCTTCTCGAACTGCTTTAGCACTTGCGCGTGGAACGATGTTTCGAATTTACAAGGGGTTTCGGCTGGGATGCCCAAGAATTCCCATACTACCGATGTTGCCGCTATGGTCAGTGGGTTGCACAGCCACTCGTGCTGACCATCGACCGTAGGTGCGTTAGAACGAATCAGATGCAAATCCATCGCTGCCAGCCATGGAGAGCGAAGCGAGGGCTGGTAGTCCCCGATAGGCGTAGGGCGCGGGCGTGGGGCCGGAGTTGGTGGAGGGATTGGAAATCCCGCAACCAGCGGAGGCCCTATGCAGAGCGCATCCCGACACGCCGTTAAGCCATTTGCGGGAGTTGTGACGGAGGGCTCCCCAGCGAGGGAGTCCGGAGTCGCAACGGACGCAGGGCGATCGGGGCACAAAGAGTTGTCGAAGATCGAGTGCGTTTTGGGGACTTGGATGTCCCAAAACGTATAACGAGATCGAAGACACCCCGGGGTTAAGCCTGGTTGCTTAGGGGGTGAAGCTTTTTCGGAATCTGCTGCCGCGCGAAACGCTGGATTATCAATGCCATCCAACGCCGTCGGACGAAGTAGCGGCGAAACGCCGACCGTGATTTTGGCAGGCATCAATGCGCGAGCAAGAGTGTGGGTATTGCCAAAGTGACAGAGACCCAATGTCTCCAAGTGGAATTGCGCTAATCCCTTAGATAGCCGAGCGAAATCGGTTGAGGCAGAATCGACCGGCCTTGCCAGCCAGAAATATTTTTTCCCCAGACCAAACGGGAATATTGGATCATCAAGTAGCCATTCTTTTATGAGCGCGTCAAATTCCGATTGATTCCTTACTTTTCGGGCAGAATATGTCGCGACCCTTGCTGACGACGCATCTCTTGTAACTGTGTCGATTGGCAGGATTACGGCATACTGGATTGGGTCTTTCGTGGAAGGAGGGGATTGGAACAAATTTCCATCTACGATTGCCGATCGGGTGCCCCATTGCACCGCCACATGGAGAGCCACATTCTCATCCTTGGGAAAATCGACCTTAGGGGGATCGCCCGTCGCTACAGGGAAGTGCGCCAAATACTTCGCTATACAAGCATCCATGAAGTTTTGGACAGCAACAGCCGTGAGTGTGCCAAGGCGCAGGCTCCGGTACAAATTGATGCAGATAATCTTGCCGAAATCTGTCAGGCAAAGCGTATTTAAAAAGTCTGTGCGCGACATACGAGATAATTTTCCCAATCTCATGTTAGCTACGCCCGAAAAGAGGGTCTGATGCTTGGAGAATCTATGGGCGAAGGTATCTGTCAGGAATCATTAAGAATGGCCTAAGCGCACAGTATTTGGACTGCCTGCATTTCACCCTCATGCCTGGCCGCCGCCCTTGCGCTTCCATAGACGGCTGAAGTCGAAATCGAAGGCGCATTTGGAGAGTTCGAAGCGGTGGGTCTCGTCATGAAAATCTGCCACCTTGCGATATTCCCCCTCGAACAGATGCCAGACTTTGGCCTTTTTCGCTTCGGGGTAGACCAGCACGTAATGCGCCACGCCTTCCATTCGGTAAAGTTCGAATTTGACGACTTCGTCGCGCCGGGCGGTTTTCGGTGAGATGACTTCGAAAATCAGATCGGGGGCACGGGTCAGCCGTTCACCTTCGGGTTGGTAACAGATCACCAGCACATCGGGGCGGACGACGGTGTCTTCGGCAAACTCCACGTCTATTTCAAACAGCGCCTGGCAGAGGGGGCAGTCGTCGAGCGATTCGTCGAGTTGCCGAAAAACGGCGGCGCTCAACTGCTGATGGTCGAAGTTAGGCGACGGGGCTATCGCCACCGGCTGGCCGTAAATCAGCTCCCAATCGCCTTCCCATTGCAGGTAATCCTGCACCCTGTAGGTTTCCATTGCTGGCTGGATGGACATGGTCTTCAGACTCCTTTAACGTGAAACACACCTCGAAACAATCTCATGCCTGGCTTTGTTGCAGTTGCGCAAGTGGAATTCACTCTAAACGGGCGGGAGAGCAGTTGCAACGGCATTGTCAGCCAGCGCGGCGGCGCGTCAGGCGAGGGCGTCATGCGTGATGGGGGCGACGCGGAGTTCGTCAAGGGTTTCGAAGCCGTGGAGTTTGCCTGCCTGCAGGAAGAGGAAGGCGTCGCCGGTGCGTTCCAGGAAGTCTGGCTGGTGTTCGATGAGCAGGATGGTCTTGCCAGCCGCTTTGAGGCTTGCGAGGCGCTCGGCGATGCGTTCGCGGAACTCGGGGCTGATGCCGACCACGGGTTCGTCGAGCAGGAGCAGGCTTGCATCAATCGCGGCACAGCAGGCCAGGGTGAGGAGCTTCTGTTGGCCGTAGGAAATTTCGGAGGGCGCGTTATCGGCAACCTGGGCGAGGAAGAATTCTTCCAGCAGGGTTTCGGCCTTGTGGAGATCGGCGGCGTCGCGTTTGCGGTTGAAAGCGGAGGGCAGCAAGGCGCGCCCAAGGCGCTCGCCTGGGTGCCGTGGCAGGGCAAGCAGGATGTTTTCGCGCACAGAGAGCTTGCCGATGAGGCGCAAGTCCTGAAAGGTTCGCGCCACACCGTCACGGCTGATGCGGTAGGGTGGCCGGCCAACGAGATCGCTCGCTCCCAAAAGGAGCCTGCCTGACTCGGGGCGGAGGAAGCCGGTGATGAGGTTGAACAGCGTGGTTTTCCCGGCGCCGTTGCCGCCCAGGAGGCAGGTAATCTGGCCTGCGTGCAGGCTGAAATCCACGCCATCCAATACCCGCCTTCCGGGAAAGCTGTAGGAGAGTTTTTCAGCAGCCAATGTTGGGAGGGCATGGTTGTTCATGTACAGATAAGAAATCCAACCCACAACGTGGAAGTATCCGAGCCTGCAATGCCCCCGTCAAGCAACACAGTCTGCCACTGGCAACTCTCCATCTCCCTCAAGGGAGAGGGGAATATTTCCAACCTCTCAGTCAAAGACGGCCGGGAATCCAGAGCGAGAGCGCGGGGATGTAGGTGATCAGGATCACGGAGACCGCGAGCAGCAGGAACCAGGGCAGGGTGGCCCGGAAGAGTTCCACGATGGGGCGTTTGAAGCGGTAGCTGGCGATGAAGAGGTCTATGCCCACCGGCGGGGTCAGGTAGCCGAGCTGGAGGTTGGCCAGAAAGATGATGCCGAAGTGGACCGGGTCGATCTCGTAACCGACGGCCATGGGCAGGAGCAGGGGGACGATAAGGACGATGGAGGAAAAGATGTCCAGCATGGTGCCCAGAATCAGCAGGAACAGGTTCAGCAACAACAGGAAAGTCAGCTTGTCGCTGATCAGCGCATGGATGGTTTCAAACAGGCGGGTGGGTACCTGGGCGTCGATCAGATAATTGGTCGAGGCCAGGGAGGCGCCGAGGATGACCAGGATGCCCCCCACCAGCACCATGGATTGCTGCATGATGCGTGGCAACTGCCGCCAGGAGATATCACGGTAGACGAGCAGTTCAACCACCAGCACATAGAAGGCCGTGATGGCCGCCGCCTCCGAAACGGCAAAGAAGCCGCCGTAGATCCCGCCCAGGACGACGACCGGCAGCGGCACTTCCCAGACTGCTTCCTTCAGGGCGCACCAGGCCTCGCGGGCCGAAAAGGGCCGGGTGGACTGGGGCGGGCGGTTTTTGATGCTCCAGAGGGAAAGCAGAAAGATCATCAGCAAGCCGGGAAGGATGCCGGCCAGAAACATGTCATCAACGGAAACTGGCCTGCCCACACCCATCTGCTGGGCGATGACGGCAAACAGGATAAGCGGCAGTGCTGGGGCGAACAGCAAGCCAAGGCAGCCCGAGGTGGTCACCAGGCCCAGACTGAATTTTTCCCGGTAACCGGCCTCCATCAAGGCGGGGTAGAGCAGGGCGCCGAGGGCGACGATGGTGACGCCGGAGGCCCCGGTAAAGGCGGTAAAAATGGAGCAGGCGATCAGGGAGACGATGGCCAGCCCGCCGGGTATCCAGCCCAGAAAGGCATTGGTCAGACGGACCAGGCGATGGGGCGCCCCACTCTCGCTGAGCAGGTAACCGGTGAAGGCAAACAGGGGGATCGCCACCAGCACGGGCATCTCGGTGATGCGGTAATACTCGATGGGGATGGCCTGGAGGTCGATGTCCGAAAAATAAAATCCCAGCAAGGCCCCAGTGGCGATAACGATGAACAGGGGCGTGCCCATCAGGGCCAGAATCAGCAGGCCCAGTGCGGTGATCACTTTGCCAGTTCCTTCTGGGGCAGAAACAGGGCGTTGGCCAGGAAGCGCAACGCCATGACGCAGAAGCCGACGGGGAGGATCAGTTCGAGTATCCAGGTGGGAATGCCGCTGAAGGCGATGTTTCCGTCGCCCTGCTCCACGATGACCATCCGCGCGGCGAACCAGGCGATCAGGGCGCAGATGAAGGCGCTGAAGAGATCGGTGAGGCGCCTCATGGGGCGGTGAAACCGCTCGGGCAGGAAGCGGGAGAGGATGTCCATGTGGATGTGATTGCCTTCGCGGGTGGCGGCAATGGCGCCGGCCAGGGCAACCCAAAGCACCATGACCCGCAGCAGGGGGTCACCCCAATCCAGGCTCGTCTGGGCCAGGTTGCGCAGGGCGATCTGCACGAAGGCCAGCAGGATCATGCAGGTCAGCAGCAGCGCCAGGATGCCGTCCTCCACCAGGACGGCCCAGTGGTGGATGCGCTTGGCCAGGGCCGGAAGGTCCATGGGCAATCAGTTCCCGCTCCGGAGCTTATCGAGGTAGGCCCTCAGTTTCTGAGTCAATTCTGGTGATATCTCACCATCCCCTCTCAGGCCATCGACCGCAGCAGTGACCTTTTGGCGCCAGAGCTCGGCCTCCTTGGGATCGGGGGCGTCGAACTGGATGCCCTGCTTGTGCAACGCCTCCGTGGCGGATTTGTCGTCGGCGCGGCCGGCCGTATCGAGATCGGCAAGGGTCTTGGTCAGGACCCGCTGCAATATGGCCTGGTCCTCGGGTGAGATGCCATCGAGCGCCTTCTCGCTGATCGCCAGGGTGCCGTAGATGTAGAGCAGCGGCATGTCGGTCAGGTGTTTGACCCCGGTGTGCCATTGCAGGGCGATGGCGACCGTGGGCGGGGCGGAGAGGGTGTCGATGAGCCCGGTCTGGATGCCGGTCAGGACATCGGTGATGGGCAGGGGAACGGGGGCAACGCCCAGGGCCTCCAGGGCGGTACGGCTGATGCGGTCCCCTTCGGGTGACCAGATCTTGTGTCCTCGCGCCTCATCCAGGGTGGTGAGCTTCCGTTTCGACATCATGTAGGCGAAGCCGCCCTCGATCAGGCCATAGCTGATGAAACCGCCCTCCTTGATCTTGCCCAGAATGATGGGATCGAACTCTTTGCGTGCCCTGTCCACCTCCTGGTAGTCCCGGAAGATAAAGGGTAGGGCGTAGATTTGGGTGTCGGGATTGATGGCGGCCAGGCCGCTGGAGGAGAGGGCGCCGCCGTGCAGTTGCCCGATACGGATCTTGCGCAACATGCTCTTGTCATCGCCCATGACCCCGCCGGGGTAATAGCGCAGCTTGACGCGGCCCTGGGTTTCATCGGAGACCTGCTTGGCCGCTTCGCGGAAGGCCCTCATCCAACTGGTGCCATCGGGGGAAATGGTGGCGATTTTCAGGGTCACCGGCTCGGCGTTTGCCTGCAAGGGGAGCCAGAAACAGAGGGCTGCGAGGGAGGCGAATAGGGGTTTCATGGGGGGGGTCCTAAAAATATTCGTCGGCCTTGAGTTTACGCGCTTCTTCCTGGGCCATGACATTGGAAAGGGTGAGGCGGTGAACCTGGGGGTCGGCTGCCAGCACCTCCTTCAGCAAACGGTCATGTAATTCTTGATTGAACACCAGGCGGGCGTAGTAACGGGCGTATTTCACATGGACCATCAGGTCCTTGCCGCCGGAGAATTTGAGCGCCTTCTCGAAGTGCTCGCGGGCGAGTTCGGGCTTTCCGCCCAGGTTGGCCGGGATCTGGCATCCCATGACCGCCAGGTAGAGTTGCGCCCGGCCGTTGTCATGGCCCTCGTCCATGGCGATCAGGTGTTCGAAAATGAATTGGATCTTGGGCAGTTCGGCCAGGGCCGAGTAGTCGTCGGTGCGGGCCAGAAGCCATCCGGCCCAGGCGACGCCATAGACATAGAGGGGCTCGATGTCATTGCGACTGGCCTTGGATACCGCTGGCTTGAACTGCTCAAACGGCTTGGATTCCAGCTCGCAGATCCGGGGCAGCCTCTGGCAGAGTGCCTTGCTGGCATATTTCAAGGAACGGCGGCTGAGGATCTTGGCCCGGTCGGGCTGGTCCACCAGGCTTCCCGCGTAGGCGCTGTAAAGGCTGGCGGCGGCCATCAGCAGCCGGGAGTCGTCCGGGGTGCTCAACAGCATGCTGTCGAGCAGGATCAGATAGGCCGGGATACCGGCGACCGCCGTATCCGGGTCTTCCTGGTCGAGCATGGCGCCGACGATGTTCTCTTGCGTCTGCGCCAGCTTCTTTTTCAACTCGGCATTCATCCTGACCGATACCTTGTCGGCGAATCGCGTCGCCAGCTTGTCGGCAAGGGATGAACAGCCTTGGAGACCGAGGACTAAAGACAGGGATAGGATGACGAAAAAACGATGACCCACGGAGACTTCCCTCGGGATTTTCCAGTAGGGCGTAAATTACCGGCTTTCTCCGCCGTCCTCAAGAGCGAGTACGAGGAAATGCCGGTCACACGGGGAGGGTAGGGCATGGAGGCTGTGAAAATAGCCCCAAACGCAAACACCCCTACCGGTTAGGGTAGGGGTGTCTGTTTAATAGCGGAACAAGCGCGGTGATTACTTGCTGCCGTCTTCCTTCATCTTCTTGCTGACCATCTTGAACAGATAAACGGCCATACCGATGACGAAGAAAATAACGAAAAGAGAGAAGTAGAGTTCTATTTGTAGTGCTTCCATCGAAAATACCCCCTGCGGTAAGTCTGGTGCTGATTCTAGGAACATGTCGGAACTGTGGCAAATGACCTGAATCAACTCCGTGAAATGATGCGAAAAATCAATTGACCTTAAAGGGACCTCTAAAAACTCCACCCCTGGATTTTTTGGAGCCGAAAATCAAGAAGAGTGTTTTCTGATTTTCTTCATATTCAATCGCTTGAAGGCGATTGAATATGGTGATGCATCCCCGCACTGCGCAGAAATCGTTGTTTTAGAGATTTCTTCTGTTCAATCCCGGAAAGAGGCGGCAGCGTACCGGCGGCCAATGGGGATGGTTCTGGTGGTAGCCCAGCAGGGTAATGGCAATGAAATAGACCGGGCCGCTTGCCAGATAGGATGTCTGCATCCAGCGGGGGCCGTGGATGCAATCGCAACCCGGCAGTCCCGGATAACCCAGAGTCGCCAGGTTGCGCACACCATAGACGTGGTAGGCCATGACTTCGACGAACAGTAGTCCTGCCCAGAACATCAGGGAGAAGACGGCCAGATGCACCCAGATGGGGTGGCGGTGCAGGTAGCGCATCAGATCGTCGTAGAGGGTCATGTTGACGAAGAGGCCGAACAGCCAGAAGAGGACCGGGTAGAGATTGACCTGGCCGAGCAGCAGAAGCGATTCCCGGTAGCGGTACATGTCGCCCGCGATCCAGGCCCAGATCGAGGCCATGGCCAAGGCGATCAGAAAAGGCGCGAGGAGATGCCGCTTGCCCGGCAAGCGGAAATAGGGAACGGCGATCAGGGTCAGAAGAACCATCACCACGCCGGTCCCGATAAGGGGAAGGGCAGCGATGGCGATCCCGGCCAGCAGCAGGTCGATCAGCAGGAAATCCATCTTCGACATCTTGCCTACATCCCTTCCCAGAACTCGGAATCTTTGGCGAGGAACTGATCGTAGGGGACGTAGTGGGACCCGTCGCAAGAAAAGTTGAGCCCGACGAGGCCGTTGAAGATGTTGATCGAACCCGCGCGCAGGTAGATGGTCTTGTCGGCGAAGCGGAGGTGCTTGAAGGTATCCAGGATCGGACGGATCAGCTTCTTGGGGATCATGGCGTCGCCTGGGTAGTCGCAACGCGGGTAGGCGAGGCAGATATCCGGGGCCACCAGCTCGTCGTAGTTCAGGAGCTGGTAGCGGAAGGGGTCCTTGATCGACCAGAGGGTGGCCCTGCTGCTGGAGAAGTGGAGCTTCCCGTGGAAGATGCCGTAGACGATCATCAGTTCCTCCAGCACGGGGATCACCATATCGATCTTCCGGTCCAGAGGGCTCTCGACGCGGCACTGGCGGAAGACGTTGCCGCGGATTGCCGGGTCTCCCTTGATCTGGCTCCACTGGCCAGGTTGCTGATAGTGCTCGCGGGTCAGCGGCAGGTCGCGCAGGTCGAAGTCCGCCCCCAGGCAGCCGAGCAAGAGCCCGTCCCGATGGACCCGCTGCACAGCCGTCACAGAAGGCCGTCCGGCACGGAAGCCGATATAGGCCTCCGACAGGGTCATGTCTCTCGCAGGGTCAAGCCCCATCATGTAGGGCCGGTGGGAGCGGTCACGGCCGAAGTCCTCGGGCATCAGCCCGGCCTGGGAGGCGTTGTCGCTGATCTGGGTGGCGTCCGGGGTCATGGCATACATGTAGCTGCAAAAGGGCAGCCCATGAACGGCGTCCATCAGGGCCTGATCCAGCCGCTCCTTTTCGTGCCAGACCTTGGCGCAACGGGCGGCGGCACGGCGCATGGGATCGACCAGCATGTTGTAGAGGGAGGCGCGCTGGCGCGCCACGACCAGCTGTAGCGGGGTGCTTAAGGGAGGATTGATAGGGATCACGATTCTCGGTTGCGTCCCGGCGGATGAAAGCCGACAGGGAAGGGGGTGACGTTGGTCTTGCCGTCCGGGTCCAGAATTTTGCTGGTGCCCTTCTTTTCCACTTCATCGACACGGATGACGGCATGCAGGGGGACCAGGGTGCGGCTGACCCCCTTGAACTCGTCCCGCAATTTTTCTTCCGAGGGATCGATGAGCAGGGTCTGGTGGTGGTCGAACAGCAGTCCCTCCACGACGACAAAACCGTACATCTCGCTTTGATGGACGGATTCCGCGTAAAGTTCGTAGATCTTTCCCTGATTGAAAAAACAGATGCGATAGACGTTGGGCATGGGGGGAGGATAAATGTTGAGGATGGGGTATTGTATCCGCGAAGGCGATTTCCCACAGCTTAAACCCTGTCACAAGGTGGATCATGTCACTGAAACAGACTGAGAAGATGTCCCTGGGCGAGGGGCTTGCGCTCGCCGAGGCGCTGGATACCCTGCCCTACAACGCCGACGGCCTGGTGCCGGCCATCGCCCAGCAGCACGATAGCGGCGAGGTGCTGATGATGGCCTGGATGAACCGGGCCGCCATCGAGGAAAGCCTGCGCACCGGCCGGGTCTGCTATTGGTCGCGCTCCCGCCAGGCCTTTTGGCGCAAGGGGGAATCCTCCGGCCAGATGCAGTATCTCAAGGCAATGCGCTTCGATTGCGACGGCGACACCATCCTGCTGCAAGTGGATCAGATCGGCCCCGCCTGTCACACCGGCCGCCGCAACTGCTTCTACAACAGGGTCGAGGGTGATCGGCTGGTGGTGGATGCCCTGCCTCTGATCGACCCTGAACGGCTTTACGGCAAATGAACATCAGCCCCATTCCCGCCTTCGACGACAACTACATCTGGTTGATCAGCGATGGTCATGACGCCGCCGTGGTCGATCCCGGCGACGAGGGGCCGGTGCTGGAGCGCCTGCAACGGGAAGGTCTCCAACTGACCGCCATCCTTATCACCCACAAACACGGCGACCACACGGGCGGGGTGAAGGCGCTCAAACAGGCCTTTCCCGGCATTCCGGTCTATGGCCCCGCCCATGAGACTGCCTCGGGCGTGACCTGCCAAGTTCGCGAAGGTGACTGGATCGAGGTTGTGGGCGCCCGCTTTCAGGTATGGGACGTGCCGGGCCACACCGAGGGCCATTTGGCCTATTACGGCGAGGGGGCTCTCTTCTGCGGCGACACCCTCTTCAGTGCCGGTTGCGGACGGGTCTTCAGCGGCACCCACCGGCAACTCCATGACTCCCTGCGGCGCATCGCAGCCCTGCCGCCCGAGACACTTTGCTACCCCGCCCATGAATACACCCTGGCCAATCTGGGTTTCGCCAAATGGGTGGAGCCGGAGAATCTGGACATTCTTAGCCGGGAGGCCAAAGTCCTGGCCTTGCGGGAGCGGGGGGAGCCGACGCTGCCTTCGCCCCTCTGGCTTGAGCTGGCGACCAACCCTTTCCTGCGGACGGACCTGGATCGCGTGATCTGCGCGGCGCAAAAGTACGCAGGTACACCCCTGGCGGATGAGGCGGCGGTCTTCACCGCGATCCGGACCTGGAAAGACAAGGAGTACGACTGAGCATGAACAAGATACTGATCAAGAACGCACGGATGGTTAACGAAGGGGCGGTTACCGAGGGTGACCTTCTGATCGCCGCTGGCCACATCGAACGCATCGGCGGCGAGATAACCGCCTCGGCCGGAATGGATGTGGTGGATGCACGGGGGCTGCTGCTGGTGCCGGGGATGATCGACGATCAGGTCCATTTCCGCGAGCCGGGCCTGACCCACAAGGCGGACATGGCGACCGAATCCCGCGCGGCAGTGGCGGGTGGCATCACCAGTTTCATGGACATGCCCAACACCAATCCCCAGACCCTCACCCTGGACGCACTGGAAGAGAAGTTCCTTCTGGCCGAAGGACGCTCTCTGGCCAATTACGCCTTTTACCTGGGTGCGGCCAACGACAACCTCGACCAGGTCCGCGCCCTGGCACCCAATCAGACCTGCGGCATCAAGGTCTTCATGGGCGCCTCCACCGGCAACATGCTGGTGGACGACCCTCGCATCCTGGACGCGCTTTTTCGAGACGCCCCCACGCTCATTGCCGCCCACTGCGAGGACACCCCGCTGATCAAGGCCAATGAGGAGCGCTATCGCCAGGAATACGGCGACGACATCCCCATGCGCCTCCATCCCCTGATCCGCAACGAGGAGGCCTGCTACCGCTCCTCCTCCCTGGCGGTGGAGCTGGCCCGGCGGCACGGTACGCGGCTGCATGTTCTCCATATCACTTCGGCGCGGGAGCTGGGCCTGTTCGAGCCCGGCACCGGCGATAAGCGCATCACCGCCGAGGCCTGTGTTCACCACCTCTATTTCGACGACCGGGATTACGAGGAAAAGGGCAACCTGATCAAATGCAACCCGGCCATCAAGAGCGTGGCGGATCGCGCCGCCCTGCGCACGGCCCTGGTTGACGGCCGCATCGACCTCATCGGTACCGACCACGCCCCCCACACCTTGCAAGAAAAGGCCGCCGGCTATTTCAAGGCCCCGGCCGGCCTGCCCCTGGTGCAGCACGCCCTCCCCCTGGCCCTGGAGCTATACCACGACGGCGACGCCAGCCTTGAACTGATCGTGGAAAAGACCGCCCACGCCCCGGCCCGGTTATTCCATGTGGCCGAGCGCGGCTTCCTGCGAGAGGGCTATTGGGCCGATCTTGTGCTGCTGCAATTGGGTGTGGACCAGGAGGTGCGCCGGGAGGATGTGCTCTACAAGTGCGGCTGGTCGCCCCTGGAAGGCCGTCATCTGCGTTCGCGGGTAGCTGCGACCTTCGTCAATGGAGTGAAGGTCTATGATGACGGCAAGGTATCCAATGCCGCACCCGGCCAGCGGTTGAAGTTTCAGCGGGATTGACCCCATTGCCGGGTGCGCATCGGCCCGGCAAGCCACCCTGAAGGGTGGTCTACGCCCCTAATTGCGTGGAAAAACCCCCGCCTTGCCGATGGCACCCTTGTCCACCCCCTCGTAGGCGAGCACCACGAAGCGGCTCTCCGGCTGCTCCTGGTAGAGCTGGTCGGCGATCAGCCGGGCGAGGTTCTCCACGGTTGAGTCGCTGTCGATGAGAAGGCAACTCGCCTTGGGCAGCTCCAATTCGAAGTTCCCTTCGGGCGTGCGGTAGCCGAAGCGGCAATAGCTCAGCCCCCGGATCTCCCGTTCACCCAGCAAATCGGCCCGGTTGGCGATATAGATGTCGTGCCAGCGCTCCGCCCAGGCCCATTCCAGCGATTCGTCCCGCACCCCGTCCCGGAAGATCTCGATACGTGAGCGATGACCGTGGGCGATACGGCGGCAATTGCCCTCGTGGTGCTTGAGTCCGTGGCTGTAGTGATAAAAGGCGCCGGGGATGGATTCGGTGTAAAGGCGGACGGTCAATGTCCGGACATTATCCGGCAATGTGGGTTGCAGGCGGTCGTGGATCGCCCTGGCCAGGGTGGCGGTGGTGATGTCCGTGGCGGGGATGCTGGTCACGGCGTTGATCGGGGACCGGTGAAAAAAATGACGCCCGCCCCCGTAAGTAAACCGGACCGAGGCATAACCCTCCGCCTCATCCAGATCGCAGTGGGGATGGTAGCTCGGGACCAGCAGCTTATGGTCGAACTCCTCGTCGATCAGGGTCTTGACCTGCTTCTTGATCAACCCGAAGTCGAGCACCATGCCCTGGGCATCGAGAGTGCCCTCCATCTCAAGATCGAGCAGCCAGCTTTCACCCAACAGCCCCCGCTCCGGATGGAGGTAGCAAAAATCGATGACGGTCAGTCGGTTGACGAAAAGCTTTGCCATGGTAGGGCCGAATGTGGAGTCCAGCCCTCATTGTAGCTGTTGCTCCAAATTACGAGAAACCCTGGTGGTGTGCTCTGCGGCCCGTGGCCAGGAATAGCCATTTTTCGTGGCATTTTGCGCATGGGTTACCCTGTTCCGTCATCCACTTTCCCGCGTCACGCAAGCCGTAGGAATGCCCTATACTTGTAGCGGCCAGAGATACAGCGATGATCAAGAGCTTCCGGCACAAGGGTATAAAGCGGTTTTTCGAAACGGGTTCGGCTGTTGGTATCCAGGCCGCCCACTGGCGCATCGGCAGAGAACCGCCGCCATTGGTCCAGCCGATAGCTTCAGCGCATTGATGCACCCTATTGGAGCCAACCATGCCCCAAGCCGCCCGCCTCGACATCCCACAAGACCTGCTGGACAGCTCCCGCCACCTCAAGCGGGAGTTGGCTCTGGCCCTGTACGCCCAAGGCCGCCTCTCCCTGGGCAAGGCCCGCGAATTCGCCGGGCTCTCCCTGTTCGAGTTCCGCCAGCTCCTCAGCTTCCGCCGCATCCCAGCCCGCTACGGCGAAGAGGAATTGGCGGAAGACCTGGAGATCCTAACCCATGCCTGAAATTTCCGGTTTCTTCGGCGTCACCATTTACATGAACTGGCGCGAACATACGCCGCTGCACTTCCACGCCACCTATGGGGAGCATGAAGCCCTGATAACCCTTGATGGCAAGGTGCATGCGGGAGCACTTCCAAGCCGGTAGCTCTCCATGGTGCGTGAATGGCTGGCCCTGCACCGCGAAGAGGTTCAAGCCAATTGGGAACTATCCAAACAGCGCAAGCCCCTTAATCCCATCGAACCCTTGGAGTAACACCATGATCCTTCACACCACCGAAGTAACCCCGCTTCCCGGCCATCGGCTATTCCTGCGATTCAATGACGGCACGGCGGGGGAAGTTGACCTATCGGGCGAGCTTGACGGCGAAATCTTCGAGCCCTTGCGAGCCCCTGCCCTGTTCAACACCGCCCATCAACATCCGGTCATGAAAACCGTCGCATGGGCCAATGGCGCGGATCTGGCCCCCGAATTCTTGCGCGAGCTGATGGAGCAGCAGCACGGGGAGCGGGCCGCGTAACAACACCGCATTACCGATCAAGCCGTGTCTAGGTTGGCCGGCGAAAAGCGGGGCCACCGCAAATCACCAGGGGCCGGGATAGTTTATGGGGATGCTCCGAAACTCATTCCCAGCAAGCCCATCGGAAGAACCCTGAAAGAAGACCCGAGAAACCAAGGACGACCGGAGTCTGCCCAAGTCTTTGTTTTTGAATGGAGCCAGTGAGCGGAATCGAACCGCTGACCTACTGATTACGAATCAGTTGCTCTACCGACTGAGCTACACTGGCTTGGATGTGGCGGGGTCGCCATTATAGGGACCAGGTATCCCATGGCGCAAATTCTACCGATAGCCCGCGTCCTGCAACCTGGGGCAAACAGATTTTAAATTCTCGATGCGGTCAGGGCGTAGGGCGCTGGATCGAGGACGGGGTTGCGGCCGAGCACCAGATCGGCCGCGAGGCGGCAGGAGGCGGGGGCCATGACCAAGCCGTTGCGGAAATGACCCGCGTTGATGAACAGCCCTTGGACCTCGGGGTGGGGACAGATATAAGGGATGCCGCTGGGCGAGGCAGGCCGTAGTCCAGCCCATTGCTGCTCGACGGGATAGGTGGCCAGGGCGGGGAAGCGGGCGAGGGCGATATCGAGCAGATGCCTTCGAGCCTCGGCGCTGGTTCGTTTATCGAAACCCACCTCTTCCAGGGTGCTGCCGAACAGAATCCGGCCATCTCGGCGGGGGATGCTGTAATGGTCCTGGAAAAGGGTGATGCGTTTCAGCAGGTCCGGGATGGCCTTGAACAGAATCATCTGTCCCTGGATCGGCCTCACCTCGGGCGAAAGGCCGGATCCCTCCAGCAGTGTCGCCGTCCAGGCCCCGGCGCAAACCACGACTTTACTGGCTTCGAGCAGCCGATCCCCTGCCTGTACCCCTCGTATCCGTCCATCGCTGATCGAAAGCGCGTCCACTGGGGTGGATTCGAGCACCTTCACGCCCCGCTTATCGATGTCCGCGCGCAGGGCGCGGGCCAGGCGAGGATTGCGAATTTGGGCGATCTCCGGCATCCAGATTGCCTGGGCCTGCGGTACGGCCAGGGCCGGCTCCAGCCCGGCGACCCGCTGGCTGTCGATGACTTCCAGTGGCAGGCCCCATTGGCTGGCCCAGTCGAGTGCTGCCTGCTGTTCCTCGGCGTCCAGAATCAAGAGGCCGTTCCTGTTCCATTCCGGAGAAATCCCGGTGTATTCCTCCAACTCCTGAGCCAGTCCGGGATAGCGGGTTTGGCCCCAGTGCGCCAGCTTTGTGATGCTATCGGCATAACGCCAGGGGTAAAGCGGAGAGATAATGCCGCCCCCGGCCCAGGTAGCCTCGCGGCCGGTTTCTTGCCGGTCGAGCAGGCAGACCTCCGCGCCGCTCAGGCGCAGTTCGCGCGCCGTGAGCATGCCGATAATGCCGCCGCCGATGATGAGGATATCTGTCATGGATTTGCCGTTCGTCGGAAATTTGCCGCAGTTTATCACCTGGGCCTTGGCGGTCTGCCCGAATACCTACTATTGATATGGCATGAAACAGAGAAATTCGGGTTTTACATTGGTTGAGTTGATGGTGACCCTGGCTGTGGCGGCCATCTTGTTAACGGTGGCAGTGCCCTCGTTCCAGGCCTTGCTCGCCAACAACCGCCTGACGGCGCAGGCTAACGACCTGGTCGCCGCCTTCGGGGCCGCCAGGAGCGAGGCGATCAAACGAGGCGCCGAGATCAGGGTCTATGCAGGCAGCGGTTCGGACTGGGCATCGGGATGGACCCTCCGCGTGGACGCCAACCGGGATGGCGACTATACGGACGCAGGCGAGACCTTGAAAACCTACCCTGCCGTAACCGGCAGTAGTGCAGCCCAGGGGCTGGGCCACAGCCTGACCAATGCGAACTATGTGGCTTTTAACTCACGCGGCGAGATAACCCCCGCCACCGACAGATTCGAGATCGTCATCAGCGCCACCTCCGCCACTGAAACGCGATGTGTGGCGGTAGAGCGGACGGGAAGGGGATTCGTTGAGAAGGACTTGGGCGCCACGGATATTACCGAGTGCGAACGGTAGGAGAGGGTATATGAGCGGGCAGAGGGTGAATAGAGCGAGCGGCTTCTCCATGATCGAGGTGTTGATCGCCGTTGTGGTGCTGGCAGTGGGCCTGCTGGGGCTGGGGGCGTTGCAGACTGTCAGTTTCCGCAACAACCACAGTGCCTACATGCGCTCCCAGGCCACCGTCATGGCCTACGACATGATGGACAAGATGCGCATCGACCGTGCACGGGCGCTTGGCGGGGCCTATAACCTGGCCATCTCCGCCGACCCGCCTAGCGGTTCGAGCTTTGCTGCGGGCCAATTGACTGCCTGGATACAGGATCTCACCGGTCTGCTGCCCAGCGGGGACGGCGCCGTGAACTGCGTCCCGTTAACCGAGTTGTGTCTGGTCACTGTGCAATGGGATGACTCCCATGGCCTGGCTGGCAGCAGCAGCCAGCAGGTGCAGGTAACGGCGCGGCTATAGGTGGACATGACCATGATCAACATTCACAGCCAACGGGGTCTTACACTGGTCGAACTGATGGTGGCCATGACGCTCCAGTTGATTCTGCTGGTCGGCGTGGGACAGATCTTCCTTGGGCAAAAACAGACCTACCAGGTATCCGATGCCTTTGCCCGCATGCAGGAGAACGGGCGTTATGCCATTGGCACCTTGCAGCACGACATCCGCGCGGCAGGTTATACGGGCTGCCGCACCCTTTCCGATCTCAGACCGAACATCATCGCGAACAACCCGCCGGATTACAGCACCGTGGGCGATGCCGTGCAGGGCTGGGACGCGGGTCAGTGGACGGCAAGTACCATCGGTCTCAGCGGCAGCTCGGGGATCACGCCGCTGACCGCCACCACAGATGCGATTCTGATCAGCTCCGTGTCGAGCGCAGGTGCGAACCTGACTGGGAATATGGCCGCGAATAACGCCAATATCCAAATCAGCTCAAATCCAGACAATCTGGAGCAAGGTGACGCGATCCTGATCTCCGACTGCGAAAACGCGGATCTGTTCCGCGCATCCAGCGTCTCCAGCGGGGGCACCATCACCATTGCCCACGCCCAAAACGTGAACAGTGATAACAAGCTCTCCAAGGCCTATGGCGGCAACGCCACCGTCTTGAAGTTCTCCTCCCGCACCTTTTTCATCGGCGTCAGCGCTGCCGATCCCGACCAGAGACCGACTCTCTACATGATCGAGTTCGATAACGCCACGCCGCAGCCGCTGGTCTCCGATGTTCAGGAGTTTCAGGTCTTCTACCAGATCGACACCAATGCTGACGGAGTCCCCGATTCCTCTGTGGCCGCCGGCGCGGTGACCGATTGGGCGAATGTCCTGGGGGTCAGGATAGGACTGCTGCTACGCACGGACAATAACCTCGCCGTGGACCCCCAGGCGATCACCTTCAACGGTGCCAATGCCAATCCGGGTAATGACTTGAGGCTTAGATACGCCTTCTGGTCCTCGGTGGCGATCCGCAACCGACTTCAGTGAGTAGGGCAATGAGAAAGCTATACAACAAACAGTCTGGAGTGATCCTGGTCACGGCGCTCCTGTTTCTGCTGGTGCTGACCGTTCTCGGTATCAGTGCCATCACCAACACAGCGCTGGAAGAGAAGATGGCGGGCAATCTGGCCGACCGCAACATGGCCTTTCAGGCGGCGGAGTCGGGGCTCAGGGATGGGGCCGAATGGCTCGGCTCGGTGGCTGCCTATATAACCCCGAGCAGTGATGGATCAAACGGCATCTGGGCGGAAGGAACGATAGGCAGCACGCCCGGCGACGCCAGCGTTGCCACCCTGGCCTGGTGGGCGGCGAATGGCGTGGAGTATGGCAACCAGACCAACAATGCCCCGGCGGACTTCAGCGCCAACAGTCAGGCCCCGCGATACATCATCGAAGAGTCCGGCTTCGTGCCCGATGACACGAACCCCGAAACCCTGGCCAAGCGTCTTGGTACCTACTACTACTCCATCTCGGCGATCGGCTGGGGCGGCTCCGCCACTGCGGAGTCTGTGCTCCAATCGATCTACGAGAAACGGTTCAACTAAGGGTATGGAGGGTCGAACGATGAATACGCGGCTCCACAAGAAACAACTGATTGATGGAAATCATCCCTGGTTTCCACCCTGCGGGCGCCGTTCAGGCTTCCAAATCCTCTCCCGGTGGATTTGTGCAGGGGGAGTTGCCTGTCTACTGTTCGCGGCGGCGCCGCTCCATGCGAATCCCGTCGATCTCTCCGACGTGCCCCTCTATGTCATGAAGGCGGTCGATCCCAACATCATTCTGACTATTGATGATTCGGGGAGTATGGATTGGTCCTATATGCCAGACGCTGTATCTGGTTCATCAGGGACCAAACGGGGAAAGTCGTCGTCCTATAACAAGATCTACTACGACCCCAACATCACTTATGAACCGCCAGTGGACTCTACCGGCACCAGCCTGGGCCACTCCAGCTTTACTGCCGCTTGGGCCGACGGCTACCACCAGAGCTCCACCTGCACCATCAATCTCTCCACCAGTTTTCGCGCCCCGTGGAGTTCGGCGAATGCCTGCACCGGCGGCGGCGGTTTCGCCGGGCCTACCGGGGCAGCCTACTACTATCGCTTTGACGCGACCAACGGTAGTTGCAACGGCACCGTTACCGACGAAGACTGTTACGATCTGGTCACCGTCAGTGCCACCTCTGGCCCCGGCAGTACCGACGAGCGCACCAACTTCGCCAACTGGTACTCCTACTACAACAGACGCATCTACATCATGAAGGCGGCTGCCAGCCGCGCCTTTGCCAACCTCAGTGACAACTTTCGCGTATCCCATCAGACCATCAACCGGCCCAAGGCCGCCGATAACATGACCACCATGACCAAGTTCACCGGCACGGAACGGACGAACTTTTACACCTGGCTGTTCAATGTTGGAGCCAGCGGTGGCACCCCGCTACGTGCGGCGATGCAACGGGCCGGCGCCTACCTGGAGACAGCCGTGCCCTGGCGCGAGACCCCCAGCGTCAGCACCTCCCCCGAGATTGCCTGTCGCCAGTCATTCCATGTGATGATGACCGACGGTTACTGGAACGGTGCCGCAGGCGTTAATGGCAATGTGGACAACAGCTCCCAGACCCTGCCGGCCAACGACTACAACATCACCAGCTACTCGCCGAGGGCGCCCTACAAGGACAACAACAGCTCATTCCTGGCCGACAACGCCTTTCACTACTGGTACCGGGACCTGCGCCCGACCTTAGCCAACGAAGTGCCGACCCACATGGTCGACCTCTCGTCGGATATCGACGGCGACGGCGACGTGGATATTAGTGACCAGTTCTGGAACCCGGCCAACGACCCGGCCAAGTGGCAGCACATGGTCAACTTCACGGTCGGGCTGGGGGTGAACGGGCAAAGAATCTATCCGGACGATTACGCGGCACTGCTGGCCGGCACAAAAACCTGGCCCAATGACGAGATCGACGACCTCTGGCACGCCGCCATCGACTCGCGCGGCAAATACTTCTCCGCCTCCAATGCCGAGGAGATGGTCACCTCCTTCACCGAGGCTATCCAGAGCATCGTCGATCGTACCGGTTCCTCCGCGCCGGTCGCCCTCAGCGTGGGGTCTATCTCCAGCAACTCCCTGCTGTTCCAGGCGAAATTCGATACCGCTGGCTGGAAGGGCCATCTGCTGGCCTACCGCATCTCCAACGGCAGCAACTGCGGCAGCGCCCCGGTGGGCGCCATCTGTTCCGGCGCTCTGTGGGACGCCGCCTGCCGCCTGGACGGCGGGGCCTGCGCGGCCACCGGGGGTTCCTTCACGGCCAGCCCTACCTTCAGCAACCGGATGGCCTTTACCCTGAACAGCAGCACCGGGCTCGGGGTGCGCTTCGCCTGGGACAAGCTCTCCACCAGCCAGCAGGATAGCCTGCGCGATCCTGACGGCCCCGCCGGACCGTTGCCAGCCGACACGGTGACCTACGGCCAGAACCGGCTCAATTTTCTGCTGGGTGACGACAGCAACGAGACCAACAACGGCGGGGTCTTCCGCAACCGCACCACCATTCTTGGGGATATCATCTACTCCAACCCGGTCTATGTGGGTGCGCCGGGGCGCTACTATGAGAGCAAGCCCGATTTTGCCGAGGGAGCCTCTTATCACACCTTCAAAACAAGCAAGGCGGCCCGGAATCCCATGGTCTACGTCGGCGCCAACGACGGCATGCTGCACGGATTCGATACCAGCGACGGCGTGGAGAAGCTGGCCTACCTCCCCAAAGAGACCTTTTTCAACCTATGGAAGCTCTCCCGGCCCGACTACCTCCACACCAACTATGTGGACGGCCCCCTGGCCGAGGGTGATGTCTATTACGACAAAGCCTGGCACACCCTCCTGGTCGGCGGTCTTGGCTTGGGTGGGCAGGGCTATTTTGCCCTCGATGTGACAGACCCGGCCAACTTCACTTTCTCTAACGAACAGCACATCCCGAGGTGGGAGTTTACCGACGCCGACGATGCCGACCTGGGGTATAGCTACGGCAAGCCTCAGATTGTGCGGCTGCGCAACGGGGTCTGGGCCGCCGTATTCGGCAGCGGATTCGACAATACTGAGGGGAGTGACGGCCACCTCAGCACCACAGGGAATGCCGCCGTCTTTATCGTCAACATCAAGACCGGTGTCCTGATCAAGAAGTTGGATACCGGGGTCGGTAGGTCCGCTGACCCAACCGGCCAGTCGCGGCCCAACGCCATCCTTGGGGTGACGCCGGTCGATATGGACGGTGACTACGTCACTGATCGCCTCTACGCCGGTGACCTGTTCGGCAATCTGTGGGTGTGGGACCTGTCGAAGAGCAATCCCAACCAGTGGCGGATGGCCCACGGCAACGGGGTGCCGTTGTTCATTGCGAGGAACGCTGCCGGGACGGCGCAGCCGATCACTACCACGCCAGTGGTGACCAAACATCCCTACAGCTGGGGGGCGGTGGTCTATTTCGGTACCGGGAAGTTCTACGGGACCAGCGATATGTCCGATACCAGTGTGCAATCTTTCTACGGCATTTGGGATGCGGTGGAGGATATTAAGGGCCGCTCGCCCCGGACGAATATCACCCGCGCCAGCCTGTTGAAACAGAGTGTCGTCAGCGTCAATCTTACCCAATTCGGCGCCACCCATGCCCGCATCGTCAGCGACTGCGGCATCACCTGGGACGATTACGATGGCACTGTCGACTCTGTGAATGTCAGTACCTTTGCGGCGGAGTGTAAGGTCAACAACAAGGAGGTGCTCGGTTGGTACATGGACCTGCCGGAGTCGGGTGAACGGGTCCATCAGGAGGCTACGGTGCGTAATGGCCGGGTGATCTACGTCACTGTGACCCCCTCGGTCAACACCTGCCAATCGGGCGGCAGCAGTTGGCTGATGGAGGTCGACGCGACCGACGGATCGCGCCTGCCGACCACTGTATTCGATTACAACGGGGATGGGGTGTTCACCCAGGATGACATGGTGGCGGACGGTTCCGGTGGCGTGGTTGTGGGTTCGGGTATCCAGCGCGATGGCAGCGGGATCTTTACTAAGCCCGGCATCGTGGCGGACCCGGGCAGTTCCAGTGAAACCAAGTTCACCAGCACCTCGTCAGGCCAGGTGGTTTCGGTAAAGGAAAGCTCGGGCCTGAATCAACAGCGTTCGTGGCGGGAGTTGCGTTGAACCGGTCCTACACAGTGATTCTTACTGGGAGAAGAGAGCATGAAAGGCAGAACTGTAACGGCAATGGCCTTATTGATGGCGGGCCTGTATGCCGGAGGGCTCGCGGCGGCGAACAACAGCGAGACCTTCGCCGGTCTGGAGCCGATGGAGGGGACAGTCGATGACATCCCCGGCGATAACAAGACCATGATCATCGGTGATAGGTCCTTCGCGGTATCTCCCCTGATGACGGTCCGTTATGACAACGGCTCGGTGGCGGCCTTGAGTACCTTGCGTCTCGGCCAGCGCGTCAGGGTCTATGTCACCCGCGCCACGTTGGATGCGTACCAGCCGCCGCTAGAGGCCGTTGGAATAGAAATTTTGACTAATGGGGAACAGCCATGATCAAACAAGCCCGTGGATTCACACTGGTCGAGCTGATGATAGTGGTGGCGATTGTCGGCATACTGGCGGCCGTTGCCTATCCCGCCTATCAGGAGCAGATCAGAAAGACCCGCCGTGCCGACGCCCAAGCCACCCTGGGACAGGTGGCCCAGTGGATGGAGCGCTACTATTCAAACAACTTCCGTTACTCCACCACTGCGGGCGGGACCACTCCGCCGACGCTTCCCACCACGTTACAGGCCTCGCCCATCGAGTCCTCAACCAAGTATTACAACATCACCCTGGTCATCACCAACGCAGGTCTGGGTTTCCAGGCGACGGCAACACCCATCATCGGCAGCAGCCAAGCCGTGGATGGCTTCCTGCGGATCGACAACACTGACGCCAAGGCCTGGGATCGTGACAACAACGGCACGATCACCACCGGCGGTACGGACGGCGAGAATTGCTGGGGCACCAGTTGCAGTTCATGAAAAAGTAGTTGAGAGGGGACCGCTCCCTGTATCAGTTTGTGGTGAGCTTGTTGACCCACGTACAGCTTCACGAACCGGATGTAGATTTACTGCCGCTTCGAGCAGCTTCCATTACTGCAAGCCCCGCAGCCGGGGCGGAAGTCCCGGCCGGGGTTTTTCTTTTTCAGCCAGATTTGAAAGGCCATCCAGGCGCCGCAGAGGAGAGCGAATGCGATCAGGGCAAGGATTTGGGTCATTGCGATTTCCTCATCCTGCGCTGAACAGGCCGGCGAAGCCCATGAAGGCCAGGGAGAGGGAGCCGGCGACGAGCAGGTTCATGGCTGTGCCCCGCACCAGATCGGGGATGTCGCCGGTCTTTTCGATCTCCTCGCGAATGCCCGCCATCAGCACCAGGGCCAGGGTGAACCCAGCGCCGGCGCCGAGGGCGAAGGCCAGCCCTTCGAGGAAACCGTAGTTGCGGCTGGTGGCGAAGACGGCCAGGCCCAGGATGGCGCAGTTGGTGGTGATCAGGGGCAGATAGATCCCCAGGGCCTTGAACAGGGCCGGGCTGAGCTTCTTGATCGCCATCTCGATGAACTGCACGGTGCTGGCGATGACCACGATGAAGCTGATCAGCCGCAGGTAGGGGGCATAGATCAAGACGTAGGTGTTGAGGAACCAGACGCTGATGGCGGTGACCACCAGCACGAAGGAGGTGGCCATCCCCAGGCGGAAGGAGGTCTCCAGGCGTCCCGAGACCCCCAGGAAGGGGCAGAGCCCGAGGAAATAAGAGAGCACGAAGTTGTTGATCAGCAGGGTGCTGATGAAGATCCAGACCAGATTTTCCATTTAGAGGCCCTCCTGCTGGGCAGCCGCCACCTGTTTCAGGAACTCGGCGCGCTTCTTGGTGACCCAGTTGGACAGCAGTAGGAGCAGGCCGAGGGTGATGAATCCCCCCGGCGGCAGGATCATGGTGACCCAGGGCTCGAAGCCCTTGCCAAACAAGGGGATGTCGAACAGGGTGCCCGTGCCCAGGATCTCCCGCACCGTACCCAACATGGTCAGCGAAAGGAAGAACCCGGCGCCCATGCCGGCGGCATCCAGCACCGCATACTTGACCGGATAACGCGAGGCGAAGGCCTCCGCCCGCCCGAGGATGATGCAGTTGA
Source organism: Gammaproteobacteria bacterium RIFOXYD12_FULL_61_37 (assembly GCA_001801995.1). Classification (GTDB taxonomy): domain Bacteria; phylum Pseudomonadota; class Gammaproteobacteria; order Chromatiales; family Chromatiaceae; genus YD12-FULL-61-37. The sequence goes on along the minus strand of MGZB01000033.1, from coordinate 30,723 downwards.
CCACGATCAGCGGGATGAAGGCGCCGAGCTGTTTATGCACCGCCGGCAGGGTTGCCAGCAGCGAATAGTCGGCCAGGGTCACGAAGGTGGCGATGATGATGACGTAGAGGGAAATGCGCACCTGGCTGGGTATCCAGCGTTGCAGGGCGGACACCAGGAAGCTGGAACCCACCAGCACGAAGAAGGTGGCCACGGCCATGACCACCGCGTTGATCGCGGAGTTGGTCACCGCCAGGGTGGGGCACATACCCAGCACCTGCACGAAGGTCGGGTTCTCCTTCCAGAGTCCCTTCATGAACTCCTGATACCCGTCTAGCTCTTTCTGTTTCATGGCATCTATCTATTTAAGTTGCGTAGGATGCGGTGAGGCACGAACCGCATCGGTCGAGTCGCGAACGGTGCGGTTCGCTTTCGCTCACCGGCACCCTACGGACCCTGGTTAGTCAATTCGCCTTCAACTCCGGCTCGCCGCCCGGCGGGGGCAGGCGTTTTTCCCAACGTTCCCGCGCCAGGTTCATGATGCGGACCACGGCCTTGGAGGAGATGGTGGCGCCGGTGATGGCGTCGATCTCGTTGGGCTTGGCCTTCTTGCCCTTCTTCACCGCCACGATGGTCGGGTCCACCGAGAGGTCCTTGAAGTTGGCGACGAAATCCAGGTCCTTGAAGATCTTGTCCCCCAGGCCGGGGGTCTCGCGGCTGTCCAGGATCTCATTGCCTACCATTTTGCGCTTGTCCGGCATATAGCCGTAGAGCAGGCTGATGGTGTCCTGGAAGCCCGGCCCCTCGTTGGGGATGGCGTAGCCGATGAGCTTGCCCGCGCTGTCGTAACCGGCGTAAATGACGTTTTCGTCGGCCAGGGTGTCGGTCACGATGTTCAGCTTGTCGTGTTCGAACCGCAGCTTCTGCATCTTGCTCACCCCCGGCAGTACGCGGAACACGGCCTGCTGGAGATCATGGGCCTTGTTGGCCAGGATGGCCTCCAGGGTGGCGTTGTAGACGCCGATGATGGCGACGCCGGAGATCAGGCCCGCCAGCACCATGGAGAAGATCAGGGTGAAGTTGCTGGGTTCCTTTTCCATCACTTGATTGTCGCTCATGGGGCTTTACCCTCGCGGCCCCGGCCGAAGACCCTCGGCTGGGTATAACGGTCGATCAAAGGAGTAGCTGCGTTCATCAGCAGGATGGCGTACATCATCCCCTCGGGGAAGCCGCCGAAGACGCGGATCAACACCACCAGGAAGCCGATGCCCAGGCCGAAGATCCAGGCCCCCCTGGGGGTCAGGGGCGAGGTCACCGGGTCGGTGGCCATGAAGAGGGTCCCGAGCCAGAAGCCGCCAGCGAAGAGGGTAAAGAGCGGCCCCGGAAACTTGCCGGGGTTGACCGCGTAAAGGATGCCGGAGAAGAGCACGGCGGCCAGGATGATCGCCGCCGGGATGCGCCAATCCAGATCGCGCCGCCACCAGAGATAGAGCCCGCCCAGGATCAGCAGCAGGCCGCTGGTCTCGCCCAGGGAGCCGCCGGTATTGCCGATCAGCAGGTTCAGGAAATCACTACCCTTGTACTCGAACTTCATCAACCCCAGGGGGGTGGCGCCGGCCACCGCGTCGTAGACCGGGCTCTGAAAGGGCCAGGCCAGCACACTGGAGGGGATGTGGAAAAAGGCGGCTCCGGGGTCCGTCCAGGTGGTCATGGCGATGGGGAAGGTCCCCAGCAGGAAGGCGCGCCCCAGCAGGGCCGGGTTGAAGAGGTTGGTCCCCAGGCCGCCCCAGATGATCTTGCCCAGGCCGATGGCGGTCATGCCGCCGATGAAGGCCATCCACATCGGAAGGGCTGGCGGCAGGGTCATCCCCAGCAGCAGGCCGGTCAGGAGGGCGCTGTTGTCGCCGATGGCCTGAGCGCGCCGCTCCGGCGGCGTGAAGGCCCACTCGATCGCCAGGGCGCCGGCGATGCTGGCGGCCACCACCAGCAGGGCGCCCAGGCCGAAGAACCAGGCCCCGGCAGCGAGGGCGGGCATCAGCGCCAGCAGGACATCCCGCATGGCAGTGGGGGTGGTCATGCCCTGGCGCAGGATGGGCGCGGGCTGTAACAGCAGTTTGGGGTCTTTGCTTCTCATCCTAATTTCCTCATTTAACCGCAAAGAACGCGAAGGAATTCATTGGCTTGTCTAGGTTTCGCCCCTGACCAGGAGGGTGGGAGCACAGATAAAAAACCGTCGGGAGCGGATTTTCGCGCCAGCCCCGGAGGGGTGAGGCGCAGGGATGCGCCGAACAAATGCATCGGATGGGTTTCCTTAGCGTTCTTTGCGTCCTTTGCGGTTGAAAAGAGATTTCTAGGCTCATGGTTTCCGGCTACGCAGATTGTTCTTGGCCGTGCGGATCAGTTGCACGATGGGGATGTTGGAGGGGCAGGCGAAGGTGCAGGAACCGCACTCGACGCAGTCCATCAGGTGGAACCCCTTCGCCTCCTCGAACAGCCGCGCCTTGGCCAGGCGGGCGAAGCGCGAGGGGTTGAGGAAATAGGGGCAGGCCTCCAGGCAGCGCCCGCAGCGGATGCAGGGATACTCGGTGCCGGTACGGGTCTCCGCCTCGGTGAAGGCGAGGATGCCGGAGGTCCCCTTCAACACGGGCACATCCAGGCTCGCGGTCGGCGCCCCCATCATGGGGCCGCCCATGACCACTTCGCGGGTCTCCTCCTTCAGGCCGCCGCAGAAGCGCAGCACCTCGCGCACCGGGGTCCCCAGGGGGACGATCAGGTTGGCGGGATAGGCCGCGCCGGGGCCGGAGACGGTCACCACCCGTTCGATCAGGGGAATGCCCCGGTCGAACCAGTCGGCGATGGCCACCACGGTGCCCACGTTGTTCACCAGGATGCCCAGGTCCCGGGGGAGCTGGCCGGCAGGGACCTCCCGGTCGTAGACCGCCTTGATCAGCATCTTCTCCGCCCCCTGGGGGTATTTCATGGGCAGGGAGGCCACCTCGATCGCCGTTCCCCCCAGCAGCCCGCGCAGAAGCGCGATGGCGTCCGGCTTGTTGTCCTCCACGCCGATGGTGGCCCGCCGGGCCCCCAGCTTGCGCATCAGGATCTCGGTGCCCCGGATAAGGGCCTCGGGCCGTTCCATCATCAGACGGTGGTCGTTGGTCAGGTAGGGCTCGCACTCGGCCCCGTTCACCAGCACCTCGTCGATGTGCTGTGTATCAGGGATGGAGTACTTCACATGGGCGGGGAAGGCAGCGCCGCCCATGCCCACGATCCCGGCCCGCTGCACCTCGGAGACGAACTCCGCCATGGGCATCGCCTCCCAGTCCTTGGGGGGCTGGGGTTCCATGCGCTGGGTGGCGTAGGGATCGGCCTCGATCTCTATGGCGAGCTTGAAGCTGCCGTCCTGATGGCGGTGGGGGCCGATGTCCACCACCTTGCCGGTCACGGGGCTGTGCAGGGCGGTGGACATGAAACCGCCCGGCTCGGCGATCATTTGGCCGCGCCGGAGCTGCTGTCCCACCTTTACCACCGGCCGAGCGGGGACACCGATGTGCTGCCCCAGGGGCATCAGATAGCGGCTCACGAAGGGGACGCGCTGGATCGGCAGATCCACCGTCGCCTCCTTGTAACCCTCGGGGTGGACCCCGTGGCTGAAGCTGTGTTGAAAGAGCGAACTCAATAGGGACATAGGATCAACTCTCCGTAGGCCGGCCTTCAGGCCGGCATGTCGCCCTGAAGGGCGACCTACGCGCAATAAAGCCAGGTAGGGTGGGCATGTACTCATGCCCACCGGGTTGTGCATCCACGGCGAACCTTCCCATCAGTGATACCCCGCCAGGTTCATCAAACGCTGTTTGATCCGCCCGGCCAGCTCGGTCTGCAAGCCCTCGGCCTGGGCGTTCAGGCGGGATTCATATTCGGCGCGGAGGGCGGCCAGCTCGGACTGATGGGCCTCGGCCACGGCGGCCTCCGCTTCGCGGCGCACCCGTTCGGTGAAGGGGGTCTCGACCCCCGCCAGCTCCTGCAACAGGCGCCAGTTGGCGGCCAGACGCTCGATCCGCCCGGCGAATTCCAGGGAGAGGCGGTAGTTCTTGCCCTCCAGGGTCGCCATGGGGGTCTTGCCCTTGCGGGCCTGGGGCGCCAGGGCCAGCCAGGCAGTCAGGGCCGTGGGTCCCTTGTCGGCCTCCGACAACGGCTGGATGTGGCCACGGAAGCGGGCCTCGCCGAGGGCCCAGTCCACCGGGGTCCGGTCGTCGTTCCAGGGGGCATGGGGATCGCCGTTGCCCTCCAGGTCGATGCGGCTGCCGAAGACGCCCTCGGCCTCCGGGTCGTAGCGGAAGAGGGGCAGGACGCGGGTCTCGACCGCCAGCCGCGCCTGGACCAGGGTCCGGTCCGGGGCGAAGCCATGGCGGCGGGGGCTGGGGGCGTGGACCCGGATCAGGGCGGGGCCGCCGAAACGCAGGGCCTCGCGCAGGGCGCGGTGCAGGTGGCCGGGGTGGGCGATGCTGCCCTGGGCCACATAGGCATTACGCTGGGCCAGTGCCAGCAGGCCGAGGTCCGAACGGGGGTCGTTTATGCCGTTGTGTAGGCCGGCCTTCAGGCCGGCATGTCGCCCTGAAGGGCGACCTACACCCAGGCCGTCCAGACCCAGGTCCAGCTCGCTCAGGAGCAGCACCTTGACCGGCAGGCCGGAGTTGAGCAGCCAGGTCATCTGGGCCAGTCCGCGCCCGCCCAGCTCCTTCTCGTTGCCGACGAGGATCAGGGGCGGGCAGAGGCGGCGCTGCTCCTCGCTCAGGTCGTCCCAGCCCAGCTCCGCCGGGGCCTCGCGGCTGTCGACGTCCAGGGATGGACTAGTGTCGCGGGAGGCAGGATGCCGGGAGCGACCGCCGAGCAGGTGGCTGGCCTGGGCCAGGAGGTTGATGGCGCGCAGGGTTTCAACCGCCTGGCCCTGGACCAGCCCGGAGGCCAACTGGGCGGCGTCGCCGGTCATATCCACGGCCACCGGGGCCTGGAAGGGGTTGTGGGGGAAGGCGGCGGCCCAGGCGGCGACGGTACCGGTGGAGATGGCCAGGCCGTAGCGGGAGCGACCCAGGCCGTGCTTGCCGGTGGAGAGGCGCCAGTGCTGGTCGTGCAGGCCCTTGGCCAGGTCGATCAACCGGCGGACCTTGCGGATATCGACCGCCTCCCCGGCCGATTTGTTCGACGCATCCCTGCGCCTCTCCCCTCCGGGGCTGGCGCGAAAATCCGCTCCCGGCGGATTTTTCACCAGGGCGCCGATGTCGAAGCCCTGATCGCCGTTCAGGGCGGCGGCGAGGCGGTCCAGGTCATCGGTGGGCAGGGCCTCGGCCAGGGTGTCGCGGATCAGGCCGTCCACCCGTTGTTTCGCCTCGCCCAGCTCGGCGGTGAAGCGGTGCAGCAGGGGCTGTTGCTGGTATTCGGCGGCCGCCAGCAGTTGCCGCAGGGCCAGCCGCTCGCCCGAGCCGGCCTCGGCGAAATCGCCGCCGCTCAGGGCGTGGGAGCAGAAGCGGGAGAGCATCAGGGCCGACAGGCCGTCGAGGCGGCCCTCGCGGCTGAGGCGCTCGATGGTCTCGGAGGCGGTGTCCGGGGTCCGTTCCCAGACGCGCCAGAGGCCCTTGGCCTCGGCCGGGTTCCAGGGGGCGGGGACCAGCGCCCCTTCGCCGCATTGGGCGACGCAGAGTCCGCAGCCCTTGCAGGCGTCCGGGTTGATCGCCAGGCTGAGCAGCTCGCCGCCGTCCTTTCTCGCCTTCTCGCCATCATGGAAGAGGGCCTCGGTCACCACCAGGGGCAGCGCGCCCAGCCAGTCGCGGACCCAGCCCAGAGCGGTCTCCACGTTGACGCGGCGCTCCTCGGGCAGGGGGGCCTTCGCCTGCATCCAGGCCCAGGCCTCGCCCAGCAGGTCGGCGGCGCTGGCGCTCCTGAACTCGCCCTTGCGGGCCATGGCATTGATGCGGGCGCCCAGCTTGCCGGCCAGGGGCCGCAGGGCATCGGCCGCGGTGAAGCCGATGGCGGTCTCGATCAGGCGGACCGGGGTGACGGCGCTCACGCCGATGGCGCTATCGGGGCAGACGGCAAAGCAGTCGCCGCAACCGGTGCAGCATTCGCCATCGAAGCGGATGCCCAGGGCGTTACGACTGCTGTGGTCCTGGAAGGTGGCGCTCAGGGGCGGGACCGAGCCGGTCGCCAGGTAGGGGTCGGCGGTCAGTTGCTGTCCCTCGCCGTCACGGTAAAGGACGCCCACCTGGTCCCAGAAGCGGGGCAGGCTCTCGTTCGTGTCCCCGTTACCGCCCAGGTGGCGCACCGCGATGGGCGGCTCGTCGCTCCAGGCGGCAGCGGTGGGTTGAGCGGCCGATCCCTCCAGAGTCAGGGGCTGGACGGACTCCATGGCGGTCTTGAAGCGCTCGGCGATCTGTTCCTGTTCCCGGTCCGGGAGGGCGGCCAGGCCCTCCTTCCAGGCCGTGGCGGCCTTGCGGGGTGAGAGGTCCAGGACCTCGGCCCCGGCCAGGGCGCCGAAGAGGCCACCGGTCAGCCAGGCACTCGTGTCTTCCAGCCCGGCATCCAGGGACGGGAGGAGATAGGGCTTGAGCCCCAGGCGCTTGACCGCATCCCGGTTGGCGGCGCTCAGGCCGGCCAGGGGTGCGGCGGCGGCATCGAAGCCGGCGAAGAGGAGCAAGGCGCCGGGGCGGACGGCCTTGTTCAGGTCGATCCCCTGGAGGCTGGCGGCGCCGTTCAGCAACAGGGCATCGGCGAGGTTGGATTCGTCGCAGACCCCAAGACCTGTGGTGCTGTGCAGCAGCAGGTCGGTGTTGCAGGACTGCCAGCCGTCCCCGTCGAGCCCCGGTTTGGAACGCAGGGAGCCCCCTTGCAGGCGTTGCAGCAGGCCGCCCGCCCCCGCGCAGAGCAGCCGGCCGGCGGCATCGCCGGAGTGGCGGAAGGCCAGGGCGAGCCTGCCTTTGGAAGTGGCCGTCAGTCTGTTTGAAGTCACGCCCAGGCTGGCGATCCGGGGATAGGCGCGGCGCAACTGATCCAGCATCACCTGGCGCTTGGGGTGTTCCGGCAGGTTGGCGTGGAAGCCCATACCCAGGTAAAGGGTGGGGGCGGGGGTCTTTTCGACACGCTCGACCAGCGCCAGCAGGTCCGGTCCGGTCAGCGGCAGGCCGCCGACCCCATAGATTACCGATTGCAGACGGGGGCGCTGCCGCTCCTCCAGGGCCGGGTAACCGGGGTGGGTCTCCGCGCCGAAACGTTTGTTGTCCAGGGCGCAATCGAAGGCGTTGCGCAGCTCGCGCAGCAGGGGCGGCGTGGCGTCGAGGGGCGCGGCCAGGCGCTCCATCACCGCCACCCAGCGCTTGCCCGCCAGGAGGCTGGTCAAGGCGGCGCCGGGGAAGGGACGCAGGCAGTGGATGCCCACCACGCCCAGGCGCTCCTTGCGGTTGAGGGAGAGCTGATCGGCCAGGGCCTTGGCGGCCTCGACGGCGCTGCCTTGGGCCAGGAGCAGCCGGTCGGCGTCGGCGACGCGGTGGGCCGAGACAGCGTTGTAACGGCGGCCCGTCAGCCCGGCGAACTCGTCGAAGGCACCTTGCAGGATGGCGTCGAAATGGCCGTCGAAGAAGGGCGCGCCCGCCATGGCCCCCAGGGCGAAGGAACGGCTGTCCTGGACGGCCCCTTGCAGCAGGGGGGCGTCGGGGTCGTGGGAGCGCGGCATGCGCCGGCGCTGCTTGCCGTACAGCAGCTCCTGGGCCGGGGTGGGGGCTGCGATTTCACCATCGGCCATGCCCAGATAGCGCTGGATCAGCTCCACCGAGGGGAGGCGGACATCCTGGGCCGCCAGGGCCGTGTCCTCGTAATCCATGGCCACCAGGGCGGGGACCAGGGCCAGCTCGGCGGCCTTGCGGGCGATCAGGGTGAAATCGACCGCCTCCTGCACGTTGGCGGCGATCATCACCAGGCAGCCGCTCTCGGCGGCCAGGTGCAGGGCCTCGTGGCCGCTGCCCTGGGCCTCGCCCTGGGCGGGCAGGGCGCGGTTGATCAGATGGGCCACGAGGGGGAGGCGGCGCCCGGCGGCGCTACGCAACAGGTCCAGGCCCCCGGCCAGATCGGCCCCGGCGAGGAAGAGGGTGGCGCGGCAGCCGCTCATGGCCTGGCCGATGGCCGCTGCCAGCGCGCCGCGCGGCCCCTCGGCCGCGAGGGCGTGGAGGGTTCCGCCGAAGCAGTTGTGATTGCCGCTCTCCCGCCAAGTCAGCTCGGCGGCCAGGGCCGAAGGACTGCCGCCGAGGGCGATGGCATCGGCCAAGGCCGCCTCGGTCGCGGCGACGGCGCAGTTGCCGTCCATCACGACGGCCCCTTCCCCCGCCCCCAAGGCGGCCATGGCCGGAACGCCGAAGAGGCGGCGGTAGAGTCGAATAGCGAGTTTGTTGGTCGTGCTCATGAAGTATTAATCCAAGCCGCAAAGGGTTTACCGTGAAAATCATGTAGGGGCGGGTTTGAAACCCGCCCCTACTCATTCAATCCACCGGATCGCCCCGGTGGGGCAGCGGGCCGTCACGGCGCGGGTGGCGGTGAGGCCGGACTGGTAGTCGATGCGGGGCAGGTTGTCGCGCATCTCGATCAGTCCCGGCACCGCGTCGGCGGCGCAGCGGCCGCAGGCGTCGCAGGCCACGGAACAGAGGGCCGTGGCCGCCTCGCCGCTGAGGGCGCTCTTGCACTGCACCAGGAGCCGCTGGTTGACGGGCAGCAGCTCGAACAGGTCCTTGGGGCAGGCCTCGACACAGTCGCCGCAGGCGGTGCATTTGTCCGCGTCCACGGCCGGCAGGCCGTTGGCGTTCATGGCGATGGCGTCGAAGGTGCAGGCGACCTTGCAGTCGGCCAGACCCAGGCAGCCCCAGGAGCAGCCCTTGCCGCCGCCCGAGACCACGGAGGCCGCCCGGCAGCTCTCGAAGCCGTGGTATTCGGCGATCTGATGGGCCTGGGCCTTGCCGCCGGCGCAATGGAGCCGGGCGACGCGCTTCTCCGCCTCGCCCGCGTCCACGCCGAGGAATTGGGCGATCTCATCGACCACGTCCGGACTGGCCACGGAACACTTGCTGGGCTGGATCTCACCGTTCACCACGGCCTGGGCGAAGCCCGCGCAGCCGGGCTGGCCGCAGGCACCGCAGTTGGTCCCCGGCAGCATCCCCTCGGTCGCGCTGACGCGGGGGTCTTCCTCCACCCGGAGCAGGCGATAGGCCATGGCCAGCAGTACCCCGAAGAAGAAGGTGACGCCGATCATGATCCCGATGGCAATCAAAAAGCTGATCATAGTTACAACACTCGGTAATTAGGCTTTAGGAACAGCCTCAAGCCTCTCTAGTTGTACCCCGCCGCCCGCTGCTGCAACTCCTCCAGGCCCGGCTCGCCGGGGTTCCAGGGCTTGCCGGGGTGGATGCACTTGGAGGGACAGAGCGACGCCGCCTCGACCATCTGGGCGAAGGTCCCGGACTTGAAGTCGCCGAGGACCGCCTGCTTGGTGTCGTTGTAGACGAACATCAGCGGATTGACCTTCATGCAGTCGTTGCAACTGGTGCAGAGGGGGGTGTCGATCCAGGGCTCGTCGAAGCCGGCCGGTTCCTCCTCGACCGCAGCCGGGGCTGCGGCTGCCTCCACGACGGCCTCCGCCTTGGGTTTGGCGGCAGGGCGTGCGACCGTGGCCGCCCCCGGCATCCTGCCTCCCTGGACACTGAGGTCCATTCCCAGCAGGACATCGGTCAGGCGCCCCATGACTTCACCGGCTGCCTCGGAGCGGGCATCGGCCAGTTCCTGTTCGTGCCTGGCCTCGTATTCGGCGATACGGGCGTCGGCGGCTGCCTGGATCTCGGCCTGGGCCTTTTCGATGGCCAGTTCCACGTAGCGGTTGCGGACTCCCGCCATCTCCTGCAAGGCATGCCAGTAGTTGAGACGGTCGCGGCAGGCGTGGACCAATGTGCGAGAGACCACCAGCCGGCGCAACGTGCCCTCCTTGTCCACGGCCCAGACGAACGGGACGTAATTGGGCGACTCTGCCTGGGATTTCTGGAGGTAACCGGCCAGGGGGACCAGATCATTCGATTCGCACTGGGGCGGCACCGAGACGAAGTGCTCGTCCCTCAGCTCCGGCAGGAGCAGGGCGTAATCGGCGAAGGTGAAGGCCAGCCGGGTCTCCACCACCTGGTTGTCTTCGTCCTGGTAGTTGAAGGTGTGGAGGGGCCAGTCCTCGCCGGGCTGGGGATTGCCCTCGAAGTCCATGCGCTCCGCGAAGGAGTCGCCCCGGCCAGGGTTGACCCGGAAGAAGGGATGGACGCGGCCTTCCAGGGCGGCGCCGGCCACCAGCCAGGCGTTCAGGGCGATCTGGCGCCCGGCGGTCTTGAGGCCGGTGTTGATCAGATGGAGGCTGGTGCGGGTGGCGTTCAGGGCATCCAGGAAGCCGCTGATCAAATGATTGTGGCGCGCCGCCGAGGTCTGGGCGATGAAGGCCTGCCGGTGGCCGATCCCCAGGTAGCCCAGTTCGGTGCGGAAGCTCTGGAAGGGACCCTCGCCCTCGCGGCGGCCGGGGTTGTTGTGGGCCAGTACACGGGCCAGGATCTGCACCGGACGGCCGGAACTCAGCAGCCGCGAGAAAGAGGCCATGCCCTCGCCCGCGAGGCGGTTGCTGTCTTCCAGGGCGATCACGGCCGGCACCAGTTGCAGCTCGTCCTTGGAGAAGGCCTCCCAGCCAAAACCGGCGAACCAGGGATCGTGGATGGCGCTGTCGTAGATGTTGTCGATTTCGAGACGGGCGATGCGCGCGGCGGCAAAAACCTTGGCTAGGCGTCCGGCTTCCCGGTCGAAGAGGGCGGTCGCCCGCTCGCTGGGATCTGCGTCCATCACAGGTTCCAGCCCTTGGGTCCGCGCCAGCCAGGTCTCCTCGGTGAGCCGGCCCGAATGGACCAGATGGACCAGGGTCTGGCCATCCTGAAAGGATTCGAGGGTGGCCAGGGCCTCCGTGATGCGCCTCTGGCGCTGCTCCGGCATGCTGACCGAACCCCGGCGGTGTTCCATCATGCCGGACAGTGCCTCCGGATTCAGCAGGGAACCGGCGCCGCCGATGCCGGCGGCCAGCTTGGCCGCAGAGGTGGCCTCGGCCGACTTCTCCTTCTCCACGTCCAGCAGACGGCGCAATCCCTGGATCGCATCGCCGGTCTCCTCACGGAACCGGGCCTGGCGGCTGAGCAGCAGGTTGCGGATGCTGTGGATCAGCAGGTGGATGGCCGGGTAGCGGCCATAGCCCAGGAGCATGCCGCTGGCAGGCAGGGCCGCCCGCATCCTGTCCAGGTCCGCCACCAGTCTGGCGGTGTTCTCGGGGTCGAGGTTCAGGTGCGCGGCCAGGTTCTTGCAGCTCTCGGCCAGCAGGGGCGCGGCGGCAACCGGACCCTCCTGTTCCTCCAGGCGGTGGCGCAGCTCGCGTTCCATCCAGGGCAGATTGTCCAAGAGTATCCGGGCCGCGGTCGCTTCCGGCTTCCTGCCTCCCGCGACACTAGCACCTCCCTGTGCGTCGTCGACCGCCTCCGCCGCCTCCCGGAGGGCCTGGGACAGGGGCACCGCCAACTGTTCCGGGGTCATTCTCTCGCTCCCCGCCGGGGCCGGGCGGAGGAACAGGGGATAGTCGAAACGCAGCCGGGAGCTGTCGCGGAAAGGGGCCAGCAGGGCGGGGAGACTATCCTCCCCGGCGGGCTGCAACAGGGCGCGTGCCTGCGGATTTCCCAGGTGGAAATGGCGCAGGTTGCGCATGGCCTCCTTGCTGGCCTCCGCGTCGCGGATGGCCGCCGGGAGCGCCGGCAGGGCGCGGTCTGTGAGGGCTGTGACTTTCTTCATCCTAATCTCCTCATTTAACCGCAAAGGCCGCGAAGGAATTTATTGGCTTGTCCAGGTTTCGCCCCTGACCAGGAAGGTAGGAACAAAGCTTGCCTATCAGGTTGATTGCCAACCATGCAGGATTTTGAGCTTCGTAGTCTGCTGGCTGTAGGTCGGCCTTCAGGCCGATAGCGGCGCCCGTCGGCCTGAAGGCCGACCTACAGGCCGACGCATGGCATCGACTCACCGAATTGGCAATCAACCGGATAGGCAAGGAACAAAGATAAAGGCATCGGGTTGTTTTCCTTAGCGTTCTTTGCGTCCTTTGCGGTTGAAAAGAGGTTTCTAGGTTCATGGTCGTGCCGTTTCGTCCTGGGTTAGATGGCGAAGGCGTCCAGCGCCTTGTTCACTGCGGCGATCTTTTCCGCGCCGGTCGCTTCCAGGCCGCGCGAGGAGAGGTCGTCATACACGGGGGCATCGGGGTCGTGATAGAGCAGGCCGATGGGGATCTTGCTCGTGTCACGGGCGATGGACATGGCCGCCGCCCAGTCGCCGGGGTCGTGCTCGCGCTGTTCCTTGAAGACGCGCCGGACGCTGTCGTCGGCGGGGATGCCGTTCTCGTGGGTCAGGAGCAGCATGCGGCTGCTGTCTTCTTGCAGGGGTTTGCAGACATCGGGCGAGAAGACCGGGCAGCGCTGGATGATGCGCACGAAGCTGGTACCCCGGTGTTTGTGGGCCTTTTTGATGGTCTCGTACATGTGGGGCGGGTTCCAGTCCACGCACTGGGCCACGAAGGAGACGTTGGTGATCCCCAATGTGATGGTCAGGGGATTCATCGCCGGCAGCGGCGCGCCCTTCGGGTGGGTGTTGGTGCTCAGGCCCGTGGGGCTGGTGGGCGAGGTCTGCTTCTTGGTCAGGCCGTAGATGGCGTTATCGAACACCAGCACCACCATGTCCACGTTGTAGCGGATGGCGTGTATCCAGTGGCCGGCGCCGATGGAGAAGCAGTCGCCGTCGCCGGTGGCGACCCAGACATCCAGGTCGGGACGGCGGGACTTGATGCCGCTGGCGATGGGCAGGGCGCGTCCGTGCAGGCCGTGGAAACCGTAGGTGCCCATGTAGTGGGGCAGGCGGCTGGAGCAGCCGATGCCGGATACGGCAACGGTCCTCTCCGGCGGCAATTGGGCGTCGTGCAGGACGCGGTGGACGGTGTTGAGCACGGCGAAGTCGCCGCAACCGGGGCACCAGCGGGCTTCACCGCCGGCGTAGTCGCCCAGGGTGAAATAGCGATCGAAGACTTCGAGTGACCAATCTGCTTTCAAGCCAAACATTTAAGTCTCCTTTACTTATTCAGCGCATGCAGGCGCTGTTCAAGTTCGTTGTAGATCAGGCCGGGCTGCATGGGGTGGCCATAGACCACGGACCAGCAATCCACATCCACCAGGGTCTTGGCGCGCAATAGACCAGCAAGCTGGGCGTAGCGGCGGGTCTCTTCGGTGATCAGGGGATCGCCCAGCTTGTCGCTGTAGTTGATCTCCACCGTCATCACCCGCTTGAAGCGGGAGAAGATCTCCTTCAGGCCCGGCTCCATGGGGGAGAGGAAACGGGGATGGATGGAGGAGACCCTGTGGCCCTTCTCACGCAGCAGGTCCACGGCCTCTTCGATGGCGCCCTTGGTGGAGCCCCAGCCGACCACCAGCAGGTCACCGCTTTCTTCACCGTAGATCTCGGGTGACTTCAGGGTCTGGGCCAGGGCCGCCAGTTTGCGGCTGCGGAGTTCGCTGGAGATCTGGTTGGTGTCCGAGTCGTAGGCCACCTTGGAGCGGTTGGTGTGCGACAGGCCGGTCAGGACGTATTCACCGCCGCGCTGGCCGGGGATCGGCCGCTGGGAGAGGCCGGTCTTTTCGTCCCAGTCGTAGGCGGGGACGTTGCTGTCCCAGGCGCTCTGGTCGATGGGGGCTGCCAGCCACTCCTCGCTCAGGACGGGGCGGGCCCAGGGCTGCACGCCGGTGGCCAGGTTGGCGTCGGAGAGCACGAAGACCGGGCTGCGGAAGGCCTCGGCCAGCTTGCGCGCCAGGATCATGAAGTGGAAACACTCCTCGATGGTGGCGGGGGCGATGATGATCTTGGGGGCGTCGCCCGGCATGCCATGGAGGGTGGAAAGCAGATCGCCCTGTTCCACCTTGGTGGGCAGACCGGTGGAGGGACCGCCGCGCTGCACATCCACGATGACCAGGGGGATCTCGGCCATGACGGCCAGGCCCATCAACTCGGTCTTGAGGGCCATGCCGGGGCCGGAGGTGATGGTGCAGGCGGTCTTGCCCGCATAGGAGGCGCCGATGGCGTAAGCCGCCGCCGCGATCTCGTCCTCGGCCTGGTGGATGAAGCCACCGGCCTGATGGAAGATGTCGGCGATGTAGTGTGTGGCGGAGGTGGCGGGGGTGATGGGGTACATGGAGACCACCTCCATGCCCGATGCCATGACGCCCAGGCCGATGGCCGTGTTGCCGTTGGTGACCACGGTGGGGCCGATGTCGCCCTGCTCCGCCGGGATCTCCCAATGGTAACCGACATGGCTGGCCGCGTAGTCGTAGCCGGACTGGAAGAGGTCATGATTGACCTTGATGACCTTGTCGCCCTTGCGCTTGAAGGTGGCGGCGATCTCGGACAGGGCCTTGTCCGCGTCGCGGCTGTAAATCCGGCAGAGCATGCCCAGCACGAACATGTTCTTGCCCTTGCGGGCGTCCTTGACCAGCTTGAGACACTCCAGCTCCATGGGGACTTCATGCACCACGAGCCCGTGCTCGGCAAACTCCTTCACCGCCGCCGCATACTGCTTGCGGATCGACTCCTGGGGGTCCTCGGCCCACTTGTTCTCCAGCAGGACGATGGTGCCCTTCTTGTAGGCGCCGCTGGCGATGCGGGAGTAGAGCACCTGCTCGTTGAAGGCCACCACCAGATCGGCCTCGTTGCCCATGTTGGTCACGCGCTTGGAGGCTAGGCGGATACGGATGCCGGAGGCGCCGGCCGGGGAACGGGCCGGGGGTTGGATCTCGGCGGGGATGATCTCCACGGTCCAAACGCCGTTGGACATCTTGCCGCTGATGGAGCCGAAGGTCTGGCCGCACTTCTGGGCGCCCTCGCCGGAGTCGCTGACGACCTCGACGATGTGTTCCTTGATGAGGGTGGCGCCGCGATGCTCAGGCATCCCGGACGCACCGGACGGGGTCTTTGTTGTCATTGCTAAACCTCTTGAGGCCTAAGTTGAATATGACCTAAATCCTGCACTTAACCGCAAAGGACGCAAAGAACACGAAGAAAAACGATGGGTTGCGATCGTTCATTTACCCATCGATCCGGTTTGAGAAGACCTATAGGTAAGCTGTTGTAATCTTGGCGTACTTTGCGCCCTTTGCGGTTAGATTTGAGAAATCTAGGCATGAATTGAGCGCGTCAGCCCTCCACTTTGAGCAGGGACTGCTCGTATTCGTTCATGAAGTGGTACAGGGAGCTGTCGAGGACCTTGACGGCGCCGTTGATCAGGTGGCAACGGCCAGACCCCGGCAGGATCTTGCAGAGGTTGATCAGGCTGTCCAGGTCGGCGCGGGTCCCCTGGCCGGTCCCGATGCGGTTCAGGAGCAGGGACATGTAATAGGTGCCGGTCTTGCAGGAGGGGCACTGGCCGCAGGAGGAGGCGGCGAAGAAGCTGATGTATTCGGCCACCTTCTTGACGATGCCGGTCCCCTGGGAGACCACGATCATGGCCCCGGTGCCCAGGGCCGAACGGCGTGCCGCCACGGACTCGAAGTCCATGGGCACGTCGATGTCCTTGGGGGTGAGGATGGTGTTGGACGGCCCGCCGGTGAAGACCGCCTTGAGCTTCTTGCCCACCAGCAGACCACCGCCGTGGTTGTTGACCAGCTCGTTCAGGGGTGTGCCCATGGGCAGTTCGAAGACCCCCGGCCTCAGCACGTCGCCGCTCAGGCAGTAGATCTTGGTCCCGGTCGCGTTGCCGATCCCCAGATTTCTGAACCACTCCACCCCGTTCCTGACCAGATGCGGGACGTTGGAGAGGGTCTCCATGTTGTTGATCAGGGTCGGGTAGCCGTGGACGCCGAAGTCGGAGGGGTAAGGCGGCTTGCCGCGCGGGAAGGGGAACTTGCCCTCCACCGATTCGATGGCCGCCGTCTCCTCGCCGCCGATGTAGTGGCCGGAGCTGGGTTTGACGCAATATTCGATCTTGAGGCCGGTCTTTTCCGCGACGCGGGACGGCCAGCGGGAGGCCTGCCACTGCTCCACCGCGCGGCCCATGGCCTCTATGCAGGCGGTGAGGTGAGGATTGATGTAGAAGACGATCTTGTTGATGCCGCAGGCGACGGCGGTGATGGTGGCGCCTTCGATCAACTGGTGGGGGCACTCCTTCATCAGGACCCGGTCCTTGAAGGTGCCCGGTTCGTCCTCGTTACCGTTGCAGATCAGGTATTTGTCCCGCTCTGCTAAGCTTACCGCTCCCCGCTCACGCCCCTCGCCTACATCCCTGTAGGCGTCCTGGTTGGCGATGGCGTTCCACTTGAACCAGGTGGGGAAGCCGCTGCCGCCTAGGCCGCGCAGGTCCGCCTCCTTGGCCATTTGGATCACCGCCGCCGGGTCTTCCAGGGCCTTTTCGAGGCCCTGCCCGCCCACATATCCCATCCAGGCGTCGAAGTCGGCGCCTACCCGGCAAGCCGGGTTGAGCAGCACCTGATTCAGGTTCGCCGTGGTCTTGGCCTTAGTCATTGATAAACCCCGCCGCTGCGGTCTTGCGCAGACCGTCGTAGTCCGAATCCACATCGAATTTGGCGTAGGCGGGAAAGAGCAGCGGGCTCTTGCGGGCCAGGGGCATGTTGGCCAGCATCAGCTCGCGGCGGAAATTCCGCAGGTGTTCGATGGTGATCTTCTTGGGGCCGCGGCCGAAGCCGTGGGCCCGCTTGGCCGCGGCCTGTCCGGCACGACGCCCGAAGACGATGATGTCGAGCAGGGAGTTGCCCATCAACCGGTTACGGCCATGGACGCCGCCGCAGACCTCCCCGGCGCAGAAGAGGCCGGGGACGGTGCTGGCGGCCTCCCGGTCGATGATCGCCCCGCCGTTCTGATAATGGAGGGTGGGATAGATCAGGGGCGGCTGTTTGCGGGGGTCGATGCCGCACTTGGTCCCCAGGTGCAGCAACTTGGGGAAGCGCTTCTCAATGATGCCGGGCTGACGCAGCTCGATGCTGGGGGTGTCCAGCCAGACGCCGCATTTGCCGTCAGTCGCTCCCGGCGTCCTGCCTCCCGCGACACTAGGCCGTCCCTGTCCGTCGCCCGCATAGACCCCGCGCCCCTCGGCGCATTCACGGATGATGGCCGCCGCCACATAATCGCGGGGCTTCAGCTCGTCGATGAAGCGTTCGCCGGCCGCGTTGAGGAGGTAGGCCCCGGCGGAGCGCACCCCCTCGGTGATCAGGGTCCCGGCCAGATGGGGCGGATAGGCCAGCCCGGAGGGGTGGTACTGGAAGATGTCCAGGTCCCGCAACCGGGCACCGGCGCGATAGGCCAGCACCAGGCCGTCGCCCGTGGCGCCGAAGTGGTTCGAGGTGGGGAAGTCGTTCAGGTGCATGCGGCCGATGCCGCCGGTGGCGATGATGACCGAGCGGGCCTTGACCAGGATGTATTTGTAGTCCTTGAGGGAGGAGACGACGGCCCCGGCGCAATGGCCAGATTCGTCGGAAAGCAGTTCCACCGCCGGGCTGTAGTCCCAGACCTCGATGTTGCTGTTGAAGACTGCCTCGCGCAGGACGCGCATCATCTCCAGCCCGGTGTAGTCGCGGAAGTAGAGTACGCGGGGGGCGGAGGTGCCGCCGGCACGGCGGGTCATGAGGTCGCCGTACTGATCCAGCTCGAACTGCATCCCCTGCTGGATCAGCCAGCGGATGACCTCGGGGGCGTCCATGACCATCTGGGCCGCCAGGCTGCGATCCAGCTCGCCGTGGGCGCCCTTGACCGTGTCCTCGTAGTGCTGTTGCGGGGTATCGTCCTTTTCGACGGAGGCCTGGATGCCGCCCTCGGCCATGACCGTGTTGCTGTCGCCCAGGCGCAGTTTGGTGGCCAGGATGACCTTGGCCCCGGCCAGGGAGGCTTCGAGGGCGGCGGCACAACCGGCGCCGCCGCCGCCGATGACCAGTACGTCGGTCTCGACCTCCGGGGAACCGGCCAGATCGGCCTCGTCGATGCGCGCGTCTCCTTGCAGGACCTCGGCCAACTGGCGGTGACAGGGGTCGCCCGCGTTGGGTCCCACCGTCAGATCGACACAGCGCTCGCGCAGGTAGTCGGGATGGTACTGCCGCAGCAGTTCCTCGCCGAAGTCCGTCTGCGGCATGGGCCGCTCGGCCTGGGCCCGGTAATGTTTCAGCGCGATGTTGTAGGGGATGCCTTTAGCCATGATTCGATCCGGGTGAAACTGTTTGCCGTTCGGTGGGGCTACTCGATGACCTTCAACCCGCCCTTGCGCATCAGCTCAAGCCGGTTGATCAGATTCGAGGGGCGAATGTGGAAATAGGCTGTGACCCGGCGGGAGAAGAGGGCGACATGATTGGGCGCGATCATCTCGGGGCAGGCGGTCTGGCAGAGATTGCACATGACGCACTCGACGAAGAGTTCGCCCGCCTCGCTGAAACGCCCCTTGGAGGCCAGCTCGACCCCGCGCTCCACGTCGATGCCCTTGGGACAGGTGGAGGTGCAGCCGGCGCAATGGCGGCAATGCTCGGCCTCGGGGAAGATCTCGTGGAACTTGGCCTGTACTTCCCAGGAACTGCGGATCTCTTCCAGCCGGTAACTTTGATGGGGCGGGGTGGGATAGATGAGAAAATGGACATCCATGCCCTCTTCGATCAGCAGCTCGCAGCCCAGTTCCGTGGTGACCTTGTTGCTGCCCGCGCGGCGGACCAGCACCCGGCAGGAGCCGCACACCCCTTGCAGGCAGCCGACCCCTTTCACACGGGGATAACCGGCATACCAGAGGGCCTGAATCACCGAATGAGACCTCGGCGCGGAGATGTCCTTGCCGTTGATCCTCAGGCTGATCAGTTTTTCCGGATCGTTGCTCATTCAGGTACCAATCGTTCCGGTGAGGGACCACTCCAGGCGGTTCGTGCCGGAAAGTCCTCGCCTACATGGAAAAGCAGGGCGTCACAATGATTAGCGTCAATTATCATCGAGACGGAGCATAATGACTAATACGATTTACTGATCGATTCCATAAGGAAATACCTAGGGATGCGGCGCACGAAGCGCGCCGTATCCCGGTGTTTCATCGCAGGGGATGGGCTCAACCCAGGGCAGCCAGGGCCGCGTCGTAGTTGGGCTCTTCGGTGATTTCCGGCACCAGTTGGCTGTAGAGGATCTTATTGTCCGCATCCATCACCACCACGGCGCGGGCACAGATACCGGCAAGGGCGCCGTCTGTGATCAGCACGCCGTAGTCCTTGGCGAAATTGCGGTCACGCATCATGGAAAGGGTTACTACGTTCTCGATGCCTTCCGCGCCGCAGAAACGCTTCTGGGCAAAGGGCAGGTCGGCGGAAATGACCAGCGCCACAGAGTCGGTCTTCTGTGCCATGGCGGCATTGAACTTCTGGGTGGAAATGGCGCAGACCGGGGTGTCCAGACTGGGCACGATGTTCAGCAGCTTCTTCTTGCCCGCGTAATCGCCCAGGCCCACATTGGCCAGGGTGGCGGCGGTCAGGGCGAATTCAGGGGCGGTGGCGCCGGGGGACGGCAGCTCGCCATTGGTATTGCAGGGATTTCCTTTAAGGGTGATTGCAGCCATGGTTGTTCTCCATTGAGTTGTAATGACGGATTGGGTCGTTGATTGGAAGCTGTGCGCTAGATCTGGCAGGAAGTAGAATAAGTCTAATATTACCCGATAGCGGCAGTAGGGTAAACCGATTCCTCGCCCGCTTCAGCCATTCTAACCCGTTGCCAGGGAGAGCAACCTCGGCAGTTGGTGGGTAATGAACAGGCGTAGAGTAATGGTGGGGGGACACCGGTGACCAGGCAGTCGGCTTCGCCCGCCAGGGCCATCGCCATCCGACAATACGCGACGCTGGAGCCTGGGAACAACAAATAGAACAGCAAAAAAGGGGGACGATTTCTCGTCCCCCTTCGCCTTTCAGTCTACCTCAATCCCTCAAAGCCCGTGTCTGACCTTGCTCTCCTGTTCCTGCTTGCGGAACTGGTTGAAGCGGGGCAGGAACTTGTCCCAGTCGATGATGTGGCTGTCGATCTCCGGGCCGTCGATGCAGGCGTGCTTGCGGACTAGCTTGCCATCGAGGTTCACCGGCACCATGCAGGCGCCGCACATGCCCGTGGCGTCCACCATGATCGAGTTGAGGCTCGCCACGGTCTTGACGCCATAGGGCTTGGTGAGGTCGCTGACCGCCCGCATCATCAGCGGCGGGCCGATGGTGACGACCTCGGCGATTTCGCGGTCGCCGTTGCGCTTGCCGTTCTTGAGCATCTCCTCCAGCGGGCCGGTGACGAAGCCCTTGACGCCGAAGCTGCCGTCGTTGCTGGTGTAGATCACGTCGAGTTGGTCGCCGAACTCGGCCTTCAGCTTCGCCACGCGGTCCGTCCAGAACTGGAGGTTCTCGCTACGGAAGCCGGAGATCAGGGTAACGTGGTTGCCCAGGCGCAGGTGCTCGCGCATGATCGGATAGACGGGCGGCAGGCCGACGCCGCCGGCGGTGAAGACCACCGTCTGGTTGGCCGCGTAATGGTGCAGATCGGACGGCAGTCCCAGGGGACCTGCGATGCCGGTGAAGACATCACCCACATTCATCTGGTTCATCAGGATGCTGGAAGCGCCCATCGCCTGGATGACCAGGGTGATGGTGCCGGCTTTCGCGTCCCAGTCGGCCAGTGTCAGCGGGATGAGTTCGCCCTTCGGTTCCGGCAGTACGCGCACGAACTGCCCGGCGCGGGCGGCGCGCGCGATCATGGGCGCCTTGACCACGAACTCGACGATGCCTTCGGCCACGGCGATCTTGTCGACGATGGCCTGGGGCGCTCGGGCCAGCGCGGTGTATTCGAGGGTCTGGGCCACCCGCGCCTTGATCTCGGTGTCAGGCATGTCGACCTCGCCGAGGATTTCGCGCGCGGCCGCCTGGCCGTCGCCCGCCGCGTTGATGGCGGTGGAGCCGCCGCGCGTGGCGTCGCCGCCGGAATAGATATCCGCGACCGAGGTCTTCTGCGTGCCGCGGCCCACGTCGAGCGTGCCCCACTTGGTCGTCTTGAGCCGGGGTTCGGAATCCTTGATGATCGGGTTGGGCGAGTTGCCCAACGCCATGATGACGAGATCGACCGCCATGCGCTCGGTCTCGCCCGTGACCACCGGGCTGCGGCGGCCGGAGGCATCCGGCTCACCGAGCTTGATGATTTCGAGGTTGGTGTGCGTGACGAAATGCGTCTTGTCGTCGCCGACGAAGTCGCGCGGCGAGCGCAGTTCCCGGACCTCGATGCCCTCTTCCAGCGCGTGATGCAGCTCCTCCACGCGGGCGGGCATTTCGCTCATCGTCCGGCGATAGACGATGGTCACCTTGCCACCGAGACGGCGGGCGGTACGCGCGGCGTCCATGGCCGTGTTGCCGCCGCCGATGATGGCGATCTGCTTGTCCCGGACCTCCGGCAGCGGGGTCTCGAATCCCGGCTTCGCGCCCTGCATCAGGTTCACGCGGGTCAGGAACTCGTTGGCCGACATCACGTTGATGAGGTGCTCGCCGGACACGTTCATGAAGCGCGGCAGGCCCGCGCCCGTGCCGACGAAGATCTTCCAGAATCCCGCCTCTTTCAGGTCTTCGAGGGTGGCGGTCTTGCCGACCACGAAGTTGGCGACAAACTTGCCGCCCAGCAGGGTGATCTTCTGCACCACATCGTCGATCAGCTCGTTGGGCAGGCGGAACTCCGGGATGCCGTAGCGCAGCACGCCGCCCAGCTCGTGGAAGGCCTCGAACACCGTCACGGGGAAGCCTTCCGCCGCCAGGAGATAGGCGTTGATGAGGCCCGCCGGGCCGGAGCCGACCACGGCGATGGGCGGCTTCTCGGCGCGAACCCAGGGGTTGGGCAGGCTGGAAAGCTGTGCCATGCGGGCGGCGAGGCCCTCGGGATCGGCGACCTTTTCACGCTGTGGCAGATACCATTCGAGCTGCCCGATCTCGATCGGACGCTTTTGGTGGGCGCACACGCCCTGGCATTGCAACTCCTGCGGGCAGACGCGGCCGGTGACGTTGGGCAGCGGGTTGCAGCCCTCGATCACCTTGAGCGCCTCGCGGAAGCGGCCCGTGCCCAACATCTCCAGCATTTCCGGGATGTGGATCTGGACGGGGCAGCCGCCCTTCTTGCTGGCCGGCTTGGAGGGGTCGGGCGTGCATATCACGCCCACCTCGCAGGGGCGTTCCTCGCACTGCTTGTCGCGGATGGCTTCGAGCCAGACGAACATTTCGACTTCCCTCGCGGTGTAGCCGATGTTCATGTAGCCCAGATACCCCTGGGTCACCAGGTCGAAGTCGTCGCGTCTCGCCTCCGGCGGGCGCACATAGGGCGGGATGAAGTTTTCGGCCGGCCAGTTCTCGGACAGGCCCTTGAACATGGGGTAGCGGTCGGACAGGTGCTGGTCGATCGCCTTGACGAACTTGCGCTTGAGCTTGAGCGGCACGTTCCAGATGAACCGCATCAGCACCTTGCTCATGTCGTCGTCACGCAGCATCAGATTCCAGAGGGCGCGGACGAAGGTGGGGGTCAGCTCCTCCTGCTGGAACTCCCAGACGAGGGCGTTGGCGCCGTCCTCGATGAAGAGGTCGCGGAAGGCCTGGGGCTCGCTGAGCAACCTGCGGCGCAGCAGGTCCATCTGCTTGCGGAAGACGCCCACGGCCTGAGTCTGCTCCAGGGCCTCAAGCTGGGAACGGCTGTTCTCCAGGGCGTCGCTCACGTGGAGGTAGCGGTGCAGCTCACCGCCATCTCCTTCGAGGATGTGGATACTGTCGCTCATCGAATGATCTCCGCGTCGCAGTTGGCGGCAACCTTGGCGATCCGCGCCTTGAGTTCGGGCGTCGGGGTGATGCGTTCCAGGGCGCCTGGGATGATGTGACCGACTTCCTTGACCTCACCGTCAACCATGATCTTGGTCTTCTCGAAGATCTCGCTCAGGTCCTGGTAGCAGGTCTTGCAGTTGGTGCAACTGGCCGGGTCATCCATGCTGACCAGGGCGCCATTGCCGCCGGATGACGCAGCAGCAGGAGCTGCGGGTTTTTGCGCGGGTGCGCTCGAACCCGTCAGGATGGAGCCGATGGCGCCCACCCCGGCCGGTGCCCTGCTGGATGCGGCCAGTTCCGACATGGCGCGGGCGATGGCGTCGATGGAGGTCTCGCGCTGTTGCAGGGACTGCTGGTACTGACCCTGGAGCGATTCCAGGGCGGAGCGGTAGCTCGCGTCCTGCTCGGCCACATGCTGGCCGCCCAGGTATTGCAGCATCTGCCAGTTCTTGCGCCGTTCGATGACCAGATCGACGATGGTCTGGGAGACGCCGTACTTGATCAGCCGACGCTTGGCATCCGTGGCCCAGACGAAGGGGACCCGGCCCAGGCGTCCGGCCTCGTCGAGGTCGATATAGGCGTCGATGGCGACCCCGTTGACCTCGTCGGCGGGCATCTTCTTGAAGTGCTTCTTGAAGCGGCCCTCGCCCAGGGCGAAGCTGGCCGGCGTCAGGGGGTAATCGAGCAGCTGGAGGTTGCCCTCCCCGTCGAGATATTCGATGGAGCTGGTGGTCCAGGTCTTGCCGGGATCGGGGTTGCCGTCGAGGGAGAACCACTCGTGCAGGGTCTTGCCGCGACGGGGATCATGCACGAACACGGGGCTCATGCGGCTCTCCACCGCCAGACGGGCCTGTTGGTTCGAGGCGTCGTCGGCGATGCCGTGCTCGGGTTGGCAGGGGGTGTAGACATCCAGCAGGGCGGGAGAATCGGTATAGCTCAGGAACGCCATGACGTTCTTGAGGAAGTGACCGGGCAGGGCCGTGCTGGTCTGAACCACCATCACATTGGGATGGAAGGCGGCGATCAGGCCCAGCTCCTTGCGGTCTTCCTGCTTGCCCTTGTGGGCGGAGCCGATGCGGGCCAGGTCGGAGTCCTGGCCGGGGAGGCTGGCGGAGGATGCCTGGCCGCCGGTGTTGGAGTAGACGCCGGTATTGAGGACCAGGATCTTGATGGGGGTGTCGGTCACCAGGATGCGCGACAGGGCGCCGAAGCCGATGTCGTAGGTGGCGCCATCGCCGCCGATGGTGAGCACCGTGGGCAGCAGGCTGATCTCCTCGGGGGTGAACTGGGCCCAGGAGAGGGTGCGCAGGGCCGCGTCCTGCTTCTCGGGCTCATAGGCGTCTTCCAGCTCCAGGCGGGCCAGCCGCAGGGCGCGAATCTCGCCGATGGCCTGGGCCGAGATGCCTTCGAAGATACCCTTGGCCAGGGGCTGGGCGTCCTGGAACAGGCTGTTGACCCAGGGGTCGTTGTAGCAGTTGAAGGGGAAGGTGGAGGCATAGACGCTGCTGCACCCGGTCGAGTTGGCGATCACGGCGCCGGCGGGGCCGTTGCCGGTGGGGCCGCTCTCGAACAGGTAGAGCCGCTTCTCCAGAGTGGCGATGAGTCCACCGATGCGGCCGCTACGGGCGGGATCGGTCTCCGCCAGGCTGGCCTGCTTGAGGCCCAGGCTGCCGATCAGCCCCTCCAGCTCGCGGATGTGGTCGCGGCGGCGCTTTTCGGACAGGGCGCGGTTGGTGGCCATGACCAGGCGAACCGCCGTGACCTCGCCGCAACCGCGGCAGGCGCCATGCCCGCCCGTCATCGCGTAGTAATTGGCGCGGTCGAGCATCAGGCGCTTGGTCTCGCCGTCGGACCGGATGGCGCCCTCGGTGAAGCGGGACGGGGTGTTCGGCGTCTGGCTCAGGAACTCGAAGCGGGCCTGCAAGGTATCGACCAGGGCCTTGTCCTGTTCGCGGGCGACCAGGGCGCCGGGGCCGCAGACGGCGATGCATTCCAGGCAGCCGGTGCACTTCCAGGGATCGACCGTGACCGCGTAGAGGCCGCCGCTGCCGGGATTGGCCTTCTCCATGGCGTCGAAGAAGGGGCGCGTCCGGGCCACGGGATAGACCGCGAGGGATTCGGCCAGCTTGCCGAAGTTGCGGATCAGGGTGATCTGGGTGGTGTCCAGGGTGGAGGCGGCCTCGGCGACGATTTCATGGAAGGCGCGGGCCTGCTTGTTCTGGCGGTAGCTCTCGCGGACCGCCTCGGACAGGGGGTAGAGCTGGCCGTACATGGCCTCCTTCTGGGCGCCGGTGATGTCCAGGCGCTGAATCGCCGTGGACAGCAGTTCGTGGATGTCGTGGACCCGGTTCGGGATGGCGGCGTCAGGGCAGACCAGGGCGCATTCCATGCAGCCGGTGCAAAGATCGGCCTGGAACTCGGGCACGGTGCGGCGGAACAGGCCCTTGTCCTTGCCGGCGGCGGTGCCGGCCGGCATGAACATGCCCGTACCCGGCAGCACGGGTGCCTCGCCGATGGTGCCGTCGCGGAAGGGTCCGGCCACCATGTCTTCGTAATAGTCCTTGTCGAGGAAGCCGCCGCAGGAAGACTGGCAGGCGCTCCCGCAGACCGAGGCGGACAGGGCCACATTCAGGCCGGTGTCGGTGGAGGGCATCTCCTCGGCGGCCAGGAAGGCGGGGCTGTCGTAATCGACCCGGCGCGTGGCCTCAATGCCCTCGCGGATCACCGCCATGTTGCCATCGACCACGGCACCGCCCTTGCCGCCGAACTTCTTGCTGATCTGGCCCTTGATCTTGTCCAGGATCGCCTCCTCGGAGGCGTCCGCCGAGACGCGGTCCACATGGCCGGCCACGGCGCCGATGAAGGCGATGCCCATCATGCGGATTTCGAGATCGGCGGTCGGGGCGTGCTTCTTGGCGACCGTAAAGGCGTCGATGACGAAGAAACGGATCTTGCGCTCGCGGATGGTCTTGCGGGCCGCCGCAGGCAGTTCGCGCCAGACCTGCTCCAGGGGCAGGTTCGACTGCATGATGAAGGTGCCGCCCGCCGCCAGGCCCCGCAGGGGGTTGGTGTGGCTGAAGACCTTATGGTCGGGGGAGATGACGATCTCCACGTCCTCCAGCTCGGCGTTGGTGATTTTCACCGGCTCGGGGCTGAGGGTGATGTAGTAGTTGGTCGGGGCGCCGCTCTTCTCGGAGCCGTACTTGGGCGCCGACTTGGAGTGCATGCCCAGCACGCCGGCCAGGATGTCGGTCAGCAGCTTGCCCGAGGCGATGGTGCCGTAGCCGCCCACGGAGTGGAAACGGATGCGGAAGGCCGCGTCCGGCAGCAGGCGGGGGTTGGTCTCGGTGTCCAGGGCCATGGCCCCGGTCTCGGGATAGGCCGCCTTCAGCCGCGCCTGGAGTTCGGCCACCTTGGGCGAGGGGTTTTTGGAGAAGAACTGGGACCCCAGGTAGATGAGGGGCACGGCATTGCCGTCCGCCATGTTCTTGAAGGCCGCGATCAGGTGGCGCGGTTGCAGGTCGTGGCCGCCCAGGCCGAAGATGGCGGTGGTGAGCCGGGGCGTGGCGGTCAGGGCCGGGATGCCGGGGTGGCGTTCGCCATCCGCGTTCTCGCGGGCCTTGAACAGGGCCTGGGTCACGAAGGTGGTGAGCGCGGTCTGGTCGGAGCGTTCCAGCACCGTGACCGCCTTCTTACCGGCCAGGGCGGCGACCAGCTCGGCCTCGGGGAAGGGCTGGAGCAGCTTGACGGCGACCAGGCCGACCTTCTGACCCTGGCCGCGCAGATAGGAGACGACCGCTTCCACGTCGTCGGTGACCGAACCCAGGCCGACCATGACCGTCTCGGCGTCGTCGCATTGGAAGGTCTGCACCGGGGCATAGCTCCGGCCGGTCAGTTCGGCGTATTCGGCCATGGCCTGGCGCACGAAGCCGGGCACGGCGGCGGCGAAATGGGTGCGGTGATCGGCGGCGCCGGCCTGGAAATCGGGCTGGTTCTGCACCGCGCCGGTGAGGCCGGGGTTGTTGACATCGACCAGGGCCGGGACGCGCTGGCGCGTGCCCTTCTCGTGGGCATTGAGCCATTGGCGGCGCCACTGGCCGTGCAGCTCTTCGGGAATCCAGGCCAGGGTCTCCTTGATGAGCCCGCCCTCGTTGTCCTGCTCGATCTTGCCAGCCTGGCCGTCCAGGAATTCATGCAGCTTCTTGAGGTTGGCGCCCGTGATATCGCCCTGCTGCCGGTCGAGGTACTGGCTCAACTGGAAGACGCGGCCCTTGGCGCCGAACAGCATCTCCTGCGCCAGGGTGGGGCAAGGGATACGGCTGGCGGGGTCGCCCAGGAATTCCTTCAGCAGCTCGGGTTCGGGCAGCAGCGCTTCGCTCAGCATATGGCTGGTGGCGAATCCGTCCATGGCGTTGGCCACGGGGATCAGCGACAGGGAGGCGGCGCGGTAGGAGATCGCCGCCAGGTCGGCCGCCTCCTGCGGGTTGGCCCCGAACAGGATGGTGTAGCCGGAGGAGAGCAGGGCATAGACATCGTCGTGCCCGGCCATGACGTTGAGGGAGTGCTTGGAGACGACGCGGGCCGCGACCTGGAGCACGAAGCCGCCGACCTTCTTGCCGACGGTGACGTAATGGGATTCGAGCCCGTAGAGGATGCCCTGGCTGGATGAAGCGTTGGAGACGAACTGGCCGCCGGTCAGGGAGGCGCCCAGGGCGCCGCTCTGGGCCGAGTGCTCCCCTTCCGGGCTGAAGAAGAAAGGATGCTTGCCCCAGACGTTGCAACCCCCATCGGCGCGGTAGGCCTCGTAGATCTCGGAGATCTCGGTGGAAGGCGTGATCGGGTAGCCGATCACCCCGCCGCAGACTTGGCCCATGACATAGGCGACTGCCCCATTGCCGTGGATGACGTTAGGAATGCCGGGGAACTTCGCTTGCATCGTCTTCACTTCTTTCATTGTGCCTTATCCGCTCTGGTTGAAACCTGCCAAACACACGCCTCATGACTCCATTAGAGTCAGATGCGCACCATTTTCGCCGTGGCGAACTGTATATCTATCCCTCGAATTTTGCAGGGTTTGCAGGAATTCAAGGGCAATAAACTTGATTCGGCGGGGTTCCGCCGGCGGCGCCATGCGCTCGCGGGAACCGGAACCCCTTTGCATGCAGGCCGTCGAGCCCGGCTCATCCGGCAGGGAGAGCGGTTTTATCCTGGTTGGGCCCGGTAGCGATTGCACCACTTCCTTATGCGAAGTGGTCGAGGATATGCAATCACCGATTCGGTGCGACAATTGAATTCATTAATAGAGAGTATTGGTCTGGCGATGCGACTCTGAGTCCAAGGACTGGGGCAAGGCAAAAATAGGGGCAAAAATCCGGACCTGCTTCTCACAATGCAAAAAAGTGGGACCGTCTTGCGCAGACTTTCGATCTCTAATCTATAGTGGAACTATAGGCTGTACGGGTTTTTTATGGTGCCGGGAGACTGGCGCATTTTTTTGTGCTGAACCAAGGACATTCCCGGAGGCCACATGCCATTGACCGACACCCGGCTGAGCATTCGCATACAACTCTCTGTCCTCACGCTTGTTTCCGCAGCGGTTCTGGCGCTGGTCCTCGTCCTGGATAGCCATCAGCGCAAATCCATGCTGGCAGAGTTGGACGACGAGATGGACATGAACGTCCGCCTCAATAACGCGCATCTACAGCTAACCATCGACACGCTACGCCAGGACGCGCTGTTTCTCTCCCGCACGCCGCCCATATCCGGCATCGCGCGTGCCACGCTCAACGGCGGTATCGATCCCCGCGATAACAACCCCTATGCCATCTGGGTGATGCGCTTGCAGGAGATCTTCACCGCGTTTGCCCAGACTCGTCCCGGTTACTTCCAGATCCGCTACATTGGCGTCGCCGATGGCGGACGGGAGCTGGTGCGCATCGAGCAGCAAGCGGGGCAGGTCCTGACTGTGCCCGCAGAGAGCTTGCAGGCCAAGGATGATCTGGATTACGTCAGGGAGGCCCTGCGCCTGCTGCCGGGGGAGATCTATCTGTCCGAATTCGATCTCAACCAGGAGAACGGCAAGGAGCAGGTGCCCCAGATTGCCACGCTCCGGGCCGCCACGCCGGTGTTCACCCCGGAGGGAAAGCTCTTCGGCCTGGTGGTGATCAACATGGATGCCGATGCCCTCCTGAAGATTGACAGCACCAAGATGCTGTTCCCGGCGAGCATCTATGTCGCCAACCAGGACGGCTACTATCTGGTCCATCCGGATGCAACGCGCACCTACCGTTTCGAGGGAGATTCCGGCGCTCGCCTGACACGGGATTTCCCCACTCTGACCGAGGCGTTCAACCCCAGCCAGCCGCTCAGGCAGCCGCTGCATCCGGTCAATACACCGATGGGCGTTCAGTACGCCATGACCCACCGTTTGCACTTCGACCCCCGCCGGCCGGAGCGTTTTCTGGTGACTGCCAACCTGTTGCCGGAATCGGTGGTCGCCGGGGAGCTGGCGCCCCACCGCCAAGCGGTCCTGATCAGCGGCCTGATGGCCACGCTGCTGCTTGGCACCTTTGCGATGCTTTTTATCAAGAGATTGCTGACCCCGCTACGGAGGATCTCCACTGCCGCCCTCGCCATCGCCGGCGGAGAACGCCAGGTCGTCCTACCCGAAGGGGCGTATGGCGAGGTTGGCGCCCTGTCGGACGCCTTCCGGGCCATGCTGGCGCAGATTACCGAACGTGAGGCCGATTGGCAGCGGCTCAACGCCGAACTGGAGGATCAGGTCATCACCCGCACGGGGGAGTTGCGCGTTGCCGCCAGCGTCTATGAGAACACCAGCGAAGGCGCCATGATCGCCAACGAGCGCGGAGGCATCATCAGCGTCAATCCCGCCTTTACCAGAATCACCGGCTATACGAGCGAGGAGGCGGTCGGGCGTTCCTGTAACCTGCTCAAGTCCTACCGCCACGAGCCCGCCTTCTACGTGGAGATGTGGCAGAAGATTCTGGGCGAGAACCACTGGGAAGGCGAGATATGGAACCGGCGCAAGAACGGCGAGGCCTATCTGGAGCGGCTCACCATCAATCGCATCCCGGCGATCAACGGGTTTCCCGTGACCTACGTCGGGGTATTTCACGACATCACCGAGCAGTACCTCGTAGGCGAACAGATCCGCCACCAGGCCTTTCACGACGCGCTGACCGGACTTCCAAACCGGGCGCTGTTCCAGGAGCGGCTATCCCATGCCATGGCCCGCGCCAAGCGAGATGGGAGCCGCCTGTCGGTCACCTTTATCGACCTGGACGGTTTCAAGGCCGTCAACGACGATCTCGGTCACGATGCGGGCGATCTGCTGCTTCAGGAAGTGGCGGAACGCATCAATGCCCGCCTGCGGCGCAGCATGGATACCGTTGCCCGGCTCGGGGGCGACGAGTTCGTGGTGCTCAGGGAGGATTTGCGGGAATTGACATACTGCACGGGCTTGGCCGAGGAGATGGTTGCCGCCATCTCCCAACCCATGATCCTACAGGGCAGGACGGTCCAGGTCGGCGCCTCCCTGGGTATCGCCTTCTTCCCCGAGGACGGCGGCGATGCGCTGGAGCTGATGAAGCGGGCCGATATCGCCATGTACGCCGCGAAGGCCGCCGGCAAGGGAACCTTCCGCTTTTTTCAGACCGGCATGCTCTAAAAATCCATTGGTCGCGGTAGGGACAGAGGTTACCCCCTGCCCCCCGCACAGATCCCTGCGAGCGGCATTCCCGCACAAGGCTCCTGCCTCGGG
>MGZB01000032.1 GCA_001801995.1 Gammaproteobacteria bacterium RIFOXYD12_FULL_61_37 | reverse complement strand
TGAATGGACTGATCAAGCTATCGAACAGGATGGGGCGCGGGTACAGTTACGAAATCATTCGGGCTAAGACGTTGTATGCGAAGCATGCGCGTAGGGTTGGCAGTGGTGTCCGGGTAGCGGAAATCAATGGCAGCCCACAGACTGTCGAGTACGGACCACATATTCCTACCCTGGTTGAGACCTCAGAATCGGGCGGACTGGAGTGATCGGCGTGAGCAATTGAGTTTTGAAACGGTCCTTCAGATATTACTGCTCGTCGGTTGGCGCCCACGACCATTCAGAATCTTGTCATTGCTGGTATTGGATAGCGAAGTGTTTGGGCAACTTCCAGCAGCGCGATCCACTTGGATTGTTCCGATCTACTAACGGACCAAACTTGCATGTTGGGTGGGGCACCGTGGTTGCCGAGAATGACCATGAGATATCGCGTCCGGTCCCCCATGAACGCCTCCAGGTATGCCTCGGTCGTCCGTTGATCCAGCCCAGAAGGCCTGGGGTACCTCTCCGGGTGAGTATGCCATAGCCCGATGGCATGCAGACCCAAATCGTATTGAAGTAGCCTTTCTCGGTGGGCGGCCACAATGTCGGGATTGAAAGCATGACGTGCGCGACAATCCTCCCTCGCGGGTCCCTTGGCGATGGTGATGATAAGTCCGTGTGAGGCTGGATCGACAGCAAAGAGTTCACCTCCCGACTCTTTCTGCCAAACCCAACGCTGGAGTCTGCTGTAAATGTGGTTGAGCGCAGGTGTCGTGAATAGGACATAACGCCGATAATCGGGATAGAAAAACAATCGGTTCACGGGAAAGGCCGCTCGATCAGAATCCCATTATGGGGTGCGGCCGGGCGAGCCCAGTCGCGCAGGCTTAATCCGGGCCAATGCGCATCCAGGTATTGCTGGCCCCGGACCCAACTGGCCACCTGAGCATTGGCGCTACCAGTATCAAGCATTAGGAGCGCGCTTTCCGCCACCATAGCCACGGTATAAGCTGCTGCTACTGCGGTATAGCTCTGGAAACGGCTGCTGCAGCCTGGTTCCTGGCGGATCACTTCGTCCGGCCAATCGACAGCTTCAAGCTCCGTCATTGCGTCTCCATCATCTTGTAGCCACAGAGTGCCAGGAGGAAGACGACAGACATGCGCGGCGGCCACGAACGGCTCCATCCAGCCTATCAAGCAAGGGCAAGGATGCAGCCTTCTGGCCTGGTCTACTAGCCAGCGAACGTCGGGTTCTCCTGTCAGATCCAGTACCAGATCAACGGAAGCAAGCGAATTCCCTTTGAGCCATTTTTCCGCCTTCATGACGAACGGGGTGACCACGGCGGACGGATGCGCGAGATTCACACGCTTAGCGACAGACTCGGCCTTTTTCATACCGATAGATTCTGCGCCCAACAAGTGGCGGCCCAGATTGGCCGGGACCAATGTATCGTCATCGACGAGAGTGATCTTGCCGACACCCGCCTTGGCAAGGTGCTCAACCCCTTGGCTGCCTAATGCTCCGGCGCCGAGTATGAGTACATGTCGGCCCTGGCGTGATTCGACTTCGCGGTGCTGATCACGTCCCACCATCCAGGCGGGATCGATACGGAATACAGGCAATGGCAGCAAGGTTGTACGGGACGGATAGGTTTTGGCTCGATCTCCATCATCGATTCGGGTCGGAGGCCCGCCGGGTAGCAGGTAGGCGATTGCGTAGGACTGATTGCGTAACAAGGCGATTCGGTGAGGAGAACGACCACGGCGGCCTTGCGTAGTATAGAAACGATCATGCTCCAGTGGGGTGAAATAGCTCTGCAACAGCCGCATAAGATCATCGTATGTGCTTGGCCATGTTCGCGGTGTCAACGGATCGTTGATCGGGATCTCGGCAATCAGAACGTAGCACTGTTGTTTCGCTTGGTTGCCCAGTGAGCGGATCATACGATCTACCAGCGGAACGGAGCTGTCCCCGGCGATGACGATCCGCTTTGGAAACACTAAAATTCCGTTATGAATTCGCGGATGATCCGGGGATGAGTCGACGGTCCAAACACCAGCGGCAGGGTTATTACTGGACTTAGCCCGCTCACAAAATATCGCCCAGTAGTTCAACGGCTCTTTGCGGAAATCGTCATCCAGCTCCCCCTGTTGCCAGGGCTCCAGAAATTGCTCTTGATAGGCAATCAAAAGAGTGAGGAGGCGGTCATTGGCAGAAAGACCGCTGGCAGGGCCAGGGTCGCCAGAAATGCAAAGATATCCGCCTTCCTCCACATGCGGGATGCGAAGAATGGCGTCCGGTGAAAGGGCGATTCTAGCCACTCCATCCTCTGGAAAGCCTCGCGGTATCCGCACCTCGGCCCAGCCAAACTCACGTCCCAGGTTGAACCGGGGAAGCCTTAGCCTGTAGGCTGTTTCACCATGTCTCCCAAGGATGGTTTCTGGGATCAGGTCTGGAAAGTCCTTCTGGAGGCAGGCCAGTTCGAGAGGCATCCCTGCCCGCCCTCACGCAAGCCCTCGGGTTTTTGGAGGGGGTGGTGGAGGGCGGCGTGTTGCTGGCGTACCGATGAGACCTGCGCTGGCGAACAGTCCGGTAGATGGGTTTGTGCTACCCGTGATACCAAAGACATCGCCCACTGTCTCGCGGATCTCCTTCGGGTCCGTGGTAGCTAGGATGGTGCGCAAGTCTGCGGCAAGGATATCGCACCAGGTCTTGAAAGCAGTGGAACGGACGCCATCGTCTTGGTTCCACTTTTCGGCAAAGTTTTCACCCTCCACTGTTGGATTGGCGACCCAATGCTTTCCGTTACGGAACTCGGTCATGCCCGGTAATAGCTCGGACAGGTCAACCAGTAGCTCCACTGGGTGTTGGTAGGGACGTCCGAGATCATGCAAACCAGCGTAACAACTGGTGAGCAATGTAACCAGTATGATCGAGATCGGCTGGACTTCTTTGTCAATGCGCCCCCGCCGGGCACAAATATCCCGGTGACGCTTAAAGAGGCGAATTGAGATGCGAAGAGTATCGGTAATATCAACATCCTGATCCGGCACTGACTCAACACTGGCGGTTTCACGCAAGGATGTCAGGGCAACAAATGCTTGCTGGCTCAGCAATTGTCGCTTGGCGATGTCATTTACCCAGCGACTGATCCCAGCCGGGTTAGAGGTTTTCCACTGTTGGGTGTCATTATCGACCACGGCAAGGGCTGTGTCGCGGTAGTTCTCGACAGGCCTGAGAGTCTCGGTAATAGATGCTCGGATATTTATGGGAACCGTATCCAACGGAACGGAGGGGGTAAGTTCGAGGTAGAAAGGGTTACTCGCAAAGTTGATATTCCAACAACGATTCTTGCGTTTCGGCTCATAACGGCGCAACGCCTCACCAACCTTGTCGAAAAAATCGATCGGGTTATAGGCGTCAATGTGGTTGATATCCACTTGGCAGACCGCATCAATGTCAAATTTCTCGTTGGCGATGGGTGAGCGGATCAGCGTCCTGGTGCTGGCGGAGCCCTGTGGAAATACGTGGGTTGCCTCTTCGGGCCAGTCAAGTTGTTTCCGTAGGTGCTGGGCAACTTCTTCGTAAGCAGTAATCGCCTCGTCGATCTCATTATACCTGACTGTAATGTGGTCATTCACCGCCTCCAGTTCCTGAGCCCAAGGGGCGTAGGTTCGCAGTAAGCGTTGCACATTATCATCAATGGAGAGGCTTTCGCGTAATGCGGCTATGGACTGAGAGGGAACCCGTTTTCGACGGCGTTCAGCATCGATGACAAGGGAGGCGTAGGGGGATATTGGCATGGTGGCTCCTTTTACCTAATGGAAATGCGAATAGAATGATTTTGATCGTCCGCTGTGCTCACTTCCTGGCCACTAATCACCATGGCTGGAGCGAATGGGGTATTGCGGTCGGCACGATCATAGAGCACATACTTAGGGTGATGTCCCGCCTGTAGCATCTGGCCAAAACGGAATACCGTACTAGCAGGGCTGATGGCGATAAAATGCACCCAAGATGCGCGCATCCTGTCCTGAACATGGTTGATGACTGTTCGGGCAGCCCGCGTGAACTGTTCAAGATCCTGTGGGTGCGCAATGCAATCAAAGCTCGGTTGCGAGGTTGTGATGCGAACCCAGGGTACACGACCTGGGGCGATCTCCGACGGCAATGCCGAT
Organism: Gammaproteobacteria bacterium RIFOXYD12_FULL_61_37; assembly: GCA_001801995.1. Taxonomy (GTDB): domain Bacteria; phylum Pseudomonadota; class Gammaproteobacteria; order Chromatiales; family Chromatiaceae; genus YD12-FULL-61-37. Next base: position 33,125 of record MGZB01000032.1, on the reverse strand, counting down.
ACGTCCAGGGAGGCCGTAAGTTCGAAGCTGACGAATACCTCCTCGGCATGATCCGTGATCAATCCATCAATGGTGAAGGTGTCAGGTGGCTTCGGTGAGGCGGACTTGTCCCATGCCCAATTGCGCCGCTCCCGGTGGTACTGGAACACATCGGCAATGCATGCCTCCCCCATGATGCGTCCGGCAAGAACCATCATAGGTATGTGGTGGAGAGGAAAGACAGCCAGTTCTTCCGTAAGGGCGGCACCATTATTGAAGTCAGTAACCAACTGGCGGATTTGGTTCTCGTGCTCCCGCAGATAGTTTGCCCAAAAGCCTGGCGAATTTCGTTCGTCGCGCAGGTTGGTACGCCGGAGATACTCGATGGTGCCGGCCATAGCCTTCCCTGAATCCAGTATGGCCTCCAAGAAAACATTCTCAGGGAAGTGGGTGGGAGTATTTGCTAGATTGCCGAGCAGCGTTACCGCTCTAACTCGGGGATATTTGAGGCTTTCCAGGCAGCGCCTGACCATATCGTGGTGTCTCTGGCGCATTGCACGCAAACGCTCCTCCAAAAACTGGTCACGAGCATGGCAATCGATGAGCCGGTGGTGCTTGTCGCACATCAGCATAATGTTGGAAGGCTCATTGGCAAGTTTGTGCGAAAGCTCCTCTGATCCGCGGGGTCCTCTTGGATCGGAAGCTACGATATGGGCGAGATAACCGACCCTTGTCAACTTGCTGTACAGTGGGATTTCCGTGAGATCGTCGCCGCACCCCTCAAACATGCAGCGTCCGCCAGCATCTGCCCAGACCTTCTGTGCTGTCTTGACCGAGATTGCCTTCCCGCGGCCTTCGTCCAGCCCGCACGACACCAAGAGGGCGTCTACAAGCGCCTCGATTTCTTTAGGTGATTCAACTGACGTGAGTTTCCAGGACTGATCAAGGGTGTGGGTGTTAGTTAGCGTGGACGATGGCACCTCCAAGTGGAGCAGGAGACCGGCATTGACGAGGTTCTTGAGTGCCTTTCTGGACTTCCTCTCAGGGGTGGCGGCATGCAGCACCCCGTCGGCCTCACTGAGATTGACTACCTTGCAAAGGTAATCACCGTGAAAATATCCGACCTGGTGTTTGGCGCGGTTGCGTTCGGCAAGCCAGGTAGCCAGCGCCTCATCATTAAGATGAGGCGAACTGCGGAGATCGCCGGAATGCGAGGCCAGTGAAGGATCGGATTTGTTATACATGCCTTGGCTTCTCGCCGCAAGATCGTCTGTTGCCTAAAGCCAGCATGTGGAGGCAAATGCCACCGATTTCAATAGGGATTATTTGGAGGAAACTGTATTGCCCCCCAAGCGAGGCCCCGCGAACCGCCGTTTTGATCTTCGCCTGCCTTTCCAAAACCAAGGGGCCGTTACCGGCACATTCTTCGTCCACCAAAATACTCAACTACTCTCCGCCATCTGGACGCGCCTTCTATCCGCATTTCTTGGTAGCCGGTAACACTCGAAGGCACTTTTGTGATGAGGTCGATTTTCAACCAAGATGATCATCCGGCGAAGACACAATCCAACGCCTTTTCCAACCAAAGGCATGTATTGCGTTTTCTGCATAAACCGACCCAGCAAACAAGATTTCAACCTTAGAATGCAATTAGCCCGTTTTTCAGAACGTCCTTATTCTGAAAGAACATCACCCAGGAGAACATTCCATGCAAGTAGACGATCCGAGCCAAATTTCGCTCAACATTTCGCTCAACGTCGGTCAGAAGCCTCTCGATTCATCCCCAGCGCAGAATTTGACCATGAGCAGCGTTGAAATCGCCGACCTGGCCGGTAAGCGACACGACAACGTGATGCGCGACACTCGTAAAATGCTGGCTGAACTGCACGGCGAAGGGGGTGGCCTCAATTTTGAGGATACCCACACGAACCCGCAAAACGGACAGAGCTACCCCATCTTTCGACTGCCGAAGCGCGAAACACTGGTTTTGGTGTCCGGGTACAGCGTGTCGCTGCGCGCCAAAATCGTCGACCGCTGGCAGGAGCTGGAGGCGCAGATCGTTGCGCCCGTCTTTGACCCCGACAACCTCTCCCGGAAAGACCTGTTGCAGCTTGCTATCGACGCCGAGGAGCGGCGCATAACCCTCCAGAAAAGGGTCGATGACCTGAGACTCACGGCGGGGCTCTTTGATCGACTCGAAGCGGCCGAGGGCGCATTCACGCTGCAAAGCGCAGCCAAGATCCTGCAACAGGGTCCGAGCAAATTTACGGCACGGCTCCAGGAGAAAGGCTGGATTGGACACCGCTCCATCAGCGGACCGTTACACCCCGCGCAGGACAAAATCGACGAGGGATTTTTCCATACCCGCGAGACCCTGTCCAAGTTCGATCCCGCGATGAGGTGGACTGGCAAAATCCTGCTCACCCCCAAGGGCCTGGCCAACCTAGGCCTGCTGCTGAAGCGGGAGGCCGCATGATCCCCACGCCCCAGCCATTGACGATTTCCAGACTGGAAATCGCCATAGACCCCAAGGGTCGCCTGTATCTGGATGCCCTGCATCAAGCCAGCGGAAATGATCCACGCCACCACCCGCAGCAATGGGTCCAGACCGACCAGGCTCAGCGCGCGCTTGCCCGCATCCTCGAACAGGACAGGCATTCCGGCGTAAAACAAGCCCCGCTTACGGTAAAACGCGCATCAGCTATGGCGGGAGGCGGCACCTACGCCCGCACAGACCTGGCTCGCGAGTACGCCTCCTGGATTTCGCCCGCTTTTCTGCAGCGCCTGGATGATGCTCTGGAGCGCTCCCGTTTGCCGCGCCCCGGCGCGATGTCGTCCGGTGCGCCGGAGCTATCGCGACTGGATATCTTGAAAATGGCCATGGCATCCGAGCTGGAAGGGGATCAACTAGAAAGCGAAGCGGGCGTGCTCGGGGAAAAATCGGGAGCCGGCGCGGAAATCACCGCGACATGGGACCTCCTGGAAATAAGGGAGGCCGCAGCCGAACTCCGCATGACCACGACGGCGCTACGCAGACGGCTGATCGCTTTGCGCTGGATTCCGGCGAAATCGGGCGATGGGCCGGAAGAGATCCTGGCGTATCAGGACAGAATTCGAGCCGGATGGTTGGCGCACAGGGCGCCCCTGTCCGTCGATAGCAGCGGGCGGGAGCGGGTGTCTGGGAGAGCGCTGCTTACCCCAAAAGGGGTGGCTCGATTGCGCACGCTGCTCCAAGCGGACCAACCAAAAAAACGCAGCGCGACAAGCAACCGCAAATGATACCACGAAAACACGGACTGTGGAGCGCCAAATAACGGGCTCCATAGCCGGTATTTCGACGCACAAGCCCATTCGCCACGGGTAACCTGACATCAGATTTCGCCACCCCTTTTCTCGTCGAGATCCAACTCCGCACCCCCGTACTGATGGGTGTTGGTGCCGTCCGGCGGTTAATTGCCGCGTCTCGACGCGGTGTAAATGCGCGACGCGAAAACGGCAGTCATGACCCCACGGTTAAAACCGGGGGCTTGTAAAAGCCCTGCTCATGACCAGCCTCAGAAAGCCTAGGCAGCTAGGCAATCTACGTTTAGAAGGTCATGGCACCTACGAATGCTTTCCAGTTCGTAGCTCTGCCGTCGCGCATCCGCTGTCCGCCAAGGAAGTGCGAAGCGCGAGGCGGATAGCCCCCGGTAGGCGCAGGGCGCGAGCGTGGCCGCCGCCAGGCGCTATGCAAAGCGCATCCCGGTAAGCCGTAGCGCCATTTGTGGGAACGCAGTGGACGCAGGGCAGCCGGGGCTTCACGAGTAGCCGAAGATCGAGTCCGCGAGAGTTGACTCGGATGTCCTGTCGCGAATTCACGAGATCAAAGGCTCCCCGGATCGTCTCCTTACCTCCCCGCGCCTGAAGGCGGGGGCTTCACGGAGACTTCGGTGAAAATAGGACACAGAAACGGGCTTCCCCGCGCGAGCGGGGGTTAATGTGTCTATGCGGCGGAATATCGCGTTTTAACGGGGTTATTCCGCCGCTTTTCCATTCAGTAAAGCGGTAACTTGCTTGTAGCGCGGTTCATCGCGATTTCAAACAGGAGAACGTCCGTGTCCCCGTCCCCCAGTCCAACGCTGCTTAACGATCCGGTGACGATGAGAGGTCTGCTCAAAAGATTCACTGAAGCGGAAGAACAAAAACCAGGCGCGAACATGGCTGCACGAGCCGACACGCGCCCATGCCACTGTGATAGTGCTGCGGCATTCGCAGAGATCCGCGCTCAATTGTCGCGGATGGAGAAGCGAATGGAATCGCTCGCTGCAACGGACGATGAACGGAAATCCAGACCGGAAATGCTCGGCAAAACCACCGAAACAAACTTCAAGATCCAATTCCCCAGCAACCCCGTGGCGATCAGCGGCACGGAACAGGCGATTGCATTCGCGCGCAAAATAAAACTTTCGGGCGAGATTGTTTCGGAACCTGATGCAGGCAGGCGGCAGCAAGCCGACCGGTGGTGGGCAGAAAGGACGCGCACGGCGGACCAGGCGTTGCCACAGGAAAGATACCAGGTTCTTGCGGCTTCAATGTCTGACGGCGTCCGTCTCGCACGCAGTGCGCTGGAAGATCTCAGAAAAGGCAACGGCAGATCCGATGTGGCGCGCAAAACCGCCGAGACCCTGGCGCGCTGCGCAGTGGATTCCGGCTACGACGAAAACTGGGCTCTGCTGATTGGTTTTTTGGATCAGCTCTTGGAACTAAAAAAATGATAAGCCGCTCTCTTCGCCGCCATCACCGCGCCCGCCTGAAGGCCAATCGCCGCTTCCACTGGGGAAGAGATCTCCGCCAGGAGCCAAAAGCTCTCGGCCAGTCCATAGACGCGCCCTGCTCCTGTAGCTGCTGGATGTGCGGTAATCCCCGCCGCTATTTCGGGGAACGCACCTTACAAGAACGAATTGCTATCGAGCGGCTGCGCGAAGAACTGGCCTGACCGGAGTGCGGCTTTTGCCAAACACGGGATTCGCGAAAGAGCAGATCTGGCACTGAGACAGTGCCCGGTTGCCGGACGGCTTTTCTCCATCTTTTCTCCATGCGTCGCAACGCAGCTTTGCCGAAAACACTCGCCGCAAAAGACCGCCAATTCGCTTTATTCGCCGCCAATATTTGTCGCATAGCGCCTAATAGCCCCCCTTGCATTTCTGAAAATCCCGGTAGCCTGGAATTGTCCCCCGCATGACGGGGCTTTCAATTGAGGGCTAATTTCGTGAGACAGAGAGCACAAAGAGTTCCGTTTACCTGGGTACTGTTCGTTACAGGCGTAATCCTGGCATCGACGGCGAGATGGGTGGATGCGGGCATGATGAGAATCGATATTCCGGACACGATTGAGGGTCGAGTTGTCGGCATTGCTGACGGCGACACCCTCACCGTGCTGGATCAGAACAACACCCAGCACAAAGTCAGGCTCGCCCAGATCGACGCGCCGGAAAAGAGCCAGGCGTTCGGTGCCGCAGCAAAGGCGCGGCTTTCCGCGCTGGTCTTTTCGAAGCAGGTCAAGGTCGAGGTAAGGGACACCGACCGTTACGGCAGAACGGTAGGGACCGTATGGGTCAATGGCCTGGACGCGAACAAGGAAATGATCCGCTCGGGACTCGCATGGGTCTATACCCAGTACGCGACGGACCCGGATCTGAGGCGGATCGAGGATGAGGCCAAGGCGGCAAGGAAAGGGCTGTGGGCCGATCCCGGCTCGATTCCGCCCTGGGAGTACCGGAGGGAACGGAGGTCCTGATCATGTCGAAAACGCCCATGGCCAAAAGACTCCGTGTCCAAAGGCGTCAGGCGGGACTGATAGGGTCTCGAATCTGGCTCTGGCTTGCGGACCATGCAATGCCCGCAAGGGCACGTTAAAGGCACCGCTGAAAGATGCAGCCGCAGAGGTGCTGGTGATCAATACAAATCGCTGACCGAAATTGGTCGATCGCTGGGCGCGTCATCGATCGACTTATCCGTGCTTGCCCTCGGCGTTCGAGTGTAATTCTGCTCAGGTTATGGCCCTAGCGCCCGCCAGCACCACTTGCGCTGGATTCATCCCTTGGATTTGTCGGTTGCAGGTTCGCATTGTTTATTTCCGTTAAAACGCTGGCGTACGCTGTCCGCCAAGGAAGTGCGAAGCGCGAGGCGGATAGCCCCCGGTAGGCGCGGGGCGCGAGCGTGGCCGCCGCCAGGCGCTATGCAAAGCGCATCCCGATACGCCGTAGCGCCATTTGTGGGAACGCAGTGGACGCAGGGCAGCCGGGGCCTCACGAGTAGCCGAAGATCGCGTCCGCGAGAGTCGACTCGGATGTCCTGTCGCGAATTCACGAGATCAAAGGCTCCCCGGAAAAAGCTTACTGAACACATCACGGACACTCTGCAATGATCCGAATGCCATGTTAAATCCAGCGGCCAACTGAACAAGCGAATCAAGATGGCCCATCTCCATGAGCAAGTCCCTCAGAACTTAAAACGAATACAGTCTTTTGCCTTCGCCGGCAATCTCAAAGGCCTCGTCAAATGCTTTGATCAGATTACGGGCGACCTTGGGTTCGTTGAAATTAGCGATGGCCTTCGTGTGCTCATGTTCCAATTCAAATCTGTATCCATCCTGATCCATAACAGTGAAGTGATGCGCATCAGCATCAGCATAAGAACCAGAAGCATTCCGTATATCAAAGGAGCCGTGAATAACGCCAGATTGGGCGAGTTTACGCATCCGGACGGTTAAAGGGTGAGAGTCTAACCAAGCATCATCCTTTGCGTTCTGTAACAGAATCCGCAGCTTACTATTGGCGCGGCTTATGAAGCTGGAAACAGCTTCTAGCAACGGCGGATTACCAAAAACAATTTCGCTTAGATCGCCCGAGTAGACTCGTATCTCGGAATTCGCGTAGGTGAACATTGTTTTCAATAAGACAGCCGCATGCTCCGGCAGACCATTTGGGACTCGTTGCTTGGTCCGCTCTGCGGCAAGACGCTCGATTAGCCTTTCGTATTCTACAAGGTGATCCATGGGAACTCTCCCAGTCCAAAACGATAATCTGCCGCCGCCAGAGCCTTTTGCTGGCGGCACACTGAGCAGATAATCGACTGGCGCTGATTATGCATGTTGAAGCTGTTTAATTCGGTCACTAAGAAACGCTCGTTCAGGTTTCCTTGGACAAACAACTCAAGCGGCCTGAAATCCTCATACGTGCAGTACTGCACGAACAAGCGAAACAGGTCGCTCCAAAGTATATGGATATCGTTTGATATCTTAGCAGGGAACGCATTGTACGCTCCCAAATTAACTTGTCCATTCCTTCGAGCGTTCCAAAAGACCGAACTTCCCCGTGGTTAAAGCTGGCCTACGAGGGGTCGGCGCGCGCCGTATCGCAGCCATCAAAAGGCCGGATCGGCTAGAGTTACGCCATCTCTCAGCGGGTCGCTGAGGGGAATTCCCATGACGGGCGAGGGATGGACCGGTGCCAGTCCTTGCAGCGGAAAAGGCTACCGGGTGTTGCCGGACTACATTCGCGTCATCGCCAGAGCCAGCAGAGGCTAACCGCCAGCACGACCGGGCGTCGCGAGGCGACCGGTTTTTTCGTGCCACGGTTCCGCTTGCATATCCATGCGCCCTGGTACCATGAGGGACATGGAAATCCTGAACCGCAACAACATCAACGGCCCCTGGCCCGACGGCTCCCTCTACGTCGGGCGCGGCACTCCTCTCGGCAATCCCTTCGCTATCGGCGAGAACGGTACCCGAGAGGAGGTAATCGCCGCCTATGGCGACTGGCTGCGCAGACAGGTAGCCGACCGCGACCCCGTGATCCTGACCGCAATGGCAGGACTGCACGCGGACTCGAAGCTCGTTTGCTCCTGCGCGCCACGTCCTTGCCACGCTGAGCAGATTGCCGCCGTCTGGCAGGAGATCGAGGCACAAGGCGGCATCCGCCCGCGCCCCGCTTTCCATGATGACGGCACAACGCCACGCGACGGTGCGGTTTTTGTTTTCGGCTCGAATCTGTCCGGGCGCCATGGCGCCGGGGCCGCCTTCGAGGCAAAGGAGCACTTTGGCGCCATTCCCGGGCAGGAGCGGGGATACCAGGGCGTCGCGCCAAGACACTGTTTCGCCGTTCCGACCAAGAACGAGAAGATCGCCACGCTGCCGCTGGACGAGATCGAAAGCCATGTGTCCGCGTTTGCTGAGTTCGCCCACCAGCACCTGGATCTGCGCTTCTTCTTGACCCGAGTGGGTTGCGGGCTCGCCGGACACAAGGACGCGGACATCGCCCCGCTGTTCCGGCGCGCGCCGTTATTGAGGTGCAGCTTCCCCTCGCCCTGGCGGCACCCTCTGTTCCCGCTCTTGATGAGCTATGCCGGGATCGGATCGCGCAAGACGCCAGTCCACATCCTTTCCAAGATGCGGCGAGTCGCGGAGCGACTGGAAGTGCGCGGCTACACGCTTCGCTCGGGTGGAGCCGATGGCGCCGATACCGCCTTCGAGGAAGGCTGCAAACGGAAGGAGATATTCCTGCCGCAGCCCGGCTTCAATGGACGCGAATGAAGTCTCCCACCACTAAACGCCGCTGGCGTTGTAGTGGGGGTTTCCGGTTTCCTCGACGGGAGCGTTGAGACGTTTCCGCCCCCTCGGCTTACCCCTGGTCTCCACCGGCGATCGGACAGTTGACTGTCCGGGTTCGGACCCTTCCGGCCCTACCTGGCGCTTTTTGAGGCGCAGGGTCTTTTGGGGCGGCTTCTCCCGCCATTGACCACTGAGCACGACTTTGACGCCCCGTGTCTTGATGACCCCGGAAGCATTGAAGTCGGCGTTCTCCGTATGCTCGCAGCGCTGACAGACGAAATCGGACTGGCTTTTCCGATTGTCCGGGTGAGTAAAACCGCATAAGCGGCACTCCTGCGAGCTGCCGGGGGCCGGTACTTGTACGACCAGCTTTCCGGCGCGTTGCGCCTTGTATCTCGTGAATGTGTACAACAGTCCCCACCCCGAATGGAGGATGGCTTTGTTCAGGCCCGCCTTTGCGGCGGCGCCGTTTTCCAGCCACTTCCCGGTTTCCGGGCCTTGCTTGGGGTCGGGACTTTTCGTCATGTTCTGGATGCGCAGGTCCTCGAAGGCCAGCACGTAAACGCGGGGGTTATCCACCAGTTCCCGGCTGGCCTTGTGCATCACGTCCCGGCGGATGTTCCTGGTATAGCGGTTGTTGTTGGCGATACGCTTGCGGGTCTTGCGCCAGCCGTTGGAGCCCTTTGTTTGCAGGGACAGGCGCTTCTGATAGCGCTTGTTGTGGCGCTCCTTCTTTTCCATCCGCTCTTTCTGAGTTTCGCCGTAGGCGAAGGCCTGTCCGCTGGATACAGCGACCTGCTTCCCCGCCGGGGTATTACGGTCGATGCCGATCGTTCTTTCGAGCAGGTCCTCGCAGGTGAAGGTCTCCAGGTATTCGCCGATCTCGTCCCGCGTAGGTTCGTACTGATCGTCCTCGTTGGAAAAGCCGAGATACCAGTGACCGCCTTCGACGGACAAAACCACTGAGGCCGGCAGCCTGGAAAACTCGCGATGGGGAACGAACTCGAACTCCCCGATCTTGAATTTCTTCGTGCCAATCCGGATGAACCAGCGGTCATTGCGCCGACAGATCGAGAAGAGTTCCGAGGTCAGCCAGACCGATTGTTTCCGGTTTGCCTTTTGGAACGTGGGCCGCCCGCCTAGCTTCTTGAAGAAGCGTCGATACGCCTGCATCCAGCGCACGACGCCATTGCGCAGCACCTGGGAAGGAACGTCCCGCAACCAGGGCGTCAGCTCGGTGATGAAGTGGCTGTACTGCTGATCAATAGGAACCTCTTCTTCGATTTCCTCCCGGAAGCGGTTCTTGAAACGCTGGAAATAGCGGTCTTCGGAGATCTTGGCGTTATAGATGAATCGCTGATGTCCGATCCAAGGCATCAGCTTCTTCTGATGCGCCTTGTCGGGATAACAGCGAAAGCGAAATCCGTCCTGCATACCGCTTATACTAGCACAAATCCATTAGGCCGCACAAAACATGACGCCCAATAAATCCAGTTCCCATGCCGTTTACAGCCTCAAGCTGCACGTCGTCTTCGTCACGAAATACCGCCGCAAGACACTGACGCCCGGGCTGCTGGGCTACCTGGAGGAGGCCTTCGGCAAAATCCTGAAAGACTGGCGCTGCAAGCTCCTCGAATTCGGCGGCGAGGCGGATCACGTCCACTTGCTGATCGACATCCACCCCGCGCTGAACCTCTCGACCCTGATCAATAATCTCAAGACCGCCAGCGCACGCAGGGCCAGGAATCGATTCGCCGAGCATTTGGCAAGGTTTTACGGGAAACCCCACTTCTGGCACCGGGCGTATTACGTCGGCTCCGTGGGCGGCGCCTCGCTGGAGACGGTCCGTGCCTATGTCGAGAGCCAGGGCACCACAGAGCGCAACAAGCCCGCTTGACCCCCTCCTGGCGCACAGCGCCAAGGAAGGGGAATGCGCGGGAAAATTGTTCATCACTGAACGAGATCAGCCAGGAAGCCATGGGCGTGGCCGCCGCTGTGCATCCGGCGTTCAATCGACTGCCGGACTCCGTGAAGAGGCTCATGGCCCGAAGCTGCTACCAAGTGCTCGGGCAGGATCTCCGGACACCTTCCGATTTTGTCGTGTGCTGGACCCAGGACGGCGCTGAATCCGAGGCGGAGCGGACACGAGAAACCGGCGGTACTGGGCAGGCCATCGCACTGGCCAGCCGCTGGAATATCCCGGTCTTTAACCTAGCCAGGTCCGACGCACTCGACCGGATTGCCAAATTCCTATCCGATTAGTCCGGCGGAAACACCGTCCATTTGGCGTTATTCGGCGATCCCGGCACGTTCTTTCCGGCATAGCATTCTCCAGCGCTCCTCTGCTTCGACCGTGCCAAGCACGAGGAACGGGATTTGTACAACACCTGGAGAATCGACATGTTGAAAAAACACCTTGTTCTTGGCCTTTCCCTGCTGGCATCTTCCAGTCTCGCCATGGCCCAACCCCCCGGTGGCCCTGGCGGCGGTCCCGGCATGCGAGGCGGCGGACAGATGCAGCACGCAGACACCGATGGCGACGGTCGCGTTTCCCTGGCGGAACGGCAGGCCATGGCCACGCAACGATTCCAAAAAGAGGACACCAACGGCGACGGCTACGTTACCAAGGAAGAAATGCAGGCGGGCCAAGCAAGGCGGCAGGAGTTTCGGCAGAAGATGCAGGATCTTAAAAAGCAGTACGGCCAGCAATAGCCGTACTTGTGCCAAATCATGGCGCTCCGGCACCGGGGGCGCACTGGGGGGACGGGAGGAACTCGATCCATGCCTCCAGACTCTCGTCCATCGCCCGGCATGCGCGCAAAACCCGTCTCTAGGGTGCGCGCCTCTGCCGGGTTTTTCTGCCTAAGCAGCCTCCCGCCAGTACCCACGCTCCACGTAAATTTCGCGGCGCTTGCGAAAGCAGGCAAGCGCGATCGCATGCTGATCCACTAGGTCAATCACCAGGCCATTCTTCTTGCCGGGATGCGGGCGAATGATCCGTCCGATAGCTTGTAGCAGCTTCACTCGCCCCGAAATCGGAGTCGCCAGGACGAGAACCGACCACCGTGATATGTCGAGCCCTTCGCCCAAGAGACCGGTAGTGCCGATAGTCAATGGTGCATCTGGCATGGCCTCGAACACCCGCTTGCGTTCCTTTTTGGACAGTTGCCCGTGCGCCACCAATGCCGGGACAGAACACAGCCGGGCCAGAGACTCGGCATGGTCGATCCGGTCCACCAGAACCAGTGTCGGCGCGTATCCGGCGGCACGGGACGCCCAATCCGCAACTACTCGATTCCGGTCTGGACTCTGAACGATCTTATCCAGCAGCTCGGTCCAGCCATCCACGTCGCATGGCTCAAATCCCGTGGGGACCACCTTGATCTGCGCGGGAACAATACCGCCGACATCCTCCACCTCCTCTGGGGATATCTGGGCGATGGTTCGCCCGATCACACGGTTGATGAGCTGATGCAGCCCATCGCGGCGATGGATCGTGGCTGACAATCCGTAACGATATCTACAAGGCAGCCCGAGCATGACATCGGCAAATGTCCTTGAGGGAATGTGGTGACATTCGTCTGTCAGAACCAGTCCATAGTTCTCCGCGCTCTCACTGACCCTTTCCTGGTTTCTGTGCAGCGTTTGCAGCGTGGCGACGGTGATTCTGTCTCCCTCTTTCCACTTGCCATCGCCGATCACGCCGGGCGTGAAGCCCATGAATCGTTCAATGGCGCCGGACCATTGCCGCGCAAGCTCATTGTTGTGAACCAGGACCAGAGCGCGCTGAGACCGGCGGCGGATCAGCTCAAGTCCGATAAGGGTCTTGCCAGCGCCCGTGGGGGCCTGGATAACGCCCTGTTCGCGCTTGATGGCGGACGCCATGGCTGTCTCCTGGTAGCCGCGCAGGACCGCGCCCAGGACGGGGAAATCGACAACGGACTCCGTGCGATGGTCAGTCAGGGCGGATAGCAGGGCGGGGCGTTCTTGCAGCAGATCGCCAAGATAGCCTCTGGGTAAAATCAGGGTATCGCCGAATTCCCGGTAGGTAGCGATGGTCGAAGGAAGATGTTCCGCGTAGCGGCCCTGCCGACGAGCTTCCTGGAACGCGGGGTTGGGGTAGGTATTGTCGGCGCGAATAATAGCCGCCAGCGCGGAATCCGCGCCGGCAATCGTCAATGCGCCATCAAGAGCAATCCGCGTTGTTACCATTTTCGCAAAATAGAAAGATTATCCTTGAAACATAATACACAATATTTGCACTGTATGATGTTTTTTGCTATGAAGCTCGTGTGCACAGCAAAAACAACATTCGAACGACAATATAGGAAAGAAAATTCGTGAACAAATCCGAACTGATCGAAGCCGTAGCCGCCAAGACCGATCTCGCCAAAGTCGCCGTCGGGCGCGTTCTGGAGGCCCTAATCGAAGAAATAACCGGTGCCGTAGCCAGCGGCGATCAAGTGGCTATTATAGGTTTCGGGACCTTTAAGGCATCCGAGCGCGCCGCCCGCGAAGGCAAGAATCCCAAGACCGGGGAGAAGATCCAGATCCCCGCAGCCACCGTGCCGAAGTTCTCGGCAGGGGCGGGATTCAAGCAAGCTGTCGCAGGCGCGAAGTAGGGAGGCAGGCAATACCGACGCGAGCTGGATTCAGTTCGCGCCGGCATTCGCAGTTATCCCCTTGGCTGCGGCGTCAAAACCGCAGGTTGTCGCCATGCACAGTTCGCAGCCAATTGGCGATCTTCAGGTTTGCAAGCCTGCAACGGCGTTCTATCCGATCGACATCGGACTGCAATTCGTACCTGCCGGATCGCAAGAGTCTGTGCCAGCGATCGCGCCATTTGTGGAGCCTAAAATATTCAATTCTATCAGCATCTTCGACCACAATTCCCATCCACATAGTTACCAATGTCGCCGCACTCAGCATCGCAGCCGTTCCATCTCCTTGGTGGTTCCTGCGAGCTGACCGGCAATCTCCATCGCTCACAGCGCCGGCATCAGCACCTCCGCCCAATATGTCGGCGCGGCCCCTTCACACTCGCCAAACCGATCATTCTGCTGATCGTATTCCGACCACGCGCTTCCTTCGTCCGCGTGTGTGTACATGCCGTACACAGGGCACGCCCAGCCGGGCGAGAAAAACAGGACCTTGACCTGCTTTAATGGCTCTGTCGCAGGCAGCGAGTCATCAGACCGTCGCCACTCCATCCCTCGCTCAGCACGCAGCCGCTCCAGCTCAGCACGCATTGCGGTGACGTGGCCCACCAGCGCGCCGCCGGTTCTTGAACCGGAGGCACTGACCACGGAATTCCATTCCGACAACACGTATTGCAGCTTTATTTTCTCTAGTTTGTTTCGGTGTTGGTATTTCCAGAATACCGGACATCCCAAGAATGCAAGTCCCCCGAATAACCAGAGCCCAACCGGCACAAATCTGCGCGGGAAATTCCGTCCCGCCAATACCTAAAAAAAACCGCAAATACCCTCTATTTCGCGTTATTCCAGCGTCTCTAACACTATTTTCCATTGCACGATGACACTGCCCCGCAATGACGGGGTGGAAAGGCGAAACACAACAAAACATATTCCGACAAGGAAACAAAAACCATGATGAATACTACGACCAGCAAGCGAAATTCCGGCGGCTCCACACGCCCCGTCATCCAGCGCAAAATTACCCTGAGTTCGTACCAGGCCCAGCAGACTTTCCGGCGCTCCTTCGATCCCACCGCAAGATCCTTTTACCTGCTATCCATCGTGCTTCGCGCCATTGCCCATGATGACCAGGCCCGCGAAGTCGAGGCGATGGTAGATGTCCAGCTCGATGAGATGCAGGAGAGACTAACTGCGGAAGCGCTGCGGCTCGAACGCATGTGTGAGGACTCGGGCATCGACCCGACGCCCACATTCACCCGTCCCCAAGAGATCGATGCCGAGATTTCCACGCCTCGCATCAACCGCTATCTCGGACTGATCAACCAGCTTGACCGCGTTGTCGGACTGATCTCGCTGCTGTGGCTGTCGGGTGTGCGCAGCGACTCCCAGTATTCCGCCGAGTGCTACCTGTGGCAGCGCAATCTGCTGCGGCTTTCCAATCGCATCCGCGAAATCGCCAACCGGGCCGTGTCGGCCGCCAATCGTGTCAAGTCCGGTCAGGACGGCGAGCCGGTAGAGGGTCAGGAGACCGAGCACGACATCACCCCCGTCCCCATCGATCCAGAAGGCCATGACGATGAGCTGGCTTCTGGGGCAGAGCCCGCAGCAGGGAAGCGCGGCAGGAAGAAGAAAGCGCCCGCTGCGCCCGCTGCGGACGAAGCCGTGGCGGATGAAGTGGCGGATGAAACAGCTCCCGGCGAAGCCGAAGCGGAATCCATCGCGGATGCTGCTTGAGTATCTTCAGCAGCCCATCGTCCACGCCGGCACAGGAGAGATAGCCGGCGTGGAACTGCTCGCCCGTTTCGATGGACAGCCACCAGCCGGAATCCTGGGCGACAGGGCGTCCGGCTGGCTCGCGCTGGATCTTGGCGGGTTATCGCACATCCGGGACGGAGACCTACGGGGACGGCAGGGAGCCGTCTTCGTCAATCTCTCGCGCCATGTCGTCCGGTACGAGTGGGCGACGGACACGTTCTTGCAGGTCTGTCGCCGCGCCCAAGACCAGTGCCTAACAAGGATCGTTGTCGAGATCGACGAAGAGACTGATTTGCCAGATCCCGGAATGTCCGCCCTGGCACAGCGAGTCCGCGCCACGGGGCTGCTGTGCGCCATGGACGATCACCGAGGGAGCCCCTTTTGTTACCGTCGGTCCGATCTCGGCTGCTGGGATTTTATCAAGGTTTGCTCGCGCAACCGGCCTATTGAGTCCGCGTGCAAGGACATCCAAATCCTGGCCGCGACCGGGGTCCCTGTGGTGGCCGAGGCCATCGAGACCCAAAGTGCGCGCATTGCCGCCGAGAGCGCGGGCGCGAGCTACATTCAAGGCTGGCACACGGGATATCCGGAACCGGTGTGGACAGATTCCATAGCGGACGCCTTTCTGACGGAGGGGGACTTGTCGCGCCAGATCAGCGGCATGATCAGCCGGAATCTGGCGCAGGTGTGGGCGGGATGAACTCGCTCAACCCCCATCAGCAAAAAGCCGTCCTTGCCACGGGGCATTGCCTGGTGACCGCCTGTCCCGGCTCGGGCAAGACCCGTGTGCTGGCCGTTCGGGCGGCGCGCCTGCTGGAACTGCATCCGAACGGGAAACTGCTCGCAGTGACCTTCACCCGCGATGCCGCTACCTCCTTGAAAGAACGCATCCTCGAACAAGCTGGTGAAACCGCCCGCCAGCGGGTCGCCGTGGGCACCCTGCATTCCTTGGCGCTCACTCAGTTGAAGCGCGCCGGACAGTTCAAGCGCCTGGCCTCCCCAGCGGAACAATCGCTCTTCATGCGCCGGGCCAGCGAGCACACCCGCGAACCGATTTCCCTCGAAGACGCAGTGGGTGCCATTGAGCACATCAAATCCTGCATGGATACACCGCCGCCACCCCACACAGGCCCTGGCGCAGAGGCCTATCACCTGTATCAGGGTTACATGGATCAGGCTGGCATGCTCGACTTTGCCGACCTGCTGCTGTTGGCGGTCCTCTCCATGCGCGACGGCTCCGCTACGCCTTACAGGGCCGACTGGCTGCTGGTGGATGAGGCGCAGGACATGGATGAAGTTCAAATGGCCTGGGTCGAGGCGCACTCAAAATCCGGCGTAGAAACCATGCTGGTGGCCGACGACGACCAGGCTATTTACGGCTGGCGCCATGCCATGGGCTACAAGGGGTTGACGCTATTTCTCCAGAACATGAAGGCCGGCTTGGTAACCCTGCCGCTGAACTACCGGTGCGACAAGCAGATCATTGAGTCCGCCGCCCGGTTGATCCACTTCAACCAAGAGCGCGTGCCAAAAGCCGTGGAAGGCGTGGCCACCGAGCCTGGATTGGTACGGGTACTCTCTTTCGAGGACCGTATCGCGGAGGCGGATGCCGTGATCCAGGAGGCGCTCAAAGGGCACAAGGAGTTCGCTGTGCTGGCCCGCACCAATCAGTTGTTGGACGCTGTGGAGCTAAAGCTGTCGGCGCACGGCATCCCCTACTACCGCACCGGCGGGAAATCCCTCTGGGACCGCGAGGCCCCTGCCGCCGTCCTGGGCCTGCTGCAAGCGGTGTCAGAGAAAAGCCATGCGGGCATTGTCACGGCCCTGCACTTCGCGGGGACCAGGGTCACGGCAATGGATGCCCTGATGCCGTCGGACAACAGCAATCTGTACCGGAAATTGATCGCCAATATGAACGAGCCCCCCGCCAAAGCCGCCAAGGCCGGCAGCTTGGAGCGAGAGAGACTGATTGGCTTGGCCCGGCTGTGTCGTGAGTGGGATGAACTGTTCACGCAAGGACGGACTTCACTGGTTATCGCAGGTGTTGCCCTTTGGGCGCGCAGCCATTTGCAGCCGCAACACCCCGAGCACCAGATCTGCGACTGGCTGTCGGAAACGCTGCTGCGTATGCGAGGATCTCTGCCCGAACGACTACGGGTGCTGCAACGCCCCCGCAAGCGCAAGAGCCAGGAAGGCGTGGCGCTTATGACCCTGCACTCCTCCAAGGGACTGGAGTGGGACCGCGTATGGCTGCTCGGCGTGGAGACCGGCGTACTCCCGCATCCGGATTCCCCCCTGGAGGAGGAACGGCGTCTCTGCTATGTGGGCATGACCCGAGCACGGCACGAGCTGCATCTGTCCTGGAAGGCGAGCGCAGGTCCGTCGCAGTTTCTTGAAGAGGCGGGGATCTTGGGTGCTTGCAATCCCGCTGCCTGAGCTATCCTTGCCGCATGGAAACGAACCACTGCCGCTGCTGTCCCTCGCTCTGCACCTCGCGGCGTCAAATCGTACTCCCTTCACCAACCACAAGCGGACTGATCGCCATCGGCGAGGCACCCGGACTGGAAGAAGACCGCCTCGGTTACGGGTTTGCTGGCCAGGCAGGAAAGACCCTGGAGAAACTGCTCGGCGAACACGGCATTCCCAGCCCGGAATTTGGCAGAGCGAACGTTTGCCGCTGTCGCCCTCCCGATAACCGCAAACCCACTCGGCAAGAAGCCGATGCCTGCCTGCCGCTCCTCGCGGAATTTCTGCTGGAAACCCGCCCGAAAGTGTTGCTGTTGGTGGGCGGTACGGCGGCGTCCTATTTCCTCGGGAAAGGCTCGCTTTTCGAGGCGATCGAGGCATCGCGCATACCGAACGGGACAAGGCTGGACTTGCTTCGCTGCCACATTGCCTTGACCCGCGCTGCGGACGAGCTGGTGCCCAAGGTTATCCCCATGCCGCACACCAGCGGCATGGCCTGGAATCGGAAGGCGCCCAATGGCGAGATCTGGCGGGATATTGGGCGACGGCAGGTTGGGTTGGCTGTGGAGTTACTGCGGTGACGCACTGGACCTTGGGGGAATTCCTTTTCTGGCTCGTGCTCGCCATTTTCGTGCCGGCGACCATTATTCACTTCACGCTGGGTCGCAACGGCGGTCACCGGCTTTTCGAAAAGGACGGACTGACGCCGGAGGAGATCCGCGACCTGCCGTGCCAGATGCTTCGCCGGAAGTTGGCTTGGCAGGGAAGAAGTGCCTTTGGCGTCCTGGTGGGGTTGGCGGTCGCGCTGATGCTTTACCAAATTCGCGCGTAAAGCCCCTGCCTTCAGGCATAGGGATATCAGCGCGTTTTCGGGGCTTGCATTATGGGAAGTGCCTGTATTCTGGGACTCATGAGGACCAACATTCTTCGCCTGATCCCGGACAAAGCCACGGAGCGGACCCTTCGCCTTATGGGTGATCGCGTCTCGGCGCTGTGGAATGCCGCCAACTACGTTCGCCGCCAGGCGTTTGTAGCCCACGCGGCGATGCCGGGATACGCGAAGCTGTGCGAGGACTTCAAGGAACACGAAGCCTATCGCGCCCTGCCTACCCATATGGGGCAGGAGGTTCTCAAGAAACTCATCGAGGCGTGGGAATCCTGTTTCGCGCTTCGTGAGAAATGGCAGTCGGGTGCGCTGAAGGACAAGCCCGGACTGCCGCGTTATCGCAAACACAAGGACGGAACCCGGCCCAACGACTGGATTCCCGTCAAAAGCACGGCAGCCTATGCCGTCGGACCCCGTCATGTGGCGCTCACCCTGCCAGCCGACCTTCGCAAGAAGGGAAGGCTCCAAATACCCTGCCGTGGGTTGCGCCGCTATGTCGGGCCGATGAAATCGGCGGATCTGCTCTTTGATGCCGGTCGCGGACGCTGGTACATAAAGTACCGGGTCGAAAGGGACGACAACCGCCCCAAGCCCTGGGTCCGCGAAGCGGCCCTTGATCTGGGTGTTCGCGTGGCCGTTAGCCTGTCCATCAATGGCGTAGGCCCGTCGTTCAACTTCCTCGGACGGGACCTGCTCAAGGACTGGGACTACTGGGGGCGGAAGCTGTCCGAACACATGTCGGAGCTGTCCCATCGACCGAAAAACCAGCAAAGCTCCAAAAAGCTGCGCCGGATGTTCAGTCAACGCGGCAAGCGCTGGGAGCATGCTTGGGAGGCCCTGTCCGCCCGCATCGTCGCCCAGCTCAGGAACCACAAGGTCGGGCATCTCTACATTGGCTGGCCCAAGGACATTCGTCGCGACAAGAACTACGGCAAGAAGTGGAACGGACGCATCCACAACTTCTGGGGCTTCGACAAGGCGAGCAAGATCCTGGAGCGCCACTGCGCCCGTGCCGGCATTCAAACCAGCCGGGTACTGGAAGGAAAAAGCTCCAGCACCTGCCCGGAATGCCACAGCGAGAACGTGGTGCGCAAGCCGCGCCACGTCCTGGCCTGCCGGGACTGCGGCTTCAAGGCCCACAGCGACCAGTCCGGGTCGCGAAACCTGCTGCGGACGCAGAATCCGGCAGCACAATTTCCAAACATACCCGGACCAAGCCGGGACAGGGCGGAGGCCGCCCCGAAGCCTGAAACCCATCGGTGGCACTACCACCGTTGGGCGGACGCTTCGAATCCTCTCAGTAATGAGAGACTTGCCGCGTGAGCGGCAGGAATCCCCCGGCTTTAGCCGTGGGGAGAAGTCAACCGCTAGGCTGTCTGGTTGGCATGCCAGTGAACGTCTTTGGTTTCTCGGATCAAGCCTTGTTTTGGCTTGTTACGGGCGGGGTGATCGCAGTCGTCACCCTGGCGAGAGGAAGAGCCTGAGACTGGAGAAGGAGTAGCGGCGGCTGCCCAATAGCGGCGTGTAGCGGGCGACGCTTGGGCGAAACCGCCGCAACTCGGGGGATTGTACCCGAGCGGACCACAGAAACGAAAAAACCCCGGAGCTTTTCGCTACGGGGCTTCATCATGAAATTCATTCTCCGGCAATTACGGACGATCGTCAACTACTATTTCCGCGCCGGATTTTATCGCCAGCTCCGAGTATCGCGCTAGAAACTCCAGCTTTGCATCCCGTGCCGGTAGCGGCGTGATGCGTTGTGGCAACGCCATGCCAGCGGACACCGCTTTTCCAAAAAGATCCCGCTGCTCGGTCGCGAGCAACACGAGATCGGCCCGCTTGACCTCGGGCGACATCTCGGCAAGCAAGCCAAAACGCGCCAACACGACCGCCTCCACCCGCTTTTCCAAGGAGTTATTCATGGACGTATAACGACCCCGCTGGTTCAAGCCATTGGCGCAGGCATCGCAATACGCGCGCCGTGATAGCCGGGCGTCCGGCGGCATGTCTCACGGTCTGTCGTTGCCGTTGGGGCTCAAGCGGGTTTGGGGCGTTCGTAGACATAACCGTCTCCGCGTTGCAGAAGGGTGAAGCGATGATGGGGCGCGGTGATCTTGGTCCGCTCCCCGTTGATGCAGTCCTGGATGTCGAAGGCTCCTCTCTCACGGACGGACACCTTGCCGACGTAGACGCCTTTGTGTTTCCCTTTGGGCTGAACCAGTCGCACCAGATCCCCGGACTGGAAACCGAGCACGCGCTTGACCTTCTTGGGCTTGGTGCGAGGCGTGCCGTATTTATCCATCAGGCACATTTGCCGTGAACCGTGACCGATGGCTCGGATGGTGAGCGCACGGAGTCCCTGCGGGATTTGCACGTCGGCCCCGCTCTCGCCGACACAGGCGGCATCGATCCAGTGGGCCTTGGGGTAGCCCTGACGGGTCCGGTTGAACTTGGTGCGCCCACCCGAGCCGGTTTCGATGGGGAGCCCGGTGGCTTTCAGCGCCTCGAACAAGGCCCAGCGCGTGGAGTTGACGGCGGCGGCATCCTTGAGCGGGGTCTTGGCCTGGGCCTTGATCGCTTTCAGGCGCTCCGGGTCGTTCTTCAGGAATTCCTCGACGGGTAGTGCCCCTTTCCTTTCGTTGCAGGGACGGCAGGCCAGGGTCAGATTGGAAACCCGATCCGTACCGCCTCTGGCTCTGGGGGCGATGTGATCGATCTCCAGGGGAACATGCTCCGCACCGCAGTAGGCGCATTTCCGGCCCCATTTCTCCAGCAGGTATTCCCGGACCTCGTAGCCGAACAGTTCCCCTCGCGGGTATTCGACGCCTTCGATCTCGGGATTCTGGAGCTTCTGGGTGTCAAAGCGGACCAATTCCAGGGCAAGCCCGGAGACCGGCGCCCAGCGGCAGAGCCGGTTGACCCAGTTTCCGACGGTCAGGACGCGGTGACGCAAGCTCGGCATCAGCAGCCCCTTGGACCGTTTCCGCTTGCCGCGCTGGGGACGGTAACGACAATGGATGTTTCGACGTTGCCGGCGGATCTTGTTCCGCGCCAGCAGCGATGCTTTGATTTCCAGGCCCCGGTGATGTAGCTCGCCCGCCCATAACACCTTGCAACCGTTTTTGCCTTGAATGACCAGTGCCGTGCCGGTTGTCTTGCTGCCGGGGTCGATCTTCAGTTCGAGTGGTTGCGTGTCCCCGTACTCCCTCTCTTGCAGGATGATCGTGAACGGTTCGCGCCGAAACACTGCCGCTTTGCCAGATGACAGCAGGTGCCTGGCCCTGGCCGGCTGGCAGGGCATCAAGGGCTTTTGTTTTTTGTCCAATACAAAGACTCGTCGCATTCCAAAATACCTCAAAATGGCAGTTACCCGCCGATCTCCGAATCGGATTTCTCCTATCGGGTAAAGGTCACCTCGCCCGGAGCGCGGGGTCGTTCAGCCATTTTGGTTCGGCTTGGAGCTGCATCCGCCCCTCATCCTCATGGCCTCAGTGCAGGGAGCTGGTGAAGCACCCCAGGGTGAGTCGCTTTCGCTTCACCCGCGCTCGTCTGCCAGTCCCTGGCAGGCTGATTGGGCCTTCACGCTACCCCGACACGCCCTGGACGGGTGCGAAGGGGGAGCGAGGCAACGACTCAACTGCCATGTAATCGGGCAGCAGCGCCTTCAGCGGCTTCACCACATCACCCAAAAACGCTTCGCTCGCGTCGTGCAACAGACCGGCCAGCGCATGCTCCGGCGGCACAGCATGCGAGACCAGGACCGAATGCTGTGCCACCGAATAGTGGACCGGCGTATGTCCAGCGTAACGACAGACCTGGGACAGGGCGTGGGCGATGTCCACGATGCTGAATGTCGAGCGCTCAGGGCGCGAAAAATCGAAATGGCCACCGGAGGCGAGGCGGATGCTATGGCGCACTTTTGTCCTCCGCTCCTTCGCCGCCCGCTCCCGCTACCGCCTCTTCCCGCAGAACATCGATGGCACGTTGCGGAACCCGGTATCCCGCCGCCCGCAACATCTCCAGCCGTTCGGCGGCCTCGCCTGCGGTTGCATCGACAAACTCCTCCCCGTCGAACCAAAGCCCGATGGGGGCGCGCTCGGCGCCATCCATCCATGCCTGGCGCTCATCCATCTGCCGCGCAACCTCGTTGAATGAAACCGCCAGCCCCCACTCCTCGATGGGAGCAATCACAGGGATTGGCGAATCCCCTACAAAACGCACAGCGGCAACAATGGTCACAAAGGCACCGGCATCGTTCACGTAGCAATACACGTCGCAACCAAAGTTGTCGGTGCTGAAGCGGCAATAGCTCACACAGCCTCCCGCAAGGGAGCCTCGACGCTCTTCTGCTGCTCGTCATAGAGCGCCGCCTCGATCCGTTCCGGAACGCCTCTCCAAAAGCCCTCGGTATCGGGGATAACGATGCCTCTTCGTCCAGCCCGGCTCCAAGTAACCTTCGCCAGGCGCTGGCCTGTATTTTCGTCCTTGTCCAGCGCGATGATGGCGTTCATGGAGCGCAGCAAACGCTCTCCTTCGGTGCGGGAGATGGTTTGGTTCTTCTGCTCCTGCCCCTTGTCATCGCGGCCCTTCTCGTAGTGCCAGACGATGACCGAATCCACGCCGGGGCGCACCATGGAGTCCTGGATCAGGCGGAGTTGGTTCGCCTTGTCCTGGAAAGCTGCGACCTTGTTCTTGGGACCTTCGCCGCGCTCGTTCTTCGTCATACCCATGGCGATGGAGAGCCGCAGGATAGGCGTGATCGAGTCGAGCACGATGGTTCCGATCCCGGACAGCTCGGCACCCTGCAACGCAGTAGCGATAGCCAGTCCGTCACGGTGATCGTTGGGGTTGTCGCTGAGCGTCAACGGGTCGCGGCACTTGTCCGCGATCTCGTGGAATCGTCCGTCGGCGTCGATGACCAGCAAGGGCTGGAGCAACTGGGCCAGAAATGTGGATTTTCCCGTGCCGGCGAATCCGACCAGGCCCCATTGGCGGGGCGGGTATTTCGTCTTTTTGAAGGACCCGAAGGTTTTCGGTGTCATGGTGTCGTTCTCCTGGATGATTGAAACCGGAGCCAGCTCGGACCCGGATTTGTCCGGCGGGGCTGAATCCGCCTCTTTGTTCTCTGCTCGCTGACGGGCGCTCAGCCTTGCTCGCCGCCTCTCTTCTCCCACTTCCCGCGCCTGCTCGCGGGTCAGGAGCTCCCCTTCCTGGTCGGCATATCCCAACTCGCAACCCACCAGCTCCGTACCGTTCATTCCGGCAGCCAAGACCGTTCGCATCATTAAGGAATCGAAATGTTTGGCGCCGCAGACAACCAGTCCATTGGCCAAGCGAATCGCAGGACAGATGACCCGCCTAAACATCTCGATCGGCTGCCATCAATAAAGGTCCTCGCTGATCAGCAGAGACTCCGTTCCAGCGCCGACCTGCCCGGAATCAACAGCAACCCGATAGGCGTCCTCCCGCGTGAGAAACGCGCCGCCCTGGTCAATGAACCCCTGCTCCAGCTCTCGTGCGCTCACGCCAGCCGAGGCCATCTGTCCCAGCATGACCCGATCGAAATGCCGTGCGCCGCAGACGATCAGCCCTTCCGGCGCACGACAGGCGGCACAGACGACTTTTCGCACACGGATTCTCGCGAGCGTCCTCGGCATCCTCATCGGCCCCGCAACGCAAGCGCAATCCGGCGTAGAAAATTGGCTCGGTGATTGCCGAAGGGCACCAGTGCCGGCACGACGTTGCCGACGTACCACTCGACGGTCTTTTCAACCCAGCGGGGCAGGGCGCCTTCGTCGTAATCCGACTGGGCCTCCTTGACCTGCCGCAGGGCCTCCAGCTTGTCATTGAGTTTTGGCGTAACCATTGAGAGGTGCAGCAAGCGATGCACCTGCAAGCTGCGGGTGTAGTGGTGTTTGATTTTCGTGAACATGGGCTATCTCCTTTTGGATCTATTTTCCACGGGACCGGAAAAATGCAACCGCCAAAAAAACGGTTTTTTGGCGGTTATTCGAAAAATAGTGCGGATATCTTTTCTGCGGAAATATTTTCTTCAAATTATTTCGAATTATTTCGAATAAACCGTTTTAACGCGGTTATTCGGCGGCCGCTGACATCCCCGAAGCGGTACTTTGTGCGGGCATAACCACCCGGAGAAACCCATGCACAAAACACTACTCTGCGCGGCCCTCACGCTGGCTGCATCGACCGTCTCGGCCGAGGCTTATTTCACCGTCGGCACGGGCGTCGAGCATTTCGAATGGACCGAGTATTTCCAGGGAGAACGGCTGCTAAAGGAGTCTGGTGAGCGCGGCGTACTGAAGGCCAAGTTCGAAGGGAATCAGGGCGGTTTCGTTTACGGCACGTCCGGCAAACTGTATTCCGGCGCCGTGAATTATGACGGGTCCACCCAGGCAGGCGTTCCGGTGCAAACCGAGACGGACTACAACGGCTACCAAGCAGAAACGACTCTTGGCTGGCGCTTTCCGCTGTCAGTGATCGAGGACGGCGAGCAATCACTGGACCTGCTGGCCGGCATTGGACTGGATCACTGGGAGCGCGATATCAAAGATGGACGCGACGCGCTGGGGAATGCCGCCCAGGGATACGTGGAAAAGTACGACGTGCCTTACGCAAAGCTGGGAGCTGCGTGGCTCGTGACCGACGGCGACTGGAACCACAAGATGTCCGCCGGGGTGAAGCGCCCGCTGGAAGTGAAAGAAAATGTGCCAGAGTTCGGCGCCAATATCCGTCCCGAGCCGAAGAACACCTTATATATAGCCTACGACATGACCGAGGCCACCAGCGGGCTCGGACTGTCGGCCTGGTACGAAAACGGAAAGTTCGGCGAATCCCTCGTAACAACCAGCAGCCTGGGCTCCGTATTCCAGCCCGAGAGTCGATTTGAAGCGATAGGGGTGGGGGTGACCTACACGTTCTAACCTGGCAACCACTCCATTTCCGGCTCGGAATTTCCCGAACAAAGGTCCCTGCAACGGGACCAAATTATTGCCAACCAGCGCACGGAAAAAATTTCGCAAATGCCCGTTAAAAGCCGTTATTCGGAGACTTGCATTATTTCAAAGCAATGTAACGTGGCATGTAACCCGTCCGTTCGCGGAGGGGTCAATCCGACCGGCCTCTATCTGCCGACGGATTTCGCCTGACAGACGAGGTCGGGCGCGGATTGAAACACAACACAAAATCATTCTCTGGAGAATTTGAAACATGACCAACACCAAGAAGCTTCTGCCCGCACTGATCGGACTTGCTCTGTGCTCCGCCGCTCCTGCCGCCTTTAGCGAGGGCTACGCCAGCCTCAATATCGGGGCAGCGGCACCCTCGATCACCAGCATCACCGACCCGGCAGACCCCACTATCGACGATGAATTGACCATGAAGCGAGGCCTCGCCCTGGGCGGTGCCGTCGGGTTCGAGATGGACCAGTTCCGTTTCGAAGCCGAGCTTGCCCGCCGCATGAACGACCCCGACAAGTACAAGTTCCCCGGCGGCTCCCTCAATCTGACCGGAGGCGATTTCAAGACCGACACTCTGCTGGTAAACGGCTACTACACCTTCAGCATCAACAGCCCCATCAAGCCCTTCGTGACCGCCGGCATCGGTGCCGCTCGGGTCAAGGCCAACGGTGTAACCGACGGGGTTGATACCCTGAACGATACCGCTACCGGGCTCGCCTATCAGGTCGGCGCAGGCGCCGAGTACGAGCTGACCGATACCGTTTCGCTCGAAGCCAAGTATCGTTACCTTGGCGTCAAGGACCTGGACTTTGGCGGCTTGAAGAACGACGCGAAATCCCACGAGGTCTTTGCCGGCATCCGCATCAAAATGTAAGCGACAGCACTCCCTCCCCCGCAAGAGGGGAGGGGGACTAAAAGACGTGTTGTTACCTTCGCCCCGGAAACGGGGCTTTTTTTGGGACGAAAAAGCCGTTTTAACGCGGTTATTTGAACACCTTTTCCCATTTCAGACCTGTAGCCTTTCTTCTGGAGGCTTGCATTTTCCCGGTCCTCCGTATGCTGGAAATACGCAACCAGGAGAAGGCCCTTGGCATCACGAAATCCGACACAGAAATCGCTCGTCATTGCCGACATCGGCATCCGCCAGGATGCCGAGGGGCGGTATTGCCTCAATGACCTGCACAAGGCTGCGGGAAACGAGTCAAGGCATCAGCCGGGAAAATGGCTGGAGAACAGACAGACCAGAGAACTTGTTCAGGAATTAGCCGATACCGGAATTCCGGTATCGGAACAAAATCAACCACTTAAAGTCTATAAGGGCGGCGATGGTTGGCAGGGAACCTTTGTCTGCAAGGACCTCGTTTACGACTACGCCATGTGGATTTCGGCATCCTTCAAGGTCAAGGTCATCCGCGCCTATGACGCCATGGCGACACAACCGCAGCCCGCCTTCGATCCGATGCAGATACTGAACGATCCCGTCGCAATGCGCGGACTGTTGCTGACCTATACGGAAAAAGTTCTCGCACTCGAAGAAATCGTCCTGGCCCAGAAACCCAAGGTCGAGTTTCACGACGCGGTGGCCGAGGCCGTCAATTGCCAGTCCATCCAGGAAATCGCCAAGGTCTTGGGTACGGGGCAGAACCGCTTGTTCAAGTTCCTGCGCGAGGAACGCATCCTGATGCACAACAACCTGCCTTATCAGCAGTACGTCGATTCAGGATATTTCCGCGTAACCGAGCGGCGATACAAGAGCGAGTCCGGCGATAACCATCTCTATACCAAAACGCTGGTCACGGGCAGGGGCCTCCAGTTCATCCAGCGGCGATTGTCGCCGCCGCAGATGACGTTCGAGCTGGAGGCCTTATGACACCGCTCACTCACAACCTGACCGGTTTCGCTCTCGGCCTTGGCGTCGCCGCAGCACTGCCCCACACGATGGCAGGGATCTT
Organism: Gammaproteobacteria bacterium RIFOXYD12_FULL_61_37; assembly: GCA_001801995.1. Taxonomy (GTDB): domain Bacteria; phylum Pseudomonadota; class Gammaproteobacteria; order Chromatiales; family Chromatiaceae; genus YD12-FULL-61-37. The sequence goes on along the minus strand of MGZB01000032.1, from coordinate 5,862 downwards.
CGTTGTGGGGTGCGTCCTCGGTGCTCGCGCTCCGGACTGGCTGGAAATCGCCCGGTTCAACAAATGGAGTCGGCAACGTGAATCACTGATTCCGCATCGGACACTGACTCATTGGCTTTGGCCTTGGCTCGCGCTCTTGATCCTGAGCGTTATTTCAATCCGCCAGGGCGGGCAAAACCTGTCTACGTCAATCGGAATGGCCGGCTTCGCCTCCTCTGGATTGCTTCACGTCGCCACGGACAGCATGACCAGCATGGGCTGCCCACTGGGGGTAAACCCGTTCGGAAAACGAACCAGTTTGCGCTGGCTGCGCACGGGATCGTCCAGGGAAATTCTGGTGATCTTGGCGGCCTTTGTATTGGCCGGCGCGGGATGGTCGTTTCGATGAATGTACTTCAACAACAGCACGGCGTATTGAGCGCCATGTGTGCGCGAACCTTCTATCGCGCCGTCGATTTGGTGGCGCCTGATCGCTCCGTGAGAGCCGTGCGCCATGCGCTGGTCCGGCTGGAGCGGGGAGGCATGGTCGAGGGGACGCGCCAACGCGGACTGCCGCACAAGGTGTGGATCACTCGGCAATTTGGATTGGATCTGGAGACGGTCGATGCAACTCGCGGTTAAGGCGCTATTCCGTGCTGCGCAACCCCCAGCCACTGACGCTCATGCCCCTAAAGGGCAGGCTGCAATATTTCAATGTGCCGGACTTCGATGTCCGGAATCTGCAAACAACTGAGGAAGAAAATTATGTGCGATGGCCTGCCCGGCGATGATGAAACCAGTAGCTTCCTGCTCGGTAGCGACGTGCAACGTTTGGAGTTTTTGATTCAGGAATTTGTTGAGCTGTTTCAGGGAGAAGGCGCCGATCTGATTGAGCAGTTGAACGACGCGCACCGCAAGTCCGTAATTTTGATGACGGGCGTGGACAGGCTGTGTGGGCTGGCGCGGCGGCATGCGCCGTACATGGTGAAAGATTCACGAAGCGGACGCAACGATGCATCTACGACATGCGCAGCGACCCACTCAGCACGGGACGTGTGCGACAGCGAACTCGTCCAGGAACGCTTTGTCCGCGCACCGGACCATGACCAACGAATGCGCTTCGGAGATAGCTTCGCTGGCGATGCCTGGATGGATCTGGAGACCGGCGGGCTTCGGTACTTCGCCATCGGGATCGATCCGAACAGTTTGTCCGTGGCACCGCCCGAGGTGGGGACATGCCACGAAAAATAAGTGCCAGGGAATCGCCGAGCGAACACCAAGAGCAGGTGTCCTTGTTCCAATGGGCCGGACTGGCATCCGCAATCACACCAGAACTGCGGCTGCTGCACGCCATTCCAAACGGAGGCGCAAGGCATCCGGCGGTGGCAGCCAAGCTAAAAGCGGAGGGCGTCAAGCCGGGTGTGCCAGACGTATTTCTGCCCGTACCGCGAGGACAATGGCACGGGATGTATGTCGAGATGAAGTCCAGCACGGGCAGGCTGCAAGACCCCCAGCGCGAGTTCGGCGAGCTTCTGACGGGCCAGGGATACCGGGTCATTGTGTGCCGGAGCTGGGGGGAGGCCAGGGACGCGGTTCTTGCCTATTTGGCGCAATCCAACCAGCAACCCAAAGGCCGCGCCCATTATCGCCAGGAAGGCTATTTCGGACACTTCAGCGGGCGAACGCTGGACGATTGCCCCTATCCCGGCGAGGCAACTGAAGCCGCAGCCTGGAAAGAGGGGTGGACGTACCGGGCTGGCGCCGGCATCAGCATGCCCGGCATGCCAGCAAGGAACGGCTAGAGCCATGTTTGACACCTGTTTCGAGCAGCCATCTCTCTCGCGGAGGGCAGCCGGTCGAGCCGACCGCGCAGCTCTGTATGCGGCAGGTACGGCGACAGCCCGCATCCCCTCCAGGCACCCCAGTCCGTTTCGCTACCCCGGCGGCAAGTCCTGGCTGTTTCCCCATGTCCGGCAGCAGCTTCTCAATAGGGAAGCAACGCCATCGGTATTCATCGAACCGTTTGCCGGCGGCGCCTCCGTGGGGCTGGGCGTTGCCCTCCATGGCCTCGCCGAGCGCGTGCTGCTGTCCGAGCTGGATCGTGATGTGTCCGCCGTGTGGGAGGTCGTGATTACCGGATCTGACGCCGCCGCCGCCGAACTTTGCCAGCGGATCTTGGCATTTTCCGTCTCGCAGGAAACCGTGGAGTCCGTGCTGGGAAGTGAGCCGATTTCCGTATTGGATCGAGCATTCCGCACCATCGTCCGCAACCGCATGGCGCGCGGTGGAATCTTGCATCCCAGCGCGGGGCTTTTGAAGGCGGGCGAAAACGGAAAAGGCCTGCTGTCTCGCTGGTATCCCGTGACCCTGGTCAAGCGTATTAAGGTCCTACGAGACACCCGTGATCGAATCAATTTCGAGCGAGGGGACGCCTTCGATGTCGTCAGGCGTTACGCCAACGACCCCACCACTTTCATCTTCGTCGATCCTCCTTACACGCTAGGCGGCAAGCGGACCGGCTCCAAGCTGTACACGCACGCTGAAATCGACCACGAGCAATTATTTTCCCTGATGACCAGAGTCAAGGGCACCTTCATCATAACTTATAACGACGCTCCCGAAGTGAGGGAACTGGCGGACAGACACGGCTTCCAGGTCGAGGGAGTCCTTATGAAAAACGCGCACCACGCCATGATCCACGAGCTTGTTATCTCCCCAGCAAGGAATCGAGATGACCGTTAATTCCAAAACCAAAGCAATGTTTTCAGCGGCGCTCTTATTCGGATCTGCGCTTGTTATTTTGGCCGGAACCTGGGAGTTTTGGTCGGCGGTATTGGGCAAGAACGCGCTCTTTTTTGGCCTATCGCAGACCCCCGAGTCCACTGAGCACATCGGCGTCATTGCCGAGAACGTGCTGCTGAATGCGCAGTTTCTGCTGTTCTGTACGGCGCTGCTCTTCATCGTCGTATTCGTGGCAGGCAGGATAAGCGCCATCTTCTTGTTTGGCGTCTTCGCCAGCGCCTACATCATCAACGAGTACACGGAACATCTGTACTTCTTCGTCGAATATGTACTGCCGCTGGTTTACGTTACTCTGCTGGTGGCATCCGTCCCCTCCTTCTTTTTCTGGCGCAGATTGGCGACACCCAGCCGCATTATCGCTCTCGGTGTATCAGCCGCATCCGTGCTGATCCTGGTTGTTTTCCACTACGTCCTGATAACCGGACTGCAAAATAACGTCAAGGCGCAATCAAGGGCATTGCTCGAAAAAGCGGTCATGCTTCCCCTGTCCAGTCTTGCGGAAACCTGCAACACGCTTGGCATCGAATGCCATTCCGCGCGTAATCCGGACGAAATCGCAAGCGCCGATAAGCACGTACAACCCGTATTGCGCGACATGTCCAGTGGAAGCGGAGTATCGACAGTGATAATCAGCTTCGACGCGGCCAAACAGTCGAAAACCAATCTGCCAGCCGGAAAAGACGAGGTATTCGCCGCGATCAGGCGCACGGAATCAGGCGTCACCTATGCCATCGACTGGCATTACTATCCCCTGCTGCGGGAGAAAATTGTCTTCTATATTTCCGCGCTAACAGTGATCGCCAACCTGGCTTGGCTCTGTATCGGCACGAGCCTGATGTTCTACCACCAGATTGCGGCTGACCGGCGGCGGAAAGACAAGGTGCCTTGCGTAAGTCGATAGCAGAATCTCAGCGTTCGTTCGTATCAGGTTAGCGGTCCCTGGAGAGACGGCTGCAGCGCCATGCAGACTCCGATGCCGCACGAGGCAATCGCGATCCGGCATGGACCCGATGCCGTCGAATGGCTGGATGCGGCACTGTCCCATTTCGCGGACACACGCCACGCCACTACGGCAATGCGCTGGTGTGCGAGGGGGTTTGCGCCGGCCATGGCGCTCGAAAAGGCGTCGGTCGATGCGGAAATGGCAGGGAGGTTCGTGGGGAACAGCAGGAGGCGTTAAGGACGACACTCCATCGGACGCGCAAAACAAGCCGAAATTCGCCGGTTGCGCTCCTGGGCCATCGCCGCCAATGAGCCGCTGGCACCAAACTCACGCATGACCGGCTGATATTTGGCAAATAGGCACTGATTTCCCAGGGCCACGCCCGATACGCACCATCCCAAGATGATGGGCGCCAACACTCCTCGCAGTGAAAGCCGGTATCCGTCCATCCCCACATTCTAGCCGCAAATCCACGCCAGCTTTTTTCGAAAAACCCCGTTAAAAGCCGTTATTCGGCGCTCCGCAGCGTTTTTTTTGGTTCAGAATTTCTAGCATGGAAACTACAGAACATTTTAAGTCATACAGACGATTTATCTTCGCGATCCTGCTACAGGCGGTTAACGATGTGCGCTCAGGCAGTGCTGTCGAGGCGGAGTCTGCCAGGAACTTTTTGCTGCGCCATGGCGAGGCCTATCTATTGTCCGCTGGCATATCAAAGCCGAAGGAGCGCCTGGCGGAATATCTCCGCGATCCGCATCCGCGAAGACGCCAGATGCAAGACAAGCATATTGCTCGAAACATGGGTTGCGCTGCATAGAGCGGCGCAAATACCCTCTATTTCGCGTTATTCGGCGCTCCGGCGCTGAAAAAAACCTGTAGCCTTTTCTGGAACGGCGCAATCAGCATGCTTGCGCTTGTTCCTTGCCCTCGGGCACTGGTCGCCGACCAACAGAACCGGCAGAAACCCAGCCGCAACCCAGCGGCACCAAGCCCGTCCGCAGTTTTGCGGCATCTATTTTTATAGCTGAGGCGCAGCCCCGCCATTGCGCTCGTCCATGTGCGTAGGGTAACGACGCGGACACCCAGTCTCGACGTTACGCCAAATTTTCCGCAAACCCCCTCTAAAAGCCGTTATTCGGCGATCCGTCTCGGATTCAGATCCTTATCCTGTTCGCACAGAAACCTCCGAAGAGCCCGCAACGGTTGGCTGCTCCGAGGTTTTTACCGATTTTCTGCCGGAAGGCAAGGTGCTGGCCAGTTACCCAGCAGAAACCGCCGAAAGGCTTAAACACCGCCGCACGCCTGATCAACAAAACAGGTTTGCGGTATCCATCATGCCCCGTTATTTCAATCAACAGGGGCGATTTCTCGAAGGAGAGAAAAATGTCAAAGGGCGTCAACAAAGTCATCCTGATCGGCAACCTGGGAAAGGACCCCGAGGTCCGCTACACCCAGGGATCGAACATCCCGGTGGCCAGCATATCGCTGGCCACCACCGAGGCCTGGAAGGGCCAGGACGGACAAAAACAGGAGAAAACGGAGTGGCACAAGGTGGTGTTTTACCGCCGCCTTGCCGAGGTGGTGGGAGAATACTTACGCAAGGGCTCCACGATTTACGTTGAGGGAAAGCTCGCCACAAGGAAGTGGCAGGACCAGAGCGGCCAAGACCGCTACACCACCGAAATCATTGCCGACGAGATGCAGATGCTCGACGGCAAGCAGTCGAGCGGCGGACAGTCCGGCGGCCAATCCGCCGGACAACAGGGCAGCCAGCCCCCCCCCCGCCCCCAGAGCCAGGGCGGACAGCAGCGCCCCCCGCAGAACCAAAGCAGCCGCCCCCAGGGCGACGACTTCGGTTTCGAGGGGCCGGATGACGACATCCCGTTCTAAGAGTCCGATCGCCGGAACCTGAGCCGGCGGGCTTCCAAACAACCCAGAGGCCCCTTTCGAGGGGCTTTTTTGGGCCTACAACAAGCAATCCGTGCCCGGCATCTGTCGGGCAAGGGGGAAATATGACCGACATGATTCTGGTCCAGGGCGGCTCATTCCTGATGGGCAGCCCAGAGGGCGAAAAGGGACGTTTCGCTGACGAGCGGCAGCACCTGGTACAGGTCGAGGATTTTTGCCTCGGCAAGCAC
>MGZB01000031.1 GCA_001801995.1 Gammaproteobacteria bacterium RIFOXYD12_FULL_61_37 | reverse complement strand
GACATTCCACCATCGGTTATCAGTCACCCGCAAAATTCGAGCAAAGTGTTCAACATGCCGCGTGATTTTGTGTCCGGAATAGGCTTGCCAGATCATCCTCCTGCACAGCGTCATCTGAAACGACTGCTGGCGGACGAACATCTGCGGCAGCAGTGCCCAGCAAGGTGTCAGAATGGCGCGGTTCGAAGACGTCGACCACGTTCGTTGCTTTCGGGCGGGGATGGCGGCCATCACGCTCATCTCCGCTTGGATTTTCGTCGCGCCTACCTGCGTCGCCAATCATCCACACGCACGTATCAATGTGTGGATGCTTCGTGTGCGATTTGAAATGGGGCTGCTGATACTTGTCGGACTCCTCTGCATTCTTGTCGTAATTCACTCCAACGACGAGCGGATTGTTCGCAGCGCGGCACGCGGCATCTGAGCAACGAAACTGAAAGCGATGCCGATTGCCTGCTGGCTGGGAGAAGTATTCTTCCTGCGCTTCGTAGATTTCGACGACGCGCCCAAGGTCTTCGCAATACGCTTCAAGAATTTCCATCGTTGGTTTTCTTCGCAGGCGTCACCGAACGGGATACTGGCCGTTCGAGACAAATTGATCGTAGCTGTCGAAACTCTCGCCGTCCTGCCACGACCGATCCCACGAACGCGGTTCGGCGCTTTCGAGCAGGAGCAACGTGAGGACGCGATCACGTGCGCCGTAGCTGTGCTTGAACTCCCACAGCTTCATATGGGCTGCCTCTTCCGGGCACCAGATCGCGGCGGACATTTCCGTGCCATCCCATTCCTGATCGATGCTGCCATCGGCGGCCAGCGTGCCCGGCAACGGTTCCTGCGGACCGCCATTGCGCCGGATGCGCGCCCGCGTCTTGACGGCGCTGCTGCTGCGCCATTCATACTTCATGTAGCCGTTGTCCCAATAGATCAGGATCGCGCGCTGCGTGGTGAACTTGATGAAGCGGATGCACAGCGCCTCGAAGGAAACCTGGAACCGCTTGGCGAGGGCGCTGAGGACGTGCAGGTCGATACGCTGGTTCGAAATCCATTCGCGCATCAAATCGCCGGGCATCAGCAGGTTGCCGGCGAAGTCGTCGGCTTCGCGCTCGATGGCACGGATGGTGTCGATGCCGGAGTAGACGCTTTCCTTGTCGCAGTTGAAGCTCTGCTGCTGGCCGCGATGCAGGATGAAGTGGCCCAACTCATGGGCGATGGTGAAGCGTCGGCGCTCCGGACTGGCCTTGCCGTTAAAGAAGATGCCCCACTCGGCGGCGTCGTTGGGGTTGCGCACCAACATGCCTTCGCAGCTGTCGACGTCGAGCGCCATCGGCGCCTTGATCTCACGCACGTCCTTGCCATAGGGCGTGGTCGGCAACATCTGGCGCAGAATATCCAGATCGACGGCATCGGGCATGCCGCACTCACGGTGATACGCCCGCAGCCACTTCAGGGTAGTGCTAGCGGCGATGGAGCCTGTGAGAGTCTGCGGCGCGCTCAATCCTCAGTCCCCGCCTTGGCCCTTGTCAGGGAACATGATCTTGAGCGCTTGGCGGTAGCGATCCTTTTCCTCGTCCGTCATCCCAGCGTACTCGCGGAAGAAGGCCACGTCCTCGGGACTGGCTTCGGGTGCCTGCTGCATGGGCGTGCCCATCACGTCCTCCATCGTCACGCCCAGCACCTGAGCGATCTTCTGAATCCGCTCGGCGGAGGGGCGCTGCCCGTCCTTCATTTCCAGTTCCCAGATGTACGCCTTGGTGCAGCCGACCGCGTCGGCGACCTGTTGCAGGGTCAGCTTCTTCGCCTCGCGCAAGCGCCGCAGGCGTGCTCCAAACGCCGAAGCCATGGCGATGCTCCTGTAGTCAATCAATAAAAACAAGACTTACAGTATAGCCGCGAGATACATAAAAGGTCTAGATGTGCCCTATTGATTGACAAGCGGAAATCCGAGGTTCAGAATCGCGCTTGTATCTCGTTGCTTTACTTGTTTGAGATGCGTGTTCAGTAACCCTGTCGCTGGCCAGTGCATTCCGAACATCGGTCGCAGACCTCCGACGCCGATCCAGAAAGGACGAACAAGATGAAGAAAACCTTTGTCGACGTGATGCTCGAGCTGCCGGTGGACGCCACGCTACGTGACTTCCTGACGGGCCACGGCTTGTCAGTGCCTGATGGGCTCGCCCCGGGCGATGCAGCGGATGCCAACCAGACCTTGGTAGAAGTGGTCAAGGCGTGGACCGACACGGATGCGCGCGACCGGATGGCGGCCAACCTCATGGCCAGCGTTTCGCTGGGTGACGAGGCGGGCCGGCAGGCGATGTTCGAGGCCGCGATGGCCGACCCGGCAGCAGTGACCGGACTGGCGCTGTGCCAAAGCGACCTTCAGCGCTCGTTCTGGCTCTACACCCATCACCCGGCGCTGTTCGAGCGCGCCAGCGATTTCGACTTCTGGGCGCATCACGGTTCACAGGCCCAGCAATACGACCTCGGCGTCAAGCGCACGCCGATCGACACCGAAGTGGCGATGACCGGGCTGCGCCAAGCCATTTCGGCGTTCTACCAGCGCGAGCGGCAGTGCGGCGATGGCTGCGTCGCGTACTTGGTGGAGCGCAGCCCCGGCGTCTATCTGCTGACGGTCCATGTCAAGGATCTGGCCATGCTGCGCCTCGAGTTCGAAGGCGTGGTATTGAAGCACCGTGTCGGCAATCCCAACATCCACATGGTTTTGGAGTATGCCCAATCCACCGGCGTCGTGCGCACGCTGGTGCGCGGTGGCCAGAAAGTCCAGCAGATGCTGGTCGAGGCTTTCGCGGAACATCTGCTCGGCGTCAAGGCGAACGCGCAGAAGATCAAAGCACCGTGTCTGGACCTGTCCACCTTGCGCACGGGCTTCGATGTGCCGGAGGTGTTCGAGGACGGGTTCTCGCTGGTACAACTCAAGTCGCTCACCTTGCTGAGCCCGGACGGCGACCTGAAGATCGAATGCACGGCGATGCAGGCCAGCCAGCAACGCTCGGTGCATGAGCTGCTGAAGGAGAAGCTTCCCGGCCCGCTGGAAGGCCATTGGGCGGTGACGGCGGCGCAGGTCAATCTCTACTATCCGCCCGAACCGGGCCGGACGCGTGCCAAGGTGGTCACCATCGAAGTGACCAGCAAGGGGCGTCTGAACCTGCACAAGTTCGACAACAAGCTGCAGGCACAACTCGAGCGCTACCTCGTCAAGGTCGGCATCCTGCAAAAGGGGCAGACCTTGACTGCGCAGGAGCTGCCACCGGAGGCGGACGCGATCAATTCCTCGTCGGCATTCGAGGACTGATCGATGGCGACGCACGATGCCTGGGCCTTGGTCTGCCGCCTGTTTTCGGGCGGTACGCCCGTGCTGCGCGGCACGCTGTCGCCACGCGATGTTGCCGCGCTGTCCGTCCTGGGTAAAGCAGTCAAGCCGACGACGGTGGATCAGTCGTTCGTGCTCTGCCCGCACTGCCAGCAGCATCGGGCGCAGGTCTGGGGTGACGGCCGGGGTGGACGGATGTGTCGTTGCCCGGACTGCGGGCCCGTAGCCGTCGAAGCGAACGACGGTACGGCGCTGGCCTTGGACGAGGACTGGCTTCGGCAGAAGATGCGACTCGCGCTCGGCATCGAAAGCCGCGACGGCATCGACGATCTGGGCGACGGCGTGTGGCGACTCGGCGATGCCCGCCGGTCGCCCGTCCTGCTGGCCCGCGATCTGACGCGCGTGCTGCAAGAACCCGCGCTGTTGGATCGGGTGCGCGTGGCGGGCGGCGACATCCGGGTGATCACGCCCAGGCCGAGCACGACGCGCGGATCGCCCTTCGGCCCTGGTGTGGAATGGCTTGCGCTGGAGGAGCGCTTCACGATTTACGGCGGTGGGATCACACTCGTCGGCACACCATCACCGGCCGCACAACAAACCGTCGCCGATCCGGCCACGCCGGTGTACGGGCCGTTTTCGGCGGACTTCAAGTGGGCGACGCTGCCGGATATCAGCGCCACACAGATCCGATTCACCGACGGTCAGGCCAAGGTGTTCGAGGCGATGTGGTCGTTCAGGGGCGAAGCCTCAACGGCGGAACGGATCATGCGGCGCGCGGACCTGGACAGCGCAAAGCCGAGCGACCTGTTCAAGATCAAGTCGAAGGACAAGGGCAAGCCGGAGCCTGCGGCGCAGCACGCGGCCTACCGTGCGCTCGTGGTCACGCAGCAACGTGCAGGGTTGTACTCGATGCCATGTGCAGCAGGTGCATTGGCGTGATCCCCCAGATATCAAGAAAGGAGATCCCTATGGCATAAGCCCGATACCCGATGCGCCCAGGCTCGCGCTGATTTCCAGAGCCTGCACTTTTTTCATCTCTTGGAGTATTCGAAATGACCGGAAAGAACCAATGGGTTGTACCCGTCAATGGCGGCGATCAGTGGGGTGTGCGCGGAGAAGGCAACGACCGCATCACATCCATCCATGACACGCAGCAAGAGGCGATTGACCGCGCGCGGGGCATCGCCATCAACCAACAGAGTGAATTGTTCATCCAGGGACGAGACGGGCAGATCCGTGAGCGCAACAGCTACGGCAACGACCCGTTCCCACCCAAGGGATGACTCTGGGGCTGGCCTCGCCAACTTGCGGGTTGATGCACGACTCTGCTCGTGCAAACACGCAGGCAAACCATTCCCGATGGCACGCGCACAAGTGTTTGATGAACAACACTGACTGCGTGTGCCACGGCCTCAAGGTTGGCGCAGGTTTCGAGAGAAGAGAGGGCGAAACAGGGGCGAACCGGGTTCGTCATGGCGCCCCGGTAGCCGACCGGCGGCACTCGCAGAACGGCCCGGAACCTCGCACCGTCTGCGGAACCCGGATACGAAAACGCCCAACTGAGAACAGTTGGGCGTTAAATTTTGGTGGAGCTGGCGGGAGTCGAACCCGCGTCCAACGCGCTTCCGCGCCAAAATCTACAGGCTTATTCCAGTCTTTGGTTTTAGCCGCTTACCGTCCGACGGACAGGGCATGTGAAACGGCGATTCCGTTAGTTTTAGCGAGTCGGCCCCGGACGTGCTTCATCGCGATCTTGTGAGAATCGACGCCTGGGTTGCTCCGAAGAGCACCGGACGCACAAGCACGGCTCCGGCCAGACGGCACCCTACCGGGGTTTAAGCGGCGAGTGCGTAGTTGTCGTCGTTGGCAACTAGTTTTTTGCGGCTGATTAACGAGGTCACCGCACCTCGGCCTGCATCTGGAACTTCCATCACGCTGTCGAAGCCAAGTCAGCCCCTTTCACGAGATTGGACAGTGTAGGGGAGGGGAGGTTCCCTGGCAAACCGAATCAGTCAAATCAGCGCTTTCTCAGCAGCCGTTCCTGTTCCCGCTTCCAGTCCCGCTCCTTTTCGTCGGCCCGCTTGTCGTGCTGTTTCTTACCCTTGGCGAGGCCGATCTCGACCTTGGCGCGGCCCTTTTTCCAGTACATCGCCAGGGGAATCAGGGTGTAGCCGCTACGCTCTACCAGACCGATGAGCTTGTCCAGCTCGCGGCGGTGCATGAGCAGCTTGCGGGTGCGCATCGGGTCGGGTTCGATGTGGGTCGAGGCGGTGGGGAGGGGGATGATGTGGGCGCCGAAGAGAAAGGCCTCTCCCTGTTTGATGGTGACGTAGCTTTCGCTGATCTGGGCGCGCCCGTCGCGCAGGCTCTTGACCTCCCAGCCTTCGAGCGCGACGCCAGCCTCGTAGCGGGCCTCGATGAAGAAGTCGTGCCGGGCCTTTTTGTTGAGGGCGATGGTGGAGCCATCACCACCCTTTGGGGTATTGGGTTTCTTTGCCATAATCGATCAATTCTACTGTAGCCGTCCCTGTTCCTGGCAAAGTTTCTTTCCCTTTCCTTGAGGCAAACGGGTTATTTTCGGACAATCGTCCGCACGACGAAACGATGATTGGCTGTGACAGCCAGGGGGACCGCCATGAGCGAACGAGTATCCATACACGGCATCTGGTCGTCGCGTATGGCCTTTGTTCTGGCGGCGGCGGGTTCCGCCATCGGGCTGGGCAATATTTGGAAGTTTCCCTATATCACAGGGGAAAACGGCGGTGGCGCCTTTGTATTGGTCTATCTGCTGTGTGTGGCGGTGGTGGGTCTGCCGGTGATGATGTCGGAGATTCTGATCGGCCGGCGTGGACGCGCGAGCCCGGTCAATACCATGCGCTATCTCGCTTCCGAGGCACAGCGCCCCAGGTTCTGGGTCTTGCTGGGCTGGAGCGGCATGCTGGCCGGCGTCCTGATCATGTCTTATTACAGCGTGATTGCCGGTTGGGCCCTGGCCTATGTCTTCAAGTCGGCCGCAGGTGTCCTGACGGACCAGACGGCGGAGGGTATCGCCAGTATCTTCAATGGCTTTGTGACCTCGCCGGAGAAATTACTGGCCTGGCACACCATTTTCATGGTGATGAACGCCATCGTGCTCTCCCGTGGTGTCCGTTCCGGACTGGAACAGGCGACTCGCTTCATGATGCCGGTCCTGTTCCTCCTGTTGCTGATCCTGGTGGGTTATGCCTACAAGACGCCCAGCTTCGAGCGCGGACTCGTTTTCCTCTTTACGCCCGATTTCAGCAAAATCTCCGCCGGCGGCGTGTTAACGGCCATGGGGCATGCCTTTTTCACCCTCAGCCTCGGCATGGGAGCGATCATGGTGTATGGCTCCTATCTGCCGAGGAATAGCTCCATCGCCTTGGCTGCCATCGGCATTGCCTTTCTGGATACCCTTGTGGCCCTGTTGGCCGGGATGGCAATTTTCCCCTTGGTCTTCGCCAACAATCTGGCGCCGGGCGAGGGGCCTGGTTTGATCTTCCAGACTTTGCCGGTCGCCTTTGGTCATATGCCCTATGGGGCGGGTTTTGGAGCCCTGTTTTTCATCATGGTGGTGCTGGCCGCCTGGACCTCCGGGATCTCTCTGCTCGAACCGGCAGTGGCCTGGCTGGTGGAGAACCGGCGCATGGCCCGGATCAGGGCCGTGGCCCTGGTGGCTATCACCGCGTGGCTTCTGGGGATCTTGACGATTATGTCTTTCAGCGATTGGGCCTTTGTCTTCAGCTTCCTCGGCGAGGTAAAGAGGAACGGCTTCTACGATTTGCTGGACATTCTCACCGCCAATTTCCTGTTGCCTCTGGGGGGGCTGGCCATGGCAATTTTCGCCACCTGGTGCATGCTCCCGGCTTCGGTGGCGGATGAGCTTGAAATGGGCAATGGCCTGCTGTTCCGTGGCTGGTATGCCTTGACTCGCTATCTCACCCCCTTGGCGGTGGCTATTGTTTTCCTGCACGGACTGGGCCTGGTTCAGCCGGTGATCCGGTTTGTGCAGGGGTTGTTCTCGGTTCCCGTGGGAGGCGCCGCTTGACCAAGGTATACAAGAGCGCCCTAGTGCCATTCTCGGCTGCACGAATGTATGGGCTGGTGAACGATGTCGAGGCCTATTCCGATTTTCTGCCCTGGTGCAGCGATAGCCGACTGGTCTCCGCCTCGGAAGGCCAGATGTGCGGCGAAATCGAGGTCTCCCGCATGGGCGTCCGTCAGCGTTTCACTACCTGCAACCGGCTGGAAGAGGACCGGCGCGTCGAGATCGGCCTACTCAAAGGGCCGTTTAAGCGCCTGGATGGCGTCTGGCTCTTCACCCCCTTGCGGGAGGACGCCTGCAAGGTGGAACTGACCTTGAATTTCGAATTTTCCGGAGGACTCATCGACAAGGCCTTCGGGACAGTGTTCAATCAGATTGCGATCACCCTGGTGGACGCATTCTGCAAAAGGGCGACAGATCTCTATGGGGGTAGCACCAATGATTGATGTGGAAGTGGCCTACGCCAAGGCGGATGAGCAAGTGGTTCTCAGGGTGCATGGACAAAAGGGCATGACGTTGCAGGACGCCGTGCAAAAAAGCGGGCTCCTCGGCCAGTTCCCCGAGATCGACTGGGCGACGGTGGATGTTGGCGTCTATGGCAAGATCGCGAAAAAGGACGCGGCGCTCAATGATGGCGACCGTATCGAAATCTACCGGCCCCTGATCGCCGATCCCAAGGAGATGCGAAAGAAACGTGCAGCCGAGGGTAAGGCGATGCGCCGGGGCGGCGGCGAGGAAGCAGGCCAGGAAGGCGAATGAGCCGAAATAGCGATTCCTGCTTGCAAAGCACAGGTCACATCGGTATAGTTCCTGGATCGTTGATGCGGGGTGGAGCAGCCTGGTAGCTCGTCGGGCTCATAACCCGAAGGTCGTTGGTTCGAATCCAGCCCCCGCTACCAATCCGATAACCCCTTTACGGGGTTTTTTTAATGCCCCTGCCGATTTTCGCGAAGGGGTTTTTAATGGAATGGGCCGTATGGCCCATTTTTTTTGCTGGAATGTATTGGCCCATGGGAACAGTCGCGAACAATTTGGACCACCTGCTGAGGCCCGTGATCGAAGGCATGGGTTACGAGTGTGTCGGTATCGAATATCTGGGCGGCGGCCATGGCCGCAGCACCTTGCGCATCTATATCGATACCCCCGAGGGGGTGACGGTCGATGATTGCAGCGATGTGAGCCATCAGGTGAGCGGTGTTCTCGATGTGGAAGATCCGATCCAGGAAAACTACACCCTGGAGGTTTCCTCTCCCGGCTTGGATCGTCCCCTGTTTACCCCGGAACACTACGAGAGTTTCGCTGGGAGAGAGGTGACTCTGAGGTTCCACGGCAAGTGGGAGGGGCACCGGAAACTGACCGGGATTCTGAAGAAATATGCCGAAGGTGTTGTTGTGCTGGAGTCTGAGGGAGAGGAAGTTCAGGTGCCCTTTGATGCGATAAATAGCGCCCGTTTGGTGCCCGTTTTTTGATTGGATGAAAATCATCCCTGGTTTTCGCCCCTTCGGGGCCGCTACGCGGTCCAAATCCGCTCCTGGCGGATTTGTGAGGCTGAACGATGAGTAAAGAGCCATGAGTAAAGCGCGATGAGCAAAGAGATTTTGTTGGTTGTCGAGGCCGTCTCCAACGAGAAGGGCGTGGGCAAAGAGGTTATTTTTGGAGCCATCGAGGCGGCGCTGGCCATTGCTACCCGTAAGAAATCGGAAAACGAAATTGATGTCCGGGTAGCCATCAACCGCACCAACGGCGAATACGAAACCTTTCGTTGCTGGGAAGTGGTTGATGACGCCGTTGTGGATGCGGAGAAGGGCTTGGAGTTTCCCGAGCGGCAGATCCTGTTGAGCGTGGCTTGCGTCAAGAAGCCCGGCATCACGGCGGGAGAGTTCATCGAAGAGCCGATGGAATCGGTCGAATTCGGCCGCATCGCCGCCCAGGCGGCGAAGCAGGTGATCGTGCAGAAGGTCCGCGAGGCCGAGCGCGCCAAGGTGGTCGAGGCCTATCAGGAGCGCGTGGGCGATCTCATCACGGGTGTGGTGAAGCGGGTCGACAAGGGGAATGTCTTCCTGGATCTGGGCAGCAACGCCGAGGCCTTCATTCCCCGTGAGCATCTGATCAACCGCGAGGCTGTGCGGGTGGGCGACCGGGTGCGTGGCTATCTCTACGAGGTTCGTTCCGAGGCGCGCGGACCCCAGCTCTTCGTCAGCCGCACCATGCCGGAGCTGATCACCGAATTGTTCCGTCTGGAGGTTCCTGAAGTCGGCGAAGGTCTCATTGAGATCATCGGCGCCGCGCGCGATCCCGGTTCCCGCGCCAAGATCGCGGTCAAGGCCAAAGATCCCCGGCTCGATCCGGTCGGCGCCTGCGTCGGCATGCGAGGCTCTCGTGTGCAGGCCGTCTCCAACGAATTGAACGGCGAGCGCGTCGATATCATTCTTTGGAATGAGAATCCCGCTCAATATGTCATCAACGCCATGTCGCCGGCCGATGTCGTCTCCATCGTGGTGGACGAAGAGGCCCACAGCATGGATGTGGCCGTCAAGGAAGAAAACCTCTCCCAGGCCATCGGCAAGGGCGGCCAGAATGTCCGCTTGGCCAGCCAGTTGACCGGATGGAACCTCAATGTCATGAACGAGCAGCAGGCGACGGAGAAGAGCCAGAACGAAGTTCAGTCCCTGGTCGAGAATTTCATGGAGCAGCTCGGCGTGGATGAGGATGTGGCCTCGATCCTGGTGGCGGAAGGTTTTTCCACCGTCGATGAAGTCGCCTATGTCCCCCTCAACGAATTTCTTGAAATCGAGGAATTTGACGAAGATATCGTGCAAGAGCTGCGCGACCGCGCCAAGGATGTGCTCCTGACCCAGGCCATCGCGAACGAGGAAACCGCCGATGAACCGGCCGGAGATCTGCTCGGCATGGAGGGCATGGACCGCGAACTCGCTTTCCTGCTGGCGGCCAAGGGTGTTGTAACCATGGAGGACCTCGCGGAACTCTCCGTCGATGACCTGATGGAGTTCGATGGCATGGATGAAGAACGGGCCGGCCGTCTGATCATGACGGCGCGTGCTCCCTGGTTTGAGTAAGGCGACCGGGTCCATACCCGTCCCCTGGAGGCAGCGGAAATGAGCGAAGTTACTGTCAAACAACTTGCCGAGGATGTCCATATTCCCGTCGACCGTCTGCTGACCCAGTTGGCGGAAGCCGGGATTGAGAAGCGCACTGAGCTTGATGTCATCAGCGAGGAAGAAAAGCTGCAATTGCTCACCTTCCTGCGGAAGAGCCACGGTAAGGAAGAAGGGGGCGAGGGCGGACCGCACAAGATCACCTTGAAGCGGCGCACCCACAGTGAATTGAAGCAGCCGGCCGCCACGGCGAGTCCGCGTACCCTGACCCGGGGACCTGCCACACGCCCCGCCGCAGCCAAGACGGTCAGTGTCGAGGTGCGGCGCAAGCGCACCTACGTCAAGCGCGACGATTTGTCGGAACAGCAGGGGTCCCTGTTGAAAGAGGCGGAAGAGGCCAAGAAGGCCCTGGCCGATCAGGCTGAAAAGCAACGCCTGACCGAGGAGCAGGAGCGCGCCCGCCGTGAAGCCGTCGAGGAACGCAAGGCTCAGACCGAGATTGAAAAGCATCGCCGTGAAGAGAAGGAAGCCAAGCGGCACGCCGATGACCATGCCTTCAAAAAGGACCGCGAGGAGACCCGGCAAGAGGTTGTCGCCGAGGAACCCGAGATTGTGCCTGTGCCCCGCGAGCAAGAGGAAGAGGCTCGCCGCAATGAGAAAGAACCGGTGCGCCTGGAACGCGCGGAACAAGTGCGCGAACCCGTAGCGCAGGTGGCCGACGACAAGAAGCCGAAGAAGAAGCTCAAGAAGGGCCAGAAGAAACACAGCGACGTAGACGTACTGGTAGTGTACGAGGAAGAGATCGCCCCCATCGAAGATGCCGTTGACGATAAGCGCGGCCTCAAGGCGAAGAAAAAGGGGGGCGAGGGCAGGGTCAAGCTACGTCAGCAGCCCAAGCATATTTTCACCAAACCAACTGGGCCCATTGTGCGCGAAGTTCCCATTCCTGAAAGCATTGCCGTCGGCGAGCTTGCCCAGCGCATGTCCGTCAAGTCGGGTGAGGTCATCAAGGCCTTGATGAAGATGGGCATCATGGCCACCATCAATCAGACCATCGACCGCGATACCGCCACGCTGCTGGTCGAGGAGATGGGACACAAGCCCGTCGCACAACGGAAGGAGGATATCGAGACCGAGATCCTCGCCGAACTGGCACAGTTGAAGAAGGAAGGCGATGCAGAGCCGCGCGCCCCCGTGGTGACCATCATGGGCCATGTCGACCACGGCAAGACCTCGCTGCTGGACTATATCCGCAGCACCCGCGTCGCCTCCGGCGAGGCAGGCGGCATCACCCAGCACATCGGCGCCTATCATGTGGATACCGACCGGGGAATGATTACCTTCCTGGACACCCCCGGCCATGCCGCCTTCTCGGCCATGCGTGCCCGCGGGGCCAAGGTGACCGACCTCGTTGTATTGGTGGTGGCGGCCGACGACGGCGTCATGCCCCAGACCAAAGAGGCCATTCAGCATGCCAAGGCAGCGGGTGTCCCCCTGGTGGTGGCCGTCAACAAGATCGACAAGGCGGATGCCAGCCCGGACCGCGTGATGCAGGAACTGGTGACCGAACAGGTGGTGCCGGATTCCTGGGGTGGCGACACCATGTTCACCCAGGTCTCGGCCAAGACCGGACAGGGCATCGACGAACTGCTCGACGCCATCTCCATTCAGGCCGAAGTGCTTGAACTCAAGGCCGTCAAGGATGGCTTCGCCAAGGGCATCATCATCGAATCCAGCCTGGACAAGGGACGTGGCCCCGTGGCTACGGTACTGGTCCAGTCGGGCACGCTGAACCGTGGCGACATCCTGGTCAGTGGCGCCGAATTCGGCCGCGTGCGAGCCATGTTCGACGAAAACGGCGTGGCCGTGAAGAGCGCCGGTCCCTCCCTGCCGGTGCAGGTGCTGGGTCTTTCCGGCACGCCTAACGCCGGTGACGATGTCATCGTCGTCGATGACGAGCGCAAGGCCCGTGAGCTGGCCGCACTGCGTCAGGTGCGCATCCGCGACAACAAGTTGGCGGAGCAGAAGGCGACCAAGCTGGATCAGCTTTTCTCGCAGATGGCCGATGGGCAGCTCGACTCCGTCAACCTTATCGTCAAGGCCGACGTGCAGGGCAGCGTCGAGGCACTCAAGGAGTCGCTGGTCAAGCTGTCAACCTCCGAAGTGCAGGTCAAGGTCATAGGTTCGGGAGTGGGCGGCATCAACGAGTCCGACGTGAATCTGGCGCTGACTTCCAACGCCTCCGTCATCGGCTTCAATGTGCGCGCCGACGCCAGCGCCCGCCGCCTGGTGGAAGAGAAGGACGTGGACCTGCGCTACTACAGCATCATCTACGAGATCATCGACGACGTTAAGAAGGCCATCTCCGGCAAGCTGTCGCCGGAGATCAAGGAACACATCATCGGTCTGGCCACGGTGCGCGACGTATTCCGCTCCTCCAAGCTTGGCGCCATCGCCGGCTGCATGGTCATTGAAGGGATGGTCAAGCGTAACAACCCGATCCGCGTGCTGCGCGACAACGTGGTGGTCTACGAAGGATCGCTGGAATCCCTGCGCCGCTACAAGGATGACGTGGCCGAGGTCAAATCCGGCACCGAGTGTGGCATCGGCGTGAAGAACTACAACGATGTCAAGGTCGGGGACCAGATCGAGGTGTTCGAACGCATAGAGATTGCCCGCGAGGTTTAACGGGGAATGGCACGTGACTTCACCCGTTCCGACCGGGTCGGCAAGCAGATGCAGCGCGAGCTGGCCGATCTCTTGCGTTTCTCGGTCAAGGACCCCCGCCTGGGCGCGGTGACGGTGCAGGAGGTCCGGGTCAGCCGCGACCTGAGCTATGCCAAGATCTTTTTTACGCTGTTCGACGACTCCGACCGGAAGGGGCAGGAGCGGCTGTTGAACGAATTGGCGCCCTTTCTCCGCCGTGAGATCGGGCACCGGATGAAATTGCGGTTTACCCCGGAGCTGCGGTTCCAGTTCGACGATTCCGTCGAGCGGGGTGCCCGCCTGACCGATTTGATTGAAAAGGCTGTCGCCGAAAGCGGCGAAGAAGAACAGGAGTAATCATGGGGCGCCGACAAAACAAGGGCCGCCGGGTCAACGGCATTCTTTTGCTGGACAAGCCCATCGGCCTGACCTCGAATGACGCCTTGCAGCGCGTGAAGTGGCTCTACCGGGCGCAGAAGGCCGGCCATACCGGCAGTCTCGATCCCTTGGCCGATGGCCTGCTGCCGCTGTGCTTCGGCAATGCCACCAAGATCTCCGCCTACCTGCTGGACGCCGATAAGCGTTACTCGACCCGTGTCCGCTTGGGCGAGACCACGGTCACCGCCGACGCCGAGGGCGAGGTGGTGGAACGGCGCGAGGTAGGGGATCTGGACCGCGCCCGTATCGAGGCCGTACTGGCGGAATTTACCGGCGAGATCAGCCAGTTGCCGCCCATGTATTCGGCCCTGAAGCACAACGGCGAGCGTCTCTACAACTTGGCCCGCAAGGGTATCGAGGTAGAGCGGGAACCGCGAACGGTCCATATCTATGAGCTTCGCCTGGTCGCCGTGGATCTGCCCGAGATCGAGATCGAGGTCCACTGTTCCAAGGGGACCTACATCCGTACCCTCGCCGAGGATATCGGCAAGCGCCTGGGCTGCGGGGGGCATGTGCGCGCCCTGCGCCGCACCGGAGTCGGACCCTACGGCGCCGAGGCCATGGTCACCATGGAGCAGATAGAAGAGGCCTCTCAAAGTGGCGCTGATGCCCTGGATGCCTTTTTGCTGCCGCTGGAGAGCGCCGTCGGCCATTGGCCCCCGGTGCAATTGACGGCCGATTCCGCCTTCTACCTGCGTTCCGGTCAACCCGTTCTGGTGCCCAAGGCGCCGACTGAGGGCTGGGTTCGTATCTATGACGAGCTGAAGACCTTCATGGGGGTCGGCGAGATCCTGGACGACGGCAAAGTAGCCCCGCGCCGGTTGATGCAATAGAGGCTTGAGGTTCCCTCAGAGCGATTTGCGGTGATGGCCGCAAAAGCGGATAATCCCCGCTCTTTCAAATATTTACCTTTTCACTGGGACGGCCTGCCCTGAACTCATTGTCGGGGAGGCGCCGGAGTCATCCGGGTCCCTTTTTCACTCAGCAGTTGATTTAGGAGACTGATATGTCAATGAGCGCAGAACTGAAGGCCAAGGTTGTCGCGGATTACCAGCGCGGTGCTGGCGATACCGGTTCCCCGGAAGTGCAGGTCGCCCTGCTGACCGCCCGTATAAACGACTTGACCCCCCACTTTACCGAACACAAGCAGGATCACCACTCCCGCCGTGGCTTGGTGCGCATGGTCAATGCCCGCCGTAAGCTGCTGGACTACCTGAAGGGCAAGGACCTGGAACGCTATCGCGGTCTGATTGCCCGCCTCGGCCTGCGCCGGTAACTCCCAAGGCAACTGTCCGGCTTATTTCAGAAATAGCGCTCCCTCCCCCTCCGGGGGAGGGTTGGGGAGAGGGAAAGCGGCCGATTCTGCCATCGGCGCTTCCGGTCCAGTCCACCCCTCCCCAAGCCCCCTCCTGCGGGAGGGGAGCCGGGCACCCACCTTCCAAGCAGCTTCAGCCATTTAGGAAACAACAGTGAGTCACATTCCCGCTCCGATAACGAAAGAATTTCAATACGGCGAGCACAAGGTGGTATTGGAGACGGGCGAAATCGCCCGTCAGGCCGATGGCGCCGTGCTGGTCAATATGGGGGATACCGTAGTGCTGGTCACCGTGGTGTCGGAAAAGAACGCAGCCAAGGGCCGCGACTTCTTCCCCCTGACCGTCGATTACCAGGAAAAGACCTACGCCGCCGGCAAGATCCCCGGTGGCTTTTTCAAGCGCGAGGGCCGTCCCTCCGAAAAGGAAATTCTCACCTCGCGTCTGATCGACCGTCCCCTGCGCCCCCTGTTCCCCAAGGGATACACCAACGAGACCCAGGTCATCGCCACGGTCAAGTCACTGAATCCCGCCGTCGATCCCGAGATCCCCGCCCTGATCGGCGCCTCGGCGGCCGTCTGCCTGGCTGGCCTGCCCTTTGAAGGCCCCATCGGCGCCGCCCGTGTCGGCTACAAGAACGGGCAATACCTGCTCAATCCGCCCGCCTCCGGCCTGAATGAAACGTCCGATCTGGATCTGGTCGTGGCCGGCACCAAAGACGCCGTGTTGATGGTGGAGTCCGAGGCCCGCGAGCTGCCGGAAGAGGTCATGCTTGGTGCCGTCCTGTTTGGCCACGAGCAGATGCAGGTGGTGATCGACGCCATCAAGGATCTGGCCAAGGCCGCCGGCAAACCCGCCCGCGAATACACCCCGGTCGCAGGTGACAAGGAACTGGCCGAAGCGGTGGCTCAGGCTGCCGGAGAAGCCATCGGCGAGGCCTACCGCATCGCCGACAAGATGGCCCGCTATGACCGCATCGACGAGATCGTTGCCAAGACCAAGGAATCGCTTTGCGAGGCGGCCGAGGGCACCGAGCCCCGCTGGAATGGGGACGAGGTCTACGGCGCCATCGAAAAGCTGAAGAAGAAGATCGTGCGCGGCCGCATCCTGGACGGCGAGCCCCGCATCGACGGCCGCGACACCAAGACCGTGCGCCCCATCACCATCCGCACCGGCGTGCTGCCCCGCACCCACGGCTCAGCGCTTTTCACCCGCGGCGAGACTCAGGCCCTGGTGATCACCACCCTGGGTACCGAGCGCGATGCCCAGATCATCGATGCCCTGGAAGGGGAGCGGAAGGACAACTTCATGCTCCACTACAACTTCCCGCCCTTCTGCGTCGGTGAACTGGGCCGCGTCGGCAGCCCCAAGCGCCGCGAGATCGGCCATGGCCGTCTCGCCAAGCGCGGTGTGCTGGCCTGCATGCCGTCCGTCGAAAGCTTTCCCTATTCCATTCGCGTGGTTTCCGAGATCACCGAGTCCAACGGCTCCTCTTCCATGGCCTCTGTCTGCGGCACCAGCCTTTCCCTGATGGACGCAGGCGTCCCGCTCAAATCGCCGGTCGCCGGCGTCGCCATGGGTCTGATCAAGGATGGCGACAGGTTCGCCGTGCTGACTGACATCCTGGGTGATGAGGACCACCTGGGCGACATGGACTTCAAGGTCGCCGGAACCGCCACGGGCATCAACGCCCTCCAGATGGACATCAAGATCAACGGCATTACCCGCGAGATCATGGAGAAAGCCCTGGAGCAGGCCATGCATGGCCGGCTGCATATCCTGGGCGAGATGAACAAGGTCATCTCCTCTCACCGCGAAGTTATGTCGGAGCATGCCCCGCGCATCGTCTCCTTCAAGATCGACCCGGAAAAAATCCGTGATGTCATCGGCAAGGGCGGCTCCGTCATCCGCTCCATCACCGAGGAGACCGGGACCTCCATCGACATCGACGACAGCGGCATGGTGAAGATCTTCTCCGTGGACAAGGCGGCCGGCGAGCGGGCTCAGCGTCGCATCGAACTGATCACGGCCGATGTGGAAGTGGGCCAGATCTATGAAGGCCGCGTGGCGCGCCTGATGGACTTCGGCGCCTTCGTCACCATCCTGCCCGGCAAGGACGGACTGGTGCATATCTCCCAGATCTCCGACGAGCGTGTGGAGAAGGTCAGCGACAAGCTGGCCGAGGGCGATATCATCCGGGTCAAGGTGCTGGAAGTGGACAAGCAGGGCCGCATCCGCCTCAGCATGAAGGCCATCGATCAGGCTTGATCGTCTGTTTTGGGATGAAACAGGAGAAGGGGGCTTAGGCCCCCTTTTTCATGGATGGCATCCTGCTGTTCGTTTTGGGTGGAATGTCCGTGTATAATAATAAGCTTATTTAGCTATGGAACGAGGATAAGGATGAAACGGATACTTTTTTATGCCGTCGCCGCCAGTTTTCTTTTGCAGTCCGGTTTTGTGGATGCCAGCCAACCCCCCAGTCAAACCCCGGTAGTGGATCGGGAGATCGCCGAGAAGAACTGCCGCATGGAAGGGCAGGGCGAGGGCCTGGCCGGAGAGGCCCTGGAGTCTTTCGTCAAGGAATGCGTCAAGGACCTCCTGGAGGTTCAGATAGAAAACAAGGTCAAGCTCTGATTTCCCCCGTTCCATCGCTCAATCGCCGCAGAGGCC
This sequence comes from Gammaproteobacteria bacterium RIFOXYD12_FULL_61_37, assembly GCA_001801995.1. Taxonomy (GTDB): domain Bacteria; phylum Pseudomonadota; class Gammaproteobacteria; order Chromatiales; family Chromatiaceae; genus YD12-FULL-61-37. Next base: position 12,127 of record MGZB01000031.1, on the reverse strand, counting down.
GCCTGGAGGCACGCATTTCCACCTCCCTGGTGCCTGGAACAGGCGCGATTCTGGCGCGATTCTTTACACAACCCCCCATCCCCGTTACTCTTTCGCACCCTTAACCCATTGTGCGATCAGGTAATTGTTTTGAGTAGCGCATCCTTTCCTTCCTCAGGCCCGTCACCGGTGCATCCCTGCACCACCTTTCCTCGTTTTCGCGTCCAGGCCGGCGGCCGTTTGAGCGGTTCGATCCGCGTCCCCGGCGACAAGTCGATCTCCCACCGTTCCATCATGCTAGGTTCCCTGGCCGAGGGCGTAACCCAGGTCACCGGTTTCCTGGAGGGGGAGGACAGCCTGGCCACCCTCAATGCCTTCCGCGCCATGGGGGTGGTGATCGAGGGGCCGGACGAGGGCAGGGTGACTATTCGGGGTGTCGGCATGCACGGCCTCCAACAGCCCGAGAAGCCCCTCGATCTGGGCAATTCCGGCACCTCCATGCGGCTCCTGTCGGGGCTGCTGGCGGGGCAGGGGCTGGATATCACCCTGATCGGCGACAGCTCCCTCTCCAGCCGCCCCATGCGGCGGGTGACCGATCCCCTGGCGGCCATGGGCGCCAGGATCGAGGCCACCGGGCGCGGCACAGCGCCCTTGCATATCCATCCCGTCGAGTCTCTGAGCGGTATCGAATACCTCATGCCCATGGCCAGCGCCCAAGTCAAGTCGAGCCTGTTGCTGGCGGGGCTCTACGCCAAGGGCGAGACCTGCGTCACTGAACCAGCCCCGACCCGCGACCACACGGAACGCATGCTGCAAGGGTTCGGTTACGAGGTGCGGCGCGAGGGCAACCGGATTTGCCTCAGCGGCGGCGGACGCTTGACCGCCTGCGACCTGGACGTGCCGGCCGACATCTCTTCCTCTGCCTTTTTCTTGGTCGCGGCCAGCATCGCCGAGGGATCAGACCTGATCCTGGAACATGTCGGCATCAATCCCACCCGTGACGGCGTCATCAGTATCCTGCGGCTGATGGGGGCCGATATTCAGGTGCTGAACGAGCGGGATGTGGGCGGGGAGCCGGTGGCCGATCTGCGGGTCCGATCCGCCAGGCTCAAGGGCATCCGTATTCCCGAGGCCCTGGTGCCTCTGGCCATCGATGAGTTTCCGGCCCTCTTCATTGCCGCTGCCTGTGCCGAGGGCGAGACGGTCCTGACCGGGGCCGAGGAGCTGCGGGTCAAGGAGACCGATCGTATCCAGGTCATGGCCGACGGACTGCTGGCCCTGGGCGTCAAGGCCGAGCCGACCCCGGACGGCATCCGCATCCAGGGCGGCCCCATCGCCGCCGGCCAGGTGGATAGCAAGGGCGATCACCGCATCGCCATGTCCTTCGCCATGGCCGCCCTGCGCGCCGGGGGCGAAATCCTCATCGACGACTGCGCCAACGTCAACACCTCCTTCCCCGGTTTCGCCGCCCTGGCCGCCGGGGCCGGACTCCAGATCGAGACCGAACATGATCCTGAATACCGCATTTAACCGCGAAGGACGCAAAGGAGCGCAAAGAGATGCAAGCGGCCGGAAGATGAGAGCGCCGAAAAATGTACTTCTCTGTCTTTCTTCCTGTCCTTTGCGCCCTTTGCGGTTGAACCGAGGTTTTTAATATGAACAGCCCCGCCCCCATCATCACCATCGACGGTCCCAGCGGTTCCGGCAAGGGGACCATCGCCAAGCGGCTGGCCGACAGACTGGGCTGGCATTTTCTGGACAGCGGCGCCCTCTACCGGGTAGTCGGCCTGCTGGCGGAACAGCGCGGCATTACCCCCGATTCCCCCGGCATGCTCGGCGATCTGGCACGTACCATGCCCTTGCGCTTCGACGGCGAGGGACGGGTGCTGCTGGATGGCGAGGATGTCAGCGACGCCATTCGCACGGAAAAGGCCGGCAACGCGGCCTCCAAGGTAGCAGCCGTGCCCCAGGTGCGGGAGGCCCTGGTCATCTGGCAAAGGTCCTACGTCAAGCCGCCGGGACTGGTCGCGGACGGCCGCGACATGGGATCGGTCATCTTCCCCGGCGCCGAGGTGAAGATATTCCTCACCGCCAGCGCCGAGGAGAGGGCGGCAAGGCGTTATAAGCAGTTGAAAGAAAAGGGATTGGATGTTAGGCTTGCCAGCCTCACTGCCGAAATCCGCGAAAGGGACGAACGAGATCGCAATCGCAGTGTCGCTCCGCTGGTCGCGCCCGCCGCAGCGCTGGAGGTGGAGTCAACGAACATGAGCATTGATGAGGTGTTTGACCGGGTGTTGGATAGGGTGAAGGATGCCCTCCCCAACCTCACTTGGAACTGATCGGCCACGGCCGGTTTTTTTGTTTAACAATTGACCGTCTTCCCTCCAGGGGAAAGACGTTGCGGCGATCACAGGAAACCCTACTACCATGACCGAAAGTTTCGAACAGCTTTTTGAAGAAAGCCTTGCCAATACCCAGCTTCGCGCCGGCTCCATCGTCATCGGCACCGTCATCGGCATCGACGGTGACAATGTCATCGTCAACGCCGGGCTGAAGTCCGAAGGCGTCATCCCCAGAGACCAATTTCTGAACCTGCGCGGCGAGCTTGAAGTCGCCGTGGGCGATCAGGTCGAGGTATCCCTGGACGCCGTCGAAGACGGCTTCGGCGCCACCCGCCTCTCCCGCGAGAAGGCCAAGCGCCACCAGGCCTGGATCGAGCTCGACAAGGCCTACGAAGGTGGCGTCATCGTCGTCGGCCGCATCAACGGCAAGGTCAAGGGCGGCTTCACCGTCGAACTGGGCGAAATCCGCGCCTTCCTTCCCGGCTCCCTGGTCGATGTGCGTCCCGTGCGCGACACCGCCTATCTGGAAGGCAAGGAGCTGGAATTCAAGGTCATCAAGCTGGACCAGAAGCGCAACAATGTGGTGGTTTCCCGTCGCGCCGTGGTGGAACAGGAATACAGCGAAGAGCGCGACAAGCTGCTGGAAAATCTGGAAGAAGGCCAGGAAGTCACCGGTGTGGTCAAGAACCTCACCGACTACGGCGCCTTCGTCGATCTGGGCGGCATCGACGGCCTGCTGCATATCACCGACATGGCCTGGAAGCGCGTCAAGCATCCCTCCGAAGTGGTCGAGATCGGCGACGAAATCCGTGTCAAGGTGCTCAAGTTCGACCGCGAGCGCAACCGCGTCTCCCTGGGCCTGAAGCAACTGGGTGACGATCCCTGGATCAACATCGCCCGCCGTTACCCGGAACACACCCGCCTCTTCGGCAAGGTCACCAACATCGCCGACTACGGCTGTTTCGTGGAGATCGAGGAAGGGGTCGAAGGCCTGGTCCATGTCTCCGAAATGGATTGGACCAACAAGAATATCCACCCCAACAAGGTGGTCGCGTTGGGCGACGAAGTCGAAGTCATCGTGCTCGACATCGACGAGGAGCGCCGCCGCATCTCCCTCGGCATGAAGCAGTGCCGCGCCAATCCCTGGGACGATTTCGCCGGCAAGTTCAACAAGGGCGACCACGTTTCCGGCAAGATCAAGTCGATCACCGACTTCGGCATCTTCATCGGCCTGGACGGCGGCATCGATGGACTGGTGCACCTTTCCGACATCTCTTGGGACATCCCCGGAGAAGAGGCGATCCGCAACTACAAGAAGGGCGACGAGCTCCAGACCGTCGTTCTCTCCGTCGATCCGGAGCGCGAACGCATCTCCCTGGGCGTCAAGCAGTTGGATAAAGACCCCTTCTCCAGCTACGTCGGCACCCATGACAAGGGCAGTGCCGTAACCGGCATCGTCAAGGAAGTGGACGCCAAAGGCGCTGTAATTACCCTGGCCGAGGGCGTGGAAGGTTATCTGCGCGCATCCGAGATCTCTCGCGATCGCATCGAAGATGCCCGCAGCGTCCTGAAAGAGGGTGAATCCATCGAGGCGAAGTTCGTCGCCGTGGACCGCAAGAATCGCACCATCTCTCTCTCCATCAAGGCCAAGGACCAAGATGAAGAGTCGGCCGCGATCAGGCGTTTCTCCAGCGATTCTCAGATGGGTACCGCGACACTGGGTGACCTCTTCAAGGAACAGATGGAACAAAATAACTAAGCAACTGCCGCGGTCAGGGGTTCGCCCCTGACCGGAGGACGGACTGTTTGAGCATGACAAAATCGGAACTGATAGAACTCATCGCCAGGGGTCAAAGCCACCTGGCGCAAAAAGACATCGAGTTGGCAGTGAAATGCATCATCGAACAGATGAGTAATGCCCTTGCCTCTGGAGATCGCATCGAGATTCGCGGCTTCGGCAGTTTCTCACTCCACTTCCGTCCGCCGCGTATGGGGCGCAATCCCAAAACCGGCGAGGCGGTTGCCCTGCCTGGGAAATACGTCCCCCATTTCAAGCCGGGCAAGGAGTTGCGTGACCGGGTGGATACCCTCGATTCCGAGTAATCCATCGGTGCGGGCTTATTTTCATATCTTTCATGCCGTCGCTTCGACGGCATTTTTTTGGCCCTGATGTTGTCCGATCGGATCGGTCATTGTGTCGAGGCCCTTTGCCAGAAAGGGTGCCGTTCCGTCTGGCGGGACATGGCCGTTCTGGAACGGGGCGACAGCCTGCCGGAGACCCTGGAGCTGAGTGGGCAGGAGATCCGGCTCGTCCTCCAGGAGTTGCACACGATCATGGCCGTCTACGAGGGTAAGTGCTCCCCGGACGGGAATCCTTGAGCGCACCCGACAGGCGCACTGCCGGGACGGAAATCCCTGTGCCTGTGCCTTTGCCCTTGCTTTGTGGCGGCGGAAAGCTACCCTTGAAATAAGGGAAACCACAGGGGGAGGTTGGCAGTGAGCTTGATCCTGGTCGTCGAGGACAATCCGACAAACATGAAGTTTGTCACAGCGGTGCTGGAGGGCGCTGGACACCGGGTCTTGCAGGCCGCCGATGCCGTAGCGGGCATATGTATCGCGCGCGAGTCGCTCCCCGATCTCATCTTCATGGACATCCAGCTCCCCGGCATGGACGGGCTGGAGGCCGCCCGGCAACTCAAGGCCGATCCGTCCACCCGCCACGTTCCCATCTACGCCCTGACCGCCTTCGCCATGGCCGGCGACGAGGAGCGCATTCTCGCCGCAGGTTGCGACGGCTATCTGTCCAAGCCGGTGAGCTACAAGGACCTGCTGGCGCCGACGGCCGGCCGGCCGCGTTAGGACTGCCGCCGCCATGGTGGACACGATCTCCCCGCCCCATTCCATTGCCATGCCCCGCCGTTTGTCGATAAGCCTCAAACTGGGGGCGGTATTCCTGCTGCTGGCGTCCCTGGCCACAGGCAACCTCTATTTTGCCGAGCAGTTGCACGACGGCATCATCAATGTGGCTGGCATCACCAATCTGACCGGGCGGCTGCGTTACCTCTCCCAGCAGATTGCGTTGGGCTCCGCCGGTGTCGCGCTGGAGCTGAATGCGGGCGCCGGGCAGGCGGCGCGTGCCTTTGAGATTGAGTTCGAGCGGTATTACGCCCAGTTGGCCCGCCAGGTGGGCGATGTCCCCTCCCTGATGCGCAGTGCCGACGACGGTCTGGAAAGACAGTTGGAAAAGATCGACCGCCTCCGATCCCTACAGCACGCGGCGCTGGAAGAGGTGCTGACGGGGCCTGACCGGGAGGCGCGGCGCCTCTCCCAGGGCGCCGTGGCGGCCTGGTCGCTGGTGCTGTTGAAAGAGGCCGACCGGCTGGTGGGCGCCCTCGACAAATCCGTGCAGACCGGTCACCGGCGGGCCGACCTCATCATCTACTCGGTGCAGGCACTGGAAGTCCTGCTCATGCTCGGCGTCTTCCTGTTCGTCCGTTCAAAGGTCACCGCGCCCATTCTCAAACTGGCGGATTTCACCCGGCGCTTTGCCGCCGGCGAACGGACGGTGCGCATGGATTTCCATTCCAGCGACGAGATCGGCGAACTGGTGCTGACCTTCAACGCCACCGCCGCCCAGACTGCCGGGTTGATCGCGGAGATCGACCGCCGGGCGCGGGAGAACGCCGTCCTGGCCGCCATCCTTGAAGCCACCACCGACATCGTCGGCACCACCACGCCGGACGGCAACCTGCTCTACCTCAACCGCGCCGGACGCCGGGTGCTCGGCCTGGGCGAGACCGAAGACCTCGGTCCCTACAGCATTCCGGACTTTCATCCGCCCGAGGTGAGTGAGCGTATTTTTCACACCGCCTTGCCGGCTGCGGCATGGTCTGGGCTCTGGTCAGGGGAGTGCCTGTTGCGCTCGCGCGCCGGTCAGGATATCCCGGTGTCCCAGGTGATCATCGCCCACAGGGACGAGGGCGGCGCCGTAACTTACTACTCCAGCATCATGCGCGACATCGTGCATTTCAAGTTGTTGGAGCAACGCCTGCAATCCTCGCTCGATTTCCACCTCAAACTGATGCAGCAGTTCCCCAACCCGATCTGGCGCGTGGACCGGGACGGCAAGTGCGACTACGTCAACCGCGCCTGGCTGGACTTCACCGGACGCACTCTGGAACAGGAGCTGGGCGACGGCTGGGCCGAGGGCACCCATCCCGAAGACCGCGAGCGCCGCCTGGGTACCTTTCTCTCCGCCTTCAACCGGCGCGAGCCCTTCGTCCTGGAGTACCGCACGCGCCACCGCGACGGCCGCTACCACTGGCTGCTGGATCATGGGGCGCCCTACACCGACCTGGACGGCGAGTTCGCCGGCTATCTCGGCACCTGCCACGACATCGAAGAGCGCCGCCGCTACCAGTCGCAACTCGAATACCAGGCGCACCACGATGCCCTCACCGGCCTGCCCAACCGCAACCTGCTCGCCGACCGGATCGGTCAGGCAATCAACCACGCCCGCCGCCACGGCAGCCTGGTCGCGGTGCTGTTCCTCGATCTCGACAACTTCAAGGTCATCAATGACAGCCTCGGCCATGAAACCGGCGACCGGCTCCTCGTCGCGGCCGGCGAGCGGCTCACCACTTCGGTGCGCGCGGGTGATACGGTCGCGCGCAATGGCGGCGATGAATTCGTGGTGGTGCTGGCTGAGATGGCGCAAGAAGAAGACGTGGCCAGTACCGCCCGCAAATTGCTGGCGGCGATGGCGGAGCCCTTTGCCTGCGCCGGGCGCGAACTCGTGGTCACCGCCAGCCTCGGCGTCGCCCTCTGCCCGCGCGATGGCGAGGATCAGGCGACGCTACTGCGCAACGCCGACACCGCGCTTTTTCGCGCTAAAGAGGCGGGGCGCAATACCTTCCAGTTCTACGCAGCGGAGATGAACCGGCGGATGCTGGCGCGGCTCGACCTGGAAAGGGACATGCGCCAGGCCCTGGAGCACGGCGAATTCCTGCTCCACTACCAGCCCCAGGTGGACCTGATCAGCGGCGCCATCACCGGCGTCGAGGCCCTGGTGCGCTGGCGCCAGCCGGGGCGTGGCCTCATCTCCCCCGGCGAGTTCATCCCCTCGGCCGAGGAGACCGGTCTGATTGTGCCCTTGGGCGAATGGGTATTGCGGGAGGCCTGCCGCCAAGCTCAGGCGTGGCGCGCCGCCGGGCTGCCGGAACTGCGCCTGTCGGTCAACCTCTCGGCCCGTCAGTTCCGCGCCCCCGGCCTGACAGAGACCATCCTCGGCGTGCTGGCGGAGACCGGGCTGGATGCACGCCTGCTGGAACTGGAAGTCACCGAGAGCATGGTGATGCATGATCCGGAAGGCGCCATCGCCGTGCTGGACGAACTGGAGACGCACGGCATCACCTTCGCCGTAGACGACTTCGGCACCGGTTACTCCTCGCTCAACTACCTCAAGCGCCTCCCCATCCACAAACTCAAGATCGACCAGTCCTTCGTGCGCAACATCACCACCGACCCGGACGATGCCGCCATCGCCACCGCCGTGATCGAGTTGGCGCACAGCCTGAAACTGAAGGTCATCGCCGAGGGTGTCGAAACCGAGCAACAGCGCGACTTCCTGCGGGTACGCCAGTGCGACGAGATGCAAGGCTATCTCTTCAGCCGGCCCTTGCCGGCGGCGGAAATGGGGAGTTTGCTGTTGACCAACCAACCAACCAACCAACCAACCAACCAACACCAACATCGTTGGCCGCGCCGGAAGGTTGTGCGGGCTGCGGTTTTCCCCGGCATGAGAGGGAAGGCCCATGACCCCATCCCGTCTGAAACGCCTTCTGCAATCCTGGATCTGCGAGGATCTGGAGCAACACAACGCCGGCTTGCAGCGCGAGATCGCCGCCCGCGCCGAGGCTGAGCGCGCCCTGAGCGAGGCCTATGAGGCGGCTGGGCGCAAGAACGCCGAACTGGAAAATGCCAACCGGCACAAGACCCAGTTTCTCGCCACCATGTCCCACGAGCTGAAGACACCGCTCAACGCCATCATCGGCTTCTCCGAGATGCTGCGCGACGGCCTCGACGGTGAGGTGAGCCCGCGCCAGAAGGACCATCTCGACGAGATCTGCCAGGCGGGCAGCCAGTTGTCGGCCCTGGTGGACGATCTGCTCGACCTCTCCCACATCGAGGCCGGCCGCTTCGCCCTGGCGCCGGAGGATTGCGACCTCGCCCTGCTGCTCGACGAATCCGTCGCGCGGCAGCGGGCTGCGATGGCGGCCAAGCACCTGACCTTCACTGCCGAAATCGCCCCGGCCCTGGGCAACCTGCGGCTGGACCCGCGCCGCCTGAGCCAGATCCTCGCCAAGCTGCTGGCCAACGCGGTGAAATTCACCCCGGAAGGCGGCGCCGTCAGTCTGCGCGCCCGGCGGACGGTACGCCCGCCGCTGCCCCAGGCGCCGGGGCAAGAGGCCGCCGAGTACCTGGAGCTGGCTGTGGCAGATAACGGCCCCGGCATCGCGCCCGAACTGCGCGAAAGGCTGTTCGAGCCCTTTGCCTTGCTGAACGGTTCGCTCACCCGCGCCCAGGGCGGCACCGGCCTGGGGCTGGCCTTGGTGTGGCGCCTGGCCGCTTTGATGGGCGGCACGGTGGCGGCGGAGAACGTGCCGGGGGCAGGAGCCCGTTTCACCCTTTGGCTGCCGTGGCATAGTTCCCCGCTTCCGTTTGGGGAAGGGCGGAGTGGGATGGACAAGGCAGCTCCCGCAGTCCCCCTGGCGCTGGTGGTGGAGGACGATGACCTGGCGGCCGAACTGATCCGCGCCCAACTGGCCGCCGAAGGCATCGAGGTGCTGCGCGCCCGCTCGGCGGAGGATGCCCTCCGGCTCGCCGCCGGGCGCCGGCCCGACCTCTTCACCCTGGATATCCTCCTGCCCGGCATGGACGGCTGGGAACTGCTGGAGCGGCTCAAGCAGGACGAGCGGCTGGCCGGGGTGCCGGTGGTCATCCTTTCGATCATCGCCGACAGCGGCAAGGGCATGTCCCTGGGCGCGGCCAAGGTCTTGCAGAAGCCCTACAGCCGCCGGGAGCTGAAACAGGCGCTCTCGGTGCTGGACTTCGCCCGTGCCGACGGCGGCCCTCCGGCGGTACTGCTGGTGGACGACGACCCGCGCGCGGTGGAGCTGTTCACCGCCCACCTCGCCCAGGGCAACTACCGCGTGCTGTCCGCCCCCGGCGGCGCGGAAGGGCTGGCCCTGGCCCGCGCCGAGCGCCCGGACCTGATCGTGCTTGACCTGATGATGCCGGAGATGTCGGGCTTCGAGGTGGTCGAGCGCCTCAAGGAAGACCCCGCGACCGCCGCCATCCCGGTGCTGATCGTCACCGCCAAGATCCTCACGGACGAGGACCGGCGCTCGCTCAACGGCCATGTGCTGCGCGTCATGGAGAAGGCCGAGTTCAACCACGGCCGGTTCATCAACGAAGTACGGCGCGCGCTGCGCCGGCGAATTACGGATACCGCCCCATGCCCAACGGAAGCCCCGCCGCCAGCCGCAAGCTGACCGAGATCGAGCGCGCCGCGCGCCTCCACCAGCTCGGCGAGCTGGCGGCCGGTCTCGCCCACGAGATCAACCAGCCGCTGGCGGCCATTACCTACACGCTGTCCGGCGCCCTGCGGCGCGCGCGCCGCGGTGAACTCAACAACGCCCAGATGCTCGACGTGCTGCAAGCCGCCATCGCCCACACCCACCGCGCCTCCGAGATCGTCACCCGCGTACGCGGGCTGGTGACGCGGCAGGCGCCGGAGAAGACCCGCGTCTGCATCAACCGGGTGGTGCGCGAGATGCTGGAACTCTCCCGTCTCGGCAAGGGAGAGCGCGGCGTCCGCCCCGTCCGCCTGCTGGACGAACTGGCGCCGGACCTGCCGCCGGTGCTCGGCGACAAGGTGCAACTGGAACAGGTCATGCTCAACCTGCTGGCCAACGCCATCCATGCCGCGCGCCAGACCGGGCAGCGCGAGGGGCGCGTGCTGGTCCGCACCAGGGGAGATCGCCAAGCGGTGGAGCTGAGCGTGTGGGACAACGGCCCCGGCCTCGTGCCTGCCCAGCGGCAGCGCATGTTCGAACCCTTCTTCACCACCAAGCCCGATGGCGTCGGCCTCGGCCTCGGCCTCGCCATCTGCCAGACCATTGTCGAGGACCACGGCGGTCGAATCCGGGCCGAACCGGCGCCCGAGGGCGGTCTGCTGCTCTCGCTACGGCTGCCGGTGGCGGAAGACGGGGGGCCGCGATGACGGGCGCGGTCGTTGCGAAGAAGCCCCTGGTTTTTGTCATCGACGACGACCCCGATGTCTGTGTTGCGCTCGCCTGGCTGATCGGCTCGGTCGGCCTGGGGACGCGCACCTTCCACGGCATTGCTGAATTCCTCGCCGACTGGCGTCCCGACGCCGATAGCGGCTGCCTGGTGCTCGACGTGCGCATGCCCGGCATGGGCGGCATGGAGTTCCTCGAACGCATGCGGCAGATGCGGATCGACCTGCCGGTGATCATGCTCTCGGGCCACGGCACCATCCCCATGGCGACGCGCGCCCTGCGTCTGGGGGCGGTGGATTTCGTGCAGAAGCCCATCGACGAGCAACTGCTGCTCGACCGCATCCAGGAGGCCCTCGCCCGTGATGTCCAGGCGCGGGCGCGACGCGAGGCGAACGCCCGTCTGGAAACCCTCACCGAACGCGAACGGGAGGTCGCCCGCCTCGTCGCCGCCGGCCGCCAGAACAAGGAAATCGCACAGGCCCTCGGCGCGTCGGTGCGCACCGTCGAGGGCCACCGCGCCCGCGCCCTGCGCAAGCTTGGCATCGCCTCCGCCGCTGAACTGGCCCTGCTGCTGATCGCCACATAGGGGGGTGGGCCTGGGCCAGGCTTTACCGTAGGCCTGGCTTTAGCTCGACATATCGGCCTGAAGGCCGACCTACACCCCCTAGGCACAGGTGGCGGGCATTTGATCCCTTGATCTTATTCCGGCTAATTGCATTCTAGGGTTGGACTCGGTCGCTTCCTGTTGCCAAAACTTGGTTTCATTCCAATCCCATTCTGGTTGGAATTGAGGCCAAATCCGCGTCCGTCCAGAAACCCCGTCTGGTTGGAAATCACCCGATCATTGCGGAATCCGGGCGTTCCTGAAGGAACTCGTTGGTCAGTATCGCAGCCACAAATACCGGACGAACCTGCTCTTGGAGTAGCCCTGGCATGGTTACCAACTTTTGAGGCACCCGGATTGTGGCGCAACGACCAAATATGCGTTCTTCGAACACGCCCGATTCCGGGTTCCTTTGCGAAGATATCAACGCCACCTTGAGCCTGCCCCCTGCGACCGTTGATTTTGGGTGTGCGGTCGTTGAACACGACTCCGTAGACATGGGCGCACATGCGCTCAAAGTCAGCCTCGTTGCGAGGAGGTGCCAGTTCAAATGGGATGCTGTGCAGGTTGAGCCTCTCAGTTCTCCGTTGTTCGACGGTGCCTAGTAGTCAGTAGCCGCTAATCACGGGCGCAGGTTCCCTGATCATGCCTGGCCAGAACAAGTGATTGATCATGCTCCCTGGATACCGCAATCATTCCAGTCCGCCCGATTCTGAAGTCTCAACCAGGGTAGGAATATGTGGTCCGTACTCGACAGTCTGTGGGATGCCCCTGATCTCCGCTACCCGGACTCCACTGCCAACCTTACGCGCATGCTTCGCATACAACGTCTTAGCCCGAATGATTTCGTAACTGTACCCGCGCCCCATCCTGTTCGATAGCTTGATCAGTCCATTCAG
>MGZB01000030.1 GCA_001801995.1 Gammaproteobacteria bacterium RIFOXYD12_FULL_61_37 | reverse complement strand
AAATAGTATTAATTTGTAAAGGCTATGAGAGGGTGCGGTGAGGTACGAACCGCACCGGGTGCCGCGATTGATGCGGTTCGTGCCTCACCGCATCCTACGAACTCGACCATCCTGATGGCGCCGATGTCCCACGCCTTCGTCCGGAGCATCAAGCATTTCACGTGGGATCAGACGGCCGATCTGATCCACTTCGAGAAGGGGTGTGGCATATAGAGTGGATTTAGTAAACTGTCACCGTAATCTAATGAAATTCGACCTTGGCTACACCAGTGCCTCTTTGCTAGTGCCGAGTGGTGAACCCTAAACGGGGTGGCTTCGGCGGGCTTTTTTGTCCGTGGCGGTTTCACGTTTCGCTGGATAAGGTGACGCTGAGTTTGGGTCGCGGTTTCACCAGTGTGCCCGTTTCCACCCTAACCCTACATTCGAGCGGGACTGGCCGATAAGCGTTCTTTCACGGCCTGCGGTTTTTTGAACTTTCGGGGCTCTGTTCACGTTCTGTGGCGGCCAGCCCCTCAATTTGAACGTTAGAGTCATGAAACTACTCACCATCATTATCTTTCTAGCGTATTCGAACGCAGCATATTCTTGGAGTACTCCACAAGAAGCTTTGAATGAATTTCTGAAATTTGAACTAAATTGCGGCAGATGCCAGAGTTGGCCTTTTAACAAATATCTTGCTGTAGACAAAAATTACGATGAACCCGGTTGGGATATGATTGACCTTGTAGATAACTATAAAGTTGTATCCCTTACGTGCAAGAAAACCAGCTGTAAAGCCAGTGTTCATTTCAGCTTAAGCCCGACTAGAAATGTGCCCAAAGCGCAAGTGGTATCCAACCCTAATGGCGGTCATTTGATTGCCAATTACACGGTTATCAAACATTCCGGTCAGTGGCTATTAACGGGCTCTGGCGATGGCTATCCGATGGTTTATTTTTCTACTTACAAGAAGCTGTTTTCCAAATGAACTCTAACATTACGCTCAACCCGGACCACCAAAATGCTGCGCATTTTGGCGTCCGGTTAGCTTCATGTTAGCCGTAGAGCATAATCATTCTTGGGCACTAACACGAGAGAAGCAAATGATAGAGGCCGTCATAACCAAAGAGCATATAGAACGAAGAGTAGATGATTGGGCTGAACGCATTACCAAACTTTATTCTTTAATAAAGGAATGGCTTGCGCCAATCCCTTCGTATGAAATTAGGGAGCGAAATGACGTAAGAATGTATGAGGAGCTTATGCAAAAAAATGATGTTCCTGAGCGAGTTTTGTCTAGTCTAGACATTTATCATGAAGGAATCATTGTGGCTACTATTAAGCCAATAGGCTTGTGGATCATTGGGGCTAACGGCAGGGTTGATATTTTGCTTAAGGGTGGCGCTGTAATGCTTGTAGACATATCGGATCGCTTCGATAGTCCAAAATGGATTGCCCATAGTAGACCGAAGACAGGAAATGGAACCGATTTTTGCAAAGAATACTTCTTTGGTTTACTTGGAGTAAATTGAAATGAACATTTTTGAGGAGTTGGAGGTAATATATTCAGAAATCGATAACCACTATGCCCAAAAAGAGCTGGAGGCTCGCAATAATTTTGATTCGAATCAAGAGAGGGGATTTGCAAGAAAACGAGAACTAAACGATCACGCGTACTATCTTTTCATGTTTACGCGATTTGAAGATCATATAAGGGAGGAAAGCAGTAAGCTTATTAAACAATGCCAAGATAACATTACCGATTGGAACCAGCGGAGACCTTGGGATATTTTACCAAATGACAAAAGTTCCGATAAGTTGTTCTTTCTTAACAGGGTAGCATTATTGGTAGACAAAGGATCCCATCATTATCAAAGCATCAAGGGTTACTACGATCTTCGAAACACCATTGGTCATGGTGGAACTTTCACCACGCCTATATTCATACCAACAGTAGTTAATGATTTTAATCGATATTCCATCATGCTCTTGGCATAGTCAATCAGCTAACATTCGCCTCCAGCGGCCCCCGCGCCAAAGGCGCGCGGGTCCGCTGAGGTTTGGCGTTGGGCGTCATACTCGGCACATCACACGCTTTAGACAATGGAATTAATGTTGAATGATTGAGTACCGCGAGAACCAGTCACTTGAGCCTGTCGAAATTGCTCGTGTCTTCGAGGCATCTGGCATTAGCAGACCAACGAAAGATATTCCGCGCATCGCGCAAATGTTTGCGAACGCAAACGTTGTCATTTCAGCATGGGACGGAGCCCGCTTAATTGGCGTAAGTCGGGCGCTGACGGACTACAGCTATTGCTGTTACCTCTCCGATCTTGCAGTTGACGTCGCCTATCAGAAGCATGGCATCGGCCGGGAGCTAGTTCGACGCACCCAGTCCATTATTGGAGAAGAGGTATCCCTTATCCTGATGTCCGCGCCCGGTGCGATGGCCTATTACCCCAAGGTCGGTTTTGCGTTGGCAGACAACGCCTATGTCATTCGGCGGAAGCGTTAATGACGCCCCAATTAAAGGGGCCAGCAGCGGCTTGGCAATGCCGCGAACTTTAGTGGGTGAGACTCCCACCTGGGTAATCGTTAGCCACGAGCCCAGTATCCAGCCTTGCTGAACGCACGGTAACGGGCGGTTTGATGCGTAGGCAGGAAAGCAGGCGAGGTGCAAGGGTAACGGGTGAAGCCGACCTTGAAGGTGTAGAGCCCCGAAATTTTCAGGTGGAGAGTGCCGACGGGTTTGTCCCTCCGGCAGGCAACAACCCGCGTAGCGCCAAGCAATTACGGTGACGGTTTACTAAATAAATTTAAGGGGTAGTCGGTTAGCGCCTCCACCCCCTACATATTGTGGTCACCATTCATAACCGGGAGGGCGCACCCCTACGTATTGGGCCAGGAGGCTCTAACCGTCTACCCCCTTAAATTTATTAATATGCTTGTTGCATTGAATAAGCTGTCACCCTATCCGCACTAAAAATCGCACGGTCAGCGCAACAGCGCCCGCCGCCGCTCGATGTCCCCGCGCAATCGCATCAAGTCTTCTTCAGGCACGCACTGATCCTGGAATACGCCTTCCCAATCCAGGAAGGCCGCCGTGACATCCGCGAGGATCTGTTTCCTTTTCGCCGCCGAGAGCCCAAAGCCCTTCGCCATTTGCTCGATGCCGGCCTTGCTGGGGTGGTTTCCGGCCAATCCGATGTCCAGGACGTGTTCGCCCCGCAGGGGTACGTCGGGGATCAGGTCGAACGCCGGGGTCAGGCGCCACCCCGCCTGGTCACGCAGCAGGGCGAAATTCTTCAAGTGGTCGTCCGTGTTGCCCAGGAAAAGGTTGAAGACCGCCTGCCGGAAGAGCCGCGGCAGATCGCGCTCCGGCTGGCTGGCGATTTGGCGCAGGATATCGGCCATGTCGCTGTAGCCGAACCGGTAGTAGCCTTCGACCCCGGCGAGTGTCTGCATGCTGGCGGTGTGGAACCGGCCACCCTCGGGCGCCATGTCGAAGCGCCGGATCAGGAGTGCGGAGCGCTTGCCCATTGTCTCTACCCTGAACTCCGGCACCTCCAATCCGGCCTTCCTGGCCAGGACCAAAGAGGCTGCCTCCACGCGCACCATATCGACCGGGTCTCGGCTGGAGCGAAGCTTGGCGATCCAATTCACCCCCTGATGCGCGATGATGACCTTCGGGCGGGCGCCGCCGGGAGAGCTTGCCGCCCGGAACAGCAGGGCCAGCGTGTCGTCCGTCAGCTCGCCGGGGTTGTCGTCATAACGCCCGGCGGCGGCAATCAGGGTTTCCAGATCGGCGGAAACGGGGCTGGGCGGGAATTTCGGGGGGGCTGGGGTGGTTGTGTAGGCCAGCGCGCCGAGACAACCGGTCCCCAACAAGGCCAGCAGCCGAGGGGGGGATTGATCGTTTCTGCCGAGCCGGAACCGTCTTATCAGCAAATGGCGTCCCCAGTCGTCAGGCAGGGAATCCTCGAAGATGCCATGGATGCCGGACTGGGGCCGGTTGGCGGAAAAGATCCGGTCGTTCAGGGGGAGGTGAAAAGGGTCCAGCGCAAAGGCGTCCGGATGACTGAGATAGTCCGGATCGTAGCGGAATTCTCCCCGGAGGCGACCGCCACGCCGGGGGTCCGGGTCCGCCACCCGGATCTCGCCGGCCCGGAACACGTCCCCCTCTGGCAAACGCAACCAGACGTGGAGATGGATCATGGCTTTCGTCGCGGGGCGCGCTGCCGTTCCGCGGCCTCATCAAAGAGCGACTCGGGGAACAAGGCATCCAGTTCGTCCAGGGAGCCAAAGAGACGCAGGGCGCGCATCCAGGCCCCGATCTGCGCGCTGGAATCGCCGTATTCGAGCTTCCGGTATGTGGGCAGCGAGACGCCAAGACGTGCCGCCGCGCGGGACTGGGTCTCGCCCAGGGCCAAGCGGCGTCGCCTCAGCCGGTTTCCGAGGGCCGAGAGGGCGCTTGCTTCTGCTTCTGTAATGGCAAACATGCTTTCCTTTATATCGAAAATATCCTGTTAAGAGAAGCTTCCGTTTGCGTTACGTGAAGAAAAATTACGGCGACACTTTACTAAATACATTTAATTAAAAATGTGGATTTAGTTAAGTGTCACCGTATCTGACTTTGATCCGGGCCACGCCTCGGTTGTTGATGTAGAAAAGTTCCCTGAAGACCGGCAGATCGATGGCGACATCGTTGACGAAGAGGCTGAGTTCGCCGGTCCGGTCGGCGGTGAGGGTGGTGCCCATGCCGATCTTGATGGGGTGTGAGTCACCGATGGTGGCGAGCAGGCAGAAGATCCGCTCCCCCGGCAGGCAGGTGAAGCGGGCTGCCTTGCGCATGAAGGCAGGCAATTGACGCCGCAGGCCGTTGGGGTCGGCCGGGTAGTCTTTGTCGCGCCAGCCCTGGAACTCCTCGACCTGGATCTCATAGCGTCTTCCCCCCTCCAGCAGCAGGCCGGTCCTCATGCGATGCATGTTGGTCTGGAAAAGGATCTCTTCTTCCGTGGCGGGCGCCAGTTTCCTGGGAACTTCCAGCTCCCTGCGGTCAATGTGGCTGAAGATCCACCAGTGGTGGAATTTGCGTCCGAAATGGATGAGGGGGGAAAGGGCAAAAACGGCCACGAACATACCCAGGGTCACACTGCCGCTTAGAATGGCGGGAACGGCAGAGGATTCGAACTTCTTGGCGAGTTTCAGGATGGGGTTCCCGGCCAACCGGTCGATAAAGGCGTCTCCGGGTGCCCGGCCGTCCGGGAACAGTGTCGCCCAGCCCGCGCTGGCGATGTTGGTTTGCCACCGGCGCAGCTTCGACAAACCCAGGGCAAGGCCCCCGAAAGAGGCAAGGACCGCCCAGAACCCCAGGGATAGTCCGGGCCAGGGAATGAGTACGCAAAGTGCGGCAAGGGTGGCGGCAGCCATGGCGTAGTAAATCCCCTGCTGCAACAGGCTGACCCGCCGGGCGGCGGCCATGGCCTTGCGCCAGCGGGCGGTGACGAGGGTCTTTCCATCGGGGCCGCGCAGGAGGGGAGACTCGCTGTGGACGCCCAGGTTGTGGGGCGAGTAGAGGTCGGTGACCTGCCTGATCCGTGAGAAGACGCTCTCGTGCAGCTTGACGCCTTCGTTGGTGTAATCCCGCCGCATCCGCTCCAGTTCTCTGGGCTGGTAGCGAAAGATCTGGCGCGAATCATAAAGATGACCATGGACATTCCGTTCCCGATCGATCCGTTCGATCTCGCTCTGGTGAAAAGAGAGCCGGTCGCTGGGGGCTGCGACCTGCTCGGCGTCCCATGCCCTGACCTGCTCGATCATCCAGGCGAGCGACACCAGGGCCATCTGCCGCTTGGGGTAACCCCCTCCCACATTGGAATGTACACCGGCGAACCAGACCTGGCGGATTCGCTCCCTGTCCCGTCCCAGGCGCTCGTCCCACAGCAGGGGGTGAAAGGTCTTGCGGCAGTCGTCGATGGAAAGTGCCTGGCAGGCGCGTGCGACGCTGGGATTCAGGGTGTCGCCCCGGAATCCGTAGTCCATGAGGTTATGCACCGCGTAGCGTACCTCGGCGAAGGGGATGCCGATGGCGCCGACCGTGTCCCATACGCCAAGGAAATGGATGGGCACGTCCAGGTCGCGGGAAAAGCGATCCTTGAAGCGCCGGGCGATGGCGGGCTTGTAATAGCTCGACTGGCAGGCGCAGTAGGCCGCCTTGGCCAAACGGTACAGCCCCTGTTCGGATTCGATCTTGCCCAGGTCCAGCAGGCCGCAACGGGCGACCATGTCCGCCAGGAGCCGGACGGTGAAGGCCCCCCGGCTGAAGCCGAACATGTAGACCCTGTCGCCGGGGCTCCAATGGCGCGCGAGGAAGGTATAAAGCTCCCGCACGTTGGTCGCCTGGCCCATGCCCGTGGCGCCGCCGAGCACCTTGCTGATATTGAAGCGTTGCGACCCCACGCCATCGTCGTAGCACACCAGCTGGCGCTGGTCGTCCTCCTTTAGGGTCTGAAACAGCCGCCAGACGTTGGTTTCGTATCCGGCGCCGCCACGCTGGCCGGTGCCATCGGAAAGCAGAACGATATTTTTCGACATGACTCTATCTCCCTCGAACGATCCCGGAACTCCAAATACCTTCATGCTAGACCGTTTTCGAGGGATGGGGTGCCGGGGGACTGGAATCTAATGATCCACGACAAGCGAGGGCGCGGCGAATTAATGAAATATCCGGGTTAGGATCGCCTCACAGCCCCTTCATTCCCTTGGGTCCTGAAACAGTCTCTCAAACCATGCGCACAGTCGATCCGTAACGGGCCAATCTGGCGTCGCTCGTCAGCAACAGCAGCCTCATGCGCCACGGCCTTTCAGGCAGTCAAACAGTTCGTCGATCGGCTCATCGAAATCGTCGGCGATCTAGCCTTCACACTCCATGGGCGAGGCGACCCACCACCCCAGAGGATGAAAACTGTAGGATGGGTCGAGGAACTAGACCCATCGAAAAGGTCGCGGCCCCTTGATGGGTCTCGTGCCTCAACCCATCCTATGTACTTCGCACCACGCACAGATTTCCGGTAAGAGTGAGGTTGACCATCCATGCAGTCCCTGGCGTTTCTCTTGATTGGCTATTCGGTGTTTGCCGCGCCGGTCCTGGCCATGACGCATCTCCAGGCCGAGAATGCCGGTGGAACCTCAGTTTCCCGCGCCATGGGCGTGATACTCCTGTTGAGCCTCGCCGGGTTGCAACTGATCCATTTCACCTACCTGCGGCAGGGGGGCGGGTTGATCCAGGGTCCCCTCTATTCCCTGCTCCTTTTTACCGTGGCGCCCGCTTTCTATCTTTTCAGCAACCCCCTGCTCCGCGCGCGGCCCCAGGGCCACCCCCTCCAATGGCTTCATCTCTTGCCCCCCCTTCTGGCCCCTTTCCTGCCTCACCGCGCCGCTCTGCCTTTCTCCTTTGCGCTGGGTTCCCTCTATCTACTCTGGTTGGGGAGGAGCATCCATGCCCTGCGGGCCCAACGCCGCCGTTTCCGGCTGGAGCTGCTGTTGATCGCCGGCCTGTTTTTCGTCGCCCTGGTGGTGCTGGCCCTGGGGCTGGCCTTGCCCCTGGTGCCGGAGCGGCTCTTCTTCAGCCTCTATGCCATCGCCATCGGTTGTGCCCTGTTGCTGGCCGATCTGCTCCTGGGCTACGCCCCGCGGATCTCCACCGAGGTCGTGGAGGCTGCCCGCGAGACCTATGCCGTTTCCACCCTGACCAATCTTGACTGTGGCGCGCTCCTGGACCAGTTGGAGCGCCTGATGGCCCAGGAGCGGCTCTATCTGAACCCGGATCTGGATCTGCCCGGACTGGCGGGGCGTATGGGGATCTCGGTCCACCAGCTCTCGGAGCTGATCAACTCCCGGATGGGCAAGGGGTTTTCCCGCTACATCCGCGAATACCGGGTGGCCGCTGCCCAGGCGATGCTGCGGGCGGAGCCCTCCGCCTCGGTCCTGGCGGTCGGCCTGAGCTGCGGCTTTACCTCCCAGTCCAATTTTTACGAGGCCTTCCGTGAGATCACCGGCATGACACCGGGGCAATTCCGCCGGATCGCCGCCCGCACCGCTCCGGAATGATCGTTCCGGAGCAAAAATCATCTCCGGATCGATCAATCCGGAGGTCTTCTTTCCGATCCGGGGCTAGATTCATCCCCATCGACACAAACGGAGGGGAAGGTCATGCGTATCCTGCTCACCGGCGCCACCGGCTTCATCGGCGGCCATATCCTGACCGCCCTGCGGGAGGCGGGGCACGAGGTCCAGGGCGTCTCCCGCCGCCTGGGCGTCGATTTCAACCGGATGCTCCGGCCCGAGGACTGGCTCCCCCGGCTCAACGGTGTGGAGGCGGTCATCAACGCCGTGGGCATCATCGCCGAGACGCGGGGCCAGTCCTTCGAGACCCTGCACCACCGGGCGCCGGCGGCCCTCTTCCGGGCTTGCGAACGGGCGGAGGTCAAACGGGTCGTCCAGATCTCTGCCCTGGGGGCGGACGAGCGGGCCTTCACCCCCTATCAGTTGACCAAGCGAGCCGCCGACGAGGTGCTGCGGGGCCTGTCGCTGGATTGGTTCGTGCTGCGGCCTTCGCTGGTCTACGGGCCGGGCGGCAAGAGCACGGACCTGTTCCGGGGTTTGGCCGCCTTGCCGCTGATCCCGCTGGTGGGCGACGGCCGTCAGTGGGTCCAGCCGGTGCATCTGAGCGACCTGGTGGCCACGGTCCTGCGCTGTCTGCAACCGGATATCCCGGCGCGGCAGACCCTGGATGTGGTCGGGGCGCATCCGCTGACCTTCGCCGATTGGCTGCAATGGCTGCGGCGCTCCCAGGGCAAGGGGCCGGCCCCCGTGCTGCCGGTTCCCCTCCCCCTGGTCATGGCCTCGGCGCGGCTCGGCCGGTTCCTGGTCCCCATGCTCCACCCCGATAACCTGCGCATGCTGCAACAGGGCAGCACCGCTGACGCGGCCCCCCTGACCCGTTTCCTGGGCCGGCCGCCGCTGGCGATGGAGGCGTTCCCCCTGCCCGTGGAGGGGTGCCCATGAGCTATCTCTTACTCAAATACCTGCACATCCTCAGCATGGTGCTGCTGTTCGGCACCGGCCTGGGGAGCGCCTTCTACAAATGGATGGCGGATCGCAGCGGCGATCTGGCGCACATTGCCGTCACCAACCGCCATGTGGTGCTGGCTGACTGGCTCTTTACCACGCCGACGGTGATCTTCCAGCCCCTCAGCGGACTCTGGCTGCTGCATCTGCTGGGGGCGTCGCTGGCCATACCCTGGATCAGCCTCAGTCTGGGACTCTTTCTGCTGGCGGGGGCCTGCTGGCTGCCGGTGGTCTGGCTCCAGATCCGCATGCGCGACCTGGCGGAGACGGCCCTGCGTCAGGGGACCGACCTGCCGCCGCTCTACTGGCGCTATGCCTGCCGCTGGTTCTGGCTGGGGGTGCCGGCCTTCACGGCCATGGTGCTCGTCGTTTTTCTGATGGTATTCAAATACAACCCGGGAGGCTGAGATGACCGGAATCTCTTTGATGCAACAGGCCCTGGGCGCCGATTGGACGAGGCTGCCCCCGGCCTTGAAGGCCCACTATCAATTCGCGGACAACCGGGACGAGGGGACGCTGGATATCCAGTATCCAGGATACCTTCAGCCCTACCTGAACCTCCTGCGGCTGCTGGGGGCGCTGATCAACCGGTGCGGCCAGGGCCTGCCGACCCAGGTGGAGAAACGGATGGCGGGTGGGATACAGCACTGGCGGCGGACCATCCGATTTCCCGACGGCCGCGAGGTCCAGTTCCGTAGCCATTGGGTCCCGGCCGGCGGCAACGCCCTGATCGAGTATGTCAATCCCCTCCTCGGGCTGCGCATGGAGGTATGGCTGGAGGAGGACAGGCTCCAGTATCGAAGCCGGGGCTATGTACTGAGGCTGGGCCCTGTGCAGTTTCCCCTCCCCGAGTGGCTGGGGCCGGGGAGCGTCCGCATCGAGGAGTGGGCACTGGACGAAGACCGCTTCGCCATGGACTTTCGCCTGCATCACCCCTTGCTGGGGGAGATCTATTGCTACGCGGGGGAGTTCAGGGCCGGAACGGCTTCGCAGTCGGTGATCTGACAATTGATCTATGTCAAGAGATCGGTATCATGGCCGCTCCTGTTTAAACCCATTCCAATCCCCCTTTGAGGAGAAATTCCCATGAACGTAGATCAACACCTGAAGGTCGCCCAATGGCACGTCGAGCAGGCCCGCCTGCACGCAACCAAGCAGCATAGCTGCGGCTGCCCCATCAGCCCCGAGTACCAGAAGATCATCGACGAGGTGGAGAGCGGCAAGATCCTCGAAGAATTGGTCTGCAAGGCCGGCTGATCCCCTTGCTTTCGGCCGGGATCGACACTCGATCCCGGCCTTCCCTTCCCGCCCTCTCTCCCCTTTCGCCCGATCCGCCCCCTGAAAACCTGCTTTACTTTAGTCAGACGGCCACGATCGGCCGGAGACGGGGAGCGGGGAGGGGTCTGTGTTTCGAATCCGATTCCACGGCCGGGGCGGGCAGGGGATGAAGACCGCCGGGCGCATCCTGGGGACGGCCTTCTTCCGGGAGGGCTACGAGGTGCAGGACGCCCCGCGTTACGGCGCGGAGCGGCGGGGCGCGCCGATCTTCGCCTTCGTGCGCGCCGATAAAAATCCCATCCTGGAGCGGGGCATCATCCGCCGCCCCGATCTGGCGGTGGTGGCCGACGATACCCTGGCCCCCATGCCTTCGGCCGGGGTCCTGGCCGGCATGGACGGCCATAGTCTGATGCTGATCAACAGTCATGAAACCGCCGAGACCTGGCGCGGGCGTCTGGCCCTGCCGGGGCGGGTCCTGGTGTTGCCTGCATCCGCCGAGGTAGAGGTAGAGGGCCGGGCCGCGCTGCCCCAGGTGGGCGCGGCCTGCGCCGGGGCGGCGGCGCGGCTGGTGGGGGTGATCGGCCCCGATGCCTTGGCGGCGGCGATCCGCGATGAGCTGGGCCATTTGGGTGAGGGGGTGGTGGCCGACAATCTCGGGGTCGCTAGCCACGCCTACGATCTACTGGCCGCCGAGGCGGGCGCGGTTACCGAACGCCCGCCCCAGGCGGCCGATGCCTGGCAATCACCCGATTGGATCGATCTCCCCTTCGAGGGGGCCGGCATCTCCGCCCCGGCGATCCATGCGGGCCTGACCAGCGAGCTGATGCAGACCGGGCTCTGGCGCACGATGCGTCCCGTGATCGACCCTGAACGCTGCAACCACTGCTGGTGGGTGTGCAGCACCTTCTGCCCCGACAGCGCCATCAGTGTGGACGGGAAGGGCAATCCCCATATCGACTACGACCATTGCAAGGGCTGTCTGGTGTGCCTGGCCCAGTGTCCGCCCCATGCCATCCGGGCCGTGCCGGAGCAACGCGAGCAGGGGCGTGAATAAGATGATTTACCGCAAAGAACGCAAAGAACCGCAAAGTAATTTGCTGGAATTTTTCGCTAATCTCCCCGAAGCATGGGTAAGCAGCAGCGGATTGTTTTCCTTTGCGGTACTTTGCGCCCTTTGCGGTTTTATGAGGAATTCAGCATGAACCGCATACTGATCACGGGCAACGTGGCGGCAGCCTGGGGCGCGCGCCTGGCGGACATCGATTATTGCCCGGCCTTTCCCATTACCCCCCAGACCGAGATCATCGAGACCCTGGCGGCCTGGATCGACCAGGGCGAGATGCCGGGCCGTCTGGTCATGCTGGAATCGGAGCATGCCATGGTGACGGCGGCCGGGGCGGCGGCGGCCACCGGGGTGCGGGTCTTCAGCGCCACTTCCAGCCAGGGGCTGCTCTACGCCCTGGAGATGCTCTACAACGTGGCGGGCTGGCGCGCTCCCTTCGTGCTGGTCAACGTGTCGCGGGGGCTGGCCGCGCCCATCACCCTGGAGCCGGACCACAACGACATCCTGGCGGCCCGCGACTGCGGTTTCCTCCAGATCCACTGTGCCACCTGCCAGGAGGTGCTGGATTCCGTGCTCATGGCCTACCGCCTCGGCGAAGACCCAAGCGTGCGCCTGCCGGTGCTGGTCAACCTGGACGGCTTCTACCTCTCCTTCACCCGCGAGCCGGTGGACATCCCCGATCCGTCCGCCGTGCGGGAGTTCCTGCCCCCCTTCGATGCGGGGACAATCCGCTTCCGCGCCAGTGCCCCCGAGAGCCAGGCGGTGGCGGTACTGAGTGGCGGCCCCTACTCCTATTTCCGCTACGAGATGCACCTGGCCGCCCGCAACGGACTGGCCGCCTACGACCGCATCGCCACCGAGTTCGAGGCCAGTTTCGGGCGCAACTGGCCCGCCGTCGAGGCCTATCGTTGTGAGGACGCCGAACAGCTGTTCGTCATGATGGGCTCCTTCGCCACCAAGGCCAAGGCGGCGGTGGACAGCCTGCGGGCCGCCGGCTGGCGCATCGGCCTACTGCGGCCGCGCCTGCTGCGTCCCTTCCCGGAGGGGCTGTTCCGGTATTGGATGCGGGGCAAGCGCGGCGCGGCGGTGATCGACCAGAACATCTCCCTGGGCAGCGGCGGGGTGCTCTATTCGGAAGTGGCCGCCGCCATCCACGGCCAGCCGGACATGCCCCTGCTGACCAGCTTCATCGGCGGACTCGGCGGGCGCGACATCCCGCCGGAGGAGTTCTTCGAGATGGCCCGGATCGCCCGCGACGCCGCCGAACAGGGCCAGGCCCCGCCGCCCCGGCTGCTCTACACGGCAGACGAGCTGCGCGAGACGCGGAAGTTGCAGACCCTGGCCAGGGTGGAGCGTGCCCGACTGTCGGGGGGAGAGCAGCCATGAATCAAAATCGGCGTTTAACCGCAAAGGACGCAAAGAACACAAAGGAAAATCCTGGACTTCGTCCTTCTGCCTATTCATCGGCATTGGAGGAGGTAGGGAATGCCAACTTTTTTCTTTGCGTTCCTTTGCGCTCTTTGCGGTTGGTCTGGGGGGATTTCGTATGAGCGAGACCCGGTTCACCAACGTCAAGCAGCTCCCCTCGGTCCACCTGCTGGGCTCAGGCAGCCCCATGTGCGCTGGCTGCGGCGGGCTGGAGGCCCTGCATCAGGTCTACGACATCCTGGGGACGAATACGGTGTTTGTAAACGCCGCCGGCTGCATGACCCTGCTGGCGGTCTATCCCTTCACCCCCTTTCGCGGCTCCTGGCTCTACACCGCCATGGCCTCGGCCCCGGCGGGGGCCCAGGGCATCCGCGACGCCCTCGATGTTTTGAAGGAGCGCCGGGGCCTGCCGCCCGAGGAGGACATGCAGGTGGTGGTCCTGACCGGCGACGGCTCGGCCTATGGCATGGGGCTCTCCGCCACCTCCGGCGCCATCGAGCGGGGGCTCGATTTCCTCTACCTCTGCTACGACAACGAAGGCTACGGCAACACCGGCCAGCAGTCCTCCGCCGCCACCCCCCACGGGGCGCGCACCGCCACCGACCTGACCGGCATCGGTTTCCATGGCGAAAAGAAACCCCTGTTCGACATCTGGGCCGCCCACCGCCCGCCCTACGTGGCGACGGTCATCGGCTCCGAGCCCCTGGACCTGGCCCGCAAGATCGAAAAGGCCAAAGCGATCAAGGGGCCGCGCCTGATCATCGCCCTCTCCCCCTGCCCCACCGGCTGGGGCTTCGATCCCCAGGAGTCGGTGGCCATCGGCAAACTGGCGGTGAATACCGGTGTCTGGCCCCTCAAGGAATATGTGGACGGCAAGGTCGTCCACACCAAGATCCCCCGCCGCCGGGTGCCAGTTGCCAGCTACCTGGAGGCACAGGGGCGCTTCGCCCACCTCTTCAAGCCCGAGCGCAACGAGGCCGTGCTGGCGGAGATCCAGGCGCGGGTGGATGGGTATTGGGCGGGGGTGGAGGAGGTGGTCGCTCCCCCCACCCCAACCCTCCCCCAGGGGGGGAGGGGGTGAATACCCGGATCGATCGAGCCAGGGAACTGCGCGCCAATATGACGGATGCAGAGAGGCATCTCTGGTATCGGTTGCGAGGGAAACAGGTAGAGGGTTTGCGGTTCCGTCGCCAGCATCCCATAGGCCCCTATGTGGTCGATTTCGTTTGCCTCTCGCGGCGGCTAATCGTCGAGCTGGATGGGGGACAGCATGCCGAACAAGCCGGTTATGACCGGACAAGGGATAGCTGGCTCTCTTCTGAAGGATTCAGGGTGTTGCGGTTCTGGAATGATCAGGTCTTCAAGCAAACCGACGAGGTTCTCGCGGTCATTTACAGCGAAATGGAACGCCGCTCTTTTCCCCCTCCCCTTGGGGGAGGGGGCAGGGGGAGGGGAAAAGTGTAGGTGGAGGGGTGAATCATGAACAAACAACCAAGCTATCTCCATCGCGGCGGTGAGGCTCCCTTGCTGGGAGCGACCATCCCCCAGCACTTCGCTGCCGTCCGCGCCCGATATCCGAACAACGAGGCAGTGGTCTCCCTGCCCCAGCAACGGCGCTTGACCTACGGACAGCTGGCCATGGAGGTGGATCGCCTGGCGCGAGGCCTGTTGGGTCTAGGGTTCGCCAAGGGCGACCGGATCGGCATCTGGTCCACCAACAACATCGAATGGCTGCTGGTGCAGATGGCCACGGCCCGCATCGGGGCCGTCCTGGTCAACATCAACCCGGCCTACCGCCAGCGGGAGCTGGCCTATGCCTTGAAGAAGTCCCAGGTGCAGGGGCTGTTCCTCATCCCGGCCTTCCGCAAGAGCGACTATGTGGCCATGCTGTTGGAGCTGGTGCCTGAGTTGCGTTCGGACCCCGGCCCCGAGATCCATGCAGCGGAGTTCCCTGACCTGCGTCTTGTGGTGATCTACGATCCCGCCGACCCCGAGCACAGCGGCCGCCCGGCCCCCGGCTTCAGCCTCTGGCAGGAGGTCTTGACCGCTGGCGGCGGGCTGCCGTTCGATGGACTGGACGCCGCCACGGCCAAACTGGACCGGGACGATCCCATCAACATCCAGTACACCTCGGGTACCACCGGTTTCCCCAAGGCCGTGGTCCTGACCCACCACAACATCCTCAACAACGCCTGGTTCACGGCCCAGGCCATGGGCTTCGGCGCGGCGGACCGGCTCTGCGTCCCGGTTCCCTTCTACCACTGCTTCGGCATGGTGCTGGCGAATCTGCTCTGCCTCTCGGTGGGGGCCAGCATTGTCATTCCTTGCGACCACTTCGATCCGGGGCTGGTACTCCAGGGCATAGAACAGGAAGGCTGCACCGCCGTCCACGGCGTCCCCACCATGTTCATCGCCGAGCTGGAACATTCCGGCTTCGCGGCCTTCGATCTGAGTTCCCTGCGCACCGGTATCATGGCAGGCGCCCCCTGTCCCGTGGCCCTGATGCGGCGGGTGATGGAGGAGATGCACTGCCGCGAGATCCTGATCGGCTACGGCCAGACCGAGGCCTCCCCCATCACCCACCTCACCCACGCCGAGGACGACCTCCACCGGCGCACCGAGACGGTGGGGATCAATCTGCCCCACCAGGAGGTCAAGGTCATCTCGACCGGCGACGGCCACACAGTGCCGGTGGGCGAGGTGGGGGAGGTCTGTTTCCGGGGTTACCATTTGATGCGCGGCTATTACGGCGATGCGGAGGCCACCCGCAAGGCCATCGACGAACAGGGCTGGCTCCACTCCGGCGACCTGGGCTGCATGGAGTCCGACGGCTACCTGCGCATCACCGGCCGGTTGAAGGACATGATCATCCGGGGCGGCGAGAACATCTACCCGCGCGAGATCGAGGAGCTGATCTTCAGCCACCCCCAGGTCGCCGAGGCTGCGGTCTTCGGCGTCCCCGACGACTACTACGGCGAGGAGATCGCCGCCTGGGTCCGGCTCCACGCGGGCGAGTCAATGTCCGAAGTAGCGTTACGCGACTTCCTCCGCGCCAACATGGCCCACTTCAAGGTCCCGCGTTATATCCGATTCGTCGAGGAATTCCCCATGACCGTCACCGGCAAGCTGCAAAAATTCCGCATGCGCGAGGCGATGGAGCGGGAGTTGAGGGGGGATATACGCCTATTTCATTTTCCTCATCACCCCTGATGGTGCCGCGCCCCCTGATCCTTGGGCGGAAACACCAGCCGAGCCCCGGCGAAGAGGAATTGCTGGTGGGGCAGGCCCCGGTTGCGGAAGCTGGGCCGGCGGAGGGCGGGTTGGGTATGGAGGCAGCCGCCGCGCAGGGAGCGGTGTTCGTCGTCGAAGTCGCGGGTGGCCAAGGCGGATTCTGCCGGGGGCTGGTATTCACTGTAGGGTTCGAAGGTATTGGCGCACCATTCCCAGACGCGGCCGTGATTTTCCAGGGCCTGGGTCCGTAGCGCCGTCTCCCATTGGTATTCGTGTTGCAAGACGGCCCCCGCCGTTTCGCCCCCCCGTTCCGAGGCCCAAACGGCGAAGGCCGATGCCTCGTGGTGGTTGATGCCGTAGATGGGGTCATCGCCAATCAGATCGAAGGGGCCGTTCAGGCCGATGCCGTACCAGTGCCCCGAGTCATCCCGGCGCCAATGGTTCGGGGCGCCGCTGGCCTCCGATTTGAGCCATTCCGCCCCCCGCCACCAGAGGGATTCCCTCTCATAGCCGCCGTCCTCCATGAAGGCGAGGTATTCGGCGTTGCTGACGGGCCGGCGGGCGATGCGGAAGTTGCTCAGCTTTATCATCTGGGGCGGCAGTTCGTTGTCGTAGGCCCAGGGCTCGAAGCGGGAGCCGATGCGGTAGACGCCCTGGGTGACATCGACGGCATCGCAGGCGGGGGTCTGGCTTGCGAGCACGGCCTTGGGACTGTAGCCGGTGGTGAGGCCTTGCAGTTGACGCAGGCTCAGCAGGGAGAGGAGTTGCTCGTAGGAACGGGCATGTTCCTGGACGATGAAGGGGAGTATCCCCGTCTCTTCCGCCAGCAAGGGGTGTTCCGGCAGCAGTCTGGGGTTGGCCAGCAGCATCAGGTGATGATCCTGGATCTCGGCCGCCCAGTTGAGCAGATGGTCCTTGGGCGGGAGTTGCGCGCACTGTGCTTTGAGGCGAAGTTCCCCTGGCACGACGAGGTGTCGGATCCTGCTGGAGAGATCCCCGTCCCCGCCGATGACCTCACGCAGCCAGTAGAGTTCGCGGTAGACGCACTGGCCCAGGATGTGGCCGCAGGAGCCTAGATCCGGGTGGTATTGGCGGTTGAAGTCCGCGTCCGGTATCTGTTCCGCCAGATTCATCATCAAATGGTGCAGATTGGACAGGCTGCCTAGCAATGCGGGGCTGATCATGGGCAAATCCGAAGCCTTGGGTATTAATGGGCGGGGACGGTGCGGCCGGCGGCCCAGGCGCGGAGTTCGGCGACCGGCTCGGCCATGACCACGGAGAGGGGCTGGGTCCGCTCCAGTTCGTCCAGCAGGAGTTCATCGTTAAGGGCAAGCTCCCTGGCCTGGGCGCGGTGGCGGGCGGAGACCACCGCCTGTTCGATCTCCGAGCCGCTGAAGCCCTCGCTGGCCGAGGCCAGGGCGCCCAGGTTGAAGGCGCTGGGGGCCAGGTTGCGGCGGCGCAGGTGGATCTCGAAGATGCTCTTGCGGGTGTTTTCGTCCGGCAGATCGACGAAGAAGATCTCGTCCAGCCGGCCCTTGCGCAGGAGTTCGGCGGGAAGCTTGGCGATGTCGTTGGAGGTGGCCACGATAAAGACCGGGCGTTTGCGTTCGGCCATCCAGGTCAGCAGGGCGCCCAGTATCCGCTGGGAGAGGCCCTGGTTGTCGTTCTGACCGGCCAGCCCCTTTTCGATCTCGTCGATCCAGAGGACGCAGGGGGCCATGGTGTCGGCGGTGCGCAATGCGTAGCGCAGGTTCTTTTCCGTCTCGCCGATGTATTTGTTGTAGAGGGCGCCGAAGTCCAGCCGCAGCAGGGGGAGGCCGTAGGTCCCGGCCACGGCCTTGGCGGCCAGGCTTTTGCCTCCGCCCTGGACCCCCAGCAGCAGTATCCCCTTGGGGGCGTCCTGGGATTGGCCGAGCAGGGCTTTGCGGCGGTCGGCCAGCCAGCCCTTGAGGTTGTCGAGCCCCGCCACCTCGGCGAACTGGGTGGTGTCGTATTCGTAGCCGATGACGCCGCCCTGCTCGATTAGCTCGTGCTTGGCCTTCATCAGTTCGGGCAGGTCTTCCTGGGTGATGGCCCCATCGTCTTCGATGGCGGCACGGATCAGGCGCTTGGCGTCGGTCTCGGTCATGCCGCTCAGGTTGTGCGTCAGCAGCTCCAGCGCCTCCCGGTCCACGTTCAGACGCAGGGCCGGATTGGCCTGCTGCCAGCGCTGGGCCTCTTCCTTGATGAGCTTGCGCAGGGTGGCGCCGTCCGGCAGGTGCAGCTCGAAGCGGGCGGTCAGGTGGCGGATCTCGGGCGGGATCTCGATGGCGTGGCTGACAAAGACCAGGGTCCGCTTGCGTTCCTCGAAGGTCTGGGCGATCTCCTTGATGTGGCGCACCAGGATGGGGTCTTGCAGATAGGGGTGGAAGTCGAGCAGGAGATAGACGCCGGGGCCGCCGAGCTTGATGCGCTTCAAGGCATCGGCCGGATTGGACGTGTCGGGTTCGTGGCCGAATTCCACCTCGATGCGGCGCAGGCCGTCGGTGGCTGTCCACTGGAACAGGGGCCGGGTGCCCTTGATGCCGAGCCGGGTCAGCAACCGCAATAGACGCGCCTCCTCCAGGGTCTCGATCACCAGGATCGGGACGGGGGAGTTGAGCGTCAATTCGAGGTCGTGCAGTTCCTTCATGCGGCGGCTACAGCACCACCTGTGTGCCCAGCTCGATCACCCGGTTGGTGGGGATGCGGAAGAAACGCATGGCGTTCTGGGCGTTCCTGGCCATCCAGACGAAGATCCGCTCGCGCCAGAGGGCCATGCCAGGCAGCTTGCTGGGGATGATGGTCTCGCGGCTGAAGAAGAAGGAGGTCTCCAGCAGATTGAAGTTGCCGCCGCAGTCGGCACAGGCCGTCAGGGCCAGGGGGATGTGGGGTTCCTGCATGAAGCCGTAGTGCAGCAGGACCCGGTACATGTTTTCGCCCAGCTTCTTCATCTCGCTCCGCCGCTCCCTCGGGACATAGGGCACGTTGCTGCTCAACACGGTGACAAAGATCACGCGCTTGTGCAGCACCTTGTTGTGGTTCAGGTTGTGGAGCAGCGCATGGGGAACCACGTCGGGGTTGGAGTTCAGAAACACGGCAGTGCCGGGGACTCTGATGGGCGGGCTGGCTTCGAGGGCTTCGAGGAAGGGTTCCAGCTCCACGGAGGTGCTGAGGAGACGATCCCGGAGCAAGCGCCGTCCGCGCTGCCAAGTGGACAGGAGGGTGAAGACGGCAAGGCCGACGGCCAGGGGGAACCAGCCGCCGTGGGCGATCTTTAGCAGGTTCGCGCCAAAAAAGGAGAGATCGACGGCGAGGAAGCAGGCCAGACCGAAGATGGCGATCCAGCGGTTCCAGCGCCAGAGCGTCAACACCACCACAAAGCCCAGGATGGTGTCGATCGCCATGGTGGCGGTGACGGCCACGCCGTAGGCGGCGGCCAGGTGGCTGGAGCTTTGGAAGCCAAGTACCAGTAAGACAATGCCTGCTGCCAATGTCCAGTTGATGAAGGGGACATAGATCTGTCCGGCCGCATGCTGGGAGGTGTGGTGGATCTCCATCCGGGGCAGGTAGCCCAACTGGATCGCCTGGCGGGTCACGGAAAAGGCCCCGGAGATGACCGCCTGGGAGGCGATGATGGTCGCCGCCGTGGCCAGCGCGATCATGGGATAGATCAGGGAGTCCGGCGCCATTTTATAGAAGGGATTTTCCAAGGCCTCGGGGGTGGTGATGATCAGGGCACCCTGACCAAAATAGTTGAGCAGCAGCGCGGGCAGGACCAGGATGAACCAAGCCAGGCGTATGGGCTTCTTGCCGAAGTGGCCCATGTCCGCGTAAAGCGCTTCGGCCCCCGTCACGGCCAGCACTACTGCGCCGAGCGCCAGGAAGGCGTAGGCCTTGTGATGCAGGAAGAAATTCAAGGCATACCAGGGGTTGACCGCCTCCAGCACCGAGGGGACCTGAATGATCTTCAGCAGGCCAAGCCCGCCCAGGGTGAGGAACCAGATCACCATGACCGGTCCGAACAACACGCCCATTCGTGCGGTGCCACGGCGTTGCAGCATGAACAGGCCGATGAGAATGCCTAGCGCCAGGGGAATCACCAGTGGCGTGAGGGCAGGGGTGGCCACCTTCAGCCCCTCGACCGCCGAGAGCACCGAAATGGCGGGCGTGATGATGCCGTCGCCATAGAACAGCGCGGCGCCGAACAGGCCCAGCACCATCAGGAACCAACGGGCCCGGTGGTCTCCTGCGATCGAATTCTGCACCAGCGCCATCATGGCCATGATGCCCCCCTCTCCCTCGTTGTCGGCACGCATGATGAACACGACGTACTTCAAGGAGACCACGATAAAGAGAGACCAGAAGATCAGGGAGAGAATGCCGAGTACATTCTCAGGGGAAGGGAGGATGGGGTGGGGGCCGGCGAAGACCTCTTTCAGCGTATACAGGGGACTGGTGCCAATGTCCCCGTAAACCACACCCACGGCGCCCAGTGCAAGGGCCGTTGCGCTGCTGGGACCGGGTAGGCCCTTTTCTTCGGAGGAAGGCTGCATGCTTGACATCCAATTGATAGAGTGCCGCCCGAATATCGGGGCAAGCATTCTAAACAATCGGGCAGGAGTTTGCCCTGCTTTCCTCTCGGCCAGAGGTGCGCTGGATCAAGATCAACAGACAGGTCTGTCCACTCGTCCCTTCAGCGCACAAAAAAGAATAAGATTCACAGATCTACAACCCCCGAGCCCAGTGATGACAACGACAGAAAGCCAGATCGAACAAAGCCTGATCGACAAGCTAACCGATCTCAAATATAGCTACTGTCCGGACATCCGCGACCGCGCCACGCTGGAAGCCAACTTCCGCCAACACTTCGAGACGCTCAACCGAATTCATCTCACCGACAGCGAGTTTGCCCGCCTGCTGGATGGCATTGTCACCCCCGACGCCTTCTCCGCCGCCAAACACCTGCGCGAGCGCAACAGCTTCGAGCGCGACGACGGCACGCCGCTCTACTACACGCTGGTCAACATCAAGGACTGGTGCAAGAACAGCTTCGAGGTGGTCAATCAGCTCCGCATCAGCACCGACTACAGCCACCACCGTTACGACGTGATCCTGCTCATTAACGGCATTCCCGCCGTCCAGATCGAGCTGAAAACCCTGGCCATCAGCCCGCGCCGGGCCATGCAGCAGATCGTCGATTACAAGAACGACCCCGGCAACGGCTACGGCAAGACCCTGCTTTGTTTCCTGCAACTCTTCATCGTCAGCAACCGTAGCGACACCTGGTACTTCGCCAACAATAACAGCCGCCACTTCAGCTTCAACGCCGACGAGCGCTTCCTGCCGCTTTACCAGTTCGCGGATGTGGGCAACGCCAAGATCACCCATCTGGACAGCTTCGCCGATGCCTTTCTCGCCAAATGCACCCTGGGCGAGATGATCAGCCGCTACATGGTGCTGGTCGCCAGCGAGCAAAAGCTGATGATGATGCGGCCGTATCAAATCTATGCCGTCAAGGCGATAGTCGATTGCATCCACCAGCATTGTGGCAACGGCTACATCTGGCACACCACCGGCAGCGGCAAGACGCTCACCTCGTTCAAGGCCTCCACCCTGCTCAAGGACAACCCGGACATCGACAAATGCCTGTTCGTGGTGGATCGCAAAGACCTGGACCGGCAGACGCGCGAGGAATTCAACAAATTCCAGGAAGGCTGCGTCGAAGCCAACACCAATACCGAATCTCTGGTTCAGCGGCTACTCTCCGACGACTACGCCGACAAGGTGATTGTTACTACCATCCAGAAGCTCGGCCTGGCGCTGGATGGCACGAACAAGCGCAACTACAAGGAGCGTCTGGAGCCGCTGCGCGAGAGCCGCATGGTCTTCATCTTCGACGAATGCCACCGCTCGCAATTCGGCGAGAACCACCAGGCCATCAAGGAGTTTTTCCCCAACGCTCAGCTTTTCGGCTTCACCGGCACGCCCATCTTCGAGCAGAACGCCAGCGCCCAGCAGATCGAAGGCCAGCAGGCGAGCTACAAGACCACGGCGGACATCTTCCAGCAGCAACTGCACGCCTACACCATCACCCACGCCATCGAAGACCGCAACGTGCTGCGCTTCCATGTCGATTACTACAAGCCCGAGGGTAAGAACAAACCCAAGCTGGGCGAGGCGCTTGCCAAGCGCGCCATCGTCGAAGCCATCCTCGCCAAGCACGACGCCGCCACCGCCGGGCGCAAGTTCAACGCGGTTTTGGCAACGCAGTGCATCAACGATGCCATCGAATATCACGCCCTGTTCAAGACCATGCAGGCCGATAAACAGGCCGCCGACCCCGACTTCCAGCCGCTCAACATCGCCTGTGTTTTCTCACCCCCCGCCGAAGGCAACAAGGACGTGCAGCAGATTCAGGAAGACCTGCCGCAGGAAAAGATGGATAACGAACAGGAACCCGACAAGAAGAAGGCAGCCCTTAAGGCCATCATCGCCGACTACAACACCCAGTACGGCAGCAACCACAGCATCGGCGAATTCGATCTCTACTATCAGGACGTGCAAAAGCGCATCAAGGATCAGCAATACCCCAATGCCGATCTGCCGCACCGCCAGAAGATCGACATCACCCTCGTGGTGGACATGCTGCTCACCGGCTTCGATTCCAAATACCTGAACACCCTGTATGTGGACAAGAATCTCAAGTACCACGGTCTGATTCAGGCGTTTTCGCGCACCAACCGCGTGCTTAACGACACCAAGCCCTACGGCAACATCCTCGACTTCCGCCAGCAACGAGACGCCGTGGATACCGCCATCGGCCTCTTCTCCGGCCAGACCGCCAAGCCCGCCAAGGAAATCTGGCTGGTGGACAAGGCCCCGGTGGTCATCGACAAACTGCAAGCCGCCGTGCAAAAGCTCGCCGACTTCATGCAGTCACAAGGGCTGGCCAACACCCCCGACGACGTGCCCAAGCTCAAGGGCGATGCCGCGCGCGGCCAGTTCATCAACCTGTTCAAGGACGTGCAGCGTCTCAAGACCCAGCTCGACCAATACACCGACCTCACCGACGACAACCGGCAAGCCATCGAACAGATCGTGCCCAAGGACCAGTTGCAGGGCTTCAAGGGCGTCTATCTCGACACCGCCCAGCGCCTGAAAGCGCAACAAGACAAGGGCGACGACAAGACTGATCCGGAGGTGCAGCAGCTCGATTTCGAGTTCGTGCTGTTCGCCTCCGCCCTCATCGATTACGACTACATCATGGCGCTCATCACCCGCTACGCCAGCCAGACGCCGGGCAAGCAGAAGATGAGCCGCGCCGAGTTGATTGGCCTGATTGAATCCGATGCCAAGCTCATCGACGACCGCGAAGTCCTCACCGAATACATCGATAGCCTCGACACCCGCAAACCCCACACGGTGCAAGGCGTCCGCGAGGAATACGCCCAATACAAGGTAGCCAAAACCACCCAGGCCATCGCCGAAGTAGCCGCCAAACACGGCCTCGCCCCCGCCGCCCTGCAAGGCTTTGTAGACGGCATACTGCGCCGCATGATCTTCGACGGCGAACAACTGAGCGACCTCATGGCCCCGCTGCAACTGGGCTGGAAAGCCCGCACCCAAGCCGAACTGGCGCTGATGGCAGACCTCATCCCGCTGCTGCACAAACTCGCCCAGGGGCGCGAGATTTCGGGGCTGAGCGCGTATGAGTAGCCAGCTGACCACACAGATCAGGAGCACATAACATGGTGTTGCAGAACAAATTAAATATCACCAACCAAATCGAGCTGAACAAGGCCGAAGAAAAAATAAGCAAGCAGAAGGCCAAGCACCTATTTGAAAGCGGTGACATTGACTGCATGGAAATTGGCACCTTCAAAGGACTTGCACAAATTCATGCCTATTTATTCGGTGATATTTATGAATTTGCGGGAGAACTCCGTGATGTCAACCTCGCCAAAGGCAATTTTCGTTTTGCGCCGCTCATGTACTTGCCGCAATCGTTGGAACACATCAGCGCCATGCCGCAACAGTCGTTTGAGCAAATCATCGAGAAATATGTCGAGATGAATATCGCCCACCCCTTTCGCGAGGGCAATGGCCGCGCCACACGCATCTGGCTGGATCTGATACTCAAAAACGAAATCAACCGCGTGATTGACTGGAATGCCGTGGACAAGGACGACTATCTTTCGGCCATGGAGCGCAGCGTGGTGAAGGATGTGGAAATCAAGCACCTGCTCAAAGCCGCCTTGACCGAAAAGGTTAACGACCGTGAACTATTCATGAAGGGCATAGACATCAGCTATTACTACGAAGGCTATAGCGAATTCAGGGTTGAGGATTTGTAGGATGCCCGCGTCGATGAATAAACATAGCTGGGTGCCTAAACTGCGGTTTCCTGAGTTTCGGGAGGCGGGCGCGTGGGAGACTATTCCGCTTAGTCAGTTGGCAAAGCGCAGCACACAGAAAAACAGCCTTGATGAGTTAAACCGTGTGCTTACCAACTCCGCCGAATTCGGGGTGATTGACCAGAGGGACTACTTTGACAAGGACATAGCCAACCAAGACAATTTGGAAGGCTACTTTGTCGTCAAAAAAGGGGATTACGTTTACAACCCCCGCATCTCAACAATGGCCCCGGTGGGTCCAATTTCAAAGAACAATATCGAAACAGGGATTATGTCGCCCTTGTATACGGTCTTCCGATTCAGCAGCAGCGACAACGATTTTTACGCCTACTATTTCAAGACAACGGGCTGGCATCAATACATGCGGCAGGCATCCAGTACCGGTGCCAGGCATGACCGAATGGCCATCACAAATGGTGATTTCATGGCCATGCCCCTCCCCGTTACCTCACCAGAAGAACAACAAAAAATCGCCGACTGTCTCGCTTCCCTCGACGAACTGATTGCCCTGGAGGCGCAAAAGCTCGACACGCTCAAGACACACAAAAAAGGGCTGATGCAGCAGCTTTTCCCCGCCGAAGGCGAAACCCTGCCCAAACTGCGGTTTCCCGAGTTTCGGGAGGCGGGGCAGTGGGAGGAGAAGCGGCTGGGTGAAGTCGGAAGCGTGCGGATGTGTAAGCGAATTTTCAAAGAGCAAACCAACTCTCTTGGTGATATACCGTTTTGTAAAATTGGCACCTTTGGTGGTGTTCCAGACGCATATATTTCGCGAGAAATTTTTGAAAGCTATAGGAATAATTTTCCTTTTCCGAAAAATGGGGCCGTGCTTATTTCTGCCGCAGGAACAATTGGAAGGACGGTTCGCTATGAAGGTGAACTCGCGTATTTCCAGGACTCGAACATCGTTTGGCTCGATAACAACGAAAAATTAATTGCCGATAATTTTCTGTTTTATCTCTACCAATTGATTAATTGGGCACCAAGTGTCGGTGCTATTCAAAGGCTTTACAACGAGAATATTCTCGGAGCCCAAGTTAAATATCCAAGCATTCCCGAACAACAAAAAATCGCCGACTGCCTCGCATCCCTCGACGACCTCATCGCCGCCCAAACCCAAAAACTTGCCGCGCTCAAAGCCCATAAAAAAGGCCTGATGCAGCAGCTTTTCCCCGTGCTGGAAGAGGCACCCGCATGACAGCCCCCAAAATCCTCATCATCGCCGGCCCAAACGGCGCGGGGAAAACCACCTTCGCCCGCTCTTTCTTGCCGGAAGAGGCGCAATGCCCGCGCTTCATCAACGCCGATCTGATTGCCGCCGGTCTGTCGCCATTTGCGCCGGAGGCGGCGGCCATCCGGGCGGGACGGTTGATGCTTATGGAAATAGCGGCCTGCGTGCGGCGTAGCGAGAGCTTCGCCTTCGAGACCACGCTGTCCGGGCTGGCGTACCTGCGCCACATCTCGCAGTGGCGCGCTCAGGGCTATCAAGTTGCACTGTTTTTTCTGGCTCTACCCAATGCCGAAACCGCGATTGCGCGGGTGGCCGAGCGGGTGCGTCAGGGCGGGCACTTGATTCCGGAAGCGGTGATTCGCCGCCGTTTCGCGGACGGATTGCGCCACTTCGATCAAGACTACAAGCCTCGCGTCACTACCTGGGCAAAGTACGACAATGCAGGTGCCGAACCTTTCTTACTGGAATGGGGAGAAAACCAATGAACACGCAAGACGATATCGCTAACGCCCAAGACCCCGATTTGCGCGCCTCTCTTGCCGCCATGAGACGCGCCGCCCGTCTGGCCAGACAAACCGCCATACAGACCGACACGGGCATCGTGATTGTTGATAAAGGACAAATGGTTCGGATTTCTGCTGAAGAGCTACGCGAGAATGACAAGAAGAGCCTGCGCGGTGGCTTGAGTTCCTATGCCAATCCTGAGTTGATGGCGCAAGAACAAGACGCATGGCCGACGGAGGAAGGCGAAAAGTAATATGACCGAACTCGACCAAAAACAACTGGGCAATACCCTGTGGGGCATTGCCGACCAATTACGCGGGGCGATGAACGCGGACGACTTCCGCGATTACATGCTGTCCTTCCTGTTCCTGCGCTATCTGTCGGACAACTACGAGACGGCGTCGCAAAAGGAACTGGGGCCGGATTACCCGAAGTTGGATGCAGGCGACCGCCGCACGCCGCTGGCGGTGTGGTATGCGCAGAACCCGATTGATACCGCCGAATTTGAAAAGCAGATGCGCCGCAAGACGCATTACGTGATTCAACCCGCCTACCTGTGGGGCAGCATCGCGGAGCTGGCGCGCACGCAGGACGGGGAATTGCTGCACAGCCTGCAAAAGGGCTTCGATTACATCGAGAACGAATCCTTTGCCAGCACCTTTGGCGGGCTGTTCTCCGAGATCAATCTGAATTCGGAAAAGCTGGGCAAGGGCTACGAAGCGCGTAATGCCAAGCTATGCACCATCATCAAGGCGATTGCGGAGGGACTGGCGCATTTCTCCACCGACAAGGACAGGCTGGGCGATGCCTATGAATACCTGATCGGCCAGTTTGCCGCCGGTTCCGGGAAGAAGGCGGGCGAGTTCTACACACCGCAACAGATTTCCAGCATCTTGTCGGGCATCGTCACGCTGGACAGTCAGGAACCCGCCACGGGACCGAAAAAGCACCTGGACAGCGTATTCGACTTTGCCTGCGGCTCCGGCTCGCTGCTGCTGAATATTCGCAAACGACTGAAGGACGCGGGCGGCACCATCGGCAAGATCGCCGGGCAGGAAAAGAACATCACCACTTACAACCTGGCGCGCATGAACATGCTGCTGCACGGGGTGAAGGATTCCGAGTTCGAGATTTACCACGGCGACACGTTGACCAACGATTGGGACACGTTGCGCGAGATGAACCCGGCGCGGATGCCGAAGTTCGATGCCGTGGTGGCCAATCCGCCGTTCAGCTACCGCTGGGAGCCGACGGATGCACTCGGCGAGGACATGCGCTTCAAGAACTATGGCCTTGCCCCCAAGTCCGCCGCCGACTTCGCCTTTTTGCTGCACGGCTTTCATTACCTGAAGCCCGAAGGCGTGATGGCCATCATCCTGCCCCACGGCGTGCTGTTCCGTGGCGGCGCGGAGGAGCGCATCCGCACCAAGCTGCTGAAGGACGGCCACATCGACACGGTGATCGGCCTGCCCGCCAATCTGTTTTTCTCCACCGGCATTCCGGTGTGCATTCTGGTGTTGAAGAAATGCAAGAAGCCCGATGACGTGCTGTTCATCAACGCCGCCGAGCACTTCGAGAAAGGCAAGCGGCAAAACCGCCTGCTGCCGGAGCACATCGACAAGATCCTCTCCACCTATCAGTTCCGCCGCGAAGAAGAGCGCTACGCCCGCCGTGTGCCGATGGAAGAGATCGAAACTAACGGCTACAACCTGAATATTTCGCGCTATATCAGCACCGCCCTGGCCGAAGAAGAAATTGATCTTGGTGCGGTCAGTGCGGATTTGGTGGAATTAGAGAAGAAAATAGGGGCGACCACCAAGGCACACAACGAATTTCTCAAGGAACTTGGGTTGCCGCTTTTGCCTTAATTCTCAGGAGGCAAAATTTGTTACTGGGCTAGGCGGTATTCCCGCCGTAACCCAATGACTGAAATTAGAAGCGGTTAAGCCTGGATTCATCTGTTGGTAGGGAATGTCCGGATATTCCCATTTCTTGCGCCTAAATCCGTAGGTGCGAATAAATTCGCACCTACGGCCACGCTTTCCGAGGAATCTAGGTTAAACGCAGCCGGTGGGTTTGGGCAGAGCACCCCACTTGCAGATGAGCTTCATGGGGCCTTTCTTGAAGATGTCGTAGAGGCGCTTGCTGTCTACGCCCACCTCTTTCGAGAATTTGCGGATGGGGGGCACCACGCCGTTGGCGTCGTACATGGCGCGGGCTTTTCTGATCAGCTCTATGATCTCGTCGGTCATTTCGTAGCCCTCGTTCGAAGCCAGTTGGGCGGCAACCTCTTCCGACCAGTCGTCCCGATTGACCAGGAAGCCTTCGGCGTCTAATACCAGGTTCATCTCTCGCTCCATAATAGTTGATTAAATAACTCGGTTAAGTGAAATCTAAGGTTTACCGGCCCATAATACAACAGATAAAAAAAGGGGTTTGCCGGCCGGTTATCGCGGGATCGCCGCGAGGCTGTATGCTGGCGGCCGGTATGAAGCTGACACATCGGGGTGGTCAATGGAAAAGGCGGATATAGGTCTCATCGGACTGGCGGTCATGGGGCAGAACCTGGTCCTCAACATGAACGACCGGGGCTACCGGGTTGCGGTCCATAACCGGACGGCCGCCCGTGTGGACGAATTCCTGGCCGGACCGGCGCGGGGGACGGGGATCATGGGCGCCCGTTCCATCGAGGAGCTGGTGGGGCTTCTCAGGCCACCCCGCAAGATAATGATGATGGTGCGCGCCGGGGAGGCGGTGGATGAGCTGATCGGGCAACTTCTGCCTTGGCTGGAGCCGGGCGATCTCATCATCGACGGCGGCAACTCCCTGTTCAGGGACACGAACCGCCGGGTCGATGCCTTGGCGGAGCGGGGGATTCTCTACCTGGGGACAGGTATCTCCGGCGGAGAAGAGGGCGCCCGTCAGGGTCCCTCCATCATGCCGGGCGGTAATCCGGCGGCCTGGCCTCTGGTGAAGGGGTTGTTCCAGTCCATCGCCGCCCAGGTGGATGGGGAGCCCTGTTGCCATTGGGTCGGCGAAGGGGGCGCGGGGCATTATGTGAAGATGGTCCACAATGGCATCGAATACGGCGACATGCAGTTGATCTGCGAGGCCTACGACCTGATGCGGCGCGGCCTGGGGATGCCGGTGGAGCGGATTCAGGCGGTGTTCGAGACGTGGAACGGCGGCCTGCTCGATTCCTATCTGATCGAGATCACCGCCGAGATTCTCAATCGCCGGGAAGAGGGCGAGCCCCTCGTGGACAAGATCCTCGACAGCGCGGGTCAGAAGGGGACCGGCAAATGGACCGCCATCGACGCCCTGGAGCAGGGGGTGCCCCTGACCCTCATCGGCGAAGCGGTGCA
Organism: Gammaproteobacteria bacterium RIFOXYD12_FULL_61_37; assembly: GCA_001801995.1. Lineage (GTDB taxonomy): Bacteria > Pseudomonadota > Gammaproteobacteria > Chromatiales > Chromatiaceae > YD12-FULL-61-37. The sequence goes on along the minus strand of MGZB01000030.1, from coordinate 3,009 downwards.
GGCCCGTTTCCTCTCGGCCATGAAAGATGAGCGGCAGAGGGCGGCGGAGCGTCTGCCGGCCGGGACCATGCCCTTCGACGGGGATCTGGACGCCGCCGTTCGGCAGCTCCACGACGCCCTCTACGCCAGCAAGATCGTCTCCTACGCCCAGGGCTACATGCTCATGCGGCAGGCGGCCGGGGCCTACAGCTGGAATCTGCAATACGGCGATATCGCCCTGATGTGGCGCGGCGGCTGCATCATCCGCAGCCGTTTCCTGAGCCACATCAAGGCTGCCTTCGAGCGCAATCCTGGCCTGGAGAACCTGCTCCTGGACGGGTTCTTCACCGCGGAGATCGCCCGTTCCCTGGAGGGATGGCGCGGCACGGTCATGCGGGGCATCGGCCGGGGTATCCCTTTGCCGGCCATGTCCTCGGCCCTGAATTTCTATGACGGCTACCGTTCAGTCAGTCTCCCCGCCAATCTACTCCAGGCACAGCGCGATTACTTCGGCGCCCACGGCTACGAACGCATCGACCGACCGCGCGGCGAGTCCTTTCATACCCAGTGGTGAGAAGCGGTGAAAATATCCTCTGCGTACTGTTTCCCTTCAATATAGGTAACAACAGGAACTAGACGCCAAGCATCTTCATCGCCTTTGCCAGGGTATCCACCGACTCCTGATGGTTGCCAGCCTTGTGCAACCTTTCTCCCTCGGCGCGCAGCATCTTTACTTTCGACAACTCTTCGGCAGACAGCTTGGGATAGGCCGCCAGCGCCGCGTCGATCTTCTTCATATCCTGGGGGCAGTGGAACGCGAATGCCGGTGCGCTTGCCAATGCTAGGATAGTTATCAATGCAAATGTAGTGGTTTTCATGTTCATCATCTCTTGTATTGACCCGGGTATCCCCGTATCTCTACAGGCTAGCTTATAGACTATGAATTACTACTCGGAAACCGGGATTTCGGCATGATAATAACCATCCTGATTGGAACCTAATCTACAGTTTTCAGGTTCTGGTTATTGGTAAAGGCGCCCCTGCAATCGCACCCTTGAGTTCGCGATTTTCCCGATAGATATCAACCGCGCCTGGCTTCAAGGGTCTCCAGTACGCCGTCCCAGAAACGGATGCGGGCGCAGAGGGCCTCTTCCGCCGCCGCTTCGGCTTCCTGCACCTTGACGGGATCGCCCTCGCAGAGTTCGTTCAGCAGACTCAGCGACAGGGGGCCGTGGAAGTCTTCGTCCAGATGGATGTGGCGGTGGAGGTAATAGTGGAAGACGGGCGCCTGTTGCTCGTCGATCCGCATCTTCGCCAGAAACTCCCGGAACATGCCGGGGATGACATGCTCCCGGCCAAGGGCCAAGGCAGCCGCGACTTCATGGGCCTTGTCGCCCTTGATGAAGCCGAAGGTGGTGGTACAGAATCGGCGGGCCGGGGCGGGCACCAGGTCCGCTTGCAGGGCCTGGTCCAACCCTTGGTTGCGCACCAGGTCGAGAAAGCGATAGGGCATGTCACCGTCGGCGCCGATCTCCTTCATCGCCTGGCAATAGAGCTCGAAATGACTGGCGTGGGTGATGCCACCCTTGCCGTCGGGCGCCTCGTCCGACTCCTCTTCCAGCACCAGTTGGTTGATGAAGAACCGGGTCGCGGGCGAGGGCGTGGGCAGCCAAGGCACGCAGATGGGGGCGGCGCGGTTTTGCAGATATTTGACCAGCGACATGAAATCCCACACGGAAAAGACGTGGTGGGACATGAAGAGGCGCAGGTCATCCACCCCGCGCAGGGCGGAGTAGACGGGGTGGTTGTTGAGTTCTTGCTGGATGCCGCTGATGACGGCCGGATCGAAACGTGCCATGGGGTGGCTCCACTATTGAAGAAGCCCCGGATACTAACGCAGCGGCAGCGGGTTGGGCACTGAGAATTCCCGCCCTCGGCTTCTCACCCCAGGCGGCCGGGAATCCAGAGCGAGAGCGCGGGGATATAGGTGATCATGATGACGGAGACCGCCAGCAGCAGGAGCCAGGGCAGGGTCGCCCGGAATAGCTCCACGATGGGGCGTTTGAAGCGGTAGCTGGCGATGAAGAGGTCTATGCCCACCGGCGGGGTCAGGTAGCCGAGCTGGAGGTTGGCCAGAAAGATGATGCCGAAGTGGACCGGGTCGATCTCGTACCCGACGGCCATGGGCAGGAGCAGGGGCACGATAAGGACGACGGAGGAAAAGATGTCCAGCATGGTGCCCAGGATCAGCAGGAACAGGTTCAGCAACAGGGGGGGTGTCCAGGTTTTCAAGGGCGATGGTAAGGGTTTCCTCGCGTAGGAGGAGGCGGCTGTTGCCACGATGGGTGACACTAAAGATTCAGACCTGTCGCGCCCCGTGATCCGCATTATCGGCGCCAGCTATTGGCGCCAGGGAAAAGTCATTTACGGGCGCGAAAATCAAATACAGTGATGCCCCTCTGGGCAAGACACAGGCGGTTCCAGACTTTCTTTCCCCTCCGGCCGATTTGGCTTTTCGTGAAGAAGGCGTCAAAGTGACCCTGGACTTGCGCAGGAAGAGCGTCGAGTTTTTCAAGTCCGAAGCGACAAAGCTCACACCCAGTATCAGCGCATGATTCGCTGGCTCCTCAATGCCTATGTCGATTTCCAGGCACTGTCACGGGATTGATGTTGGCGGGCTTCCTGCCAACTACCGCAATTCCCGCACCTCAATCCGGCGCGACCGGGCAGCCGATTCAACCCCGCCCGGCTGGCCCGGACTCCACCGTTCCCGTGGTCGGCTTGGGCTGTTGCAACCAGATCACCAGGATCAAAGCCGCGCCAAAGAGCATCTGCCGCACGTTGGCCGCGATACCGCCGGGCAGGCCGACAAAGCGCAACGCCTCGGCACAAGGATCATGAACGCCGACCTCCGGCTGCCGTTGACTACCTGAGTAGTTAGTGCGCCAGCATAAGCTGGCAGATCGTAGTTGATGAAAGTTCAATACAGAGAAGAAATGGCGAATCACTCTGACCCCGAGTCATGCGTTG
>MGZB01000029.1:39504-71546 GCA_001801995.1 Gammaproteobacteria bacterium RIFOXYD12_FULL_61_37 | reverse complement strand
TAGCACCAGCAACGGCACGGCCAGTGTTGCTGTGAACAGGTTCACCGATGCGGCGGGCAATGCCAACACGGCGACCGCTTCCCTCAACATGGCGGTAGATACCGCTGCCCCCACAGCAACTGTTGCTATAACGGGTGCCGATGACAACGTCCCTGTCACACCGATCGCCAACATCAGTGCAGACACCACCACCAACGACAACACCCCGACCCTCAAGGGCACCCTTACCGGTGCCTTGGGCGATGGCGAAGTCATTGCCCTTTACGACGGCAGCACCCGCCTGGGGACCGCCACGGTTGCCGGAACGGACTGGTCCTACGCCACCACCAGCCTGAGCAACGGCACGCACAGCTTCAGCGCCCGTGTCGAGGACGCAGCCGGCAACCAGGGCAGCGCCAGCGCGGTCTATAGCTTCACCGTCGACGCCAGCGTCCCCACTGCCATTGCCACCATCACCAGCGCGGTTGACAACGTGGGACACTTCACCGGCGCCATCACCAATGGCGGACTGAGCAACGACGCAACCCTTGATCTGGGCGGAACCCTCAGCGGTGCCTTGGCGCAGGGCGACAGCGTCGTCCTCTATGACGGCACGGCCCGCCTTGGTACCGCCAGCGTCAGCGGCACGACTTGGAGCTACGCCACGGGCCAGCTCACCGATGGCAACCACAGCTTCACCGCCGTGGTGGAAAATGCCGGTGGCAATCAGGGCACCCCAAGCCAGCCCCACAGCCTGATCCTCGACACCCAGTCCCCTGCGGCACCGGATGCCGAGATGCAGGCAGATACTGGCGCCAGCAATAGCGATGACATCACCAGCAACGGCCAGGTCAACGTCATAGTCGAACAGGGCGCGAGCTGGGAATACAGCACTAACAGCGGCCAGAACTGGACTGCGGGGGTGGGCAGCAGCTTTACCTTGGCGGAAGGGATCTACCCGGCCAATCAGGTCCAGCTGCGCCAGATCGATGCGGCGGGCAATGTCAGTCCCCTGAGGAGCAATGTCGAGGGCTCGATCATCATCTACCAGACGGCGCCAGATGCCCCCATCATTAACCTCGTTGCCGGTGATGACCGCGTCAACGCGGCCGAAAAGGCCGCAGGCCTGACCCTGACAGGTACAGCCGAAGTTGGCAGCCAAGTTCAAGTTACCTGGGGCAACAGCAGCAAGAACATCACCGCCAGCGACGGCACCTGGAGCCTTGGCTTCGCCAGCGGCGAAGTCCCCGCAGACGGCGCCAGCAGCATCAGTGCCACCGCCACCGACTTGGCTGGCAACACCAGCCTAGCCGGGACCCGTGCGGTCAACATCGACAGCCTGGCCCCTACAGCAACTGCCACCATCAGCGGAGCGGATGACAACGTCCCGGCCGATGCCATCACCAATATCGCCCAAGGCAGCAGCACCAACGACAACACCCCAACCCTCAGGGGCACCCTTACCGGTGCCTTGGGCGATGGCGAAGTCATTGCCCTTTACGACGGCAACGCCCGACTGGGGACCGCCACGGTTAACGGAACGGACTGGATCTACGCCAATACCAGCCTGAGCAGCGGCGCGCACAGCTTCAGCGCCTGCGTCGAGGACGCCGTAGGTAACCTGGGAACCGCCAGCGTGGCCTATGGTTTCACCGTCGATACCACTGTCCCGACCGTCACTGCCACCATCACCGGCGCTGCCGACGATGTGGAGACCAACACCGGCAATATCGCCAATGGCGGCATCAGTAATGATGCTAGCCCCGTGTTGAGCGGTATTCTCGATGCCCACTTGGCCAGCGGCGAAACCGTCCGCATCTACCAGGACGGCGCCTATGTAGGCAATGCCACCGTCCAAGGCCAGAATTGGACCTTTGCCGCGACGTTGAATGCCAGCGCCCCTCTTCTCAACGACAACCTCGGTACCCCGAATACGGCCCTTTGGCAGGAATCCAACTGGAGCAACGGAGGCGTTTTCCTCAATAGCTGGAACCCCAGCCAAGTCAACTTCGGCGGCGGGCAGATGACCCTCAGCTTGGACAAGGTCAATGACGCCTTGGTCTCCGGTGAATACCAGTCGCTGAATACCTACGGCCATGGCACCTATCAGGCCAGTCTCCGGGCTTCCGGGGTGGCGGGCACCGTCACCGGTTTCTTTACTTACAACGGCACGCCCCACGATGAGATCGACGTGGAAATCCTGGGCGACGACCCGACTCGGATGCAGGTTAATTACTGGACCAACGGCGTTCAGCATGCCACCAGTATCGATCTGGGCTTCGATGCCTCCCAAGGCACTCATACCTATGCCTTCCGTTGGGAACCCAATTCCATCACCTGGTTCGTGGACGGTGTCGCGGTGTACATGGAAGACGGCACCCGAGGATCGCTCCCGACCCACCCTGGCAAGCTGATGACCAACCTCTGGGGCGCCAGCGGGACGGGCGGCTGGAGCAGCGATTACGACTTCGCTTCGGCGGGTGCAGCCAGCGTTGTGGTTGACCAGATCGGCTTTACCCCGCTCGACCAGGCACAGGTATTCAGCGCGCGGGTGGTCGATGCCGCCGGCAACGAAGGGCCGGTCAGTAATGATTACAGCCTGACCCTCGACACCACCGCCCCGGCTCTGACCCCGATCGGCCTGGACCCGTTTAGTGACACTGGCATAGCGGGCGACCGGGTCTCCAGCGACACCACGCCGACCTTCAATTTTTCCGCCGAGCGGGGGGCCACGCTGGCATTTAATCTGGGTGATAACAAGGGGTTTGTCACCTTCGGCACAGGCACCGGCACGGAGATGTCCTACACCGCCCCGGCCTACGCGGCGGATGGCAACTATAACGTCCAACTGCGCGCCACTGACGCGGCCGGCAATGTCACCACCCAGGGCCTTGCCTACACCCTGGACACAACGCAGCCCAACTTCACGGACAACACCAGCCTGAGCATCGCCGAGAACACCACGGCAGTCACCACAGTGACGGCCAGCGATGCGGGCGGCGGTCTGAGCTACAGCTTGGCAGATGCTGCGGACATGGGGCTGTTCTCCATCGACGCCAATTCGGGCGCGCTGAGCTTCAACCCCCCCCCGGACTTCGAGAACCCTGCCAGCATGGCTGGCGGCAACGTTTACCAGGTCGGTGTCACAGCCACCGACCTGGCGGGCAACTTCAGCGTTCAGCAGTTGACCGTCACGGTGTCCGATGTGGCCGAGACTTTGGCCACCGGCACGGTGGCCGACGGCTATCTCTCCGGCGCCACGGTGTTCTTGGACCAGAACCGGAATGGGGTCCTGGATGCGGGCGAACTCTCGACCACCACGAACCAAGATGGTCAGTTCAGCCTCGATACCGCCGGACGCACCGGCACCCTGGTTGCTTCCGGCGGCGTGGACACTTCGACCGGGCTGGACAATCATGCCCTGCTCTCCGCCGTGGCCGGTTCCACCACCATCAACCCGCTTACGACCCTCGTCAGCGTCCTTGTCGGCGCCAATCCCACTTCCCAAGCCATCGCCGATGCGGAGGCCAAGGTCAAATCCGTCCTGGCACTGACCTCGCTATCCGATGACTTCGGCCAGTACGACCCGCTGGCCGTCACATTGGATGCCAAGGCCGACGTGGCCTCGAAAATGGCAGCGCTGGAGGTCCAGGCCAAGGCGGTGGTCTTGCAGAACCTGATTGTGACAGGCTCCTCAGCCCTTGCGGGCGCTGCCGGGACTGACGTCACTGTTGGGCAGGCGACCTATGCCAGGGCGATCTACGAGGCCCTGTTCGACCGGGTAACGGCTAGCGTGCGTGAAGGTGAGATGGAGGATGACCTGCTCGACGCAAGTAAGATCAAGACCATCCTGAATGATGCGGCAGGCAAGCTGCTTGATGAGGGTATCAGCTTCAACAGCACCCAGCTCGCCAACTTCACCACCGCCGCCAGCAAGGCGATTGCCGCCACCTCCGAGATGATCAAGACCGCCGTTGAGGAAGGCAGCAGCACCGATGCCCTGACCCGCCTGACCCACGTCATCCGGGCGCAAACGGTGATCCAGGGCGAGGTGGCATCGAAGCTGCTCAGCGGTGACGACGACACATCGAATTACGACAGCCTAGAGGAAATCATAGAGCACGCCCAGGGCGTGACCGGCATCAAACTGGCCGAAGGACGCGAGGCCAGCGAGGACGCTGAAGGACCCGCAGTCACCTCAGTGATCTTCCCCACGGCGAAGACCTACCACCCCGGCGATGCGCTGGTGTTCAAGATCGAACTCAGTGAAGGGGTATTGATCACCGGCTCGCCGCAGCTCGAACTGGAGATCGGCGGGAGGAAGGTCCTGGCCGATCTGGACAGAACCCAATCCACGCCGGGCACGCTGGCGTTCAGCTACACCGTGCAGGCCAGCGACACAAACGGCCCGGTTCAGCTGGGCGACCTCAAGGCAGGCGTGGGAACGGTGATCAAGGACTTGGCCGGCCGTCTGATTGAGGAGCTGGAACTGGATCTGGGGGACTGGACGATACCAGAGGGTATTTTGGTGGATGGCGGAGTCAACGTTGACTCTCCGATCCTGCAATACGCGCAAATCGACAGCAACACCCTGACGCTGAACTATAGTGAACCGCTCGACAGCGGTCATGGACCGGATAAAGGCGCCTTCGCGGTCAGCATCAACGGTAGCACCGTGACGGTGAATTCTGTGATGGTAACTGGCAGCCAGGTCAGCCTGGGCCTGTCGCAATCCATGCAACAGGGTGCCACTGTAACGGTCAGCTACAGCGATCCCACCACCGGCAACGATGCCAATGCCATCCAGGATGCGGCTGGCAATGACGCAACTTCCAGCGGCCTATCAGGGACGGCAACCAACGCCTGGACACTGACTGTCGGCACCGACGGCGCCGATATCATCGATCTCGATCACAGAGGCTTCCGGCAGAGCCGCATCGAGGGGCGCGGCGGGGATGATCTGATCATTGGCAGCGGCAGCAACGATGTCATCGTCGGTGGCGAAGGGGCCGATACCATCAATGGCGGCTGGGGCAGGGATGTCATCGACCTGACCGAAACAGCGCGTGCCACCGATACCCTGACGCAAATGACCGATGAAGGCACGAACAGCAGTAGCCATCCCTATGACTACGATACCGTTCTCGGCTTCGATGTCTCTGACGCCGGTGGCAATAACAACGATGTCCTGAATCTGCCCTCCAACATCCTCGCTCCCAACGGCAATGTCGATGGCATCGACGTGGGCAGCCTGGCCCAACACAGCATCCAGAGCGGCATCCTCACCTTCAAGGACGGCAGCGGCAACGCCGTGCTGATCGATAGCACCAACCTGAACGACGCCACCACCTATCTGGAACGAAACTTCCGCAGCGACAATGCCGCCGGGCACACGCTTGCCTTCGAGGCCGACACCGATAACAGCGGCACGGCCGATTCCCTGTTCGTTTTCCAAGACGGCGGCGGCACGGACATCGACAACGACTACATGATCGAGCTGCAAGGCGTCACCGGGGTCACCCTGAGCAATGCGGCGGGCCAGAACGTCGTCCAGATCGTCGATACCACCGGACCAGAGCCTAGTGGCCCTGGAATAACACTGACCAGCAACGGCTTTCAGATCGACTACTCGGAACCAGTTATCGCCGTTGACTATAGCGGCATCAGCCTGCAAAAGGTGGCTGCCGACGGTACCCAGACCTCGATTGCCATTGCTTCCAATGGCATCGGCATCAGTGGCAATCTGGTCACCGTTACGACCAATACGACCTTTGATGTTGCAGGTGGTGACTATCTCCTGGCCACCCTCACCAGCCCCTTCTCTGCCACCGACGGTAACAGCAATACCCTGGACCTGTTCGGGCAGGGGGATTCCTACCAATTGGTTATTGGCGGTGATGGGAATACGACCGTAAATCTTTCGACCATGTTGACAGGGGACGGCGCCTTCATCCTGGGCGGCGCGGGCAATGACATCCTGACCGCCCATCCCATGGGGGATGAATTGGATGGTGGAGCGGGTAACGATACCTTGACCGGTAGCGCGAATGAGGATGAGCTCAGCGGCGGAGAAGGGAATGACGCCCTCCTGGCTGGAGCGGGCAATGACCGGTTATCCGGCGGTGCGGGGGCGGACAGCCTCGATGGCGGCGCGGGCGCGGATTATTTCGAGTTTACCCAAAGCGGCGCTGAGGTACTTGGCGCGACGGGTTTCTCCGGGAGCGACTCCACCTCGGTGAGCTTTACCGATAGTGGCAACACCGGTGTCAGCGATGGCGATATCTTCACCTTCACCGGCGGCGCCGATGTCGTCAGCGGCGGCTTTACTGTCGTTGCACAGAACAACGATCCCCGGAGCGGTGACCACATCAACCTGCGTTCCGGCATTCCCGGCGTGAACAGCCCGGCGCTCATGAGCGCCGTCCCCACCAACGGGTTGGTCAGTGACCAGGGCTACTACTTCGTGCGCGGCGGTTACGACGCCACAGACTCGGGCACCTTCACCGTCAACAACGCCAACGGCGCCGATACCCTGGTGGTCTATGACGGCGACGGCACCAGCGGCGGCATCAGCCAGGCCGCCTTCGTTATCCAGAACACCCTCCCCAGCCAGTTGACCGGGACGAATTGGGGTGAGATCTATCTCAATGGCACCGGCGGCGGGCAGACATTGCCGACGCTCTCCATCAGCTCCCATACCACCGATGGGACGGTCCTGGAGGGCAACAACGGCGGCGCGAATACCGTCACCTTCCAGATCACCCGGACCGGTGACACCTCCGGCGCCTCCACGGTGAATTGGTCCGTGGTGTCCGCTAACTCACCAACGGTTGACGCAGCGGACTTTGTCGGCAATAGCTTTGCCTCGGGTTCTGTCAGCTTCGCGGCAGGGGAGACGACCAAGACCCTGACCGTCGATGTGGCCGCCGACACCACGCCCGAATCCGACGAGCCTTTTGGTGTGCGCCTCTCCAATCCGACGGGGGCTACCCTCGGGTTCAGCGAGACCCAGGTGGTCATCCGCAATGACGACACTGGCAGCACACCCGGTGACACCCCAGGCGCGCCTGCCATTGCCGTGCTTCAGGCCGTAGACACGGGGTTGACCACGGGTAGTGACCAGAATTCAGGCAATGTCGCGCCCGTGGTAATGCTCAGGATCACCGGCTCACCCAATGCCCAGATCAGTTTCTTTGATGATCGCGACAATGATGGGCAGCAGGGTACTAGCGATGAGGGTCCCTTTACCTTCACCCTGAATGCGAACGGTGAATTCATTCTTGGCGGTGGTGCGCTGGATTCGAACACCGGCAATTATATTTTTGAAGGCTTCCATACCGATGGCAATGCTGGCGTTCACCATCTGCGCGCCTTCCAGACCGTCAATGGTGTGAACTCAGCGACCACCCGACTGGATGTGACTGCGGGCACAACTTTTATCGTCAACGATCAAGCATTCCCCGTTACCCAAGGACTGCCGGAGATCGACTTCGACAGCACCCCAGTCGGCCAACCGGCAACCAATGAAACCTTTGAGGATCTCTACTGGGATACAGCCAAGGCGAGCGACCCCACCTACTTGGGCAGCGCGGGCAATACCGGGGCCACATCCCAACATCACCTCTACGACACCAATGGCGATGGCCTTCCCGATCATTTTGATGGGATCGGCGATAGCAGTGCCAGTGAGGAGGGGCTTATCACTCCCTTGGATTTGGATGGTGTCGGTGGCTTTGATCACATGCGGATTTCCAGTCCGGGCGGTGCCCAGAGCCAAACCTTCCGTATGGCCTTTGATGTCGATGGGGATTGGGTGGGGAGCTATATACCGAGTGAAGGGACGGGAGAGGTCAACCCGGACGCACCCGTCCTGCAATACGCCGAGATCAGCAACAATACCCTGACGCTGAACTACAGCGAGACGCTGGACGCCGCCCACGCGCCACTCATCGGGGCCTTCGCGGTCAGCTTTAACGGTACGAACGCCACGATCAGCTCCCTGTCGGTCAGCGGCAGCCAAGTCATCCTTAACTTGGCGCAGTCCATGCCGTCTGGCGCCACGGTGGCGCTCAGCTATACCGATCCCTCCTCGGCCAACGATGCCAATGCCATTCAGGATACCGCTGGCAACGATGCCGCCAGCAGCAACCTGTCGGGCACCACCAAGACCTGGCGGCTGGTGCTGGGTGACGATGGCTCCAATCTCATCGACCTGAGCGGCCCCGGTGGCGATTGGGCGACTGTCATCGGCGGCGAGGGGGCGGACACCATCATTGGTGGCTGGGGCGCTGACCAGATCAACCTCACCGAGACCACCAAATCCACCGACACGGTTATGGTGGTGGGCGGTGACAGCGAGAGCAGCGTCCAGCACCCCGACCTGATCACCGGCTTCGATGTCTCGGGCACGGTCACCAACGATGTGCTCAATCTGCCGTCCGGCACCATTGCCGGTGATGTGGGCATAACGGCAGGTGTGCCTGTCGGTGGTCTGGCCCAGCACAGCATCGCGGCTGGCATCATCACCTTCCGGAATAGCAGTGGCACTGCGGTCAACATCACCAACGCCAACCTCCAGGATGCCATCGGTTACCTAGGGAACCTCAAGGTCGGTGACACGGTCGCCTTCCGCGCCACCGGCATTCCCGACCCAACCAACAACAGCGTCATCATCGATCCGCTGTTCGTCTATCAGTTCGGACAGGATGATAGCCTGATTGCCCTGACCGGCATCCCGTCCGGCGCGACCCTGAGCACGGTGGCTGGCCAGGACAAGATCCAGATCGTCGACACCACCGGGCCGCAGGTCAATGGCGCCAGCTTGTCTTCCACCGGCCTGGTGCTGTACTACAACGAGGCGGTGAAGAGCGTCGATTTCTCCGGCCTGACGCTCAAGAAGAATGGCGTGGGCGATGCGCTGACTATCAACCCGGTGATTTATGGCGCCGACCCCACGCAGGTCGTGGTAAATACCGGCGTGCTGGCCGGTACCGACTATCTGTTGATCACGCCCAATGCGAACAGGACCGGGGAGAGTGCCACCGATTATCAGGGCCAAACCGAATCCCACCTGTTTGATCCCGATGAGGCCGGTGTCGCTATCGGCGGCGCGGGGGATACGGTTATCGACCTTTCCGGGCTGACCGGCAACTACGGTCTCCACGATCCGGATGGCGGCGACGACATCCTGACCGGCGGGGTCGGCGACAACTGGCTGGATGGTGGATTTGGCAACGACACCCTGAACGGCGGCGAAGGTAACGACTATCTGGATGGCGATAGCTGGGATGACCGCAATATGGGGGGTAGTGACACCCTGAACGGCGGGGCCGGCAACGATAAGCTCTCCGGCGGCATCGGCGTTGACCTTCTGAATGGCGGCACGGGTGCGGACGAATATGAGTTCCGGCAGGGCGATTCCGCCGGATTCGTCCTCGATGGCAATACCTACAGCTTCTACGCTGGAACGGACGTTATCGACGGCAGCGGATTTGATGTGACCGGACCGGCTAGCGACCGCATCTATATCTGGGGCAATACCAATGGCGTGAGCCCGACGGGGACCTGGAATAGCAACGCCTTCACCCCGTCCGTCCCTGTGGATGGCCAGGTTACCGACCAGAAATATTACCTGGTTCGGGGCGACTACAACCTGTCCAGCGAGGCCAATCCCCTTTATAAAGGCGCCTTCACCGCCAACAGCGCCACCGGCGCCGACACCCTGGTGGTCTATGACGGCGACGAAAGCACCGGCGTGAGCCAGACCGCCTTCGTCGTCAAGGGCATCCAGCCTTCCCAGCTTTCTCAGGAGCAGTGGAGCACCCTTTATTTCAATGGATCTGCCTCACCTCCTCCGACCAGCGAGACCCCCGTCATCACCAGCAACGGCGGCGGCGACAGCGCTTCGATTGATGTGGTGGAGAACACCGCCTTTGTTACCACCATGACGGCCAGTGATGCCGATACCCCGGCAGCCGATCTGACCTACAGCCTAAGCGGCAACGATGCCGGTTTGTTCAACATCAGTAACACGGGTGAATTGCGCTTCAACACCGCACCGAATTACGAAACCCCGGCCGACACAGGTAGTGACAACACCTATGACGTTACTGTCCAGGTCTCTGACGGGGTACGCACCGACACCCAGTCCCTGGCGGTGAAGGTTACCGATGCCGTCGAGGGCGGTGCTGGTCACATCTACTATGTCAGCACCACGGGGGCCGGCCTCCGGGATGGATCGAGCCAGGCCAATGCCTTCGGGTCATTGCAAGATGCTGTGGCGCTACTCCGGGCGGGCGATACTCTGCTGGTGATGGATGGTCTCTACGACGTTTCCAGCAGTCCCCTGATCCAGCCCGCCAATTCCGGTACGGCAGGCAACTACATCACCATCCAGGCGGCCCCCGGCGCAACGCCCATCATCGACGGTGGCAATGCCGAGCTTCTTTCTGGCGGCCTGATCAACATCGCCAACAAGCAATACATCCGCATCGAGGGTCTGACCGTCCGTAATGTTGATGACGGCGTGGAAGGTATCGGCATCTACGTCGAGAACTCCCAGCATATCCAGATCGTCGGCAATACCGTCTCCCACACCGATTCCTCGGGTATCCAGGTTTTCACAAAGACGGGGCCTGGTTTCCCCGGCAGCCGCACCACGGACATCCTCATCGACGGTAACGAGGTGTTCGATACCAATCGCGGCGGCCCCAATGAGATGATCACTGTCGCCAACGCCGACAACGTGATCGTCAGCAACAACCGGGTCCACGACAACGGCGGTGGGGACACAGGCGGGGAAGGCATCGACATCAAGCAGGGATCGACGAACGTCACGGTGATCGGCAACGAGATCTACAACATCGTCAATCGGCCGGGGATCTATATCGACGCCTGGGATGCAGATACGGGAAATATCCGGGTGACCGGGAATATCATCCACGACGGCAACCGTTCCGGGATCTATGTTGGCTCCGAGCGGGGCGGGCTGCTGCACGATGTCGAGATCAGCAACAACCTGATCTATAACAACGGCAGCGCGGGCATTACCTTTGCTCAGGACAGCGGCTTCAGCGGTTCCCAGCCGCTGACCAACATCCAGGTCGTCAATAACACCCTCTACCACAACGGCGTGGCCGTTAACTGGTATGGCGGCATCTATTTCGAGAACGAGCAATCGAGCGACTTCCACGTCTATAACAACCTGGTGGCCGACAACGGTGGATGGCAGATTGGTGCCTTGCCGGGCTCGGCCAGCAACATCCTCATCGAAAACAACCTGCTGCACGGGACCCTGGGCAGCGCGGACAACGCGCGCATCGCCAGCGAACTTGATGCCGTCGGTGACCCAGGTTTCGTCAGTACCGCCACAGGCAGCATCGATCTGAGCCTTCAGTCCGGTTCAGCGGCCATTGATGCCGGCATCAACCCGGCGGGGACGCCGATAACCGACCATGAGGGTGATGCCCGTCCCCAGGGAGGCGGGATGGACATCGGGGCAGACGAATACGTTGCATCGATTCCGGGGACTGTTCTTGCCTCCCCTGTCATCACCAGCAACGGCGGCAGCGACAGCGCATCGATTGATCAGGCGGAGAACACCACCTTTGTTACCACAGTGACGGCCAGTGATGCCGATACCCTGGCAGCCGATCTGACCTACAGCCTGAGCGGCAACGATGCCGGTTTGTTCAACATCAGCAGCACGGGCGAATTGCGCTTCAACACCGCGCCGGACTACGAGAGCCCTGCCGATACTGGTGGAAACAACGTCTATGACGTGACCGTGCAGGTCTCCGATGGTGTTCGTGCTGATAGCCAGAATCTGGCAGTCAATGTGACCGATGCGGCGGAGGTCAACCCGGACGCACCCGTCCTGCAATATGCTGAGTTGTGGCCTTATAACAATAGCCTGAAGCTGAATTACAGCGAGCCATTGGATAGCGCCCATGCACCTGTGTCAGGGGCCTTTGCAGTCACCATTAACGGCTCGAACGTCGCGGTTAGTTCTCTGTCAGTGAATGGCAGCCAGGTAATCCTCGGGCTGGCTCAGTCCAAGATGCCCGGCGATGTTGTAACACTTAGTTATACCGATCCCAGCTCGGGCAACGATGTCAATGCCATCCAGGATGCCGCCGGTAACGACGCAGCAGGCAGCAAGCTGTCTGGGACTTTAAGAACCTGGCGGATGGTGATAGGTGATGGTGGTTCCAATATCATTGATCTGAGCAATTCTGGTGGCGGTACGACCTATGTTGGCGGTGAGGGTTCCGACACTCTGTTTGGCGGCTGGAGTTCTGATGTTTTCGACCTTGCCGAGGCCATAAAGGCTTCCGACAGGGTTGTGGTGGGTACGGACTACAGGAGCGAAATTAGTGATCCCGACCTTATCACCGGATTTGATATCTCGGGAACGACCACCAACGATGTGCTGGATCTGCCATCAGGTACGATCGCCCAAGACCAAGCCGAAATTGGAGGTTTGGCTGTTGGCGGATTGGCGCGGCATAGCATTTCAAAGGGCGTCCTTACTTTCAATGATGCCGATGGTAATGTGATTGTTATTACCAACAGCAATCTCCAGGATGCTATCGGTTATTTGTCGAATAACATCAAGGTTGGTGACACGGTTGCCTTCCGCGCAACAGGCATTCCCGATCCCGATAGTAATGCCATAATCGATCCCCTTTTCGTATACCAGCACAGCAACGGAGATGACGATATCCTGGTCGCTCTGACGGGTATTCCGGCCACCGCCACACTAAGTACAACGCCCGGCCAGGACCTGATCCAGATTGCCGACAGCATCGGCCCTCATGTTAATGATGCGTATCTGACCTCCTCTGGACTGACTTTCCAGTTCAACGAGGCGGTGAATGCTGTTGATTTCTCAGGACTAACGATCCTAAAAAATGGCACTGGAAGTGCGCTTAACATCTCTACCGCAGTGGATATGAACGACCCTACCCTCGTTCTGGTGGGGACGGGAGAGTTGACTTATAGCGACTACCTGTTGATAACACCGAAGGCAGATAGGACTGGGCAAGGTGCCACTGATAACCAGAACAATACCGATAACGGTATGTTTGCGCTGGATGAAGCCGGTATCGCTATCGGTGGTGCGGAGAATACGGTTATCGATATATCTGCCTTGACAGGGGACTACCATATCCTCGACGCGCATGGCGGTGATGATGTCCTGACTGGTAATGCCGGCTCTAATGGCATATTGGGCGGTATGGGTAGTGATGTTCTGAATGGAGGAGAGGGTGACGACTATCTGACTGGTGATATCTGGGAGGAGCGCAATTTGGGGGGCAACGATACCCTGAATGGCGGGGCTGGCGAGGACTGGCTTTATGGCGGTATTGGTGCAGATCTGTTGAACGGTGAGTCTGGCGCGGACGAATACGATTTCCAACAGGGTGATTCAACCCCCGTTATCTTCGCAGACTTGGGAAGTATCGGCCTGGGTGATGGTGATACCTACAGTTTTAGCCTAGCTCCAACTGACATCATCCTCGGCAGCGGGTTTGATGTGGCCGGACTGAATGGCGATCGTGTGACCATCATGGGGCCCTATGGAGTTGGGGCCATGGGAAGCGGAAATGGCAATACGTTTATTCCATCTTCTCCCCTTGATGGTATGGCCGCCGACCAAAGATATTTCCTGGTGCGGGGAAATTACGACTCTGGGTCCACTCTATTCACCGCCGACAGCGCCAACGGCGCTGATACCCTGGTGGTCTATGATGGAGACGAAACCACCAATGTGATCCAGACCGCTTTTGTAGTGCAGGGCATACAGCCTTCCCAGCTTACCCAGAATCAGATGAGCAGTTTTTACTTCAACGGCTCTGCGGGGGTTTCTACCAACCAGGCACCGGTAATTGCCAGCAACGGCGGCGGCGATGTCGCCAGTCTGTCCATCGCTGAAAACACCGCGGCCGTCACCACCGTCACGGCCACGGATGCGGACAGCACTGGCCTGATCTACAGCATCAGCGGCGGCGCCGATCAGTCCTCGTTCAGCATCGATGGCACGTCCGGGGCCTTGACCTTCAATTCCGCGCCGGACTTCGAGGCGCCGGCGGATTTCGGTGGCGATAACAACTATGAGGTCCAGGTCCAGGTCTCCGACGGAATCCTGACTGACAAGCAGACCATCAACGTCGCCGTTACTAATGACTCCAGCGAGGGGGGCGGTGATATCGCGCCTCCCGCAGCTCCGGGGCTAATCCTGGCGATTGATAGCGGTGTGTCGGCCATCGATGGCATCACCAATGACGGCACCATCAATGTGACTGGGCTGGAGGAAGGCGCTACCTGGCAGTACAGCCTTGATGGCGGTAAGAACTGGCTTGACGGGATGGGGACGAGTTTCGTCCTGCCCGGACCAACCCTCTATCAGCAAGAAAAGATCTATCTTGAGGGCGCTGTGCAGGCGAGGCAGGTCGATGTCGCAGGTAATATCAGTGAAGCGGGCAGTTTGGCTCAGGCTGTTACTATCGATATCCGGGTTGGCAGTATAGCTACGGTCACTTACGCAGAGGATGATGTCGGCAGCATAACGGGTAGTTTTCCGTATGGCCTTACCACCGACGATACGGCGCCGGTCTTGACCGGATCGGTTGCCGGGGGGCGTGCCGCCGGAGAACATGTGGTCGTCTTTGATGGGGCTACTCGGCTGGGGACTGCCGTGGATGGGGCAGATGGGAAATGGAGTTTCAATCTGACTGGCCTGACGGAGGGGCTGCACAACTTCACGGCGCGGGTCGAGGACGCCAGCGGGAATCAGGGTGTCGCAATTGCCCCTTATGCGTTGACGGTGGATCTCACGGCCCCTGCGGCTCCAGAAGCCTTATATACCGCTAATAGTGAACGTCTCTGGGTCACGGCGGAACTATACGCAACCTGGGAATACAGTTTGGACGGCGGCTCCCATTGGAGCCCCGGCAGTGGAACGGGGTTCTACGTACCGGCCGGAACTTACCCGGCGAGCCAGCTTCAAGTAAGGCAAATCGACGCGGCGGGTAATGTTGGCCAGGCATGGGTGAATGATGCGCAGATAGCTGTTGCCGATAGCACCTCGCCGATCCTTGAAAGCGCCACAGTCTACGGCAATACCCTGACCCTGACTTACGACGAGGCCCTGGGCGCAGCGCCGGGGGCGGGGGCCTTCGAGGTCAAGGTCAACGACAATGTTGTGACGGTGAATGGCGCCAGTGTTTCCGGCAATGCGGTCACCCTTACCCTGGCCGCCCCCGTCGGCAATACCGACAGGGTAACGGTGCAGTATTCCGACCCGACCACCAGCAATGATGCCACCGCCGTTCAGGACTTGGCGGGCAATGACGCGGCCAGCTCCGGTGTTCATGCTGCGATCAACAACACCCCCGCCCCTGTCGAGACCTATTCACTTGCGCAGGGAATTTCGTATGCGAACGGGACGGATGTGCAGAAGGGAGTGAACTCCCTGGTCGGTACCAGCGGATACAAGTGGAGTGCGGACTCGGATGGCTATGTACACCTGACCTACAGCTTCCTGGGTGCGCTAACGAGCGATCCCAGTGCCCAGGAAGAACTCCAAGCGGGAACCTGGTCTTATACGGATACGCTGAAGACAGCGGCAGTCAATGCCTTGGAGTCCTGGGGTGATGTGGCCAAGGTGGTTTTCACCCCGGCCGCAGCAGGTGCCCAGGGCGATTTCGTCTTTGGCGGAACCAATCAGGCCGACGATTTTGCCATCGCCTGGGCCTATATGCCCGGATCAACCGGCTACGAGGGTCAGGTCTGGCTGGAGGTCTCAGCCAAAGATGAGACCGACATGGTCTATTTGCAGAACGTAATCATGCATGAAGTTGGTCATGCCTTGGGACTGAAGCACCCCTTCGAGGACAGCGTTACAGGCGATTTCATCCAGGGTTCGACCAAGCTCCCCCTAACGCTGGAGACAGCTTTCAATTCGGTCATGAGCTACGATTCCAATTACTATTCTTACGGTGCAACAAATACCTTCCAATATGTTTACGCCTTGACCCCCATGCTCTTCGACATCGCCGCTGTTCAGACGTTGTACGGCGCAACGGAGATGAATGTGGGCGACACCTGGTACAGCTTCGACGCGGGCGCGCCCGTATTCCAGACGATCTGGGACACCGGTGGCAACGATACCATCGATGCCATGAATCAAAGCCAGGGATCATGGATCGATTTGAATGAAGGCTCCCTCAGCGGCGTTGGTGCCTACATCTATAACAGCGCTGATTTGCTTTCTTATGACGGACTGGGAATTGCCTATGGCGTTCAGATAGAAAACGCCCTGGGAGGATCGGGCAAGGATGTCTTGATCGGGAATTCGCAAGACAACTATCTCGATGGCGGGGACGCAGATGACATGTTGTCGGGTGGAGAGGGGGACGATTCGCTCCACAGTGGCGCCGGGAGCGATCTGCTTGATGGCGGTGCGGGGAACGACATGCTTGACGGCGGTGCTGGGAATGACCTGCTTGCAGGTGGGGTAGGAGCCGATTTTCTCCTTGGCGGGGCAGGCCGGGATGGGTTTGTTTTCGAACAAGGGGATTCCACGGCAGTCAGTTTTACCGATCTCGACAGCAATGGTATGGATATTGGCGACACCTTCAGCTTTGCCAACACGGGCTTCAATGTGGCAGATAGGGTATGGGACTTCGACTACTCGAATGACTCGCTCTATCTCTGGTCTGGGGTTGAGGATGGACAGATGACCCAGATGGCCTCTCCCCTCAGTGGGGGGCTGGTCAGCGACCAGAGCTACTTCCTGCTGCAAGGGGATTTCAACACTGGCATTTTTACCCTGGACGACAGCGGATCGGGCACCGACGCGCTCCTGGTCTACGATGGGGACGCAACCACCAACGTAATGCAGACAGCACTGATTCTGGAAAATACGAACACCCAGCAGTTGCAGTTGTTGATTATCGTCTGAGCTGACTGAGGAACACCTACATGCAGATCATTTTTGCCGACAGTATCCATAACATTGCAGTAACAGGCCCCCTGGTTCGCATCGAGCTGGCTACGGCAGCCCTCTCCAGGAACGGAGAGGGTAAGCAGGAAGTCCGTATGGAACCGAGCCAGCAAATTGTCATGCCCCTTGAGGGCTTCGTGCGTGCCGTGGGTATACAGGAACAGATCGTCCGCCGACTGATCGCCGACGGGATTGTCAAGGTCCAACCGCAAGAAAACTCAGCAGCAACAACCACACCTCAGTAACCAGCAAGGGCCGGGGCAGGGTAGTATCCGGCGTTCAGGCGAGGGGGGCCTGGATGCCGGGTTATTCACAATATGTCCCTCGGCAATACGACTGATGGTTCCGGCTCGTAACCGCAGCGTCTGCGCAATCTTGCCGACACTACCCAGGTACAAATAAAATTGTTACGCGATGCGTAGCGGGGTTATTTCCTTGCTGAGGCGGGGGAGGTTCGAAGCGGACGCTGTGGTGAAGGCGCCGCAGGTGCGTGAAAGTGCCATTGAATACATTCGGCTTCGCTAATATACTCGCCTGCTTCTGTCAACGACCCGGTGCGCCAACGTGATTGTGAAGGAAATCGAAGTCTCCGAACTCAAGTCCCGTCTCGGCGAAGGGGCCAACATCCGTCTTCTGGATATCCGTAGCGACGCCGAGGTGGCGGGCGGCATGCTGCCCAGCTCCGAACATCTGGCTATGCATCTCATCCCCCTCAAGATGCAGGAATTCAGCGCCGATCCTGCCAAGGAGGTTGTCCTCTACTGCCGTAGCGGTGCCCGTTCCTACCATGCCTGCATGTATCTGATGCAGCAGGGCGTCAGCAACGTGGTCAACCTGCGTGGGGGCATCATTTCCTGGGCCCAGCAGGGTTACGAAATCGTCTCTTCCGCCCGCGCCGTCGGCGGTTATTGACCGCTGGGCGACAAATCGCAATCGAACGGCATGGAAGGCTTGCTTTCCATGCCGTTTTTAAATATAAGTACCAGCTTAATTTGTCCCCGACGGGGGCGGATGATGGACATCGAGGTCCGATTTGCTGCTCATCGGGCGAGGCGAGGCGGGGATTGCCGGGTCCGCTCAACATCACAGTTTCCAAGTGTAACGGAGGTTGACAATGGCTAATTTTGATCAAGAACTGGACGCTAGCGGTCTGAACTGCCCCCTGCCCATCCTGCGCGCCAAGAAGACGCTCTCAGGCATGGAGTCCGGCAAGGTTCTGCACATCATCGCTACCGATCCCGGTTCCGTGAAGGACTTCGAGGCCTTCGCCAAGCAAACCGGCAACGAGTTGATCGAGTCCAAAGAGGAAGGTGGCAAGTTCCACTTCCTGATTAAAAAGGCATAAAGACTCGTCACCTTTCTATCCCATCCGGGAGGAGATAAAGATGGAACAGAAAAAGCTTGCCATCATCGCAACCAAGGGTACGCTCGACTGGGCCTATCCCCCCTTCATCCTGGGTTCAACGGCTGCGGCCCTGGGCTACGATGTTGAAATCTTCTTCACCTTCTATGGTCTGCAACTGCTCAAGAAGAAGCTGGACCTCAAGGTGACCCCCCTGGGCAACCCTGGTATGCCCATGCCCCTGGGCATGGACAAGTGGTTCCCGGTCCTGGGTACTGCTCTGCCCGGCATGGAAGCAGCCATGACCATGATGATGAAGAAAAAGATGGCCGATAAGGGCGTCGCCAGCATTGAAGAGTTGCGGGAACTGAGCCTTGAAGCCGATATCAGGTTCGTTGCCTGCCAGATGACCGTCGATCTGTTCGACATGGACCACTCTCAGTTCATCGACGGTGTCGAGTACGCCGGTGCCGCGCGCTTCTTCGAATTCGCCGGCGGGGCTGACATCTGCATGTACATGTAAGGCGATTGCCGGAAATCAATATCCTAAGATTGGGATATTCATTAGCAGAGATCGCCTAAGTCTAGGTTATCCTCCTAGCAACCCGAAGCCGCCTCACAAAGGCGGCTTTTTTGTCTGCCAGGCAGCAGCCCTTTCCCGGCGGCGAATGTCCAAGAAATAGCTTGGGATAGGGCGATCGGGTATCATGCCCCGGTTCATGGCCGTCTCCTTGGAGGCGGCTTCCTTTTTGATTCAAGCACTTGGCGTCCATGGTAGCACTAGATCACATCAGAAACTTCTCCATCATCGCCCATATCGATCACGGCAAGTCGACTATCGCCGATCGTTTCATCCAGATCTGCGGCGGTCTGAGCGAGCGGGAGATGGGGGCTCAGGTGCTCGATTCCATGGATCTGGAGCGGGAGCGGGGCATCACCATCAAGGCCCAGAGCGTGACCCTTGACTACGTGGCGCGCAACGGCGAGACCTATCAGCTCAATTTCATCGACACCCCGGGCCATGTGGATTTCTCCTACGAGGTCTCCCGCTCCCTGGCGGCCTGCGAGGGCGCCCTGCTGGTGGTAGATGCGGCCCAGGGGGTCGAGGCCCAGAGCGTGGCCAATTGCTACACTGCCATCGAACAGGGGCTGGAGGTGGTGCCGGTCCTGAACAAGATCGATCTGCCGGCGGCCGATCCAGAGAAGGTGATTACCGAGATCGAGGAGATCATCGGCATCGAGGCGGAGGACGCGATCCGTTGCAGCGCCAAGACCGGCGTCGGCATCCCGGACCTGCTGGAGACGCTGGTGGCCCGCATTCCACCGCCGAAGGGCGATGCCGCAGCCCCCTTGCAGGCACTGATCATCGACTCCTGGTTCGATTCCTACGTGGGCGTGATTTCGCTGGTTCGGGTGATGAACGGGACCCTGAAGAAGCGCGACAAGGCCCTGGTGATGTCCACGGGCCGTGCCCATCAGGTTGACGAGGTCGGTGTCTTCACCCCCAAGCGCACCGCCAGGGCCGAACTGCGGCCGGGAGAGGTGGGTTATGTCATCGCCGGGATCAAGGAGATCGACGGCGCCCCCGTGGGCGATACCCTGACCGGGGCCGACAAACCGGCGGCGGCACCCCTGCCGGGCTTCGCCGAGACCCGCCCGCGGGTCTTCGCCGGGCTCTACCCCGTGGAAACCGACGACTATGAGGATCTGCGCGAGGCCTTGCAAAAACTGAAGCTGAACGATGCCGCGCTTCATTACGAACCCGAGGTCTCTCAAGCCCTGGGCTTCGGTTTTCGATGCGGCTTCCTCGGCATGCTGCACATGGAGATCGTGCAGGAGCGGCTGGAGCGTGAGTACGACCTGGACCTGATCACCACCGCACCGACTGTTGTCTACGAGGTGCTGAAGAAGGACGGCGAGGTGATCCGCATCGACAACCCGGCCGATCTTCCCGACCCCAGCGCCGTCGAAGAGGTCCGGGAACCGATCATCGACGCCCATATCCTGGTGCCCCAGGACTATCTCGGCAACGTCATCACCCTCTGCGTGGAAAAGCGCGGGGTGCAGAAAAACATGCAGTACGCGGGCGGCCAGATCCAGTTGCATTACGAGCTGCCCATGAACGAAGTGGTGCTCGACTTCTTCGACCGCCTCAAATCGGTCAGCCGGGGCTTCGCTTCCTTTGAATATGAATTCAGGCGCTTCGAGGCATCGCCTCTGGTCAAGCTCGATATCCTGATCAACGGCGAGCGGGTCGATGCCCTTTCGCTGATCGTCCATAAATCCCTGTCGGAATCGAGGGGCCGCGACCTGACCGAGAAGATGAAGGACCTGATCCCGCGCCAGATGTTCGAGGTGGCCATCCAGGCCGCCATCGGCAGCAAGGTCATCGCCCGCTCCACCGTCAAGGCCCTGCGCAAGAACGTGCTGGCCAAGTGTTACGGCGGCGACGTAAGCCGCAAGCGCAAGCTGCTGGAGAAACAAAAGGCCGGCAAGAAGCGCATGAAGTCCGTCGGCAAGGTGGACATCCCCCAAGAGGCCTTCCTGGCAGTGTTGAAGGTGGGGCAGGACTGAGAGTTGATGCGGTTCGTACCTCACCGCATCCTACACATTAGATATCGGGACCCAGATCCATGTACTTAGACTTTCCCATGATCCTCGTCGCCCTGACCTTCACCACCGGCATCCTCTGGCTGCTGGATATGCTGATCTATCGCCGCAAGCGGGACGGGGAAGCGAAGGAGCCCGCGCTGTTCGAGATCTCGCGGAGTTTTTTCCCCGTCTTCCTGGTCGTGCTACTGCTGCGCTCTTTTCTGATCGAACCCTTCCGCATCCCCTCTGCCTCCATGATGCCGACCCTACTGATCGGCGATTTCATCCTGGTGAACAAATACGCCTACGGCCTGCGGCTGCCGGTGCTGGAGAAAAAGGTCCTCGAAGTGGGCGAACCCAAGCACGGCGACGTGGTGGTGTTCCGTTTCCCGGAGAATCCCCGCATCGACTACATCAAGCGGGTGATCGGCCTGCCGGGCGATCGCATCGATTATCGGAACAAAACCGTCTATGTTAATGGGGTGGCCTTGCCCCAAACTGCGCGGGGGCTTTATGAGGGCGCGGGTTCTGGAGTCAGGTTCAGCGGTTATCTGACAGGTTCCGAGACCCTGGGGGACATGGAGCATGCCGTCATGGTCGATCCCTTGAAGCCCGACCTGGATCCGGGTTGCCGCATACTCATGGATGGGTCCGTCACGGTCCCCGAGGGCCAGTATTTCGTCATGGGCGACAACCGGGACAACAGCAACGACAGCCGTTGCTGGGGCATGGTCCCGGAGGCGAACCTGCGGGGGCGTGCCGTTGCCATTTGGATGAATTGGGATTGGCAACGGTCGGGGGTCATCGACTGGAGCCGCATCGGTCGGGCAATCAAGTAGGAGGGGGAGATGGAGATTCTGTTGGCTAAAAGAGAACGCGGGATGACCCTGATCGGTTTTCTGATCGTGGTCTCCCTGGTCATATCCGCCGCCTTGGTGGTGATGAAGGTGGGGCCTTACTATCTGCGCAATCACAGTATCAAAGAGGTGTTGGACGGGCTCAAGGAAGCACCTGGCATCACTAAAATGGCCCCTGGCCAGATCAAGGCCATGGTCATACGGCGGCTGGATATCAACAGCGTCTACGGTTTTGACAGCAAGTCGCTGAACGTGACGAACGAAAAGGGTCACATTGTCGTGACCGCCGACTACGAGGTGCGCGAGCATATCGCCGGCAACCTGGATGTCGTCCTCACGTTCAAGGAAAAAACCGAGATTCCGATCCTGTGAGACTGCCGATGGAGCAGTTGAGCCGGTCCATCGGCCACCCCTTCGCCAATCCGGCCCTGCTGGAGCTGGCACTGACCCATCGCAGTGCCGGCGGGGAGCACAATGAGCGGCTGGAGTACCTGGGCGATTCCATCCTGGGGTTCATGGTCGCCGATGTTCTCTATCACCGCTTCTTACTGGCCGACGAGGGCCAGTTGAGCCGCTTGCGGGCCTCCCTGGTGCGGCGCGAAACCTTAGCGCAACTGGGCCGTGATCTGGAGCTGGAGAGATACATCCGCATGGGGGCGGGCGAGATGCGCACGGGCGGACCGAGCCGTTCCTCCACCCTGGCGGATGCCTTCGAGGCGGTGCTCGGCGCGGTCTATCTGGATGGTGGCTATCCCGCCGCCAGGGCCTTGGTGGAACGGCTCTTCGCCGGACTGTTTCAAGGGCTCGATCTTGCCTCGGTGGAGAAAGACCCCAAAACCCGCTTGCAGGAACTGTTACAGTCCCGGCGGAGGCCCTTGCCCAGCTACGAGGTGACGGAGGTTCTGGGTGATCAACATAATCAACAATTCCATGTCAGGTGCTTCCTGGATGACAGCGGCCAGGAGGCGAACGGTATCGGCCCCAGCCGCCGCCGTGCGGAACAGGATGCCGCCGACAAAATGCTGCGGCGGATAGCTCATGGCTGAACAGATCAATCATTGCGGATATGCGGCCCTGGTGGGCCGGCCCAACGTGGGTAAATCGACCCTGCTGAACCGGTTGATTGGCCAGAAGCTGGCCATCACCTCCCACAAACCCCAGACCACGCGCCATGCCATCCTGGGCATCCACACCGGCAAGCGCGGGCAGATCCTCTTCGTGGATACGCCGGGTATCCACCTGCGTTCCGATTCCCATCGCAGGGCGCTCAGCCACTATCTGAACCGCGCTGCCACCGGCATGCTGGCCGACGTGGACCTGATCCTCTTCCTGGTCGAGGCGCGGGTTTGGACCCCCGAGGATGAGAATGCCCTCAAGATGCTTCAGGGACGCGAGGCCCCGGTGGTGCTGGTGGTGAACAAGGTCGATAAGCTCAACGAAAAAGAGGCCCTATTGCCCTTTCTGGACGAGATTTCCCGCAAGTTCTCTTTCGCCGGGATCATACCCGTATCGGCCGCCAAGGGAACCAACCTGGACCGGCTGGAAACCCTGGTCCTGGATCTCTTGCCGGAGGGGGAAAACATCTTCGGCGAAGATGAAATCTCCGACCGCAGTGAACGCTTCTTTGCCGCTGAACTGCTCCGGGAGCAGTTGACCCGCCGTTACGCCCAGGAGATCCCTTACGCCCTCACTGTTGAGATCGAGCAGTTTATCGACGAGGGGGAACGCTACCGCATCAATGCCCTGGTCTGGGTAGAGCGGGAGAGCCAGCGCAAGATCCTGCTCGGCAAGGAGGGCGAGGCCATGAAGGCCGCTGCCACCGAGGCGCGCAAGCAGATGATGGAATTCTTCCAGAAGCGTGTGCATCTGGAGGTCTGGATCAAGGTCAAAAAGAGCTGGGCCGGCGACGAGGCCGCATTGGCTCGGCTGGGATATGTTGATTGAGGCTGGAGACTATGGACATTATCTCTTAAACCTCCAGCCTCATGCCTAACCCCCCATGGACCACCTGCAACCCGCCTACATCCTGGCGCGCCGGCCCTATTCCAACACCAGCCTGCTGCTGGAGCTTTTTACGCAGGATCACGGCCGCCTGGCGGTGATCGCCAAGGGCGCCCGCACCGCCGCCGGCAAAGGTGGCGGTTTTCTCCAGCCCTTCGTCCCGCTTGAACTGACCTGGACGGGCCGGGGGGAGGTGCGCACCCTGATGAAATCGGAGAGCACCGGCCAGGGGATACTGACTGAAGGGAGGCGGCTCTACTGCGGCTTCTACCTCAACGAGCTTCTCAGCCGCCTCACCCCCCGGGATGACCCCCACCCCGGACTCTTCCATCTCTACGACGCTACCCTGCGCGCCCTCGCTACGACGGAGGAATTCGAACCCCTCTTGCGCCGTTTCGAGGTCGGCCTGCTGGAAGACCTCGGCTACGGCATGCAGTTGACCCATTGCCCCGACGGCGAACCGGTGCGGGAAGAGCTGCGTTACCTTTGCCCCTTCGAGGAAGGCCCGATAAAGGCCATCTCCGGCGGCAAGGCCGGACTGGCCGGAGACACCCTGCTGGCCCTTGCCGGGGCCAAGCCCTTCACCGCCGACGCGGCGCGGGAGGCGCGCCTCCTCATGCGTCAGGTCCTGGCGCGATACCTGGGCGAACGCCCCCTGAAGAGCCGCGAGCTGTTCCGGTCTCTTTATCCTGTAAAGCCCAGAGGCTGTGAAGAAACGACCTCTCTATCCCAGGGGTAGGCCGGCCTGAAGGCCGACCTACCGACCAACATCCGGTTCGCTTTTGCTCGCCTCCCAGAAAGTCGGTCCAATTTCCCTGAATGCATGGCAGCGCCTACCGTTCGATTAAAATATTTTGATAAACATTAATCTATGGACTAGACTTAATGTCGAATGTTAATAATGGGGTGGGCCTCAGCCCTGGGAATGCCTGGGCAGGCGGAACCGGATGACTTTGACTGCCTTGCAGCCAAGGCCGGGGTCGCTGGAAGACGCCGGGGCTTGTGTTCCGAGACTCAAGGTGTTCAGCAATGAAAAGACAGCTATCCCTGTTGGTATTGATCCTCAGTGTCTTCCTGCCGTCCGGTCATTCGGGCGCGGATGCGGGCTACCGGCTGCATGAGGGCGATCTCATCGCGATCTCGGTATGGGGGGAGGACAAGCTGAAGGAGGAGACGCGCGTCTTGCCCGACGGCAGCATCAGTTTTCCCCTGGCGGGGCGGATGAATGTGAAGGGCATGACCACCTCGCAGGTGGAGTCTTCCATCAAGGGCCGCCTGACCAAGTACATCCCGGACGCGCAGGTGACGGTGATGGTGGCCTCTCCCGAAGGTAACCGGGTCTATGTGCTCGGCAAGGTCACCAAGCCGGGGGCGGTGGTGATGAATACCCCCATGACCGTGACTCAGGCCCTGAGCCTGGCCGGCGGCCTGGACAAGTTCGCCAAGGAGGAGAGGATCAAAATCCTCCGCTCCACGGGCGAGGGCCAGATCCAGGGCTTCATCAATTACAACGACATCATGAGCGGCAAGGATCTCAGGACCAACTACGATCTCCAGGCCGGCGACACCATCGTGGTTCCGTAGAAAGAGGCCGCCGTGAAACGCATCCTGTTCGGGTTGTTGGGACTGAGCGCGCAGGCGGCGATGGCTTCGCCGTTGCAGCAGAGCCTGTCCCTGGATTCGGGCGTGGAGCACGACACCAACCCCGCCATGGCCGCGACGAATGCCAGGGCGGTGACTCGTTATAAAGTGACGCCGGGCTACGAAGCGAAATGGGTCGAGGGGGCGAGCACCTGGAACGCGACCGCCCAGGTCGCCGTGGAGCGTTCGTCCGATCAGGCCTTGAGCATCGACCGGGAAGATCCCTCGCTGGGGGTGGGCTGGACCCATGAAAACCCCAGGGGCAGCACAGCCATCAAGGCGACTTACGACCAGCAATCCACCAGCTCCACCGAAGCCGATACCCAAGGAGGGGCGGGCTCCAACGATACCCGCACCCGTTACGGGGTGGAGGGCGGCTGGAAGCATGCGGTGACGGACCGGGTCGAGGCCGGGGTGAACCTGACCCATGAGGACAACAGTTACCAAGGGGCCGCCGGGGCCACCAGCGGCTTTACCGATTACAAGACGACGACGGGCATGGCGTCGCTCGAATATCTCTTGAACGAGCGCAACCGGCCCTACACCAAGGCGGGCGTCTCCCAATACAGCCCGGCCACGGGCGCCTCCTCCAAGCTCTATACCGCCGTGGCGGGGATCAAGTCGGAGCTTTCCGAGGCGCTGGATCTGGACACCAACTTCGGCATTGCCCAGATGGACGGCACGACGGACACGACCGGCTGGAACGGACTGCTCTCCCTGAGCCACGAAGGGGAGAGGACCAAGGCCGCCCTCAGTTACGCGCGCGCCTCCTCGGCCAGCGGCTCAAGCGGCTATACCGAGGCCGACGAGGTCAAGGCCAGTATCAGCTACGAGTTGGACCCGAGAAGCGATCTGGGAGCCGACGCCCGCCTGACCAAGAGCTACGCCCAGACTCCCTTGACCACCTCCAGCCTGGGACTCTGGGCGGATCGGGAGCTTTTGGAAGACCTCTCCCTGCGATTCGGCTACGAATACAAGCAGCAAAAAACATCGTCCGACAAGGCGAAGGGAAGTGTCTGGTCCCTGTCACTGAGTTACGATATGCCCCAGTTGTAATTACCGAAAGGACGGGGGATGGCCGAGGAATCCAGACTGACATTTGACGACTATCTCTACATCCTCCGCCGCCGCTGGATCTTCCTGGTATTCCCTTTTCTGGCCATTTTTCTGCTGAGCCTGGCCGTCGCGCTGCTGTTGCCGCCGGTCTACAAATCCACCGGCACCATCCTGGTCGAATCCCAGCAGATCCCCGTCGATCTGATCCGCTCCACCATCACCAGCTACGCCGACGAGCGCATCCAGTTCATCAAGGAACGGGTGATGACGCGCGCCAACCTGCTCAAGATCATCGAGGAATTCGACATCTTCGCGGCCAAGAGCACGACCCTGACGGCGGCCGAACAGGTGGACAAATTCCGCGAACGGGTGGAGATCCTGCCCATCAAGTCAGACCTGCAACAGGGCGGGACCGCAACCATCGCCTTCACCGTCAGTTTCGAGCACGGCGATCCCGATGTGGCCTACCGGGTGGCCGACAAGCTGGTACATCTCTTTCTGGAGGAGAACATCCGCACCCGCACGGAGCGGGCCAGCGAGACCACGGAGTTTCTGACCGGCGAGGCGGGCAAGTTCAAGCAGCAATTGGAAGAGATCGAGGCGCGGATGGCCGAGTACAAACAGCAGTACAGCGAGGCCCTCCCCGAACATCTCGATCTGCGCATGAAGATGCTGGAGCGGGTCGAGGCCGACATCAAGACGGTCGAGCGCGATACGCTGACCGCCCAGGAAGAGTCCCGCTTTCTGGAGGTACAGCTCTCCGCCGTGCGCATGGGCGTTGGCGACGGCGAGAAGGCCCCCTCGACCCTGAGCCCCTCGCAACAGCTGGCCCTGCTCAAGGGCGAATACGCGCAACTCGCCTCGGTCTACAGCGCCGATCACCCGGATGTCCGCGCCCTCAAACGCAAGATCGATACCCTGGGCCGCGTGGCTGGCGCCGAGGGGGCAAGGGACGAACTCCGGCGGCAGTTGTCGGACGCCGAGGCGGAGAAGGTCGGTTTGCAGGCCAAATACGCCGCCGATCATCCGGAGATGAAACGGCTGGAGACCCGCATCGACAAACTCCGCGCCGATCTGCAAGCCCTGCCCAAGGGCAGCGGCGCCGAGCGGCTGGCCGAGGAGGCGCAATCCATCGACGAGGCGCGGGTCCAGACCAAGATCGACGCTGCCGCCGAGCGCCTGCGTTCCTTGATCAACCAGTTGGACGAACTCAAAAAGAAGCGCCAAAAGCTGGAAGAACAGGTCATAGAGACCCCCCAGGTTGAGCGCGCCCTGGTCTCCCTCAACCGGGACTACGAGAATACCCTCAAGAAATACAACGAGATCCAGAACAAGCAGATGGAGGCCAAGCTGGCGGAGAACCTGGAGGAGAGCAAGAAGGCAGAGCGTTTCAGCCTGCTGGAGGCCCCTGTGGTGCCGGAAAAGCCGATCAAGCCCAAACGCAAAAAGATCGTCGTCATGGGTCTGGTGCTGGCGTTGGCCGGCTCCGGCGGCCTGGTGATGATGCTGGAGTCCCTGGATCAGCGCATCCGGGGGGCGCATGCCCTGGAGGTCCTGCTGCACCGGCGCCCGCTGGTGGTCATCCCCTACATCACCACCCAGGAGGAGATCCAGCGGCGGAAGCACTGGACCAAGGTCATTCTGATCGCCGCCGGCGCCGTCCTCCTGCTGCTGCTGATCCTCGTACACTTCTTTTACATGCCGCTGGGACCGCTGCTGGTGAAGACCATCGCGGGCCTGGGCTGAGGGCGGACCGTGGAACGAATCAAAGAGGCGATCGAAAGGGCCAAACGGGAGCGGGTAAGCGTCCCTCCCCCACCGCAGGATGCCAAAGCCGACGCCTCCAGGGACGGAGGCGGTAGGGCGGCCGAAGACCCGGACTCGCGCCCCAAGGACAGCAGTCTGCGTTCGGTCAAATACCAGCAGACCAAGGTGGTCGAACTGGATATGGAACACCTGGCCAGTCACCGGATCTTCGCCCATCTGAAAAACAATCCGATGACGGCCTACATCGACATGCTGCGCACCCAGGTGTTGCAGAAGATGGACGAGCACGGCTGGCGGACCCTGGGCGTCACCTCGCCCACGCCTGGCTCGGGCAAGAGTCTGATAGCCATCAATTTGGCGATCAGCATCGCCCGCCACACCCAAAAGACGGCCCTGCTGGTGGATCTCGACCTGCGCCGGCCCAAGGTGGCCGAGTATCTTGGGTTGGACTGCCGGGTGGATTCGCTTGTGTCGGCGCTCAAGGGCAAGGTGGATATCTCCGAGGCCATGGTCAACCCCAGCATCCGGCACCTGGTGGTGCTGCCTACCTCCCGGCCCGTCGCCAATCCCGCCGAGGCCCTGGCGTCCAAACGGGTGGCCAATCTCATCTCCGATCTGCGCGAGCGCTACGAATCCCGCATCGTGATCTTCGACTTGGCCCCCCTGGTCAACACCGACGACGCCCTTTCCGTCGTGCCCAAAATGGATGCCGTGCTCATGGTGGTGGGCAACGGCATGTCCACCAAGCGGGAGATCGAAGAGAGCATGCGACACCTGCAATCGACCAGCCTGCTGGGTGTGGTGCTGAACAAGGCGGAGACCGATATCACCCCGGCTTACTATTGAACCGGCGTAATTATTCAGCTCAATTCGGAAATTACCCCCCCAACCCCCTCCCGATGGGGAGGGGAAGCTGAATAACTACGAACCGGCGAGGTTTTGCGATGGCCCCTTCATTCCTTCTCCTGCTTCTGGCGCTTCTGGCGCTTCTGACCTCCCCGAGCCTTGCCGCCGGCAACCCCAAGGCACCCGCCCGTTTCCGGGTGACGACGGAGGTCATCAATCCCCAGCTCCAGCCCTTTACCGCCACCATCAACGGGGCCGGCAATTCCCTGGTGGCCAAGGGCTCGGGCTTCGAACCGGTGATCTACCGGACCCAGTTGATAGCGCGGGACGCCTCCAGTGATGGAGGTGGTAGGGCGACGCCGGGAGCCGAAGCCGAGGACTCCCCCGACCGCATCCTGGCCGCTCCCATGGCGATCTCCAATTGGGACAGCTTGCGGGAGGGGGCGCTGGACGGGGCCGATGTGCGGGTCTATCGCATCGAGAACGGCCGATTCCGGATGGTGCGGCAAGACCAGGTCGCCAAGGGCGGCCATCGGGCCAGCGGCTGGCTGCCGCTCAATAACGGCGAGGGGATTCTGCCCGCCGCCCGCAACAGTTTCAGCTTCCGCTGGGACTCCTGGAACCGGCCCGACGCCGATTACTACTTCTCGGTCCAGGCCGTCGATGGGAGTGGCAACAGCTCCGGCCATTCGCAGCCCTTGGCCGCCAAACGGCCGTCCGACACGGGTCAGGGCGCCATCAATAACGGCGAGACCGAATTCCGTCCCTCCCGTCTGACCCTGGACAAGACCCCGCCCCCCGCGCCGGCGAATCTCCGGGGGCGGCGCGGCATCCACGGGGAGCTGATCCTGGAGTGGGACCCGGTGGCGGCGGGGGATCTGGCGGGATACCGGGTCTTCCGCTCCGATTATCCGCCCCAGGCCCATAAGGGCTATGCCCTGCAACTGGCCGGACAGGGCAGTCCCCTGAAGGCCGGCGATCTGGTGATTCTGAGCAAGAAGTTCTACGCGGGCTCGCGCAATCGCTTCCTCTCCAATCGGGTCTGGGGCGCCGAGACGGAGAACACCCTCTTCAAGCAGGACCTGGTCGATTTCTTCCCGGACGAAGACCCGAAACGCTCGTGGGAACTGCTGCTGCACCGGAAGGATACCCCGGTCGAGGAGCCCGGCGAGACCTGCCTCAAGCTGACCCTGGGCCTGGGCGAGAAGGCCGAGATCGGGATCTGGAACCACAGCGGCACGGGCCAGGACTGGTACGAGGTCCTGGACAAGCAGCCCTATAAAATGGAGGTCTGGCTGCGCCAGGAGGGCAGCGGCCGGGCTCGCTTCGATACCCCTGGTTTCTACAGCCCCGTGCGCGGCGTTTCACCGGTCGATTTCCAGCCCGGCAAGGAGTGGCGCAAGTACGAGGCCAGTTTCACCCCCAACGCCATCGACCGGGGCAAGGACGCCAGCCGGATGCGGCTGGAGTTCACCGGCCCCGGCAGTTTCTATGTGGACAATTTCCGCGTCTACCGCGCCGACGCTACATTTCTGGACCTGACCCCAAAAGACTACCAGCGCCTGCGCGAGGCGGGCATCGGCGCCTTGCGCACCCACGCCACGATCAAGACCGGCGTGCGGAGCTACGACATCGCTCAGCTCACCAACCCCGGCGGGGTCATCACCGGCACGGACAAGCTCAATACCCTGCCCCAGAGCCTCGCGGTCATTCGCAAGGCGGGGGTGCGCCCCTGGCTCCAGATCGAGCCGCACATGAGCCCGGAGGAGTGGCTGGCCCTGGTGGAATACTTGGCCGCCCCCTACGATCCGGCCAAAGATGATCCGGCCGCCAAACCCTGGGCTCACAAGCGTTACCTCCAGGGGCAACAAAAGCCCTGGGTGGAGGCGTTCGACAAGATCTATTTCGAGCTGGGCAACGAGACCTGGAACAGCCTCTTCCGGCCCTGGACCTTCGAGGACATGACCGACGCCGCCACCGGCGAACGTTACACCGGCGGGCGGGTCTACGGCCTGTTCCAGGAGTATGTAATCGCTATCCTGCGGGGCAGCCCCTATTGGAAGTCCGCCGGGCTGGAAGAGAAGATCGACTTCGTCCTGGGCGGCTGGGCGGCCCAGGAATACGGTAAGGACGCTGCCTCGGCCTCCCCCTCCTCGCGGCTCATGACCATCGCTGCCTACAACGGCGGCTGGGACGAGGCGGAAGGCCCTCCCGACCTGAGCGACCGGAGCTTCTTCAACGTACTGAATCAGGTCAGCCAGTCGGCCATCCCCAACGCGGAACGCCACGCGGCCGAGGTGCGCGGAGCCCTGGGGATCGGCACCTACGAGGCCGGGCCGGGCTACGCCCTCAACGGCCTGAACGGCGCCCAGGTGACCGAACGCCAAGCCGAAGAGCAGGAGCAGGTGATGAAAAGCCTGGCCGCCGGCACCGCCACCCTGGACGCCTTCCTGGCCAGGGCGGGGCTGGGGTTCCGCTTGCAGAATTTCTTCACCTTCGGCGAGGGGAGCACCTGGCGTTCCCACGCCAAATGGTACCGGGGGGGGCAGGCCTATCCCGCGTGGAAACTGCTGGGCCTGTTCAACACCCAGGCCACCGGCGACATGCTGCGGGTCGAGACCCTCAGCGTTCCAACGGCAAATCTGACGGGCTTCGACCAGCGCAAGTCCGTCGCGAACGCCCCCCTGGTCGCGGCCTACGCCACGCGCCAGGGGGATAGGTTCAACCTCTTCCTCCTCTCGCGTAAGCTGCCCAACTTCCCGGCAAAAGGGGACGAGGGCTACACTCCCCTGACCCTGGAGCTACCCTTCGCCTCGGCCCGTTCCCTCCGCCTCTACCGCATGCAGGGCGACCCCAAGGCGAACAACGCCCAGGCGGACAGCGTCCTGATCGAAAAGACAGACCTACCCCCCCCACCCAACCTCGCGGAATTCAAACTGAACAAAGCGGCCGG
>MGZB01000029.1:0-39446 GCA_001801995.1 Gammaproteobacteria bacterium RIFOXYD12_FULL_61_37 | reverse complement strand
ATGAATTGATTCGGTCGTTGGGAACAACAGGCTATCCTCGCCCGGTTACTGACGCCGAACTTGGCGGTCATGTGTGCCTTTGCTGCGGAGGATCAGGCACAGGCAGCCATGCAACAGTGCCGGAACCCTTACCGGATCAACCGCGCCAAGACTCTGACCAAGGTCAATTCCACCTGAGCCATAAGCGGACAGCTTAACTTAATGGAACTGGCCAGCGGGGGAGATGCTGCTTTGGCGCAACCCTGTTGATCTGTTATCGGCAGGCGGACCAATCCTGGATTGAAAGAGAATACAAATGCAATAATTATCATAACCACATGATCTGCAATTATTATTTCATTCACCTTATCTCATGACAATGTAACTAGCTGATTTCTTAGTGAATCCATCCGGTCAGGCGGGTCTATTTACCTTGCGGCTTTCCCTGTTTTCCTTCATCATCTCGATCGAAATTGCTCGACGCACCCGTCGCACCAGAACCGCTTAATATAATAAATCAGCTCTGGCCTGTTAGGCCTTGTTGTGACAGGAAAAACGGTCTCTTCCTGCGTATACACCTCAGTTTATGGTCAAGGGAAACATGGATAGCAGAAGAAGAATATCTCTCTTGGGTTTGGTTTGTTTTCTAGGGGTCTATCCGGCCATCGGTGCAGATCAACCCTGGACCTTTGAAAATGCGCTACAAATGGCCTTGGATAATCATCCAGCCGTTCAGGGCAAGATTGCCTCGGCATACGCGGCCAGATCGGATCGCGAGGGTGCCGAGTGGCAGCGCTACCCCACCCCCAGCCTGGAGGCATCCACCGGTGACAGTATCGATGGCGACTTGCAGGGCTCCACTGCCGTCCTGGCATTGCAGCAACCCCTCTGGACGGGTGGCCGAATCTCTGCTGGCATCAACGCGGCCAGCCTTCGCGAGGAAGCAGCGGGAGCCGCTGTCTACGAAATGCGGCAGGAAATCGCCTTGAAGGTGATCGCTGCTTATGGCGAGGCCTTGCGTCAACAGGAACGAAGGCGCTACGCCGCCAAGTCGGTGCAGAAGCACGAGGAGATGGTCGGCCTGATAAGCCGCCGTGTGGACCAGGAAGTCAGCGCACCCGTAGACCGGAACTTTGCGCAATCGCGGCTTTTTCAGGCCCAGAACGAACTCTCGGAGATCCAGCAGGCACTGAGAAACTCCTTCACCCAGCTCTCGCAACTGACCGGACGGCAAGTGTCCGGGGTCAGCTCGCTCTCTACCCAGAAGGGCTACTTACCGTCCAATCTGGATCTTGCGCTGGACGAAGCCGAAAGGCACTCGCCCCAACTCAACCGGCTGGTCTTCGAGGAAAAAGCTGCGGGTGAAGACATCCGTTCCAGCCGTTCCGTCTACATGCCGCAGATCGTCTTGCGTGCAGAGCAATCCGCCGGAGAGGTTGAGGATGGCCGGGTCATGGTCGTGATGCAGGCCCAGCCCGGCGCCGGGTTTTCAGCCATTACCGGCGTGAAGTCCGCCAAGGCCAAGGAAAACGCGGCGCGACTCAGCCGGGAAGCGGCCCTGCTGGAGCTGGAGGAAAGGGTCACCCTGGACTGGAACGAATGGAGCGAGGCGCAACTGCGGCGGAAGAATGCCGTGGCAGTGAGCGCCATGTCCACCGAGGTATCCGAATCCTATGCCCGTCAATATACCGCTGGCCGCAAGTCCTGGATCGAGGTGCTGAACGCCGTGCGTGAGGCGGCCCAGGCGGACTATACCGCGGCGGACGCCGATGCCCAGGCCACCATGGCCGCTCTGCGCATCCGCTTGAGGACCGGCCGGTTGCTGGATACAGGCGGCATTGAATCCGCTTCTAAATGAACCAGGGCTTCTTGTATGTTCTGGCCCGAGCTGCGCGCCTGGCGGGGCAGGGCTTTCCGTCCGCCCGAACCGCAGATGCCGAGCGTGTAATTCACTCGGCTAACCCTGGCATTCCTCCCCATAGGTTGTTGGCTGCGGCATGGAGTGCCACAGGGCTGCAAGGCAAGCCACATACCCTTGAAAACCCTACGCCCGCCGACTTGCCTTGTGTGGGGCACCGAAGCGATCTGGGGTGGTTCCTTTTGGTTGGACGGAACGCAGACGGTAGCTGGCGAATGGAAGCCCCTGAGGGTGCGGAGTTCCTGCTTGAGAGCCTGACAGAGGTCAGTTGTATCTCTCTGCCACGCAGATCTGCCAACGGCTCCCCTGCTCCCAGCGCCGTCGCTCTCGTCTGGAATGCGATCCTTAAACGCAGGGCGGTTTTTCTGGAAGCAATTCTGGCCACCGCCTTTCTCAGCATTCTGGCCCTCACCGTTTCTCTTTATTCCATGCAGGTCTATGACCGTGTGATCCCCAATCAGGGATTCCAGACGTTATGGGTACTGACCTTTGGGGTGGCCGTGGCGATATTGCTGGAGTTCGTGCTCAAACAGTTGCGCAGCCATATTGTTGACCGCACCGGCACAGTCATCGACCACGAGCTGTCGGAGTGGTTTTTTAAACGCATGCTGAATATTCGCATGGAGAAGCGGCCATCTTCAGTGGGAACCTTGGCCTCCCAACTCAAGGGGTTCGAGATGGTGCGAGGCGTACTGACCTCAACCTCCATGTTCATCTTGGCGGACGTGCCGTTCTCACTTTTTTTCATATTGGTCATTGGGCTGATTGGTGGGGTTATTGTCTTCGTTCCCCTGATTGCGCTTCCTCTGGCCCTGATTGCCGGATTGATTTTCCAGCGCACAATCGAGCAGCATACCCGCGCAAACCAGGTGGGCAGTAACCTCAAGACCGGTCTTCTGGTAGAGGCCGTTGACGGGGCCGAATCACTCAAGGCAAACCATGGGGAATGGAATCTGCAGGGCCGTTGGAACCGATTGGTAAAGGAAGTTGGCGACTCGGATCAGAAAATCCGGTTTCTCAGCGCCCTATCTCAGAATATGACCGCAGGGTTGCAACAGCTAGGTTACGTGACCTTGGTTGCTTCCGGCGCCTGGCTGGTAACGCAAAACGAGCTTACCATGGGGGGGCTGCTTGCCTGTTCCATCATCGCCAACCGCGCCATGATGCCCGTGGTGCAGTTGCCGGGCGTGATGGTGCAGTGGGCACATGCGCGAGCGGCAATCGAGGGGCTGGATCGCATCATCGAGTTACCGTCCGAATCCGACGAGGAACACCAGACACTGGTGCCGGGTACACTCGGCGGCAGCTACAGATTCGACCGCATACGCTTTGCCTACGGCAAGGCGGATACCATGGCCCTCGAAATCGAGAATCTCCAAATCAGGCCAGGCGAAAAGGTGGGCCTGCTGGGCTCCATCGGCTCAGGCAAAAGCACCCTGCTGAAGCTGGCATCAGGCCTCTACCGTCCCCAAGAGGGAAAGGTCTTCCTGGGCGACATCGACATGGCGCTACTGGCGCCGTCGGTGGTGCGCGAAACAGTGGGATACCTGCCGCAAGATCAGCGCCTGTTCAGCGGCACGCTCCGTGAAAATTTGATTCTGGGGCTGGCCGACCCCGGTGACGAAGCCATCCTTGATGCCGCCAAACAGACGGGGTTGATCCAATTAATTGCGGGGCAATCGAAGGGTCTGGCCCTGGAGATCACGGAAGGCGGCAGGGGGGTTTCCGGCGGACAGCGGCAACTGATCGGGATGACCCGTCTGCTATTGGGGAGGCAGAAGGTTTGGATCTTGGATGAGCCAACCGGATCAATGGATGCGGACTCGGAGGCCAGACTCGTCAATCTGTTGCGAACCGCGATCGTCAAGGAGGACACCCTCCTCGTCGCCACACACAAGACAGCCCTGCTGCCCCTGCTGGATCGGCTGATTGTCATGCACGGGGGCCGTGTCAAGATCGACGGCCCCCGTGATAAAGTGCTGGCCCATCTGTCCGGCAAGCCACAGGTCTGAAGATAACCATGAATTTCACTGGAAAGGAGACTTTCGCCATTGGCGAAGGTGGAAGCTCGGGCCTGCTTATCAAGATCATTGTCATCTCTATCTGCGGCTTTATTTTTTGGGCCAACTGGGCGGAAATCGATCAAATCACCCGCGCAACGGGTGAAGTTATTGCCAGTTCCCGGAACCAGGTGATCCAGACGCTTGATGGTGGCGTTTTGGATGAGATGCTGGTTAGGGAAGGGGATATCGTAAAAAAGGGACAAACCCTCTTTCGTTTCGATCAAACCAAGGTGCTTGCCGGATTTAAGGAGGCAGCCGTTCGCGCGGCCGCCTTAAAGGCCGTCGTGGCGCGTTTGAAGGCAGAAACCTTTGGGGGGCAACCAGTCTTTTCGGCTGAACTCGATGGTTTTCCCGACTTCAAGAAAGACCAGCTCGCCCTTTTCAACAAGCGTCAATACGCCTTGGATGATGAAATCACCATAATGAAGCAATCGCTTGGCCTGGTGGATAAGGAGCTGAACATGAATTTGCCCCTGGTAAAGACAGGGGATGTAAGCAATGCCGAAATCCTTAAGCTGAAGCGGCAGGTAACCGAGATCAAGGGACAGATAACCAATCGGCGCAACAAGTATCTGCAGGATTGCCAGACGGAACTGGCTAAGGCACAAGAGGATCTTGCCGCCGCAGAACAGCTTCTGGCCCAGCGCCGTGATCAGCTGGATTTCACCGAGTTGTCGGCACCTATGGATGGTGTGGTGCGGAATGTCCGCCTCACCACACGGGGGGGTGTTGCAAAGCCAGGCGAGGAGATTATGCAGATCGTACCGGTGGACGATGACCTGATCATCGAGGCCAAGGTTAAACCGGCCGACATCGCCTTCGTCAAGCCTGGCCTGCCGGCAACGGTCAAGATGGATGCCTATGACTACTCGATCTATGGCAGCCTCGCGGGTGAGGTGCATTACATCAGCGCGGATACGCTCAAGGAAGAGGTGCGCGGGACAGAGCAGCCCTACTACCGGGTGCAAATCAAGATCAAAAGCGAGGATTTGCCCGGTCGTCAGGGGCAGAATGCCCGCATCAGCATCCAAACGGGCATGACGGCCACGGTTGAGATCAAGACCGGCTCCAACACCATCCTCGGTTTCCTGACGAAGCCCATCACCAAGACAATCTCCGAGTCGCTCGGGGAACGATGACAGTGAACCTGTAGAAATCCATCCTGGCAGACATCCGGCCGGTCATAACGCAACCTTCTGAGGGCGGACGGCCCCTCGGGAATGCATGGGATTTTGCAGGATGGGTTTGGCCGGTTCGATATCAGGGTCGATCTCCACGCTTTCCACCCAATCGATCAAGGGATTCCAGGAATCGACGTCTATCTCGATGCCGCTGGCGATCATTTCATGGATGCCGCAACCGATATCCGCCGCCTGAATATAGTTCTGGGTGTCGCGCAGCCGGGCGATCAAGGGGATTTCAAGCCGGTTCAGGAATCGCTCCAGCTCGCGGTAGACACGGGTATTCTGCTTGATGCGGTTGGCTACGATGCCGACCGGCTTTCTCTGTTGACGGACCTTTCCGGCCACCAGCAGGTCGCCGATAAAGTGGGCCACGGCGTGGATGTCGATGCGGGAGGGCATCACGGGCACCAGAATGACATCGCAACGGCGGATAAAGTCGATCAGGAGATCCCGGTTGATGGATGCCTGGGTGTCAATAACCAGGTAATCAGTGCCCGGTTCCACTCTCAGGTACCAGGAACGGGTAACGCCCTCGGGGACATGTCCAGCCGCATAGATCCCCTGAATCTTGGTCAATGGCTTGGCCTCGCGGCGCGCCAGCCAAGAGTGGCTGGAGCCCTGCGGATCGTCATCCATCAGGGCGACCTTTTTTCCACGCATGGCCAGGCAGGCGCAAAGGTTGGTGGCGACAGTGGTCTTGCCGCACCCCCCCTTCGAATTCAGTAACATTATTGTGCGCATTCGTCGTACCTCGACAACTTTACTGCTCCTCAACTTCCCTGGATGCCGGACAGCCATCCACCGGTTCCAAGGCGATATTAGACTATAGGACTCCCATCAACACCAAACCGTACTCATCAATGTAATCCAGTGACAAAAAGGAGGCGCTGGCGTCAAAAAACGGTGCCGCGCGCTGTGTTCGGTTAAAATGGCAGATCCCTCCTTGCCTCCTTTCAGCCAGGGCCATGCGCATGAACCAGAATCTTCCCGACCGCCTATTTGTTTTGCTGCTGAGTTTGCTGCCCCATCACATCCTGTCCAGGGGAATGCTGCGGCTGACCCGTTGCGACTGGGCTCCCCTCAAGAACTGGGCCATACAGCGTTTCGTCCGGCTGTTCCACATCGATCTGGAACAAGCGGCTGAGCCCGATCCGTGCGCCTACCCGAGCATCAACGCCTTCTTCACCCGCGCCCTCAAGCCCGGCGCCCGCCCCTTGTGCGGAGAGCATTTGGTAGCCGCCCCAGCCGACGGCAAGATCAGCGCCTTCGGCGCCATCGACCAGGGCCGCTTAATCCAGGCAAAGGGCATGGACTTTTCCCTCAGCGACCTGGTCGGCGGTGATGCCGGAATCGCCGATCTATTCCAGGGCGGCGCCTTCGCCACCATTTACCTCTCGCCAAGGGATTATCACCGGGTCCACATGCCCCTGACCGGCAAGCTACGTCAAATGATCCACATCCCCGGCCGGCTGTTCAGCGTCAACGCTGCCACTACACGCACCCTGCCCCGCCTCTTCACCCGCAACGAGCGGGTGGTCAATCTGTTCGATACCGAGGTCGGCCCCATGGCCGTCATCCTGGTAGGCGCTATCTTCGTCGGCTGCATGGATACCGTCTGGGCCGGCACCGTCGCTCCCGCTGACCTGCGTGTCAACACCTGGCGTTACGGCCAATCCGGGCAAGAGATCAAGCTGGATAAAGGAACCGAGATGGGCCGCTTCAACATGGGCTCCACCGTGATCCTGCTGTTCGGCAAAGATGCCCTGGCCTGGGACGAGCGGATCAAGGAAGGGCTCGATGTGCGGATGGGGGAGGCTTTGGGTGGTTTGCGACAGTAGCCTTAGGTTAAGCGCGGCTTAGGGGAAAGGCCATCACCTCTTCGATTGAGCGGGCGCCTGCGGCCACCATCAACAGCCGGTCGATGCCCAGGGCCACGCCGGCGCAGGCGGGGAGGCCCGCCGCCAGGGCAGACAGGAAGTGTTCGTCCAGGGGCATGGGCTGCTGGCCCCGCGACACCCTCTCCCGGTTGTCCTGCTCGAAGCGGGCGCGTTGTTCGCCGGCGTCGCCCAGTTCGTGGAAACCGTTGGCGATCTCGATCCCTTCCAGGTAAAGCTCGAAGCGCTCGCCCACCGGCGGGCTTTCCGGCCGGATGCGCGCCAGAGAGGCCTGACTGGCCGGGTAGTCGTAGACGAAGGTCATGCGGCCCTGCCCCAGATAAGGT
The DNA here is from genome assembly GCA_001801995.1 of Gammaproteobacteria bacterium RIFOXYD12_FULL_61_37. Lineage (GTDB taxonomy): Bacteria > Pseudomonadota > Gammaproteobacteria > Chromatiales > Chromatiaceae > YD12-FULL-61-37. The sequence goes on along the minus strand of MGZB01000029.1, from coordinate 32,081 downwards.
TCGATGCGCTGGGTCAGCAACAGGTCGAGCCAGGGATCGGGACCGTCCAACGCCAGTTCCGCTGCGCCGGGAATCCCCTGCTCGACGGCGAGGGAACGCAGTTCCTCCGCCGAGGCAGCATGCGGATCGATCCCCTGATGATGCTGAAACAGCGCCCGATAGCCCAGCCGCTCCTGGGGCAGCTCCCTCTCCAGCACAAAGCTTACCAGCGCCGCCACCTCGTCCATCAGGGCCTGATGATCGAAGCCCGGCCGGTACCACTCCAGCAGGGTGAATTCCGGGTTGTGCCGCCTGCCCAATTCCCCATCCCGGAAGACCCGGCAAATCTGATAGATCGGCCCGCTACCGGCGGCCACCAGCCGCTTCATGGGAAATTCGGGGGAGCTGTGGAGAAACAGTGGCAATCCGGCCGGGGCGCCGGGGCCGGTGTAGCGGGTTTGCAACAGTTCGATGGCCGGTTCGGTTCCAGCGTGGCGGGAGAGGATGGGGGTCTCCACCTCCATCACATCCCGGTCCATAAAAAAGGCCCGCAGCCGCGCAAGCAGCGCGGCGCGGGCCTTGAGCATTTCCAGGGAAGCGCTGGGGCGCCAATCAGACACGTGGAGGGGCTTGAGTCCGAGGGGAAAAATGACTCAAGGGCACCTCTAACCTACAGCCTCAAGCCTCATTCTCACGCCCGGCTGACGTATTCGCCCTTGCGGGTATCGACCTTGATGGTGTCGTCGATCTGCACGAACAGGGGCACACGAACCACGGCACCGGTCTCCAGGGTGGCGGGCTTGCCGCCGCCGCCCGAGGTATCGCCCTTGAGGCCGGGATCGGTCTCGGTGATCTTGAGGATAACGAAGTTCGGCGGTTCCACGGCGATGGGTTGGCCGTTCCAGAGGGTGACCTGGCAGTGGTCCTGCTCCTTGATCCACTTGGCGGCATCACCCATGGCGGCATCGCCGACCTGGTACTGCTCGAAGGACTCCAGGTGCATGAAGTGCCAACTCTCGCCGTCGTAGTAGAGATATTGGAGATCGGTCTCCATGACATCGGCGGCTTCGACGCTGTCACCGGACTTGAAGGTCTTTTCCAAAACCCGGCCGGACTTGAGATTCCGCACCCGCACCCGGTTGAAGGCCTGGCCCTTGCCAGGCTTGACGAATTCGTTCTCGACGATGGTGTAGGGATCGCCGTCCAGAAGGATTTTCAGCCCACCCTTGAATTCGCTTGTACTATAGAACGCCATGTTACCCTCTCGCGCATAATCCCGGTTAAGAAAACGAGGCATGATACCGCGAACCCAGACACTTTGGCAGACATCGGATTGGCAGCGGAGCCTCGCCCAATCTTTTACCGATCCGGCTGAGCTTCTGCGCTATTTGCGCCTGCCACCCTCCCTGCTGCCCATGGCGCGCGCGGCGGCGGGGAACTTTCCCCTGCGTGTGCCGCCTGGATTCGCCAGTTTGATCCGCAAGGGTGATCTCGATGACCCCTTGTTGCGCCAAGTGCTGCCACTGGGAGAGGAGTTGCAAGAGCAGGCGGGCTTTGTCGAGGACCCTGTGGGCGACCGGACCGCCCTCAGCGTCCCCGGCGTCATGGAGAAATACCGGGGACGGACCCTGCTCGTGACCACCGGGGCCTGCGCCATTCATTGCCGCTACTGCTTCCGCCGCCATTTTCCCTATGCCGGCAACAACAGCCAGGGCAATTGGCAACTAGCCCTGGATCGCCTTCGCGAAACAGAAACGGCAGAGGTCGTTCTCAGCGGCGGCGATCCCCTCGCCCTCTCCAACACAAGGTTGAGATGCCTACTGGAGGGCTTGAGCAATCTCCCCCGGCTCAAACGCATCCGTTTCCACAGCCGTTTTCCCATTGTCCTGCCGGAGCGGGTAGACAAGGGGTTACTCCATCTGCTGCAAAAGCAGGAGAAAAAACTCTTGATGGTGGTTCATTGCAACCATGCCCAGGAGCTTGGCGATGGCGCCCGGCTGGCGCTGGGGAGGTTGCGGGACGCCGGCTGCCTCCTATTCAACCAGTCCGTGCTGCTGCGCGGCGTCAATGCCGATGCGGGGGTCCTGGCTGAACTCTGCGAGGCGCTGTTCGACGCGGGCGTGTTACCCTATTACTTGCACCGGCTGGACCCCGTGCGAGGCTCGGCCCACTTCGAAGTCCCCGATGACGAGGGTCTGCGCCTGCACCTTCGGCTATTGGAGCTGATTCCGGGGTACATGGCCCCACGCCTGGTCACAGAGATCGCAGGAGCCGGCTCGAAGATCCCTTTGGGGACCGGCGGCTCCCTTGTATAGCCACCCGTTATGGGTACACTTGCACTATATCTAGCCACGGACTCGATTTGATGGGAGAGACTGAACAATCCGCCTTTTTCCTCCCGGAGCAGAAGCCTTCGGCAGGGTCTTTCCTGGCCAGCCCCAAGGACGTGGCGACCTGGGTTCAGGACCTTCCCATCGCCAATGTGGGAGAGACTGCGCGCAAGCTCTACAAGGCCATCTACGACTTCAATCAGTTGTCCATGCCGGCCGCCAACCGGCTCAAGGTCGCGGAGCTGCTGATCTCGCCGACCACTTACATCACCAACAACCTGGAGAAGTTTTACTTCGATTCGGCCTTCCCGCTGTCCGAAAAGGCGCGCAAGGTGGCCTTGCTGACCCGTGCCCTCAATGGTGAGCTCTCAACGGCCTTCAAGTCCGTGCTGCAGGACCAGATCGAAAAGGGCATCGACAAAAAGGCCTTTGCCTATGCCGCCCATCGTGCCCTGCTGTTCACCCTGCGGGTACTCCGGCAGTCGGCACTGACCTATCGCAACTATCCCAAGGCGATCTGGAAGGAAACCCACCTCATCTACCTGCTCACTGCGACCAATCAGGCCGATCGCCTGCCGATCAAGGAACCGGGGGAGAAGGAGAGTGAGAGTTCCTCGGTCAACGATCTCTACAAACGCATCCTGCTTTTCTATCTCAGCGATCACTACCGTTTGCGGCAGCGCGATATTCAGAACATTTTCCTCAATCTGCCCGAGTGGAGCAGCCAGGCGCGGCTGACCCTGCAAGCTCGAATAAAAAACCCGAAGAATCAGTTCCTGATCCATCTCAGGCGCAACGCCCCCCCGGTGCATTTGTCCCTGATCGACAAGGACCCGAACAAGGATTCCCTCATTCTCGATACCGGCATGCTGGAAGAGTCGCTCCAGGATTTGCGGAACAAGGCGGTCCTGAACAACCTGACCGGCCTGCGCGAGATCAACGGATTGTCAGAACCCGTCATCCATCATCTGCACGATGTCTGGAGCACACTGCCGGAGCGGCGCTTCTCGCGGACCCAACTTAATTTCGAGCTTCACATCGCCGTCGGACTGAGTGCCATTCATACACTGATCACCGAGGTAAGGCAGCATCCCGGCGGCAATCTGGGCGGAGACGAACCCAGTTGGCCCCCAGGCAACCAGTTTTCCAATCTCGGCGATGCCTCCGACCTCTCCGACGATCTCGACTCCAATTTCTGGGAACACGGCCTCGATACCGGTGCCGGCATTCCCCAACTGGATCAGTTCGCCCTTGAACAAAGCAGCCTCGCCAGTTCGGCAGAGATCCCCAATTGGACCCGGCAGGCGCGCGCCCACCACACCGTCGCCTGCAAGACACTGAACGAGAGCGCGGGCGGCTACTGCATCAGTTGGAAGGGCAAGAGCATCCCAAGGATCAAGATCGGCGAATTGGTCGGCATCCGCTCTGCCTCAAAGAAGGATCAGTACAGCCTGGCGGTCACCCGGTGGATGAAATACGAAAAGGGCACCATCCTGCTGGGGGTCGCCATCATTTCCCCGACCTGTCAGGCAGTAGAGGCCCGATTGGCAGACGAAGAGGTTTCTCCCACACGCCAATGCCTGCTGTTGGGCGGCAAAAAGGGGACTTCGCCGAGCCTGGTCATTCCGCCGCTGGCCTTCCGGGGACAGCAGAAACTCAGTGTTTATGTGAACGGCAAAGAGATCCGGATACGCCTGGGCGAGTTGATCGAGGGGTCCGGGGCCTTCAACCAATACGGATACGAGGAGCTAGTCCAAACCTCGGAGCGTCCGATCTTCCCGGATGACGAGATTGAGCAGCCGAACTCACTTGGCGAGAAGGTCAAGGCTCAGGATGACTCGGGATTCGCCATGGATGATTCCGGTTTTGATACCATCTGGTCCGTACTCTGATGTACCTGAAGTCCGGAGTCCGGCGTGCGTCGGCTATTATTCCTCGCGGTCCGCACTCCGTACTGGCGACCTACCCCTAGGGTGAATTCGTGTCCGCACAGCAACAAGATCTCCAAGAAAATTTCGAAAAAACGGGCAGCGGACTGGAATTGCTGGTCCTGGACGGCTCGCGCAACGAGGCCGAGGCCCATGTCGCCGCCCTGCGCAACGCCGGCTTCGCCGTTCACCCCCATGTCGTCAGCGAACTCATCGACTTCCGGGTATCCCTTGAGGAGGAGACCACCGATCTCGTCATCTGCAACTGTTCCGGCAAGCGTTTCGACGGCAACCAGATCATGCAGATCCTTAATGCCATCGACCCGGATATCCCGAGCATCCTCATTGCCGATGACCGCAACTCGAAAGATATGCGCGAGGCGATGCGAAAGGGCGCCCACGATATCGTCGCCAAGGGTGATATCGAGCTGTTGCAGATCATCTTCAGCCGCGAGGTCTCCCTGCTGAACACCATCAGGCAGGTATCCAGGCTGCGCAACCAGCTCCAGGAGACCGAGCACCGCTGCAACATCCTGATCGAGAACTCGCGCGATGCCATCGCCTACATCCATGAAGGCATGCATATCCACGCCAACCCTGTCTATCTCAGCATGTTCGGCTTCGTCGATTTCGATGAGGTGGAAGGGATGCCGATGCTCGACCTGGTCGATCCCAAAGACAACAAGATCTTCAAGAAATTCCTGCGCAACCTCTGTGACAACGTCAACAGCGGCAACCTGGAGGTGTCCTGCCGGGGAACCAACGGCAAGACCTTCGATGCCCAGATCCAGTTCTCCCCCGCCAGCATCGACGGTGAACCCTGCACCCAATTGATCGTCCGCGACCAGTCGCGGGAAAAAGAGCTGGAACAAAAGGTTCGCCTGCTCACCAACCACGACGTGGATACAGGGCTGGCCAACCGGCAATATTTCATCGACCGGCTGAACGAACTCCTGCCGGGCTTTCGTAATGGCGAAAAGGGCACGCTGATTTACATCAGCCTCGACAACATGCAGGACATCCGCAACAAGCTGGGCGGCGCCGGCAACGCGGACAAGTTCCTGTCGGAGATCGCCGAACTCCTCAACCCGCTGGTGGAAGAAAACGACTTTTTCGGCCGTTTCGGCGACCACACCTTTACCTTCTACACCCGCAAGTCGGACAAAGGCGCCACCGGCAAGCTCGCCAGCGAGATCTGTGCCCGGATCAACCAAAACACCTACAAGATGGCCCCCGGCGTGCGCGCACCCACTTGCAGCATCGGCGTGACATACGCCAATAACCGCACCAGCAGCATCCAGGACTTCATCGACCAGGCCTTCCATGCCTGCGAAAGCGCCCGCGAGGCCGGCGGAAACCAGTGGATGCGATTCGACGATTCGGCCCCGCCCCCACCCGATTCGGTGCTGAACCAGCTCAACGATGAAGACAGTATCCTGGAGGTCATCGACAACGCATTGGAATACAACCGCTTCCGGCTTTTCTTTCAGCCCATCGTCAGTCTTCAGGGCGACACACGGGAAAACTACGCCGTCCTGGTTCGCATGCTCAACGAGACCGACGAACCCATACTGCCCGAGAAGTTCCTCGACCGCGCGGTACAGCACGGCAGAATGGCCGCCATCGATCGCTGGATCATCAAGCACGCCGTCGAAGAGCTTTCCCTGCAAAGAAAGAACGGACGCAAGATCAACTTCTTCATCAGCCTGTCCGGCGAGGCACTGAGCGACGATACCCTTCTGCTCTGGATCTGCGACTGTCTCCGCCTCTATGATGCCAAGGGTCCCTGGATCACCTTCCAGATCTCCGACCGCGACATCCGCACCCATGTGCAGCAGACCCGCGCCCTGGTCGAGGGGCTGAAAAAGATCAAATGCAACCTGGCCATCGACCACTTCGGCGTCACGCCCAAGTACGAGAGCCTGCTGAAACACCTCCCGGTCGATTTTCTCAAGCTCGACCCTTCGTTCATGCAGAACCTGACCTCAGACCCTCGCAAACAGGTACTGATCAAAGAGATCAGCGACCTGGCCAAATCCTACGATGTCAAAACCATCGCCACTGCCGTGGAGGACGCCAACAGCTTGGCCGCCCTCTGGACCGTGGGGATCAACTACATCCAGGGCTATTTCCTGCAAGAACCCTCCGACACCATCGGCTACGACTTCAATCTGGGCTGAGGTGTCGTGAATTACTCCCCTCCCCCTTGAGGGAGAGGGAGAATCCTTCCCCTCATCGGGCCGGAACAGCGACCCCTCCCCCCATCCATCCAGATCCACCGCCGCATGGGCCATTCGGCAAGATGGCGACCGTTTCTCTCATTTTTCTCCCCTGATAATCGCCTTTTCCAGCGGCACAGTTATCGTCAATTATTTGACGCAGCCAGATACATGCACTAGTCTCGCGCCGTCAAGAATCACTCTACGGCCACGCACCCATGACCGGAACTCCCATCCCCGATGGGATGATGATGGCGTTGGAGCCGCACATTTAGCGTCAATTATTTGGCGAATTAGGTTGATCTGCGTCAATTATTTGACGCATGGGCATTGTGAATCCATATCAAGTCCACTAATCTCTTTCAATATGATGTTTTAAATTAACTATCAAGCATAACAGATTGATTGTTATCGCATACATTGCGCAAGCATCAAGCGTTCAGCCATTTATCTGGGACAACACCCCCATGCAGACCGGATCGAAACGCCCTCAAACCCCTGGATTTCTCTGCCCGGAAGAGACCTTGCTGGCGTTGGAGCCGCGTATATTGCTCGACGCCGCAGCAGTTATGACGGTCATGGACCAATGCGATGCGGGCAACGGCGACCCCGGTCATGCCCCTATGCCAGACCCCGGTCATGACAACAGCGGCGGCGCCCAGTTTATCGACGCCCTGACGGCAGGCGATGCCGGCCTGGCCCAACCTGCCCCGTCCGGGGGACATGATCTGCTCTTCGTGGATGCCGGTGTCGCCGAGGAGCCCGCCGTCCAGCAGGCCCTGGCGGCGCAGCGCGCGGCCAATCCCGAACTCAGGGTGCTGCGGCTGGAAGATGGCGACAGACAGCTCATCAGAGATACCCTCGGCGCCTACGAGGCCGCTGGCGTTGAAGTCGATTCGGTCTACATCCTCTCCCGCAACGCGGCAGGAGGGTTCGAGGTCTCTCCTGCCGTGGAGGCAAGCCCGGAAACCCCGCTGTTTGATCGCGCGAATGTTGCATCGAACCAGGCGGCTGTCCTCGACGCAGCAACGATGCGGGTCCAAGAAAGTCTGACCCAATGGGCCGGTAGCGGCGATTTTCCCGCCCTGGCCGCCATCCCCTTCAGTGCCAATGCCGGCGCCCCCGAATGGACAGCAAACGCCCAGGCCCTGCAACAATCCATCCTCGACGGCGACTATTCGATCCGCCTGGAGGTCCTGAGCAGCACCCAGATCCAGGGTGCGCTGGGCGCCTACAGCGCAACCGGCACGGCGGGTCAGCCCACGATCTATCTCAACGGCGACTGGCTGGCCGACGCCAGGCCGTGCTGCTGGAAGAACTGGGCCACGACTTCGACCAGCGACTCAACGGCGGGCTGGACAGCCCCGGCGACGAGGGCCACGCCTTTGCTGCCCAGGTTCTTTATGGCGATGCCAACCTGAGTGGCAATATTCAGGAAGACCATCAACTCATCGACATCGAGGGACAGACAATCGCAGTTGAGGCAGCCGGACCTTACAACGTCGCCCAGGTGACCTTTATTCCTTTGCCGGAGCCGGATTTACAGACATCCTTGAAGGGGGTCGCGGGCGGGGCGGTTTCGGGCACGATAGAGACCGTCATCGCCATCACCGCCACCAGCAACAACAGCATCATCGTTTATGACCATTGGGAGGACGGCTACGAGGCGGACATCAAGAATCCCCTCCAGGCCAGTACCCAGATCTGGGGCGACGGCGATACCAGCAACGGCACCGCACCCGGCACCACGAACGATCTCATCGTTCTGGGCCAGACCATCACCCTGCGCAACTCGGTGGATCCAGCCTCGCCGTCAACGGTCGATTACGACGGACGGGACAAGATCGGCTCCACCAAGGCCATCGCCGTCACCAAGGCGGGTTGGTCGCAAAATCCGGGTACGCTTTTGGCCGGGGCGGTCAACCTCATCGATGCCGGGAATCTGGGCAAGAACTACACCATCCCCATCGGCCAGACCACAGCCACCCCTGGCACCCAGACCTTTGAATACACTTCGGCCCATATCATGGCAACCGAGGACAATACGACGATCACCATCGACAAGGAAGGCAACGGCAGTTTCGAAACGACCCTCACCCTGAACCAGGGTCAGACCTATCTGGTTAACGGAGGCATTCTGGCGGGGGGCAAGATCAACGCCGACAAGGCCATCTCGGTCAATGTCATCGCCGGCGATGTGGGTGCCGGGTACGAGAACCGCTGGTTCACCATGACCCCGACGGATCAGTGGGGCGACAGCTACTATGCCCCCGTGGGAACGACATCGACAGCCAGACCGGCCTATGTCTTTCTCTACAACCCCAATGCCCAGGCCATTACGGTCAGCTACGACACCCAGTCCACATCGAGCCAGACGGTTGTTGTCGCCGCCAACACGGCGACCTACGTGCAGATGCCTTTCAATTCCGCTGTCCCCAATTCGGCTGCCCATTTCTACACAACGGACAACGCCAAATTTGCTGCGGTGGGCATCATCGACCCGGATACAACCAACGACTGGAGTTATTCCCTGGTCCCGGAGGCCTATCTGACGGAAAAGTTCGTGGTGGCCTGGGGGCCGGGCAGTAGCAATACCCCGCCAAGCACCGCTCCTATCAATGGCAGCCCTGTCTGGGTCACCGCCACGGCCGCCACGACCTTGCAAATCGACACCAACGGCGATGGCACCGTCGATCGGACCTACAACCTCCAGGCACTGGAGTCCTACCGCATCTACGACAGCAGCGATAACGACCAGACGGGTCTGACCGTCTGGACCACCGACGGCACCCTGCTGACCGCCGCCTGGGGCGAGGACCCCTCCGTTGCGGGCGGTGGCAGCCCCTACCTGGACATGGGCTACACAGTGACGCCCTACCCCGACTACGTCCTGCGCAAGGACGCCCAGGAGGCGAGCCCCGCCACCTACGGGGCCGGCGTCAGCGACGGCGATGGGCTCGTGGAGCTGGGCGAACAGATCGAATACAGCATCACCGTCAAGAACCTGGCCCTCATCGACCTGTACAACATCAACATCCAGGACGCCTTGACCCGTGCCGACAGCGCGACCTATGTCGCCGAGAGCGCCCGGCTCAGTATCTACAACCCCGATGGCACGGTCCTCTCGACCATCGCCGATCTCGACGGCGGCGCCAACGGCTTCCCCCTGACCAATCCGGGATACAGCATCACCGACGTGGACCCCAATACGGCTGGCGTCCAGGGACTGGAACGGGGCGCCCAGGCGGTCATCAGCTACCGCATGACGATTCGGAGCGATGTCAGCCAGTCCCTGATCGACGATAACTACAGCATCAGCAACACCGTCACCCTGAGCGGTACTTCCGGGGATGGGAGCGGTGTCGCCAAGACCGCGACCGACGACACCCGGCTGACCGTACCCCCCAGCGTCCTCATCACCGACAATAACGATACCGCCACCGGCGCTGAAAGCGTGGCCGAGAACGCCAGCCTGAGCGGCAAGAGTTTCACCATTGCCGCACCGGACGGTTTGAACAAAATCACCGTTGCAGGTACCAACGTGACTGCGGCGCAACTGGCGGCGAGCGGCACTACTAACGTCAACATCACTACCCCGCAGGGGGTGATGACCCTCAAAGGCTACAACGCCACTACCGGGGCGGTCAGTTACAGTTACGACCCGGCGGGAACCCAGAAAAACCACAGCGGCGGGGAAGTGGTGGACAACATCGCCATCACCGTCACCGATCTCAATAGCAAGACCGGCAGCGGCACCCTCGGGATACTCATCACCGACACAGCGCCCCTGACCAACACCGACCGCAACAGCATCACCGAGGATGCGGCCAGCATCTCCGGCAACGTCATCGCCAGCGGCAGTGCCACTGATGTAGCCGACACCCTGGGCGCCGACAGCCCGACCAATGTCACCGGCGTGGCCGCCGGGACCCAGGCCAGCGCCTCCGGCAATCTCGGCTCCGCCGTCACCGGGGCCTATGGCCGACTGACCCTCAACAGCAACGGCAGTTACAGCTACGCCCTGGACAACAGCAATGCGTCCGTGCAGGCCCTCAACGCCGGCCAGACCCTGTCGGACATCTTCACCTATACCATCACCGATGCCGACGGCGATGCCAGCACGACCCAGCTAACCATCACCATCAACGGCGTCACCGATCCCCCGACGCTGGGTATTACCGACCGCAACGGCGGAACAACGGGCGACAACAGCATCGCCGAGAACGCCACGGGTCCGGTGACCGGCAGCTTCAGCCTCACCGCGCCGAACGGATTGCAGTCGGTGACGGTCGGCGGCAGGGTCATCACTGAGGCCCAGTTGCTGGCGAGCGGCACCACGCCCATCAGCATCAGCACAGCCCAAGGCACCATCAACATCAACGGCTTCAACGCCGGCACCGGAGTGGTGAGCTACAGCTACCAGCAGAGCGGTACCAGCAAGGACCATTCCGGCGGCGATGCCAGCGTAATGGACAGCATCGCCGTCCTCGTCACCGACGATGCCGGCACCAGCACCTCACCGGGCAACCTCGACATCCTCATCACCGACACCGCGCCCCTGGCCAACGCCGACCGCAACAGCATCACCGAGGATGCGGTCAGCGTCTCCGGCAACGTCATCGCCAGCGGGGCCAGCACCGATGAGGCCGACACTCTGGGTGCCGACAGCCCGACCAATGTCACCGGCGTGGCCGCCGGGACCCAGGCCAGCGCCTCCGGCAGCGTCGGCTCCGCCGCCACTGGGGCCTATGGCCGCCTGACCCTCGACAGCAGCGGCAGTTACAGCTACACCCTGGACAACAGCAATGCGGCCGTGCAGGCCCTCAACGCCGGCCAGACCCTGTCGGACACCTTCACCTATACCATCACCGATGCCGACGGCGATGCCAACACGACCCAGCTAACCATCACCATCAACGGCGCCAACGACCCGCCGACGATCAGTTGGGACCGCAACAACAGCAGCGGCGGCACGGATGACGGCGGCTTCGCCACCAGTTTCACCGAGGGTGGCAGCGCGGTGACCCTCGCCGATACGGATGCCGACGTACTGGATGTGGACGACACCAGCATGGTCAGCCTGACCCTGACCGCCGCAGGCATCCGGGATAGTGCGTCCGAGGTATTCACCATCGGCGGCAGCGCTTTCCCGCAGAACGCGGACAAGACGGCTACGGTGACGGTAGGCGGTACGAGCTTCGCCATTGCCTACACCACCGCCAACGGCCAGTTCGCCATCAGCAAGAGCGGCGGCGGCGAGATGCCGGTGGCCGACATCAACAGCCTGTTGCGCGGCATCGGCTACCAGAACGGCAGCGATAACCCCACTGCCGGCAGCCGCACCCTGAGCGCGGTCGCCAACGACGGCGCGGCCGGTTCCAACACGGCGGTGGCAACCCTTTCGGTGGTGCCTGTCAACGACGCCCCGGTAGCTGCCGACAACAGCTACACCGCCGTCGAGGACATCCTGCTCACTGGCAAGAACATCATCGGCGACGACGGCAACGGTGCGACGGCCGGCGGCCTGGATTACGACCTGGACAACAACGGCCTGACCATCGCCGAGGTCAACGGCACTCTCTGGGCCAGCCTCGCCGGGGGCACCGAGGCGGATTATTTGGCGGCCAACGGCTGGAAGCAGGTTGCCCTCAGCCATGGCACGCTCTACATCAAGGCCGACGGCACGACCCAGTATCAAACTGGCCACGAACGATACTACCGGCGACAGCTTCACCTACAAGGTCAGCGACGGCAGCACCACTTCAAACGCCGCCAGGGTGAATATCGGCATCACCCCGGTCAACGATCCTCCGACCAGCAGCGATGACACAGTAACCACCGCCGAAGACACCACCAAGGTGCTGGCCATCACTGACTTCGGCACCTACAGCGATACCGAAGACTCGGCCATTGCGGCAGTCAAGATCACCACGCTGGAAAGCAACGGCAGCCTGGAGTTCCACAACGGCAGTGCCTGGGTCGCCGTGACCCTGAACCAGGAGATCAGCAAGGCCGATATCGATGCCGGCAAGCTGCGCTTCGTGCCCGATGCCGACGAAAACGGCACCGGCTACGCCAGCATCGGATTCAAGGTCAGCGACGGCACCGATTTCAGCACCAGCGCCAGTACCTTGACGGTCCATGTCACCCCGGTCAACGACACCCCGACCCTGAGCCAGGCCACCGGCAACACGGGCAACGCCAACGACCAGGTCTTCGAGAAGGCACTGGCCAGCGGCTCCAACCCAAGCTCGACCGCCGAAACGGTGACCGGCACCCTCACCCTGGGGGACCTGGACGGGCTGGACGATATTCAGAGCCTGACCTTCGACCCGGCCGGCGGCATCGGCGCCGCCCTGACCATTGGCACAGGCGCTGGCGAGTTCGCCACACTGGGTGCCATGGTCGGCCAGAGTTTCACCACCACCAACGGCAGGCTGACCCTGACCAGCTACAACACCGGGGTCTTCAGCTATAGCTTCGAACTGACCAGTCCAACCGCTGATGGCGCGGGCACGGAACAAAACAGCTTCCGGGCGACCCTATCCGATGGCGCGGCGACCGCCAGCGCCACGGTGACCATCGATATCGTCGATGATGTGCCCACCGCCAACCCCGATGCCCTCAGCATCACGGAAGGCACGACAGCCAGCCCCGCCGCCAACCTGACGGGCAATGTCTTTGCATCAGGCGCCACGGGCGATGTGGCCGACCGCCAGGGGGCCGATAGCCGGGCCGATCCGGTGGTCAAGGTCATCGCTGGCAACGCAGTACCCAGTACGGCGGTTATCGCTGGCACCACCAGCGCCAACGGCACCCAAGTCACCGGCAGCTACGGCACCCTGACCCTGGGGGCCGACGGCAGCTACAGCTACGATCTGGATGACAATAACGCCAGCGTCAATGCCTTGAAGAACGGCGACAGCCTGACCGAGGTGTTCAGCTACCGCATCACCGACGCCGATGGCGATACCAGCGATACCACCCTGACCATCACCCTCAACGGTACCAGCGACGGCGCACCGGCCATCGGCCCGGTGGACGGCAACGGCGCGGCGACGGGTGAGACCAGTGTCTCCGAGGCCGGTCTTGTCAGTGGAGATAGCGAGACCACCACGGCCAGCGTCACGATCAGTGCATTGGACGGACTGACCAAGATCAGCGTCGGCGGTACCGAGGTTAGCGCTGTTCAACTGGGCAACCTCAGCACCACGCCGGTAATCATCGACACCGGCGAAGGCACCCTGACCCTCACCGGCTACAGCTCCACCAGCGCGGTCGGTGGCATCACCACCGGCGGCACCCTGAGCTACAGCTATACCCTCAAGGCCAACCTCGACCACAGCGGGGCCACCGAGAGCAGCGATCCCATCGCCTTGATCGTCACCGACCGGGGCGGCAGTACCAGCAACGGGACCCTGACCGTCCGGATCGTCGATGACGTCCCCCTGGCCAACCCCGATGCCCGCAACATCACCGAAGGCACGGCATCGAGCCCCGCCGCCAACCTGACGGGCAATGTCTTTGCATCAGGCGCCACGGGCGATGTGGCCGACCGCCAGGGGGCCGATGTCCGGGCCAATCCGGTGATCAAGGTCATCGCAGGCAATGGCACGCCGGCCACCGATGTCGCGGCCGGTTCCACCAGCGCCAACGGTACCGTCGTCACCGGCAGCTACGGCACCCTGACCCTGGGGGCCGACGGCAGCTACAGCTACGATCTGGATGACAATAACGCCAGCGCCAATGCCTTGAAGAACGGCGACAGCATGACCGAGGTGTTCAGCTACCGCATCACCGACGCCGATGGCGATACCAGCGATACCACCCTGACCATCACCCTCAACGGTACCAGCGACGGCGCACCGGCCATCGGCCCGGTGGACGGCAACGGCGCGGCGGCGGGTGAGGTCACTGTCTCCGAGGCCGGTCTTGTCAGTGGCGATAGCGAGACCACCACGGGCAGCATCACGATCAGCGCCCTGGACGGACTCGACAAGATCGAGGTCGGCGGTACCGAGGTCACGGCGGCTCGGTTGACCGATCTGAGCCAGAGCCCGCTCGCCATCGACACCGGCGAGGGCACCCTGACCCTGACCGGCTACAGCTCCACCAGCGCGGTCGGCGGCATCACCACCGGCGGCACCCTGAGCTACAGCTATACCCTCAAGGCCAACCTCGACCACAGCGGGGCCACCGAGAGCAGCGATCCCATCGCCTTGACCCTCACCGACGAAGGCAACGGCACCGCCACTGGCACCCTGCGCGTTCAGATCATCGACGATGTGCCACTGGCCATTGCTGATACCGACAGTGTTTCCGAAGACGGCCCCCTGGTTGCTACCGGTAATGTGTTGACCGGTACGGACATCGCCAGCGGCAACGATAGCAACCGTAGCGATGGTGTAGCCGACATTCCCGGCGCCGATACCCCGGCCATCGTTACCGGCCTGGCCGCCGGGACCCAGGCCAGCGCCAGCGGTAACCTCGACAACCCTGTCAGAGGTCTTTACGGCAGCCTGATTCTCAACAGCAATGGGACCTACAGCTACAGCCTGGACAACGCCAACCCGGCAGTCCAGGCACTCGGCCTGGGCGAGACCCTGACCGATACCTTCAGCTACAGCATTGCCGATGCCGATGGCGATGGCGATGGCGATGGCGATGGCGATGCCAGCGTCACGCAGATCAGCATCATCATCGACGGAGCCAACGATGCCCCTGTGGCGGTGGACAACAGCAGCAGTGTTACCGAGGACAGTGGCATCCCGGCTAGGGGCAATGTCCTGACCGATAACCAGGGCGGACTGGACCAGGACATCGACACCAGCGATACCCTGGCCGTGAACACCATTCGTACCGGCGCCGAAGCAGGCAGGGGTACCGCCGGGGTTGCCGGCACCGCCCTGACGGGAGCCTACGGCAGCCTGACCCTGAACGCGGATGGGACTTACAGCTATGCCCTGGACAACGGCAATCCTCGAATTCAGGCCTTGGAGATCGGCGATACCCTGACCGACACCTTTACCTACAGCGTCAGCGATGGCCATGGCGGCTCGGATTCCGCGGAACTCATCATCCGCATTCAGGGCGCCCATGACCCGGTGATGCAGGAACCCAGTCCCCCGTCCAGGCCAACCCTCGAAGCCCCGGAGAAATACGAGCCTGACGAGTTCACCGGCCAGTGGCCGGGTCCTTATGAGCCGCAGTATTTGCGCACCGATCAGTTCGGCTCCGGCTCGGATCTGCCGTCGAACCAATACGTGCATCACTCGGTGAATGACGATGTCGCGGGCATTCTTCGTCAGTACGGCAACGGCGAGCCCAACGAGGTCGTCCGGTACAACGGCATCGAATCCCTGTTGGCGGTGGCCCAGGAGCTGAACACCGGCGAGGACCGCTTCAACTTCCTGACCGCACTCAATGAGGTCATCCCCGGCCAGGAATCCCTGCGTTTCGACAACCTCGACCAGATTCGTGACGAGTTGCAACGGCGTGCCGCGGAGGCTGCGTTCATCGATGGCCTGACCGAGCCACCGGCCGCGGGAGTTCCGCTCCCGGAGGCGGAACCCGCCGGACAGCCCGGCAATGGCTGGAACGACCGCATGGACGACGAGCAGCGGTCCTTCCTCAAACGCATGTCCCAATAGGACGGCGATCAGACTCAAATGAAACCAATCCTTGGGAGAACAACTTTGAAAGCGCGAAAGACCCTTCTGGCCGCAATGATCGCTGTTATGGCGGGCTCAACCGGCTGCGCGATTCAGCCTAAACCCATGACCGCCGCCGAGGTCCAGGACCGTATCCGCAGCGACCATGACCAGATGTTCGCCCAGCAAGAGCCCATCACGGGCCCCGTGACCCTGCCCGAGGCGTTGGCCCGCGCCCTCAAGTACAACCTGGACCACAGAGTCAAGCAGATGGAGATCGCCCTGGCGAACCGTATCCTCCAGTCTGCCTCGGCCGATATGCTGCCGCGCCTGGCCCTTGACGCCGGTTATTCCAACCGGAGCAACTACAGCGGCGGCACCAGCATGGGCATAGAGTCGCGTCAGGTCACCCTGATCCCCTCCACCTCCCAGGAGCGGTCCTACGCCGACGCCAATCTGAACCTGGTCTGGAACGTCCTCGACTTTGGCGTCAGCAAGGTCACCGCCGAGCAGAAGGCCACCGATGTCCTGATCACCCTGGAACGCCGCCGTCGTGTCATGCAGAACATCTGGCTCGACACCAACGAGGCCTACTGGAACGCGGTGGCGGCACAGCGGCTGCTGCCCGATCTGAACCGGCTGATCACCAAGACCCGTCGCGCCCTGGGCGATTCGCGCAAAATGGAATCCACCGCCGCCCAAAACCCCGAAGTCGCCCTCAATTACCAGAAGCGCCTGATGAAGGCACTGGAAGAGCTTTCCAAGCTGCGCAAGGAGATGACCCTCGCCAAGGCACGGCTGGGCGCGCTGATGAATCTCGGTCCCGGCGCGGATTACCGGGTGGCCGTTCCCAAGGGCATGGACGTGCCCGGACAGCTTGGCCGTTCACTTGAAGAGTTGGAGCAATTGGCCCTCGCCAACCAGCCCGAACTGCGCGAGGAGGACTACAAGACCCGCATCCGCGTCCTGGACGTGAAAAAGGCCGTACTGCGCATGTATCCGGGGCTTGAGCTCTCACTCGGTGGGCACGCCAACGACAACTCCTTCCTCTACAACAACTCCTGGTTCGACGTGGCCCTGCGGCTCTCCTGGAATCTGATCCACGCCATCCACAAGGGACCGGCCGAGAAGCGTGAGGCCCAGGCCCATGTGGAACTGGCCGACAGCCGCCGCATGGCCCTGTCCATGGCGGTCCTGACCCAGGTATGGGTGGGGCATGCCCGCTACCAACTGGCCAGGGATGACCATGCCCTGGCGGGGGAGATGTTGCGCGTGGAGAACCGCCTGGGCGAACTCACCCAGCGCGGTCAGCAGGCCGAGACCCGGAGTCAGATGGATGTGGTCCTGGCCAGTGCCGAGACCCTGGCGGCGCGCATGCGTCAAGAAGTCAGCCTGGCGCAACTCCATGCCAGTCAGGCACGGCTGTTCCATACCGTCGGGGTGGACCCCCTCGATTACAGCCTGTTCGCCGTGAAGGACTATGCCTTCTCCCAGGTCCCGGTCAAGGATTTGACCCAGCAGATCGAACAGCAGTTGGCTCGCCCGCTTTGAACTGCGGACGTAGTTTCGTAGGTTGGGTTACGGCGCGCTGGCACCCCACCGGGGTCATCCATGCTCCTGGGTGTGCGCGCCTAACCCAACCTACGGGCCTCAAGCCTGTCTGGCCTGCTATTTTGGCTTGCGCCTTCCTGCCCCTGTCAGCCCTGGCCGCCGACGGACCCGAGGTGCGTGTCCTGGTCGCCTCCAACATCGAGACCACCCTGTCGAGCCGCATCAACGCCGACATCCTGCGCCTGGACGTGCGCCCTGGCGACAGCTTCCGCAAGGGCGACATCCTGATCGCCTTCGATTGCCGCCTGCCGCGCGCACAGCTTGCAAAGTCAAAAGCTGAGCTGGATTCGGCGGACAAGACCCTGCGCGCCCGCAAGAGCCTGGCCCAATACAACGCCGTGAGCGAGCTGGAGGTGGCGGTGGCCGAGTCCCAGGCCGCCATGGCCAGGGCCGATGTCTCCCTCTACGAGGCCCAGGTCTCCCTCTGCGATGTGACCGCCCCCTTCGACGGGCGCGTGGTGGCCCTGCGCGTTGCCCCCTATGCCGGCGTCTCCAGCGGGGCGCCCCTGCTCGACATCCTCGACGCGGGCGGGCTGGAGGTGCGCTTGCACATACCCTCGAACAGCCTGACCCGCGTCAACCAAGGCTCCCGTTTCCAGGTCCGCATCGACGAGACCGGCAAGCTCTACGAGGCCGAGGTGCAACGCATCGGCGCCCGCGTCGATCCCGTGAGCGGGACCATCGACGTCATTGGACACATTCTCGAACCCGATAACAACCTCCTGGCAGGCATGAGTGGAACCGCAACCTTCAGTCAACCTTGACGCCCAGCGGCAACTCCAGCTCCTGGCCGGCCTGATCCAACTGGAAAAGGAGGCGCGGGAGGCGGAAAGCGAGGCCAATCTCGCCTATCTGGCCGTCAACGACAGCCGCCGCCTCGTCCCCTACCGGCAGGCGGCCCTCTGGCGTTACGCCCCGGCCGGGGCGCGGGTTATCGCCCTTTCCGGTGTCACCGCCCCCGATCCCCAGGCGCCGCTTGCCCGCTGGCTGGCGGCCGTTGCCTCGGTCCTCGCGGGCACGGCTGGGGCCGCCCTCTGCACCATCGCCTTGGATGAACTGCCTGTTGAATTGCGCTTGGAAGTCCCCGAATGGGCACCCAACGGCCTGCTCTGGGCACCCTTCGCAGGACGCGACGGCAAGGTGGAGGGGGGATTGATATTCCTGCGGCCGGAACCCTGGCGGGAATCCGAGCTGGCGCTCCTGGAACGCCTCACCGGTGCCTATGGCCATGCCTGGCGGGCACTGGCGCCGCGCCGCGCCCCGCTACGTTTCAATTTCGGACGGCGTGAGGCCATAGCGGCGGGCGTTGTCTTTCTGGCCCTACTGTTTCCCGTGCGGGAGTCGGCCCTGGCCCCCGCCGAGGTGGTCGCCCAGGACCCGCTGGTGGTCGCTGCCCCCAGCGAGGGGGTGATCGCGTCGGTAGAGGTTGAACCCAACCAGCAGGTCGAGCGCGGCCAGCTCCTGTTCCGCCTTGAGGATACCGATCACCGCAACCGGCTTGCGGTAGCCCTCAAGACCCTGGAGGTCTCCCGTGCCGAACTGCTGGCGGCCGAACAGCGATCCTTCAGCGAACCCAACAGCAAGGGTGAGGTGGCCTTGCTGCGGGCGCGGGTCGAGGAGCGGGAGGCCGAGGTCCGCTATCTGGATGAGCTGCTGAAACGGATTCAGGTCCGGGCCGAACGGCCAGGGGTTGCCGTCTTTACCGACCGCAACCAGTGGTTGGGCCGGCCGGTGCGCACCGGGGAACGGGTCATGCTCCTCGCCGACCCCGCCCGCTCGGAGCTCCAGCTCTGGGTCCCGGTGGCCGATGCCATCCGGCTGACCCCAGGGTCCCAGGTGCGCCTGTTTCTCAACACCGATCCCGGCCATCCCCGCGATGCCAAGCTCAGCCACGCCGCCTACGAGGCCGAAGCCACCCCCGATGGCACCCTCGCCTTCCGCGCCCGTGCCGCCTTCGAACCCGGCAAGGGCGCCCGGCTCGGCCTGAAGGGCGTGGGCAAGATCTACGGCGAAAGAGCCCCCCTGATCTACTATCTCTTCCGCCGACCCTGGGCGGCCGTGCGGCAGCGATTGGGGTGGTGAGGGGGAAGGCTTGAGGCTTGAGGCTTGAATTCGTAGGTTGGGTTAGGCGGTATTTCCACCGTAACCCAACAGGAGCCGGGAGTCCGTTGGGTTACGGCGCGCTTATACCTTTCCAGAACCCGCAAAGCCTCAAGCCTAATTAATACACACCATGATCCCCAGCCTACCTCTGCCTCCACTCCGAGAGGAGTTGAGCCTCCATCCCGGCGCCGCCACCGCCGAGGGTGCCCCCACCTGGACCCTCCATGACCCGGTGCGTCAGCGCTACTTCAGCATCGGCCGGGCCGAGTTCGAGCTGTTGCGCCGCTGGGTGCGGGGTGGCGAGATCAGCGCCGATGCGCTGGTAGCCCAGGTGTGCGCCGAGACCGGGTTGGACCTGGACGGGGAACGGGTGTTGCGCCTGCAAGAGTTCCTGCACCGGGAGCAACTGCTTCGGCTCGATGCCGCCACCTTGCAGGGGTTTGCTGCTCGCGCCCGTCGCTCGCCCTGGAGCCGTTTGCTGCACGGTTACCTCTTCTTCCGCATCCCCCTCTGGCATCCGGACCGGTTTCTGGAACTTACCCTGCCCCGGCTGAAGTGGGTCTTCACACCGGCCTTTCCCCTGGCCCTCGGGCTGGTGGCCCTCATCGGGCTTTTCCTCGTCTCCCGGCAGTGGGATGCCTTCCTCGCCACCTTTCCCTATTTCTTCACCCCCGGCGGGGCCTTGGTCCTGGCATTGACCCTGACCGGCGCCAAGCTGGTCCATGAACTGGGACATGCCTACACCGCGAAGCATTTCGGGGTCCGGGTCCCCACCATCGGCGTCGCCTTCATGGTGCTCTGGCCGGTGCTCTACACCGATACCAGCGATGCCTGGCGGCTCACCTCCCGCCGCCAGCGCCTGCTCATCGGTGCCGCCGGGGTGCTGGCGGAACTCGCCCTCGCCGCGATTGCAACCCTGCTCGGGGCTTTCCTGCCCGACAGCCCCGCCCGTAGTGCCGCCTTCGTTCTCGCCGCCGCCAGTTGGCTCATGAGTCTGCTGGTCAACCTCAACCCCTTGATGCGCTTCGACGGCTATTACCTCTTCAGCGATCTCTTGGGCCTGCCGAATCTTCAGGACCGCGCCTTCCGCTTCGGCCGCTGGCGGCTGCGCGAGGCACTCTTCGGTCTCGGCGCACCACCCCCAGAGGGAATCGGGGCGCGCCGGCTCCGCATCCTGCTGGGCTACGCCTATGCCACCTGGATCTACCGGGCGCTGCTCTTTCTCGGCATTGCCCTGGTGGTCTACCACCTCTTCTTCAAGGTGCTGGGGATCTTCCTCATGACCGTGGAAGTCACCTGGTTCATCGCCCTGCCCATTTATCGCGAGGTCGGCGAATGGCGCCGCCGGGGCGGGGAGATGCAGTGGAATTGCCGGACCCGCCGCAACGCCCTGGTGGCGGCGCTGGTCTTGCTCGCCCTGATCATCCCCTGGCGCAGTACCTTGGAAATGCCCGCAGTCCACCGGGCCGCTGCCTTCCAGGCCATCTTCGCCCCCAGCTCCGCCATGCTGATCGAGTCCCAGGCCAGCCCCGGTAAACAGGTGGCCAAGGGCGACCTTCTATTCCGTTTCATCGACCCCGAAATCGGCCAGGAATTGGAGCGCCAGCGGCGGGAGGCACGCTTCGCCGCCCTGGAACTCTCCCGCCAGGCCGGCGACCCCAAAAAGCTGGAACAGCGGCTGGTGCTGGAAGAGCGCCTGGAGAAGGCCCGTTTAGAGATTCGCCGGCAGCAGGAACGCCAGGGGCGGTTGGTGGTAAAGGCCCCCTTCGACGGGCGGATCCAGACCCGGGCGGAAGATATGACGCCGGGGCGCTGGGTCGAGCCCAGCGAGGAACTGGCCTATCTGGTAGCCCCCGGCAAGAGCGAGGTCATCGCCTACCTGGACGAAGAGGATATAGATTCCGTCAGGCCCGGTGACCGGGGACGCTTCTACCCGGAAGATCTGGCCCTGGGACCGGTGGAGGTCGTGCTGAAGGGAATCGACCCCGCGCCGGTGCAGCAGCTCGGCCGTAGCGATCTCTACGTCGCCTCGACCCATGGCGGCAGCCTGGCCGCCAGTCGATCCCCCGATGGACAGGTGACCCCCGAAGCGGCCATCTACCGGCTGCGACTGGAGTTACAGGAAATGCCCCTCGCCGCCAGTCAGGCGGTACGCGGCGTCCTGGCTCTGAAAGTGGGCAGCGGCACCGGCATCCTTCAACGCAGGCTGCAACGAGCCTGGGCCGCGCTTATCCGGGAGACTGGGTTCTGATCGCGGCGGCCTCCCGCATCAACCGCTTCATCTCGCGCACGGCGCCGTCCAGGCCGGAGAAGATGGCCCTTGAGATGATCGAGTGGCCGATGTTGAGTTCGCGCACACCGGGGATGGCGGCGATGGCCTGCACGTTGTGGTAGTCGAGGCCGTGCCCGGCGTTGACCTGTAGCCCCAGGTTCTGACCGTGGCGGACGGCATCGAGGATTCTGTGCAGTTCCTCCTGAACCGCATGAGGTGTTCGCGCCTCGGCATAGCGTCCGGTATGGATCTCCACTACCGGTGCTCCGATGGCCACAGCCGCCTCCAACTGCCGGCGGTCCGGGTCGATGAAGAGGGACACCCGAATTCCAGCCTCGGCCAGCGTGGCGCAATAGTCCTTCAGATGGGCCAGGCTCCCCGCCGCGTCGAGCCCGCCTTCGGTGGTCAGCTCCTCGCGCCGCTCCGGCACCAGACAGCAATCGGCCGGACGGTATTTCAGGGCCATCCCCAGCATCTCGGCGGTCGCGGCCATCTCCAGGTTCATGCGGCTTTGCAGCATGCCGGCGAGGATGGCGACATCGCGCTCCTGGATGTGGCGGCGATCCTCCCGCAGGTGCAGGGTGATGCCATCGGCCCCCGCCTGTTCCGCCGCCAGCGCGGCCTGGACCGGTTCCGGGTAGCGTGTCCCCCGCGCCTGACGCAAGGTCGCCACATGGTCGATATTGACCCCCAGGAGGATTGCCTCGTGCTCGCTCATTTAAGATCGTCCCCAATTAAAAACTCAGTTGAACCACAGAGACACGGAGAACACAGAGGATTTTTCTTTACGAATGAAATCCGTGAATCCTGTCCGGGAAAGATCGTATCAGAATGCGGTGGGCTTGCGATTTTGTCGAGTCGAAGGGTTCGGACCAAGTAACAATCCCCCGGCAAAGCTGGGGGCCTTCAATTGTGGGCCGCTCAAAGCGGCGGGTAGGGTCGCTATATTACCCAGCCACCGTCAGCCAGTTCAGATGCAATTCGTTTCCACTGGCCCTGGCTTCGATCTGAATCTTTGCGTCAAATAATCACAAATCGTTTTTGATTCCCTATCGGTCAACCCCCAGAACAGGACGACGCCCGCTGCCGATTTGTTTTTATTCTCCATGTGGACGTAATGGGTGCTCGCCTTCTGTTTATCCAGCATGCGCTGATATCTGTTATCCACGTCTTTCTTGCACTCGACTCCCGTGGCTACGCAGGAGATATCCTTGCCCTTGCACATGTCCTGAACATGCGAATTGATGGGGCCTGCAATACACCCCAGGCTCTTGGGACCCCTGCCGATGACCACCAGTTGGACACTCCGGTCCTTGAGGGTCATTTTCAATCTTGACTCAAGGAAAACGATATCCGCTGCTTGATCCGGACTTATCGGCCGATCCAGTTTGTTGTTGTAGACATAGACCGCGCCGACGGCAATCACCAGCAATATCACAAGTATTCTTTCCATGCTGATTCCCTATTGCATCTTGGATAACAGTCGGCGCATCTGCTGGTTTTTTCTGTAATGCCTATCTGAGCATTCTTGGCGGGTGTAGCGGGGGTGGCGGCTGATTCGGCGCTCTCGGTCCGGGCGGCAGGCCTCCAGCCGGAGGAGTGGGCTCCGGCTGCCCCGCGCTGGGGAAGGGACTGGCCTCCGACCTTCTTTCGGCCCTGCCGAAGTTGCTGATGACGGAGTGGGGCTGAGGTCCGGCCGTGCGCGCCACTCGCTCGCTGGGGTCCTTGCACCCGGAATCGGAGAAGGTCACCTTCCCGTTTTCGTCCTTGCAGATGGATACCATGCCCGCCGACGCCAGGGCGGGGACAAACATGAGCAAAAATAAGATCCTGAACATCGGCATGACTTTCCCGTTCGAACGCCCATTCAGCATAGTGGGGATTGGGCCGGGAGGCCAGTTCCGGTTTTCTCGGGCGGGGCTGATCATGTGATGGCACCCTTTTCGAAAGAAGAGCGCCATCAGCTCCCACGCAAAACGAAGGTGATCTTGGTTTTTATCCCCGGCCGGTCGATGGGCTGGGGCTGGTAACGCCAGCGCCGCACGGCGTCCAGGGCAGCAGACTCGAAGATACCGGGCGGGCTGGCGCCGATCACGCCAACGTCTACAACCGCCCCCGACTTGGCGATGCAGTAGCGCAGGAGCACATAGCCTTCGATCCGTCCGCGCCGGGCAGAGAAGGGATAACTGGGTTTGGGTCTGTAAAGTGGGCTGGAATCGAACCGGGCCATGGCCGCCGCCGAGGACGCCACGGCCTTCTTTGCAACCGTCTTCCCTTCGTCCTTGGGCTTTTCCTCCTTCTTGGGGACGGCCTTTACCAATGCCGGTTTTTCCTTCGCGGGCGGTAGTGGCGCCTCGATGGGCTCCGGGGGGATATCCTCGTCCTTGGCGGCCGGCTTTTCTTCCGGCTGCGGCTCTTCCTTTTCCGCCTGCTGGCTGGGGCTGGGTGGTTCGGGGTTGTTGATCTCTTGCAGATCGTTCGAGACAAAGACGATACGAGCGGGCGGTTGCACGAATGCCTCGTCGGCGGCAGTCGTTTCTATCATGGCCTTCATCAGCCAGAGTTGACCGAGCGTTGCCCCCATGGCGAGGGGTGCGATCAGAAACCAAACCGCCCGGAAGGGAAACCGGCGCCTGGCATTGAGCGCAAGGGGGATGATTTCGAGATACCTCGGCAGGTTCATGTGGTTTCCGTTTTAGCCTGGGCCTATCAGTTCACCTTGGGCATACCCGCCCATTTTTCGCGGCAATCATACAAGGATTATCAGTCTAGGCCAGCCCACCGCCCCACAGCCTTGACATAGATCCCCCCGATCCAGGCGACCGATCGCAACATATTGATCCGGCGAGTATTTTGTGCGGATAGCAGGCCATGGGATTCCGTCATTTGACGCAGTGCCTGTGGGATTCGACCCGATATCGGCGAAGTTGGCCAATAGTACCTATGTACAATAGAAGCCCCGCCATTCGTCTGTTATCTGTTAAGTCAAGGTGCGGGTTGAAACAGCGAGGGGGCTGTCATGAACAGAACGATGTCAAAAATGGGGTTCAGCGCCCTGGTGAACGAGGCCTGCCTGAAGGACCCCGAATTGCGGCATGAGATCGAGCGTGAGCGCTATTTCGACAGCTTCCAGTTCGCCCTTGACGTGGCCTACGGTCTTTTCTGCCGTAACCTGCTGACCGTTCGCGAGTCTTTTGGGCTCACGGAAAAGGGGTGAGCGCTTCCCATCATTTCCGTCCCCGGCTTCAACCCTGCTCCAGCAACCGCCGCAGGTCGATTACCGCCGCATTGGCGCGCGACAGATAGGAGGCCATGACCAAGGAGTGGTTGGCGACGAAGCCGAAACCGCTACCGTTGAGGATCATTGGGCTCCACACCCCCTGTTGGGTGGATTCCAGCTCACGAATGATCTGTTGCAGGCTGATGCGTGCGTTCTTCTTGTCCAGCACCCCGCCGAAATCCTTTTCCACCGCCTTCAGCAAGTGCAGCAGCGCCCAGGCATGGCCGCGCGCCTCGTAGAAGACGTTGTCGATCTTCATCCAGGGGGTTTTGTTGAACTGCTGGGCAGGGGTGGCCGTGGATTGCTCGGCGCCGCTATCGCCCGCCAGATCGGTATTGAGCCGCTCCTGTCCGACGCTGGCGCTGAGCCGTTGCGACAAGGAACCCAGGCGCTTCTCCACCTGAGCCAGCCAATCGCGCAGGTTGTCGGCGCGGGAATAGAACTGGGCATTCTGGTGCTGGGGATCGCTTAGCCGCGCCAGATAACCCTTCATCGCCTCGATGGCCGCCCGGTATTCGCTTTCGGTGGAGGGAAAGATCCAGGAGCTGTTGTCGTAGTTGAAATGGGGCTCGGCGACGATCAGGTCCTTGTCCTCGGTGGATTGGGACTGAGACCGGCTGAAGTCGTTGCGCAACGTCCGCGCCAAGTCGCGCACCTGCACCAGTACGCCGAATTCCCACTCCGGAATGTTATCCATGAAGACCCCCGGCGGGGAGATGTCATTGCTCAAATAGCCGCCGGGCTTGTCGAGCAGGGTGCCCGCCACCCGGATCAGGGTGGCGGTGGTGGTATAGCCGTTCACCACCTGTTCCTTTCTATCCGCCGCCATCTCCTTTGCGCTCTCCACCACATCGAAGAGATCGGGCTCGTTGCTCCAATAGGACCCAAGCAAGCCAACCACGACGAGGTAAGTCCCCAGGAACAGGCCCAGGGTCCAGAGCAGGCCCTTCTCTTTCCAGGTGCTGGGGTGATAAAGACCAAGCAGTTGCTTGCTGCGGCTGGTGGTGTCGTTGAACGGGGCCATGGGATCTCCTTTCGCTGAACGGCTGGAGGGAATCACCCCCCAAATCTGAGGTCATGATCCGCCGATTGCAGCGGGAGGACAAGACCGCCTCCATCCCTGGAGGCACGGCAAGCGGCATCAGCCCCGCTTGCGGCGGGTGACGGCCACTTCGGAGAAATCGTGCCCCATGGCCAGGCACAGGGTCTGTTCTCCCCAGAAGGAGTTGGCCGAACGGTTGATTTGGTAGTAGTAGTTCAGATCAAGCCGGGGATGGCGGGTAATGTCCCCCTCGTAGAACAGGTTCATGAGGGAGGCAGCTACCCCGGTCACCAGATAATCCACCGGGTGATCGGCCTGTCCGAACCAGCGCAGATAGCCCAGGGATTCGTAAGAGCGCCAGACGCGCACCACCAGACGCTCGTTCGGGACCAGTTCGGCGACCCGCCAGACGCCCCAGCCGAGGGCGTTGATCACGGCAATGATGCCGTGCAGCCAGTCCTCGCGGTTCTGGATCATGGGGCTCACCAGCCCATCCCAGGCCTCCGAGCTCATGATCCCGCCCATGGTGTTGAAGCCGCAGATATGGCCCGCCTCGATCAGCAGGGTGCGAGAGAGGGCCATGCCCTCCAGGTTGATGTACTGCTTGTAGTGAAACAGTGCCGGGTAATCGTAGACCAGCAGGTCGGTCAGGCTCGGGCGGTTCTTCAAAACCTCGGCCAGGGCCTGCTCGAAGCGGAAGGAGATCAGGTTGTAGTAGTCGGCGTAGTGGCGGGTCAGCTCCACACCGAAGGCCGGGATCAGGCCGAAGTTGTTGCCGAACAGGGGCGCTTGCCTTACGCCCTCGATGACTGCCTCTTCATCGATATTACTTGCCACCGCGCGGCCGGGGATCGGTGAGGTCATGCCGCGCGCCCCGGCGAGGGCCGGGAGACGATCCTTCAAATCGAACAGATAGGCGAAGTCGTCGCCACCCGAGGTCAGACGAAAGCTGGTCCGGTTGCCCTTGAGCGAGATCGACTCCTGGGTCAGTTGCCCGCTGAAGGGCCGGTTGAAGGCTGCGGAGAGGGCGCCGATGGCGAAACCCAGATCAAAATATTCGCCCGCCACGCGCCGCTTCTCGAAGTTGAGCGCCAAGGCCCGCCCGTAGTGGGAGGAGTGGGTGTTCACACTGTAGTCGCCCGCCCCGCTAGACGATTTGACCGCGTCCGCCAAGGGCAGCAGGCCGAAGCCGCAGTAGCTGTAGAGCCGTTCCGCGTAACGAAGCTGCTCGTCCAGGGTCAGCCAAGGCTGGGCCTTGAAGTGCTCCCGCATCCCCAGAAAGGTCACCTCGGCAGCGGAACGGATCAGAATCCCCTCGTTGTCGATGTGGCGGCAGTTCTCGACGGTGTTCTGCAGGGTGCGATTGAAATGGTTGCAGTGAAATACCATCGGCTGTCCGTCGATGGTGGTGATGCCGTTGGCGGCATCGATGGTCAGAAAGTCAGAGCTCTCTTTGTTCATGGCATCTCCTCGGTTGATTCTCGGCACTCGCGCTCGGCGACCCTTCATTATTCTCATGTTTTCTTTGCGTTCTTTGCGCCCTTGGCGGTTGAGAAGTGGTGTAAGGATGCACCGGTTACGGACCGAAGGACGGAAATGAGGTTTCTAGGTTAATGATTATGCGGCAAACGGGCGATAGATGCCCTGCTCATGAAAGCCTGCGGAAGAAGAGGGATTCCGTCAATTGGAGCATTGGCCTTGGGCCTGTATGGGGGCGGGTTGGCGATACTGGGCAATCTCCCGCAGCAGGGCGGTGGCATAGGCCCCCGCCGGCAATTCGAAGGAAAGCATCAAGGCATCTCCCTCGAACGACCACTCCAGGCCATCCGCCAAGGCGCGCAAGGCGCGGCGGTCGGGACGCATGCGCTGGGCGTCGAGCCCCTGGACCCAGAACGGCTCTTCGGCCAGGATCGACGCCTCCATACCGCCCGCCTCGCGGGAGGCTCTGGGTTCCCCCGTCCCATAGAGGGGACCGGTGGGATGGATTTCCCGGCGGGTGCAACGTTCCTGGATGGCGTCGTCGATCTTGAAGAGGGGAAAACACTGACCGGAATCGGCGGCGATCATCAGATCGCCCGGCAAAGGGCGATCCCAGTTGTCCAGCTCTACCCGGCGGGCCAGCACCCGGTTGAAAAGCAGCGACCGGACGGCGGAGAGGTAGTAACTCTGCTCGGCGCGCTTCGGCTTGACGCCGCCGGCGAACCATTGCCGCGCGGCGGCAAGATTGCCGTTGCCGATGCCGAAACGCTGCTCGCCAAAGTAGTTGGGAAAGCCCTTGCCTTGGATCTGGGCCAGGGTGTGACCGCAGGCCTCGCGATCACCCTCGAAATGGCGCAACCGTATATGAAACCGGTTCGCGAGATGTGTACCCCGGCGCAGCTTGCGGTCATGGCGCCCGACTTCGAGCAGGGTCAAGTCCTCGGTTGCCAGCCCGCTCCAATCAGGCTCGGGCCGGCCGCCCAGGGAGACGGAGAACCACTGGCGCGTAAGGGCGCGGCGGTCCTTGAGGCCCGAGAACCCCACGTCCAGCTCATCCACGCCGACGAATCCGGCGATCCGGCCCGCAATCCAGGCCGTGTTGCTGTTGCGCTTCTCCAGCCGCAGCCAGACCTGATCGCCTGTTCCATTCAAGGGAAAACCAAGCCGCTCATCGACGAAAAAGTCCTCCGGCTCGGCCCGCAACAGCGCCCGCCCCACGAACCCACCATGGGCGCGGGGCCAGTCCGGCAAGGTGATGAGATCAGTCATTGAGCAGCACGACGGCAAAGGCGGCAATCCCTTCGCCCCGTCCGGTGAAGCCCATCTGCTCCGTGGTCGTCGCCTTGACGTTGACGCGCTCGGCCGGGAGGTGCAGATCCTCGGCGATGCTGGTCCGCATGGCCTCGATATGCGGGGCCATCCGGGGCCGCTGGGCGACGATGGTGATATCGGCGTTATGGACCGAGAGCCGCGCCTGATGGAGCCGCTTGACCACGTCCCTCAGCAGGATACGGCTGTCGATGCCCGCGTAGGCCGGGTCATTGTCGGGAAAGTGGCGACCGATGTCGCCCATCCCCGCAGCGCCGAGCAAGGCATCACAAAGGGCATGCAGCACCACATCCCCGTCGGAATGGGCCGCCATCCCCTGGGGATGATCGATCTCCACCCCGCCGAGGATGAGTTTCCGCCCCTCGGCAAAGCGGTGGGCATCAATGCCTTGTCCAATGCGCATGGGTCAACTCCGGAATTCCAAATAGAACCTGGCCAATTCCAAATCCTCCGGCTGGGTGATTTTGATGTTGCCGGCCTGTCCTTCCACCATCAAGGGAATGTGGCCGGCCAATTCCATGGCTGAGGCGTCGTCGGTGACCAAGTCCCCCCTGGCCAGGGCCTCGGAGAGGGCCTTGCGCAGCAGTCCCAGCCGGAACATCTGAGGGGTGTAGGCATGCCAGAGCCGTTCGCGGGAGACTGTTTCTTTCACCCCGTTCAGGGCATCGGTCCGCTTCATGGTATCGCGAACCGGCATGCCCAGCAGGCCGCCGGCGGGATGGCCGCGCAGGGTCTCGATCAACAGAGACAGGTCATCAGGGCGCAGGCAGGGCCGGGCGGCGTCATGGACCAGGACCCAGTCCTCCGGGTTTGCCTCGCCGGCGAGCACCACCAGGGCGTTGAGCACCGAGTGGCAACGCTCTTCCCCGCCGGTGGCGCGCATGACCTGGGGATGATTGGCATAGGCGGTCCCGCTCCACCAGCCGTCCTTGGCGGAGAGGGCGACTACCACCTTTGCGATGGCGGGGTGTTCGAGCAGGCTGCCGATGGTCTGTTCGATCACGGTCTTGCCGCAGAGGGGCAGGTACTGCTTGGGGATGCCTGAGCCCATGCGGCGTCCGACACCGGCGGCGGGAATGACGGCCCAGTAGCGCTCAGTCACCCTTTTTCGGCTCCGGCTCGACGATCTGGTAGAAGGTCTCGCCGTCGCGGATCATGCCCAATTCGTTCCGGGCGCGTTCTTCGACCGCCTCGTGCCCGGACTTGAGGTCGATCACCTCGGCGCCGAGATGGCGGTTCAGGTCGCGCTTCCGCTCCACCTCGGCCTCCAGCGACTCATTGCTCCGTTTGATGTTGCTCACCTCCGCCAGACTGCCCTTGCCCACCCAGAGATTGAACTGGAGGAACAGGAAGATAACCGTCAGCAGAATGAGCAGCCAGCGCATCGGCGCAACCTAAATACTGACCGGGAAGGCCCCCTTCCCGGCATAGACGGCCTCGATGCCCAGTTGATCCTCGATGCGCATCAGTTGGTTGTACTTGGCGACGCGGTCGGAGCGGGAGAGGGAACCGGTCTTGATCTGCCCCGTGTTGGCGGCGACCACCAGGTCGGCGATGGTGGTGTCCTCGGTCTCGCCGGAGCGGTGGGAGACCACGGCGGAATAGCCGGCGGCGTGGGCCATAGTGATGGCCTCCAGGGTCTCGCTCAGGGTGCCGATCTGGTTGACCTTGATGAGGATGGAGTTGGCGATGCCCTTGTCGATGCCTTCCCGCAGGATCTTGGGATTGGTGACGAAGAGGTCGTCGCCCACCAACTGCACCCGCTTGCCGAGCTTGTCGGTGAGCAGCTTCCAGCCCGTCCAGTCGCTCTCGTCCATGGCGTCTTCGATGCTGATGATCGGGTATTGATCGACCCAGGAGGACAACAGATCGGCAAATCCCCCGGCGTCATAGGCCTTGCCTTCCGACGCCAGGACATACTTGCCGTCCTTGTAGAACTCGGAGCTGGCCACGTCGAGGCCCAGGGCGATCTCGGACCCGGCCTTGAAGCCCGACTTTTCGATGGCGGTCAGGATCACGTCCAGGGCCTCCCTGTTGGAGCCCAGGTCGGGGGCGAAGCCGCCTTCGTCACCGACGGCGGTGTTCAGGCCCTTGCCCTTGAGCACGGACTTGAGGGCGTGGAAGACCTCAGCCCCGTAGCGCACTGCCTCGCGAATGGAGCTTGCGCCCACCGGCAGGATCATGAACTCCTGGAAATCGACACTGTTGTCCGCATGGGCGCCGCCGTTGATGATGTTCATCATGGGGACCGGCATGCGGTACTGACCGTTCCCGAGGGATTGGTAGAGAGGCATGTACTTTTCCTGGGCCGCCGCGTGGGCTGCAGCCAGGGAGACGCCGAGGATGGCGTTGGCGCCGAGGCGGCCCTTGGTGTCGGTGCCGTCGAGCTGGATCATCCGGGTGTCCAGGGCGGCCTGGTCTTGGACATCCATGCCGAGCAGGGCGTCGCGAATCTCGCCGTTGACATTTGCCACGGCCTTGGTGACGCCCTTGCCCAGGTAGCGTTGCTTGTCCCCGTCGCGCAGCTCCAGCGCCTCGCGCGAACCCGTGGAGGCCCCGGAAGGCACGGCGGCACGGCCGAAGGCACCGTCGGCGGTCATGACGTCCGCCTCGATGGTCGGATTGCCACGGGAGTCCAGGATCTCCCTGGCCCTGATGTTGACGATTTCTGACATGTTGCCTCCAAAGTTGCGTAGCGTAGGGTGGATAAGCGAAGCGCATCCACCGAGTCCGTGCCGAGTGGTGGATGCGCTTCGCTTATCCACCCTCTCATAGCCTTTACAAATTAATACTATTTATGGTTACCAAGGTCTCAGCCCACGCGAAAAGTGAAGCCGATTGACATAAATCCCATTTATC
>MGZB01000028.1 GCA_001801995.1 Gammaproteobacteria bacterium RIFOXYD12_FULL_61_37 | reverse complement strand
ATGTGCTCCTTTGCCATCGTCCCTCTCAGATCCCAAAGGGGACATTTTAGAATTGGACAAAGGGGACATTACTGCTTTGGGCTAACAAGTTTGGCAAAAAAATTTTCTCAAAGTCATGGCGGTGTGGCATAATTTCGCTTCCCCGTCGAACGAGTGGTGTTGCCTTTGCCGCATTTTACCCCTCCGGACCCCCTGTTAGACCCCGCAGACCGCACTTGCTGATCGTGAAACGGCATGGCGGTAGCGTGCCTAAATCACCTTGAGCCTCGTATCCCCCATTCAGAAATTGCTTGGTTTCCAAGAAGAAGTCCAGCTCGAAGTCTTGCGCCGTTTTCACCAGAGGTCAGAGGTCAGTCAGCGTACTTTGGCGCGGGAACTGGGCATCGGTTTGGGCAGCATCAACTTCTGTTTCCAGGCCCTGGTGGAAAAGGGCTGGATAAAGATGCAGAACTTCAGCCAGAGTAAGAACAAACTGCGTTACGCCTATTTGCTCACGCCAGCCGGGGTAGCTGAGAAGTCAAAGCTGACGGCGGAAGTTCTGAAGCGGAAGGCTGCGGAGCATGAAACGCTTCCGGCCGAGAATGATGAATTGAAGTCTGAGCTTGCATTTGAAGCGTGCTCGGTAGAAGGGCGACGGAACCCATGAACGTCCTCCTCACCGGCGGGACAGGTTACATTGGTAGCCACACGGCGGTCGTACTGTCGCAGTTAGGTCATGAAGTTGTCCTGTATGACAACTTGTCAAACAGCAGTGATGCAGTGCTTGAAAAGATTGCCCAGATCGTTGGTCAAGACTTTCCCTTTGTCAGGGGCGATGTGCGCGATACCGAGTTGCTCAGAAATACGCTCGCATCCCACAGCATGGATGCTGTCATTCATTTCGCAGGACTAAAGGCGGTTGGCGAGTCTGTTGCAAAGCCAGTCGATTACTACGCTAACAATGTGCAAGGCACGATCAGTCTGCTGCAGGCCATGCAGGCACAGCAAGTCAAGTCACTGGTTTTTAGCAGCAGTGCGACCGTTTACGGTCAACCGCAGTACCTCCCTTTGGACGAAAACCATCCAACCAGCGCCACCAACCCCTATGGCCGCAGCAAACTGTACATCGAAGAGATGTTGAAAGACGTTGCATCATCAGATCACGGGTGGCGGATTGCTTGTCTGCGCTATTTCAATCCAGTAGGAGCGCATCAAAGCGGTCTCATTGGTGAGAATCCCAACGGGTTGCCGAACAATCTGATGCCTTACATCGCACAAGTTGCTGCGGGTCAGCGTTCCGAATTGGGCGTCTTTGGTGATGACTACCCAACCAATGACGGTACCGGTGTGCGGGACTACATCCATGTCATGGACTTGGCTGAGGGGCATGCGGCTGCATTGGATTTTCTGACTAAAACCACTGGGTGGCATGCCATCAATCTGGGAACAGGAAAAGGTTACAGCGTGCTTGAGATGGTAGGCGCATTTGAAAGGGCGTCTAGCCGCAAAGTGCCGTATCGTATGACATCCCGCCGTGCTGGTGATGTAGCTGAATGTTATGCCAATCCTAAAAGGGCTGGTGAGCTATTTAAGTGGACAGCCAGGCGCTCATTGGATGATATGTGCGCAAGCACATGGCGATTCCAGCAGTCCGTTGAATTGGGTGGTTCCTGATGACTGATCAGACCAAAATACAGCCTGTTATTTTGTGTGGTGGCTCTGGAACTCGTCTTTGGCCCCTTTCTCGTACCGGTTTCCCCAAGCAGTTTCTTTGTTTGACGGGCACTGAAAGCCTGTTTCAACTCGCCGCCAAACGATTGACTGATCTTGGTTCAATTGCCGTTGCTACCCCATTTGTTGTTACGGGCGAAGAGCATCGTTTTCTCGCGCTGGAGCAATTGCGCGAAATCGGCATCCAGGCCGCCGGGCTATTGCTAGAGCCGATTGGCCGTAACACCGCACCTGCCCTTACCCTGGCAGCACTGCATGCACTCGAGGGTGGAATCGATCCCGTTTTGGTCGTGACGCCCGCAGACCAGACCGTGGCCGTTCCCGCTGCCTTTACCCAGGCCATGCAGACTGCTATCCGCGAAGCAGAGACTGGCCACATCGTTATCCTGGGCATCACGCCGGATCGCCCGGAAACAGGCTATGGCTACATCAAGACCACCGCCAGTGCCGTCTCGCCAGCGCCAACCTTTCGCGTTGAGCGCTTTGTAGAAAAGCCCGATGCCGCTACCGCCCAAAACTACCTCAACGAAGGCGGCTATTACTGGAATGCCGGCATGTTCGTGCTCAAGGCCTCTGTCTGGCTCAAAGCAGTTGAGGGCTTTTGCCCCGACATCGCCAAAACCACCCGACACGCCTGGGAAAAACGCAGTACCGATGCCGCCTTCATCCGCCCCGGCAAAACCGAATTTGCCACCATCCCCGCCGAATCCATCGACTACGCCGTCATGGAACATTGCCCCGGCAGTGCCTTCCCGATCACGATGGTCCCACTGGATGCTGGCTGGAACGATCTGGGTGCCTGGGATGCCGTGTGGAACGTGCTGCCCAAAGATGCCGCTGGAAATGCCCATTACGGCGATGTGCTCGTCACCGACAGCCACAACACCCTCGTTCATGCCACCAGCCGCCTGGTCAGCCTGGTGGGAGTAGAAGATGTCGTCGTCATCGAAACCCCTGATGCAGTCCTCGTCGCCGACAAGAACCGTAGCCAGGACGTCAAGCGCATCGTCAATGCGCTCAATCAGCAACAGCGTGAAGAGCACAACCTGCATCGGAAAGTGCATCGCCCTTGGGGATGGTACGACAGCATCGACGAGGGCGAACGATTCAAGGTTAAACGCATTCAGGTCAAGCCTGGTGCCAGCCTCAGTTTGCAAAAACACCACCACCGCGCCGAGCACTGGGTGGTCGTCAAGGGCACCGCCGAAATCACCAACGGCGACAAAACCATTCTCCTGACCGAAAACCAGTCTACCTATATCCCACTGGGCGAGATTCATCGCCTTGCCAACCCCGGTACCCTTCCGCTGGAAATCATCGAGGTGCAATCGGGCAGCTATTTGGGCGAAGATGACATCAACCGTTTTGAAGACCACTACGGGCGCAGCGAAAAATGAGCACCCCACCCAAAATTTACGTCGCCGGCCATCAAGGCATGGTGGGATCGGCCATCGTTCGCCACTTGCTGGCCCATGGCCACCCGGCCGTACGCATCGTCACCCGGACGCACGCGGAACTGGACCTCACCGATCAGGCGGTTGTGCGCCAGTTCTTCGATGCAGAAAAACCCGACCAGGTCTACCTGGCCGCAGCCAAGGTGGGCGGTATCCATGCCAACAACACCTACCCGGCCGAGTTCCTATACGACAACCTGATGATCCAGGCAAATGTCATCAACGCGGCCTTTCGCAACGGGGTGAAGAAACTGCTGTTTCTTGGTTCCAGTTGCATCTACCCCAAGCTCGCGCCGCAGCCCATGCGCGAGGATGCACTGCTTACTGGCGTGCTGGAGCCCACCAACGAACCCTACGCCCTCGCCAAGATCGCCGGCATCAAACTCTGCGAGAGCTACAACCGCCAGTACGGTGAGAGCCAAGGCATCGACTACCGTAGCGTCATGCCCACCAACCTCTATGGCCCCGGCGACAACTACCATCCGGAAAACTCTCACGTCATCCCGGCCCTGATCAGCCGCTTTCACGAGGCAAAGGCTCATGGCGCGACCTCGGTGGCCATTTGGGGCACCGGCACGCCCCGGCGCGAATTTCTCTACATCGACGACATGGCCGCCGCCTGCGTGCATGTTATGAACCTCAACAAGGCGACCTACGCGGCGCACACCCATCCCATGTTGAGCCACATCAACGTGGGCTGCGGTCAGGACCTCACCATCCGCGAACTCGCCGAAGCCGTGGGCAAGACGGTAGGCTATCGTGGCAAGATCGTCCTCGACCCGAGCAAGCCCGATGGCACCCCGCGCAAACTGATGGACAGTTCGCGGCTCAATGCACTGGGTTGGCAGGCGAAAGTAGGCATGGAGAAAGGGCTTGCTCTGGCCTATCAAGATTTCCTGAGCAGAACGCAATGACAAGAAAAGGATTGGCTCGATGAAGCAGAAAGTCGCGTTGATTACCGGCATCACGGGACAGGATGGCGCCTACCTTGCCGAACTGCTGCTCGACAAAGGCTACGAAGTCCATGGTTTGAAGCGCCGCACCTCGCTCTTCAACACCGACCGCATTGACCACCTCTACCAGGATCGCCACGAAAAAGGTGTCCGCTTCTTCCTTCACCACGGCGACATGACCGACGCCTCCTCGCTGGTGCGCATCATCCAGCAAGTGCAGCCCGACGAGATTTATAATCTGGCCGCCCAGAGCCACGTTGCCGTCTCCTTCGAAGAACCCGAATACACGGCTAACTCCGACGCCCTTGGCGTCCTGCGCCTGCTCGAAGCCATCCGCATCCTCGGTCTCGAAAAGAAAACCCGCTTCTACCAGGCCAGCACCTCCGAACTCTTCGGCCTCGCCCAGGAAATTCCCCAGAAGGAAACCACCCCCTTCTACCCTCGCAGCCCCTACGCTGTCGCCAAGATGTACGGCTACTGGATTGTCGTGAACTACCGCGAAGCCTACGGCATCTACGCTTGCAATGGCATCCTCTTCAACCACGAATCCCCGATTCGCGGCGAAACCTTCGTCACCCGCAAGATCACCCGCGCCCTGGCCCGCATCAAGCTCGGCCTGCAGGATTGCCTTTATCTGGGCAATATGGATGCCAAGCGCGACTGGGGCCATGCAAGGGACTACGTCGAAATGCAGTGGCTCATGCTCCAGCAGGACAAACCCGAAGACTTCGTCATCGCTACCGGCGCGCAATACAGCGTGCGTGACTTCGTCAATGCTGCCGCCAAGGAGCTCGGCATGCAGATCCGATGGGAAGGGCAGTGCGTTGACGAGAAAGGCTACGACGCCAACGGCAAAGTCATTGTCGCCGTCGATCCCCGCTACTTTCGCCCCACCGAAGTCGAAACCTTGCTCGGCGACCCGACCAAGGCAAAGGAAAAACTCGGCTGGATTCCAAAAATCACCTTCGACGAACTTGTAGCCGAGATGGTGAGCGAGGACCTCAAGTCCGCAGAACGCGACGAACTGATCAAGAAGCACGGCTACAAGGCCATGGATTATCACGAATAGGTTTCCGTAGCTATTGCCGGACAATCAAAGACAGACATGCTGAAGAACTCATCAATATTGGTTACCGGGGGTACCGGTTCCTTTGGGCACAGTTTCGTACCTATGACCCTGGCTCGCTACAATCCCCATCGGCTTGTGATCTTTTCCCGGGACGAAATGAAGCAGTGGGAAATGGCGAAGCTTTACGCCGCCGACCCGCGTGTTCGCTTCTTCATCGGTGACGTCCGCGACAAGGACCGGCTGGCCCGTGCCCTCGACGGGATCGACTATGTGGTGCACGCCGCCGCAACCAAGATCGTGCCGACAGCGGAGTACAACCCGTTCGAGTGCGTCAAGACCAACATCATGGGCGCCATGAACCTGATCGATGTCTGTATCGATCGTGGTGTCAAGCGTGTGGTTGCCCTGTCTACCGACAAGGCCAGCAGCCCGGCGAATCTCTACGGCGCAACCAAGCTCGCCTCCGACAAACTCTTCATCGCCGGTAACTCCTATTCGGGCAATCGCGACACCCGCTTTGCCGTGGTCCGCTACGGCAACGTCATGGGGTCCCGTGGTTCCGTAATTCCGTTCTTCCTCACCCAGCGGGGAAAGGGCGCGCTACCGATCACCGACCCGCGAATGACCCGGTTCATGATTACCCTCGAACAAGGGGTGGAACTCGTCTGGCATGCCTTCGACGACATGATCGGCGGCGAAATCTACGTCAAGAAGATTCCATCCATGAAGGTCACGGACATCGCCCTGGCCGTTGATCCTGGTGCCCGGCACGAAGTCGTCGGCATACGGCCGGGTGAGAAGTTGCACGAGCAGATGATCAGCCAGGAGGACGCGGCGCATACCTACGAGTACGAAGGACACTACAAGGTCCTGCCGGCGATCCACAACTGGAGTCAGGATCCGGAGCGAATCAGCGGGGGCAGGCCCGTACTGGCCGACTTCAGCTACTGTTCTGACAACAATCCGGAATGGATGAGCATTGAAGCCCTAGCGGCCTGGATCGAGTCCAATCGCGAAAAAATAGGCCGAATCTGATGATTCCCTACGGTCGCCAGGACATCACCGACGACGACATCCGCGCGGTCGAAGCCGTCCTGCGCTCTGATTTCCTGACCCAGGGGCCGGCAGTTCCCGGGTTCGAGCAGGCCGTTGCAGCCCACTGTGGCGTGGCTCATGCTGTGGCGACCAATAGTGCGACGTCTGCATTGCACATTGCCTGCATGGCACTCGGCCTCGGCCCCGGCGACCGGCTCTGGACGACACCGATCACCTTTGTCGCTTCGGCCAACTGCGGACTCTATTGCGGCGCTCAGGTGGACTTTGTGGACATCGACCCGCTGACCTACAACCTGAGTGTCGAACATCTGGTGGCGAAGCTCGAATCAGCCGAAATGTCAGGTACCCTGCCAAAGGTCCTGGTACCGGTGCACATGTGCGGGCAGCCATGCGACATGGAGGCCATCCACGCACTTGGGCAGCGGTACGGCTTTCGCATCATCGAAGACGCCTCACACGCCATTGGCGCCAGCTTTCGGGGCGAGCCAGTAGGCAACTGCCGATACTCCGATATCACAGTGTTCAGCTTCCATCCAGTCAAGATCGTCACGACCGGCGAAGGAGGCGTGGCCGTCACCAACGATGCCAGTCTGGCGGCAGACATGGCATTGCTGCGCAGCCACGGAATTACCCGCGATGCAGCCCTGATGTCACAGCCCCCTGATGGGCCCTGGTACTACCAGCAGATCGCTCTAGGTTTCAACTACCGGATAACCGACATACAGGCCGCACTGGGGACCAGTCAGATGGCCCGGCTGGCCGGGTACGTGGAGCGGCGAGAGGCGCTCGTGCGGCAGTACGATTCCCGCCTTGCGCAATTCCCCTTGAGACGTCCGCAGCGCGCCGACAATCGCAGTTCGGCCTGGCACCTGTACGTCGTTCGAGTGGCGGCTTCCGACCGGCTGGCTGTGTTCAATGCCATGCTGAACGCCGGCATTGGCGTCAACGTGCATTACACACCGGTCCACCTACAGCCATACTATCGCCGACTGGGTTTTGCTCCAGGGCAGTTTCCGCATGCGGAGGCTCACGGCGCGGAGGCGATCACCCTGCCGCTACATCCCAGGCTTTCGGCCGCTGACCTGGATGCGGTTGTCGATGCCCTGGCCGAGGCCGTCAAGGCTGGATAGCGATTTCGGCGATTATGTCACGGCATTTTTCCAAAATATTGGGTCTGGCCCGCACTGCCGTTGCGGGTGTCCAGGCAGCGGTATCGTCCATGATGCCCGACAGGCGGTCGGTTGCCGCGACAAGGGCCGCCGGGCTCGCGCAGTTGAATGCGTTTTCCCGCCAGCATGATGCTAATGCGGTGCCCGCTGCCCGAAAAGTCCTGATTGACGGCACTTGGGACAACGCCAACTATTGGACACGGTTCGCCATCGTGCGTCGGGCACTCGCACTCGATGGCGCGGTCGAGGTCGGCATGCTCGGGCAGTATTCGCGCAAGCGGTCCAGGAGTGCGTTCTCGGCGTTTGGTATTTCGGAAATGGTTGACTTGCATAGGGCATCGCGGCCCGGCCGGCACCTCGGTCGGGCGAGGGCGTTGCTGCAGGGCATCGAATCCGCCGACGACTTGATGGACATTTCGCTGCCGCATGATTTCCCGCCCCAGGTGTTCTTTGACGGCGTGCTGAAGCGCCAGCGGCGTGCGACGGTCGATGTTGCCGATCCGAACCTTCCTGGGTACCTCGCTGAAGCACTAGCCGGGCTGGAAGCCGCGGATGCCATCGTGGCTGGCGGGAATTTCGACCTTGTCATACTGAGCCACGCGCTTGACTATACATACGGGGCAATTGCCTGGGCGGCCATTCGGCACGGCATACCCGTTCTGACCCTGTATGGCGACTTCGGGCACACGAAGTTTTTCCGCCTGAAGGCGCCAACCGATCTATTAATGTATCCCGAGCGGCCGTCCATCCATGAAATTGCCGGCATGCCGGAGACGATGGCTGCGGGCTTGAGGAATCTCGGCGCGCAGCAACTGGCTGCCCGGCTGGGTGGCAGAACTACCGATGTCGGCGCGATCTACGCCTATCAGCGCCGGCAGGGTCCGATAACCCGCGAGCAAATGGCCGGCCGGTTCGGCTGGGACGCGTCGAGGCCGACGATCGGAATCTACAACTCCAACTGGTTCGACTATCCGCATGCCAGCGGCCTTCATGGCTTTCGTGATTTCCTGGATTGGATAGAAGCGACGCTCGATGTCGCGAAAGCACGCCCGGAAGTCAATTGGCTCTTCAAGGCGCACCCCTGTGACGACTGGTATGACAAGATCAATGGCCAGCGCCTGGAGGATCTCGTGGAGGCAATCAACATGCCGCACATCCGTCTGGCGGACAAGAGTTGGAACGGACTCGACCTGATGCGTTCGCTTGATGGCATCGTGACCTGCCACGGCACCATCGGCATCGAGGCAACATCACAGTCAATCCCCGTCCTGGTTCCCTACGCGGGCTGGTACGGCCATGCCGGTTTCGTCGTTCACGCGACAGATCGCGAGGATTATCTTTCCAAGCTGCAGACGGCCTGGTGGCAGGGGCATGATCCGGCTGTCAATCGGGGGAAGGCGGAGCTGTTCGCCGGCTGGGCTTTTTGTGTTCCAGATTGGCACGATGACTGCCTCTTCCTTGATGATTCCCGGCAGGATGAAATCTACGCCGGACTGGATGAATTTCTGCAATCGAACAGGACCGTGCTATCGCATAAGGCGAACGAGGTCGCCGCCTGGTTTGCCGGCGGACATCCGTACTACCATGTCTTCGCAATGAAGCGGGCCAAGGGCTTTCGATTGGGCAACAGCCGAAAATGAATATATCCACGATAGCGATCATCCCCGCGCGCGGTGGCAGCAAACGCATTCCGCGCAAGAACATCAAGCCGTTCGCGGACAAGCCGATGATTGCCCATGCCATTGCGGCAGCCCGGGACTCAAGGCTTTTCGAGCATGTCGTGGTCACCACTGACGATCCGGAAATCGCCGAAATTGCCCGCAATAGCGGTGCCGAGACACCATTCGTTCGGCCCGCGGAGCTTGCGGACGACCACACCCCGACCGTTCCCGTCGTCGCCCATGCCATAGAAGCCTGCGAGGCGTTGGGCTGGCAGGTGGATACGGTATGCTGCATCTACCCGTGCGTGCCATTCATACGGGTCTCCGATCTGACGGACGCACTGGCTCTCTTGCGCGAGTCCGGTGCCGACTACGCATTCCCGGTGACGGAGTTTCCGGCGGCCATTCAACGCGCGCTGAGACGAAATCCGGAAGGACGCATGTCGCCGTTCCACCGGGAGTTCGAACTGACACGGACACAAGACCTCGAACCGGCCTATCACGACGCCGGGCAGTTCTATTGGGGCAGTCGTGCTGCCTGGCTGTCCAATCCGCGGATACACAGCAATGCCGCCGGGCTGGTCATTCCAGGCTGGCGGGTGGTGGATATCGACACCCCGGAGGACTGGCAGCGGGCGGAAATCCTGCACCGGTCGCTCATGGCGCCAGGAGGCGCCGGACTTTGATTGTTTCGGGCCGATTCGGCGGAGACGGTGATGAGAATCGCGTTCCGCGCTGACGCATCCCGGCAAATCGGTAGTGGCCACGTCATGCGCTGCCTGACCCTCGCCAATGACCTGCGGGAGCGGGATTGTACCTGTCTCTTCGTATACCGAGAGCATCCCGGAAACCTGCTGGAGCTGGTGCGGCAGCAAGGCTTTGAAGCCATCGGCCTGCCGTTGTGCGACGCAGCCGATTCCCTATCCGGAAAGTTGCCGGCATCAAGGCTGGCCCATGCTGATTGGCTGGGAGCGAACTGGCAGACGGATGCCGAGCAGACCTTGGCCGCTCTGGGGGGCGAGTTCGTGGACTGGCTCGTGGTAGACCACTACGCCATCGACAGCGAATGGGAACAGGTGGTCAAGTCCGGCTGCGGAAGGATACTGGTGATCGACGATCTGGCTGATCGACACCATGTCTGCAACCTCCTGCTGGACCAGAACCTCGTGGCGCAAATGGCGGAGCGCTACCGGGGCAAGGTTCCGGCGTCTTGCCGGCAACTTCTCGGTCCGCGGTTTGCCTTGCTGCAGCCGCACTATGCTGTGCTTCATGCACGGGCCCCTTCCAGAGAGGGAGCGGTCAGGAGCGTATTCGTCTACTTTGGCGCTGCCGACAATGCGAATTTGACCGGCAAGACGATATCCGCGTTCCTTTCCCTCGACAGGAAGGATGTCCGGCTGGATGTCGTGATCAATCCGGAAGGCATGCATACGCCGGCCATTCGGGAACAGGTCCGGGGCTTGGCGCAGGTTCGCCTTCATTCCCGCCTGCCGAGTCTTGCTCACCTGATGATGGGCGCCGATGTCGCTGTCGGCGCGGGTGGCGCTACATCGTGGGAGCGCTGCTGCCTTGGCCTGCCGTCATTGATCGTGACTCTTGCCGAAAACCAGATCACCATCGCGGCCGAACTCCACGAACGCGGTTTGGCCAGATGGCTGGGGCATGCCACCGAAGTTGGCGAGGACCAACTTAAACAAGCACTGAGTGCCGAGTTGGCCCGCGATGTCGATGCCAATTGGTCCGCACGATGCCACGCGGCCGTCGATGGCCGAGGAGTCCAGCGGGTCGCCGGTGCGATGCTATTGCCGCAGGCAGGAAAGTTGTCCGCACGTGGCGCCACCCTGGATGACGAGGCGCCCTGTACCGAGTTGCTCGTAGCGTCGTCGGCACGGGGCAACTTCCGCGAGCAGTACCGGTCATGGTTGCGTGATCCAGAGTCGTACCAGCCTGTGATCGTCGAAAGCGATTCTGGCTATCTCGTCGCGCTGGCTGTGTTCGACCTCCGGCGTTCTACCATTCGCGCAGCAATCGCGGTCGATCCGTTTGCGCAGGCGAACGGCTTGCGCATTTCGGCGCTGGCAGCGGCCATGCGGGAACTCAGGAATGGCAAGCGTGGTGCAATAGAGTTCTTCGGACCAGCCGAAGACCTCACCGACCCGTCGTTAGGCAGTGACGGTCGCGGCTCGGACTCCCGCAAGCTTTCCATTTCGGTATGCAGCGATGCCGGTAGCTGGATAAACGAATCTATACCCGGGCTGCTATTGGACTGGCTCGCTGCCGGACACCGCGTGTCCTGGGCAAATACCGCTGATGACCTGCCTGGCGGCGATCTTTGTTTCTTCCTTAGCTACGGCCGCATCGTCGGGCCCGTGATCCGGGGGCGCTACCGAAACTGCTTGGTCATCCATGCCAGCGACCTACCACGGGGGCGTGGCTGGTCGCCTGCCAGCTGGCTGATTCTGGAAGGGGTGGAGCGTATTCCCGTGACGCTGCTGGAAGCCGTTGATCAGGTGGATGCCGGCCCGATCTACAGCCAGGAATGGCTGGAGCTCGACGGTACGGAGTTGATCGATGACTGGCATGCGTTGCTTGCCGACGCCACAGTTAGACTGGCCGGGGACTTTGTCGCCCGCTATCCCGACGCCTTGCGGGACGCCAAAGATCAGTCCGGCGAACCAAGCAGCTATCCCCGCCGCCGGCCGAAGGACAGCGAGGTCGATCCTTCCCGACCGTTGGTGGAAATATTCAACCAGCTCCGCATTGCCGACAACGACCACTATCCGGTGTATTTCAGGCACCTGAATACCGAATACTGTCTGCGGATCAACAGGAAGACGTAGCATGACATTCGCCATCAGCGGCCGACCGATAGGCCCGAGCCACCCGCCGTACGTCATTGCTGAACTGTCAGCCAACCACAACGGTTCGCTGGAACGAGCGTTCGCGACCATCGATGCGGTCAGCCAGTGCGGTGCCGATGCGGTCAAGCTCCAGACCTACACGGCTGATACGCTGACAATCGACTGCGC
Source organism: Gammaproteobacteria bacterium RIFOXYD12_FULL_61_37 (assembly GCA_001801995.1). GTDB lineage: Bacteria > Pseudomonadota > Gammaproteobacteria > Chromatiales > Chromatiaceae > YD12-FULL-61-37. Next base: position 97,993 of record MGZB01000028.1, on the reverse strand, counting down.
GGCGCCGGACTTCATGATCCGGGGCGGTCTCTGGGACGGCTACAAGCTCTACGACCTCTACCGGTGGGCAGAAACACCGTTCGAGTGGCAGCGTCCGTTGTTCGAACATGGCCGCAAGCGGGGCATCACGGTCTTTTCGACGCCATTCGACGAGACCGCGGTCGATCTTCTGGAAGACCTCGGCTGCCCGGCCTACAAGATCGCCTCCTTTGAGCTGGTCGATTTGCCGCTCATTCGCTATGCCGCCAGCACCGGCAAGCCCATGATCATGTCGACCGGGCTGGCGAACGAGACGGAAATTGCCGAAGCCGTCGAGGCCGCACGCGGGGCCGGTTGTCGAAACCTCGCACTGCTCCATTGCACCAGCAGCTATCCTGCGCCGATCGACCAGGCAAATCTCCGGCAACTTCCCCTCCTTTCCCGGCGTTTTTCCACCGTCGGTGGCCTGTCGGACCACACCATGGGAACCACCGCCGCCATCGCGGCCGTCGCGCTCGGCGCCTGCCTGATCGAGAAGCACTTCACCATCAGTCGTGCGGACAAGGGGCCGGACAGCGAGTTTTCCCTTGAACCTGACGAGTTGCGTCGCCTATGCACCGAGGCGCGCGATGCATGGCTCGCCCTCGGCAAGGATGGATTCTCCAGGCCGCCTGCCGAGGCGGGAAGCGATGTCTTTCGCCGTTCGATCTACTTTGTCCGCGACCTGCCGGCGGGGGCCATCGTCGGTCCCGATGACATCCGGCGCATCCGCCCCGGCAAGGGGCTGGCACCCAAGCATTTCGATGCGCTTGTCGGCCGGCGTTTGAAATCAGCAGTCATGCGCGGCACCGCGACGGCATGGGAACTGTTCGAGGACTGAAGTGACATACACAGTGGCCATCGTCGGGCTGGGCAACATCGGCTTCCTGTACGACCGGCATTTGCCGGCGGCCACACATGTGCTGACCCATGTGCGCGCATTCCGGCAGCATCCGGACTTCCGCATGGTGGCGGCCATCGACCCGGCACCGGTGCTGCGCGGTGAGTTCGAGCGTGCCTTCGAGGTGCCAGTGTACGCGTCGGTCACGGATATCCCGGCAGAGATTCAGTCCGATGTCGTTGTGGTGGCGAGCCCCACCGAAACCCATGCCAGCGTCGTTGAAACGTTTTTGGCAAGGCGTCGGCCGCGCGCCATCCTTTGTGAAAAGCCCCTGGCCTACCGCATCGATGCGGCCCGCTCCATGGCGGAACACTGCCGGTCGGCCGGAGTTCCGCTCTATGTGAATTACATCCGGCGGGCAGACCCCGGTGTGCTCGAGGTCAAGTCGAGACTCGAAAGCGGGCACATTGCCTTGCCGTTCAAGGCCGTAGCATGGTATTCGAAGGGTCTTTTGCACAATGGGGCGCACTTTGCGGACCTGCTGAGCTACTGGTTCGGACCCGTACTTGACATGAAGCTGATTACCGCAGGGCGTCGCATTGGCGAGCAGGACGCTGAACCGGACCTGCGCCTGGACTTTGCCCAGGGAAGCGCCATGTTCTGTGCCGCACGGGAGGAAGACTTCTCGCACTATACGGTGGAGGTCGTCGCCGCCAATGGCCGCCTTCGCTACGAGCAGGGCGGTGAAGTCCTGTGGCAGGCTGCCGTGCCGCATCCCATTCTTCCCGGCTACCGGCGGCTGAACGCCACTCCGGAAGCAATCCCGAACGACATGAACCGCTATCAGTATCGCATTGCCGAACAACTCAGCCTCGCCCTGCAGGGCCGCAAGCATGCACTCTGCGAGGGCACTTGGTCGATTGCGACCCAGGAGTGGCTGACCAAGGCGATCACAGATCAGACTCAAGGTGGAAACGCATGCAAGCACTAGCCCTGCTGGGTGGCCCCAAGACCATCCCCGTCCCCTTCCGCAGGTACAACTCTATAGGTCCGGAGGAACTAGCAGCGGCCAAGTCGGTAATCGAGAGCGGCGTCCTCTCCCAGTTTCTGGGAGTGTGGCACGAGGACTTCTACGGCGGTCCGAAAGTCCGGGAGTTCGAACGGCGGGCCGCCGAGTACTTCGGCGTGAAGCACGCGGTCACGGTGAACTCATGGACGTCCGGACTCGTGGCCGCAATAGGCGCGATCGGCATCGAACCGGGCGACGAGGTCATCGTCACGCCCTGGACCATGTCGGCGACAGCCACAGCAATCCTGCACTGGAACGCAATCCCGGTATTCGCCGACATTGATCCCGAAACCTACAACCTCGATCCGAAATCGATCGAGCGACAGATCACGCCGTACACCCGGGCCATCATGATTGCCGACATCTTTGGCCAGTCCGCCGACATGGAGGAAATCATGGCGCTCGCGGCCCGCCATGGCCTACAGGTCATCTCGGATACTGCGCAGGCCCCAGGTGCCCTCTACAAGGGACGTTATGCCGGCACCCGTGCACACGTCGGCGGCTACAGCTTGAATTACCACAAGCACATCCATACGGGCGAAGGCGGCATCCTGGTGACGGACGACGACGGAATTGCCGAGCGTCTGCAACTCATTCGCAACCATGCCGAAGTGGTGGTGGGCGACAAGGGCGTGGCCAACCTGGCCAACATGCTGGGCTACAACTTCCGCCTAGGTGAGATCGAGTGCGCCATCGGCATCGAGCAACTGGCAAAGCTGGCTGGTCTCGTCGCATCGCGGCAGTCCCTGGCAGCCGCCCTTACCGACGGCCTGCGCGGGCTCGCCGGCTTGCAGACGCCAGTGGTGGGGCAAGACCGCAGCCACGTCTATTATGTCTATCCGATGCAAATCGATCCGGCAGTCCTGGGAACCACGCGCGACCGGATCTGCGATGCGCTCAATGCCGAAGGTGTGGCAGTCAGCCGCCACTACCAGAACATCCACTTGCTGCCTGTCTACCAGAACCGCATCGCCTATGGCTCGAAGGGCTTCCCCTGGACATCGGACATCTGTCGGCGACAGGTCGACTATCGCAAGGGCATCTGCCCGGTTGCGGAAAAGCTCAATGACGAAACCTACATGGGCTTCGGTATGTGCGTGTACGATCTGGATCACTCCGATATCGACCGCATTGTGGAAGCTTTCAGGAAAGTCTGGGCCAACTTGGACCAGCTGCGGACCTGAGGCATGGGCACGCCGGAGCGCGCCTCCTTGCGGAAGAGCTTTGTCACGCTGACCGGTGACAAGACGACCCTATCCCGATTCCAGCCGTCGGACATTACCGGCGACTACGTCGGCTGGCTGAACGATCCGGTGGTCGTGCAATTCAGCAACCAGCGCTTTCTCACCCATACGCCGGAAAGTTGTGCAGGCTACCTTGCCAGTTTCGAGAACAGCGAAAATCTATTTCTAAAGATCGAGCGGAAGGGGGACGGCGTTTGCGTTGGCACCATGACCGCCTACTATTCCCCGCACCATCGGACAGTGGACGTCGGCATTATGGTCGGACATCGCCCGGGATGGGGCAAAGGCCTGGGGCAGGATGCGTGGAGCGCCCTTCTGGCCTGGCTTCTGGATCTGGACTGCGTGCGCAAGGTCACGGCCGGGACGATGCGCTGCAACGTGGCAATGGTGCGATTGATAGAGCGGTCCGGGATGTCGCTCGAGGCTGTCAGGCCGCAGCAGGAACTTCTTGATGGCGTTCCGCAGGACCTGCTTTATTTTGGAAGATTCAGTGGTCATTGACATCGCTCAGCCCCTGGGTGTGGTCTGTCACGATGCCGGCGGGGCCAACCAGATACTGGCAATGCTCGGCGAGCCGGAGTTTCAGGGGGCTATTGGCTACTTTGATGGTCCTGCCAGGGAGCCGTCGCGTCGGGCAGCGTCGCGCTTTGAGATCGCTGACGACCTGCCGGGACTCCTCGGCAGGGTTCGGACGCTGGTTACCGGAACCGGCTGGAGCAGCCGGCTGGAGCATGACGCACGGGACATTGCGCGGCGGCGCGGCATTCGCTCGATAGCGGTGCTGGACCACTGGACCAATTATCGCGAGCGCTTCGTCCGCGACGGCAGCTTTGTCCTGCCCGACGAACTGTGGGTGGTCGACGAATACGCGCTGGACATTGCCAGTCGAACCTTTCCGGGCCTTCCGATCGGCTTGCAACCTGATCGCTATGCGGAACAGCAGGTCGAGCGCATCGCGCCCCTTTCCCAGGTCGCCGGAAACGAACTGGTCTATCTCTTGGAGCCTGCGCGTTCGGACTGGGGGCGGGGCGAGCCGGGCGAATTCCAGGCGCTACGATACTTCCTGGACCGGCTTCCGCAATTGGGATTGCCCGCTGAGACCGCGATCTGCCTGCGGCCGCACCCCTCCGATGCACACGGGAAATACGATGCCTTCCTCGGCGAACGGCGCGGCCACCGCATCGTCCTCGACAATGGCGACCTCGCTGGCGCACTGTCCCGCGCGCGCTGGGTGGCCGGTTGCCAGACCTACGCGCTGACACTGGCCCTGCGGGCTGGCCGCACCGTCTACTGCACCCTGCCGCCTTGGGCGCCACCCTGCCAGCTGCCGCATCGCGGCCTGTCGCATCTTCAGCGCATGGGGGAACCATGAAGTACTGCGCCAGGTGCCTGCAGCCCGATACCCGCCCGGGAATCCGCTTCGACGACCAGGGTGTCTGCCCTGCGTGCAACTACCACGCAAGCCTGGCCGAAGTCGACTGGGACGAGCGGCGCCGGGAACTCGACGAGATTGTCGCCTTTGGCCGCGCACACAACCATTCCGGCTACGATTGCATCATCGGAGTCAGCGGCGGCAAGGACAGTACCCGCCAGGCACTGTTCGTCAAGGACGTCCTGAAGATGACCCCGCTGCTGGTCAATCTTGGCTACCCGCCAGAACAGGTTTCCAAGCGCGGGGTGGACAACGTGGCGAACATGATCAGCCACGGCTTCGACTGCATCAGCATCAATCCTGCCCCCGGCATCTGGCGGACCTTGATGAGGAAGGGATTCTTCGAGTACACCAACTGGTGCAAATCGACTGAGCTGGCCCTGTTCAGCAGCGTGCCCCGCCTGGCCATTGCCTACCAGATCCCCCTGATCTGGTGGGGCGAGAATGCGGCACTGCAGCTCGGCGATCTGAATGTGATGGGTAACAGTGGCGCCGACGGCAACAGCCTGAGGAAGATGAATACGCTCGGCGGTGGGGACATCACTTGGCTGCTGGGCGACGAAATCAGGCGTGACCGAGTTCTCCAGTATGCCTACCCGTCGGAACGGGAGATGGAGGATGCCAACCTGCGCATCACCTTCCTGGGCTACTTCTGGAAGGATTGGTCTCTGGTGGATAACGCCAACTTCTCGGTACTGCGCGGCCTCGATATCCGCAAGGAAAAGCCTTGGGACATCGGCGACCCGCTGGGAGTGACATCCCTCGACGAAGACTGGGTGACGTTCAACCAGATGATCAAATACCTCAAGTTCGGATTTGGCCGGGTCACCGACTACATCAACGAAGACATCCGCAACGGGCGGATGACGCGGCAGCAGGGAATTGAACTTGCCGAGCGCTATGACGGTACCTGTGCATCCAGGTACATCGAAAGCTTCTGCGCCTACATCGGCATCACCGTGGACCAGTTCTGGCAGCAGGTCGACAAGTCCGTCAATCCCGCGCTTTTCGTGAAGGAAGGGTTGGGTCGCTATCGGCCACGGTTCAATGTCGGGGTCGGGGTCGGGCTGTGACGCAACCCCGGATCGTCATCGTGGACTACGACGTCGGGAACACCCGGTCGGTGTGGAATGCCATCGCTGCCCTGGGCTACCGCAAGCTTCGCATATCGGCTGCGGAGCAGGATATCGCGGCCGCCGACGCACTCGTCCTGCCCGGGGTCGGGGCATTCGGTGCGTGCGCCGACAACCTGAGACGGTACGGCCTGGAAGGCATACTCACCGAGGCGGTCATGGTAAAAAAGAAGCCCATCCTGGGAATCTGCGTCGGCATGCAGCTGATGGCCAGCAGCTCCGAAGAAAACGGGCTTCACGCCGGCCTCGACTGGATCCCCGGTCACGTCCGGAAACTCGACCTGCCGCCGGGATTCCCGATCCCCCATGTCGGCTGGAACGACCTCCAGGTGCAGCGGAGCAGTGCACTGTTCGCCAGGACGGGCCGGGCGCCGAATTTCTACTTCGACCACAGCTACCACTATTGCTGCGATCCTCAGTATGTCTCCGCTTCATGCGACTATGGCGTGAGCGTGGTCGCGGCCATTCAACGCGAGAACATCTTCGGAGTGCAGTTCCACCCTGAGAAGAGCCAGACCAGTGGCTTGAAGCTCTTCAGGGGCTTTTTCGAGGCGATCCGGGCGTGCTGAAAAGACGTATTGCAGCCACGCTGGTCGTCCTGGATGGCGTCGTCGTCCAGAGCATCGGATTCAGGCGCTACCTGCCTGTCGGCAAGCCAGCCATTGCCGTCGAATTCCTGAACGATTGGGGTGTCGACGAGATCCTGCTGCTGGATATCAGCGCGACCCGCGCCGGCCGTCCGCCGGACTTCGACATGGTGAGCAAGGCCGCCGCCCGTTGTCGCGTGCCACTGACTGTCGGGGGCGGCATTGCCCATCTGGACCATGTCAGGCAACTGATGCATTCCGGTGCCGACAAGGTCTGCTTCAACCAGGCTGCACTGTACCAACCGGACCTGCTGAGACGAACCGCCCAGGTGTTCGGCGACCAGTGCGTGGTGGCTTCCATCGACAGCGTCGCTACTGACAACGGGCCGCGGGTGTTCGACTACCAGACCGGCCGTATCCGGTCCGAGGAGCCGGCAGAACTGGCCCGGAAGCTGCAGGAACTAGGCGCCGGGGAAATCCTGATTACATCCGTCGACAGCGACGGCTCGCGCAACGGGTTCGATCTGGATCTCGTGCGTAGCGTATGCAATGCCGTGACCCTGCCGGTCATCTGCTGCGGCGGAGCCGGTACCGCAGCGCATTTCGTCGAGGTCCTGCAAAGTACCGAAGTCAGCGCCGCCGCCGCAGCCAATTTCTTCCACTTTACCGAGCACGCGGTGACGACGGTCAAGGCCCTGGTCAGCCGCGATGTGCCGGTACGCCACGAGTCGCATGCCAGCTACGCGGACACCCGTTTCGACGCCTCCGGCCGCTTGCTGAAGCGGGATGACCTGGAACTGGAGAGCATGCGCTTCGTTCTCATAGAGAAGGAAGTGATCTGATGCGTTTCTGTTCCCGCTGCCTGTACGGTTCGCATCATCCGCTCAACATCACCTTTGACGAGACAGGAGTATGCAGCGGCTGCAAGGTGCATGAGGAAAAGGACAGCCTCGACTGGGGTGAGAGGGCGCTCCGGTTACAGCGGATTCTGGATGCCTACCGCAACCGCTCGGGAAACAATTACGACTGCGTGGTTCCGGTCAGCGGCGCCAGGGATTCCCACTTCATTGTCCATACCCTCAAGAATGTCTACGGCATGAATCCCCTGTTGGTGACGTACAACAAGCACTACAATACCGACGTCGGCATCCGCAATCTGGCCAACCTGCGCATTCGCTTCGACTGCGACATCATGACGCTGACCGCCAGTCCGGAAACGGTCAAGCGGATTACGTGTGCCACCATGCGCCGGCTGGGCAGCATCTATTGGCACTGCATTGCCGGCCAGACCGTCTTTCCGGTCCAGGTCGCCGTTAAGTTCAAGATTCCCTTGATCGTCTGGGGCGCCCACCAGGGCGTGGACCAAGTCGGCATGTTCAGCCACCTGGACGAAGTGGAAATGACCCGCAAGTACCGGAAGGAACACGATCTTATGGGGCTTGAGGCCGAGGACCTGATCGACGAGTTCGACGGGATTTCCGAACGCGACATTGTCCAGTACCGTTACCCCGACAACCGGGAAATCGAGCGGGTCGGCGTGCGCGGCATATACCTTAACAACTACATCCGCTGGGACTCGCGCGCCCAGCATGAGCAGATGATCCGGCAATTCGGGTACGAAACGGCGCAGCAAAGCGGCACGTTCGATGCCTACCACGACGTGGATTGCTGGAATTACTCTGATGTGCATGACTACATTAAGTACCTCAAGCACGGCTTCGGCAAGGTGACGGACCATGCCTGCCGGGAAATCCGGCTGCGCCGCATGACGCGGGAGGAAGGTATCGGCCTTGTGCGGACCTACGGCATGCGCGCGCCCCGCAACCTCGGCCGTTTCCTGGACTGGATCGGAATGACCGAAAACGCCTTCCACTACATCGTCGATCAGAATCGCAACCCGGCGTTCTGGCGGCGCAATGACAACTGGGAATGGGAACCGGCATTTGACCTGCTCGAAAGCGCCGCACGGGCGGGCGATCCTGAGCAGGCCCTCGCCACGGTGGCGAGCCACCACGCCTACATCCAGACCTCGGTCGGGCGCACCCCTGATTCGCGGGATCGTTACATTCTGGTGGGCAAGGGGCATGCGTGATCGCCATGTCTTGGTCGACCATCCCCGATGGTCCTGCCGTGCAAGGAAGTGAATAGATGTCCGCCCCCGAGTCAATGAAAAAGGATTTCACCTTCAAGCAGGCGCTGGCGGCCTCATACCGGCTGCTGTCGCCGGCGGAACGGCGCAAGGCGGCCATCGTCGTGGTGTTCTCGTTCATCGGCGGTGCAACCGACATCGTCTCGCTGATGGCGGTCTATCCGTTGATCAGTATCCTCGTTCAGCCCGACCTGCTGCAGACCAATGCGCACCTCCGCCAGCTCTGGGAGATTGCCGGATCACCGGCGGTGAATGATTTCGCCATCATGCTGGCTGCGGCCGCAAGTGCGATCGTCGTGGTCGGTTCCATGCTCAACATCCTGGCGCAGGTGCAGGCCAACCGATTTGCCGCATCGTGCCAGGAAAGGCTCGGCCGAGACTTGATGAGATCCCTGCTGCAGGCGCCCTATCCCTGGCATCTCGGTCGGAATCCGCTGGTGCTCGGCAGCTTGTTCCAGAACCATGTCGTCCTGTGGAGCCGTGACGTGGTAAGGCGCATCGCCACCATGGCCGGCCAGTTGGCGGCCGTTTCCCTGCCGGCGGTGACGCTGATCGCCTGGTCGCCGCTGCTCGGGGCGGTCACCATGGCCGCTGCCATTGCCCTGTTGGCTTTCCTACTCGGCTTTGTCCGCAACAAGACGCGCACGCTGATGAAGGCGAAAAGGAAGGAGGAGGAGAAGCTGCATGTGTTTCTGACTGAGGCCTTGCAGGGCATCAAGGACATCAAGCTGTCGTCGCGGGAGGACGATTTGCTGAAGGCGTTTGCGCGCTCCTATCACGTCACCAGCATGAATTTCGCGGCAGCCAACAACTGGAACCTGTTGCCGACCCAGCTGGTGCTGATTGCCGGACAACTGGGCATGCTCGGCGTCGGCATCGGCCTGTTTCTCTATGGCATGAACGGCGGCACCCTTGCGTCTACCATGGCAATTGTCGTGCTGGTGGCGTCACGCGTATTTCCGGCAATGAACCGGATGGGGACCGCGGTCAACGGCCTCGTCAATGTCAGCACGTGGCTCGAAGCGCTCGACGAGGTGTCCAGAAGCCTGGCGGGCAACTTGTCGCCAGCGGGGACCGGGAATGCGCCGACCGAGAGGCTCCAGTGGCAGGAGATGGCACTGCGTGATGTCGGCTTCACCTACCCCGGTGCGGCCGAGCCGGCGCTCCAGCACACCAGTCTGCGCCTCGTGCGCGGGGGGGCATATGCTTTCGCCGGCACGTCGGGCGCCGGCAAGTCCACCCTCGTCGATCTCGTTCTGGGCCTGCTGAAGGTCACCACCGGCACGGTGGAGGTGGACGGCCGAACCCTGGATGATGTGGAATGGCGCCGCTGGCAGTCCGGCATCGGCTACGTTCCGCAGATGCCATTGATCAGCGATGCCACGCTCCGGGAGAACGTCGCCTTCGGCCTGCCGCAACACCGGATCGACAACGAAAAGGTGCTGCGCTGCCTCTCCCTTGCGCACTTCACCGATGTGCTCGACAACCTGCCGGAAGGCCTCGAGACGCCGCTGGGCGATCGCGGGGTAAGGCTTTCCGGTGGCCAACGACAGCGGGTGGCGATCGCGCGTGCGCTTTACAACGACCCGGATATTCTCGTGCTGGACGAGGCCACGAGTGCCCTCGACACGATCAGCGAGTGTGCCATCAAGGATGCCCTGGTGAGCCTGCATGGCAAGATAACCATCATCTCGATCGCCCACAGGTTCTCGACCATACGTTCCTGCGACTGTATCTTCCTCATGGAGAGGGGCACTCTGGTGGCGAAAGGCTCCTTTGATGACCTTTTGCAGGAAAGCGAACTATTCCGGCTCCTGGCTGCGGGATCCTACGACGAGGGCATGTCTTTGGCATGAGCGTTCGACCATGCATGCTTTTTCTGCCACTTTCGCTTTAGTAAAAGCCGTAGCCGTGTCTTTCGAACCGCTGATCTCGATTGCCGGAACTCCCATCGGTCCGGGGGCACCCGTGTACATCATCGCAGAGGGTGGCGTTGCGCATTTTGGCGATCCGGGCAAGGCCATTGCGTTGGTGGACCTGGCCGCCGAGGCAGGGGCCAACGCCTTTAAGACCCAAGCTTACACCACCAATGTCCTGATATCGCCACGCCTGCCGGAATGGCGCGAACGTCTGCGCACCAAGGAGGTCTCCTTCGACTTCATTGCGAGGATGAAGGAAAGGTGCGACCAGCACGGCTTGACCTTCCTGTGCACGGCACACGACCGGTCGGTAGTGCCATGGCTGGAGGAATTGCAGGTGCCGGCATATAAGGTGGGTTCCGGCGAGCGCGGCAACCTCCCGTTCCTGCGCGAGCTGGCCGGCAAGGGCAAACCCATGATTCTTTCCACGGGCATGTATGAGGAGCACCACCTGCTCGAAACCATCTCTGCGCTTTCCGGGGCGGGACTCCGGCAGCTAGCGTTGCTGCACTGCGTAACCTCGTATCCAACCCCCATGGACCAAGTCAATCTTCGCGCCATGGACCGGATGCGCGAGCTGTTCCCCGGGCCGGTCGGCTATTCAGACCATACGTCCGATCACCGGGCCGTCCTTGCCGCCGTCGCGCGGGGTGCCAACATCATTGAAAAGCACATCACTCTGGACTTCGATGTGCCGAACGCCCAGGACTGGAAGGTTTCCTGCGGACCGGACGACCTTGCCGCCTTCGTGAAGGAAATCCGCGATGTCGAAGTGATGCTGGGCCGCCAGGACTTGAAGGTGCAGGAATGCGAACGACCGGCGTTGAACTGGGCTCTGAAGAGTCTGGTGGCCACCGGGCCTTTGCCGGCAGGCACCCTGATCGAACCCCGCCATCTCGATGCAATGCGACCTGGCGATGGCCTGCCGCCAGCCATGCTTCAGTCCGTACTGGGCAGGCGCTTGAAGCGCAGCCTGGGCGCGGGCGATCCGGTTCAGTGGGACGATCTGGAGGCACAGCCATGACCCGGCGGCGGATCTGCATTGTGCTCACCACGCGCGGTAATTACGCGAAGATGAAGTCCGTGTTGCTGGCGCTGCGCTCACATGCCAACCTGGAATTGCAGTTGCTGATCGGTGGTGCGCTGTTGAATGCCGGCTTCGAGGATTACCGGAAAGTCATCGAAGCCGACGGCTTCGCCATCGCCGGGGAGTTGAAGTATCCGGCCGAGGGAGGAACTCCCGGCAGCATCTCCCGTGCTGCCGCGGCCTGCACGGCGGCGGCGACCGAATTGTTTGAAAGGTTGGCGCCGGATATCGTTATGGTGATTGCCGACCGTTACGAGGCGCTGTCCCTGGCCCATGCAGCCCTTTGCATGAATATCCGCATCGCCCATCTCGAGGGTGGCGAGGTATCGGGATCCATCGACGAGCGTATTCGCCATGCGATCACCAAGCTTGCCCATCTTCACTTCGTGGCGAACGATGACGCCGCGACCCGCGTCCTGCGCATGGGCGAACTGGCGGAATCGGTATTCGTCACCGGCACCCCGACCATGGACCTCATCGGCGCGCTCGACCTGGAAGATACCGCCCGGCTGAAGACGACGCTTCAGCGCAGCGGCGCCGGCGCACCGGTCGACATCGACTGCGACTACATAGTCGTTTCCCAACATCCGGTCGTCACCGAGTTTGAGCATGCCGCCGAGTACTTCCGGAGCACGGCCGCAGCCGTCCGGACCATCGGCCTGCCGGTCGTCTGGATATTGCCGAACGATGATGCGGGCGCCTCCGCGCTGCAGGAAGTCCTGGCCGAGCTTCAGCAGGATCGTGCCGCGCCACCCATCCGGACGCTGAAGAGCCTCCTGATCGAGGACTATGCGGTATTGCTGCACCGGTCGCGCTGCCTGCTCGGCAACACGTCGAGCGGGATACGGGAAGCCGCCTTCCTCGGTGTTCCCGTCGTGAATGTGGGAACCCGCCAGCACGGCCGCCAGCGCGGGAGGAACGTGATCGATGCCGGCTACGACACAGCCGGGATCGTGACTGCCGTTGCCCAGCAGATTGAACATGGGCACTACGAGTCCGATCCCCTGTACGGCAGCGGTAATACCGGCGCGATGATCGCAGATATTCTCGCCAGCATCTGGCCCGACTTGCAAAAGACTATCGCCTACTAGGTATCGACATGAGCGTACTGGCCATCATACCAGCCCGGGGAGGCTCCAAGGGCGTGCCCCGCAAGAACCTTAGGCTGGTCGGCGGCAAGTCGCTTCTTGTTCGCTCCGTGGAATCGGCGCGACAATGCCCCCTGATCGACAATGTGTTGGTCACCACTGAAGACGAGGAAATCGCGCGCGCGGCTGCTGTCGCCGGAGCCGAAGTGCCATTCCTGCGACCCGCGGAGCTGGCTGGCGACATCATTGCCACGATACCGGTGCTGGACCATGCCGTGACGGCCTACGAGGAGGCTACCGGGCGCCGTCCGACGGTCCTCGTGCTGATCGAGGCAACGGTACCCTTCCGCCGCAGCGAACTGTTGACGGCAGCCATCGAGCGCTACCGGCAGGGGGACTGTCGTAGCGTCATTTCCGTTTGCCCGCTCGAGCGCAAGCCACAGAACATTTTCGTCAAGGGGGATGCCGGGCACCTGGAGCGCTACATCAAGAGCCCGCTGGAAACCTTTACCCGACGCCAGGACATGGAGCACCTGTGCCGCCTGTCCAGCGGGGTATATGTGGTGGGGCGCGGCGATTTCATGGACAGCCGGAAGCTGGTGCTGGAACCGACCGGCTACGTCGAAACGAGCGCACGGGAGTCGATTAACATCGACGACGAACTCGATCTCATGCTCGCCGACTTGGTGGCTAGAACTTATGGCATCTAGCGGGATACAACTCGCAGCATTTATTATCTCAACCTAAATGAAAGATTGGACAACATGAACATTTTGATCCTTGGTGGTGATGGTTACCTGGGCTGGCCAACCGCAATGCACTTCTCGGCCCGAGGCGACAGGGTGATGGTGGTGGACAACTTCGCCAAGCGCCGCTGGGAGTTGGAAGAGGGAATCGAGCCCTTGGTTCCGGTTGCTACGTTGCATCGTCGCGTTCGTAGCTGGCATGAGGTTACTGGTAAGGCGATTGAGCTTCGTGTCGGTGACCTGTGCAACCATCGATTCGTGTACAGCCTCTTTGAGACGTTCCGCCCTGATGCCATCATCCACTACGGTGAGCAACCGTCGGCGCCATACTCCATGCAGAGCCGCGAAACAGCGGTCTACAGCCAGACGAACAACATCGTCGGCAACATGAACGTCCTGTTCGCCATGCAGAAGTACTGCTCCGGTTCCCACCTCGTCAAGCTGGGAACCATGGGTGAATATGGCACACCGAACATCGACATCGAGGAAGGCTGGCTGAACGTCACCCACAACGGTCGCACAGACCGCATGCTCTACCCCAAGAAGCCGGGCAGCTTCTACCACCTTTCGAAGGTGCACGACTCGAACAACATCGAGTTCACCTGCCGCATCTGGGGCACGCGGGCCACCGACCTCAACCAGGGCGTCGTCTACGGCATCGATACCGACCAGACGCAACTCGATCCCGCACTCGGGACCTCGTTCCACTACGACGACGTGTTCGGGACGGTGCTCAACCGCTTCCTGGTCCAGGCTGCCGTGGGCATGCCGCTTACCGTCTATGGCAAGGGAGGGCAGACCCGTGGTTTCCTGAACATCCGGGACACCATTGCCTGTGTCACCCTGGCCGTCGACAATCCCGCCCAAAAGGGCGAGTTCCGGGTTTTCAACCAGTTCACCGAGCAGTTCTCGGTGAACGACCTTGCCAACATGGTCAAGGCCGCCGCCGGCCGGGCCGGCCGGGCAGTCGAAATCGCCCACCTGCCGAATCCCCGTGTCGAACTGGAGGAACACTATTACAACGCCAAGCACTCGGCCCTGTCTGACCTTGGCTTGAAGCCTCACCTCCTGACCGATGCCGTGCTTGACCAGATGTTCGCGCGAGTCTGCGCAAACTCGAGCACGGTTGATCCGACAGTGTTCCAGCCGCGCGTCCGCTGGAGCGCCTGATCGGCACTTCAATAGGAGAGACGTCGTGCAGATATTCCTCGCCGACCTGACCTACGTCCAGCAGGGACTACAGTCTGAAATCATGCCAAACGCTATTGCCAGCGTTGGTGCGTATGCACGCAAGATTGTTGGCGAGCACGTACAACTGCGGATTTTCAAGCGCCCGGACGCCCTTATCCGGGCGCTCGAGGCTGGCCCGCCGGACATAATGGCATTCTCGAACTATGCTTGGAACGGGCGCCTTGCTTGTGCCTTCGCAAAGGCATTTAAGGCGAGACATCCGAGGGTCCCTGTGGTCATGGGAGGGCCGAATTATCCCCTTACGGATGCGGAGAGGGAGGCGTTTATTCGTGAAAGGCCGTATGTTGACTTCTTCGTTGTCAAGGAAGGCGAAGTCCCTTTTGCGGATCTCGTTTCCGCGCTGGAGAGCCGCAATTTCGACATTTCGTGCCGTTACGAAATTCCCTCCGTTCATTGCAGGGCGCCAACGGGCGAGGTTGTGCTTACGGAGATCGCTCCGCGCCTAAAAGATCTAAGCGATATACCGTCACCGTACTTGAATGGTCTGTTGGACGAGTTTTTCGAGGACGGTTTCTGGCCAATCGTGCAAACCAACCGCGGCTGTCCCTTTAGTTGCACCTTCTGCGTCGAAGGCGAGAACTACTACAACAAGGTCTACCGCCATGGTTTGGAAAAGACCGCAGCGGAGCTCGAATATATCGGACGTCGAATGGCGCCGCTCATTAGCGCCGGCAAGCGTGCCGATATGTTCATCGCGGACTCGAACTTCGGAATGTTCCGCGAGGACATCCAGGTTTGCTGCCTGATTCGGGACTGCCAGGAGAAGTACGGCTGGCCACAGTACATTAGTGTCGCCACCGGCAAGAACGAGAAGGAGCGCGTACTCGAGGCGGCTCGCCTTGTTCAAGGAGCGTTGCGGCTGTCGGGCTCAGTTCAGTCGCTCGATGAAAACGTACTCAAGAACATCAAGCGCAAGAATGTCGCTGTGGATCAGATCATGCAGGTGGCGATGCAGGGAGCGGAGATCGGGGCCAATACCTACAGCGAAATTATCCTCGCCCTGCCAGGGGACTCGCTTGCCAAGCACAAGGATACGGTACGGCAGCTTCTTGAGGCCGGATTTAATAAGGTGGAGACCTACACTCTGATGCTGCTCCCCGGGTCGGAACTGGAGTCCCAAGAGACGCGGGATAGATTCGGTTTCCAGACCAGGTATCGGATCATCCCGAAGTGCTTCGGATACTTCGAATACGACGGGGAGACAATCTGTACGGGTGAGATCGAGGAGGTTGTGGTTGCCAACGACTCGCTAAGTTTCGAAGACTATCTCGAAGCGCGATTGCTGGCGCTTCTGGTGGTCCTTTTTAATAACGATGGCTTATTTGAAAATGCGCTGAGATTTGTCAAGAGCCTGGGCATACCTGTATTTGACTGCATTGCATCGGTACGAGAAATCGATTTGCCCGAGGGCCTTGCCGGCTTGCTTTCGGAATTCCAGGCCGAAAGCCGGGATGAATTGTGGGAAGATCGGAATGCTCTTGATGCATTCATCCAGATTCCTGCAAGCGTAGATCGCTACCTGTCCGGGGAACTGGGTAGCAACTTGCTGTTCAAGTACAAGTCAAGGGCCATGCTTGCACATGTGGGTGAACTGGCGTCGGTATTCGCTGCGGCAATCATTCGGGTAGTCGAGCTTAAATGGGCTCGTCTGAACGATGTCCAGCGAGACTACATCACCGGGCTAACGGGATGGTGTGCGGCCCGAGCGGTCAACATTTTCATCGACTACGACCAGGACGTCGTGATCGAAACGGCGTTTGACTTTGCTAAGCTAATCTCTTCAGGAGAGTTCCTGGATTTGCGGGTTCTACAGGGCAAGGTGCATCCAGTTCGCTTTGTTCACGATGAGGCCCAGATCCAAACAATTCGCCGACTGGTCACCACCTATGGCGAATCTGTAGTTGGACTTACTCGTGCGCTGACCCGGACAAACGTCAAGAGACTTCTCCGATTCCAAGCTTCAGGCAATTGAAACCAAAAATGCGCAAGAAGATATTGGTTTTCATCGACTACGACATGCTGATACGCCATTTCGTATTGAGTGGCGTATTTCGCGAGCTCGAAAGCGCATACGAGGTGAAGTATGTTTTTCACAGTGACGACACAAGCTCCAAGCGCAGCATCTATCAGGACATCAGCGCACTGAAGCTGAGCAATGCCGTTTCATTCCACCTGCCGCGCAAACGAATGGGAATCTGGGATCACCTCTATTGCCCGACGATCCTCAATCGCCTGCGGGGGACCGACTATTACTCGGAACGCCTGAAGCTGATGCGTGAGGTGCGATCGCGGAAGTGGGTTGACCGGTACGAGTACCTGGCGCTGCCGGGCATTTTCCAGCTCTACAGCTGGATCTTTCGCAAGGTGCAGGGGATATATCAGCCGCTCATGGACTTCGTGCGTAGCGAACGCCCGGACATCGTGCTGCATCCGACCATATTGCAAGGCTTCTTCATCAACGAACTGGTGCCCATCTGCCGCGAATTGAAGATCCCGTTTGTCTGCCTGATGAACTCCTGGGACAATCCGGCGCAGAAGGCGGCGGCAACCGGGCATCCGGACAAGCTGGTTGTCTGGGGCGACCAGACCCGCCAGCATGCGATCAAGTACATGAAGATGCCGGCCGAGGATATCCTGATGTTCGGTGCCGCCCAGTTCCAGATATTCCGGAAGCCGGTCACTGAGACCGATGCGGAACTCCGGTCCATGTTCAATGTGCCCCAGGACAAGCGGATACTGCTTTACGGTGGCACGAGCAAGAGCGTGGCAGAAAGCGAGCACCTCAAGATCCTCGACGATGCCATCGAGTCGGGGGCAATACCTGATTGCCATGTGATCTATCGCCCGCACCCGTGGCGGGGCGGCCTGACTTCGCTTGAGACCGACTTCTTTTCCTGCAACTTCCGGCATGTCACCATGGATCCGTTCATGGAAGCTTACTACCGGAAGGCGGTCCAGACCGATTACAAAGGCTTCGACCTTGCCGAGTACGACGTCACCCGCAAACTGCTCCACTTGGTCGATGCCGTGACGTCACCGTTGTCGACTATCCTGCTGGAAGCAGTGATGCACGAAAAGCCGGTGCAGATCCTTTCGGCTTCCGAGCATGTCGACCCGCAGGCCAAGTCCCTCTATGAAACCGCTACTCGCCAGATCCACTTTGCCGACCTTGCCGGCGAGGGAGTCCTGAGGTGCAACTCGGCTGCAGACATTCCGGACGGCTGCAGGCACTTGCTGGAACTGGCCGGCGATCCCGACATCAAGGTAAAGCTCCGGCAACTGGCCCGTCACTTTGTCGTCATGGACGGTTCCGGCTATGGAGAGCGCTTGCGGGGCCTGGCGGACGACCTGACATCGGGCCCGGTCGCTCATTGAACGGGTGCATCGGGCCCGCGATGCCCATGCTGCCCGGACCAAGACTGAAACTGCCTCACCAACAAGACCACCATGAATCATTCTGACTACAAGAACCGCACCGTGGCTGTTACCGGCGGTGCCGGGCTGATAGGCTCGTTTGTCGCCGAGGAACTGCTGCAACGAGGCGCGCGGGTCATCGTCATCGACGATTTCTCCAAGGGGTTGCGCTCGAACATCGAGGCAATCAAGTCAGACATCGAATTGCGCGAAGGCGACCTCGAAAGTGCAGCTTTCGCCCGCGCTGCGCTGGCAGGGGCGGAGGTAGTGTTCCACCTCGCCAGCCGTGCATACGGTGTCGGCTACTCCGCGAATCATCATCTTGAGACGATGCTGCACAACGAACAGGTCAACAACAGCGTGCTTGCTGCCATCGCGGAGCACCGACCCGGGCATGTTTTGGCCGCCAGCTCCTCCTGCGTCTATCGTGACGACGGGCCGGATACGATGCGTGAAGTCGCAGTGTTCGAAGGTGAGCCGGAAATGGCGAACTGGGGTTACGGCTGGGCCAAGCGATTTCTCGAGCAGAAGCTGCAGGTGCTTGTGCGCGAGAGGTCCATTCAGGTCGCGATCGTCCGCCCTTTCAACATTTTTGGCGAACGCTCGCGTTGGGTCGGAGGCTACTCGGGCGCGATTCCGATGCTTGTCAAGAGAATCCTGGACGGCGAGGACCCGGTGGTGGTATGGGGTTCCGGCAGGCAGCGCCGCAACTACCTCCACGCCCATGACTGCGCGCGCATCATGGTCGAGCTGGTTGCCCGACGGTACTCCGACTCGCCCGTCAACATCGGTACCGAGGACACCATTTCGGTCGCAGACCTAGTTGAGAGCATTTGCCGGATTTCAGGGCACTCGCCAAGGATCGAGTTCGACCTGAGCAAGCCCGAAGGCCGCTTCATCAAGAGCGCGGACTCGACGAGGCTCAGAGCAGCGCTGGGCGACTATCCGGTCAAGACGGTTCCCCTGGAGGAAGGCCTGCGCCGGATGCTCGGCTGGTATCAGGTCAACTTCGGCGACGGCAACTGAGCATGGCCCGTATTCTGTCCTTCAGCAAGGGTGGCCGGCAGGAACGGCTTGCGCTCGTCCGGGCCGGCAAGGCTCCTCGCGATTTTTTCTACGGTACTGATCGGCTGCTCGAACAGGGCTACGACATCGAGCAGTTGTCCATCGGTATCGCCTATCAGCCCGGCGTCCTCAACCACCTGATCCACGTCAAGGAACAGATGCTGAGCCGACTTACGCGGCTGGGTCTGCGGCCCGCTGTCATCGATCACTTCCGAGCCGAATTTTCCCGGGCCGACGTGGCGCTCAGCTTTACCGATGGCTTCAGCATAACGCTGGGGCACTACTTCCGGGATATCCCGCCGTCGCGGGCACCTTTCCTGATCGGCTGCTTCCACGGCCTGTGCGACCTAGAGTCGAAGGCGCCAGCAGCCCTGCGGCCCTCGGTCGCAAGAACGATCGAGAGGAGCCTCCGGCGTCTGGACCACGTCGCGTTTTTCGGGCCTGCCGACCGATCCTACGCTCTGAACCGGTTTGGCATCCACCCGGAGCGCGCCAGCATCATCCGTTTCGGCGTCGATATCGAGTTCTGGAGGCCAGCCGATACGCCATCCGGGGATTACGTGTTCTCCGTTGGGCAGGACACCAACCGGGATTTCATGACGCTCGTGAATGCCGAAGTCGATGTGCCCGTCCGCATCCACACCGCGCTGCCCATGGTGATTCCGGCATCAAGGCGAAACGTTACGCTTGCGCGCGGTAGTTACCAGCAGAGCAGTCTGACCGATGAACAGCTTCGGGAAATGTACCAGGCGTCGATGGCCGTTGTGGTTCCCCTTAAGGACGTGTATCAGCCGACCGGCTATAGCGTGACGCTGCAGGCGATGGCCTGTGGCAAGCCAGTGATCCTTTCGCGCATCAAGGGATTGTGGGCGCCGGATCTGCTTGTCGACGGAGAAAACTGCCTGTTGGTTGAGCCGGGCAATTCGCGCGAGATTGCCGATGCTATCAATCGTCTTGCCAGGGATGCGTCGCTTCGCCAACGGCTCGGCAATGCTGCCCGGGAGATAGTGTTGACCCATTTCAGCCTCGCTCCCGCAGCCGCAAGCACCGAGGAAATCATCAAGATCGGTCTGGCGGCGCGACTTGAGGCAGGAGGCACCTGATGAACTGCCTGATAGCAGCCGTGTGGATGCGACATCGCCCAGCGAACTAATGATCCCGATGAATCCGTCAAGCTGTCACTACGGCGCGGCCTATCTCTACAAGGAGCGCTGGTTTTCCTTTGTCTACCAGGTGATGGCGTTGTCAGGCATCGAGCCGGCGCGAGTCGCCGAGATTGGCGTTGGTCCTGGAGTCGTGGGCGACATGCTTCGCGCGACTTACCCCGGGTGCGAATATGTTGGAATCGACATCGACAGGTCGCTGTTCCCGTCCGTTTGTGCGAGCGTAGAAGCCTTGCCGTTCGCCAACGCGAGCTTCGATGCGACTTTCTGCTGCCAGGTTCTGGAGCACTTGCCTTTCGACCGGTTTTCCGTCGCGATCAGCGAACTCAAGCGGATCACAAGCCAAAGATTGGTGATTTCCCTCCCAGATGTTTCGCCTTTTTTTTTCCTGCGATTTTCACACGGTCGCCGATTTATTCCATGGCTTTGGAATGGACTATCGCTACCCACGCTTTTGCCGCGTCGCCACTGCTTCGAAGAACATGGTCAGCACTATTGGGAAATCGGCAAGTTGGGCTTCCCTCTCAGAAGAATCGTCCGGGAGTTGAATGAAATTGGATTCAGTAACATTCGGCACTTCCGCATGACCGAGCGCCCCTATTGGCATTTCTTTATCCTGGAAATCGATAGATGAAGATTGCAATCGGCTATCACCTGCAGAGCGGTCCCTGGGGCGGGGGCAACCAGTTTGCCCGCTCACTGATTAGGGCGCTGGAAGCGCGCGGGGATAGCGTGCGCTACGACCTGGAAGATGGCGACCTCGACATCATCCTGCTGACCGATCCACGCTGGCGCAGCCCGAACGTCTCGTTCGGGGCTGGGGCAATCCTGCGTTACCTGTCAAGGCGAAACCCGCGCGCGCTGGTGGTCCATCGCATCAACGAATGCGATGAGCGCAAGGGAACACACAACATGAATCGCTTGCTGCGCTGGGCCAACTACGCCGTCGACTATACGGTTTTCATCGCATCCTGGCTGGAAGATCTCGATGTCTGGCAACGCAGCTCGCCGCACGACGTCATCCTGAATGGCGCCGATGCAACGATTTTCCGGCAGTCGCTGAATACGCATTGGGATGGCCAGCAGCGGTTGAAACTGGTCACCCATCACTGGGGCGGTAACCACATGAAGGGGTTCGACGTCTTTACGCGGCTCGACCGGCTGCTGGCCGAACCGACATGGCGCGACCGAATTGAGTTCACCTACATCGGCAACCTGCCGGCAGGTTATCGCTTCCAATACGCCAACTACCTCAGTCCTCTTAACGGCGAGC
Source organism: Gammaproteobacteria bacterium RIFOXYD12_FULL_61_37 (assembly GCA_001801995.1). Taxonomy (GTDB): domain Bacteria; phylum Pseudomonadota; class Gammaproteobacteria; order Chromatiales; family Chromatiaceae; genus YD12-FULL-61-37. The sequence continues at coordinate 76,514 of MGZB01000028.1, read as the reverse complement.
AACTGGCTAGGGAACTAGCGAAGCACCACGTCTACATCACCGCCTCGGTCAACGAGCCCGCCGGTATGCACCACATCGAAGGCGCATTGTCGGGGCTGCCCGTTCTGTACCGGAACAGCGGCGCATTGCCAGAGTACTGCAGCGGTTTCGGCATCGAGTTCGTTGGCGACGACTTCATTCCTGCCCTGGAATCGATGTTCGGCCGCTACGCCGAGCTGAAGCGGGTCATGCCGGCCTATCCACATTCCTCCGACCGGATGTGTGCAGGCTACCTCGCCTTGTTCGACAGCATGCTGGCGCAGCGGCAGCAGCTGCTCTCCGTCCGCCGGTTGTGGCGTGCGCCATTGGCCGCCATGCGCAACATGGTTCTGATGTGAAGCGATGCCGGATTTCGACGACAACATCCAAGGATGCATTTTGCGCAAAGACTATCTGACTGACAAAAACACTTTACAGAGCGACGAGTCCACATTCGTGGCCGACTACTGGACCCGCGTCTGGGAGCAGCAGGGCGGGCCCCGGGTCGCCCCGGCCAGGATCGCCGGCAAGAACGAGTACCGCATCATGTCGCCGTATCTGGCCAGAATTCCAGGGCGAGCCAAAATTCTCGATGGCGGCTGCGGTCTCGGGGAGTGGGTCGTTGCCCTAGCGAAGGAAGGCCATGATGTCGTCGGCATGGACATCAGCCGCCCCACTGTCGAGCAACTGGCGCGAATGTTCCCGGAAGCCGGATTCGAGTTCGGCGATATACGCAAAACGGGGTATCAGGACAACAGTTTCGATGCTTACTTTTCATGGGGCGTCTTCGAGCACTTCGAGGCCGGCCCGGGAGATTGCCTGCGTGAAGCGTTCCGCATCCTCAAACCGGGCGGCCTGTTGTTCATCTCGGTCCCCCTGGACAACCTGCGGCAGAGTTTGCTTGGCACCTTCGCTGCGGCTAGGCACATGGCTAGGGACGAGCGTTTCTACCAGTACCGGTTCACTCGTTCCGAACTGGCCCGCGAACTTTCACAGGGCGGCTTCGAACTCGTTTCCTTCCATCCGATCCACAAACGCCAGGGCGTCCTGCGCGCCTTGCATCACGAACTCGGGATGCCGTATCGGTGGCTGTTGACCCGGGGCCTCGCGGTTGCGCTGTCACCAATTGTCCCGGCGTGGTGGATAGCCCACATGATGCTGGCTGTGGCAAGAAAGCCCGGCGCCTGACCGTGGCAAGGACGCATGCACCGTTGCTGCCCGGAGTCCCGTTTACCGGAGAATCGACATGAGCCAGAAGTCGGCCTTGATATTCGGCGTTTCCGGCCAGGATGGTGCCTACCTAGCGCGCCTGCTGCTCAACAAGGGATATGCGGTGCACGGTACATCGCGGGACGCCGAGATGTCGTCTTTTTCATCTTTGGTCGCATTGGGCGTCCGCGACCGGGTTGCCGTCCATTCCGCAGCGCTTACGGACTTTCGCAGCACCCTGCAGTTGATCGCCAAGGTCGATCCGGACGAGATCTACAACTTGTCGGGGCAGAGTTCCGTGGGACTGTCGTTCCAGCAGCCGGTCGAAACACTGGAAAGCATTGCAACGGCAACGCTCAACGTGCTCGAGTCGATCCGCTTCCTCGGCCATCCCGTACGCTTCTATAACGCCGGCTCGTCCGAATGCTTTGGCGATACGGGCGGCGTAGCGGCCGACGAGCGCACGCCCTTTCGGCCGCGGAGTCCTTACGGAGTCGCCAAGTCGACGGCGTACTGGGAGGTGGCCAACTACCGCGACAGCTACTCGCTTTTCGCCTGCTCCGGCATCCTGTTCAACCACGAGTCGATGTTGCGTCCCGCCTGCTTCGTTACCCGCAAGGTGGCGATGGCGGCCGCGCGGATTGCGCTGGGCAGCACGGAGACGCTGACGGTCGGCGATCTGTCCATCGAGCGCGATTGGGGATGGGCCCCCGAGTATGTCGACGCCATGTGGGCGATGCTGCAACAGCCCGAGCCCGATGATTTTGTTATTGCGACCGGTAGGCATATCAGCCTGCAGAGTTTCGTCGAAAAATGCTTCGCGTCACTCAGGCTCGATTGGCGCAAGCACGTGCGGCAGGACAAGTCGTTGTTCCGGCCTTCCGAGATTCGTAGCGGCTGTGGCCGGCCGGACAAAGCAGCGAGGTTGCTGGCCTGGACCGCACGCACGACAGCAGAGGAAGTGGCTGCTCGTATGGCCACGGGCGAAATGAGGCGGCTGCAAGGACTGTCGGTGGAGGAACTGCTTTGCTGAAAACCGTTTTGCGTCAGACCTACATGGGGGCACGGTGCTTCCCCTGGCGACTGGCCGGAGCAACCGGCCTGTACTCCGGTCTGCACACGCCGGTTCAGTTTGTCATCGAAAATGCCGACTGGGCCATCCGCTGGGTCGGCGAGCACATCCGTGACGAGATCAACCTGCTCCGGCCAGATACGGTCGAGACGACCATCCAGCCGCAGCGTATCGTCAGCCGTGTCGTGCACTTCGGCTCGCAATACATGTGGCTGGCCTGGGGCCACCTGCTGTCGCGCCGTAACCGCTATGTGACCAGTTTCTTCCACGGCAAGCCCGAGGATGGCGCCGAGGTTGGCCGGCATATCGACCGCTTCCTTGCCAGCGTGCCGCGTTTGTCCGCGGTGGTCACCGCGGCTGGGCTGATCGAGAATCGATTGCTCGAGTGGGGCGTGCCACGGGAGAAGCTCGTACGCATCCCCATCGGTGTCGACACCCGTGCATTCGTGCCGCCGACGCCCGAGCAGCGCACGGCCGTACGGCTGCGGTTCGGCATCCCGTGCGGCGCGGTGGTGGTCGGCTCCTTCCAGAAGGACGGCATGGGCTGGGGCGATGGCATGGCCCCGAAGCTGATCAAGGGGCCCGACATCTATGTCGATGCCATGCGGGCAATGAAGGCGGCGGGTATCCCGGTCATGGCCTTCCTGACCGGCCCAGCCCGGGGCTACGTCAAGCAGGGGCTGGAGCGGGCTGGGATACCGTTCGTCCATACATTCGCCCGGAGCCACCTGGACCTGTTGACCTGCTACCACGCGCTCGACCTCTACGTGGTGTCCTCACGGGAGGAGGGCGGACCGATGGGGCTGATGGAAAGCATGGCCAGTGCCGTGCCGGTAGTCTCCACCAGCGTCGGCATGGGACCGGACCTGATCGTCGATGGTGTATCCGGTGGGCTGGTAAACGGCTTTAGTGGCGAGGAACTTGCCCTGAAGGCCGGCCAGCTGTTGTCCATGTCACCCGATGAAGCATCGCGTTTGAAGCAGGTCGCCGGGTCTGCGGTGAAGGTCGCCGACTGGTCGGTGGTGGGGCGTAGCCATTGGGAACAGGTTTATCAGCACCTGATTCGACAATGAATGATTCCTTGCGCAGGGAGCCTCCAGGCAAAGGTCTGCTACGGGCTGGCTGGCGGGCCGCGCAGACGGCCGGCGTGCTGGCGTCCACACTGACCGCGGGCCGGCGCGGCCCGATCCGTCTTTTCTATGGCGGCGCGCACGGCGGTGATCTTGGTGGGCCACAGGTCAAGATCAAGCGGCTGTCCGAATTCTTTCCCACGAGCCGCTGGCAGTACAACGTTGCCTATCTCCTTTCGAACGCGCCCTATCTTTCCGCCGTCGCCATCGACTGGCTGAAGATGCGGCGCATCCCGGTCGTCCTGAACCAGAACGGCGTCTTCTATCCGGGCTGGTTTGGCGGTGACTGGCGTAAGATGAACGGCTTCATGGCGACGGCCTACCACCGCGCCGACTACGTGTTCTGGCAAAGCGACTTCTGTCGGCGTGCGGCCGACCGCTTCCTCGGCAGGCGCGAAGGGCCCGGGGGAATCCTCTTCAATGCCATCGATACCCAGCATCGCTTCCGGCCGGCTGGGGTGCATCCTGACCACCCCTTCACCTTCCTCCTGACTGGGAGGATCGACGCGCACATGGCCTATCGTGTGGAAAGCTCGATCGCCGGTCTGCGCGCCGCGCGAGATGCCGGACTGGACTGTCGCCTACTGGTTGCCGGCTGGATCGCGGATTCCGCGCTGACGGCGAGCCGGCAGCTGGCCGACCGGCTGGCCCTTTCGGCGCAAGTGGATTTCTGCGGCCCGTATACGCAAGCGACGGCGCCAGCCATCTACCAGTCTGCCGACGCCTATGTGATGACCAAGTATCTCGACCCCTGTCCGAACACGGTCCTGGAGGCCATGGCCTGTGGGTTGCCGGTGCTGTACTCGGCCAGCGGCGGCGTGCCCGAGCAGGTCGGACCGGAAGCCGGCATCGGCCTGGCCGTCCCTGAAAGCTGGGACGATACAATGCACACGCCGAGCCCGGAGGCAATCGGCGCAGGCATGGTGGAAGTCGCCCGCCTATCGAAGGCCATGGGGCTGGCGGCGAGGCGTCGCGCCGAGGCTGAGTTTGAAATCACCCACTGGATTGACCGCCATCGAGAGGTCTTTCGGCAACTTCTGGACACGCGACGTTGAAATCCCTCCTCCTACAACTGGCGAACCTGCTGTCCTGGTTCTGGCGGCTCGTTCCGGCCCGCCTGCGCACCGGGCTGCTGACCGGCTTTCTAGTCCTCGATTCGCGCAACCGTGATGCGGCTGCCGGATTGCGACGTTTGCTGGTGCTCAAGGACCGGCTCGAATGGATCATCAACGAGCGCGCCATGGCCTACGGGGGCGGCGAGCATCCCAAGCATCGCCTCACCCGCTACCACTGGTTTTTCATCGACCGGATCGAAGATGGCGAACGGGTGCTGGACGTCGGCTGCGGCTACGGGGCCGTAGCACGCAGCATTGCCCGCGAGCGCCCGCGCTGCACGGTGGTGGGCATGGACCTGAACGAGCCGCGCCTAGCCCAGGCACAGGCATCGGTGAATCCGCCGAATCTCCGTTTCCTGACGGGCGACGCCACGCGCGAAGTTCCGCCCGGCGCCTGGGATGCCGTCGTGCTATCCAACGTGCTGGAGCACATCTCCGAGCGGGCCCGCTTCCTGCGCGACCTCGTGCGTGTCACAGGCGCATCGCGCATCCTGATCCGGGTACCCCTGTTCGAGCGGGACTGGCAAATGCCGCTCCGCCAGGAACTCGGCCTCAGCTATTTTTCCGATGACGACCACAAGATCGAACACCGCCTTGCGGAGTTCCATGACGAACTTGCAGCGGCCGGTCTCCGTGCGAAGGAGGTTGTCACTCTTTGGGGCGAGATATGGGCAGACTGCCGCCTGCCATGAATCAGGCCATGGAACTCGTCAGCATCATCATTCCCTGCTACAACAGCGGTGCCACCCTCGGGCAGACGGTTGCCTCGGCCAAGGCGCAAACCTGGCCGAACCTGGAAATTATCGTCATCGACGATGGCTCTACCGACCCGATGACCCTTGAGGTTCTGGCCGCCCTGAAGGGCGTCACCGTGCTACGGCAGCCCAACTCCGGGCTGCCGGCAGCACGCAATGCAGGCTTTCGCGCCGCCCGTGGCGAATACGTGCTGCCCCTTGACGCCGACGACTGGATCGAACCCGAAGCGATTGCAGTATTCATGCAGGCAATCGAGTCCACTGCACATTCCGGATTCGCCTACTGTGACACCCAACTCGAAGGGGAAGCTTCAGAAGTCTTGCGGAAATCCTACAACTTCTTCGAACAGCTCTCACTGAACCAATTGCCCTACTGCCTGCTGATGCCCAGGCGGCTGTGGGTCGAGGCGGGCGGGTACGACGAGACCATGCGCCAGGGCTACGAGGACTGGGAGTTCAACATCAGGTTGGGGACGCTCGGCTATTTCGGGCTGCGGGTGCCACAGACCATGTTCCACTACCGTGTCAGCAGCAGTGGCATGCTGATCTCCAAGTCCAACCGCCTGCATGGCACCCTGTGGTCGCAGATCCAGGCCCGTCATGCCGAAACCTACCGCTGGCGAAGCCTGTTGCGCCTAAATCGCGAGTGGTCGTCCAGGCCTTCAGACTATCCGCTGGTATTTCACCTGGCCTGGATGGTGGCGCACCGACTCCTGCCGGTGCCGGCATTCTCATTTCTTTTCAAGTGGCAAAGGCAGCGCTCAGCAGCGCGGCGGACCGCTGACCTACAGCCATGGCGCGGATAAAAATCCTGTACTTGCTGACCGAGGACTGGTTCTTCTGTTCCCACTTCATCGAGCGGGCCGTTGAGGCACAGGCAGCTGGCTACGAAGTAGTGATCGTCGCCCGCGAGAGAAGCCACAGCGAGCGCATCCGGCGCGCGGGACTTCGCTTCATCGGGCTGGAATTCGAGCGGCGCAGCATACATCCCCTGATCGAACTCAGGCAACTGAGGGAGATCATCGCGCTGTATCGCCGTGAACGGCCTGACATTGTCCATCAGGTGTCTCCGAAGCCGATTCTTTACGGTACGTCAGCAGCCTTGCTGACCGGCGTACCTGCGATTGTCAACGCGCCGGTGGGCATGGGCTACATCTTCTCGTCCGGCGATCTTTGTGCCCGCCTGCTGCGGCCCTTCGTGCGGGTCGCCTACCGGCTTCTGGCGAACCCTCGTCGCAGCCGGGTGGTCTTCGAGAACCGCGACGACCTGAAGAATTTCGTCCAGTGGGGAGCCGTCAGAGCTGATGACGCAGTCCTTATCAGAGGCGCTGGCGTCGATCTCGACCGGTTCAGGCCATGCGTCCGGACCAACCCGGTTCCCGTCGTGGCGTTGGTGGCACGCATGCTGCGCGACAAGGGCATCAACGAGTTCATTGCCGCGGCACACCTGTTGCACCAGCAGGGCGTTGCAGCCCGCTTCCTGCTCGTTGGCGCGCCCGATCCGATGAACCCGACCTCCATTTCCCTGGCAACCCTGAAGGATTGGCATGGCCGGCAGGGCATTGAGTGGCTTGGCTGGCGGGAGGATATTGCCGCCCTGCTGGGCGAGATCGATGTTATGTGCCTGCCCTCGTATCGGGAGGGCCTGCCCAAGTCGCTCATCGAGGCCGCCGCCGCCGGCCTGCCCATCGTCACCACGGACACGCCGGGCTGTCGGGAGGTCGTGCGGGACGGGGAGAACGGCTTCCTTGTACCGGTGCGTGACGTTCGGCAACTGGCCGGGGCGCTGGGGCGTCTGGTGGGGGATCGCGAACTGCGTGAGCGAATGGGCAGGCGCGGCGCGGAAATCGCCGCCGCGGAGTTCGGTTCCGGGCGGGTGATTGCCGAGACCCTTGGCCTTTACCGCGAGCTGCTTTCTGCGGTCGGGACCTGATATCGATATGCCAGGCCCGCTTGCCAAGGCGTTGCTGGACAAGGCAGTCGCCTTGCTGGCGCTGGTACTGTCGCTGCCGCTCTTCCTGCTGCTCGTACTGCTGGTCCGGGCGACCTCCCGGGGCCCGGCACTGTACTGGTCGTCACGAGTCGGGCGACACAACCGGCTCTTCAAAATGCCCAAGTTCCGCAGCATGCGAATTGATACTCCCGCCATGGCGACACACCTCCTGCAAAACCCCAATCAATGGCTGACGCCCATCGGTTCTTTTCTTCGCAAATCGAGTCTGGATGAGTTACCGCAGCTTTGGAGCATCCTTAAAGGCGATATGAGCTTTGTCGGCCCACGGCCAGCCCTCTTCAATCAGGGTGATCTGATCGCTTTGCGTACCGACGCGGGAGTTCACGAACTGGTGCCCGGACTTACGGGTTGGGCACAGATTAACGGCCGCGACGAGTTGCCAATCCCCGAAAAAGTCAAACTCGATGCTGAATACCTCCAACGGAGGTCAATCACGTTTGACCTATGGATTTTGTGGCTGACGCTGTTGAAGGTCTTGCGTCGGGATGGGGTTTCCCACTAACCAGCTGAACAGACTGGAGTAAGAATGCTTTTGCGAAACTTTGCGCTACCCATGCTGGCGTTGCCGCGATGGGCCAAACGCTTTGTTGTCTTGGCAGTTGATACAGCCTTGTGTGTATTGACGGTCTGGTTGGCCTACTACCTTCGACTCGGCGAATTTGTTGCCTTGTCGGGAAATGCATTGTTGGCTGTCGTGACTGCCATTGGTGTTGCGTTGCCAATTTTCGTCGTCTCGGGGCTGTATCGAGCCATCTTCCGCTACAGCGGATGGCCAGCTTTGCTAGCCGTTGCCAGAGCCATCGGCATCTATGGCCTGCTCTACGCGTCCGTATTCACGGCAATTGGGATTCAAGACGTCCCTCGCACCGTTGGGATCATCCAGCCAATTCTTCTCCTGCTCTTTGTCGGGGCATCTAGAGCTCTGGCCCGCATTTGGCTTGGCGATCAGTACCAGAGCATTCTCAAGCACGCTTCCCGCCCCAAGGTGCTCATCTACGGTGCCGGACGCACAGGACGGCAATTGGCCGCAGCGATGAACAACAGCCCCGAGATGCAGGTGGCCGGTTATTTGGATGATGACGACCGCCTGCACGGGCATGTGCTGAACGGCCAGCCGATTTACAACCCCGCTGATCTGGCCAATCTGGTCACGACCCTGAGTATCAGTGACGTGTTACTGGCTATGCCCAGCCTCAGTCGAAAGCGTCGCAACGAGATCCTGAGCCAAATTCGCAGTGCTCGTGTTGCGGTGCGCACACTGCCCAGCGTGACCGATTTGGCTCAAGGCAAGGTCAGCATCTCCGATCTCCGCGAACTGGACATTGACGATCTGCTGGGCCGCGAACCCGTGGCACCCAACCACATCCTGCTGGCCAAGAACATCGTGGGCAAGGTGGTGCTGGTAACAGGCGCAGGTGGCTCGATCGGTAGTGAACTCTGCCGTCAGATCCTCACCGTCGGTCCGAGCAAACTGCTGTTGATTGAACAAAGCGAATTCGCCCTCTACGGCATTCACCAGGAGATCGAAGAAAAGCTCGCCGGACGTGAAACTGTCGTCGTTCCCTTGCTGGCCTCGGTGCAAGACGACGACCGCATGCGCGAGATTATGTCAACCTGGCATCCTGACACGGTCTATCACGCCGCAGCCTACAAGCATGTGCCGCTGGTGGAGCACAACCCGGCTGAGGGCGTCAAGAACAACGTGCTCGGCACACTGCACACGGCCCAAGCGGCTGCCGAGAACGGCGTGTCCGACTTCGTACTGATCAGTACCGACAAGGCGGTACGCCCGACCAACATCATGGGTGCAAGCAAGCGCTTGGCTGAAATGGTGCTGCAAGCCCTCGCTACAACCAACCCCGGTACCAAATTCAGCATGGTGCGATTCGGCAACGTGCTGGGTTCGTCAGGCTCGGTGGTGCCTAAATTCCGTCAGCAGATCCGCGATGGTGGACCGGTCACCTTGACCCATCCGGAGATCACCCGTTTCTTCATGACTATTCCCGAGGCCTCTCAGTTGGTCATTCAGGCGGGGGCCATGGCCAAGGGGGGAGACGTGTTCGTGCTGGATATGGGACAGTCGGTCAAGATCATGGATTTGGCGCGCCGCATGATCGAGCTTTCGGGGCTGACCGTAAAAGACGAACAAAACCCCGATGGCGATATCGAAATCGAGATCTCCGGTCTGCGTCCCGGTGAGAAGCTTTACGAAGAACTGCTAATCGGCGACAACCCCAAGCCCACATCTCATTCGAGGATCATGAAAGCCCACGAGGAGTTCATCCCCTGGGCAGAGCTAGAGGACAAGCTGAATGCGCTGGAGATGGCGCTCAACGTCAACGACGTCGGCGTCATTCGGTTGATGATGGAAAAGCTAGTGACCGGCTACACCCCGAGTGACGAAATCGTTGATTGGGTTCATTTGGAGCAGGAGGCCGAGGCGCAGGCGTTGGGGTTGGCTGGTTAAGCGGAACGGTCGATGGGGATTCCAGTGGACCTGCGCTTCTCGGTCCTCAATGATTTCTGCCAGATTGGGCCCTTCGTGAGTAGACCTCGCGATAGGTTCACTCTGAGCGCTGAGGTTCGACGGCATGAATTTCGGCACCTGGGCAGTTCGCGGCGCCCGCGTATTGATTAAACAATATTTGTTTTGCTTAAAACGTTACGCCATACTGAGGCCACTGATCAACCCCATACAAGGAGCAAACCATGGGAGCCGTTGCCGAGCGTGAAGTGACTGCCTCACAGGACCGTGGCGCCCTGGCCAAGATGGTTATGACCCTGCTCGATCATTGGAAGTTGAGCACCGAAGATCAGGCCGCGCTGTTGGGCATCGCCACCAGCAATCGGGCGGCACTGTCGAACTACCGCAGTGGCAAGCCCATTGGCACCAGTCGTGACCAGTACGAGCGGGTGGGCCATTTGCTGGGCATCCACAAAAACCTGCGCCTGCTGTTCCCGCAAAACCGGGATCTGGCCTACCGCTGGATGACTACTCGCAATAAGGCGTTCGACAACCTGACCCCCGTTGAAGTGGTGAAGGAGTGGGGCTTCGCGGGGCTGCTGATGGTGCGCAGTTATCTCGACCGCGCCCGTGGTGTTTGATCTGGCGTTTGAATGAACTCCCTGTTCGCTCAACTCACACTGGCCGACGTTCACCAGGATGTTGCACGCAACATCGTCTCATTGCGTCAGTCGCAGGACTTGTTTGATGACCTGACGGATGATCCAGCCGGGTGGCTGCTGGCGCAGAAGGTCGAGGACGAAGTCAAGCCACCGCCATACCGCTCCCGTACGCCGATCATCGATCGTCCGTTTGAAGACGCTGAATGGTTCAACGCCATCATTTGGCCGTTCAGGAATTGGCAGTCCAGTCGGTATTCCGATGGCACATACGGGATCTGGTACGGCTCGGAGTCGGTCGAAACCACGGTCTATGAGTCCGCCTACCACTGGTACCGGGGCTTGTTGATGGATGCGGGGTATGAACGGTCAGGGGTCGTTACCGAGCGGAAGGTCTACTCGGTCGCCTGCGGAGCAGCACTGCTGGATTTCCGTAAAGCGGCCGACGAACACCCGGATCTCCTGCATCCTTCGGACTATGCGTTTTGTCAGTCGGTGGGATCCAGGATTCACCGCGAGGGCCACCCCGGTCTTCTGACCCAATCGGTCCGTCGGCCTGCGGGTGAAAACCTGGTGGTCTTCAATCCGGGCGTACTTTCCAACCCCAGGCACAACTGCCAGCTGACCTATCGACTAGATGGCAGACAGATCGCGGTGGAGAAGCAGCCGGGGGTAGCCTGGATTACCTTGGATGTGACCAATTTTTCATAGGAGGCTCTTGAGAGTCGACACGCTCGCGAGGGTCTGAGGCGGAGCCTCGCTAAACGTAGCAAAATTCAGTATTCTGCAATAACCCACCCCGCCGCACGCCAGTGTTGGCGGGGTTTTTCGTTTCAGCACCTGGGGCGTATCTTGCCTGCCACCACAGTTGGACAGGGCAATTCTCCAGGCAACATATACCGCCCCAGAAAAATGCACAGCCCCTAAACGATCGGGACCGTCTTCCGGCATCTCGGAAAGTCGCTACAGCCGTAGAACCGCTCTCCCTTGTTGGGGCCGGTTAATGCCTCCCGCACCGCCATGGCGCTGCCGCATTTGGGACAGGCCGGTTCGTCTTGCTTCGCCGCGATGAGTTGCCGGACATGCCGGACATGCTCGCGATGGGTCTTGTAGGAGGCTGCCAGCCTTCCGCTTTCGATCTTTTCGATGATTTCCTGGGCCTCGTGCCCCGTGAGCACCGGCTCCGTCTTGGATTGGATGAAGCGGATGTAGCCCATGCCCTGCGTCACGTTTTCCGGCATCTCTGTCTTGAAGGTGCTGCCACCGATGAAGACGATCAGCGAGTGGATCTGGTGATCGGCCAGGCCCAGTAGGTCGGCGAGCGTCCTGCAATGCTTGTGGTTTTGCCGCAGGGGATTTTGGAACTTGTAGGCCTGCCGATATATCCGTTGCGTCCAGGTCTGATTGTGCCTTCCCCCGAAGATCCAGCCTCGCAGGTTCTTGGTCTCTACCACGAACACACCATAGATCGAGACGATGATGTGATCGATCTGGGTACTGCCGTCCTCGGTGGGCAGGGTGACGTTCTTGACCAGACGGTAGCTGTTCTGGTCGAGCTTCCGCTTGGCGAGCCAGTTGACGACGGCCTCGCCCACCATGCCCTTGAACCGGGGGGAGCTGAGAATGCCGCTCAGGATGGTGAGGGGGATCAGATACCAGAGCGTAGTGAAGAGCAGAGGGGTGATGGGGGAAAGGTCCATGTATTGTCCTGGGGTGGTCACAGCCGTTCAGTCGTGAAATCGGCTATTTCACCAGAAACCAGGCACAGTCCGCACCGGAAATTAACCCGGATATTTCATGAATTGCCGTGGTGATCGCGCAGCCCGAATCGCTGCCACCGGCAAGGGGGGCGGCATGGCCGCCCCCCTTGCCGGTGGCAGAGGCTATTTCGCCGGCGCGTCTATCCCTTTCAGGAACTTGAACAGATCGCTGTCGGTGGAAAGTACCAGCGTGGCGTCCTTGGTGATGATCGACCTGTAGGTGTCCAGGGTGCGGATGAACTCATAGAACTTCGCGGCATCCGCTGTCTGGTTGTACGCGGCGGCGTAGATTTCGGCCGCCTTGGCATCGCCCTCGCCCCGCGTCTCTTCCACCTTGCGGTAGGCCTCCGACTGAATTTTGTCCAGATCGCGGGTCATGTTGCCCCGGATACGCGCCGCCTCGCCGTTGCCCTCCGAGCGGAAGCGTTCGGCGATCTGGCGGCGTTCGCTGATCATGCGGTCGTAGATCTTCGGCTGTACGCTGCTGTTGTAGTTGATGCGCTTGAAGCGAATGTCGAGCAGTTCGAGCCCGAACACTTTGACCTTCTCGGCGGCAGCGGCAAAGATTTCCCGCTCGACCTGCTCGCGGCCCTTATGAATCGGGACCAGCGTGCCGACTTTGTTGTTGCTGTCGGTGGTGGCCAGGGTGGCGTCTTGCAGGGGCTTGCGATCCTTGGTGGTGCGGATGATTTCGATCAGCTCGTGCTTGGCGACGGCGTTGCGGGTCTCGCTGCCCAGGATGTCGTCCAGCCGCGACTGGGCGCTACGTTCGTCCCGCAACCGCAGAAAATAGGGCAGCGGGTCGGTGATGCGCCAGCGGGCGAAGAGATCGACCGAGATGTAGAGCTTGTCCTTGGTCGGCATGTCGGAGGGACTGCCGTCCCACTCCAGCACACGCTTGTCGATGCGGTTGACGGTCTGGATGAAGGGCATTTTCAGCTTGAGGCCCGCCTCCGTGACGGGCTCACCAACCGGTTTGCCGAATTGGGTGAGGATGACCTGCTGGGCCTCGCCGACGGTGTAGAAACCGTTGAGCAACAGGACGGCTGCCAGGGCAAGAAGGATCAGGAATAAATGCTTCATGGCGCGGCCCTCTCTGCTTGCGGCTGCTTTTTGTCGAGGTTCAACAGGGGCAGGATGCCCTTCATGCCTTCATCCACGATCACCTTGTTGCCGACGGCGGGCAGGACATCCCGCAGGGTCTCCAGATAGAGGCGCCGACGGGTGACTTCGGGGGCCTTGAGGTATTGCGCCAGCACGGCATTGAAGCGCGACACATCGCCCTCGGCCTCGTTGATGCGTTTGAGGCGGTAGCCTTCGGCCTCGCGGATGCGCTGATCCTTTTCGCCCTCGGCCAGCGGGATGAACTTGTTGTAGTCGCGGCGGGCCTCGTTGATCAGCTTCTCCTTCTCCTGCTGCGCCTGATTGACCTCATTGAAGGAACCCTGCACCGGGGCGGGCGGGTTGATGTTCTTCAACTGCACCTGATCGACGCTGATGCCCATGTTGTAGCGGGCGGCGAGCCGCTGCATCTTGACCAGCGCCTCGGTCTCGATCTCCTGCCGCCCGATGGTGATGACCTCATCCACGGTACGGTCGCCGACCGCCTCGCGCATCACCGATTCGGACAGATCACGCAGGGTCGTGCCGGGGGCGCGTATCGCAAACAGGTAATTGACCGGCTCGGAGATGCGGTACTGCACCACCCACTCCACCAGCGCGGCATTCAGATCGCCCGTGACCATGGGGGCTTCCTCTCCGGGCGACTCGGAAGATTGATCGGGATTGGTCGCCCCTTCGGTGGCAAAGCCGAATTCCTGCTTCAACTGGCGCTTGACGGGCAGAACGGTGACGGTATCGACGCCCAGCGGGATCTTGAAATGCAGCCCCGGCTGGGTCTCGGTCTGGAATTTGCCGAAGCGTTGCAGCACGGCGATGGAGTCGCTGGGGACGGTGTACCAGGACGACCAGACGGCGATGATGAGCGCAAGGCCGCCCAGTCCCGGCAACAGGAGGCCGTTCAAGCCTGGCGGCAAGCCACCCAGGTGCGACGGCGGTATGACAGGTGGACGAAAGGCCATGGGGATTTCCTTCTGAGATTGTGAGGCGGTTGCAACCAGATCGAAGGTGGATGAATGGATGATTCAAGCCACCATATCATGAGTTATGGCTGATATATCGTCCTTAAAGATAACGGTAAAGCCGGATCAGGCATCGCGATGGAAACCCGGCGTGCGCAACAGCTTCTCCAGCTCCTCCGCCGGCAGGGGACGGCTGAGGTAGTAGCCTTGCATCTCGTCGCAACCGTGCCCAGCCAGCCACTGGTATTGCTCAGCGGTCTCGACCCCCTCGGCGATGACTTTGAGGCCCAGGGTCTGGGCCATGGCTATGATGGCCTGGGCGATGGCGGCATCGCCCGGATCATCGAGCAGGTCGATGACGAAGGAACGGTCGATCTTGAGCTTGTCGAAGGCAAAGCGCTTGAGGGCGCTGAGGCTGGAGTAGCCGGTGCCGAAGTCGTCCAGGGAGAGCTGGCAGCCGAGCGCCTTCAATTCGCCCATCCGCCGTTCCATGACGCCTTGCCGTTCCATGAACAGGCTCTCTGTAATCTCCAGGTCCAGCCGCCCGGCATCCAGTCCTGTCTCCAGCAGTATCTCCTTGATCGTCGCCGGGAGATCGCTGTGCTCGATCTGATGGACGGAGAGGTTGACGGCCATGGTGATCGGCGGCAGTCCCGCGTCCCGCCAGGCGGCCGCCTGACGGCAGGCCTCGCGCAGGACCCATTCGCCCAGGGGCAGGATCAGCCCGGTCTCCTCGGCCAGGGGAATAAAGCGGATGGGCGGGATCAGGCCCTCCTGGGGGTGACGCCAGCGCACTAGGGCCTCGATGCCGATGATGCGCCCGCTCTCCATCTCGGCCTGGGGCTGGTAGTGGAGCAGCAGCTCGCCGTCTTCCAGCGCCCGGCGCAGATCCCGCTCCAGGCGCAGGCGTTCCTGGGCCTGGATGCCGAGGTCTTCGGTAAAGAAGCGGAAGCCGCTGCGGTCGTTCTTGGCGCGGAACATGGCCGCGTCGGCATTCTTCAGCAGGCTGTCGGCGTCGCAACCATCGCGGGGATAGGTGGCGATGCCTATGCTGAGGGTGATGCGCAGTTCCTCTCCACCGATCTTCAGTGCCTCGCCGGTGACGGCCAGCAGGCGCTGGGCGCAGATGGCGCAGGTCTCGGGCGACTCCAGTTGCGGCAGGACCAGCACGAATTCGTCGCCGCCGTGCCGGGCCAGGGTATCGACCTCGCGGATGCAGCCCAGCAGGCGCTTCGCCACGGACTTGAGCAGTTCGTCGCCCACGGCGTGGCCCAGGCTGTCGTTGACCAGCTTGAAGCGGTCCAGGTCCAGAAACAGCACGCCCATAGGGTGGCCGCCGCGCTCGGCCATAGCGATGGCCTGGCCGAGACGGTCGCGCAGCAGGTTGCGGTTGCAGAGGCCGGTGAGTTCGTCGTGGGTGGCCTGGTGCTCCAGTTCCTCCAGATAGCGCCGTTCCTGGGTGACATCGTCGATGACGCCCACGAAGTGGCTGACCGCCCCATTCCCGTCCAGCACCGGGGCGACGTGCAGATGGTTCCAGAAGAGGCTGCCATCCTTGCGGTAGTTGCGCAGGGTGGCGCCGCCCTCGCGGCCTTCGCGCACGGCGGCCCGGATCTGTTCCAGGTCGGGTTGCTGCCGGTCCCTGCCCGCCAGGAAGGCGGGGTTGCGTCCCAGCGCCTCGGCGGCACTGTAGCCGGTGATTCCCTCGAAGGCCCGGTTGGCGTAGATGATGGGTTGCTGCCCCTCGCGGGCATCGGTCAGCAGAATGCCGTTTTGCGCCGATTCCACGGCCTGATTCAACAGGCGCAAACGCTCCTCGGCCTGACGGCGGGCCTGCTCGCCCCGCAGATGACGGATGCCGTAGGCCAGGTCATCGGCCAGCTCTTGCAGCAACCACACCTCCTCCTCGTCGAAGGCATCCGGTTCACCAGCGTAGAAATGGAGCGCGCCTATGACCTCGCCCTCGACCAGCAAAGGTAGCGCCAGACTAGAGCGATAGCCTCGCTTGAGTGCCTGTTCGCGCCAGGGGGCGAAGGCCGGATCGGTGTCGATGTGATGCATGACCTGGGATTGACCAGACCGGATCGCCTTGCCGGTGGGTCCCTGACCATAGGCGTCCTCGCTCCAGTGGATACAGACCTCGTCCAGATAGTCGCTCCTCTCCCCGGCGCGCGCCACCGGGCGCACGTTGCGTTCCTCGTCCCATTCCTTGAAACCCACCCAGGCCAGCCGGTAGCCGTCGGGACCGGCCAGAATGTCGCAGATCCGTTGCAACAGCGCGCCCTCTTCCTGGGCGCGAACCAGGGCCATGTTGCAATCGCTGATGAGACGGAGCGCCCGGTTGGCGTGGCGCAGCCGCTCTTCGGCGCGGCCGTGTTCGATGAGGGCTGCCAGGGTATGGGCCAGGGAATCGAGAAAACCCGTTTCCGCCTCCGCCAGCCGGTGCCCCGCTTCCACATAGAGGGTCAGGACCCCGAGCAGGCGCTTGCCGGACAGCAGGGGAATACAGTAGTGACCATGGTCGGGCATGCCGGGATAGTGAATTTCATGGCGCCCGTCCAGGTGGCCCGCATGAACGATGCGGCGCTCCACTGCCGCCCGGCCACAGAGGCAATGGCCGAAGGGCACCAGTCCGCACCGGGTTTGCAGCTCGGCGGGCAGGTTGCTTTGGGCCATCAGGCGCAAGGCGTCGCCCTTATCGACGAGGAAGATGGCCCCCTTGGACTCGACCGCCAGCCAGGGGATGCCGGTCAGCAGCTCGATGGCCGCTTCGAGCTGCCCTTTCAATCCGGTCTCGCCCTGACCGATACGCAACAGCCCGGTAATGACCGACTGCTCCCGGTGGGCCGATTCCAACCGGGCGTAACTCCCGGCCAACTCCCGCTCGCGCCGTTTGAGCAGCCAGAAAAAGGCGCCGATGGCGGTGACGGCCAAGACCAGCACCAGCAGCCCCTCGCGGAAAAGGACATCCCGGATGAGGGCATGACGCGCCGTCAGATCGGTGATCAGGACATGGCGACCGACGGCGCGGCCACCGGCATCAGTCAGGGTAAAGAGATGTAGCCCCAGGAAGCGTCCATCCCGGTGGATGTCCTGGTATGACGGGATATCCTTGGGCGGCAGCCCAGCCAGCAACCCGGCCGCCTCGGGCGCAAGGGCCGAATCGGAGTGGCTTGCCACCACGAAACCGGGGAAACGGTCCCAGGCCGCTTGCCGTCCCAGCATCTTCATGCCGTCGGCGAAGCCCTCTGGCTTCAGAAACCCCTTGTCGAGCAACAGATAATCCTCGCCGCTAAAGGCCCTGGCGATCTGGGCGAGCAGATCCTCGACCTCCTCGCCCAGTTCCAGGTAACCGACCAGTCCCTTCTCGTCGTGCAAGGGGGCCACGATGCGAAGGGTCAGGGTTCCCAGCGGCCCCAGTTCGACGCCGCTGGCGATACCTCCGCTCGATTGGGACTGGATGGCGGTAAAGCGGTCGATGCGATCGCCGAACCGCTCCGGCTGGTGGACCCGCAGCAGATTGACCCGGTCCGGCCCCAGGAAATAGAAATGCGTAACCCCGAAGTCCTTGTGCAACTGCTCGAACAGGGGCGCGGACAGGGCAAACAGGGTTGCGCGGTCCCCCGCGCGGAAGGGCTTGGGCAGGCGGGGGTCGAGCAGGATGGCCTTCAGCGCCGCCCCCAGCTTATCGGCCCGGCCCTGGAGCAGGGCGCGGTGGAAGACCTCGATCTCCCGGTGGTGCTGGGCGATCTCGCGTTCCAGGCGCTGTTCCTCCCCCCAGTAGAGGTGAAAGGCGAAACCGACGACAGCCAGGAGCGTGGCCAGGGCCAACAGGGGAAGAAAGATGCGGGTGGCGCGGCTGTGGGTCATTTCTCTCATGCCAGTGAATTCCAGGCCTGCGAGCCTGCCCTGTTAAGCCTAGCAAAAAACGCCTCTTCCGTTAGCCGGGCATTTTGTCCTGGTATGCCCAAATTTTCCGGTGGGACCGGAGAGGGATGGATAAAATGGTCCAACCTCAAACACAGGTCCGGCCGCCATGCTCAAACCCGACAGCAATATCGTCCGCATTGAGGGAGAAGCCAAACTGGCGAAGCTCTCCCCCGCGCAAAAGAAGTTCAACAGCCTGATCAAGAAGATCGACCAGCAGAAGCAGCTTCTGGCCGTTTGGCAGGAGACCATCCCCTATTTGCAGAAGCTGTCGGCCGAGAAACTTGAGCCATTGCTCAAAACCTATAGCGGCTATCGGGCCGAGTTGGCCCAGCTGCTGGACGAGCAGTACGCCGTCAAGGGCTTCACCGCCAAACAGCGGGAGAAGATGGCCCACTTGATTCTCGACACCTGCGCCGATCTGATCAACCAGCACGGCATGGAGGAGCTGAAGCCCCTCTACAACAAATACAGCGAGGCCGATTTCGATACGGAATCCCAGGAAATAGGCGACTTCTCGAACGATGTAATGAAATCCATACTCAAGGGCAGCCTGGGCATCGACATGGACGACGAGGAAATCGACCTGGAGAATCCCGAGCTGATGGCGGAACGCCTGCGGGAGCGGATCGAGGCCCAGCGGCAGCAACACGAGGAACGGCGCGGCAAGCGCAAAAAGACCGCCAAGCAGCTCAAGAAAGAGGCCGAACTGAAGGCCGCCGAGGAAGACGCCGGCAAGGCGATCAGGGCCGTTTACCGGCAACTGACCACAGCCCTGCATCCCGACCGCGAGCAGGACCCGGAGGAACACAAACGCAAGACGGAGTTGATGCAGCGGGTGACGGTCGCCTACAAGAAAAAGGACCTGCTGCAACTGCTGGAGCTGCAACTGGCGGTGGAGCAGATCGACCAGGCGCATATCAACAACATCGCCGAGGACCGCCTGAAACACTTCAACCGCGTCTTGCAGGGCCAACTGGACCAGCTCCAGGACGAGGTCCAGGAGGTCGAGATGACCCTCAAAATGAACTTGCAGTTAATGCCCTTCGAACAGCTCACGCCCCAGCGGGCCATCAGTAGGTTCAAGAGGGATCTCGACGGGTTGCGGCTCGAAATCAACCAGATCAAACATGACCTCAACCGCTTCAAGGATGTGAAGCACCTCAAGGCCTGGCTCAAGAATTACCGCATGGACAGGGGCATGGATGACTTCGACGACTTTCTGGGTGACTTGAAGTTTTGACACAGCCTAAGCTGAGAGGCTGTGAAAATACCTTCAGGTCGAAGCCAAACGCTTGATGGTCTGCGCCAACTGTTCCGCCTCGCCGCAGCGGGGGTGCCGGGGGTAGTTCTTGAGCACGAAGCCCAGCATCTGTAGGGCCAGATCGTCCCGGCTGAATTTGTGGCTGACGAGTTGGGCCATCTCGATGTAGATGTCCGCCACCTCGGTTTCCTTGGGAAAGCGCTTGTGGATGTTCTTGGCCAGGGCGAAGGCGGCCTTGCCCTGCCCCATGGTGTTCAGCGCCCGGATCAAGGCCAGGTAATGATCGGCCCGCCCCAAGGCGAAACCGGCACTGCCGGCGGCCAGATCCGTATAGAGTCTGCCGGCCTCGTTGGCCTGACCGTTCTCCACCAGGATCGGGATGATGTAGCGCGCGAACTTGACCTTGTCGTCTTCCGTGCCATGGACCATGAGGAAGGCGGACAGCTTGCGCCTCAGCTCGGCGTTGACCGGCTCGTCCCTGACGCGGCCGATCAGTTCCGCCTTGGCGGCCTCCGTCATGCCCTTTTCCATAAAGGCGTGGAACTGCTCCAGCTTCCCCCCCGTGGGGTCATGGGATTCGCTTTCGAAGATCCGTTGCGAGATGCCCAGCGCTTCATGATGCTGATAGAGCAGATAGCCCATCATGTGGTAGGCCAGCACCGAAAAGAGGAAGTTCACTGCGTTGTAGAGGGGAAAGATCGCTTGAGGCCCCACCCGGCTGAGCAGAAACCCCTGGGCGTTTGACTCCGCCATATAGACCACCAGCAACAGGCCGTAGAGCCCGAGATAGGACCAGCCGACGCGCGTCACCATGCCGATGAGCATGATGGGGTTGATGGCGGACAGGAGGCTGCTGGTGGAGGCCAGCACCATGGTCATGGCGGGCAGCAGAAAGAGAAAGGCAATGCCCATGGCCTTGGCGGGAACAAGCATCCCTTTCAAGACCAGGGAGAGGATGATCGCGCCCGTGATGAGATAGATCGCCAGTTGCTTGAACACCAGGCCGAAATTCTCGTTGAAGACATCGGCGGCCAGTCCCGGCGGGTCCAGGTCCCCTTCCGAGGTGCGGATCAGAGCCTCGAAGGCATACTTCGTCATCAGGGCAAAGAGCAGCAGATAAACCGGCCAAAAGGGCAGCAGCGCAGTCAGGGCGCCGAAGACGACGCAGAGGATCAGGGGCGTCGGACTCAGCACATAGAGGAAAAAGTCGGGAACCCGGTTCCAGAAAGGCTGGATTCGGTGCTTATGGTTCTGCGAGCTGGCAGCGTTTGAAGGCATCCCTGACACCCTTGTTGATAGATTCTGGGATTATAGCCTGCAAATCCTCATCCACAGACCTACTTGCTGGCCATTCACCAACCCAGAACATCCCCGATCATGTCCTGCCACCGCAGCAAGATAAAGGCGGAAAACGGCGGAAAAGGGGACGGCGGAAAAGGGGACAGATTTATTTTACGCCCCTTTTGCATCTCTTACAGGTCGCCCCGGTCCGCGAGTTTCTATTCGACGCCCGATAATCATCTCAACCTGTTCCGCAAACCTGGTATCCGGCGTAGATGTGCCCGGCAACGGGCATCCCTACGCCGGAATTTGTGACCGTAATTTGAATTTATTCGCCCCTACAGGCTCAACTTAACAGACCTCCGCCGCCACGCAGCGCAGCACCCCATAGCTGTAGGCCCCCTCGAAGAAATCGAACAGGGGTTTCAGGCGGCCTTCTTCGCAGGCGGAGAGATGCCCGATGGCCTCGACAATGGCGCGGTAGTCCTCTTCCGCGATGGTCAAGACCTGCCGCACCTCCAGCAGGCCTGCCGCGATGGCCTCCGCGAAATGGCCATGCACGGTATTGAGACTGAGTTCCCGACGCACCGCGATGGCTTGGGCATCCAGCCCCTGCAAATGGAGCGCCAGTGTGGCGTTGATGGTGTCGCTCAGGCTGTTATCGAGTAATCCGGGCAGGGGGTGCTGGCGGATGACCTGCATGAAGCTGTCGCCGTAGCGTTCCAGCTTGCCGCCGCCGACACCACTGATAAGCGCCATGGTCTTCCGGTCCCCCGGACGGCGTCGTGCCAGATCCTGCAACACGCTGTCGTGGAAGATCACATAAGGGGGAACACCCTGCTCCCGCGCCAGTTCGGTGCGCCTGGCCCGCAGGGCCTCGAACAGGGGTTGATCGACCGCCCTCGCCTGGCCGGAGGCCTCCTTCTTCTGACCCTTTGCGGGCTTTTCCTCCTTGACCCGTTTGGGCATGGTCAGGCGCTCCTCCCCGCGCAGCAAGGGTCGGCTGGTATCGCTGAGTTGCAGTGCCCCATGGCCGTCGGGGTCGATCCCCAGATGGCCGGTGGCGATCAACCGGCGGAAGAGCCCGCGCCACTGGTCCCCATCCAGTTCCTTGCCGATGCCGAAGGTACTGACCTGGTCATGCCGGTTGCGGCGAATGCGTTCATCCGCCTTGCCGAGCAGGACATCGATCAGGTAGTTGACACCGAAGCGCTGACCGGTGCGGTAGACGCAGGAGAGGGCCTTCTGTGCCGACTCGGTGGCGTCCCAGGTCTGGGGCGGTGAGAGGCAGTTGTCGCAATTGCCGCAGGGCCGGTGCTGGATCTCGCCGAAATAGGCCAGCAGGGTCTGGCGGCGGCAACTGGTCATCTCGCAGTAGCCGAGCATGGCCTCCAGCTTGTGGGAGACGATGCGTTTGAACCAGTCCTCGCCCTCCCCGTCCAGCATCATTTGCCGCAACTGGATTACGTCCTGTAGGGAATAGGCCATCCAGGCGTCGGCGGGCTGGCCGTCGCGACCGGCGCGGCCGGTCTCCTGGTAATAGGCCTCCACACTCTTGGGCATGTTGAGATGGGCGACGAAGCGCACGTCGGGTTTGTCTATACCCATACCGAAGGCGATGGTGGCGACGATGACGACCGCTTCCTCCCGCAGGAAGGTCTCCTGGTTCTGCCGCCGGGTCTCGTCCGGCAGGCCCGCGTGATAGGGCAAGGCATGACGACCCTTGGCGCTCAGCCAGGCGGCGACCTGTTCCACCCGTTTGCGCGACAGGCAATAGACGATGCCGGCGTGGCCGGGGTGTTCCCGTTGCAGGAAACGCCACAACTGCTCCATGGGGCTGTAAGACTCGGCCACGGCGTAACGGATGTTGGGGCGGTCGAAGCTGTCGAGGTAGAGCCCGGCCCGGTGCAGATCGAGCTGCTCGATAATCTCCTGGCGGGTACGGACATCGGCCGTGGCGGTCAGGGCGATGCGGGGGGTTCGGGGATAACGCTCGTGCAGCACCCGCAGCCGCTGGTAGTCCTTGCGGAAGTCATGGCCCCACTGGGAGACGCAATGGGCCTCGTCGATGGCGAACAGGGCCAGGGGGACCCGGTCCAGCAGATCGAGCATGGCCTCGTTCAGCAGCCGCTCCGGGGCCACATAGAGCAGATCCAGCTCCCCGTTCAGCAGCGCCTGCTCCACCCACTGGCGTTCGGCATAGTCCTGGCTGGAGTTGATGTAGGCGGCGCGGATGCCCAGTTGGGCCAGGGCAGCCACCTGATCCTGCATCAGGGCGATCAGGGGGGAAATCACTATGCCGGTGCCGGGCCGGATCAGGGCCGGGATCTGATAACAGAGCGACTTGCCGCCGCCGGTGGGCATGAGCACCAAGGCATCCCCGCCCGCCAGCAGGGTCTCGATCGCCCCCGCCTGGGAATGGCGGAATTCGTCGTAACCGTAAACCTCGCGGAGGATGTGGTGGGCGTGTTCCATGGGTCAAGTCTACCGGAGCCGCCAAGCTCCAGCTATCGAGGAAGGGATAAAGTACCTACCCAAAGCGGGGCACGGCGGATAAACTGACCCGCTCTTACCATTCCTTGAGCTGAATACAGGGTCTACGCAGATGCCTCCAAAAAACAACCTTCTCGTGCTGTCCGCCCTCGGCAATGACCGTCCGGGAATCGTCGACAGACTGACCAAGGTCATCTTCGACCACGACTGCAACATCGTCGATAGCCGCATGACGGTCCTGGGCGGTGAATTCGCCATCCTCATGCTGGTGGAAGGCAATTGGAACACGCTGGCGAAGCTGGAAAACTGCCTGCCTGATCTGCAAAACTCGCTGGGGCTGACCGTCATCTCCCGCCGCACCGAGGAACGGCAAACGGGACAACCGGTAATGCCTTACCTGGTGGAAGTGGTCTGTCTGGACCACCCCGGCATCGTCCATCACCTGGCCAATTTTTTCTCCCAGCGCAACATCAACATCGAAGATCTGATCACCACCAGCTACCCCGCTGCCCATACCGGCTCCCAGATGTTTTCCGTGCATATCACCATCGGCGTGCCCGGCGATGTCCATATCGCCACCCTGCGGGACGAGTTCATGGATTTTTGCGACTCGCTGAATCTGGACGGTGTATTAGAACCCATCAAGCGCTGAAAGACCGGCGCATTTCCAGGAGACAAAGTCATGACCCAGGCAACTATCGGACAGGTCGTACCTGACCTGGAACTTCTGATCACCGGCGGCCGCAAGGTCAGGCTCGGTGACTATCGCGGCCGACACCTGGTGCTCTATTTCTACCCCAAGGCGAGCACCCCCGGTTGCACCCTTGAAGGCAGGGACTTCGGCGCCGCCATGGGCGACTTTATTGCTGCGGGCGCGGGGCTCCTTGGGGCCTCGCGCGACGGGCTCAAGGCCCAGGAGAACTTCAAGGCGAAGCAGGAATTCCCCTTCGATCTGGTCTCCGATCAGGACGAAACCCTCTGCCAATGCTTCGATGTCATCAAGCTGAAAAAACTCTACGGCAAAGAGTCACTCGGCATCGAACGCAGCACCTTCCTCATCGACCGGGACGGCATCCTGCGCCGGGAATGGCGCAAGGTGCAGGTCGCCGGCCATGTGGCGGAGGTCCTGGCCGCCGTCCGCGCCCTCGATGCCTGACCAACCCAATCCGACAACCCGCCCCGGAATCCCCATGAGCAAAAAGCTTTTCATCCTCGACACCAATGTCCTGATGCATGATCCGTCCTGCCTGTTCCGTTTCCAGGAGCACGACATCTTCCTGCCCATGGTGGTGCTGGAGGAACTGGACCGGGGTAAGAAGGGGATGTCGGAGACCGCCCGCAACGTGCGGCAGGTCAACCGCTTCCTGGACGAGCTGATGTCCGGCGCCGACAAGGAGCAGATCGACCAAGGCCTGCTGCTGCCCATGCCCACCAACGGCATTCGCGAGAACGACAAGCGCGAGCGCGGCCGCATCTTCTTCCAGACCCGCAACCTGCCCCATGTCCTGCCCGATTCCCTGCCCGGCAATACCCCGGACAACACCATCCTGGGCACGGCCATGGCCTTGCGGCTGGAATACAAGGACCGGACGGTCATCCTGGTGTCCAAGGACATCAACATGCGCATCAAGGCCGCCGTGCTCGGCCTGCGCGTGGAGGACTATTACACCGATCAGGTCCTGGACGACGTCAACCTGCTCTACCAGGGCAAGAGCGAACTGCCGGCCGATTTCTGGGACCGTCACAGCAAGGACATCGACTCCTGGAAAGAGTCTGGCCGCACCTTCTACCGGGTCTCCGGCCCCGATATCAGCATCTGGTATCCCAACCAGTGCGTCTACATGGAGGACGGCAGCGGTTTCGAGGCCATCGTGCGCGAGGTCGGCGAGAACGGCGCGGTCATCGAGCTGCTGACCGACTACCGCAGCCAGAAACACGCCATCTGGGGCATCACCGCCCGCAACCGCGAGCAGAACATCGCCCTCAACATGCTCATGGACCCGGAGCTGGACTTCGTCACCCTGCTGGGAACGGCGGGCACCGGCAAGACCCTGCTGACCCTGGCGGCGGGCCTGACCCAGGTGCTGGAGAAGAACCTCTACCGCGAGATCATCATGACCCGCGTCACCGTGCCCGTGGGTGAGGACATAGGCTTCCTCCCCGGCACCGAGGAGGAGAAGATGACCCCCTGGATGGGAGCGCTGATGGACAACCTGGAGGTCCTGACCAAGCCCGAGGGCGGCGCCTGGGGCCGCGCGGCCACCGACGACCTCATCAAGAACCGCATCCGTATCCGTTCCCTCAACTTCATGCGCGGGCGCACCTTCCTCAACAAGTACATCATCCTGGACGAGGCCCAGAACCTGACGCCCAAGCAGATGAAGACCCTCATCACCCGCGCCGGACCCGGCACCAAGATCGTCTGCCTCGGCAACATCGGCCAGATCGACACCCCCTACCTGACCGAAACCACCTCCGGCCTCACCTATGTGGTGGACCGCTTCAAAAACTGGTCCCACGGCGGCCACATTACCCTCCTGCGCGGCGAGCGCTCCCGGCTGGCCGATTTTGCCAGCGAGGCGTTGTAAAAAAAGCCGCCGGTCAGGCCGACAAAACCCGGCGCCCAGACTCGGCAAGGTCAAAATCTCGACAGCTATCGGTTTTTGTCTCCAACCTGCTATTGTCCTTGAACGGAATTTGCAATAGAACGGCATGCGGGAATGAGCGCTGAGCGGAGAATGGATAACCTGAGCGAGACGCGCGAGCGGCTGCGTCAGCCCCTCGCGGGCGCCAAGGTGCGTCTGGCGATGGAGGCTGCTGCCTTGGCCGCCGTTGCCGGGGCCGTCTTTGCCTTTCTCCACCTGATCCTTTCGCTCCGGCCGGGCGGGTTGACGGATTCGCCGTTGACGCTCCCTTTGATACTTCTCGTTTTCTATCAGTTGTCGCTGGGGCTTGCCTGGACGGTCCACAGGAATCCGGCGAGCGAGATCATGGGCTGGGGCCTCGCCCTCGCCTTCTCCGCTCTCGGCAGCGGGCTGATCTGGGGTGTCCTGGTATCCTCCGCCTTGCAGTCCGCCACGGGCGGGCAACCCCTTCTACTCCCCGCCCTCCTGGCCCTCTTCGTTTATGCCCTCCATTTCTCGCCCCTCGGGCTGCATCTGCTCCTTTTCGCCATGGCCCTCTTCGGCGGTCTGTTGATGACGGGCGCGGGCGCGGCGCGCCCTTCCGGCGAAACCCTCTCCCTGCTGGTCCTCTTTGCCGCGACGGGAGCCTTCGCTGTCCTTGGCCTGTCCGGCCTTGCCTCCCGGCTGACGCGGCTCGATGGCGAACTCGGGCTGTTGTGGAGCGAGAATGACGATTTGCGGGAGGGCAACGATACCCTCCATCAGCAGCTTCAGGACACGGAGGCGGACCGCAAGGCGCTGGAGGATTCACTGGTCAACGCCAAGCAGGCGGCGCAAGCGGCGGATGTGAAGAAGAACGAGTTTCTGGCGATCATGAGCCACGAAATCCGGACCCCCTTGAACGGTATCCTGCCGTTGCTGGAGATGCTGGGGGGGACGCCGTTGAACAAGGAGCAGCGGCAACTGGTCAATACGGCCCAGAACTCCTCGCGCCATTTGCTGAGGATCATCAACGACATCCTCGACTTCTCCAAGATCGAGGCAGGCAAATTGGAGCTGGAGCAGGTCGAGATCTCGATCAAAGGGGTGATCGAGTCGGTCACCGGCCTCATGGGCAACATGGCGGAGAAGCGCCAGATCCGGCTGGGGTACAGAATTTCCCCCCAAATCCCCGAATCCCTGCGCGGCGACCCCCTGCGCCTGCGTCAGATCCTCACCAACCTGGTCAGCAACGCGGTCAAATTCACGGAGAAGGGTCAAATCTTGGTGGAGGTCACGCCGCACCGCGCCGGTCGCCGGGAGGTGGATGTGTTGTTCGTGGTGCGCGACACAGGCATGGGGATGGACCCGGAAACGGTCCGCCGGCTGTTCAGCTCCTTTACCCAGGCCGACGCCTCCACCACCCGCAAATACGGCGGCACGGGGCTGGGGCTGGCCATCTGCAAGCGCCTGGTGAATATCATGGGCGGTCAGATCGGCGTGCGTTCCAAGGCCGGCAAGGGGTCCGTTTTCTGGTTCCTGATTCCCATGCGCCGCCCCCTGGACCAGGTGCCGGCGGGGCGCGAGAGCCTGGAGGCGGTCAGGGCCTTGCTGGTAGGCTTCGACGAACGCGATTACAAGGAGATCAGCGGCCATTTGAGCGGCTGGGGCGTCTCCTTCAGCCGGGCCGGTGATGTCCCGGAGGCCCTGTCGGCGCTGAACTCGGCAGCGGGGCTCGGCGATTCCTGGGTCCCGGATCTGCTGATCTTCGACCAGTCCCGCCTCGGCGGCGCCTGCAAGAACCTTATGGGTGAATTGAGGCGTGCCCCGCGTCTACTGCCCATCGTCACCATCGCCCTGGTCGCCGACCCGGCGGAGGGCGAGTCCTTGCTGGAATTGGGCGCCAATGAGGTCCTCACCCGGCCGCTGCGCGCACCCCAGCTTCAGCAGAGCATGCGCCGTCTGCTCGACGTGCGGGAGGAGGAGGATCGCCGCGAGTCGCAAATCCTGGCCAATGCCGACAGCATCACGCCCATCCTAGAGCAGGACATCCTCGACCGGAGCGAGGATTCCCGTCCCCTCCTCTCTCCGCCGAAACAGGAGCAGACGCAGGTGCAGACCCGCCTGGAGGGCACCGTGCTGCTGGTGGAGGACAACGATGTCAATCGCGCCGTGGCGCGCCGTCTGCTGGAACGGATCGGCCTCTCGGTCGACGAGGCGGTGGATGGGGTGCAGGCGCTGGAGCGCGCCGGGCGGAAGGAATACGGCCTGGTGCTTATGGATTGCCGCATGCCGAACATGGACGGTTACGAGGCGACCGGCGCGATTCGGGCCAGAGAGCGGGAGAACCGGCTCGACCGGATACCCATCATCGCCATGACGGCCAATGCCATGGCCGGGGACCGGGAGAAATGCATCAGCTCCGGCATGGACGATTATCTGGCCAAGCCGGTCAACCGGGATGCCCTGTTCGACATGATGTCGAAATGGATCAAACCGAGGGAAAAGCAGCCTACAATACCCCCCAATCCCACCCATCCAACGGCGAAAGAGGACAATTTCAGTATGAGCGACGCGACGGAAGACCCAATCATCGACATGAGCATCATCAACGAACTGAAAGAGGTGATGGAGGGCGAGTTCAGACTCCTGCTCGAATCCTACATCACCAATGTCCCGCCCCTGTACACCCAGCTCCGCAACGCGGCTGTGGCCGACGACATCGCGGGCATGGTCAACCCCGCCCATTCCATCAAGTCAAGCAGCGCCAACGTAGGCGCCATGAAGGTATCGGCAGCGGCCAAGACGATCGAGATGGCGGCCCGCCTGAACGACAGCGATACCGCGAAGAAGGCCTTTCAGCTCCTCAACCAGGCCCTGCCGCCCGCCATGAAGGCATTGTCCGACCTTGCCAAGGCCAGC
Source organism: Gammaproteobacteria bacterium RIFOXYD12_FULL_61_37 (assembly GCA_001801995.1). Classification (GTDB taxonomy): domain Bacteria; phylum Pseudomonadota; class Gammaproteobacteria; order Chromatiales; family Chromatiaceae; genus YD12-FULL-61-37. The sequence continues at coordinate 47,747 of MGZB01000028.1, read as the reverse complement.
AAGTAATATTGTCACGATACGCCGCACGCCGTGCTGGACTGCCTCGTTGGGCACAGACAGAATTCAAGTTACATCCTTTCCTCAAGAATTCACTATAATCAACTGATATAGAAACAGGCATCACACTCCGCGCCCCAAAAAATGACCGACATCCCCGTAGGAAATGACTCTTTGCTGTCGGACGCGAAACAGGCGTTCATCAACCATTTTTCCACTCGCCTGGCGCTGATCGAGAATTACCTCCGCGTGGGGGTGCGCGGCAAGCTGAATCCGGACAGCGTCCGCAAGCTGAAAAGTTATACCCAGGATCTCTCCGCGACCGCGGCCCGCCATGAGCTGGGCACCCTGAGCGAGGCCCTCTATGCCCTCTCGACCTTCTTCGACACCCTTGGCGAGGCCTCCTACCTCAACGACGCCCAGTCGAAGGAACTCGACAAGCTCTTGCGGCAACTGAGGGACGAACAGCAGCGGGCGAAAAACTCTTCCTCCGTCCCACGGGAGGCGAGCCGCACCCTCTATCTGGTCACGAACACCGAGGGCCTGCTACCCGCCGAATTGGAAGAGGAACTGGCCAAACGGGGCTACCGGCTGATCGCCATCGCCAATCCCAACACCCTGGCCGGCAAGATAGCGGCGCAGATACCGGATGCCGTGGTCATCGACATCGGCCTTTTGCCCCAGCTCACCCAGGCGATGCCGGAGATCAAGGACTCGCTGAACAGGCCGGAGCTGAAATCCCCGATCATCTTCATCGGACGCTCCGACAACGTCGAACACCACCTCCTGGCGCTAAGGGCTGGCGCCAGCGCCTATCTCTCCCTGCCGGTGAAGGCGGACTACCTGGCGAATAAGATCGTCAGCCTGATCCAGACCCAGAACCTCCATTTCCGCATCCTGATCGTTGAGGACGACCCGACCCAGGCGGATTACGCCGCCGCCATTTTGCGCAAGGCCGGCATGGAGGTCATCGCCCTCACCAAGCCTTTGATGGCGGTGCGTGTCTTGCAGGATTTCGAACCCGATCTGATCCTCATGGATCTCTACATGCCGGATGTGAGCGGCAAGGAGCTCACCACCATCATGCGCGAGGACGATCGCCTGGTCACCACACCCATCGTCTATCTCTCGGGCGAACAGGACACAGACAAGAAAATCGATGCCCTGAGCGCCGGCGGGGACGACTTTCTCACCAAACCGATCCGCCCCCATCACCTGATCAACACGGTCACCAACCGCATCCAGCGCGCGCGCGCCCTGCGCAGTAAGTTCCCCCGCGAGATCACCGGCCCCATGCTGGACCCTTCCACCGGGATGATGGATCAGGCCTCGTTCATCAAGGAGGTCAACGCTATCCTCAAGGCGGGCGAGAGTAATGAGTTCGACGCCCTGCTGCATATTCAACTGGAGACCCCCCACGAGAACATCAGCTTCGGCGAACTGCCCCAGCGGGAGCTGATCATGGCCGAGGTGGCCAATATCATCAGCGACAACAGCCATTCCCAAGATATCCCGGCGCGGCTGGAGGGCAACAGCTTCGGCATCCTGGTCTCCCGCCTGGGCTCCCGCACGGGCAAGACCCTGTCCCAGTTGCTGATCGCGCTGATCGACACGGCGCATTACGGGGATCAAAGCAGCCCCACCCTGTTAAAGGCCAAGATCGGCATCTCGCAACTGGACAAGGACTCTTCCGACGCCGTCCACCTCATTTCCGAGGCCGTGTTCGAGGCAAGCGAGTCGGGCCTGACCGACAGCAACCGGCTCGCTGACAGCGATATCCGCCTGGCGGCGGAGATTCTGAAGGAGCAACTACTCCAGAGCGCCCTGGATGGTGATGAATTCTTGCTCGATTTTCTTCCCCTGCGGGTCAGGGACACGAAGGGAGACATCGCCCTCATGCGGGTGCGGCTTAAATCACCCGACGGCCGCGATTTCTACCTGGTGCATAGCCTGCTGAGCCGTATCCAGAACGAGACCCTGCTCTCCAGCATCGACAACTACAGCCTCCGGCACGCCCTCGAACGCATCGCCGAAGGCCGTTTCGACGGCGGGGAGGCCATTGTCATCGTTCCCATGTCGCAAAACATGCTGCTGCATCCCGAGAGTGCCCTCTGGCTACGGGAGCGGTTGCGCAAGATGCAACTGGTGGGAACGGGCCTGATCCTCTCGTTCCGGTTTTCCGATGTGGCGCAGGAGCTGAAAAACACCCACTCCCTGATGAAGTCCCTGCGTCACCTGGGCGCGACCATCTGCTTCACCAATTTCCACGGCAGTCCCACCCATTTCAAGATCGCCAAGGCGCTGCAACCCGACTACGTCGCTGCTTCCTATCCCTTGCTGGAAAAGGCCGACAACAAGGCGGTCGCCATCGTTGGGCACAACCTGGACAGGCTGAATATCAAGCTTTGCCTCTTCCCCCAGGAAGAAAACCCCGTCATGTCACCGGATTGGACACGAATCGCTCACATGAAACCGGGGGGGAGTAAGGCTGAAGGCTAAAGGCTGTGCCGCGTTGCATCTCCATGCCTTCGGCCTCAAGTCTCAAGTCTTATTCGATACTGATGGTAATGACGCTGGAACAGGGACTCCAGATCGTCGATGACGTCCGGGGCCTGACGGCCCTGCAGGATATGGGAGGACATCAGGATCGATGTCTCGTTCAGCATCCGCCCCCGCTCCAGCATGAAGAAGGTCTCCGAAAGCCGTCTGATGGCGGCCACCACGCTCTCCTGTTCCGGGCGCGGGATCTCCCTGGGCTCGTGCAGGGGTTCAGGACCCAGTCCCGCAGAGCCCCCCTTGCCACGGCTCGCCAGGAACTCGGCGAATGCCATCAGGCTGGCCTGATCCGATCCGTCCAATCCCCGGAAGAGTTTCAGCAGCCGCCGTTGGGGACCGGAGAGTTCTTGGGCCACGGGGAACATGGATTATTTCTTTCCGTTCTTGACTTGGCAGTAACCCCGAGCGAATTCGAGCAGCTCCTCCATCACCCGCAACCGGAATTTCTGCTTCTGATGCACGAAGAGGAAGGGGCGTTTCAGGGGAGGATCAAGGGGAATCGCAATCAGGCTGCCCAGCTTCAACTCCTTCTGTATGGTCGATTCGGACATGACGGAAACACCCATGCCTGCCTCTACCGCGCCCTTGACCGCTTCCGGGCTGCCCAGCTCCATGGCCACCTTCATATGCATGTCACAGGCATCGAAGCGGTTGATATAGTCCATAATCACTTCACGGGTGCCGGAACCCTCCTCGCGGCAGATGAAGGGATATTGTAACAGCTCCTTGAAGGAGACCTTCTCGGCGGACGCCAGGGGATGGCCCTGGGGCAGGATGGCCACCAAGTTGTCCTCGCGGCAGGCCTCCACCACCAGGTTTTTGTTGCTGACCGGGGACTCCACCACACCGAGGTCGATGATGTTATTCTCCACCATGGCGACGATCCCCTCGCTGTTGGAGACCTTCAGGTGGATGGCCACGTCCTGGTACTTGGACTTGAAGTCGCCCAGCAGGGAGGGAAGCATGTATTCCGCAATGGTGGTGCTGGCGCCGATGGTGACCACGCCCCGGATATCCCCGGTGATGTCGCGGATGGCATTTTCCATCTGGGAATAGAGTTCGAAGATCTGGTCGGCATAGCGATAGACCACCTCGCCCGCCTCGGTGAGGCTGATGCGGTTATGGGTGCGGTCGAAGAGACGGGTGTTGAAATGCTCTTCCAACTGGCGTACCTGAAAGGTTACCGCCGGTTGCGTCATGTGCAGCGACTCCGCCGCCTTGGTGAAACTCAAGAGACGCGCAACGGTATGAAATACCTGCAATCGCCTGTCTGCCATGGCAAAGTCCCCCCTGATCTACAATAAGCTTCATTTATACCATAGAGTTTTGACTATTGGATTCCCCCATAAGAGATATTAAAAAATTCAATAGTAATTTGCCCACCCATCGATTTCTGATGCGTCTCATTGTGGATCACCATGGTCAATTTCCATCGATTCGCCGGATTACTCCTTGCCCTGACCTTCTCCCGTCCGGAAGCCCTTTTTGCGAACGGTGATGGCGCAAGCGTGGTTCCTTCCCCTTTTGAACAACGTCTGCTGCATGACTCCCGCCGCTTCGTCGGCAAGGGCTATCGGCTCTCCCCCCTGGGCGAGGCCGGCGGGCCGGACGCCGATCCCTTGATCCGCTTTGATGCCTTCGACTGCACCACCTACATCGAAACCCTCATCGCCCTTGCCCGCAATCCGGCCGACCCCAAGGCCGAAATACTACGCATCCGCTACCGGGACGGCATACCCGATTTCAGCCGCCGCCGCCACTTGCCGGAGTTTCAATGGCTGAGCGAGCTATCGGAAACAGGTGTCCTGCGCGACATTACCCGTGAAACCGCCCCCGGCGAGACAATCCTTCTCCCCGTCGCCATGAGCCCCTCCATCTGGGCAGCCCGCAACAAGAGGTTCTTGCCGCACCTTCCAGCCTCGGCGGTCCCTGCCAAACGCATAGAACTGCCTTATGTCCCGCTCGGCGTCTTTCCCAGGATCGCCCTCCAAATCCAGGAGGTGGCCGTGTTGTCCGTGGTACGCCGGGGCTCGTCCGGGGTCCCCGTCCACATCAGCCACCAAGCCCTGCTGATCCCCCGCGCCGGCAGTCTATTGGTCAGGCATGCCCGGCCGGGGCAGGTGAATCGCGTAGTCGAGGAAGACCTCGCCCGCTTCCTGGCCAGATTGAAGCGACAGACCCGCCGCCCCGTGCTGGGCCTCAACATCGCCGACATCACCGATCCGGGTTAGTCTCCTCTTTCAGCCCGGCGGCATTGACGCCATGGGGGCGTTCTGGAACCATGCACCCCTACCACCGAGCAACCGAAGCTATCCCTATGGAAGAGACACCGGCGGACATCAATCGCATCATCGAGGCACTGGGGAATCTGATCGATGACTTCTCCCGTTTTTGGGACGAGAACGGCAATCCCGATCCGGAGAGCGGCAATTCCCCGGCGGTGATCATCGAGACCCTGGTCAATCTGCTGGAGATGCTCTATGCCCACGAGACCGGCGTCCATCCCATCGGCGAAGGCGCCACCGGGACCTCCTTATCCCGCGCCCCTCGCCTCGATCCCATCGGCGAAGGCGAACTGAATGAACTCGGCAATTATGGCCTGAGCCTACTGGATTCACTGGAGATCGACACCGGCTCGATCAATTACCCCTCCCACCAGTCCTTTGGCGATCTGGCCTTCCCCCTGGCCCTGTGGCTGGCGCGCAACGACGGCGAGATCGAGGAGTTGGGGCCGGTCGTCAACGCTCTGGCCCGGACCGCCAACCGTCTGTCGCACCCGGAAGAGCTGGAAGGGCTCTTCAGCCAGAGCAGCGAGATCCTGCATGCCGTCAGCCCCATCCTGATCCAGGACCCGGAGCAGCATACCGATGGCGCGCCCTGGGCGATGATGCTGTTCAATCGCGGTATTATTGCCACCCGCAGCACGATCCCTGAGCTTATCGAAGCTGCTTATAAGGAATTGGTGGAACAGCTCCCCCTGGGTGCCTCCGACTTTTTTTGCGAGGCTACGGAACAAATGGAGCTTCTCGCCTATCCATCCCATGTGCGCGCCATCGTCGAACGCTATTACAATGAATGGGGCGTCAAGAAATTACTGCACTAACCCCTGACCTCCTGACCATTGAAGTAAGACCATGCAACTCCTCGCGGCCTTTTTCCCCATCCTCCTTTTTTTCGCCTTCTACAAGGCCTATGGCATCTTTGCCGCCACTGCCGCCGCCATGGTCGCGGCCCTGGCGCAAACCCTCTGGCACTGGGTCAAGCATGGGAAGCTGGAAAAGATGCACCTCGTCACCCTGGTCATGCTGGTGGTGCTGGGTGGCCTGACGCTGGCCTTTCAGGACCCGACCTTCATCAAATGGAAGCCGACCCTCGTCAACTGGCTGTTCGGTTTCGCCTTCCTGCTAAGCCCCCTGTTCGGCGGAAAAGTGCTGACGGAGCGGATGATGTCCCATGCCGTTGAACTGCCGGCCCCGGTCTGGCGTCAACTGAACCTGGCCTGGGCGCTCTTCTTCCTCAGCGTCGGCAGCATCAACCTCTACGTCGCCTACAACTTCGACGAGGAGACCTGGGTCAACTTCAAGCTCTTCGGCCTTCTGGGACTGACCTTCGCCTTCCTGATCGCCCAGTCGTTCTACATGGCCCGTCACATCAAGGAAGTCCCCAGCGAGGAGAAGTAAATGTATTACGCCATCATTGGAGAAGACCGGGAGGACAGCCTGGAGGCCAGACTCAAGGCCCGTCCGAACCACCTAAAACGCCTCGAACAGCTCAAGGCCGAGGGCCGTCTGTTGCTGGCGGGGCCACTGCCCGCCATCGACTGCGAGGACCCCGGTCCCGCCGGCTTCACCGGCAGCCTGATCCTGGCCGAGTTCAAGGATCTGGAGAATGCCAAGGCCTGGGCCAACGAGGACCCCTACGTCACCTCCGGCGTCTTTGCCCATGTCCACGTCACCCCTTTCAAGAAAGTACTACCCTAAAACAGGACCAAAAATGAAAAAACTCATGATTTCCCTGGCCTTGAGCGCCCTGACCCTGACCGCGTTCGCGGCTGAGGAAGCCAAGCCCAACTCCATCAGCGTCAACGGCAAGCCGGTCAGCCAACAGATGCTCCGCCACCTCATGACGCAGCGCCTCCAGCCCGGCAAGGCGCCCTCCGAGGAGGATAAGCAGCGCCTGATCAACGAGATGGTCAACATGATCCTTCTCAGCCAGGAAGCCACCAACAACAAACTCGATCAGGACAAGGATCACGCCGCCGCGCTCGAAATGGAACGCATCAGCTACCTGGCCAACGCCGCGCTGCAAGAGAAGTTGAAGGGGGCCAAGATCGAAGAGCCGGCCATGCAGGCCCTCTACAAGGAGAAATTCGCCAGCGCGACCAAGGAATTCAAGGCCAGCCACATCCTGGTCAAGACCGAAAAGGAAGCCACCGACATCCTGGCCGAACTGAACAAGGGTGGTGATTTTGCGGCCCTGGCCAAGAAACACTCCCTCGACTCGACCGGCCAGCAGGGCGGCGATCTCGGCTGGTTCAGCGCCGACCGGATGGTGAAGCCCTTCGGCGATGCCGTACAGGCCATGAAGAAAGGCGAACTCTCCGCCAAGCCCGTTCAGACCCAGTTCGGCTGGCACCTGATCAAGATGGAAGAGAGCCGCGACACACCCCCGCGCAGCTTCGAAGAGGCCAAGCCGGAACTGATGGCCCTGTTGCGCCAGAAGGCCGTGCAGGACTACATCGTCGATCTGCGGAAAAAGGCCGAGATCAAGTCCGTCAACCTTCCAGAATAAGGACCCCACCCGGTGGAAGGGGGAAGCCCCGACTTCCACCGCCTGGCGCTTCAAATCAAGCACTGGGCGGTGGAGTTGGGCTTCCAGCAAGCAGGCATCGCCGGCATCGATCTGAGTCGGGAGGAGGGATTCCTCCAGGCCTGGCTGAACGAGGGCCGCCACGGCGAGATGGAATATATGGCCCGCCATGGCCTCAAACGCAGCCGCCCGGCGGAACTGGTCCCCGGCACCCTCAGCGTCATCTCCGTCCGCCTGGACTACCTCCCCCCCGCCAGTCGATCCACAAAAACCCTCGCAGACCCGGTTCGCGCCTTCATCTCCCGCTACGCCCAGGGCCGCGACTACCACAAACTCATGCGCGACCGGCTGCAACGCCTGGCCGAACGCATCCAGGCCGAGATCGGACCCTTCGGCTATCGCGCCTTCTCCGACTCCGCCCCCGTACTGGAAAAAGCCCTGGCGCAAAAGGCCGGGCTCGGCTGGATCGGCAAGCACACCAACCTCATCAACCCCAAGGCCGGCTCCTGGTTCTTCCTCGGCGAACTCTATACCAGCCTACCGCTCCCGCCCGACTCCCCTGCCCTGCCCCACTGCGGCCGCTGCACCGCCTGCATGGACATCTGCCCCACCCGCGCCATCGTCGCGCCCTTCGAGCTGGACGCCCGGCGCTGCATCTCCTATCTCAGCATCGAACTCCCCGGTCCCATCCCGCTGGAATTGCGCCCTTTGCTGGGCAACCGCATCTACGGCTGCGACGACTGCCAACTGATCTGCCCCTGGAACCGCTTCGCCCGCCCGACCGGAGAAAGAGACTTCCACCCGCGTCAGGGACTGGACAGAGCCGGACTGATCGACCTTTTCGGCTGGAACGAAACGGAATTTCTGCAAAGACTGGAAGGCTCACCCATTCGCCGCATCGGCCATCAACGCTGGCTGCGCAATATTGCCGTGGCGCTGGGAAATGCCCCCAAGTCGGAACAGACCAGAACAGCCCTGCTTGAGCGCACCGAAGACCCGTCAGAACTGGTGCGGGAACACGTCGCTTGGGCGCTTGCGCGGCAGACAAATTAGAGGGAACTTCTGAACGTCTATAGAAATCTGCCAGCTTCTCGACAAGTGAACTTACAATGGACACAGGTGTTGGTGGCAATATTCGGGATTGGTCAACGCCCTGAATACCGTCCAGGCTCCAACTTTGCAATTCGCCATTCTGTTGAGAGGGATATGGGAACTCAAGGAGTACGGCATCATATTTTAAGGGGTCTGACACCTGTCGTAGGCAGGGGACAGATGAAGATCGCCCCCCATGGTGGCCATTGATGCCGCAAAACCACCCTCGCTGGAACAGCGCCCTGAATGTCCGATAAAGAAGCCACCGCCCGCATCAAGATCAACAAGCTGCTCGAAGCGGCCGGCTGGCGTTTCTTCCGCGAAGGCGACGCGCCTGCGAACATTCGCCTCGAACCCGGTGTCACGATCAAGTCGACCGACCTGGACGCGCTCGGCACCAACTTCGAAAAAAGCACAAGAGGCTTCGTCGACTTTCTCCTGCTCGATGCCAAAGGCTTTCCGCTGCTTGTTCTCGAAGCCAAAGCCGAAGACAAAAATCCGCTCGTCGGCAAAGAGCAGGCGCGCAAATACGCCAAGTCCCAGAACTGCCGCTTCGTCATTCTTTCCAATGGCAACCTGCACTACTTCTGGGACCTTGAACGCGGCAGCCCCTACGTCATCACCTCGTTTCCGACTCCAATCTCGGTCACCGGTTACCAGAAGGTCACGCCGAATCCGCTGCGACTGATCGAAGAGCAGGTAGGCGAGGATTACATCGTTCGCACCCAGCGCCCGCACTACGTATCCGAAGTCGCCTGGCAAAACGAAGCGGAACGCCCCGGCTACATCCAGGCCAACAAGCTGCGCTTTCTCCGGCCCTACCAGCTAAAGGCCATCCACAGCCTTCAGACCGCCGTCGGCGATGGCAAAGACCGTTTCCTGTTCGAGATGGCCACCGGCACTGGCAAGACCCTCACCGCCGCCGCCGTGATCAAGTTGTTTCTCCGTTCGGGCAATGTGCGCCGCGTACTGTTCCTCGTGGATCGGCTTGAGCTGGAGGACCAGGCCAAAAAGTCCTTCTCTGCGGTGCTTTCGGCCGACTATCAGACCGTGATCTACAAGGAGAACCGGGACGACTGGCAACGCGCCGAGATTGTCGTCACCACCGTGCAGTCCCTGCTGTTCAACAACAAATACCAGAAGCTGTTCTCGCCGACCGACTTCGATCTCGTCATCTCCGACGAAGCGCACCGCTCCATCGGCGGCAACGCCCGCGCCGTGTTCGACTACTTCATCGGCTACAAACTGGGCCTCACCGCCACGCCGCGCGATTACCTGCGCCGGTTCGACAGCTCAAAATCGGGCACCCGCGACCCACGCGAGGCCGAACGCCGCCTGCTGCTCGACACTTACCGCACCTTCGGCTGCGAGAACAGCCAGCCGACCTTCCGCTACTCCCTGCTCGATGGCGTGAAGGAGGGCTTCCTGATCAACCCGACCGTGGTGGACGCCCGCACCGAGGTCACCACCACCTTGCTTTCCGAAGAGGGCTTCGTCATCTCGTTCACCGATGACACCGGCGAGGATCAGCAACAGGCCTTCAAGCAGCGCGAGTTCGAGAAGCGATTCTTCGCTGACACCACCAACCAGATTCTGTGCAAGACGCTTCTGGAAAACGCCCTGCGTGACCCGGTCAGCGGCGAAATCGGCAAGGCTATCGTCTTCGCCGTCAGCCAGAACCACGCCGCCAAGCTGACGCAGATCCTCAACCAGATGGCCGACCGCATGTTTCCGGCCAAGTACCAGTCGGACTTCGCGGTTCAGGTCACCTCACAGGTGCCCGACGCCCAGCAGTTCACCATCAACTTCGCCAACAACAATCTCCTCGGCTCCGGCAACTTCATCCCCACCTACAAGACCAGCAAGGCGCGCATCTGCGTCACCGTCGGCATGATGACCACCGGCTACGACTGCACCGACATCCTCAACATCGGCCTTTTCCGCCCGATCTTCTTGCCCACCGACTTCATCCAGATAAAGGGGCGCGGCACCCGCAAGCACGACTTCCGCGATCTGCTGTTCGACGACACCCTCAAGGAAGGCGTACAGCGGCCCATCAAAGCCGCCTTCAAGCTGTTCGACTTCTTCGCCAACTGCGAATACTTCGAGGAAGAGTTCAACTACGACGAAGTGCTGAAGCTGCCACCGCCCAAGGGCAAGGAAGGCGAGAATGGGGGCGGCGAAGGCCCGGTGGTCGTGGGCGGCACCTACGAGCACCTCGGCGCCGACATCCTGGCTTCGATGCGGGTCGAGGAGATCACGGCCGAAGGCATGAAGATCGACCGCATGTTTTTCGAGAAGTTTGAAGACGTCATCCGCGCCGATGACACCGTCGCCGCCGCTGTTGAAGCCGGGCAATGGGACCGCGTCATCGACTACGTGAACCGCGAGGTCTTCGACAAGCCCGAGGAGTACTACAGCCTCGACAAACTGCGCAAGGCCGCCGCCGTGGACCGCCGCCTGACCCTGCGCGAAATCCTGGAAAAGGTCTTCGGCCTCATCCCGCGCTTCAAGTCCAAGGATGAGCTGCTGGAAGAAGAGTTCTCCAAGTTCGTCGCCGACCGCGTACCCGAGCCGCCCTCGGCCATCCCGGCCATCAAGACCTACTTCAAGGCCTACGTCACCAGCAACCGCGTGCGCGACATCATCGACAGCCGGCAGTTCACCGATCTGGCGACCAACCCGTATTTCAGCACCCATGATTTCAGAGCCGTGCCCCAGCGCTACCGCACGCTCGTCCCCGAGTACGTCAAGGATTACGTGTCCTTGAATCAGTTCGCCGCTTAGGAGCAATCATGAGCAAAGAAAAGAAATTGTCCTTCGATGTTCTGGGAACATCCATCACGGTGCTGTCCCGGAATGATGAAGACTACATTTCATTGACCGACATGCTCAAGGCAAAGGAGGGCGACTTTTTTATTGGCGATTGGTTGAGAAATCGCAACACCGTGGAGTTCTTGGGAATATGGGAGCGCGTCCATAACCCTGATTTTAATTATGGCGAATTCGACATAATTAAAAGTCAGGCCGGGCTGAACAGCTACAGGATCAGCGTCAAAGACTGGACCGCGAAAACCAATGCGCTCGGCCTGCGAGCCACCACAGGCAGGTACGGCGGCACCTACGCACACAAGGACATTGCCTTTGAATTCGGCATGTGGATCAGCGCTGAATTCAAAGTCTACCTCATAAAGGAATTCCAGCGCCTCAAGGACGACGAAATCAGCCGTCTCCGCTGGAATGGAACCTCCAGCGCACCCTTGCCAAGGTCAATTACAGCATCCACACAGATGCCATTCGGGAGACCCTCGTCCCGGTTGAGATCACGCGTGCGCAGGCCTCGACCGTTTACGCGAGCGAGGCCGACTTGCTCAACGTTGCGCTTTTCGGGCATACCGCCAGAGAGTGGCGCGACCGGTACCCCAAGGCAAAGGGCAATGTGCGCGACCAGGCAACCCTCGAACAACTGGTTGTGCTGAGCAACCTGGAATCGCTCAACGCGGTTCTTGTTCGCCAGGGTATGCCACAGCCGGAGCGCCTGATCCGGCTCAACCAGATCGCCATCACCCAGATGCACTCGCTGATGACCAGCGCGGCCATGAAAAGACTCAAGTAATGCTCGACACCGACACCAAACGCCGCATCGACACCGCCCGCGACATCCTCGTCGGCAAAGTCCCCGACCCCAAATCCCAGGTCGAGCAGATCACCATCGCCCTCATCTACAAGTTCATGGACGACATGGACGCCGAGAGCGAGGAACTTGGCGGCAAGCGCAAGTTCTTCACCGGCGACTACACCCGCTACGGCTGGGCCAAGCTCATGGCCCCCTCGCTCGGCGGCCACGAGATGATCGGCCTCTACGGCGAAGGCATTGCCAAGATGCCCGAAAACCCCGGCATCCCGCCGCTCTTCCGCGACATTTTCAAGAACGCCTACCTGCCTTACCGCGACCCGGAAACGCTCAAGGCCTTTCTCAAGATCATCGACGAGTTCAGCTACGACCACAGCGAACGCCTCGGCGACGCCTTCGAGTATCTGCTCAGCGTCCTCGGCAGTCAGGGGGATGCCGGCCAGTTCCGCACCCCGCGCCACATCATCGATTTCATGGTCGAAGTCCTCGCCCCGCAGAAACACGAAACCATCCTCGACCCCGCCTGCGGCACCGCCGGCTTCCTCATCTCCGCCTACAAGCACATCCTGCGCAGCAACTCTTCATCTCCCTCGCCCCTCGCGGGATACCGAAGGGTAGAGGCTTCATCAGAGGGCCGGGGAGAGGGGGCCGCCGCACACCGCGCCGGTGACCTGCTCACCCCCGACGACAAGGGCCGCCTCGCCAAAAACTTCAAGGGCTACGACATCTCGCCCGACATGGTCCGCCTGTCGCTGGTGAACCTCTACCTGCACGGCTTCACCGATCCGCACATCTACGAGTACGACACCCTCACCTCCGAAGAGCGCTGGAACGAATTCGCCGACGTCATCCTCGCCAACCCGCCCTTCATGTCGCCGAAAGGCGGCATCAAGCCGCACAAGCGCTTCGGAATCCAGGCCAAGCGTAGCGAAGTCCTGTTCGTGGACTACATGGCCGAGCACCTCACGCCCACCGGCCGCGCCGCCATCATCGTCCCCGAAGGCATCATCTTCCAGAGCCAGACCGCCTACAAAGCGCTGCGCAAGATGCTCGTGGAGAACTCCCTCGTCGCCGTGGTGTCGCTGCCGGCGGGCTGTTTCAATCCCTACTCCGGGGTGAAGACCAGCATCCTCATCCTCGACAAATCCCTCGCCAAGGCGGCCGACACCATCGCCTTCTTCAAAGTCGAGAACGACGGCTACGGCCTCGGCGCCCAGCGCCGCGCCATCGAGAAGAACGACCTGCCGCAAGTGCAGGTTGAACTCGCCGCGTACCTTCACGCCCTCCGCTCCAAAGCGACCACCGAGTCCGTCCTCGCCCTCACGTCCACCGCCCAGATCGTGCCGAAGGACAAGATCGCCGCGAATGGCGATTACAACCTCAGTGGAGAGCGGTATCGGGAGGGCGCTGCCTCGAATCATTCCTTCCCGCTGGTCTTTCTCGGCGAACAGACTCTGTTTCGGGTTGAAAGCGGCGGCACGCCCAAGTCCGACGTTGAGGAATATTGGGGCGGCGGCATTCCTTGGGCGACGCTTGTTGACCTTCCAGCGACCGACTTCATCTCTGAAATCACCGCAACGAAACGGACGATTTCCGACAAAGGCTTGCGCGAGTCTTCCGCGAAGATGATCCCGCCAAATTCGGTCGTGGTCTCGACTCGTGCAACCATTGGCCGCATAGCGATCAACCGTGTCCCCATTGCTACGAATCAAGGCTTCAAGAACGTCGTGATCGAAGATTCGGCGCGAGCAGTGCCGGAGTTCGTGGCTCTAGCGCTCGCCAAGCTCGTGCCGACGATGCAAGCGTGGGCAACAGGCGGGACGTTCGCAGAAATCTCCAAGTCGAAGTTCTGCGAACTCCAAATCCCCCTGCCGCCACTGGGCGTGCAGAAGGAGATCGTGGCGGAGATCGAGGGCTACCAGAAAGTCATCAACGGCGCCCGCGCCGTCCTCGACCACTACCGCCCCCACATCCCCATCCACCCCGACTGGCCAATGGTGGAGTTGGGTAACGTCGTCAGCTACAGCAGCGGCGGAACGCCATCAAAGGCCATTGAGTCATATTGGATTGGCGACATCCCGTGGATTTCCGCGAAGGACATGAAGTCTGATGTCTTGTCTGATGCTTCGACTCACGTTTCAGAAGCCGCCGTCAAAGAGAGCGCCACGCAGATCGCGCTGGTCGGCTCGCTGCTAATTCTTGTCAGAGGTATGGGCCTCGCGAACGGCGTGCCCATCTGTGAACTCGCGAAGCCATGCGCCTTCAACCAGGACGTGAAGGCGATGAAGCCTCACTCGTCGGTCAATGCAACGTTTCTCAGGGTGATGCTGAAACAAGAATGGCCTCAGTTTCGGAAGATTCTCGAAACCGCAGCGCATGGCACGCTGAAGATCAACACAGATGATTTGAGCGCGATTACGTTTCCCCTTCCGCCCCTCGCCACCCAGCAAGCCATCGTGGCCGAGATCGAAGCCGAGCAAGCGCTGGTGGCCGCCAACCGCGAACTGATCACCCGCTTCGAGCAAAAGATCCAGGCCACCCTCGCCCGCGTTTGGGGCGACAATGAGGCGGTATCGGCTGGCGTGGCCGAACAAGCAATATCTGTAGATCAGACGGAGGCAGAATCATGAAAGAAGATGATCCCTTGCTGAAGATTCGCTTCAATGGCGAGGCCGTTGGGCCGGGCAGAATTCCTGTCACCCATTTGCTGACTTTCCTGGTCAATATGAACAAGGCGCTACAGCGGACCGGGCGTGTTCTTACCGGGGAGGCCGAAAGTCTGCGCCGTGGGCCGCAACCGCGCGGTATCAAGGAAGAAATCGCGCTCGACCTGGTGTTGTTGACGCATGGCAGCCCGGCGGCTGTGCTGGGCTTCGAGCGCAGACAGACCGATGCGGCATTGCCAGGCATGGACATGGGTCTCGATATTCTGGAGAAGGCACTGGACGGATTGACCGCTGTGCAGGCGTCGGACGACGCACTTCCGCCGGGCTATGACACGGGTGTTCTGATGGCATGGCGCGATGCAGGGACGCTCTTCAGCAAGGGAGTCACAAGCATCTATTTCACCCTGAACCACAGAGATACCCCACTGACGACGAATCTCACGCCTGAAGGCTTTGCGCGTATTCAGGAGCGCATCAAGGGACCGCAGACCAACATCCGCACCATCGAAGGCCGCTTGCTGATGGCTGATTTCAAGGAACACGGCACGCGCTGCCGCGTGCACCCGTCTGCCGGGGAACCGGTGCTTTGCCTCTTTGACGAGGAGCAAAGGGATGAAGTGCTGGATGACATTCTGCGCTACGTTCGCATCGTGGGCGAAGCGAAGGAAGACCCTCTGACGGGCAAGATCGCCAGCATCAAGATTCACGACATCGAGCGACTGGATGATCGAGAGGGCGAGGCTGCCGATCTACTCCCGCAAGGCACCCCAATTTCGCGAAGCTTCTGGGAATCCCCGACGCTGGATGAACTGGCGCAGGCGCAGAACGTACGACCGATGGCCGATGTAAGGGCGCTCTTCGGCACCTGGCCGGGTGAGATAGGCGACGGCTTCGAGCGGGAGGTTGATGATCTGAGGCATTCGCACGCGGAAAGCGGGAGGTGATTGTGAGCAACGCCAAGACCATCCTCGACACGAACATCGTTTCCTACCTGATGAAGGGCGGTCCGCTGGCAGAAGCATATGTACCGCATGTTCAAGGAAAGTTGCTCGCCATTTCTTTCATCACCGTGGGCGAGATGTACTTCGGCGCGGAGAACAATAATTGGGGCGAAGAGAAGCGGAAGAAACTCGAAACAACCTTGCGCAATTTCGTGGTGATTCCTTACGACCATGAGATCGCCCGCTGTTACGGGCGTCTGATGGCGGAGCGAAGGCGCAACGGGCGACCCATCGCCCCAAACGACGCTTGGATTGCCGCTTGCGCCACCCGTCACGCTGCTCCACTTGTGACGCATAACGCGAGGGACTTTGAGGGGATTACGTCTCTGGATGTGATTACGGTCGAAGTCGGGTGATGGTCAGCCCATCACGATGGAAGAAGCCGCCGAACTCGCCGACTACCTGCCGCTTTCCTTTATGTCCCGCAGGGACGGTATCCCTTGGGACAATACCCCGAAGGAGCAGGAATACATCGAGTTCCTGTGGGACGCTTTCGAGACGAACCACACGCACGGCAAGTACCAGTTTGCCTTCCTCGCTTACCACATGCTCACCATGATGCTGGGGGCCGGGACAGCGTGGCGAGGTGCCTGCGTTTCACGCTTTCTAAAGTGGACCCCATATTCCAGACAGTAATTTAAGCTGCCATCCGGTGTAGAGGATAGGCAAGATGGGTGAAGCGAAGAAGCGCAAGGTACGGGGAAGGCATGCGCGTGCCGGTAGTGGCCTTATTGACGGAACAGGCCCCCTGACCATCACCCCAGCCCCCGCTCCAGATCCTTGCGGATATCCTCGAAATCCTCCAGCCCGACCGAGACGCGGATCAGGCCGTCACCGATGCCGGCGGTGGCGCGTTCTTCGAGGCTCAAGCGGCCGTGGGTGGTGGTGGCGGGATGAGTGATGGTGGATTTGGCGTCGCCCAGGTTGGCGGTGATGGAGAGTAGCCGAGTCGAATCTATGACCCGCCAGGCGGCCTCTTTGCCCCCCTTCACGTCGAAGGAGAGGACGCCGCCCGCGCCGGACTGCTGGCGCGCGGCCAGCTCGTACTGGCCATGGGAGGCCAGGCTGGGGTGGTAGACCCGTTCCACTTGGGGGTGATGCTCCAGCCAGACCGCCAGTTTGGCGGCGCTTTCGCAGTGGGCGCGCATGCGGATGGCGAGGGTTTCCAGTCCCTTGAGAAAGACCCAGGCGTTGAAGGGGCTCATGGTCGGCCCGCAGGTGCGCAATACGCCGAAGACCTCCTCGCCCACCAGTTTGGCGCCACCAACGACCGCACCGCCCACGCATCGACCCTGGCCATCAAGGTATTTGGTGGCGGAGTGGATCACCAGATCCGCCCCCAGTTCCAGGGGGCGTTGCAGGGCCGGGGTGCAGAAGCAGTTGTCCACCGCCAGCCAGGCGCCATGGTCATGGGCCAGGTCCGCCAGTTGCCGGATGTCGGCCACTTCGGTCAGGGGATTGGAGGGGGTCTCCAGGAACAGCAGTTTGGTATTGGGCCGGATGGCCGCCTCCCAGGCTGCGGGGTCGGTCAGATCGACAAAACTGGTCTCGATCCCGAAGCGGGCCATGTATTTGGTAAAAAGAATGACCGTGGTGCCGAAAATGCTGCGCGAGGCGACGATATGGTCACCCGTTTTCAGCAGGCCCATGCACATGGAAAGGATGGCGGACATGCCGGAGGCTGAGGCCACGCAGGACTCGCCGCCTTCCATGGCGGCCAGACGCTCCTCGAAGGCGCGCACGGTGGGGTTGGTGAAGCGGGAATAGATGTTGCCGGGAATTGTGCCGGCGAAACGGGCTGCCGCCTCCGCCGCGCTGGCGAAGACGTAGCTGGAGGTGGGAAAGATCGCCTCGCTGTGCTCCCCTTCCCCGGTCCTGTGCTGTCCTACCCGGATTGCGCGGGTGGCCACGCCCCAGTCCAGCATTTCGTCATTCATGGCTTACTCCTGTTGTTGGGCTTGAGGCTTGAGGAAGGCCGTAGGGGCGGGTTTGAAACCCGCCCCTACTCAAGTCTGATTATGAATCTCGATAACGGATGCCGCGGAGTGTTCACGGGCCGACTTGGCGCCGTCGTTGCGGTTGGCCTCCAGGGCGCCCAGATAGGCGGCGGTCACGTCGCCGGTGACGTAGTCGCCATCGAATACCGAGGCATCGAAGCGGTCCACCTTGGTCTTGCCCTTCTTCTGACAGGCCAGGATCAGGTCACCCAGGTCCTGGTAGATCATCCGGTCGGCCCCAATGATACGGCCGACCTCCTCCTCGCTGCGGCCATGGGCCACCAGTTCGGTGGCGGCGGGCATATCGATGCCATAGACATTGGGGAAACGGACCGGCGGTGCGGCGGAGGCGAAGAAAACCTTGCGGGCGCCGGCCTCCCGCGCCATCTGCACGATCTGCTGGGAGGTGGTGCCGCGCACGATGGAGTCATCCACCAGCAGGACGTTCTTGCCCTTGAACTCCATGTCGATGGGATTGAGCTTCTGCCGCACCGATTTCCTGCGTACCTTCTGCCCCGGCATGATGAAGGTGCGGCCTATGTAACGGTTTTTGATGAAGCCTTCGGTGTATTGAACCCCCAGGGTGTTAGCCAGGGTCAGGGCAGCGGTGCGGCTGGTGTCGGGGATGGGGATCACCACGTCGATATCGTGCTGGCTCCACTCGCGCTCGATCTTGTGCGCCAGCTTCTTGCCCATGCGGGAACGGGCTTTGTGGACGAAGATTTCGTCGATGATGGAATCGGGCCGGGCGAAATAGACAAATTCGAAGATGCAGGGCGACAGCAACACCTTCTCGGCGCAAACCCGGCTGTGCAAGCGGCCATCCAGGTCGATATAGATCACCTCTCCGGGCAGGATGTCCCGGACCAGGTCAAAGCCCAGAGGATTCAGGGCCACGCTCTCCGAGGCGATCATGTATTCCACCCCCCGCTCCGTCTCCCGTTTGCCGAAGACGATGGGGCGGATGCCGAAGGGGTCGCGGAAGCCCAGTATGCCGTGGCCGGGAATCATGGCGACCGCCGCGTAGCCACCCCGGCAGCGGCGGTAGACCCCGCTCATGGCGTCGAAGATGTCGTTTTCATCCACGCTCAGTTTGGCCCTCTGCTGAAGCTCGTGGGCGAAGACGTTGAGCAGGATCTCGGAATCGGAGTCGGTGTTGATGTGGCGGAAGTCCTCGCGGAAGAGGTCATCCTTCAACTGATCGGCGTTGGTCAGGTTGCCGTTGTGGGCCAGGGTGATGCCGAACGGGGAGTTGACGTAAAAAGGCTGGGCCTCGGCCGATGAAGCGCAACCGGCGGTCGGGTAGCGCACATGGGCTATCCCCATGTTACCCCGCAGGTCGAGCATGTGGTGGGTATTGAAGACATCGCGCGCCAGCCCGTTGTCCTTGCGCAGATGCAGCCGATTGCCCTCGCAGGTCACGATGCCGGCGGCATCCTGGCCCCGGTGCTGCAATACCAGCAGGGCGTCGTAGAGGGACTGGTTGACGGAGGAGCGTCCCAGGATACCGACAATACCGCACATATCAGCTTAGCCTCCCGCAGGCTTTTGGGCGTTGGTTGGGGCCGCGCCGGGTTGCACCCGCTGGGCGAGGTCATCGGGCAGAAGGCTCCGCAGCCATTCGGCGACGCCGCGGAATTCGCCGACCAGCCGCGACTCGCGCCACCAGGGATCGTTGGGGAATGGGGTCAGTCCCGCCAGCATGACGAGCGCGGCGACCAGCAAGACCCCGCGCGCGAAACCAAACATCATGCCGATGACGCGATCGGTGCCGCTGAGGCCGGTGGCGTCGATGAGCTGGGCGACGAGGAAGGTCAGAAGTCCGCCGAGTATCCAGACGACAACGAAGATGAGGAAAAAAGCGGCCCCCATGCGCAGGGAGGGGACCTCGATCCATGGCGTCAGGTGCCCGGAAAACTCGTGGAAAAACATCTTCGCGATCCAGAAGGCGATCACCAGGAAGGCGAGCGAAAGGGCCTCCCGGACGAAGCCTCTGACCAGGCTGATCAGGGTCGAAACAAGGATGATCCCGATAATGACGTAGTCAGGCCAGGTCAGTGTCATAAAGCCCCCTTTGCGGGACGAAGGAATTGATGAAAAACGTCCCTGTTTTCAACCCTACGGGCGCCGTACCGGCGTCCAAATCTGCTCCCGGCAGATTTGTGCGGAAGGCGCGATTATCCCATAAGGGGCGAAAGCACAAAATTGTTTCCGGAAGGAGAAAAAGCGTGGGGGGCAGGCTTGAGGAAAAGTAGCTCTTCCTCAAGCCTTTATCTTTTCTCCCCCGGTGTCTCGGATGACTTGCCGCCGCCCAGCCCGATCCAGCTCCCCATCCTGCCGAGGAGGGATGGGGACTTTTTCTTTTCCTTCTCGACCGGTTCCTCGGCGGCCGCTGGCTCGACTCCCTTCGGCGGATCGTCCTTCACCCCGATGTCCGGCGCAATATCCTTTGAGGTGGGCAGGGGTTTTTTCTCTTCGGGCTTCGGCGCGGCCACCGGGGCATCTTTTTGTTCCCCGGCGCTGTCCGGTTGCGGCACCGGCTTGGCTGCTTCAATGGCCGGTGACTTGTCCTGGGGCTCCGGATTCGACGGCTGTCCGGATGGCTTTTCCGGTGACGGCTTTTCTCCGCCACCCAACCCTATCCAATTCTTGAACCGGCCCAGGGCGCCTGGCTTCTTCTTTTCCTTGGACGCCTCATCCGGTGCGGCGTCATCCGCCTTCGCCGGAGCCGTGCCGGACTTCTCCTCCGCCTTGGCCGCCACATCCGACGGGGTCAGATCCGGCTCTATCTCGGGCAGAGTGCTGGAACCGGTTTTCTCCGGTTCCACCCGGCGGGGCTCCTCGATGGGGGAGATGGCAGGACCCTTGTTCTCCACCGGGGCCGGGGTCTGAGCCGCTTCGGGCGCGGGACTTGCCGCTTCGGAGGCGTCGCTTGAGGCAGGCGGCTCGCCGCTGGCCTTCCCCTTATTGTTGACGTGCTCCGGCTCAGGCGGCTGGCCGGGACCGGTCCAACTGCAATCCCAGCCCCCGGCCCCTCCCGAACGGCACTCCCATGTCCCTTTGGCTTCGGGAGCCGCCAGGGATACCGGGGAGAAGACGCCAGTCAGCAGAAACAGCGCGAACAGGGATATCAGGCGTTTCCCTGCACAGGAGCAGACGGGTGGACCGGAGAGGTTCGGGATGAATTGAATTTCAGACAACATGGGGCTCATGGAAATCTAACAATACGTGGTTCCAATCCCTTGCCTGCCATGGCGCCGCGCACTTGCGACAGGATCTGTTCCGCGCGCGCCTTGTCGGCCACGGGTCCGATTCTGACTCTGTACCAGGCACGGCCGGCAACGACCGCTTCCAGGGAAAACGCGGAGTATTTCATGCCACGAAGCTCCTGAACCAGGAGATCCGCCTTTTCCCGGTCGGGAAAACTGGCCACCTGAATAGCCCAGGCACTGAGTCCGTCACGGACTTCGGACGTGACGGCGGCATCCTTCTCCTCAACGGGCTCTTGCTCGACCTTCTCGGATGGCGCTTTGGCCTGGGCCACCGCTTCCACCCGGCCCGCCACGGGCGGTGTGACGGGAAGATCCTGGGCAATCGGCGCGTTGAAGGCCGTATCGATGCCACTGGGTTTCGGCTGCGAGGGTGGAGCGGGAACCTCCTTCGGCTGGGGCGCTTCGCTCGGCAGGGGCAGAACCTTGGCATCGAAATCCTTGCCCGCATAGGGGCTCTGCGGCACAACCTTGCCCGGCAAACCC
The DNA here is from genome assembly GCA_001801995.1 of Gammaproteobacteria bacterium RIFOXYD12_FULL_61_37. Classification (GTDB taxonomy): domain Bacteria; phylum Pseudomonadota; class Gammaproteobacteria; order Chromatiales; family Chromatiaceae; genus YD12-FULL-61-37. The sequence continues at coordinate 26,240 of MGZB01000028.1, read as the reverse complement.
TTGTCCAACGGAGACTCCGTCTCCAGCAACAGGGGGAGAAAGATCACCATCAAGGATGCCAGCACCGCAGCACCGACTAGGCGTTTTTTTAACTGTTCGTCCATTCCCGCTCCGGTTTCATCGTAGCATTTTATCCCAAAAATCCAGTTCAACCGCATCGGAGACAATATCAATGCCGTTACTGCATCCGAACTGGCATCAATAAAGCGGCAACCTCTCTGCTTTCTCTCCATGCAAAGCTATACGAAACACTGTTCAATCGCATTCGACAGTTCACAGGAGGCCTTAGTTTGGCATTCCCAGATCACACACACCTTCCAGCCTAAATCAACAAGAGACGAGGTAGCGACTTCATCCCTTGTTTTGTTCTGCATAAATTTATTTATCCAGAACTCTTTGTTTGATTTCGGGAAGGTAGCTCGCTTACAACCCAGATGTTGATGCCAATAGCAGCCATGCACAAAGATGCAGAGGCGATATTTCGGAAGAACGATATCAGGCTTGCCTGGTAAATCCTCTCGATGTAACCGAAAGCGATAGCCCATGGAGTGCAGTGCCCGCCGGACTTTGATTTCAGGTGCTGTGTTCCGTCCCTTCACCCGAGACATCACTGCCGAGCGGCGTTCAGGGGTGAGTTTGTCCATTGCCCGCAGGGGTTGCAGTCATTCCGACGAAATCCAGACCCACCCTCGAAAGGGTGCTCCCGAAGCGATGCAGCAGGTTGATGGCGTACTCGTAACGAAGCTGGGCCACGACGATTGCGGCACATGTATTGAAGCCCAGCTCATCGCCATTACCGGACGTGCGGGCGATGCTTAGTGATTTGTTTATCGACCCGAATTTCCCCATGTCGGCGGCAAACATTTGTTCCCATTTTGGATGAGCAGCGATTATTCGCCCATCTTGAGTTTTGGGCGGCTGGACGAAGCGAAAACATCGCAACACACCGCCGATTTCGAGAAATAGATTGTTACCGTCCGCAGCATCCGACAAAGTATCCGCGCAGCTCCTCGCTTCGGTAAGCGACACGGCGGCGAACGGAGTAAAGTTGCCCTTCCCCCATTTCTTTTGTCCCGGCACGAGATCGCATGCTGGGGACATACAAAGCCAGTATTGTTCCGCCTTCAAGTTCGATTCAATTTGCAGCACATGCCCCGTAGTCAGATGCACACCCTCTACCGGCTTACTGCACGCATGCCGATTGAGGTGGCAGGCCACGTACGAAGCGATGGGTGAGCCGTACCAGCGGGATATGGCGCCGTCTGGACCGGCACCCATCAGATGAGAAGCCAGGCGATCCGCAAAATCGGTGACGTCGGCCCTGATCGCATCGCCAAGCCCCTCCCAATGACGACCGATGGCGTTGTGGATGTTCCAAGTCCGTCGATCCGGGTCGGCGACAAGAAGCTCCCCAAGCCATCCGGCCTGCAACAGGCGTTTATCGAGAACCTTGCCTTCCGCCAAGACGCCCCGCTCGTCGAGCTCCGCACGCATCTTCGACATCAGCAGGCGATGCGGCTCGGGATCCCAGGATTGGAGAGCTGTCAGCAATCGCGAGGGCAGCGAGTCCGGCTGGTGCTCCTTGCTCACCACGGTAACGAACAGTCGATCCGTCCGAATCCAATTAGTTCCGTCCGGCCTGCTGTCAAAGTCCACATTCCCGTAGTCGCATTGCGATAGCTTCGAGATTGCAGTAAGTTCGGCCTGCTTCCGATCAAATGCCCATTTCAGAGCGAGTTTGAACTCCAGCTTCTTTGCCTTGACCGATGGCGGAGCCGATTCCAACAGCGCTTTTAAACCGTCCAACTCCGGCCAAGAGCAAATCGATTGCCACCGGTCGTTGCGATCTTCAATGCCACGCGCCTTGACAAAGGTTGCGTCCCCGATCCACTCCATCAATTCACTTCGTATACTCTCGCGTTCGTCTTCCCATTCATCCAACAGTTCATTTATCCGCTTCGCTCCTTGCTCGCCCATCACAAATCGTGTGTCGGCGGTGCAGAGGCCCACGGCGATCTCCTGAACGACGCGGGAAATATCACCGCCCTGCTCTTCGTTTCCCTTGGTGTACACGATGACCAAATTGAAGTGGTCGTTTCCGGCGAGGCTCCGGAGTATCTCAATGGCCTTTCCTCCGTCGCTGGGATGCTGTTTATCCAAATGATAATCCAGGATCATCAGATCGGAGTGATGCAGGTGGGTGGCCGCCGTCGCCTCGGCCGTCAACGACGGCAAACGCCCGTCATGGATTTCCACCAACCAGGGACGCTCCCTGCCATGACAGAACTGCATGATTTCGCGCGCCCGTTGCGTATCCGCCTTATCCCACGGTGCTTGCGAAGTCCCCAACTCCTTATCCAACAGGGCATCCAAAGTGGGATAGTCATCGTCCACCACAACCACCGTGCGAATCGGATCGATGAATACCTCTTCGATCAACTGTCCGTAGTCCGAAGACCTTTCGACTAATCCTTCACTCATACTTCGCTCCCCTGAAGTCGATGATGAAATTGGCTCCCGTCAGAACCTTGAACGGGTCCTTCGTTGCGTATTCGATGGTATGCCCACCTGCAGCGAGGTTGGCGCGACACAGATATAGCCCGACCCCGCGACCGCCTCGCACCTTGCGGGTAAAAAACAGGGTGAATAGGTGCTTGCGGTCCTGTTCGTCCACGCTGGGGCCGTCGTCGGCGATCACTACGCGGCCCTCCACTACGTCAAGCAAGATGCGATGCTCTCCTGTGCGTGCCTGACGAACCCAGTAGGCTGCGTTGTGGATGAGATTGAGAAAGACCGGATAGAGCCGCGAGGGTTGATCGTAGACTGAAAAGCGGAGGAATCGCTCGGTGGCCTCCAGGGTGATGCCACCCTTTGCTAGGGAGTCGCCGAAGAAGCGCTGCACGTACCGCAGGATTTCGTCCCCGCCGAGCCAAGTGCGGAACTTGGGACCGGAAAGTTTGAGAGGCGAGAGAAAACGCAGGCGATCCGCCAGGGCCTCGTGGGCGGTCTTGATGGCGGCGAAGCTCGGCGATTGCCGGGCGGCCTCGGGCAATTCGTTCAACCCCTCGCTGATGGTCAGCTCCAATCCCTCGATCTCGTGGCCAATGATCTCGACGGTGATGCCGAGCTGCGCCAGGGAATGCAGTCGATCCAGCTCCTCGCGCATCTCGTCCACGGCATCCATACCGTGGTCGGCAAGGGTGGCGAGGTCGATGTTTTCTTGCAGACTGCGCAGAGCAGCGATATACGGTTCGAAAGTGTCGGCGTTTTCCAGGTCCGCCTTCTCCCGCTCCACGGCCAACCGCTCCATGGCTTCGGCCAAGGGAAGTCGCTCCTGTTCGATGTCGTCGAGCAAGGGGAGTGTGCGAGCGTGATAGCATTTGCTGCGTTCCTCGTAGAGCCCGCCGATGCGCCTCTGTTCGGCATCGAGTAGTTCACGGCTCTCCTTCAGCCAACGTTTCAGTCTGTGTTGCAGATAGGCCGCGTGGCTGCTGAGGTCGGCGTAGGCAAGGTCGCGGGGCGCGCGGGGATTCACCGCTTCCAGTGCGGCATTCAGGGACTGCTCCAGAGAGCCCAGCCGCTCTGCCGCCCGCCGTTGGTTGAAGCGGTATTGGGCGTACTCCTCCTCCAGCGAGCCGAGGGTACGCGGGGCCTCGCCCAGGGCAAATTCTTTGGAACGATCCTTCAACTCCTTCAATTGGGTACGCAGGCCCATGATCTCTGCTTCGTAGGCCAAGTCGGCGGTTTTGATCCGCTCTGCCAGTGCATCCAACTCGCCGAGCAGCGCGTCCAGCTCGGGGGCGAGGCGGCGCAAGTTGGTGCGGAAACGCTTGCGTTTTACGGCGCGCTGGCGATTACGCTCTTCCTCAGCTTTTTCTCTGGCGCGGTTGGCCTGGATTTCGGGCAGGTATTGCTTTTGGAGATCCGAGTCGGTACCGAAATAATCGGAACCCGTTTTTCTAAGTATATTAATAACCAAATCGCGAAAGTTCTTTGCCGCCTTATTGTCGATGATCCCTTCGCGTCCGGCCTTATCTTTCAGGTTTGGGTTATCTTTTCTGGTAAGCCCTATGCGCCCAAAAGTCCGCCTGTTCGACCAAAAATTGCGCCCAGCATGTTGAGTGCGTCGCTTTTCAATTTCGAAGAAATCATTGTCCTCCCGCCCATACGGCATCACCCGAAGTCCATTGCGATAAACCATAACGCCTGCGTATTTCTCGGCTTGTTCCAGTAATTTGCGGTGGATATCCGGCGGATGCGACGACGAACTAGGAACCTGTTGAAAGGAGCCCAGTCGTAAGTGAAATGGCCCGACCTTGGAGCTTGATCGCAGGGAGACCGCCCCAGTCGGCACAATGCGAATCTCTTGCTCCAACCACCGCCCGAATGCCTTGATTCGCCCAAAAAACACTCCCTCTTCGTCGACACGACCATCCACGACATGCTCCAGGTCCTCCAGATTCCGATAGTCAAACTCCCGTTGACCGGAGATCACGAATTGCCGCAACACCCCGTCCCATGCGACCACCGAATACTCAAAGGCTTCCGCACCATATCCTTCAGCGGGCTCTTCAGCATCGACATAGGGATCGGTGAAGTTGGAAAGGGTTTGACGCAATCGATCAGTGGACTGTTTCGCCGCTTCCTTATCTTCGGGATGCAATCGGCTCGGCAACTGCGCTTCCAAATCGAACACGATGTCGGCGATGAGCAGGGCCGTGCCGTGCTCCTTCTCCCCACGCCACAGGGGCCATTGATCCAGGTGACGGGGCTCGAAGGTCACGTCATCCATCACCCGCTCCATCGAGGTGCGGGTGGATGGTTTGCCCTCCTCGGCCTCCAGTGCGTCGAACCCGGTCCAGGCGGCGGCGATGCGTGCGTCGCGCCCGGCATCCTTGCCGTTGCCGCGCAGGTTGCCGCGCAGCTCTTCAAACATGCCGGGGAGGTGGGCGAAGAGCTGTTCCTTGGTCTCGAACTCGACCACCGGGATCTCGATGTCCTGAAGATAGATGAAGGGGTTTTCGAACAGGCGCCAGTCGATGAGGGCGGCAGTGAAGGGACGGTTGCGGCGCTTGGAAACCACCAGCAGGAGTGGACCAAGGAAGGCGGAGGAGAGGCGACCGATGCCCTTTTGCCCCTGCTTGGGTCGCAGTGGGAGACCGTTGCGGTCGTCCGGGACGACCTCTCCTCCGCTCGCCTTGGACTCAGTGCCGACCACCAGCCACTTTTCGATGAATTCGCTGCGGTCCATGCCGTGGCCATCATCCACCAGGGCCGCCACAGGTAAGGCGCCGTCGTAGATGTGCAATCCCACCTTGGTGGCGTAGGCGTCGTAGGCGTTCTTCCATAACTCGGAGATCGCAGTCGGGCAGTCGGCGATCTGCTCGCGCCCCAGGTGGTCGATGGTGCGGGCGCGGGTACGAAAGGAAACCGCTTCAACCATAGGTCGCTCCTTTGCGGCTACGCATCAGGACCAATCCCAAGTCCGTGGGATACGGCCCTCAACAGGATTTCGCCAAGCCGGACCGGAACCGCATTTCCGATTTGTTTAGCTGCGGCCATCAGCCCCCCCTTGAACACGAAATTATCGGGAAAAGTCTGAAAACGCGCAGCTTGACGTACGGTGATGCCGTGGGGCTCGGTGGGGTGGACAAACCGCCCTTTAGACGGATTAACGCAAGCAGTGGTCATGGTCGGTCCAGGCTGATTGGGGTTTATCCTTCCGTAAACATCGCTGTGGCCGTCATGACCATCATGGCAGGGCAGGACTCGTCCCGATTGGTGGCGGCTGCCTCCATTGGGTGGTGTAGCCTGAAAGATTTTTGTCAGTTCAGGCGAGTGGTTCATGTGACGGTTGTTTTCGTCGCAATCAGGTGCCGGAACCGCGAATATTGCCGATGCCGTGGCCCAGGGTTTCAGTGAGGAATCCCGCTGCCGAGCCTTAGCGTCCCCATGAGTCTGTTGAGGCGGCCAGACAGAATCGTCGAAGAGGACATCTTGGCGGATCCCTAGGACGAAAACACGTTTGCGCCGCTGGGGAACACCATAATCCCTGGCATCCAAAGGGTACGGGCCGATGATACGGTAACCGGCTTCTTCACTCTGGCGGAGAAAAGCTTCCAGGAAGTCGCGATGGCGGGGCCAAAGCAATCCGGGAACATTTTCCATCAAAAATATTTTCGGGCTGAGACAGCGGACGAAGTCAAAGTAACGCAAAATCAGCTTATTGCGTGGATCACCGACACCAGAGCTATTGATGCGATGCACGGAAAACCCTTGGCAAGGGGGACCACCGAGGACGACATCGCAAGTGTTTCCACCGGGGAAATGCGCTTTTCTTAATTTTTCCGGAGGAAGATCGAGAATATCCAGGGAGTAGAGTTCAGGTTTCGTATCGGAGTATTCGGAAGAATCGATCAAGTTGGCACGATAGGTTGCGCATGCATGCTTATCAAACTCAACAGCGGCCACAACCTGAATTCTCGCCTTTACGGCGGCCAGAGACAGGCCACCAGCGCCGGCGAATAAATCAACGCACTTTAGTGGATATAGAGATGCCCCCTTCAAATCGCAACCATTACTTAACTCGCCCCAGCGAAAAGACAGAGATGGCTGAGCGGCCTCAAGGTGTCCGTATTCGAATGCGTCCATCAAGCAATCACTATCTGGCCCATCAGGGTTAATGCGACAAGATACGGCTACGGAAGTTTACCGGATAGTTCTATGTCACAACATCTTAAAGCTGTCTAGGCTTCATCAAGCCCAATACCGCCGCGACGGTATAGAAGGAGCCAAAGATGACGATTCTGTCGCTATCCTGGGCTATTTCGGCGGCGTACCCGTAGGCTTGGCCAATGTTCCTGTGGCTCGAAACCGCCCGTGCGCCGGCGCTGTCGAGCACTTCGACCAAGGCATCGGCCGCCAATGCGCGAGCCGTATCCGGTGCAGCGACGCACCAGTGATCGACCACGCCCAACAACGGCGCGACGACACCGACTGCATCCTTGTCGCCGAGGATGCCGAAGACGGCAAGGGTCCGGCCCTCACAGGGCATATCGGCCAGGGTAGCGGCGAAGACGGCGGCGGCCTCGGGGTTGTGGGCCACGTCGAGCACATGGGTAACATCGCCGGGTATCACCTGAAAGCGGCAGGGCTGATAGGCGGTCAGCAGGCCCTCGCGCACCGCGTCGCGGCCCAGGGGCAATGCCATCCGCAGGGACTCGACCACGGCCAGCACGGCGGCGGCATTGTGTAACTGATGCCGGCCGCGCAGCCGGGGAAGCGGCAGGCCGGAGAGGCAACGCTCGCCCATGCGCCAGGACCAGCCCTCATCCTCCGCCTGCCACTGATAGTCCCGCCCCCTGATCAACAAATTGGCGCCCCGCTCCCGCGCCGCCTCGACCAATCCCGGGACCGGTTGCTCGCCGTTGAATACGCAGGGCCGGCCCGCGCGCATGATCCCCGCCTTCTCGCGGGCGATCTGGTTCAAGTCATGGCCCAGCCAGTCCATGTGATCAAAGGCAATGGACGTGATCAGGACCACATCGGCGTCGAGGAGATTGACCGCGTCCAGGCGCCCGCCCAGGCCCACCTCCAGGATCGCCACATCGGGCCGGTGCTGGGAAAAGAGATGGAGCGCGGCCAGGGTGGTGAATTCGAAGTAGGTGAGGGAAACATCGCCCCTCTGCCGCTCCACCGCCTCCAGCGCCTCGACGATGAGATCGTCAGGCGCCTCCTGGCCGTCGAGGCGGATGCGTTCGTTGAATCGCTGGATGTGGGGCGAGACATAGGCGCAGGCCCGGAAACCGGCGGCCCGGTAGATGGCCTCCAGCATCGCCACACTGGAGCCCTTGCCGTTGGTGCCGCCGACGGTGATGACCTTGAAGGACACAGGCCCCGGATGGAGCCGGCGCCACACCGCCCCTACCCGCTCCAGCCCCAGCTCGATGGCCGAGGGGTGAAGCCCTTCGAGCCAGGCCAGCCACTCGGCCAGAGAATGATTCAGGAACGGGCCTGCGACGAACGGGGATGTTCTGGCGCCGTAGGAGGCGCAACCTGGGTCATCATGGCCAGCAGGTTGGATAGGCGGTCACGCATCTGGCGGCGGTCGATGATCATGTCGATGGCGCCGTGGTCCAGCAGGAACTCGCTACGCTGGAAGCCTTCCGGTAGCTTCTCGCGCACGGTCTGTTCGATGACGCGGGGACCGGCGAAGCCGATCAGTGCATCGGGCTCGGCCACGTTCACATCGCCCAGCATGGCCAGGCTGGCGGAGACACCACCCATGGTGGGATCAGTCATCACCGAGATGAAAGGCAGCCCGCGCTGGCGCATGCGTCCGAGGGCCGCGCTGGTCTTGGCCATCTGCATCAGGGAGAAGAGGGATTCCTGCATGCGGGCGCCGCCGGAGGCGGAGAAGCAGACCAGGGGGGTATTGTTCTCCAGGGCATGATTGACGCCGCGCACGAAGCGCTCGCCCACCACGGAGCCCATGGAGCCCCCCATGAAGGAGAATTCAAAGGCGGCGACGACCGTGGGCAGCCCCTTCAGCTTGCCTGCCATGACCACCATGGCGTCCTTCTCGTTGGTCGCCCGCTGGGCCTGGGTGATGCGGTCGCGGTACTTCTGGCTGTCGCGGAACTTGAGTGGATCGGCCGGTTCCAGACCGGACCCGATCTCCACGCGGGAATCGGCGTCCAGAAAGAGATCAAGCCGCCGCCGGGCGCCGATGCGATTGTGATGGCCGCACTTGGGGCAAACGTCCTGGTTGCGCTCCATCTCGGCGCGATAGAGGATCGCCTCGCACTTGGGGCACTTGGTCCAGAGCCCCTCTGGCACCCCTTTCTTGACCGCGCCGTCGGTACGGATGCGGCTCGGCATCAATTTTTCAAACCAGCTCATTGTTTCTTAACCTGTTGTTTAGCTGTAGGTTGGGTTAGGCGCGCAAATCCAAAGGCGATAGGGATTCCGGTAAGGCTGGTGCGCGCCGTAACCCAACAGGGGCCGATAAGCCTGTTGGGTTACGGCGGAAATACCGCCTAACCCAACCTACAAAATGGTTACTCAAGCCTCTCTTTATCCATCGCCGCCCGCAGGGAGGCGACGAAGGCGCGCAGCTCCCCGGTCAGGGCCACCGGGTCATCCGCCAGGGTTGCGATACGGGAGACGATGGCACTGCCCACGACCACGGCATCGGCGACGCTCGCCACGGCACCGGCCGTTTCGGCGTCCTTGATGCCAAAGCCCACGCCCACCGGCAGGCGGGTATGGGACCTGATCTCGGCCAGCTTGGCCCGCACCGGCTCCAGATCGAAATGGGCCGCCCCGGTCACACCCTTGATGGAGACATAGTACACAAAGCCCGAGGCCAGGTTACAGATGCGCTCGATGCGCCCGGCATCACTCGTGGGGGCCAGCAGGTAGATGGGGTCGAGCCCTTTGCCCTTCAGGGCCGCCACCAGATCTTCGGATTCCTCCGGTGGCATGTCCACTGTCAGGACACCATCGACACCAGCAGCGGCGGCCTCGGCAGCGAAGGCCGTGTAACCCATGACCTCCACCGGATTCAGATAGCCCATGAGCACCACCGGGGTCTCCGCGTCCCGCTCACGGAATTCACGCACCATCCCCAGGCAATCTCGCAGGCTGACGCCATGGACCAGGGCGCGTTCGGTGGCCTTCTGGATCACCGGGCCGTCGGCCATGGGATCGGAGAAGGGTACGCCCAACTCCAGAATATCGGCCCCGGCCTCGACCAAGGTATGCATCAGTCCGACCGTGAGATCGGGATGGGGATCGCCGGCGGTGATGTAGGGGATCAGCGCGGTGCGCCCCTGCCCCGCCAGTTTCTCGAAACGCTGCTGAATACGACTCATCCTAAAACACCTTTTTAACCGCAAAGGACGCAAAGAACGCCAAGGAAAACGTGGACGGCAAAAAGAGGCAGGTTATTGTATTTCTTTGCGCACTTTGCGCTCTTTGCGGTTCAAACGGGGTATTTAGGCTCATAGCTTGATCCCCTCCCTTGCGGCCACGGTGTGCATGTCCTTGTCCCCCCGGCCGGAGAGGTTGACCAGCAGGACCTTGTCCTTGCCCAGGGTCGGGGCCAGCTTGGCGGCATAGGCCAGGGCGTGGCTCGACTCCAGGGCCGGGATGATGCCCTCGATGCGGGTCAGGGCGTGGAAGGCACCCAATGCCTCGTTGTCGGTGATGGGGACGTAGGTGGCGCGGCCGCTGTCCTTGAGCCAGGCGTGTTCCGGCCCGACACCGGGGTAATCGAGCCCGGCGGAGATGGAATGGGTCTCGATGATCTGGCCGTTGTCATCCTCGATCAGATAGGTGCGGTTACCGTGCAGCACGCCGGGCCGCCCGGCGCAGAGAGTGGCCGCGTGATGGCCGGTCTCGATGCCATCCCCCGCTGCCTCGACGCCGTAGATGGCCACACCCGCATCGTCCAGGAAGGGATAGAAGAGGCCGATGGCGTTGGAACCGCCGCCGACGCAGGCGATCAGGGCATCGGGCAGCCGTCCGGCCTGGGCCTGGATCTGCTCCCGCGCCTCGCGTCCGATGATGGATTGGAAATCCCGCACCATGGCCGGATAGGGGTGCGGCCCCGCCACAGTGCCGATGATGTAGAAGGTGTTATCGACGTTGGTTACCCAGTCGCGCATGGCCTCGTTGAGGGCATCCTTCAGCGTCCGGGAACCGGAACTGACCGGCACCACCCGCGCACCCAGCAGCTTCATGCGATAGACGTTGGCCTCTTGACGAGCCACGTCCACCTCGCCCATGTAGACCACGCACTCCAGCCCCAGGCGGGCGGCGACGGTGGCCGTGGCCACCCCGTGCTGACCGGCCCCGGTCTCGGCGATGATGCGGGTCTTGCCCATGCGCTTGGCCAGCAGGGCCTGGCCGATGGTGTTGTTGACCTTGTGGGCGCCGGTGTGATTCAGGTCCTCACGCTTCAGGTAGATCTGCGCCCCTCCCAGCTCACGGCTCCAGCGCTCGGCATGGTAGATGGGCGAGGGGCGGCCCACGTAGTGTTGCAGGTCCAGGTCCAGCTCCCGCTGGAATTCCGGGTCCTGGGTATAGCGCTCGTAGGCCTGGCGCAGCTCTTCCAGCGGCGCCATCAGGGTCTCGGAGACGAACATCCCGCCGTAGGGGCCGAAATGGCCCCTGGCATCGGGATAGCGACCGATTATTTTCTCACTGCTCATCCGCCCGTCGGACTCCTCTCATGAATGCCCGGATCTTGTCCGGGTCCTTGATGCCTTTTGCCGCCTCCACGCCGCCGCTCACATCGACGGCATAGGGGCGCACCTGGCGGATGGCGGACTCGATGTTGTCCGCGTCCAGCCCCCCCGCCAAAACGACCTCGCCGGCCAGGGCCGGCGGGATCAATGACCAATCGAAACTTTCGCCCGTACCGCCCGGCACGCCAGGCCGGTGGGTGTCCAGCAGCAGGGCGCGCGCGCCGGAGTATCTTGCCCGCTCGGCTAGAAGGTCCGTATCCGCCCTCACTCGAATCGCCTTGATATAGGGCCAGTCGAATCCGGCGCAATAGTCGGGACACTCATTGCCGTGGAACTGGATCAGGTCCAGAGGGACCCGGCGCACCGTCTCTTCGATCTCCCCCCGTTCCGCGTTGACGAAGAGTCCGACCACCGACACAAAGGGCGGCAATTGTTTGACGATCGCCTCCGCCTGCTCTACCGAAACGCAACGGGGGCTCGGCGGATAAAACACCAGCCCGATGGCATCCGCCCCCGCCGACACCGCCGCCAGGGCGTCCTCGGGCCGGGTAATGCCGCAGATCTTCACGCGCGTTCTTTTCATCGGCCTGGGATTGTACACCGAAATAGGGCGGGCACTTATCCCCGCTGCCTTACCGCCTCGAACAGGGCGATACCCGTAGCAACGGAGACGTTGAGGCTTTCGACGCTGCCTTTCATGGGGAGGGAGGCGAGGCGGTCGCAGTGTTCGCGGGTGAGGCGGCGCATGCCCTCCCCTTCACCGCCCATGACCAGGGCGAGGGGGCCTTTGAGGTCGGTATCGTAGAGGCTGGTCTCGGCCTCGCCGGCCAGACCGACGATCCAGATGCCGTGCTCATCGGCCAACCGTTTCAGGGCGCGGGCCAGGTTGGTGACCTGGATGAAGGGGACGTTGTCGGCGGCGCCGCTGGCGACCTTGGCGGCCACCGGGGTCAGGCCCACCGATTTGTCGCGGGGGGCGATGACGGCGTGGACTCCGGCGCCGTCGGCGCTACGCAGGCAGGCGCCCAGGTTGTGGGGGTCCTGGACGCCGTCGAGCACCAGCAGAAAAGCGGGTTCCGACAGATTGCCCAGAATCTGTTCGAGCCCATGTTCATCACCGGCGGCGGCGCCTTCGATTTCGGCCACGGCACCCTGGTGGTTGGTATCCGGCAACAGCCGTTCCAGTTCCTCTTTGGGAACCGGGCTGGGTCTGATGCCGACCGAGCGGGCGGCATCGATCAGTTCGCGCAGACGGCGGTCGTGGCGCTCGCCGTCGATCCAGAGCATCTTGACCTTGCCAGGATGCTTGAGGGCGGCGCGCACGCTGTGCAGTCCGCCGATGAACCGGGATGCCATCAGCGCCTTCCTTTCTTTTTGCCTTTAGCCTTGCCCTTTTCGGCATCCTTACCCTCGTCTTCACGCCGGCCCTTGCGTTTCTCGCGCTTCTCCGTGCCGGGCAGGACGAAGTCGATCTTGCGGTCGTCCAGGTTGACCGCCGCCACCTGCACGGTCAGCGGGTCGCCCAGGCGGAAGACCTCGCCGCTGCGCTCACCGCTCAGGCGGTGGCCGATGGGGTCGAAGTGGTAGAAATCACGGTCGAGGGAGGTGACATGCACCAGGCCGGTGATGTAGATCTCTTCCAACTCCACGAACAGGCCGAAGGAGTTGACGCCGCTGATGATGCCGTTGAAGACCTCGCCCACCTTGTCGAGCATGAACTCGCACTTGAGCCAGTCCTCCACGTCGCGGGTGGCGTCGTCGGCACGGCGCTCGGTGGTGGAACAGAGTTCGCCAAGGGATTGCAGATCGGCGGCCGAATAGTCGAAGTCCTCTGCCGTTCCGCCCTTCACCAGATGTTTGATGCCGCGATGGACCAGCAGGTCCGGGTAGCGGCGGATCGGCGAGGTGAAGTGGGTGTAGGCCGGATAGGCCAGACCGAAGTGACCCAGGTTCTCGGGGCTGTAGACCGCCTGGGAGAGGGAGCGCAGCAGCACGGTCTGGATCAGGTGAAAATCGGGCCGTTCCCGGATCTCGTTCAGGAAGGCGGCGTAATCACCGGCCTTGGCCTTCTTCTTACCCGGCAGCCGGAGCCCCAGCTCACCGAGGAATTCGCGCAGATCGGTGAGTTTTTCTTCCGAAGGCTCATCGTGGACCCGGTAGAGCATAGGCAGCTTCTGGCGCTGGAACAGCCGCGCCGCCGCCACGTTGGCGCAGAGCATGCATTCCTCGATGATCTTGTGGGCATCGTTGCGCTGCACCGGCACCACGCGCTCGACCTTCTTCTCGGCATTGAAGAGGAAGCGGGTCTCCACCGTATCGAAGTCGATGGCCCCGCGCTGGCGCCGGGAGATATTGAGGGTCTGGTAAAGGCTGTAGAGGTCGTGCAGATGGGGCAGCAGCTCGGCGTATTTGGCACAAAGCGCGCCATCCCCATCCACCAGCATGGCCGCCACCTGGTTGTAGGTGAGCCGCGCATGGGAACGCATCACCGCTTCGTAAAAGCGGGAGCGGATCATCTTGCCCTCGGTGTCGATCACCATCTCGCAACACATGCAGAGGCGATCGACCTGGGGGTTGATGGAGCAGAGGCCGTTGGAAAGCGCCTCCGGCAGCATGGGGATGACCCGGTCGGGGAAATAGACCGAATTGCCCCGGTTGATCGCCTCGCGGTCCAGGGCGGAACCGGGCGATACATAGGCGGAAACGTCGGCGATGCAGACCAGCAGGCGCCAGCCTCGGGGCGAGGGTTCGCAGTAGACGGCATCGTCGAAGTCGCGGGCATCCTCGCCGTCGATGGTCACCAGCGGCAAATGGCGCAGATCCTCTCGGCCCAGCTTGGCCGCCTCCGGCACCTCTTCGCCCAGTCCCGCAGTCTCGTCGATCACCGCCTCGGGCCAGTCCACGGGAATGCCGTGGGAATGGATCGACACGTCGATCTCCATGCCGGGGGCCATGTGGTCGCCCAGCACATCGGTAATCCGGCCGATGGGTTGGCTGTACTTGGTTGGCTGCTCCAGGATCTCGACCGTCACCATCTGGCCGTGGACCGCTCCGTTGATGTGTTCTTCCGGGATGACCACATCCTGATGCAGGCGCTTGTTGTCCGGCACCACGAAGCCCAGACCCGCCTCGATATGGATGCGTCCCACCAGTTTATGGGTGTTGCGCTCCAGCACCTCCACCACCGCTGCCTCGCGCCGGCCCCGGCGATCGACGCCATCGACCCGGACCAGCACCCGGTCGTTGTGCATCAGGGAACGCATCTGTTTGGCCGACAGGAACATGTCCTCGCCGCCCTCATCCGGGCGCAGGAAACCAAAGCCGTCGGGATGGGCCAATACCCGCCCGGCGGTCAGATCCTGTCGATTGACCCGGCAAAAACCGCCGCGCCGGTTGCACAACAACTGGCCGTCGCGCTCCATGGCCTTGAGACGGCGGCTGAGACCATCCAACTGCCCTTCTCCGGCCAGTTCGAGGGTGTGGGCAATTTCATCGAAGGACTGGGGCTTGCCGGCCTCTTCGAGCACCTGCATGATGAATTCGCGGCTGGGGATGGGGTTTTCGTATTTGCGTGCCTCGCGGAGGCGGAAGGGGTCCCGCTCCATGGCACCGTCGCTGCGTTTTTCTTGGGACACGAATGAACTACTTTGTATGAAAAAGAAGCGTCATTGTACGTTGACGAGTCCCTTTTGTCCTTGTATAGTTCGCGCTTCTTCAGATACGCCCTCTCTGCCGAGGTGGCGGAATTGGTAGACGCACTAGTTTCAGGTACTAGCGGCCGAAAGGTCGTGGAGGTTCAAGTCCTCTCCTCGGCACCAAATTATCTAATATAATCAAGGCTTCGCACGGGATGTGGTGCAAAAATGGTGCGGCAGTGTTTCACCTCAAGGTGGAATCTGCCGCAGCCCTGCCCCGCAAGTTCCTTATTTTTTGCCTCTGATATCTGCCCTTTAATTCAGATTCTATCGGCTCAAGACCTCCATCTTCAGGGAGGGTGTTGAGCCGGGCAGGGGTGCTTATGCGCCTAGATCCTCCTTTAGTGGCGCAACATTCGGTACTGGTCTCGCATGCCGTGCCGCCGGAGCATGCGCTGGCAGAACTTCTTTACGATGCCAGCGAAGCGTTTTTGGGTGACGTGGTGAAGCCGCTGAGGATCTGCTGCCCGACTACATGGCTCTGGAGAAACGGGTGGAGGCGGTCGTGTTGGTGCACTTTGGCTTCCCTGCCGAACTTTCGCCCGAGGTCAAGCGGGCCGATCTCTTGCTGCTGGCCACCGAGCAGCGGGATCTTTTTGGAAAAGCGGTAGCCGTCGGCATGGCGTTGCCGCAACGTATCGCACCGTTACCGGCATGGGGGGCAAGGCGGGAGTTTCTGGCGCGCTTCATGGATCTCTCTGCCGACCATGGCGCAAAAGTCCTACTTGCGTAGGATTTCACGGCATCCTAGAATCGGCAAGAGATTCTGATTCTGGAAGCAGCCATGCAACAAACTTTGAGACGCGCCGGGGGCTCCCTGGTCATGACGATTCCCAAGCCCTTCGTGGAACAAAACGGTCTTCACGAAGGCTCTCAGGTCGATCTCCTGCTGGAAGGTGCGCGCATGACGATAAGCGCGCCGCGAGTACGCCGCTACAAACTGGATGAGCTGTTGGCCGAGATGCCCGATGAAATGCCCCGCGTTGAAGGCTGGGATACCATGCAACCGGCGGGCAAGGAAGCGCTCTAGATGGCCTATACGCCAGAGCGAGGCGATATTGTCCATTTGCAATTCGACCCGGCCTCCGGCCAGGAAATGAAAGGACCGCATTACGGGCTGGTCGTCAGCCGCAAGGCTTTCAACAACCGTGGACTGGCGATGATTTGCTCTATCTCGCAAGGCGGTGCCGAGTGCGCACGGACATACGGAATCGTGGTAACGCTGATGGGCTCCGGTACGGATACCCAGGGCGCCGTCCACTGCCACCAGTTGAAATCGCTGGATTGGCGAATTCGCAAAGCGAAGTTCAAGGAGTCCGTCCCCTCCATGATCATGGAGGATGTAGAGGCCAGGATCGAGGCCATCCTGTTCGGCTGAAATCCGGCGCTGAATAGTAGTTGACGATCGCCCGTGATTGCCGGAGAATGAATTTCACGATGAAGCCCCGCAGCAAATAGCTCCGGGGTTTTTCCGTTTCTGTGGCCCGCTCGGGTACAATCCCCCGAGTTGCGGCGGTTTCGCCCAAGCGTCGACCGCTACACGCCGCTATTGGGCAGCCGCTGTTACTTCACCAATCAAATACCGTGCGTTCCGGAATGTTGTAGATTCGCCTGACCAGATGCGCAGGCTCGTGGCGAATAACAATCGCTTCGACAACCTCTTTTCTCTTCCTTGCCGTTATTTCCTCGAAACCCCAACAAACCCCAGGGCCGACAGCCATTTGCGGTCCCGTTGGAGGCTGTCCAGACGAATACGGCGGTTGTTCCGTTCGGCCTTGTGCTGGGCATAGGCAACCAAGCCCTTGAGCAGCAAACGGCTCGGGAACCCGCCTTTGAGCAAATAGGGTCGAGAGATCCTGCTGAGAATTGGCACATAACGGGAGAAGATTTCATCTTCCATGCTGATGATCGCCTCCACCGTGCCCGGATCACCCTGGCGGGCGGATCGCCCAAACAGTTGTCTATCAATACGAGAACTCTCATGGAATTCCGTCAGAATCACATGCAGACCGCCGCGTTCGGCCACTTCCGGCGACAGTTTGATATCCGTGCCGCGACCTGCCATGTTGGTGGCGACGGTGATTCTTCCAGCTTGGCCGGCATCGGCGATGGTCTCGGCCTCTTCCCTGTCCTGACGGGCATTCAAGACGCTGTGCGGGACCCCCTGCTCCTCCAGCAGCCGACTGAGTGCTTCAGACGCTTCCACCGAACGGGTTCCGATCAGTACGGGTCGCCCCTGTCCGGCAATCTCGACGACGCGATGCGCCACCTCCTTCCAACGCACCACAGAGGTTCCAAGCAGGCGGTCGGCAAGACGAATCCGGCGCCTGGGTTTATGGGTAGGGATACCGACAACGGACAGGTCATACACCCGCTTCAACTCTGGGGCGACCTCCTTGGCGGTCCCGGTCATACCGGCCAATAGCAGGTAGCGGCCGAAGAAGCGCTGATAGGTAATCTGCGCCAGGGTCTTGCGTTGTCCGGAGATTTCACAACCCTCCTTGGCCTCGATCATCTGATGCAGTCCCCGCTCCCAGGTCCGGTCCGGCATGACGCGGCCGGTGAACTCATCAACGATTTGCACCTTGTCGTCGACGACGATGTAGTGCCGGTCGCGATGGAAGGCATGCAGCGCGGACAGGGCTTTCTGAACGAGTTCTTTTCGCCACAATGCCGACTTCCAAATATTGCCGAGATTCACGGACAGTCCCAGTACATTGGACGCCCCTGCCTCGGTCAGCCAGACATCGCGATCCTTGGCGATCGCAAAATCAGCCTGCTGCCGCAACCCCTGTGCGATCGAAATCGCTTGCCGATAGACAGCCTCTCCCAGATCATCCGGCAGGGTCTCGGAGATGATCAAGGGGGTCCTGGCCTCGTCGATCAGCACGCTGTCCGCCTCATCGACTATCGCCACATGCAGCCCCCGCAGAATGGATGTCGCCGGTCGGCTGGATCGTTGCAGCCGACGCAATTTCACCTGCGCCGTCACTGTCCCTCCCAGGGCGATGATGTCCTTCAGGTAATCGAACGCCAGTTCCTTGTTCGAGACATAAACCACATCGCTTTCATACTGTGTCCGCCGCTCCTCGACCGGCATGCCCTGTTTCACCACGCCGAGGGTTTGGCCGAAGAACTGGAAAAGTGGCGCATTCTGTCCGGCATCGCGCTCGGCCAGATAGTCGTTTACCGTAACCACATGCACCGAGGCCCCTGTCGCTACCGCCGTACAGACGCCCAGGGTTGCCGCCAACGTCTTTCCCTCCCCTGTTGCCATCTCGGCGACCTTCCCTTTCAGCAACGCATAACCTGCCAGCAATTGCACATCGTGGTGGCGCATGCCGAGGGTACGACGCGCCGCCTCGCGAACAATCGCAAATGCTGCCGGCAGAAGGTCGTCGCGGAACCCCTCTCGTCGCATTTGTGCCGTTACCGAACGCATTTCTTGCCGAAGCCCGTCGTCGTTCTGCGCCCAGAGGCCCTCCTCCAAGGCATTGACCCGCCTGACAAACCGGCTCGAAGGTTTGGCACGCCCCAATGAAAACCGTGCCAGAATGCCCCGCAACCTCTCTTCGATGGCGCTGGCCGACGGGTCGATGCGCTCGAAATAGGCGCCATCGCCCACCTCGATGCCCCGCCCCACCAGCAGTGCGCGCACATCAAACACCGAAGCGGCTCAAAAAGAGCTGTCGCAGCCGGCGCATGCCCTGCCAGGCCAGGGGCTCGAAGCCATGGTCGAAGCGGACAAGGGCCCTTTTGCCGAAAGCGGATTGGGGTGGAGTGGCGGGCAGCGCCAAATCGACCGTGAACACGCGCTCCATCGTTTTGACACCGTTCGAATCGCCCGGCAATGTTGGAATCTCCCCGCCCCCCTGGATACCCAGGGCCGCAGTCGGCAGTTCGTCCACTCCCCCAACCGCTTGCCTGACCACGTCGGCGACATGGGCCTGGGCAATCCAGTCCGCAGCACGGAACTCGGCCGAACGGTAACGGTTCCGCACCAGATCGATATCGCCCTGCGGCACCACGACGCGGGCGATCAGTGCCTGTTTTTCCAGGACATAGGCAATCAGCTCCCCCTTCTTGAAATACCGGCCAGGCATGTCCTGCGACTGGGGGGCAATCAGTACGCCATCCGTCTCGGCATGGCCCAGCAACCTTCCGGCACGTTCCTCGGTCTTGCGCAAAATGACCCTTTCCCGTTCCAACTGCTCCCGCGACAGGGCCGCCTTCACCGGATCGAGAAACTGCTCCGCGCGATATTTCGCCTCCGTCTCCGCCACGCGGGCACGGGCGACCGTCACCTCGGCCGTCAATGCCCTGTCTTCCAGCAATAACAGCGGCGTCCCCTTCCGGACAGCCTCGCCCGGCTGGACCAGCCAGCGCACGAAGAAACCGCCCTCCCCCGCCCGCACCAGCGACTCGTCCGGCAACCAGACCACCCCCTGCGCGAAGGTATAGAGCGGTACCGGCGCCCCAAAGGCAATGATCAGTATCCCGGCCAAAATCCCCTGGGAGATACGGATGGCCCGCGCCCGCCGGCGCTGCAATAGGGGGCTTCTCGTCACGTGACGATACGCCTTCCACAGCGGCATCCCCAACAGCGTGAACAGCCCCCACAGCGCTATCAGCACCCCGAAGATGAAGAACTCCCCCGCCACGAAGAGGATGATGGTGATCGTGATGAACACACGGTAACACCAGGCCAGCGGCGTATAGAAAAGCAACCAGGGTTTTTCGGCGGGCGTTTCCCGCAGCGGCTCCAGGTCATGGACGCCGAACAGGTAGCGATCCCACAGATAGGCCAGATACTTCTGTCCGCGCTGCGCCAGATTGGGCATCTCGATCAGGTCACTCAGTATGTAATAACCGTCGTAGCGAAGCAGCGGATTGCCATTGATGACCAAGGTCGAGACCCCGGCCACCACCATGATATTGAAGGCGATGGCCCTCACCACCCCGGGTTCAGCCAGGAGCCAGACATACAGGGCCAGGGCGGCGAGGAAAAGCTCCACGAGCATCCCCGCCGCCGCCACGATGGCCCGCTGTGATTTGGAAGGAAAGGCCGCGGAAGACGAGGCATCGACATAGGGAACCGGGGCGAACACGAGGAACATCAGCCCCATTTCATGTACGGCGCCGCCCCAGACACGGGTTGCAAAGCCGTGCCCCAGTTCGTGCAGCAGCTTGACCAGGGGATAGACCAACGCCATCACGATAAGATTGCTGGAGGAGAGCACCTGGTCTGAGAGATTGTTGGTCAACTCTTGCCAATGCTGCGCGGCCAGGAGCATCGCGGGCAGCACGACCAACAGCCAGACCGCTGCCCCGACACGACCGAAACACCAGGCCAGATACGGTGACCAACGCATCAAGAACGCATCGGGATCGACCAGAGGCAATTTCAGGCTCATGGGGTTCAATACCCATTGCTTCAGGGTCGCGCGCCGTTTCTTCTGGTAGCGATCGAACAGAGCCACCGAGTCGGGGGTTGCGTCTACCTGAAGCAGGTCGGCGGCGTGCAGTTGGATAAGCAGATCCACCATCTCGGTTTGGGTACAGGCATCCCCCAATCCGCTGGTATTGGCGCGTTCCCACAGGCTTCGCACAGTCCGCGAGCCGTCCATTTCCAGCACCAACGCATAAGCCGCCGGGGTCAGGCGGTGATAACGGCCCCCCGTCTGGTCCTGGACCAGATACCAGACCTGGCCGCGATAGAGGTGACGGCAAATCCGGGCCTGTGGCAACAGGCGCGGACGCAGGTCGGCCACGCTATGCCAGGAGGGACTGAATAGAGTACGCGCCACTTCGGCAACCTCTCAGGGTAACCAGGTCCAGAGTTTCAGGATCAGCCAGTCCGAGAATGAATGGGTGAAGATCCACCAGAGTGACCGGCTGCCCACCCTGATCTTGCCCACCCCTTCCATTCCCGGTCTCAAGCGCGGTGAAGCGTCCATCAGGTCCGCTTCCACCCGGAAAAAGTTCCTGCCATCCTGCGCCATCGCCACCGGGGTCACCTTGGATGCCCGGAACGGCATCGGCTCTCCGGCAATGCCCGTGATGACCAAGTCGCCCTCCTGGCCCATCTGAACATGACGGATCTCGCGCTCATCCACCTGCAGGATGATGCGGTAGCTTTGCAGGGGGGCGATCTCGAACAGCTTCTCGCCCAGTTGCACCGGCGCCCCAATCCTCTGGCTCAGATCCCCCGAAACGACGATGCCATCGAAAGGGGCTGTCAGATGGGCACGCTCGATCTTCCCCGTCACCAGATCGAGCTGGGCCTCGGCCTGTGCAAGCTGTGCCCCGACCACCTGCACCGCCGTCAGATCGTGGCCAGCCATGGCCTCCCGCAATTTATTCTCGAACTGCCTGCGCTCGCTATCCCAGCGCGCCTGTTCGATGCGCAACTCGCGATCATCGAGCTGGGCCAAGGGCTGGCCGGCGGTGACGCTGTCCCCGGCGCGCACGAAAGCCGCGCCGATAAAGCCCTCGAACGGTGCCGCCGCGACCCGCTGCACCTCTCCCTCGATGACCGTCCTGGCGGTGACGCGATACTCGAAGGGTAGCGCCACCATCAGCAGGGTCAGCAGCAGAACCAGCGTTGCGGATACCTTCCACACCAGGTGCCTCGGGCCAAAGAATTTCTCCAGCAGACCCCGCACATCGTCGTTCAGACGCCCAACGGCTCCTCGCTCCGCCCTTCGGCGCTGTTCGATGACGGGGGCGAACAGGGCGGAAAAGGCATCCAGCCAAACCCGGTCATCGGCCGAGAAGGGTTCCGACTCCCGCTCCAGGGTGACAATGCCCACGCATTGCGCCGAGATCATCAGCGGTTGGGAAAGGGCGACGCCGGCGCCGGACAGGTTTCTCAAGGCATCATGTTTCGGTGTTGCTACCCTGTCCCCCTCGGCGCCGACGGGTGCGGCCGTGGATTGCAGCACCCGATACAGATCATGGGCTTCGTGCATCGCAGCCACATAGGCCTTGGCCAGGGCAGTCCGTTTTTCGAAGGTTGCCGCATCCGAGATGGCCAGCAGGCTGACCTCGGCATGACTCACGAGGCCGATGGCCACCCGTGTGCAGGAAAATCTTCCTCTCAGGGCACTCACCAGCTCGAACATAGCCTGTTGCATCTTGCCGTGGCGCAGGGCCGACCGCCATCGTCTCAAGTACCGAAGCCAAGCGGTCCTTGCCGCGATTGGCCTCTTCCAGTTGGCGCCCCGCCAACAGAGTGATCAGCCAGGCACTCCCCCAGTGGATCTCCTTCAGTGCCAGATCCACCGCCTCACGGGAACAGGCGACCTCCAGGGCCACAACGGCTTCGATTCGCTGATCCGGCTGGAGCGGGTAGGCAAGGTGATAGATCTCGCTGCCGCTACGGGAAGAGGCCCGCACCAGGGCTCGTTGCTCGCGCAGGGATTCCTCCACCACCTCCGCGAGCCGCCCCATTTCCGCCATGGCCTCCGGCCACACCGCCAGGGGCACATAGGTATGCACCTCCTGGCTTGCCACTAACACAGCCCCGGCCTGAACCCCTGCAACTCGACCACACACCAGCGCCAGCCAATTGCGACAGCGATCCTCCGCTGTCCGGGCGGCGACAAATGCGTCCCAGGCATATTTATTGTGAATGCTGCGGCACTCCATCAGGCACTTTCGTCGACTTCCCGAATGATGTCCGCCAGAAAAGAGGGGCGAATATGCAGCGTACTGCGCCGTGGAATATCAGCCAGCAGACGAAGAACTTCTTCTTTGCTGCGCAATCGACGACGCACGGCCCGGATCAGAAGGCCCACCGTGCCGTGTGCATCGATACCGGAAACACTCGCCGCCATTCGGGCTGCGGTGTCATCCGTCAGCAACAGACTCTTCGGTTGAGCCAAACATAACGCCAACGCCTCCCGTTCGCCCGCATGCAGTGTGTACATTGCTGTCAGCGCATCGGCAAGCCCGGCGGTATCCTGTAACGGCTGCCGGGACAGACAAATGCGGGATGATTGCAGGGCTTCCGGGCGATGGCGTTCCACTTCACGCCAAACGGCGTCAGGTACCAGCACTTGCCGGTAGTCACCTAACAGATCAAGCGCAGCAAGCTCATCCAGATGGATCAATGGCCCGGCATCGGCGATGACGACAAGCGAATCCTGCCCATTAGTCGCTCCCATGGAGGCCCCAGTCGATGTCGCTCCGAATGAATTGCTCCGTAATGACTTCCTGATGGGAGTCGATGTAACGGCGCAATGATTCCGCGATCAAGGATTCCATATCGCTGACCCAGCCCTGCTCCACCATGGCCTGTGCTTGTTGCCATAAACGGTCTGGCACTGCGGCGTTGATTACCATAGACATAATGTTTAGCTCCTTCCTCTCGGGGATATTGATTGCAGTTTAGCGCATAGAAGCGCCTCACCCCTTCATCCTCACCACCAACCCGGTCAACTCGGCCAGGCCCTTTTCCTGGGGGCTGGGGCACAAAAGATCGGCCAGCCAGGCGTCGGTCCTGACGGGGGTCTGGCAGAGGCTGGCAGGGGCGGTGCCGTTCCAGTCCACCTTTCCTTCGGTTCCATTTGGCGCCTGTTTCTGGCCTCGGGACTGGCTCGGGTTGATGAGGATGTAACGGCCGTCGCCGTCCGGCTGCCGGTCCTCCTGCCGGGACGGCTGGGCCTGGATCTGGATGCTGGCGCTCTTGCCGTCGCAGTGGCCTTGATCCTGCGGGGCGCGGAAGTCGATGCTGAACTGCTGTTCGGCCGTACCGCCTTTGCCATCGGTCACTTCGATACGGAAGCCCTGGCGGCCGGGCTGGGGTTTATCCCAGGTGAGCCGGCCGGTGATGGCGTCGATGCGCGCCCCTGCTGGTCCTTCCAGCAGGCGGTAACCGAGCTTGTCGCCGTCCTTGTCGCTGGCCTTGGCCTGATAGACGAAGGGCTGGAAGCTCTGGACGAGTCCTTGGGCGCCGATGATGGCGTCGTCGAAGTCCCGATCGCCGCCCCCGGTCTGGTCTTCCCAGGCCAGCCGGAGCCCGTTGCCCTGCCAGGTGGCGTGCAGGTGATCGATCTTGTCGGGATTGGCGGCGGGTGCCGAGAAGAAGGCGAGCGGTCCTTGGCCGGAGCGATTGGCAGGGTTCTTGTTCCGCCATTGGGCGCTGCTGGCGTTCTGGATCAGGTAGTAGCCGAGATACTGGCCAGCCGGCAAGGCAATATCCGTCTTGGCGCCTTGGCCCCTGCCGCTCTGGAAGAGGACGATGGCGCGTTCGATAGCAAGGGCTGCGGCGGCGTAGCCCTTGTCCCCCGGCTTGAGGCTGCCGATGCGTCCGCTGGCGTCATCGACCCGGTAGAGGCCGATCTCGTTGTTGTAGGCGGCCTCGCGGTAGAGCCAGTCGAAGGTCAGCCGGGCGGAGGTGCCTGCCGTTCCGCCGGCCTGGAAGAAGCTTGCCGCTCCCAGCTCACGCCCCTCACCTACATCCCTGTAGGCGAAGTCGTCGATAGTGACCGGTTGCAGTTCGACCCGTCCGGGCGGGGTGCTGCACCAGACGGGGGGATGGTTGACGGGGAGGATGCGCAGTTCGAGGGTGGCGCTGGCGCTCAGTCTGCCGTCGGTGACGCTGTAGCCGAAGCCGTCTGTTCCGCTGTAGCCGCGTTTGGGTGTGTAGGTATAGGTGCCGTCGGCGTTGCGGCTGAGGCTGCCGTGTTTGGGTTTTGTCAGGGTCAGGCTCAGGGGATCGCCGTCCACGTCGCTGACCAGGGGGCTGAAGTCGATGATGAGCTTGCCGTCTTGGTCCAGGGTGAAGCGGGCATCGCGGGCCAGGGGGGCATCGTTCACCGGCAGGACGTTCAGCGGGAGTTCGGCGGTGGTGCTGGCCTGGGCCTGATTGGCCTGCTCGGTGGCGGTGGCGATGATCTGGAGGCTGAATCGTCCGTTGAAGTCCGGGGGCGGAGTGAGGCTGAGGTTGCCGAGGTTCCAGCCGCTGATGTCGGTGCGGGTTTGGTCCGGGGTGGCGGTGAAGCGGTGGCTGCCGTCGCTCAGGGTGGCGCCGGGGGGGATGGCCTCGATGGCCAGGGTCAATACCTCGGAACCGTCCCTGTCGACGAGCGCGGCGCTGAGGGCCGAGAGGCGGATGGCGCTGTCCTCGAAGCCGGTGTTGGCCGGCCAAGTCTCGGTCAGGCGGATGTCGTCGAGCATCATGCCCCGGCCGTTCTTGTCGCGGTGGGTCGCCTCGGTGGCGATGCGCAGGGTCTGGGTACCGCCGGAACCGGTGAACTGGAAGCTGCGGGTGCGCCAGTCGAGGGCGTCCGGGGGGCTGGTGCTCTCATCCCCGCCGATGCGCAGGCCATCGAGGGTGATGCCGATCCGGGTGGTATCGGCGCCGTAGCCCAGGCGTCCGGCGAGGTCGAGGCTGAGGGTATAGGTGGCACCGGCGAGGGTCTCGATCTGGCGTTCGATGGCGAGGGTCTGGTGGCCTTCGCCCCTGGCGTCGTTGAGTTCGAGCCAGTTGTTGCCGTTGCCGGGGGCGGCCTGGACGGTCTGGAGTTTGTTCTGGGCATTGTGCATGCGGTCGCCGCTGCTCCAGATCTCGAAGCCGTTGGCGCCGCCACAGCTCGGGTCGGGACGGGTGATGCGGGTCCAGCCGTCGAGGGTCTTCTCTGGCACCAGGGTGGAGGTGCGGTTGCGATTGGGGACGCTCTCCCAGCCGGTGCGGAAGATCTCGCGGCTGGGGCCTGTGGCTTCATCGATGATCAGCAGCGGGGCATCGGCGACGGGGTTGACGATGAGGCGGACCTGGGCCTCCGGGGAGTCGAGTTCCCCGTCGTTGATCCGGTAGCTGAAGCCATCTTCCCCGCTCCACTGGGCCTGGGGCCGGTAGTCGAGGCTGTTGTCGGGGTTCAGGGTCAGGCTGCCGTGGGCCGGCTGGCTCAGGAGGATGAGGCGCAGGGCATCGCCCTCGACATCGCCGTCGTTGGCCAGGAGGTCGAGGTGGATGACCCGGTCTTCATCCAGGGTGAAGGCGTCGTCACGGGCCACCGGGGCGTCGTTCACCGGGATGATGGTCAGGGTGACTCTGGCGAGGTTGGAGTCGAGTTCGCCGTCATTGACCTTGTAGCTGAAGCTGTCCACGCCGTTCCAGTTGGCATCGGGGCTGTAGAGATAGCTGCCGTCGGGGTTTTTGATCAACTGGCCGTGCTGGGGGACGCCAGCGGTCAGATTGAGCCGGAGAGTAAACCGGTGCCTCACCCCCGTTTAGGCCGAAGTTTGTGTTCTCTGTTGCCGCCTGGTTTCCCGGCGGTGCCACGGT
>MGZB01000027.1 GCA_001801995.1 Gammaproteobacteria bacterium RIFOXYD12_FULL_61_37 | reverse complement strand
CCAGGCTTGCATTTTTCGGAAGCGCGCGATGATGGAATCGCATAACACGCGCAGGAGACGAAAATGCACAACATAGACTTGTTACTGCCTATTGCGGGCAACCGTTCCTAAACCATCAGCGATGATCTACGCTGCTTAAAGCGACGTGACTTTCGCTATGTACGCCGGACGAACAGTGCTTCCGACGATTCGCGTACCGGGGTCTCACCGGCAACATCCAGGTGGCGCCCTCGACCCGGAAAGGGATCGAGGCGGCGGTTTCCCGCGCCGGATGTGCGCTGCATGCGCCGCTGTGAGCTTTTTCTTCACGGACGCCCAGTACGACCATACATGCTTCGCCCGAGTCCTCACGGGTAGTGCGAAGGTGACATGGGCGCCATTACGGACAGGCACAGAGGCCTCCCGGCGGGGCGGACGCTCAGAATAGCCCAGTCCTCTTCGGGCGATGGCCAAAGCCGCGCCCTGATGAACCGAGATGCCGTGACGGCGGGCGTAATTCACGGAGCCGATCACGGACGTGTAGGCCGGGTTGACCTCGATAACCTCGACTCCGGCACGAAAACAGGCGGACTTGATAGCGCCGATTGTCTTGCTGAAGGCGAAGGACGAAAGCTGCCGTGCTCGCGCCGGGTCAACGGACGCCAGCTCCGCTTTTTTCTTGGCGAAGTCCAGCAGCTCGATCACTACCAGCTTGCCGGCTGCAATGGCCTTCTCGGCAATCGCTTTGGCGGCATCGCCGATGAGCGCCTTGGCTTGCTCCTCGCTTTTGCCGTAGGTGACGCAATCCAGCCGCCAGGTATCGATGAGGTTGCCGAAACGGTCGGTCTCGGCAACAGCCAGATGGTCACCGTTGATGTCCACGCCGATAGCCCCGGACAACCGTGATGTCCGCGTTTCGACCGGTTGCGCCTCAACACTGACGAAGACGCGCCAGCCTTTTTCATCGCGCAGGAAGCGGTAACTGATGGACGTGCCGTCGTACTTGCGACTGGGCTCGCCCTTCTTCGTTACGGAGCTGATGATCCGGCTGGTGCTCAGGGCACCCCTGATGGCCTCTTGACCATGGGCGAAACGGACGCAGGTCAGGGCGATATATTTGTCCTGTTTCGAGCGGATATGCGCATCGGGAAGCCGCAGCCGTAGCGTGAACGACCCGTCGTCGACGAGGGACGCACTACAGGTTTGGTTGCCAGCCATTTCGTCCTTGGAGCCCAGCACAAAGAACTGACGGGACCGCGCCTCGCGCCAATCCTCGCGCCAGGCGGCGAGTCCGTCTTTCCCCTCGGGGTAGCCATTTTCTTCCAGGCTGAACTGGGCACGGAACAGCTTTTTCGAGCCGAAGCAGATCCGTATTCGCCTGACCTTTTGATCGGACTTCAGGTCGAATAAACGGGCTACTTGAGTGGCATAACGGCGCTTCTTTTGGTGCAGCTTGTTCGTGCCGGGTGCCTTTTTCTCCAGTTTGGCGATGGTCTTCTTCAGCTTGGTAAGGCGGGCACCGGCCTCTTTGATCAGATCGGGGCGGCGCTCCTTGATGGCGTCGATTTTTCCGTCCACTTCCGAGCGAATGGCGTTGTACTGGCGGGTCGTGATCTTGAAGCGACGGCAGAAGGTGCGCTTGAGTTCGTTCCGCAGTTCTTTCCGTTCCCGTCCGGACTTTAGATTATGTTCAGGACGGGCTTGCATCGCGGCGAACAGGCTGCGCTCAATGCGCCCATGGAGATCGGCGAAGGCGGCGAGGGCCGCTTCCTGCTCTTGATTCAGGGCAAGGCGGGCTTGATAGGTGAAAACGGGAAGCTCAGACATTGAGGGCGGCAATCGCCTTCTGGGCTTTGTTGCGCGCCGAACGGCGTCCATATAGCCGGGCGCAGAAAGAGGTCAGTACCTCGATCATGTCCTGCACCAGATCGTCCTTGATTTCACCCGCATCGATCACGATGAGCTTGCGCCCCTGGGCGGACAAGGCGGCTTCGACATACTCCGCACCAAAACGCATGAGGCGGTCGCGGTGTTCGATCAGAATGGAACCTGCGGAGGGGTCGGACAGGAGCTTCATCAGCTTGGGGCGATGTCCGTTCAGCCCGGAACCAACCTCGGCGGACGCGCGGGTAACGGGCATGCCCCGAGCGGAAGCATAAGCAGCCAAGCGACCAAGCTGGGCGTCAAGGTCGTTCTTCTGGTCCGATGAGGAAACGCGAGCATAGAGCGCCACACCCTTCGGCGCAGCAAGGGATTCGCGCACCAGCACCGTGCCGCTGGGAGTCTGATAGGCGGCTACGGGTAGCTTTCCCGTCCTCCACCACTTCCAGGCGGTTTGGTAATGAATGCCTTCCCGTTTGGCCCATTCGCTCAGTTTCATAGGGAGAAGCATAGCGCATCTTCACTGATATTCAATGATCATTTGCTGGCCTGTTGAGAACCCCGTCCGACATGGGTCCGTTCGAAGATCCTGATGCTGCCCCGGCCCTTGACGCCTTCTTTGCGCAAGCCGAGAAGATTGCCGAAATTTATGACCGGTTTCCCGAATCCGCAAAGGTCCCCCTTCACGAGATCGGGAGCGAACTGCAGGCCTGCATTTCCCGTATCGGAGGACTGGCGGAGGAGTGGAATGACGGCGAAAGCATCATGCAGGCCCTGCGTAATGCCGCTGAACGGCTGCGTCCGACCGGGACGATAGACACAGGGATTCCTGTATCCGCCACGGAGCCGGAAAGGGGAGACGCACCGAAACGGTAAAGCCCGAACAGGAACTCCCTCCCCGTGGGGTGGGAGCGTCACTGCTGACGCCCTTGCATTTTGGAAGACCTCCGTATCCTGGAAACATAACCACCAGGAGCGCCCCGTGATCCATCCGCAGTTCAAGCTCGATTTGAACCAGAAACTCATCGTTGACCTCTTTGCCGGCGGCGGCGGTATGTCCTCCGCCATCGAGGAAGCCCTGGGACGATCCCCCGATGTCGCCATCAACCACTGCGAATCCGCTCTTTCGCTGCACAGGGCCAACCATCCGCAGACGCGGCATTTCATCACCGATGTCTGGGAGGTTGATCCCAGGGGGGCGACGCGAGGAAGGCCCGTGGGATTGCTGCATTGTTCGCCGGACTGTCGAGACCATAGTCAATCGAAGGGAGGGCGCCATCGCGAAAAGAAGATCCGCGCACTGACTTGGGTCGCTCGTCGCTGGGCCGGACAAGCCCTCCCCGACATCATCACCCTGGAAAACGTCAAACAGATCCTCTCCTGGTCCCCGCTGATCGCCAAGCGGGACAAGGACACAGGACGGGTGGTCAGGCTGGACGGCAGTGTGGCAGACACGGGAGAACGAGTGCCTGTCCAGCAACAGCATCTCCTTCCCGATCCGAAACGAAAGGGAAAGACCTGGCGCCAGTTCGTGGCCTCGCTGGAGGGACTTGGTTACGCCGTCGAGTGGAAGATCTTGAACGCCGCCGACTACGGTGCCCCCACCACCCGCGAGCGCTTGTTCATGGTGGCGCGCCGGGACGGGTGCCCCATCGAATGGCCCGAGCCCACCCATCGCCCGATTGCCGGGAATGGAAAACGGCAGTGGCGCTCTGCGGCGGAATGTATCGACTTCGCGGTTCCGTGCCGGAGCATCTTTGACCGGGAAAAGCCGCTGGCGGAGAACACCCTGAAGCGAGTCGCCGCTGGCATCGAAAAGTACATCCTGGATGCCGCCGATCCTTTCATTGTTCCCTCCGGCACAACCCAGCGCCCCAGACCCGCGGTCGCCTACATGCTGCAGGCCAACGGGGGGCATAACGTAACCCTGGGCCGCGATCTGCGCCAGCCCCTGACCACCATCACCAGTCTGGGCAGTCAGCAACAGCTTGTAACCGCCTTCCTGGTCCATCTGCGTGGCAATTGCGATGCCCGTGACGCACTAGAACCCCTGCGCACGATCAGTGCTGGCGGAGAACACCATGGCATCATTGCCGCCCGGCTGGCTCCCCGTGGAGAGACGGGAGAGAGGGGGGAGGCGAAAGCACTTCGTGTCGCCGCCTTCCTGATGCGCTACCACGGCAAGGGCGGGCAGTGGAGCGACCCACGGGACCCCGCTACCACCATCACCACCCGTGATCGGCTCGCGCTGGTCACCGTCCACATCAAGGGCGAGCCCTACGTCATCGTCGACATTGGTCTGCGCATGCTGACCCCGCGCGAACTGTTCAAAGCCCAGGGATTTCACGACGGCTACATTATTGACCGCAGCCACGACGGCACCCTCTTTCCTAAATCGACCCAGGTTCGCCTGGTGGGCAACAGCGTTTCGCCGCCGCCCGCCGTCGCACTCCTTCGTGCCAATGCGGGCGAGCTTGCGATTCGGGAATGGGCAAAGACGGGCTGACTGTGCCCTTGCACGTCTTGCATTTCCTGGAAAGCCGGTAACCTGTTCCTATACAGACCAGGAGATTGCCGGCATGCAACAAGAAATAATCGACGCCCAAATTCAAGGGCCTGACGGACGGATCGAAAAAGTAACACTGCTTCGGGTCGGCTGGCAGCAAAGCTACATCGACCCGGATTACGGGCCTTCCGGCTGGCAACTTTGCGACGAGGAACTGGCGTCGATTCTGCACGGGCGCTACGACTACCGGCTGCGAGCAGTATACGCCCTGGCCTCGCCGCTCGATGAAGCAGGCTTGCTTGAAAATACAACGGGAGAAGAACCATGCTGACGGCAGCAGAAGCACGAGAACTGAGCGGGCCTCTAGCGGAGGAATATCTGGCCGTTATAGAGGCGAAGATCCGAGAGGCGGCTGAAAAGAAAGAGCGTGAAGTAATCTTTCGGGACAAGCCGTACTGCGATTGGTTGTATTCGCCAGTAGATATGACCCCGGAAGCCAAAAAGACCGTAGAGGCACTGCGGGAAGCGGGCTATCTCGTCGACCTCTATTACCGGGAGACACAATTCGTCGACATGGCGCTTCGGGTGAAATGGTGATGGACAGCGCAGCCGATGGCGAGCGTGCGCGACTCCGGCACGGAAAAGACCGTTCCGTGATCCTGGTTATCACGCACACAGAACGAAATTCGCGCACGGGAAGGAAGGAAATCGTGGCTTCGCACGGTATTGATCCGGACACGGGAATGATGGCGATCTTGCCCAGCGAGCCACCGGAGAAATTGGGTGCGGTTTTCGATCTGGAAATAGGCGAGTTCGTTATTTGGGACACCCCGTCCAGGGGTGGGGGGCGCGCATGAGCCGGGATGAAGAGGCGTTTCGAAAAGCGACGGGGCACGAGTCTACCTGCAACTGCGTGCGCAGGTGGCGTGGGCGGTTGTTCGTTACGCGGAGACGGTGTAATTGCTGTAGTCAAGACACGACACACGACGCAGCCATGGACCTGGCGATAGCGGAGATAGGCGAAATAAGCGGCGAAACGAGGGACGCCATCGTGCGTAGGCGGGACGGATTGCTGGCACAACAGGAGCCCAGGGATGCGTAGTGAGATTTCCCGGCGGGGCGGAGAGCGCAAGTGGCGACACTGAAAGAAATGTCCGATCTGCTACGACGAGCGAACCCCGAGAACCATCCGATGGCGCTGCAATGGATGTCCGAACAGTGGTGGCCGGAAGCCGACTGGCTACGAACGCGAGCGCATAATCACAACGGCGGAGCAAGGGTGGGCGCACGAGTAGCTGGCGGCTTTGCAGGGAGGATGGAACGCGCCGGGCTGTTGCGCATGTGCATAGAGGAGGCGCGCGGACCACGAAGATACCAATGGGTCGCTGAAAGCCACTGCCACCAATAGCCCCATTGCATTTTCTGGGGACCCTATATGCTGAATAAAGAATCAACAAAGGAAAAATCTCGTGGACAAGATCGAAAGCCGATCCCCCCAGCCGCAAGACTATGTGTGCCACACATGCGCAAAGTGGAGGGAAGATTGCGGCGAGCTGCAATTCGAAAACATGCCCATCGCCAAGGTGGCATCGGGCGGCGCGGTGGTCGTCCAGTGTGCTGAATACGTGGCAAGGACCCCCCTGGCCAGGGCGCAGTTCGAGTCCGAGATGTCGGCAAACTCCGACAGGATATTGTCGGAGGCTGAGAAAGCGATCGCCGGAATGTATCCCGGCGCATTCAACCCAGAGAGATAGAGGCGTGGGAGGAAATGCACTGAAAGAATTCGATACCCGCCGCATGCCCTCGTGGGACGCGCACGAGCTTGGCGCTCTCATTGATTTGAAGCTGAGCATGATGCACTCGGTCGAGGGCGGATACTGTTCCGTCGTGATTCCGTCCTATCGTTCGAAGCTGGACTACGGAGACATCGACATCCTGGTGCGCGCCGAACTATTCGCCAAATACAGCGCGCAGGACATTGCCGACAAGATTGGCGCCATGGTCGGCAGTGGTGCGCCGCTGGTCTGGAAGCGCAATGGTCCGGTACTGAGCCTGGGTGTTCCATTGCTGGACGGGGGAGTGTTCCAGGTCGATCTTATTTCAGCCGCGCCGGAATGGTTCGATTTCGCGCTCAACTACCTGTCCTTCAACGATGCCGGCAACCTCATGGGTCGTGTTGCCCACCGGATGGGCCTCAAGTTCGGCCATGACGGGCTTTGGCTTCCGTTACGGGACGGTGCCCACCTTTACCGCACCACCCCGGTCACGCGCGACTTTAAGCAGGCCATTGAGTTCCTGGGCTTCGACCACGCCCGCTGGCGGGCCGGTTTCGATGCCCTGGAGAACATCTACCGCTTCATCGCGGACGGGAAGCGGTTCAATCGGGAGCTTTTCCCCCTGGAGCACAGATCCCACCGCGCCCGCGTACGGGACGCCAAGCGCCCGACCTATACCGGTTTCTTGCGATGGCTGGAGGCGCACCCGGAAATTCCGGATCGGATCGAATATCCCGAGGGGAATAACTGGCTGCCCGAAATCTTTTCCGCCTTTCCCGAGCTGGAACCGTCCTGGTTATGGGCGCAACAGGACCTTGCGCTATCGAAAGCCGCCAAGCGCCGGTTCAATGGTGAACTGGTATCGCGACTGACCGGAACGGAAGGGAGGGATCTGGGGTCGCTGATGGCGAAAATTCGGGAAGGACTCGCAGGCGAGACAGGCCTCCGCGAAAGAGTGATCTCCCTGTCGGAACGGGAACTGACGGAAATAATCCATCGCTTTGCCGAACAACCGGAATCGCGGTTGCATTTTCCGGAAGAACGGTATTCTGGAACAGATGACCCTGGAGAATCTGAATTGGACGGCATGGTTTTTATCGCAGGCGGCTCGTTCCTGATGGGCAGCCCGGAGAACGAAAAGGGCCGCTACGACGACGAGCGGCAGCACCGGGAAGAAGTCGGGGATTTTCTCCTCGGCAAGCACCCGGTCACAAACGCCGAGTACCGGCGTTTCAAACCGGCCCACGACAGCGGTAGCGGCTTCAATGACGACGACCAGCCGGTCGTCAGGGTCAGTTGGCATGACGCCACTGCCTATGCCGAATGGCTGAGCCAGGAAACCGGCGAGGACTACCGCCTGCCGACCGAGGCCGAATGGGAGTACGCCTGCAGGACGGGGGCGACCGCTCGCTTCTTCTTCGGCGACGACGCCGACGATCTGGGCGACTACGCCTGGTTCGAAGGGAATTCAGGAGAACAGACCCGCCCTGTCGGCCAGAAGCAGCCCAACAAACGGGGCCTGCACGACATGCTCGGCAACGTCTGGGAGTGGACCGGCTCGGTCTACGACGAGGACTACGGCGGCGCCGAGACGCTGTGCGCCGACGTAGATGACGACAGCAGGCGCGTGCTGCGCGGCGGCTCCTGGAGCAGCAGCAGCAGGCTCGCGCGCGCCGCCGTCCGCAGCTACTACTCGCCCGGCTCCCGGATCTACTACATCGGGTTCCGTCTCGCCTTGCTCAAAGAAGGAGCGCCTTAATGCCGACAGAATTCGCTACTCATGATTGCCGCAAGGGCGAGGCGTCCGCGACGGAGCATCCGCCCATGCCTGCGTGCTCTACAGTGCGCACAGGGCGCTCCGGATGGAACAGCCATCACGTCGCCGCGATCCAGGAAATTATCGACGACCTGAACACGCCAGACCTTATCGACCAGGACCGCCGCGCCGGAATCGACTGCGACGCGCAAGCCGAGGCGGTATTGCTGCTGGAGCGAGCGATAAGCGCCCTGCGAAGAGCAGAACGTGGATACGGGAGACGCGGATAATGATCTGGGGCGCGATTCTTGGTGCCTTCCTGGCTGTGCTCTGGTTAGAGTGGTTTCTGATGGCGCTTCTTGTTGCAGAGCACTCCAGACGACTTCGGCTGGAAATAGGCAAACAGGGCCGCGAACTGGAAACTACACGGATCACGCTGGAAGCGGTAGCGGCCGCATTGGATGCTGTGCAGCAAGCGGAAGCTCGAAAGCCGAGTCGTCCCGAAGGCGGAGCAAATGGGTGAATCAGTTGCATTCGCTACTGGTTCATCAAGCCGAATAACCCGTTTTAACGCGGTTATTTGGACACCTTCCGCCGCTTTCGATCTGTAGCCTTTCTTCTGGGGGCCTTGCGTTTTTCTGGCCATCCGTATGCTGGAAATACCCAACCAGGAGAAAATAGTGGCCTCCCAGGCAAATCCGCTCCAGAACCAGAAGTCACTCACCACCCGGTCCTCGACCGGCAGCGCACTGAGCGTCTTCTTCACACTCACGACCCTGCTGGGGTTGTCCGTGCCCGTTTTCGCTGCTCACGAAGGCTATGGCGCCGCTCTCTGCAAGAACCGAGGCTTTGAGTGCGTGCGGGTAAAGAAGGGCGACACCTGGGCAAGGCTCTTTCCCGATCACGACGAACGCCGCCTGGTGCGCCGCCTTAACCGCATGAATATTGAGCCCCGCAAGGGACAGCGACTGGCGGTCCCCGTGGACCGGTCCACGTCCGACCCCATGGACTTCGCCCCCTTTCCGCCCCAGATCCAGCCAGGCAAAACCAACAAGGTCGTCATCAGCCAAAAAGAACTGGCATGGGGAGCCTACGACAGCGAGGGAACTCTGGTGTATTGGGGGCCTATCTCGGCCGGACGCGGTTACTGCGAGGACACAGGCGAATCGTGCGAAACGCCTTCAGGCACGTTTACGGCTTTCCGCCGGGAGGGGGCCGATTGCGCTTCGACGGTATATCCCGTTGGCGAGGGCGGTGCCCCCATGCCCTACTGCGTCTTCTTCAATGGTGGCATTGCCTTGCACGGGTCTAGCGAGGTGCCCGGCTACAACGCCAGTCACGGTTGCGTCAGGCTGTTTATCGAAGATGCCGAATGGCTGAACGAATCGTTCATCGAGATCGGGCGGACCCGTGTGGTTGTGGAGGAGGAGCTTCCCGCCGAGCGGCGGGAAAGCGAGGCGGTTTCCAGCGGAACCGAACCGGACGCCATGGCTTCTTGGCGATGATCAGGGCTGCATTTTTTCAGCGCCGCAGTCGGCGCCGTGCTCGTGGCCGGCAATCAGGCCTGGATCGGGGTCGCCGTGCGGTTTCGCCTGCCTGGAGCGACGGCATGAGCGGCACAGCGACAAAGCAGTGATGGGCATCGGGGTCGCGGGAGTCGGCGACTACCCCGGAGGGATAGCCGGATCGCCCAGCAGGATGCCCGCCATCGCCCTGAGCTTGCCACGATCCCCAGATGAAAGCCTGCCGAACACCTCCAGCAGATCCATCGCCTCCGGGGAAAGCGGCTCCTCTTTTGGCTGATCGAGCCAGTTTTTCGGCTTGTGCAGATATTTCTCACAATCACGGGCCAGCCGGTCCGGGACCTGCTTGAACGGACTGGCGCGCAATTTCTCCAGGCGCTCGACCGTAAGGCCTGTGGCGGCAAGCAAAGCCGGCAGGTACCCAGCGGACTCCGCTTCATCGACAACCGTCATCAGATTGCGGTGGCGGATCTCCTGTTGCAGGGCAGGGCAGGGCGAGCCCACTCCGTAAGTGATCCAGCAGGGATCGACCCGCAGCGCCTCGCACAATTGCAGGGTCTCCTCCACCCCCGGCGTCGAAATGCCGGTCTCGAAGTTATTGATCCTGCCGCCGCTCCAGCCCATGCGCTCGCTCAGTGCGCGGCTATTGGTTTCCCTGGCCATGAGCCTGGCCTGGTGGATGCGTTTTCCGATCTTGATGTAGAGGGGATTGCGAAGCGGGGGCGCGCTTCTGGGGGGGGGATTTGTCTGTGCCATGGCTCCATTGTATGGGCATCCAAATAATTTGGAAATACCGCTTGAAAAATCCAACGCACCGCCTATAATAGGCCTCAGTTGAAATCCCGGCCCAGTGCCGAACGCCTTTTTCCGAGAGAAACATGACTTCCTTACGCCAATCGCTCATAGCTACGACATACGCAGGCGCCACCCGCCTGGCGTCCGCTGGCGCGTGTAATTTTGGACGCTCGGATTGGCGCGGCTCGGACTCAAGAGATCTTGAGCCGTCCCAAGCCCCAAGTTATCTCCGCCCCGGAACAGGCAGCAACAAGAACGCGATGACGTAACCTCCCCAGAACATATCCGGGAGGCCACCTGAAAAATACCAGGCACCTCCCGAGGATCAAAGAACCCCGGCTGGTGCCCCCAAAACGCACCGCCGGGGTTCTTGCGTTTTGGGTCCTTTGCAACGGAAAACCCCCTTGCCGGACTTCTGGTTCGCTCGTAGCGATCTTTAACAATTCGGAATGCTGATAAGCGGGCGGCTCCTACAGCCATCCGCCTCTGCGGGAATAGCTCAGTTGGTAGAGCACGACCGTGCCATGGTCGATGTCGCGAGTTCGAGTCTCGTTTCCCGCTCCAATTTCCGTCCTTCGTGCCGCAAGGCGTGGGGACTCGTGGTCTGGCACAGATACCCGGTGGCAACACCGCAAAAGAGAGGACTCCTGCGCACTCCCGCCTGGAAACAGGTCAACCCAGACAAGCCTCATCCCCTCGCCATCGACTCGGTCGGTGGTAGCGGCGACATGAGCGGGTGGTTTTATGCCCGCTCATGACCCGCGAGGGACAAGGGGTAGCGCTCCCGTCCGAGCCTTGCAGGCAAGGGCAGAGTGCAGTTCCAGGGGCGCCGCGCCATCCGTGCGGAATCCCGAAGAACGGTCCGTAGCCGACAGGCGAACGACAGGAGGTGCATGGTCTTTCGGGGTCTACAAGGCCCCGGAGCCACGCATCTCGGCAGGATGATCTTGTGGAAGCGACTCCGTCCACCATCGAAATCCGGGTGTAGCTCAGCCTGGTTAGAGTGCTCGCCTTGGGAGCGAGAAGTCGCCGGTTCGAATCCGGCTACCCGGACCACTCCACGGTCAATTCGCAAGTGCGCCACCCGGTAGGCGGACTCGCTGTTAACGAGTTGCATGTTGGTTCGAGCCCAGCCTTGCGAGCCAAGTATTTCTGCGCCGCTGGCCTAACCGGTAAGGCCCTGGACTTTTAATCCAGCCGATCCGAGTTCGAGTCTCGGGCGACGCACCAAAAAAGATATCGGTCGAGTTGGGCAGTGTAGTGGGCCTCGGTGGCTGTAACCCACCTTCCTCTGGACATGCAGGTGCAATTCCTGCCTCGACCACCATTTCACGGGGCCATAGCTCAGTTAGGAGAGCGCCTGCCTTGCAAGCAGGAGGTCGTCGGGGCGGTTCCGACTGGCTCCACCAATTTTGTCCCCTTCGACTAGCGGTCAGGTCGCCAGGCTTTCACCTTGGTAACGGCGGTTCGAATCCGCTAGGGGACGCCAAGTTCGCGACAGTTTCCGTGCCGGAAGCCCAACGGTCGGGCAGCGGTCTCCAAAACCGAAGGTTGGGGGTTCGAATCCCTCTCGGCACGCCATGTTCACGACGGATCGGTAGCTCAGTTGGTAGAGCGCCGGATTGAAGTCCCGGAGGCCGCAGGGTCAGTACCTGCCCGATCCACCAGACAAGGCCCTTGTAGCCAAGCGAATAAGGCATCCGGCTTCGAACCGGAAGATCGGGAGTTTGAATCTCTCCAAGGGCGCCATTTTTTAGCGAGAAGGATGCTGGTTTCCAGGGCGGGCTCATATCCCGCTTCAACGGTCGTTCGATTCGACCTCCCGCCACCATTTCTGGAGAGTGAACCAGTCAGGGACTGGACCCGCCTTGAAAGCGGTGTGACCGCGCAAGCGGTTGGGGATCGAGACCGTCCGCTCTCCGCCACGTTTGCCCCCGTAGCTCAGTTGGGAGAGCGCGGCCCTGTCAAGGCCGAGGTAGCCGGATCGAAACCGGTCGGGGGCGCCAACTTGGAGAGTGAACCAGGCAGTGCCTGGGACCGCCTCGAAAGCGGATCGACCGCGCAAGCGATTGGGGATCGATACCTCCGCTCTCCGCCACGTCATAGAGAGTGATCCAGCCGGGTGGCTGGCAACGCCTGCTAAGCGTTTGGAGCCATGCACAATGGCTTCCGGGTCGGTACCGGCGCTCTCTGCCAAATTGGAGGATTGCCTGAGCTGGACAAAGGGCGCTCGTTGGAAACGAGATGGTCGCGCAAGCGGCACGAAGGTTCGAATCCTTCATCCTCCGCCATTTCCAACATTTCCAAGACAGATCGTGGGCGTGGCCAAGTGGTCCAAGGCGTCCGGTTGCAACCCGGAAGATGGCGAGTTCGAATCTCGCCGCCCACTCCAAGCCCACTCCAAGTATTGCGAACCATTGGCACACGGGAGGCCCCATGCCCAAACAAAAACCGAGCGCACCGGCGAAGCGGCGCAACCCTCTGCACGATGCGCCCCCTTTGCGAAAGTGTGCAGTCCACGGCAAGAGCGACAAGGCGCGACGACAGCAGGACAAATCCGCGCTTCGCCAGGAGTGGCGTTCTCCATGGGACCGAATGCGGCACCCATCGAGAACCCCATTCCCACCACGTCCCGATGGCCAAGCTGGATAAGGCAGCGGACTTCTATTCCGCCGATTTGGGGGTTCGAATCCCTCTCGGGGCGCCAATATCGAAAGACAGATGGCCGTTCGTCCAGCGGCAGGACACCGGACTTTGACTCCGGGAGCGGTGGTTCGAATCCATCACGGCCAGCCAATCCGGGTCTGTAGCTCAATTGGCAGAGCAAGCGGCTCATAACCGCGAGGTCGCGGGATCGTTCCCCGCCGGACCCACCAAATTCATGCGGATGTAGCTCAGTTGGTAGAGCGCGGTCCTTCCAAGTCCGATGTCGCCAGTTCGACCCTGGTCATCCGCTCCAATTTTTCCGGACATCCCCCTGTGGCGGAATTGGCATACGCGCCTGTCTCAAAAACAGGATTCTGCGAGTTCGAGTCTCGCCTTGGGGACCAAGCAAGAGGGGATGTGGCGGAACGGTAGACGCAGGCAGCTTAAACCTTCCTGGGCGGTGCCCGTGCGGGTTCGAGTCCCGCCGTCCCTACCAGTCAATGCCGAGGTGATGGAATGGCATACATACGTGGCCTAGAACCACGGTCCTGCGGGTTCGAGTCCCGCCCTCGGTACCAATATTGCGCAAGTGGTGGAACGGCATACACAGCAGCTTGAGGTGCTGCCGGGCCGAAAGGCCCTTGCGGGTTCAAGTCCCGCCTCGCGCACCAGTCCTTAGCCGGGTTAGCTCCAATGGCAGAGCGCCTGCCTTGTAAGCAGGATGTTGTCGGTTCGAGTCCGACACCCGGCTCCATTTCCACGTCCCCGTGGCCCAGTTGGACAAGGGCGCCGGTTTGCGATGCCGGAAGTCGAAGGTTCGAATCCTTCCGGGGGCGCCAAAACAGCATTTCCGATTCCGAGCAGGAACGAGACCTACAGCAATAAAAGGAGCCCGCTATGCGAGCCGCCGCACTTTTCCTGGCGCTTGACCGCGCTGGCAATCCCAGCCGCTGGATCAACCACGAGACCGCCATCCACCTGATCGCCACCGACCGGGTGATTGCACCCATGGGCCAGACCGTCCGCGCATTCCGGGGCGGAGTGAACGCCAGGACCGGACGGGAATCCCATGTCGAAGTTTCCTCAATCCTGCTCACCCGCTCGCGGGTCCAGCCGCATCTGTGGCGCGAAGAGTATCAGCCGCCGCTAACCAACCAGGCGCTGTTCGCTCGGGATGATCATTTGTGTCTGTACTGCGGCGAGGTGTTCCCGATCCGGGATCTGACCCGTGACCACGTTGTTCCTCGAAGTCGAGGCGGAACGGATGCCTGGACGAATGTGGCGACCAGTTGCCGTCGCTGCAACCAGAGGAAGGGAGCGCGGACCCCGGAAGAGTGGGGCATGGAACTGCTGGCGGTGCCCTATGTGCCTTGCTATGCCGAGCACCTGCTGCTGCGAGGAAGGAACATTCTGTCCGATCAGGCGGCGTTTTTGCGAGCGCGGATGCGACGCACGCAGTAACGGACTTGCATTATTTCGGACGGTGGTACGCTGTACCCAGGTGAAAAAAGGGGAGGGTAAAGTGAGACTGACACTGCTTCCGATAGCGATTGTCGGAGAACTGGCGTTGCTGGCTATATACTGGATTATTGCGCTTGTGGCCCCGCAGACCGCCCAACCCATAAAGGACTGGGCCGTAAACAATTTGCCCGATCAGGAATGGTACTTCAGGCAATAATGCACTGCTCACGGGCGCGGATGCAGCGCACGCCGCAGCGTGTACCGTCGCGGCCATTCCGATCCCCGTGCGGTGTTCTGGGATATTCCCGTATCCAGGAGAAATCAC
The DNA here is from genome assembly GCA_001801995.1 of Gammaproteobacteria bacterium RIFOXYD12_FULL_61_37. Classification (GTDB taxonomy): domain Bacteria; phylum Pseudomonadota; class Gammaproteobacteria; order Chromatiales; family Chromatiaceae; genus YD12-FULL-61-37. The sequence continues at coordinate 20,183 of MGZB01000027.1, read as the reverse complement.
TCAGCCAGAGAACTTGCAATTTCATGGGTCCATGGAAAATAGAAGACACACCACCAACAAGGACCCACCCCATGCCCAGCAAATATATGGTTATCGAAGCGCTTAGATCGTTTGACGGGGATCGTTTTCCGGTTAACGAGAGGGAGCTTAGGGTCATTCGTTTTGGCTATGAAGATCCAGATTTTGTTCCTACGGTGGTTGCCAAGGCTCGATCTTTTGATTCGATTCACTGGGGTGGCGCGGTCGTCTTTTCCGATGCGTACCGGGTGATATTTGACGGGCCAGGGCCTATCCCTGCCGAAATCACGGCGCGGCTTCCAAAATCCACACAATCCGCGAATAACCGGCCTAAAACCCCTTATTCGGAGAAATATTGCACGGAGATCCGAGGAAAATGTGCGCATAGCCAGAGGAGCGGGAGGTAGGTATGCACACGATGGGAGAGACATTAGCGCACGGCATTGCGAATCACACGCTAAGATCCGGCACAGAATCGGCGCGGTCCGCAGCCCTGATTGCACGGACAGCAAACAGGCCCGGCGCGATGAAGCGCGCCGCTATTTACCGCGCCACGCGCAAGTACCTCCTCGATACGCATCGCGACCAGGTCCTGGAAATGGCGGAGTCCGGCAAACAGGACGGCAAAGACAAAAGGACCGCGATGCAGCTTTGGACCTGGGAGTACGCGCAACTCGACGACGATGCTTCGCAGCGCGTCGTAAAGTTCTGCTTCTTCATGCTGGAAGCAAAGGACCCTTTAATCCAGGAAGCCACCTTCGCGGTCATGGGACGCCACGCAATCGCCAGGTTGCTGCAAATGGAGCGCACGGATGACCTGGCGAAGGCAATGGCCCAAGCGGGGCCACGTAACTGGGCGGCCCTGTGTTTGGCCATCCTGAATCGCAATGTACGCGATACAACGACAACGCTTGCCTTCTGTCTTAATAACGGCGTCGCGGTCTGCGCTTGGGATGAACAGGAGCGCCATTTTGTCGTCAAGACAGTTATTGGCTACAGCGCGATGAGCCCCAGTAAAGCGGAGGGCGTACTTACTCTGTTTGCCGCATCGCCTTACATTCCGTGGCCACCACGATCCCCCGCGCCGATTCCGGGGACATCGCCTGTCGCGCCAAGGCGATCATAATCCGGCGCGGAAAGCGGCAGAACGCGGGCCACTGCCGCCGCGCTCTAACCCAACGGTCGAGCCGACGCCAAATAAGTGCCATAGGTTATGCGGATGGTGCCACTCCCGCTGCCAGCGAGGCAACGACTCAACTGTCCTGTTGTGGCGTGTGTCGCCATCCATGTCGCCGTATGTCACATAATCACCGCAGTGCATGCAGGTCGCGCTTTCCGGCGGAGCCGAGTCCTGCGAGTGCTGCTCGTGGCCGAACCACCAGCAGCGCAGCCACACAACAATTCGGTCAAGCAGACGTGCCGCCTGCATCGCTTCGCTCCTAGTCGTCGCTCCGCTTATCTCCAGCGGTAGAGCGCGCTCTTATGAACCTCGCAGCGCTTTCTTGGTCATCGCAAACTTCCGCAAGATTTGCGCACAATTCGCGCTCCAATTCCGCAGACCGGTTCCACGCCGCTCGCGCCAAATCTTTCGGCGTTGGCTTTCCCGCAAAATGCCCCGGCCCCGTCTCGTTGTACCAAAAATCGTCAAACGTCATAATCTTCTCCGCTACCTTGTCCGCTGTGGCAAAGCGCCATCGCAGAATCGAAACGCCGTGATTAGCTAAAGCAACTGTTGAACCAGCAACTGTACTCGTCGCTTCCCCTGATACTCATTTACATCCAGCCGATAAACAATCCCGATCCGGCGCGGAACGCCCTCGAATCCTTCGACGACCAGATTGAAGCCGATGGCCTCGATCGCGTCTCCCCCGTCTGGATGCCGCAACACCAGCTTCAGGTGCTTCTCCTTCAGGACGCGATGATCGATTACCTTGAACCATCCGGAGAACAGCGGCTCCTCGAAGGCCTGGCCCCAGGGTCCCGCCCGAGCCAATAGCTCGACCGTCTCCAGTCCGATCTCATGTGCGGACAGATCCCCATCCGTGAGTGTAACGTCCAAGAGCTGGTCATCGGACAACCGGCGCATGGCCTCCCGATTGAACGCTTCTCCGAAGGCCCGCAGACTTGTTCTGGGCAGCGATAATCCCGCAGCCATGGCGTGGCCTCCGAATTTCGCGATCAGTCCAGGATGGCGTATCGAGATAGCCTCCAGCGCGTCCCGGAGGTGGAATCCCGATATTGACCGCGCCGATCCTTTGACCATGCCGTCCTTCCCCGTGTCGTCGGTCAGAACGACCGTTGGGCGGTGATGTGCGTCCTTGATGCGTGAAGCGACCAGGCCCACCACACCCTGATGGAAGCAGGGATTGTAGAGGCAAATCCCATGCGGGATTTCAGCCAGACTTTCAATGCCTAGTAAGGCCTGGTCTCTGGCTTGCGCCTCAATCTCTTTGCGCCGGCGATTCAGGGCGTCCAGTTCGGCTGCGTAGGGCTCGGCGATCCCGGGACTCTGCGCCAGCAAGCAGCGAATGCCGGTGCTGATGTCGCACAGCCTGCCGGACGCATTGATCCGGGGTCCGATGCGAAAGGCCAGATCAGTTGAGGTAACCTGACCCGGCTTGCAACCGCTCAGGTTCAGCAGATTTTGAATGCCGGGCCTGGCCTGACCCTCGTTGATGCGTCGCAGTCCGGCACTCACCAGGACCCGGTTATTCTTGTCCAGGGGTACCACGTCCGCAACGGTCCCCAAGGCCACCAGGTCGAGAAGACCGTTCAGACTGGGCGCGATTCCGTCCTGGAAATAGCCCCGCTCGTCCCGCAGCACTGCCCGCAGTGCGAGTAAGACATAGAACATTACCCCGCAACCCGCCAGCGCCTTGCTGGGGAACGAACATCCAGGCTGGTTCGGGTTGACGATGGCATCGGCCTCGGGCAAAACGTCCGGTGCCAGATGGTGGTCGGTGATGACCAATTGGCAGCCCCAGGGCAGTGCTTTTACGGCGCAAGCCCCCTCCAGGCTGGAGATGCCGTTGTCCACCGTGAGTATCAGATCGGGCTTTCTTTGGGACGCCAGCTCGACAATGGCGGGCGAAAGTCCGTAGCCGAACTCGAAGCGGTTCGGTACCAGGAAGTCCACCTGTTCCGCGCCGAGCAGTGACAGTCCTTCTACGGCAATGGACGTGCCCGTGGCCCCATCGCAGTCGTAGTCACCGATCACCAGGATTTTCTTTTGATCACGGATGGCGTTTGCAAGGAGAAACGCAGCCTCTCGGACGCCCCTCAAGGAGTTGGGAGGCAGCAGTCCGGACAGGCGATTATCAAGATCTGCGGGGGACGCAATACCTCTGGCGCGGTAAATCCGGTCCAGAACGGCATGCGGATGTACCGGCGGGATGCTGGCGAGAGTCCGTCGTCTAATTGCCACCATGGCCGCCGTCTTTCCCTGCATCGTCGAGGGTCGGTTCGCCGGGCGTCGAAGGCCCCCCGGCGAGCCCCGCAAAGAGTTCGTGCGCACAGCCCTGGCACAGAGTGACATCTACCGTGGCACCGTCCCCCCACGCCGACCCGTAGCCGCACTCATGGTGCCAATAAAACATCTCGTCCATTTCGACAGCATCGCCCCCGCCAAACCGCTTCTTGCAGCGGTCGCACTCGAACCCGACCAGTCCTCGCACAATTACTGTTTGGTCTTTGCGAATCAGCGGCATTACATGTCCTCCACTTTGCGCAGCACGGGCATCTCGCTCCTTAGTGACACGAGCTGCGGCAGTCCGCTGGAGTGGACAAAAACCTCGCAGCGTTCACCGCCGCAATATACGGAAATAGTTTCAGCCTGCGGCATTATCGGACTCCTGTCTCGCCGCCTGCATTGCCGCATTGATGGCACGCTTGGCGTATCCGGTCGAATCAATGTTTTTTCGCTCTGCGATGACGTGGATCAGGAGGTCATCCGCCCCGTGCAGCATCACCCGCATTTCTACCGTGCCATCTGCGACGATCTCAATGATCTCGCCGGGCCTGATGTGGATGCGCCGGACGCTTTTGTTTTGGTTCATGCCACCTCCCTCAAGACGCCAGCCGCAGCGGGCTTCGGTTCAGGTGGCGCATGTCTTTGTCGCTGATTTCGATGGTCACGATGGACCGGTCCTGCACCACGAACGTAAAGCCGTCCGCCCGGAAAAAGAGGGTATCGGCACCGTAACGGTTGAGTCGTTTTTTGCCTTTCTCGCCCAGGTCAGTGACTCGGCGCGAGCGGTTGAAGCGGCCGGTAATCTCGTTGTCGATATTGTTGGGCGAGGGCTTGCCGGGGAAGGCGGCAGACCAGCGCTCACGGAACCGACTTCGCGCATGATTGGTAATCACGACACGGACAGCGCCCTTCTTGCCGGTGTAACAAGGCCCTTCGGCGTTGCTTGTATTGACGGGCGCCGCGCCGTCGTTTGCAGGGCGAGCTGTGCGACAGGAACAGGGAATAGCTCCGGAAGATCGTCCGGCGGTTGAAGTGAAATTGGCGTACATGGCGGCTCCTTTTGTTGATGTTCACTTCCAGGTTACATGACCGCCAAAAAATGCAAGCGACGCCGAATATCACGATTTTTTGACCCGTAGCCCCATGGTGGCCTTGCATTTCTCTGGACATCCGTATGCTGAACATAAACAACCAGGGAGACCGACAAACGATGATCATCGCCACCCACCAAGCAGAGAAGTGCCTGAACGACCTGCACAGGAACAGTTCGCCATGGTTTGCCAGCGAACGAATCGAAATCATCAAGCGTCACATGGAAGCCTTTGCCCAGCGCGACCAAAAAGTTGCAGCGTTGGAAGCGGAGATCGAATCCGAGCGCGATGCCAATAGCGTCCTCACCGAAGAAATCGAGGCCCTTCAGGATGAGATCGACCTGAAGCGGGCGTGCATAAAAGGGATGGGCGAGCGAGCGGAGACCCTGCACAAGGACCTGACCTTCACCCAGGAGTGGTTCGCTACACGCTTCGAGCGGCTGAAGGACCTCGCTCGCACGTTGCCGGAACCCAAACAAACCGAGTTTTTTTCGATCCTCGCCAACGGCAAAGGCGATCCAACCGAGCCGCCCTCCTACGCCCTGCAGATGACCCTGCTACGACATGATTTAGACCGCCTTGCCGGCGAGATTGAAAAGCTACATCGTGGCGAGTTCATCTGCCGCAAGTGCGGACTGCGCAAGAACGCGGATAGATCGACATCCGAGCCAGATTTCTAACCAACAACATAACCCGTTTTAACGCGGTTATTTGCACGCCTTTCGTGAATTTCGACCTGTAGCATTTCTCGGCAAGAGGTTTCCCCGCGTGAGCGGGGGTTTAAGAGAATATGCGGCGGAATAACGCGTTTTAACGGGGTTATTCCGCCGCATTTTCACACTTTCGATCTGTAGCATTTCTCCTGGGGGCCTTGCATTTTTTCGGACCCCCGTATGCTGAAAGAACACAGTCCAGGAGAACAGCCAATGGCTTCGCAAACAGAGCTAAATTTGAAACCCGGCCCAGCAATTGACCTGATTAAGATCGAGCCCCGCGAAATAGGGGGCGGCAAGATCCAGACCGTTAATGCCCGCGATCTATGGACTTTCGTGGAAAGCAAGCAGCAATTCGCGGACTGGATTAAGAACAGAATTGAAAAATACAGCTTCACGCAAGACGTTGATTTTATTGTTCATAAAATTATGAACCAGCGAAATCAGGTGGTTAGCTGCGACTATTTCTTGTCTCTTGATACAGCCAAAGAGCTGTCCATGGTGGAAAACAACAGCAAGGGACGCCAGATCCGCCGCTATTTCATAGAGTGCGAGCGCCGCGTCAAACAGGCACAAGAACTCGATCCGATAAAGATCCTGTCCGATCCCGCACAAATGCGCGGGCTGCTGCTCATGTACACCGAGAAGGTTATCGCGCTCGAAAGCGAAGTCTGCGAACTCAAGCCCAAGGCCGGAGCCCTGGACCGCATCGCCAAGGCGGACGGCTCCCTCTGCATCACCGATGCCGCCAAAAACCTCCAGCTTCGCCCCCGCCAGCTTTTCAACCACCTGAGCCATCACCACTGGATCTACCGGCGCGGCGGACGCGGGGGATGGATCGGATACCAGGACAAAATCCAGTCCGGATACCTGGAGCACAAGGTCGCCTCCATTGAGCGCGAGGACGGAACGGAAAAGCTGGTCGGTAGCGTGCTGGTGACCCCTCTGGGGCTGTCGGTTCTGGCGCAAAACCTTAACCAGATGCAACTGCCGCTCTCCGGTCCCGTTGAAGAAGAAAAACGCGTCCATTAGGTCCGTTTTTTTTACCCAGAGGCCCCTGAAATGCTCGACCTCCTCACGTTTGTTGTTGCAGCCGCACTAGCCATCGCCATCGATACGTCCTGGCTGTCCTTCTTGGACCGGAAGTTCGGCACCGCATCCGGCAAAACGAGCGGTCCCCATGAGATGAGCGAAATCCAGGCGCGAAAGGAAACCAACCATGCTTGAACGTATTCGCGCCTTTTTTGCTTTCGCCACCACCCGCAGCGGGCGATCCATCGCCGCACTCGAAGACGAGAACCGCAAGCTCCGGGAACAACTGGTCCAGCGGGTAATGGAAGAGACCCTGGTGACCGAGATGTCGCTGTCGGACGGCATCACCATGGGTTTTCGTGGCGGAGCCGCTCGGATTCTGGTCGAGACATTCGCAGAACAATTCGAGCAATCCGGTGCCGTCAACTATCTGGAAATGACTTTCATTTCGCGGTCAACTCTGCCCGGCGAGTGCTTTCTCGTTACGCTCCAGCGCGTATCGGGGAAAACACCGCACCAGTTGCGAATGGAGTCCGAAGCGAAGCTGTCGGCGATACAGGGCAGGGAGAGCATCGCCGCTCCGGGCCTTCCGCTGTATGCGCAAATGTCCGACGAAACTCCGTGCGGGACCTGAATTTCTGCGCCGGAAATCGATAATTCAACTGACCCTGGGGGCCATCTTGCACCACCATTTTTCAGCCGAAGACATACGCAACCATTACCACGGACCGGCACGAAAACCGCTGAGAACCGCCAGCGAAATGGCGGCGGAATTCGGGCTAAGCCATCAGCAGTTGCGGGGACACATGCAGCGCTCGACCGAGAACCCGCCCAAGCCCGAAATGTTCACCCGTGGCAGAAGACCGGCGGTGTGGTATGTGCCGGACGACGTGCGCGCATGGTGGAAGCGGCACAAGCTGGCGAACGGCTTGCATTTTTCGGAAGGAGGATACAATTCGTCCGCCGATAAACCACCAACAACAACGTAATACAGAAAACAAAATGCTCAATACAGAAAACAAAATGCTCAAAACTCGCCCAAACAACATCGCCGTCACTTCTGCTATATCCGTCATCATGCGGGCCATCGCTATTGCGGGGATTGTGTCCATCTTTATAGGGGTCTTCGGATCGCCTTTGTTCCTGGCGTGCGGCTTCATTTCCGGCTGTTCTATTTTTGGCTAAGAGGACTGAAAACGGCATGGTATTGCTTTTGCCACTCCGCCAGAGCCCAGTTGTAAGCGAAGCGCGCCGTTCCCGCCGCACGCACGAAATAAGTCGCCTGCACATTGCCGGGATCGAGCGCGATCTGGTGGGCGATCAGCATGCGGCGGCCTCCACGGACTGCTTCACGCCGTCGAGCAGTTTTTGGTTCTTGCGTGACCGACTGCCGTAGAGCCTCGCCGAGAACACCGTGATGATTTCCAGCACGTTTTTGGCCAAATCTTCCTCGAAGGTCGTGTCCCCCCCTTTGTTGATGATCAGCTTCTCGGACGCACGCTTCCTTAGCCAGCCTGGCACTTGCATTTTTTCAGACAGGGATATTCTGGTGTATATCTGTATCGGAGCCGCCCATGTCAATTATCGAACAAGAAATTTCTCGCACCCCGTCCGTGCATCCGTCCGCCCGGCGCACCAGGCCCTCCCGCAAGACCGCGCCATCCGTCCCGGATCAGAGCGGATGGCAGCCCATCGAAACCGCGCCTAAAGACGGAACGACCATTGACCTGTGGGCCGATTATGGGCAGCGCCGGCTGACGGACTGCTGGTGGGACACCGAGTCCAGCACCTGGCGACGGTGGGAATTCGATCCCTTCTGCGGCCCTGCCGTGCTCAAGGTCCTGAACAGCGTCACTCATTGGCGCCGGATTTCCGGCCCGGAGGAATGAGTCATGGCAAGCGTTCACGAGCGCCTGCCCGCTACCCATGCCCAAGCGATCGCCCTGACCAAGCGAGCCGTGTTTGCCCTGGGTGCTGCTGAAAAGGCCATCCGGCAGCTTAATGATCTGCTGGATCAGGCGGGAATACCTGAAAATGCGCCATCACGGCGGAATCTGCATGCACTCCTAGACCGGGCAACTCCCGCGTCGTCCGATCCCAAGCCTGTCGAGTCCACAGCAGACTGGCGGGAAAGCTGGAAGCAAGCCATGGACGCCATCACGCTGAAAGAGGGGGAGAAGGCGGCGCAATCTGGCTTTGGTGAGACATCGAATCCCTATGCCGACTTCGACGATCCGGACAGCAAGTCGTTGGCAGCCATCTGGCGGGAAGGGTTCCGTTCTGTACAGCGGCGGCGAGAAAGCACCGATGCCTCGTAAAAACCAATATCCAAGCGGAATAACCATGCGTCTCGCGCTTTTTTCCGATCTCCACCTCGAACAGCCGCATTGGGGATGCTGGCAACCACCTGAGCTGGACGTGGATCTCGTGCTTCTGGCGGGCGATATTGGCAGCCTTGCCGGCGGGCTCGAATGGGCGGCGAGTTCTTTCCAGCGGCGCTCTGTCGCCTATGTCGTCGGCAACCACGAGTATTACCATTCGCGCCTCATGCCGCTCGCGGCGCTCCGTCGCAAATACGCCAGGAAAGGCGTCCATCTTCTCGAACGGAACACCTTCGAAATGCCAGGATTGCGCGTTCTCGGCTGTACGCTCTGGAGCGGATTCGATCTGCACGGCGAGGACAAGATCCCGACTTCCATGCACGCGGCCCTTCTCTCCATAAACGACTACCGGCTCATCGGTACAAAGAGCGGAAAGCGGCTATTTCCGCAGGACACGCTGGACCTCCACTGCGGGTCGGTATCCTGGCTGGACCGGGAACTCGCCAAGCCATTCGACGGCAAAACTGTCGTTCTGACTCACTTTGCGCCGCACCGGAACTGCGCGGAGCCTCGGTTCGAGAAAAGTGCATTGTCGCCCTATTTCGTAACGGACCTGGCCTGGCTGATGGACAAGCACAGGATCGATTTCTATTCCGGAAACGGCTGTCGAGTGATCAGTAATCAGCGGGGTTATCAGCACGAGCGAACCGAGGGATTCCAGCCGGATTGTGTAATCGAGCTTTGAGCGAAAATTTCTCGAATATCCCCGTTAAAAGCCGTTATTCTCCGCTTTACAGTGCAAGTTTTTTGGTATAGTTACCCAAAGTAGGCGCAAGGAAGGCGCCACCGAATGCCCCCCGGCTCGCCACCGGGGGAAAATCGAACACGGGGCCTGGCGAGCCCCAAAACCCCGCAGCTTCTGCATCCAAAAAAACGAAACCCGGTTCCTTGCCGTATAACGCAGGGGACCGGGTTTTTTGTTGCCCATTGCGTTTTTCCAAGACCGTGGATCATGGGGCAGAACAAAGCCAAAGGAGCATTTCCCGTGACCACACAACCCTCCGCCACTTCCGTCGGACTACACACCGATTTTCACGACTACTACGACCACCAGTTCGCCGCGTCCTGGCAGCGGCCCGAGCGCGTTTTCGAGCGCGTCTCGACCCAGGGCATGGACCGCAAGGAGATGTTCGCCTACATGTCCGCCCTGGGCCTCACGACGCCGCGCTATGGCATAGTGGCTCACCTCGTGCCGCATCTGCGCGAGGCCTGCGGCGTGGCCGCGCCCTTCGCCGAGGTTGTGGTCTACATCGACCCCGAGGCCCATACCGGGGAGGGGAAGGTAAAGGTCACCCTGGACGAGGCGCTGGCGCAGTACCCCGAGCACCTGGCAAGCGAGCACATCGCCAACACGCCCACGGGCCTTGGACGGACGCTACGGTATCTCCGCATCGGGAAGCGCCAATTCTGGCTCAGATATACGAGTCTGGACGACTGGCGCTCCAATTGCGGCGAGGTGGAGATCGAGGTCCTGTGTGAAAAGAAGTCAAGGTCGCAGGACGAGGGCGTCGCCATCCCTTATCCCCTGTTCGCAGTGGATTTCGTGCATGCGGGAAATTTGCTTTACGCCATAGATTTCAATACAGCGCCAGGTCTTCGGGGGACGGGATTGGAGAAACTGATCTCGGCGCGTGAGGTGTATGAAGAAATTGCAGGAGCGGTCCGTGGCGGAAAGTAACCAAAAAAGAAACCAAGATCTGTATTGCAAGCTTAGAAAGTGGGCTTGCGCCAACGTAAATCACTACCGAAGCAGTGGCGACAGCGCCACTTGGCGCGTCGCTGTTGAAAGTAAAGCCCGAGCGATCATTAATTGTAATCTGCCCCTCTGCGACGAGCATGTGAGATCGACTGTGGAATCACTCGCCAACTGGGCTTGGGACGTATATTCAGCGGGGAGCGGAAAATGTGATCCTGCATTTTCGGAAATTCAGCGCCAAAGGGGCCGGCTAGGGGGAAGGCCTTCTATAGGCGAGCCATGGGAAGCCGAGGGGATCAGTCGATCCACATGGTATCGGAGAAAAAAACGCGGCGCAGAAGATAACAATCAGAAGCGAAGAGCCAAAAGCGACGCGCTCGCAGCCAGGGCAAAAACGCTGCGCACAGAGGGACGCACACAATCTGAGATCGCCTCCATGTTAGGCATTTCACAGCCACATGTCTCGCGCCTCCTGTTGACGCCAGTGGCGCGCAACGCTTCCAATACCAACGCGGAGATTATTTGTGGATATAGCATTTGACGCTGCAGGCACTGTTTTTGCCATCGGCATAGTATTCTGGTTGGCCGGCGGCGCAGATTGGGTCGGTGAAAGGACCCGTCGTCTGAAGCTGGAAAACGACCTCAAAGAACAAGAACTTCAGCGGCACAACAAAGAGTAAGGGGAGCTTCCAGTGTCCATCCAATTCAAAGCTGTTGTGCGAACCCGCAGTACAACCGCCTCTTTCCCGGCGAAACTCAGCAGATCCGAGCCGCCCAAAGTCCCTCCATGGAAATTCTGGAACGAGCCTGGCGGAGCATGGCTGTTTGCTTCCAATCTCGCCATTTTTCTCGTCCTTCTCTGCGCCATTCCGCTTTGGATGTTCGGAGCGGGACGGGAAGTTGCGCTTATCGCAGCCAGCGGTGCCGTCGGCTGGTGGCTGATCGAGACCTGTTTGCACTGGTTTCTCGACTGATTTTTTGGGGGCTTGCGATTTCCGAAACCCGTGTTATTTCGGATTGGTAAAACACCAATCTGAGTAAAAAACATGAGTACATTCGCAGTCCCCATCAAGCGCATCCTGGCCACTGAGCCGCATCCCAACGCGGACGCCATAGAACTCGCCGTTATCGACGGCTATCGCAGCGTCGTCAAAAAGGACCAGTTCCAGCAAGGCGACCTCGTGGCCTATCTCCCCGAGGCATCACTACTGCCAGAGTGGCTCCTGAAGCACTTGGGTTTCTGGGATGCTGAGAAAAACAAGGGCAGACTGAGCGGCAAGGCGGGCAATCGAGTCAAGGCAATCCGTCTGCGCGGCGAACTGTCGCAAGGTATTTGCTATTCGGTTGTCCAGGATAGTGCCAGTTCAGGGCAGATCATCGCGGGGCCTGGCGGTGGAGCATTCGCCAATGTCGCCGAAGGGGATGATGTGGCGGGGATTCTCGGCATCGTGAAATACGAGCCGCCCATTCCTGTATCCATGGCGGGTGAGGTTTTTAATGTTGGCACGAACCTGACTCTGGATTTCGACGTGGAGAACTGGAAATCCTATCCCGGCATTTTGCGGGATGGCGAGGAGGTGATCTTTACCGAGAAGCTGCACGGCTCTTTTACCGGCCTCGCAATCTTGCCTTACGCCGACGCGCATCCGGAGGCCTTCGGCGAGAAGAAGAACATCCTGATATTCAGCAAGGGGCTGGGCGCCAAGGGACTGGTTTTGAAGAACAACGACCGCAACCGGGACAACCTGTACGTCCGGTCCACGCGCGACCTGATTGAACGTATCGACGAAGCTCAGCGCGACAACCCGGAAGGCGTTCTCGTGCCGAATTTCATCCTGGGCGAGACGTTCGGCCTCGGTGTCCAGGATCTTGCCTATGGACGGAAAATAGGCTTCCGGGTATTCGCGGCAGCCTACGGCTATCGCGGCAGCCAGCGATACCAAAGCTGGAGCTTTGTGGAAGGATCGCTCCGGGAAAGATTCGGATTCGAGACGGTCCCCGTGCTGTATCGCGGCCCCTTCTCAGAGGCAATCATGCGCGAATATACAGATGGCCGAACGTCGCTGGACGCAGGCCATATCCGCGAGGGAATCGTTATGGTGCCGGTCATCGAGCGCCATGATCCCGCCATCGGCCGCGTCTGTCTGAAGTCCGTATCAGCGGACTATCTGATGCGCAACGGCGGGACGGAATACAACTGACCGGGGAGCTTTTGCCGTGGAACAAAGAAAAATCGAAATTAGCCCGTCCTGCCATTTTGTGGCGACCCGTTACGGGAACGGCATCAGGGACGTGGCCCTGGAATACACCGAACACTCGCCTGATTCCTGGTACAGCGACAGAGAAATCAGCCTGGATCTCGACAGGGTCACGGCGATGGAAATCGTGCAGTTTTTGCGCGAAGAATTCGCGATTTGAAGCAATTTTTACCAGATTCGTGCTTGACCTCCTCCCCACGGCTAAAGCCGGGGGATTCCTACCGCTAAGCACCGCGAATTCTCGAATAAGACGTTTTAACGGGGTTATTCCGCCGCCATTCCCACATGCTCGTCACGATAATGACGGGCATGAAGCAGCCAATTCACTACGTCAACGACTCAGAGCCGGAGTCAAGTCAGTGCCAGCCGAAAGCCGATGGCGCTGACGAGATGCCCTCAAGGCTTGAAAAAATGCGCCGCGATGCCTACCTCAGCAAGCGAGGCATCAACACACGGCAACCCATACAAATGGACCTGCTTTTCCCGGGGACCGGGAAGAATCAGCGAATCATGCCCAATGACTTTGCTCGGTCGGCTTTGTTTACTGCTCGGAACAAAAGTGATGCGCGGCGCACCCTTGTAAGGGAAAAACTGTTCCACTACAACGAAAACATCTCCATCCGCTACACGGGCATTGAGCTGAGAGCGGAGGACGATGAATTGATCTGGATGCAAATACTTCAATACGGAGAAGGAGTGCCGATGGGGCTGCCCTTTGAGTTCTCTATCAAGGATCTTGCCATTGATATTGGCTGGCACAAAAACGGCAAATATTACGACAAAGTTCGCGAGTGCATTTCCAGGATCAGCGCAAACGAGATCCTGATTCTGAATGAAAAAGCCTTTGGCGTCAGCGGGCGCTTCTCGCTGATCAAGGACTACAAGTCTCTGAATGACGCACAGGGCAAACAGGCCCATTACCGGGTATGGATCGATCCCAACATGATCGTCCTATTCGCGGGCAACACATTCGCCAGGCATGCCTGGGACATATACCGAAAGCTCTCACCGGTGGCGCGACGCCTGGCGGATTACGTCGTGAGCCATCAACAGCCCTTCCCCCTTCCCCTGGAGAAGTTCCGGCGGATGTGCGACTCAAGTGACTCCAGCTTGTCCGGGTGGCGCCGGACAGTTCGTGGCGCTTGCGTGGAAATACAGGATGCAGGCATCGTGGATCTAGCTCTCCTCGGCGACAGCGATAACATCCACTGCAAGCGATCCTGATTGCCGCGCACGGGCCGGTGGTTTTTTTTGGCCGCCTTGCCGTGACAGATGACACACGGTCCGTGACAGATGACACACGTCAAGCACTGATGCTCATGTTTCATCTGTCACGCAAGAGAGCCGTATTGAGCAATGGCTGCGATCATATCGCTTACGGCCTGTTAATAACTTTCTAACTCAATCCGGTCCGGCACCCCATGGTTACGCTTTTCCGCAAAAAAACCACACTCTCCGTGACAGATGACACACGATTACCGCCTCCTTTGAACGAAATACTGCCAAATGCCGTGACAGATGAAGCACGAAACCGTGACAGATGAAGCACGAAACCGTGACAGATGACACACGGTGGATAACTCCAATTCATTGAATTTAATAATGAAAAAGGCCATTTTTTTTGCCTCTAACCTTTCTTTAACCATTCTATAACCAAAGAGGGCCGCCAAGCGGCCCCAGTCCGCCACAGATCCCTCGGAGGGGGATGACCCCACTGGTTCGACGGGGACCTTGCAGAAAACCCGAATAACCCCGTTAAAAGCCGTTATTCGGCGAACTCGTCACCACTTGCGGCGCGTACCATCTGCCCATCAATGCCAGCAATGTCACAGGATCACAGCATGCAAAACTCATCTCCGAGCCAAAATTCAGCCGAACGCCCGCTTCCTCGCGACCTGCCCATGCCCGTGTCTGGCTCGATCCTGGACGGCGTGCTCTACCTGTTCGAGCCCGACTCCTTCGAGCGGGAAGAACTGATCCTGGGCGACAAGGGCTTCCACGATTTCGTGATCGAGGTCCACGACCACAACCACCTCCTGCCAGACGGCTGGATGCTGTTCGGCAACGACAAGATGGCCCTGTTCGAGGCGCTAACTCACTGGGACGAAAACAACTGGCGAATGTCGCGTACCAGCCCGGACACCTGGGCGCTGTGCAATTGGCCAACAGGCTACAGTTCACCGATGACCCGGAAGCGCTTCTTGGAGGAGGGTTTTGATGCCTGGCTGGAAAATGCCGAGGAGCAAGGCTGGTATTTTGCCCCGGTGCATCAGGTGGCGCGCTCGGTCCTTGAAAGCCGGATTTATCGCCGTCAAAGCGCAGTTGAAACGGCCGGACGCCTTGGTCTGCCCAGCCCCGCAGGCATGCCGCCAAGGGCGCTGGACGAGTGGGTCGCGGCGAACAGCCTCGAATACCAAGCCAGCACCATTTTCGCGCTGCTCGGTATTCGAAATTGCGGACGGCGTCTTTCCAGGACCGACCCGCCCGAACACGAACAAGCCCCACAGGAGCACTCCATGCAAGACCAAGATCCGAGCCGGATTCCGGTCAGCCACACGCCTCTTCTCGACCCCCCCATGCCCGCGCCCGGTTCCGTTGTGGATGGCGTGCTCTGTCTGTTCGAGCAGGCCCGGCACGAGCGCGACAGCCTGATACTGGCACACGCCAGCGACTATGCGTTCGTCGCGGAAGTTACCGACGACAGCGATATTTTGCAGCACGGCTGGCTTTTGTTCAGCGATGACCGGAAGGCGATCGCGCGTGTGCTCCTACGCTGGGACTCGCCCGACTGGTCCGTCGTGTTTGTTCGCGACGGAGAGGACGTGGTCACCGGGGTGTGGGAGATCGAGGGGCCGCTTCCGGACGGGTTCGCCTACGAACTCCTGTCCGAAGACGGCGAGCCGGGGGCGCTGACCGACCCCTCGATGGACCCATCCACCGTCAAGGATGCGTTTTTGGAGGGCTTTATCGACGACCGGATCAGCTTCCTGTCTATCCCGACCATCTCTTCCACCAAGAATGCCGTCGACGCAATTCATGAGTCGCAGCGCCTTCGTTGCGACCTGGCCCGTCAAATGTCGGCACTCATCGGAGACACAGTTCCCAGCGGCCTCTCGGCAAAAGAGCTGAGTGGCTGGATCGGAAAACACACGCCCGACTACCGGGCCTGTCGCATTGCCGAACTGCTCGGCATCCGGCGTCCCAGCGGCGCTTCTCGCTCTGCGCTGAACGAATGGATCGCGACATGGGAGGTCCTGTACCAAAAATTGACTTGCGGATGCGGCGTCCAGAGCCGGGAAATGGCGCGCCTGCGAGCCGCCTGGCTGTTGGATGCAGGGAATCCTGCTTAGATCGCGGGCGGGTTGCATTTTTCCAGTGCCAGGTAACCTGGCTTAAAGCAATCCCGCGCGAAACCGAGAGGTCGAAAAAAACCATGCACAGCAAAGCAAAATTCGCCAACGCCCGCACCGTCGCCGTGATCCAGCGGCTGCTCGAACAACTCGGCAAGGCCGGCGCCATTTTCGGGCGAGCCGGGGACAGCCTTGTCCTTTCCGCCAGCAAATCCGCTGGCATCGTCGGCGAGAACTGGAATGCACTGCTGGAGTACCAGTTGCACTCGGAATGCCTGCACGCCTCCTATGCCGTGTTCGTCGGCGTCGAGCGGTACAACGATACGGTCATCCTGGAGCTGGGCGCGTTGACCGGCATGCAGCCGCATGCTGATATTCCCGGCGCTGAACAACTTCGCCGCGCCATTGCGGAGCTGCCGGTACTGCGGAAAAAGGAACATGCCCGATGCGCGTAACGACAAGCGTCCAGGACTGCCTGTTGAGCGTTTCGGATTCGACCTGGGGTGGCATTCGCCTTTGCCGCGTCAAAATGCGCTTCCAGATTGCCGACAATCTCGTCGGCAATCGCTGCGTAAGCAGCTCGACGCAGGCGCGCGGCGCCTGTCCACTGTCCGACGGCGAATCCCTTACGCTTTCCGTCCGGGAGCATTCCTGATGCATTTGTGCAAAACCGATACGCCGCGCTCTGGCGCGGAACCCACCGGGACACTTTTGCCGTGCGACTTGCCTCTGCCGGAACCGGGATCTTTTGTCGATGGCGTGCTGTATTTGCACAGCGATGATCAGGCGGTTCGAGACGAAATGATTGACACGCACCGCGAATGCAGCGATTACGTTGCGATCAGCCACGGCGAAAACGACCTGTTGCCGACAGGCTGGCTGCTGTTCTGCAATAACAGGGCAGCCCTGTTCAGAGCGATGACTCACTGGGACGATTATCCCTGGCGAGCCAAGTACGTAATCGACGCCGCAATCACCCTCGCCCTTATCGAGGAACGTGACCAAATGATGGCAGCAGGCAATTGGTGTACGGAAGATGAAACGCTGTTTCAGAAGAGAAAGCAGCACGCAGGCTACTGGGCTCTCGAAGGAATTCCGCGCTCACTGTCTCGCAGCAATTTCGCCCCCGCCTACGCGAACAGCCTTACCCGCGCCATCAGCGATCCAACACTCGATCCCGCACAGGTCAAAAATCTTTTTTTGGAAGACCTCGCACTGGACCACGGCGACATTCCAGGGCTCGATTTTACCGCGCTGCCGCACGCGGTCGCGGATGCAGAAAGAAGACTCAGCGACATGCTGGATGTCGCTGAAAAAGTCGCAGCAGACCTCTGCGTCAAAATACCGCGAGCAGCAAGCGCGCGGACAGCCTTGCGAGACTGGCTGCTGCAATATCTGCCGCTGTGGGAGGCCGCAAGAATAGCGACAACTTATGGCGCATGTCTTCCCTCGCAAACGAATGCACAGTCAGTGCTGGAATGGACGGGCCGGTGGAGGCGCCTGGTTCGCTCCCTGGAAAGCGGAAGCGTCAGCCTTGATGAGTTCTGCCGGATAAGAGACGCATGGGAAGTGCTGGATAAAATGCCGGACGGGAGGACTCATTGATGCGCCTGAAAAAACTCGATGCCACTGGCAAGCCCTATCGCATCTTCGCCGAATACCTTGATTCCGGCGCCATCGACCAGTTCGTTTCCGTGATGGAGCACGACGCGATTGTACGGGGCGCGCTGATGCCGGACGCCCACCAGGGCTACAGCCTGCCCGTTGGGGGCGTGGTAGCGGCCCAGGACATGGTGTTCCCGGCATTCGTTGGCTACGACATCGGATGCGGAGTAGGTGCCCTGCCGACATCCTTCCGCGCGACGGATGTGCGTGTAACGGCACGAGCGATCTTCGAGGGCATCTATCGCCGCGTACCGGTCGGGTTCGAGGTCAATCCGCATCCCGTGGACTGCGGCCTCAATGCCGACGATCTATCCGTTCTGGGTCGGAGCGCATTTGATGTGCGCAAGGGATTCCGGTCGATCGGCTCACTCGGCGGGGGGAACCACTTCATCGAGGTGGGTGCCGACGAGAGCGAGAGAGTCTGGATCATCATCCACTCCGGCTCCCGTGGAGCAGGCCATGGCGTAGCTCAAAAATTCATGCAGCTCGCGTCAGGCGACGGCAAGGCCCGTGAGGGCTGTTTCGGATTACGCGCCGATACGGACCTGGGGCGCTCCTACGCCAACGATCAGGCATGGTGCCTGGAATTCGCCCTCGCAAACCGGGAAGAAATTCTGGCCCGAGTCCTGTCCGCGCTCTCCGAACAATGCGAAGGGGAGGGCGACTGGAGCGGGCTCATCAACCGCAACCACAATCACGCCGAGTACAAAGACGGACTTTGGATTCACCGCAAGGGGGCGACCCATGCCGAGGACGGCATGCTGGGAGTGATTCCCGGCAATATGCGGGACGGCTCGTTCATTGTTCGCGGCAAAGGCAACCCCGAAAGCCTCCGTTCAAGTTCTCACGGTGCCGGGCGGGTGTTGGGCCGCGCCAAAGCCAAGGCATGCCTGAGCGCGTCTGAATTCGAAAAGACGATGCGGGAATCCGGCGTTGTGGCGCGAGTGGGACAGGAGACCCTGGACGAATCGCCCATGGCTTACAAGGACATTTTCGAGGTAATGCAACTCCAAAGCGAGTTGGTGGATGTGCTGCACCATGTGCGGCCTATCGTCAACGTCAAAGGCTAAAGAAAAAAATGGACGAAGCACATCTTGACCACGCCTTGCCGACAACAGATCCAACCCAGAATTTTAACGTCGCAGCCAGCGCCCCAGCGCGGACGCGGAAAGAGATCATCCAGCTCGCAATCGAGGCTGAAGAACGGCGCTTAGCGCTTCAGGAAGGGATCGAGGGCCAGAAGCCCTCGCCATTCACCTCCAGCCCCCCCAAAGAAGTCGAAGCGAAAGGAGCATTCACGCTCCGTAACGCGGCCAAGCTCCTCCGGCAGGAGTTAATCAAGCTTCAGTTATGGATGGAAAATCAGGGCTGGCTTTACAAAAAAACCCCGAATGGTCGCTATTTCTCCGCGCCAGAAAGAGTGTCCGATGGCCATTTCCATACCAGCGAATCTCTCGCCGGAATGGATAGCACTCGGAAATGGAGTGACCAGATCATGCTTACGCCGAAGGGGCTGGCTCATCTGGGACTCGCGCTGAAGAACTCAGGGGGGGCGGCATGAGCGCCGTTGCCACGCGACAAAATCCAAAACGAAATCCAGGGCCTTGCGTTTTTCGGCTATGTGCATTCCGAGGTTGGATCGGTCCTCGCCTAAATAGTTTGAAATTTCTCCGTTTCGTGCAAAACATGGTTGACATGCTCCATGATACTGCTAGTCTGTTTTGTGCAAGTCATGGTTGGAGGACGGAATGGCAGAACTGGCTGGCTCGGGTGCATCACTAGCGGATTTCATATGGAAAAACGCTGAAGACCTTTGGGGCGACTTCAAGCACACCGACTTCGGCAAGATCATCTTGCCGTTCACGTTGCTTCGCCGCCTTGAGTGCGTTCTGGAGCCGACGCGAAAAGATGCCTGCGAAACCAATGCTACCTTCAAGGATACCGGGATCGACATCGACCTGATCCTTCGCCAGGCCACGCGCTATCCCTTCTACAACACGTCTAAATACGCGCTAGGCAACCTGGGTAGCACGAAGACCCGCCAGAATCTCCAGGACTATATCGCCCATTTCTCCGACAACGCTCGGATCATCTTCGAGCAGTTCGATTTCTCCAATACCCTAATTCGGCTCGACAAGGCTGGAGTTCTGTACAAGATCTGCAAGAACTTCGCGGGTATCGACCTTCACCCCGAGGTAGTGCCGGATCGGGTCATGAGCAACCTCTACGAACATCTCATTCGCCGCTTTGGCGCGGAGGTGAACGAAGGGGCCGAAGACTTTATGACGCCCCGCGACGTTGTGCATCTGGCGACTGCCCTCCTGCTCGATCCCGACGATGCCCTGTTCGAGTCTAATCCGGGACTGATTCGCACCCTGTATGATCCGGCCTGCGGCACGGGCGGCTTCCTGACCGATGCGATGGATCACGTTGCCGACTACGGCAACCGCTTCAAGGTGCCGCCCGTTCTTGTTCCGCACGGGCAGGAACTCGAACCCGAGACCCATGCC
>MGZB01000026.1 GCA_001801995.1 Gammaproteobacteria bacterium RIFOXYD12_FULL_61_37 | reverse complement strand
CTCACGCTGAAGATCGCGCCGGTCTGCGTCCTGATCGAATTCACCGGCCAGCGCACGCTCTATATCTCTCGGTCGTGTGTTATGGCCTTCAATCGCTGTCCGCCAAGAAAGTGCGAAGCGCGAGGCGGATAGTCCCCGGTAGGCGCAGGGCGGACGGGGCCTCACGAGTAGCCGAAGATCGCGTCCGCGAGAGTTGACTCGGATGCCCTGTCGCGAATTCACGAGATCAAAGGCTCCCCGGGAAAATATTTTTCAATTTCTCGAATAAGCCGTTTTAACGGGGTTATTTGACGACTTTGCGCGCTTTCCGGCGGGTAGAGTGCATGCACAGCACCAACAACAGGTACGCCAGCATGCACCAGAACCAGAACATGGCTTTTGACTTTGAGGCCCATAACGTCAGAGTGATCCAGGAGAATGACGGCGCTCCTTGGTTTAATGCCAAGGATGTATGTGCCGCGCTGGAACTCAGCAATCCCCACCAGGCCATCAAATCACACGTCGATGCCGATGACCTCCAGAAAATGGAGGTCATCGACGCCATGGGGCGCAAACAGCCCACTAATCACGTCAACGAGTCAGGCCTGTACAGCCTGATACTCACCAGCCGCAAGCCGGCGGCCCAGTGCTTCAAGAGATGGATAACCAGCGAGGTCCTGCCGTCCCTGCGCAAGACCGGCGCTTATGCCCATCCTGCGGCTCCGGCGGTTGCTGCACCCGCCGCGACTGCGCTCCTGGCTGACAGTCTCCAGAGCCGCGTCGCCGCCCTGCTCGCCATTGGCGAAACGATGGCACGGACCCGTGGCATCAGTCCAGGGGCGGCCATGTCGGCCGCATTGGACGCCATTCAATCCGGAACCGGCATCGACGTTACGCCATTCCGAAGGGCGCTCCCTTCCCCCACCGATCCTGTTCATGCCACCAGCGGACTGCTGCCCGCTCCCAACTCCTGCGACGACCCTTTCGCCCTCGTTGATCCGTCCCAGATTGCCGCCGCGCTTGCCATAGGCACCGCCGAGGTAAATGCACGGCTTGAGGAGATCGGGCTGCAATCCCGCCACGGACGCGGCGAATGGGAGCTGACCGAGGAGGGGGCGGAGTGGGGCAATGTCGCGCCGTACGTCAAAGGTGAGCTTCGTCCGCACAGCCTGCTGTGGCGGCAAGAGGTCATTGAATTGATGCTGGAAGAGGCTGCTTGAGATGCGCCACGACGATCTGACGCCCCCGGCGGGCATGAATCCCCAGGCCGCAATGGCGGCATGGGGCCGGAACGAGAAACCGAAGCTGGACCGGGACCGCTTTGCCATCATCGCCTTGTTGAACGGCGTGTTGTCGCTCGCCCTGACCGGGACGATTCTCTTCATGCTACCGCTCAAGAGCGTGGTCCCCTACGTCGTGGAGGTGGAACCGACCGGCAAAGCCACGGTGGTGGGCGCGGCCCGCGATGGCTTCACCCCCACCCAGGCGCAGATCGTCTATTTCATCTCGCGCTGGACCGAGGCCTTGTGGGGTATCGATCCCGCTCTGACCACCAAGAGCCTGGAAGCTTCCTACAGCATGACGCGCGGCAAGGCCAACGAGGTCTTCCGCCAACACGTCGCCGCCTACAAACCGATCGAGCGCTCCGCCTCCGACAAATCCCTCACGTCCGCCGTCCAGGTCAAATCCGTCAATTTCGTGAGTGACGGCATCGCCATGGTGCGCTTCGAGGTGGTTGAGCGGCGCAAGGAGACCAAGCCGCTCGTCGAGACCTACATGATGACCCTCCACTGGATCATCCAGCCCCCCAAGACGGCGGAGGACATCATGCAAAACCCCATCGGGTTTTTCGTAACCGATTTCAACTGGACCAAAGAGGTTTCATTCAATGCAGAAAAATAATCCACGCAGCGGGATCGCTCTCGCCGTCATGCTCGCTTTCGCCGGAATTGGCCAGGCCAACGCCGCCATGGAGCCCTCCCAATTCCCGCAGGAAACCCGCCTGGTCCGGTTCGTTTTCGATGAAAACCGAACCTTCGATGTCCTAACGCAACCGAACGCCATCACCGACATCAAGATGTCGTCTGGCGAGACCCTGGTCGCCTTCGCCCTGGGCGATACCGTGCAATGGGTCTATGACCAGGCGCCAGGGCACATCTTCATCAAGCCCTCACGGGAGAATCTGTACACCAGCGCCACGCTGGTGACGGACAAGCGCACCTATCAGTTGCAGCTTCGCTCCATGCCCGCCGACGGCAACTGGTATCAGCGGGTGAGCTGGGAGTATCCGTCCCTGGTAGTGGCGCGTGCCGGCGTCACTGAGCAGTCCGTCGCGCCGACAGCCAATGCAGAAGCCGGCGACATCGCCTCCCCCGACAAGCTCAGCTTTGGCTACCGCGTGAAGGGCAAAGCGCCCTTCACCCCCACCAACATCTTCGATGACGGTGAGCGTACCTGGCTCCGCCTGCCCCATGGCATCCAGGACACCCCCGCCGCCTTCATCCGCGAGAACGGCAAGCTGGTCCTGGTCAACTACAGCATGCGCGGCGACTACATGGTGGTGCAGCGCGTGATCGACGAGCTGGTGCTCAAGGCAGGCAAGTCCGAGGTGGTGGTGAAGAGCGAAGGAAAGCGCAACGAAAAACGTGGGCAGGGCTACGCCTGGTCCCACAACCCTAACGACGTGAATAACTGGTAAACCGCCATGGCCATCAAAATCCCACGCAATCTGCATGTGGCGGCCATCCTGTTCCTGGCCGCGATCATGATGATCGGCTTTCTGATCAAGGGGCTGATGTCGGGCGGCGACAAGCCCAAGCAGGAGCCCGCCAAAACCGAACAGCAGGCACCGGATCAGGCCGCGCTCATCGCGGAGATCCGCAAGCAAAACGAGGCAGCCCTGGAGGCGGAACGCGCCCTGCGTGAAAGGGAACTGGCTATGGAACGCACCAAGCGCGAACTGGAGATGAAGGAGCGTAATCTCGCCAACCGCCAACCGGGCACGGCGCCATCCCCCGCGCAAGGAAACCAGTCGCAAGGTAATGACAAGGATCTGGAGCGCAAAGATGCAGCAGCCATCTCTAAAGTGATTGCGATCCGTGGCGAACAAGGCGGGCTCAATATCCCCGGCACCGACCAGATCACAGGAGCGGTGTCCGCGCTTGGCGCCAAATCCACTGCGACGGGATCAGGACAACGCGGCACGGATTCCAGCTTCGAGGACCGCTATCAGTCCATGCGTGACGCACTGGGGCAGCAGCCCAAGGATGAACGTGGTGGCGATGAGCGCTGGCGGGATCGCATGGCCAACTCGAACGGGGAACAGTCCGCGATCATGGCGTCCCCCGCCCGCAAGGGCACGGTGGTCCACGAGGGCACCATCCTCCGCGCAGTGCTGATGTCCCGCATCAACAGCGACCTGCCAGGGATGATCACCGCCCGCGTCATGAGTAACGTCTACGAGACGCAAAACGGACTGAAGCTGGCCATCCCCGCCGGATCGCGCCTGATCGGCCAGTACAACTCGGATGTCCAGCAGGGTCAGCGCCGCGTCATGGCCGCCTTCCACCGCATCATCCTGCCCGATGGCCGCTCGCTGTACCTGAAAGCGGCCAACGGCACGGATAACCAGGGCTCGTCCGGACTTGTCGGCAAGGTCGATACCCACTTCTGGGAAATGCTGGGCTCGCAACTGCTGGTGGCCACTGTTGCCTGGGCCATGGAGCCCGATGTCGGCGGTTCCAGCGGCACAAACGTCAACGTCTACAGCGGCGGCGGCAGCGACAACGGCAACGATCTCAGCGCTCACGGAGAGATTCTAACGAAGGCTGCCGAGAAGATGGCCAAGCCCTACGAAAATCGCAAGCCCACCATCACCCTGGAGCCGGGCGCCACCTTCAACGTCATGGTCAATCAAGACCTGCTGCTTTCTGGAGGCAATCTGTGATCAAGCTCCTATCCATTGGCGCAGCCCTGGCGTCCGCTCTCCTGGTCACGGGGTGCGCCAGTTCACCCCAGGCGAGCCCCGATACCGAAGAAATCGTCAAGATCGTGTGGGACGAGCAGTGGGATTTCGATGCCTACCGGATCACCGAAGGCCAGGGCCAGGCGTTCTCCGGTGCAGGCAAGAGCTACGTCATTCTGCCCGGCGGCATCAAGGCCAGGCAGGTTGCCGCCACCGGAGATCCGGCATGGAACCAGCAGGGCGCCGTTATCCATATCGACGGGCAGCCGCAAAAGATCCGCGTCCAGTCCGAAGGCGGCTCCACGCTGGGTGTCGAACTGATCGATGTCTCACCGCAGTCTGCACCACCTGCCGCAGGGCCAGCGATCCCGTCCAGCAAGCCCCCATCCCGGTCCGTCGTGACGGCGTTAAGCCCCGAGCCTGCATCCACGCCTGCATCCACAGTGACAGGGCGAGAGCCGGAACAAGTCCGCGAACAGAACCGCGCCAGCAATCCGCTCGGCGTTTTCCCCCAGGAATCCAGGAAATAAAAGTCATGCAAAGAATTCCAGCCATCCTTCTCGCTACGTTGGCCGCCGCTGGCGTGCAGGCCGACGCCAATACCGAATGGACCTTCAATTACACCGTGAGCGGGGCTCGCGACGCTCGACCACAGGTGCATGGAGACCAGAAGGAACTGTATTTCCAGTTTCGGTCATCCGTTAAGCCTGGTGTTTTCACGTCCGAGGACTGTTCCGGCAAGGCACGCACCGTCAAGCCGGATGTCCGGGGGCCTTACCTGGTGATTCAGAACCCGGAAAGGCAGGTGCGCGTTGCAACCAACAAGGGCCTGGTCAAGGTAACGGACGATTACCGTTGCGAGTTCTTCGTTCCTGCCGTGCGGACTGCTCCAGTGAGCAAGGCGGTCAAGCCCGTCGTGGAGAAAAGGCTCGTCGCAACGGCGAACCCCGTTCCGGTGAAGTCGGTAGTCATTGCCAAGGAAGCGCCACAGGTCCATGCGCAATCCACGCCGGTGCCGGAGGACTTCGGTCACGTTAAAGGTAGCCCCATCGACTCCGCTCAGGACAAGTCCGAGCCGGAACCGGAACCCGCAAAGCCCTTCGGCAAAGCTCAGGTCAAGCCCGACTCAAACGAAAAGCAGTCCGCCATTACTCTTACTGCCGCGAAAGCCGAGCCCGTAATGATTTCCGAGCCCCCGCCCGAAATCAAGCCGACAGCCAAACCGGTCAGGGTTTCCAAGGAACCGCCAGTCCCCGTTAAGGCCAAGGCTACCAATAGATCCGCTGCCGTGGACGACGTTATCGATCCCTTCGCGGACCTTCGTGCCAAGCCTGATTCAGACGGGAAACCGGTTGCCGTTGCCCGGAAAGCCGAGCCTGTAAAGATTTCGGAGCCCATGCCCGAGGTTAAACCCGAGATCAAGCCAGTAGCCAAGACGGTTCCGGCGCAGGCCAAGGCAGATGTCGTACCGGAAAAGCCTGCTCCCACTCACAACCTGGAGGTGAGATCCGGCGACAGCCTGCGGGCAGCTCTGGCGAAGGCTCTGGGCAAGTGGAACATGCATCTGTCCTGGAATCTTGGCCGCGACCGGCTCTCAACCCGTGACTTCGCCTTTTCCGGCGGGTCGCCTGACGTGGTGATCGACCAGGCGCTCAAGGCATTCGAGCTGAAGGGCTGGATCACCGAAGACAACCAAACCCTCTATATCGTGAAGGAGTCCGAATAATGCGCGTATCCACTTTGTCGGCCGCCATCGCCTGCACGCTGCTACTGAGCGCCACGGGATGCACCGCCACAACTCCCGGCATGGCGTCCAAGGTTTCCACCGACATGTCGAAAGAGGTCGCGCGGCTCACGCCCGCAAAGACCCATTTCGGGCTGGAGCGCGTCTCCGATGCCCGCAGTGTGCCGGGCGCAGCCTACGCGGACATTGATCTCAACGACGACTCGGGTAGCGTGAGCATCAATGTTTCCGGCCCCATCGGTGCGGTGGTGAAAAGCTACGTTGATGCGATCGGCTACGGACTAGCCTGGTCCGAAGGGGTTTCCAAGGACAAGTCCGTTTCCCTCTCCATGTCCGGCGTGTCGGAGAAGACGGCGATCCGCAAACTGGCCGCCGGCGCTGGATATGTTGCCGTGTTCGACCATCACGCCCGCCTAGTGACCATGGCACGGACCGCTACCTATGTCTTCCATATGCCCCGGCATGTGATGCAGGCAGAAAGCACGACTTGGTCCATGAGCAACAGCGGCAGCAGTGGCGGGGGCGGTTCCAGCTCATCGGGCAGCTCAAGTAGCTCCAGCGGCAGCGGTGGACTGACCGGCAGGGCGCAATTCAGCGCCACGGGTACGGCATCCAACCCTGCGCCATCCATCCGTACCTACCTGGCCAATCTGGCAGGCTCGTCCGCTTCGGTTACCGTCTCTCCCGAGGCCGGACATATCGCCGTGCGCGGCGACGGGGTGGCAATCGAACGGGTCCGGGGCTATCTGCAAAAGATGGCTGATCAGGCGATGCGCCAGGTGCAGATCGACGTTGCCGTGATCGATATCGGTATTGGCCGCGAATCAAGCTATGGCATCGATTGGAGCAACATGCTGTCCGCATTGAACGGCACCCTCGACCTTGCCTTGACAACCGCCGCCGACGTGGCCAGTCCGGCGTTGGCCGTTAATTTCACGCAGGGGTCGATCGCTTCCGTCCTCAATCTGCTACGCACCCGCAACGACCTCAAGATTGTCACCCAGCCGCGCATCACGGCCACAAACGGCGTGCCCACCATGATCTTTGATGGACAGGAAATACCCTATCTAGGGGAAATCACCACCACCACCAGCACCGTCGCTGGCGGCGCGCCTACGCAGGGAGGCACGGTTTCCTACGCAACTGACGGCGTAAGCATGTCAGTGGTGACCGACATTCTTTCGGATTCTGAAGCGCACCTAACCCTGGTGCCCACCATCTCCGCAGTGAAGAGCATGTCTACTTTTACCGTAGCCGGCTCGCAGATGGTGGCGCCCACGCGCACCACCAAGGAGGCACTGGTCTCCACGACGCTGCGTGACGGCATGACGACGGTGATCGGCGGTATCCGCTACACCAGGGATACGAGCAACAAAAAGCTGCTGCCAGGGGTCGATATCGCCGTCGCCAGGGACACCGGACGCGAGGCCCGCGAGATTGCGATCCTGCTGCACGCCAGAATCTCGCCCGAGAAGCACCAGTCCATCCTGTTCGCGGAGAGCCTGTGATGGCGATGCGCGTACCGGTCAGCAGCAAGGGCGAGAGAAACGAGCGTCGCGACAAGCGCTTCCGCTTCGCTGACAGCGACTTCTGTACGATCTCGGTCGAGATCGAGAACGGACGGCGCCTATTCTATCGCATGGGTTTGCACTCCGGCGCCTTCGAGCGATGCGATGAGTCGGGCGCGGGCGACCTCGTCATTACCGCCTACCGAGACGATTGGCGGGGTCCTACGGGCGGGCGCTCCCTGTCGGATAAGGCGGGAGCTTCCTTGATCGCCAGGGAAACGGATGTCCTGGAGCCCTTGACGGTAATCAATGCTAGTCGGAAGGGTGTCGTCTATGCCACTCGCAAAACGCGGGCGCTGGAGTACGCATGGGACCAGGCACCGCTGATTGCAGTGCTGGACGGCATGATGGATGCGGGCGTCAAGCGGCCCTCCGTCGCCGGGGTGGTATTCGGGGATCTGGACCTGGTGGTGCTTTATCTCTTCACTCAGCACGGATTGGTCGCTGACCGGGAGATGCAGGTCTCGATCAACCCCAATAGCGCGGCGTCTGCGGCAGCATCCTTCGCGTCCATGCACCACCTGCCACCCGATGTGGAGACCCGCCTTTTCACTCAGGAGGAGCTGGGCAGGGCGCTGAGGATTCAGCAAACACCCGTCTATCCGCGTCATGCCACCCTGTTCGGACTGCCCTATCACCAAGCAATTACGCTGGTTGCGGCCGGGGTCTGGACCATCACCGTCGCAACCGGCGGCTGGGCCGGATACGAATATCTGCGGCAGCAACGGGTTGAAGGCGAGATTGCGTCTATCGCAGGCCAGGCCATGGATGCAGCCAGCCGGACGGGCGACGAGCTGTCTCGCCGTCTCAGCTCTCTGGCGAGACTCGCGTCCCTGGATGTCAGTCGGGGTTTCGAGACGGCAGAAGCCCTATGGCCGCCGGGAGGGGGCGTAAGCATGAGCCTTACTCCCACGGAGCACAAATACGACGCGCTGATCCCGGTGAGGGTCCAGAAAGAACGCGAGAACTCGGCGCTGGAGGTCGCTTCTCTGGAGCGTACCGCCAAGTCGCTGGCAACCCCTATCCCCGAAGGCTGCGGTCAGGCCAGCACCGGAATCACTGGAGGCATGAATGACATCAAAAAATCTATTACCTGCCCTCGCGCTGTCGGCGGGGTTGCTCACGGCTGGTAGCGCCGCGCATTTTGGTACTGCCTGGCACGATGGCTCGATCCAGGCGGGCTCGCGCTTGGATCAGGCCAGGCAGGACCTCGAACGCCAGAACGCCGCGTTGCAAACCGCGATATCGCTTGAGGCGGACGACGCCGACAGTCCACGCGACAGCGGTAATGTC
Organism: Gammaproteobacteria bacterium RIFOXYD12_FULL_61_37; assembly: GCA_001801995.1. GTDB lineage: Bacteria > Pseudomonadota > Gammaproteobacteria > Chromatiales > Chromatiaceae > YD12-FULL-61-37. The sequence goes on along the minus strand of MGZB01000026.1, from coordinate 29,509 downwards.
CTGAGTGCCGTGCTGCTGGGCTTGAAGGCGGCGGGAGTCGCCCATGGCGTCAAGCACGGACAGATCACGCTTTCCGGGCCAGGCTCCAGCCAGCAGGATGCCACGGTGGATGGATTGTTTCAGCCGCTGTCGAGTACCGGCGGAAGGGTGCTGTCGGCGAGCATATCGCTCAAGGGCCAGTATCAGGACTACGCCAGTTTCAGGCGCTATCTGGCTGCGATTGTCGAGCTGCCGGCATCTGTCCGGAAGTTGTCCGTGAATGGAAGGTCATACGACCTGGACATACGGGTATACGCCATACGCTGAATAGCAACAGAGGACGCAGACATCATCAACCGCATCCTGATCATGCTTGGGATTGTAAGGGTTTCAAGCCGCGCCCAACCTCATCTGCCGGACGAAAAATCCGCCGGGAGCGGATTTCCGTGTCAACCCCGCAGGGGTGAGTCGCCGGGAGGCGACGAACAAAACTCGCCAGCGGATAGATGCCAGCGGATTGATCCACTCCCTCAAGGACGGGGCTGTCGAGAGGATAACGACGCTCACGCACCGCAGCCCGGTTCTATAAATCCCCCTGAAGGAGGATGCTTCGAACCGGCAGGGGATCGGGATCAAAGGCCGGTACCGGGGGAAATTGCAAAGTCCGTTGCAAGCCCGGCCCCTGACCGGCGGCAAGAGATGGCGGAGCCGGAGAAGTTGGTAGGCGATGTTGTAGATCGCGACCAAAAAAAAGGGGCGCCGATCGCTGTCCCCGTACCTGACCACAAGCCACCTTTGGCCGCAAAAAAACACCAAATAGCCCCGCAGGATGCGTCCACTGGAGACACTATGACTGGAGAAAACAACGTGGAGACCGCAGTCGTCAGAGACAGCATCAGCGATATTCTGATCAAACTCGGAATCAAAGAAAAGCACGTCAAGTCCGCCGTCAGCCGTCAACAGGTGACGCACGAACCCTTGCCGGTCATTGCCCGCGACATGGGGCTGGTTTCGGGTGAGAAGATTGCCGAAGCCATTGCGCTCCATTTGGGAGTGGAGTATTTCAGGCCGGGACGGGTGGAAACGCTCGATCTAGTGGAGATGGCGGAGCTGAAGGAATTGGTCCGCGACTTCGCGGGCTATGTCCCGGTGGGCCATAATCGGAAAGGGGGCGTGCTGGTCGCTATCCCGTCTCAGGAGTTCGAGAATCAGGCCCGGAACGCCTTCGCGGATCACAGTCCTATGGTGTGCGTGGCCTCCGAAATGACCATTCAGCGGGTGTACCGGCTATTTTTCGCCCGCACGGCCGAGGCTTTTGATGCGCTGGCAATCCAGATCGCCAAGGCGCTTGCCGTGCGCCATGGCGATGACGATTCGGGGGGCGCCGTGCAGCGGCTTCTCTGTAACCTGCTGCGGCATGCCTGCTACATCGGTGCGTCCGATATCTATCTCTGGCGCACGGGGCGCGCCGGGGCCATCAAGATAAAAGTGGACGGCACGGGGTCAATATTCCGGACGCTGCCTCTTGAGGTGTACGGACGGCTCGTCAATACCCTGGTGCTTAACTCAGGCAAATCGGACGCCTTGCGCAACGAGCCGCAGGAGTCAAAGGTCGATGTGCCGTCCGAGTCAATCAAGAAGGAATACGACGATGTGTTCGGTCGTTACACCTTCCGCATGGAGCTGGTGCAGGACCCGGTTACAGGCTACGTCAATGCCGTAATCCGCCTCAATGACTCCCAGTCCTCGGAGGCGGATTTCAGCGGGCTGGGGTTTGATCGAGGCACGGCCACCATACTGCGCCGCTGGTCTGAGTCTCCCACGGGGCTGGTGCTGGTCACGGGACCTACGGGTTCAGGCAAAACGACGACGCTCTACTCGCTCATGCGCGAGATTGACCCCATCGACCGTGCCATATTCTCGATCGAGAAGCCGGTCGAGTACCGGCACGGGTCCTGGATACAGCACGATCTGCCCCGAGCAGTAGACGAAGGCAGTGCAGCGCGGATCATGCTGAAGGCGCTGCTGCGCGAAGCGCCGGATGTGATCCTGATCGGCGAGTTGCGCGACGACCCCGAATTAGTCAAGACCGCGCTGGCCGCCGCGAACACGGGGCACTTGGTCTTTGCCTCCCTGCACACCAATTCCGCTCCGCGTGCCGTCATGCGATTGACCGAAATCGGCGCGCAGCGAGAGGTTCTGGCCGCAGTGCTGAAAGGCGCCCTGGCCCAGCGCCTCGTCGGGCTGCTGTGCCCCAACTGCAAGGAGCCGGACACTCGACCTGAGACCATGCAAGAACTGGAAATGCCGCACTATTTGCGGGGCGTGGAGAAAACGCCGTTTCTAGCCAAGGGCTGCGAGCATTGCGGTTTCACCGGGGTGCGCGGACGCCGCATGATCTATGAGCTGATGGAGGGTGATCGGGTCAGGCACCTGATCGAATCGGGGGGGCATGTTTCCGAAATAGAGCGCGTAGGCATCCCGCCGGGCCAGTCCCTGTGGGCCAGTGGCCTGCGCCTGGTCGCCGCTGGCGTGGCCAGCATCGACGAATTGATCCGCCGCGCGGATCGAGATGTAACCAATTCCTAATTCAGATCCGGAGCAATTTCCAGTGGAACTCGCCTACAGCTACCAAGCCCAGACCCATATCGGTCAATCTATGACCGGCGTCGTCTTCGCGCAAAACAAGGATTTCGCCTTCATTAAATTGAAGCGCGCCGGCCTGCGGGCTCAGACGCTTGCCCTTGACCCTTCGTCCACCCTGAACGGGATGATGAACAGCCGCTTCAACCAGCGCGACTTGGCGCGCTTTTACGGCACCATTGGCAAGCGTATCAACAACGGGCGCCCGCTGCTGGAGGGATTGATGCCGGCAGCGGAATTCGTGAGCGATCCGCGACTGAAACAGTCCGTGCTGGTCGTCCAGCAGTCAGTGGCCGATGGGGCACCCCTGTCCAAGGCGATGATCACGGCTGGCTTCGAGCAGCGCGACGCCATGGCGATCCGTGCGGCCGAGGAGTCCGGCAAGACCGGAGACGCCTTTCAGTCTTTGTCCGCCGACGTGGCCCGGCGGGAAAAGCTCTCCTCGCAATTAAGCTCCATGCTGTTCATGCCGAGGCTGATGTTCGGCGCCCTCTATGTCGCGGGTTTTTTGGCTGTCTGGCTGCTGGCGCCCAAGCTGGACAAGTTCATGCAGACTGTAAACATGGGCCGTAACAAGACCCCCGACGCGATGCAGGATTTCTATTTCGCGGCATCCCACTGGGTCAACGATCATTTGTGGCTGGCGCTGCCGCTCTGGGTGCTGCCTGCCGCGCTGCTCGTCTGGTGGGTCAAGACCGGACGCTATGAGCACGTTATGGACAAAATACAGTCCTGGCGGATGATCTCGGAAAAATCCGATATGTCGTCTACTTGGACGGCCTTCGGGCTGCTCTACGACGCGGGCGTACCTCCCTACGAGTGTGCGCGCATCGTCAAGTCGGCGGCCCGGCGCGTGAAGAGCAGCCTGGCATGGGCCGCGCTGGAAAAAAACTTTCTGTCCGGCATGCCGATCTCGGCGGCGGTGGAGCGGTCGGAGTTCCCTCCTTATATTGTCGCGGCCATCAAGGCGGCCGACTCCTCGGGTTCGTCGATTCCGGACGAGATCAAGGGGATCTGCCTGACCCTGGAAGAGGACGTTTTCCTGTTGACGGAAAAGTTCAAAATGATCGCCGACATCTGGATCAAGATCACGCTCGCGCTCTGCATCTTCGCAGCGGCCCAGGTCACCATCCTGCCGTATCTACGCATGGTCATCACCAGCGCCTGAGTTTTCCGGTGGATTGCGAGCAAAGGGAGGCTCTGCCTCCCTTTTTTACCGGAGATGACGAAAAAATGAATTGTTTTGCCGAATAACCCCGTTAAAAGCCGTTATTCCGCCGCCTTTTCCCAAAATAAACCTCGACAATTCCATCAGGCCCGCTCAATGCCGGCCCGTATATCCATTCAATCTTGTTGAGGTTATTGCTTCATGAAAAAAACCATCCCCTTCAAATCCCTTCGCGGCCAAGCCGGTTTCTCCCTGATCGAGCTGATCATCGCCGGCGTTCTCATGGTCGGCATGATGCTGGCCGCTGGCGTCTTCAACTTCTCCGGCGACCAGTCCAAGGCAACCAACATCCTCGGCGTCATGAAGGAGCTGGGCGGCGGCGCCGACCGCTACGCCACCCACACCTCCGTGAACCCCAAGGCGCCAGTGAGCCTGTTCGATAAAAGCAAGAACACTACTGCGGAAACCCAGGAGGGCTTGTCCGCCACCGCCACCTGGCAGGGTCCCTATGTCAACGGCTTCGCAGCCGGCACCAACGGCGAATACAAGTTGGACGCCTTTGTTGAAGGCGCAACAGCTACTTTCGCCAAGGTCACCTCCGGACTGCCCTCCGGTGCCGCCGCTGGCTACGAAGTGGTTACCGCTGGACTGCCCCAGGACCTGACTCTGGCCCTGCTGGGTAGCTGCAACGGCGTCTCCTACACCGCAGCCAGTACCCTGCCAGCCGACCATGCCACTGGCGCCAAGTGCGCAGGCACCATTGATGCCACCACCAAGGTCGGTACCGTGAAGTACCTGTACCGCACCCGTTAATCCGCATGGACAGGCCCGAGCCGGGCTTTCCGGCTCGGGCCAAAGGATTTGATATGACAAAGTCCAACCACGTCCAGTCCCTTCGTCAGGCCCGTCGGACTCTTTCAGGGCAGACTGGTTTCTCGTTGATCGAACTGATCATTGCAGGCGTCCTCATGGTCGGCATGATGCTGGCTGCGGGCGTGTTCAATTTCAGTGGCGACCAGTCCAAGGCAACCAATATCCTCGGTATCATCAAGGAGCTGGGCGGCGCTGCTGCCCGCTACAACGTGGACACCACGTACAACCCCAAGGCGCCCGTCTCGTTGTTCAATAAGTCGAAGAACACCACGACGGATACGCATGAAGGGGTGGCAGCCACAAATAAGTGGCAGGGACCGTACATCAACGGTTTCGCGGCAGGCACCAACGGCGAATACCCCTTGGATGCCTATGTCGAGGGTGCCAATGCCACTTTCGCCAATATCACCACTGGCATTCCGACTGGAGCGGCAACCGGCTATGAAGTGGTTGTCACAGGCCTGCCACAGGATTTAACACTGGCCCTGATTAGCAACTGCAACGGCGTTACCTACGCCACATCGTCTTCTCTCCCCAACGACCACGCCACCGGAGCGACCTGCTCGGGTTCCATCGACGCCACCACCAAGGTCGGCACAGCAAAGTACCTTTACCGCACCAAGTGACCTGAGCCGATACGGTCTCGGCAAAAGGGAGGCCATGCCTCCCTTTTGTTTCCCGGCAGCCGCAAAAAGAATTGTTTTTCCGAATAACCCCGTTAAAAGCCGTTATTCCACCGCCTTTTCCCGAAATAAGCCTCGATAATTCCATCAAGCCCGCACTGCGCGGTCCCGGATATATCCAATTAAACCTCAAGCCTCACGAGGAAGTTTGTATGAAAAAGTCTCTCCCCTTCACCCGTCGCCAGTCCGGCTTCTCGCTGGTCGAGCTGATCATCGCTGGCGTCCTTATGGTGGGCATGCTGCTTGCTGGCGGCGTCTTTATGTTCTCGGGCGACAACAGCCGTGCCACCAACATCTTCTCCATCACCAAGGAGCTGGGCGACGGCGCCTCACGCTTCAATTCCACCACAGGGCTGAATCCCAAGGCGCCCGTAAGCCTGTTCGACAAGTCCAAGACCACTACCACCGATACCCATGAGGGCATCGCCGTTACCACCTGGCAGGGACCCTATATCAACGGTTTCACCGCAGGCACAGACGGCGTCTATCCACTGGACGCCTACGTTTCCGGGGCGACAGCCACCTTCGCCAAGATCACCACCGGACTGCCTTCGGGGTCCGCCGAGGGCTATGAAGTGGTCTTGACCGGACTGCCGGAAACCATTACCCGCACCATCCTGGGCAACTGCAATGGCGTCTCCTACACCGCTGCCAGCACACTTCCTGCCGACCACTCTGCCGGCGCGCAATGCGCGGGCTCCATTAACGCCACAACCAAGATCGGAACCGTGAAGTACCTCTACGTGGCCAAGTAAGCGACCGATCCGATCAGCCCCAGGGCCGCGAGGCCCTGGGAAACAACCCAAGGAGACCGAAATGCCGCTCACAACACTCAAATCCAGACGCTCCCTTCTCATAGGTCAAGCCGGCTTCTCGCTGGTAGAGCTGATCGTCGCCGGCACACTGATGGTGGGCATGCTTCTCGCAGGCGGCGTCTTCATGTACAGCGGCGACAACAGCAAGGCGGGCAACCTCCTGGCGATCACCACCGAACTTGGCAATGCCGCCGCGCGCTACAACGCGGATACCGGGCTGCATCCCAAATACCCATCGGCGCTGTTCGTCAAGGGCTACAACACCAGCACCTATACCATGGAGGCTCAGAACGCGACCGATGCCTGGCGTGGCCCCTATATCAGCGGGCTGTCATCGTCTTCGTCCGCGACCGGAGACTACCCGCTGACCAATCATGTCAGCGGGGCAACGGCGACATTCCAGACACGCACTACAGACCTGCCCTCCGGTGCCGTCGAAGGCCATAAGGTCCGGGTAGGCCCCTTGCCGCAACGGGTCTTTCTGGCCCTGCTCAATGCCTGCAATGGCACCTCCATCACCTCCTATTCGTCGGCGCCAACAAATCATGCCAATGGGCAAAAGTGCATCAACCAGTCTTACGCCACGGCCACCAATACCGGCTATGTGGAATATCTCTACCAAGTCTATTAAGTCGATGCGAAACCTTTTGGCGCATGTATCGCACCCAGTAACTGGAGTATTTTTCCATGAAAAAAACCGTTCCTAACCACGATCAAGCTGGCTTCTCGCTGGTAGAGCTGATTGTCGGCGGCACGCTCATGATGAGCATGCTGCTCGCGGGCGGTGTGTTTATGTACAACGGCGCTGGCAAGGCCGGCAATCTGCTGGAGGTCGCCACCGAACTCGGTAAGGCCGCCGCGCGCTACAACGCGGATACCGGGCTGCATCCTAAATACCCGTCGGCGCTGTTTTTCAAAAACCTCAATACCCCCGGCTACACCACAGAAGGAGTGGACGCGACCAACACTTGGCAAGGCCCGTATATCAAAGGCGCGTCATCAGCGTCATCAAGTTACCCGTTGTCCAGTCACGTCAACGGCGCAGAGGCGTCATTCGTGGTCCGTACTACAGGACTGCCTTCCGGCGCGGTTGAGGGGCACGCGGTGCAAATAGGCCCTTTGCCGCAACAGGTTTTTTTGTCCATGCTCAGCGCCTGCAACGGCACGGACTATTCCGCAGCAACAGCCCCGACCTCTCACGCGGACGGGCAGAAGTGCTCTGGTCTTGTTACCTCAACCACGGCCGGAGCCACATGGGTCAGCAGCAGATGGGGCGGCGGGTATTGGACGGGCGGTACGGTCACCACGCAATACAACGTGCAATACCTCTATCAGGTCTACTAAGCCGATGCGAAGCGTCCAGCACCAGCGCGGTTTCGTGGTCGCCCTGAGCTTAGCGGCCATGGCGTTCATCATCGGCTTCATGTACCTAGCGATCAGCACTGATGTATCGCAGCAGGCCAAGACCCGGCAGGCGCAGCTCCAGGACGAGTGGCTGCGGGAGGCGAGAACCGCTATGACGCTCTGGTATGAGCGCAACAAGTCCAGCATCGACGCCAACGCAAATGCGATTACCCGCGCCGACGCCTTTGCGGGCGCGGGACTTGCCACGACGCATGGCGTCCAGTTTCAATCCACCGCGCGACTCACCGATGGCGCAGTGCAATATCACATGCTCGTCCTCTGGCTGCCCCAGCTCGGCGTAACCGGCACGGGTTTCGACGCAGCCGGCGTGTTTCAGCAGGGAACGAAGAACGGGGCGCCCGCAGAGATTCGCTACGCGCTGATCAACGGCAGAAATATCGAGCTGGAAACGCTCAGGGCAACGCAGAACAGCATGCGCCTGCTGGTCAAGCGGCTTGAGGCCTGGTTCAAAATTCAGGCCCAGCTAGAGCCTAGCCAGGGCGCCATGGTGAACTATTTCCGGGCCGACGCCTGTACGGGCAACCCGCCCGAGAACCGCTTGGGCTGCATCGATTCCTATACGGATTTCGACCACAACAGAATGGACGACATCCGCGCCAAACTAGGCATGAGCGTTGACGACGCCCGCGACGACTGGGGCGGGACGATCCAGTTCACGAATCTGGAAGGAATGCCGCCGCCTCCGCCGTACAGCGCCGGGCTTCGCGCCAATACCCCATGGGGCACGCCAACCCTGACCCGCGCCACTATCACCGATTAAGGAAACCCATGGACTACGACCTCTACCCCTCATGCCGCGATTTGCTGGGAAATCCCTGGGTCTCGGATCTGCACATCACCGTCGGCGATCCCGTGCGGGTGCGGGAATCTGGATCGCTGGTATTTACAGACGCCGCCATCGTGGATGACCAGGGCATCCGTCAGCTCCTCAAGCAACTTCGGCACGACCTGGCCGATCCGGAGTCCGTGATCCAGCGGGCAGAGACCCGGCGGGATGGGGGCGAGGCGCGCACCGGCCACGACTTTAGCGCGTCGATAGGGACGCATCGCTGCCGCTGCAACCTGTCGCGGGCGAATGGCGGCAGCCTTTCCTTGGTGCTGCGACGCCTGTCCGAGAACGTGCCCGACCTAGACAGTCTCGGACTGCCCTTCTCAGTGATACAGCAAATAGACCGCCCCACGGGGCTAATACTGGTGACGGGGCCAACGGGATCGGGGAAATCCACAACCCTGGCATCCATGCTGGATTACCTGAACAGGACCGCCAGCAAGCACATCCTGACCATTGAGGACCCGGTGGAGTATGTGATCCGTCCGGCCAAGTGCAAGGTCACGCGCAAGGAGGTGGGAACCGACGCCGCTTCATTTCTGTCGGCGTTGCGGGCCGCCGTGCGCCAGGACCCGGACATCATCATGGTGGGCGAGATCAGGGATCTGGAAACTATGCGCGCTGCCCTTTCTGCGGCGGAGACCGGGCACCTGGTGTTCGCCACTCTGCATACCAATTCCGCGCCCAAGACGATCGACCGGGTGGGGTCGTTTTTCCCTGAATCCGAGAAGAACTGGGCCTACGCGGTACTCGCCTCGGTCATCAACTGCATTGTGTCGCAGACCCTCGTGCCCCGCATGGACGGTGAGGGCAGGGCATTGGCGCGCGAGATCCTGATCGGCACCAGCGCGATCAAGGCCAATATCAAGGAGGCCAAGCTGAATCTGATCACGAACGATATCGAGCAAGGCGGTAGCTCGGGCCACCAATCCCTGTCGCGCCATCTGTCCGATCTGGTTTCGCAGAAGATCATCAGCCGGGACGCAGCCATGGGCCAAGCCTACGATCCGGCCCGGTTGGGCGAGTACCTGAGCCGTGTTGGGCTGAATTGAGGAGGAGAAGATGGAAAACAAACAATTCCGGCTTGGATACAAACGCCAGAGGGGCTTCTCCTTCCTGGAGGTCATTATCACCATTGGCCTGGTCACTTTGCTGTACGGCGTGATGATGGAGGGCTTCGCCCCTGCGATCCAGTTTCGGGCAAAGATTGAAACGGAGGCGCGGCTGAAATCCCTACGGACCTCCGTCCTCGCCGCCTACAAAGACAACATGGCCTCCGTGGATGCCGACACCGGACAAAAGCTCGTGTTCACCGTTGGCAGCGAGATTACGCAACAGTTGCCCAATGCCGACAATCGCTGCGTGGCTCCCAACACCACCTTCCTGCCCATCGCCCGCTACCTGGACACGGCATCCACCAACGCGCATCTGGACGGCTACAACCGCTCTCTGTGCGTTTACATCACGCCGCGCCAATCGGTAGTGATAGACGGCATTACCCTGAATTACCACTCTGTAGCGCTGGTAGCGACCGCCCAGAACGGGCGTATTGATGCCGGGACTACGCTTTCCGCCACAGGGGAGTTGACGCTGGCTGGCGACGACATCGGGGTACTGCTGGACGGGCGATCCTTCGTCCAAACCCAGTTCCAGTCCACCCTTGACGCGCTCCGGCGCACGTCCGACGCCTATCAGGCCTATTTTCAGGCGCGCTACCAGGCCGATTCGGACCGCTCCATCTCCATTGACTACTTCTCTTGTGGCGTCGCGGACTGTGCAACCGCCGTTGATGCGCACTGGGATGTCGATGGTGCCATGCCGGTATCGGGCAGCGCGGGCGATGGCGCGGCAATGAACACCGTCACGGCGTCTGGACGGCCTTACGAGATCCTGGGTCTGTCTCAGTCCGACGTGACCGATGGCTACGGACAAGTCCTGCTAATGCAGAACCGGGGCGATATTTGCCGGAATCCCAGCAATAGCACCACGGCGCTGAAAACGCCGCCCTATACCGCCGTGATCTACACGACACTGCCCGGCGGGGCGCGGCTCTCTCAAACCGTTGTTGGCATCTTTTAACCCGAGGACACGATCATGTTCAGATTCACCCCAGCAGCAGCCGCCGTTGCACTTCTCGTCTCTGGCGCCGTTACCGCCGAGGAGGTCAACCCCTTCACGGGCGCTCACGGAAAGATCGAGGAGCTTCGTCTGCAAACGGACGAGACCGCTCAGCGCAACAAGCTCATGGAGGAGAAAATTGCCCTGGAACGCAACAAGTTCATGCTCGAAAACATTGGCGGGCAACTCGCCACGGAGGGGCAGGGAAAAACGGCGCAGCCTGCTTCTAGCACCACCCCAGTCCCGCTTCCTGCCCCAGTAGTCCCGGCGGTGCCGGTGCAGGGACCTCCATCGCAGACGGCGATCCCTGCGCCTGCTCCCGCGCAAGCACAGGCGAAAGCCCCGAAAACCGACATGAAACTGACCGGAGTGATCGAAACGTCCGCCGGAATGCGGGCGGTAATCACCCAAGGGGAGCGGGACTGGACCGTTTGCCCAGGGGCGCGTGTCGGCAAATTGACCGTGAGGAGCATCGGGCCTGACAGGGTTGCGCTATCGAACGGGAGAATACTCTGGCTGGCCCAGGGCGAGCATCCGGTTTCCGCAGGAGGAGGCAGGACTCCGGTCAATCCTTTGGCCGGCCCTTCGGGTGACGCAGCCGGCCCCGTGCCAATGGGCGCGTCCGACGAGATGAAGGCAATCCTGAACGTGACCGGAGCCAATCCGCCGCCTCCGGGGTTTGATAACCCGGTGCCGGCCAAGTTCAACTAAGAGGGGATGCCATGGTTTTTACACGCCTTCGCGCAACGGTTCCGCTTCTTCTGGCATTTCTGCTCCCTGCCGCAGCACAGGCCGGACAGGTGCAGTTGCGTGTAGAGGCGGGGCAGGGCCTGTTGCCCGTATCCGGTCCGCAGCGCATCTTCTTGCGGGTAGGCATCGAAGGCGCGGATCTCCCTGTGTCGGCGCGCGCGCCCATCAATGTTGCCCTTGTGCTCGACAGGTCGGACTCCATGCAGGGCCAGAGGCTTGAACAGGCCAAGGAAGCCATCGGACTGGCCTTGGAATACCTGCGTCCCGCCGATACGGTCTCCGTCGTGGCCTACGACGACGAGCCGGAAGTGCTTGTGCCCGCAGCGCCACTCTTCGAACGGCAGTATGTCGAGCGCGTCATCAGCGACATCCAGGCCAAGGGCAGGACGGCGCTGTATGGCGGCGTTGTGCAGGGGGCTGCGGAATTGCGCAAGTATCTGGACGAGAGCCGGGTCAATCGCATGGTCCTGCTGTCGGATGGCATGGCCAACGTAGGACCAAGCCGCGCCAATGACCTGGGACAACTGGGCCAGCAGCTCGGTGGCGAGGGGATATCCGTGACCACTATCGGACTGGGCCTGGGCTACAACGAAGACCTGATGGCGGCACTGGCCGATGCCAGCGACGGCAACCATGCCTTTGCTGAATCCCCCGCAGAACTATCCGAGATATTTGGTCACGAATTCGGCGAGCTGACCAGTGCGGTGGCAGGCGATATCGTCATTATCATTGAGTGCCGCAACGGCGTGCGCCCCCTGCGGATTCTGGGCCGGAAAGCAGTGATTGAGGAAGGCAGGGTAGTGGCCCGGCTCAACCAGCTCAACGCCAAGCAGGAGAAATATCTGCTGCTGGAGGCGGAGGTTCCCCCAGGGTCGGCTGGCTCATCACTGGACCTGGCCAGCGTCAGGGTGACTTACAACAACCTGCTAACCAAGGCCAAGGATCACCTATCCAGCGAGATCCGTGCCGGATTCTCCGCTTCGGCGGGTGATATCGAACGCTCCGTGAACAAGGGCGTCATGGTTTCCGCTACGGAGCAGATTGGCGCGGAAATGGACAGTCGCGCCATCAAGCTGAAAGACCAGGGCGACGTAGCCAGCGCGGCGAAGACTTTGCAAGAAAAGACCGAATACCTGAGCAGTCAGGCGTTGAAGCTCCAGTCCGAACGCCTGCAAGAACAAAGCAATCGCGCCGAGGCCGCTGCGGCGGCAGTAGCCGCTCCATCCGCATCGGATGCCTGGAGCCGGGTCCGTAAGGAGATCCGCTCCGATCAGCACGGCATCCAAAACCAGCAGTCCTATCGGTAATCGAACAGCCACTCAACGGCGCGGGACCGTCACCAGGACATCGCGCCACTTCCCCCACGCACAAGGAATACCCCCATGCCAACGAAACACCTGCTAAAAAAGACGGCCCCGGCGCTGCTCCTGGCGTTCACCTTCTCGTTACCGGTTCTCGCAATCGATAGCGGCGAAGCAAAGGTGACCGAGATCATCAATCTCAGCGCCAAGGCGCCCTACGACAAAATGATTGGCATCCTGGCGGAAAGCCTCCAGCGTGGATTCCTGCAGGGGTTGGCGCAAACGCTGCAACAGAACCCCGTGGCCCCCGAACACCAGGAACAAGCCCAGCGGATTATTCAGAAGCATGGACAGGACATCGCCGATCGCTTCAGGGAGCACTTGGATAAAACCGTGCCCTGGGATGCTCTGGTGAAGGACGTGTACGTTCCGCTGTATCTGAAACACTTCACGCCCGCTGAAGCTGATGCCCTGCTGGCCTTTTACCGCTCCAATGCTGGCAAGAAATTCGCCGAGAAAGCGCCCTTGCTGATGCAGGAGGCAACGCAGGCGGTCAATGAAAAGTACGGTACCGCCCTGGGCAATTTCGCGCCGGATTTGCTGCAAGAAAAGATGATGCAGACGATTGCTGATCTGGAGCCACTGAGGCCTACAGCGAAACCGCCGCAGATCGATTCTGCCCCGCCAAGGCCCGCATCCACGCCATCCGCACCCAAGCCGCAGGAGTAATGACCATGGAATATTTCATGCTCGCACTGGTCGTTCTGGCCGCAACCATCGTCGTCATGGGCGTCAAGCGCGTCCCGCAGGGCAGTGAGTTCACTGTTGAGCGGTTTGGCCGCTACACACATACCCTAAGCCCCGGACTTAACCTGATCATGCCGCTCTTTGATGCCATTGGACGCAAGGTCAACATGATGGAGCAGGTGCTTGATGTCCCCTCCCAAGAGGTCATCACCCGCGATAACGCCATGGTCAGGGTGGACGGCGTTGTCTTTTTCCAGATCCTCGACGCGGCCAAGTCGGCCTACGAGGTCAGCAACCTGGAGTACGCCGTCCTCCAGCTCGTCATGACCAATATCCGTACCGTCATGGGCTCCATGGACCTGGACCAGGTGCTTGCCGAGCGTGACATCATCAACGCCAAGCTGCTAACCGTGGTAGACGAGGCCACTACCCCCTGGGGCATCAAGGCCACTCGTATCGAGATCAAGGACATCACCCCTCCCCGCGATCTGATCGAGTCCATGGGTCGGCAGATGAAGGCGGAACGCGACAAGCGCGCCTCAATCCTGGAGGCGGAAGGCGAACGCCAGTCCCAGATCCTCAAGGCCGAAGGCTTGAAGCAGGGCGCCATCCTGAGAGCGGAAGGGGAAAAGGAGGCAGCATTCAGGCAGGCGGAAGCCAGGGAGCGGCTGTCCGAGGCGGAGGCCAATGCTACCCGGATGGTCTCGCAGGCTATCTCGGAAGGGAACATCGGCGCCATCAACTATTTCGTCGCGCTGAAATACACCGAGGCCTTGAAAGAAATCGCCACCTCCAATAACGCGAAGCTGATCATGATGCCGCTGGAGTCCAGCAGCCTCATCGGCAGCATCGCCGGCATCGGTGAAATCGCCAAGGCGACCTTCGGCAATGCCGGAAAAGGCGGTGCGTGATGGATGTCCCCAGCATAAACGACTTCGTTCAGCCCACCGCCTGGAACTGGCTGATACTGTGCGTGGTCTTCGTGGTGTTGGAGATTGCCGCGCCCGGTATCTTTCTGCTGTGGCTGGGGGTCGCGGCAGGAACCGTCGGGCTGGTCTTGCTGGTTATGCCGGGAATGGTATGGGAATACCAGCTCCTATCCTTCGCCCTGTTCAGCGTAGCGGCCATTGTACTGGCGCACCGCTACCTGGATCGCTTCCCGATACAAACCGACCAGCCCAAGCTGAACCGCCGGGGCGAGCAGTATGTGGGGCGGACCTTCGACCTGGATGCGCCCATCGAGAACGGCTTTGGCAAGATCAAAGTGGATGACACTACCTGGAAGGTGACGGGCGAGGATTGTGAAGCGGGTACGCGGGTCAGGGTGTACAGGGTTGATGGCGCTGTACTGGTGGTTGAGCGGTTTCAGGCTCTGGCCACTGAGTAGCGCGGGTGATCGCTGTGGAAAGCTTGAAAGCCGCTTTGGACGCCAGCCCCCTCGCCATTTTGGGCATCATGATTCGCGAGCGGATAGCCTATTGCCGACAGGGGGTAAATTCCCATGGAGGCGATCAGGAGCTGCTGGCCCTGATCGCCAGCACGGACGGACTGTGGTATGGGTATCTGTACCGTGCCAGCCCCGACCAACTGAAAGAATCCGGCGCGGACAAGCCCTGGGTCGCCACTCTCGTCAATTCGAGGACAGAGATGGATGGGGCAACGGCGGAAGCGGCACTGCAATCTGTCCGGTATCACCTTTTCGAGCGCAATGATTACGAACCGTGCTTTACCCAGGAGCCCGGCGATATTCTGGCTTTCTGCGCAACTTTCGAGGAGGGCTGCAAAGCACTGGAGAAAATCATTCGATGCTTCGACCCGGATCTGCGGGATTTCGGCCCTGGCGGCACACGCCCTCCCGGTCAATGTAACATCTACTGCTTTACGGATCGCTGGCCCAGCGGTGAGTATATCCCTCCTGAGTTGATCTGATCGGTGATGGTGTATGTCGGCAAAAATGGGGGAGGCGTTCTACCGGGGACGCCTGGTTACGCCAGGCGAATTTGTCCGGTACGCTGGCGCGAACTGGAAGGACGCGGGGATTTACGCGAGCTGCAAGGCATGCGGGGAACCGGCATACCCCTGTTTGGCCCATGATACTAACCCCGGCATCACGCCCTATTTTCGCCACCTTCAGGACGGCGAAGAGTGCCCCCTGTTTCAGAAAAAATCCTCGTCTCAATCAGAAGAAATGCCACAGGACTGGGACAGCCATGCCGGGAATCGACTCCGCACCGAATTTTGTGAACGCGAAAATCTGAAACAGGGATACGCTGTTTGCCACAAGCTCTGTCATGGACGATTGACCTCCGATGAGTTTGTCGCGTTCTGTCGCGAAGCGGACAGGCGCCACATCTGGGCGTACAAGGGACTTCCGCTGATACACGTCCCTTATGTTCTGGTGACTTTGAAGGAACTGGACGCCGAGCTGGCGGATCGGGCGCGCCACGCAAGAAAACATCCTCTCCGGCTTGTCTTGGGTCGTCCCAAGGGAACCTCTGTGGACGCCCTATGGGAGCGACCGCGAGATTGCCGCATTCTGTCGGTTTTTCCGAGCGGGGAAGTCTATCGGGCATATCCGCCCGTCGTCATCGGGGAGCCGTCCATTGAGAGTGCGCGCTCATGCACAGGCTGGATAAATAACGGTCTGGCTGAGCGTATTCGGGAATGCTGCCTGAAAGGCGCGGCGAAACGGGCCAAGACCCAGGTCTAGGTCGCATGAACGGTTATTTCCCTGCCTTGTGGATGACACTACCTGGAAGGTGACGGGCGAGGATTGTGAAGCGGGTACGCGGGTCAGGGTGTGTCGGGTCAATGGCGTCATACTGGTGGTGGAGCGGTTCCTGCGCAGCATTCCAGGATTTTCCTGAAGACAGTGCCGCCGGTCCACGCCTCCGATCCTGATCTCGCCTTTTCAATTTCTGCGTCGTAAATCGCCACGGTTCGTCCTCGCACCGGCTTTCCTGAGTCCACGAAAACCGCTTGTAGCCGACAATCTTCTGGACGTAGCCACAGGGCGTCGATGTCGTCGCCCGCCGACTTGGTTTTTTGGAGGACGAAGCGGTATGAAAACCTTCTGGCTGACCCGGCTCTTTGTTGTTCTGGTGCTTCCGTCAGAAAATCGCACAAGGTCACAAGGATATATGGGATTACTTCCAGAGGCATGTGGCGGTAGGCCCACACATTGCGCCGATCGGCCTCGCGGCAAAGCGCGACGAACTCTGAGGTCGAAAGACGCTTGAAGCACAGTCTGTGGCATACGGCGTATCCCTGCCGCAGATTGTCCGGCTCGCAGAACCGCGCCTTGAGGTGCCTGGCCTCGGTAAAATCCCAATCAGATGGACGCAGGTGGGCATAACGCGGATCGGGCGTCGACGATAGCGAGCAGGTAGCGTACTCGGGATGGCGAAAATTCGAAACGACAAGCGTGGAGTGGACGCCGCAGGGGATTAGTTCCGCGCCACAACCAGGGCAGAGAGGGAGAAGCGCCTTCTCGCGCCAGCCCGGTCCCGCGATGGCGATGAATTCCTCTGGAGAGACTATCCGCCTTTCCCCGGATAGCCGACTCGGCAGTAAAGCCTGGCGCGTCACGCTGCGTGTCCTTGGCAAGGTAAAACCGCCCCTTATGCTACCGGGCGTCCATCGTCACTGCCAGCGGCAATCTCTTCTTCGTTCAGTGCGCAACTAAGCCCGTACAAGTCCATGATGCGGAGATCCATTCGCCCCTCTGGCTCGTGGATAACCCATACCCCATCCACCTCCCTTTCACCGCCATGGCGCCTCAATGGATCGTAGTGACGCACCATCTCAGCCATGACCTTGCAGGCGTCCTCGAAACTGTCCCTCACGGCAAGCACGTCATCCTCGCTTTGCGCGTACATGGGATGGTAGCTGCAATGCCGGTACCAAGCATCTCCGGCACACAGAAGTGCCTCGCCAGGCGTGCGCCCGTCAACCAGGACTGAAGACTCCACCAAGACAGCCACCCATACGCTTTCTCGACCGTATTCCGGCGCGGCTTTTCTCTGGTGGACGTGTCCGTAAATATATCCCGCGACATTGGTTACCAGGAGAAGCAGCTCTGGCGCTTCTTGGTAAGAGTTGGGGCCGGACTCGGCGTAGACAATTCCCTCCCTGGCCAAGACACCAGTACCAGCGTGAGGATTGTCTTCAACGGCGGATTTCAGAAATTCGAACATAGCGACTCTCGTGGATGTTTTGCGAGAATCAGCCTACGGCAAAGGCCCTTCTATGTGGCGCGAAATAAAGCGGAATAGCGGCGTTTTCCGTCCGTCAGTGGCATCCACCGCTGTTTGGACGATACGAACTGGAAGGTGACGGGCGAGGATTGTGAAGCGGGTACGCGGGTCAAGGTGTACAGGGTAGACGGGGCAGTGTTGGTAGTTGAGCGATTTCAGCCGTTGGTTGCGGGGGAATAGGCGCAAGGGCCGGCTCCCTGCCTGTACAGTAGACAAAAGGCGGCGCGATGCCGCTTTTTTTTATTGTTGAGACATCTTTTGCTAGTCAGTATCATGCCCTGCTTGCCCCATTTTTTGCCCCACTCGCCGCAATACGTGGCAATGCAAGGCAATACGTGGCAAGGTGAAGTATGGCGAAATCAACAGTTTAGCATTGCCACGTATTGCCGTGTAACGCAATCCTAGAGTTCGAGTCTCTCCTTTCGCACCAGTTTTTTGAAATGACCTTGGGCAACCCACAACAGACAGCATCGGCTGTCGGAGAGGAATCGATGCAAGTTTCGATTGAGACGGGCGAGGGCCTGGAACGTCGCATGACCGTGGAATTGGCTGCCGATAAGGTGCAGCAGGAAGTCGACAAGCGTTTGCAGAACATGACGCGCACCGTTCGCGTCGACGGTTTTCGTCCCGGCAAGGCCCCCTTGCGGGTCGTTCGCCAGCGTTACGGCCAGCCGGTGCGCCAGGATGTGATCGGCGACCTGATCCAGCCGAGCTTCTATGAAGCGGCCGCCAAGGAAAACCTGAAGCCCGCCGGGCAACCCCGCATCGATAGCCTGGATTTGGCCGCCGCCCGTTATACCGCCGTGTTCGAAGTGATTCCCGAGGTCGAGCCCGCCGACATGGGCGGCGTTACCATCAAGCGCCCCGGCGTCGAGGTGACCGATGCCGACGTGAACGCCATGGTGGATACCCTGCGCAAGCAGCACGCCTCTTGGAGTATGGTGGAGCGCGCCGCCGCCCTCGGCGATCAGGCCCTGATCAGCTTCAAGGGTTTTATCGGCGGTGAGGCCTTCGAAGGCGGTTCCGCCGACAATGTCCCCGTGGTCCTGGGTTCCAACAGCCTGATCGACGGCTTTGAGGAAGGCTTGGTGGGTGTCGCCGCCGGCGAAAAGCGTTCCCTGGAGCTGAAGTTCCCCGAGGACTACCGGGTCAAAGACCTGGCCGGCAAGGAAGCGACCTTCGAGGTGGAGTTGAAAGAGGTGCGGCACCAGGTGCTGCCCGAGATCGACGCCGATTTCGTCAAGCTCTTCGGCGTGGATGGGGCGGACCTGGAGTCCTTCCAGGCCGATGTGCGCAAGAATATGGAGCAGGAGCTTCGCCATAAGCTGAAGACGACCCTCAAGGAGCGGGTGATGGATGCCCTGTACGAGGCGAACAAGTTCGACGTGCCGCAGTCCATGGTCGATCAAGAGGCGCAGTCCTTGAAGGATCAGGCCAAGCAAAACATGGTGCGCCGCGGCCACGCCAGCTCCTTCGAGCTTCCTGTCGAGCTGTTCCGCGATCAGGCCCGCCGCCGCGTCGCCCTTAGCCTGCTGGTGACGGAGATCATCAATCGCAACGGCATCAAGGTGGACCAGGAGCGGGTTAATGCCACCATCGAAGAGTTTGCTCAGAGCTACGAAAAGCCCGAGGAGTTCATCGCGCATTACAGCAATAACGCCCAGGGCCGTTCCTCCGTGGAAAGCATGGTGCTTGAGGACCAGATGGTGGATTGGCTGCTGGGTCAGGTAAAGGTCGAGGAAGAGTACTCTGATTTTCATGGGTTTATGAACCCCGCCTAAGATCCAGGAACAGATTATGTACGACCGTTTCGCGAAAAGCGCCCTGGATACCCAGGGCCTGGGGCTGGTCCCCATGGTGGTGGAACAGACCTCCCGTGGTGAGAGGGCCTATGACATCTATTCCCGACTCCTCAAGGAGCGGGTGATCTTCCTAGTGGGGCCGGTCGAGGACCACATGGCCAATCTGGTCGTGGCCCAGTTGCTGTTTCTGGAGTCGGAGAACCCGGACAAGGACATCCATCTCTATATCAACTCGCCGGGCGGTTCCGTCACGGCGGGCATGGCGATCTACGACACCATGCAATTCGTCAAACCCGATGTCAGCACCATGTGCATCGGCCAAGCGGCCAGCATGGGTGCCTTGCTGTTGTCCGGCGGAACCGCCGGCAAGCGTTGCGCCCTGCCGAATTCGCGCATGATGATCCATCAGCCCCTGGGCGGATTTCAGGGCCAGGCCACCGACATCGAGATCCACGCCAGGGAGATTCTGTTGCTGCGCGACAAGCTGAACGCGATTCTGGCCCACCACACCGGGCAGGAGATGTCGGTGATCGAGCGGGACACGGAACGCGACAACTTCATGGGTTCAGAGGATGCGGTCAAGTTCGGCCTGATCGACAAGGTCATCCGCACCCGCACCGGTTCCTGATTTTAATCTGAAAGTTGCGAACTCAGGGTTCTGAGCCAGCCTTTATTGGACAGGATCAACAGGATTGTTTCTTCATAAAACCTGTTAATCCTGTCCCTTCTCATTTATCCCCATGCGCAAACTGTGACCAAATCCTTGCAACCCGCCGGGTAGCTCTATTTGCGGGATAGTCACAATCAGTTATGATTCCTGAGAATTGACGGGTTATTGCCGCTCCGCCGCCATTTCATGGCGGGAGCGGACGGCCCCAGCAGTAGAAGAGGCAAATAATGGCGAGTGATCATCGTGGCAAGGACGACAGCAAGGTTCTCTACTGTTCCTTCTGTGGCAAAAGCCAGCATGAAGTGAAAAAGCTGATAGCAGGGCCTTCGGTCTTCATCTGCGACGAGTGCGTGGAGCTCTGCAACGACATCATCAGGGAGGAGATGGACGACTCCGGCATCGATTCCCGCAATTCGCTGCCCAAGCCCCATGAGATCAAGGGGACCTTGGACCAGTACGTCATTGGTCAGGATGGAGCCAAGAAGGTCCTGTCGGTGGCGGTCTACAACCACTACAAGCGCCTCGAATCCAAGGGAAAAAAGGACGAGGTGGAGATTGCCAAGAGCAATATCCTCCTGGTGGGCCCCACAGGTTGCGGCAAGACCCTGTTGGCCGAGACCCTGGCCCGGATGCTCAATGTCCCCTTCACCATCGCCGATGCCACCACGCTGACCGAGGCGGGCTATGTGGGCGAGGATGTGGAAAACATCATCCAGAAGCTGTTGCAGAAGTGCGACTACGATGTGGAAAAGGCGCAGACCGGTATCGTCTACATCGACGAGATCGACAAGATCTCCCGCAAGTCGGATAACCCCTCCATCACCCGCGATGTCTCGGGTGAGGGCGTGCAGCAGGCTCTGCTCAAGCTGATCGAGGGGACCATCGCCTCCGTGCCCCCCCAGGGCGGGCGCAAGCATCCGCAGCAGGAATTCCTGCAAGTGGACACCTCCAACATCCTTTTCATCGTCGGCGGCGCCTTCGCCGGGCTGGAGAAGGTGATCCGCGACCGTTCCGAGAAGGGCGGCATCGGCTTCTCCGCCGAGGTGCGCAGCAAGGACGACAAGCGCAATGTGGGTCAGGTGATCAGCGGCGTCGAGCCCGAAGACCTGATCAAATACGGCCTGATCCCGGAATTCGTCGGGCGGCTTCCCGTGGTGGCCACTCTTGAGGAGTTGGATGAGGCGGCCTTAGTGCTGATCCTGAAGGAGCCGAAGAACGCCCTCACCAAGCAATATGCCCGCCTGTTCGAGATGGAGGGGGTCGAGCTGGAGTTCCGCGACGACGCCCTGCGTACCATCGCGCGCAAGGCCATGGCACGCAAGACCGGCGCTCGCGGCCTGCGAACCATCCTCGAACACATCCTGTTGGATACCATGTATGACCTGCCGACCATGGATGGCGTCAGCAAGGTGGTAGTGGATGAGTCTGTCGTCTCCGGCGAGTCTACCCCCTTCATTCTCTACAGCTCCACACGCGAAAAGCAGCAGCGGGCGGCGGCGGATTGAGGGCGGGTCTCTTTGCCCCCTTGAGGTTGAAGCCGGGGGGCTGTGTCCCCATATGCTCCTGATCGTGAAAAAACGCGCAGAATCCGGCCGCATGGCCTGTTGTCCGTCCTGGAATGAACATCAATTGCTGATCTGAATCCTGCCGAGGATGGGCGGCCCACAACTCCCTTAGCGAGAGTTCCCGAGGAAAAATCATGGGTGAGATCGATAAGATAAAGAATCTGGTAGTGGAAGGCGGCGTGTTGCCCGTGTTGCCCTTGCGCGATGTGGTGGTCTATCCCCACATGGTGATCCCGCTTTTCGTGGGCAGGGAAAAGTCGATCAAGGCCCTGGACAACGCCATGCAGGACAACAAGCAGATCCTGCTGGTGGCGCAGAAGAGCGCCGAGGTGGACGAGCCCAAGGCGTCCGACCTCTACCGCATCGGCACCCTGGCTAATATCCTGCAAATGCTGAAGCTGCCAGACGGCACCGTCAAGGTGCTGGTAGAGGGTAATCGCCGGGCGAAGCTGCATCGCCTGGTGGAGGTGGAAGGCTACTTCTCCGCCGGGGTGGATTCCCTGGAGGATGTGGTAAACATCGAAGAGCGTGAGATCGAGGTCCTGATGCGCTCCGCGCTCGGCCTGTTCGACCAATATGTAAAGCTCAACAAAAAGGTCCCGCCGGAAGTTCTGACCTCCCTGGGCAGCATCGACGAGCCCAGCCGCCTGGCCGATACCATGGCCGCCCACATGTCCCTCAAGCTGCCCGAGAAGCAGCACGTCCTCGAAATCGTCAATGTGAACGAGCGCTTCGAACACCTGATGGTGCTCATGGAGGGCGAGAATGATCTGTTGCAGATGGAGAAGCGCATCCGTGGCCGGGTCAAGAAGCAGATGGAGAAGAACCAGCGCGAGTACTATCTGAACGAACAGATGAAGGCGATCCAGAAGGAGTTGGGCGAGCTGGACGAGGCGCCGAACGAGGTCGAGGAGATCGGCCGCCGCATCGAAAAGGCGGGCATGCCCAAGGAGGCCAAGAACAAGGCCCAGGCGGAGCTGAACAAGCTCAAGCTGATGTCGCCCATGTCCGCCGAGGCGACCGTGGTGCGGAACTATCTGGATACCCTGACCAACGTGCCCTGGAAAAAGCGCACCAAGATCAGCAATGACCTGGGTATCGCCGGGCAGGTGCTGGAGGCCGATCATTACGGCCTGGAGAAGGTCAAGGAGCGGATACTCGAATATCTCGCCGTGCAGCAGCGGGTACGCAAGCTCAAGGGGCCGATCCTCTGTCTGGTGGGACCGCCGGGTGTCGGCAAGACCTCCCTGGGACAGTCCATCGCCCGCGCCACCAATCGCAAGTTCGTGCGCATGGCCCTGGGCGGGGTGCGGGACGAGGCCGAGATTCGCGGCCACCGGCGTACCTATATCGGCGCCCTGCCGGGCAAGATTGTACAGAACCTCATCAAGTCGGAGACCAAGAATCCACTCTTCCTGCTCGACGAGATCGACAAGATGGCGATGGATTTTCGCGGCGACCCCGCCTCGGCCCTGCTGGAGGTGCTCGATCCCGAGCAGAATCACACCTTCCAGGACCACTACTTGGAGGTGGATTTCGACCTCTCGGAGGTGATGTTCGTCGCCACGGCCAATACCCTGAATATCCCCCACGCGCTGCAAGACCGCATGGAAATCATTCGCCTGTCCGGCTACACCGAGGACGAAAAGGTCCATATCGCGCAGCGCTATCTCATCCCCAAGCAAGTGGCCAACAACGGCCTCAAAGAGGGGGAGGTGGAGATCCAGGAGTCTGTGATTCGCGACATCATCCGCTACTATACCCGCGAGGCCGGGGTGCGGAATCTGGAGCGCGAGGTGGCCAAGATCTGCCGCAAGGTGGTGAAGCAGATCCTTCTCTCCGACAAGGCCGAGACAATCAGCCTGAACTCGGACAACGTGGAGCAATACCTGGGCGTGAAGCGTTTCCGCTTCGGCCGGGCGGAAGAGGTCGATCAGGTAGGTCAGGTCACGGGCCTTGCCTGGACCGAGGTGGGCGGCGAATTGCTGACCATCGAGACGGCCCTGGCTAAGGGCAAGGGGCAACTGACCCTGACCGGCCAGTTAGGCGATGTCATGAAGGAATCGATCCAGGCGGCCATGACGGTGGTTCGCAGCCGCTCGGAGGTGCTGGGCCTGAAAAACGATTTCTACCAGCAGATGGATGTCCATATTCATGTGCCGGAAGGGGCCACCCCGAAAGACGGGCCAAGCGCCGGCATTACCATGTGCACCGCACTGGTCTCCGCCCTGACCAATATTCCGGTCCGCGCCGAAGTGGCCATGACCGGCGAGATCACCCTGCGTGGCGAGGTCCTGCCCATCGGAGGACTGAAGGAAAAATTGCTGGCGGCTGCCAGGGGCGGCATCCATACTGTGATCATTCCGCATGAAAACGCGCGGGATCTGGTGGAGATTCCCGCGAACGTGAAGGAGAATCTCGATATCCGTCCGGTGCGCTGGATCGACGAGGTGCTGGAAATAGCTTTGACGCAGATGCCCCTCCCCAGTCAAAATACCGTCGAAGATGCAAAAAGTGAGACTTCCTCCACGGAATCTGAGTCTGCGGAAAAGGATCATGAGAAGATGGGGCTGATACGGCATTAGCCGATTTGCCCTTTGCCCTGTTCCGGTGACGAAAAAACGCTGGAAGCCGCAATATTACTAGGATTCCGCCCCGAAACAGGGTATTTTCCCGTTTCAGGCAGTGGAAGGGAAATTAGTCGAGAAGGGAGAAGGCTGGACTTGTCCGGGATATAGGTGTCTAGGGAAGACGCGGCTTGACAGGGTTTTTATGACCTTGGTATAAATCCCGCTCGTGATGCAGTTGCTTGGCGACGACGAGCGGACTTAGAGATAATTCGTTAGGGGGAATAACGTAATGAACAAATCAGAACTCATTGATGCCATGGCCGCAGCTGCGGATATTTCGAAGGCGTCCGCTGGACGCGCACTGAACGGCCTCATTGAAGCCGTCAGCGATGCGATGAAGAGTGGCGACAGCGTGACCCTGATCGGTTTTGGAACCTTCAGCGTTCGCGAGCGCGCCGCGCGTTCTGGCCGCAACCCGCAGACCGGCGCTTCCATCGAAATCAAGGCATCGAAAGTTCCTTCATTTAAGGCTGGCAAAGCCCTCAAGGATGCTGTAAACTAGCGAACTTCCTTGGTTGGGGTGCTTAGCTCAGCTGGGAGAGCATCGCCCTTACAAGGCGAGGGTCGCAGGTTCGATCCCTGCAGCACCCACCAGCACCAAATCAAAAAGTTTAGGAGTGGTAGTTCAGTCGGTTAGAATACCGGCCTGTCACGCCGGTGGTCGCGGGTTCGAGTCCCGTCCACTCCGCCATTGCGAATCGGGACCCCGAGAGGGGCTCCCGATTTTTTTTGCCCTGAAATCGCCCATCGCCATGGATGCCCTGTATTCCAAGGGTGCGGCGCTCTAGTAGAATAGCGGCGCGCCCCGATGGGGCGGCTGCGAAGTCTGCCGAATAATTTCCATGGGAGCGATTGACTCCCCTCAACCGGTTCCGCGAGTTCGATATGTTGCAAACCATACGTGAACGCGCCCAGGGGTGGATCGCCTGGGTCATTGTCATTCTCATCACCATCCCATTTGCCCTCTGGGGCATTCAGGAATACATGGGGATCGGTGGCGAGGCGGTCGCCGCGAAGGTCAACGGGGCCAATATTTCGGAACGGGAACTGGACGCGGGCTTTCAGCGTTTTCGCACACAGTTGCGGGAGCAGCTCGGGGCCTCCTACAAGGCAGGGCTCATTGACGACAAGTTGCTGAAGGGCCAGGTATTAAATTCCATGGTGCGTAGCGAATTGCTGATTCAAACCGCCCGCGACCAGAACATGCAGGCGTCCGATGCCATGGTGCAGCAGGCCATCGCCTCCATTCCCGCCTTTCAGAAGGCCGGTAAGTTCGATTACCCCTCCTATGAACAGGGCCTGCGTCTACAAGGACTGACCCCTGATCTCTTCTTCCAGCGCATGCGTGGCAACCTGGTGGTGGAACAGCTCAGCCAATCCATCAAAGAGACCGAATTCAGCACCCGGAGCGAAGTGGAGACATACGTCCGCTTGAAGAACCAGAAGCGTGACCTGAGCTATCTCCTCTTCCCCGTGGAGGCCGGCATCAGCGCGGACAAGGTGGAAGAGGCTGCCGTCAAGGCGTATTACGAGGACCACAAGGATGCCTACATGACCCCGGAACGGGTCAAACTGGAATACATCGAATTGAGCGTCGAGGACCTCGCGAAAGAGGTGAAACCGGACGACAAGACCCTTGCCGCTTACCTGGAGGGCCACGCCGACGATTTCCGCCTGCCCGAAGAGCTTCATGCCCGGCACATCCTGGTGATGGTCAAGGACGGCAAGGGAGAAGAGGCCCGCGAAAAGGCCGCCAAGCTCCTCGCCCGCCTCAAGGGCGGCGAAGACTTCGCCCAGATCGCCAAGACTGAGTCCCAGGACCCCGGTTCGGCGGAGAAGGGGGGCGACCTCGGATTCTTCGGCGCGGGTGTTATGGAGCCCTCCTTTGAAAAGGCCACGGCGGCTCTGCAACCAGGTGAAACCAGCGAACTGGTCGAAACCCCCTTCGGTTTTCACATCATTCAACTGATGGAAAAGCGGGGCGGCGGCAAGGCCGATCTTTCTGCCGTGCGCGACCGCGTCGTCGCCGCTCACGCCAAGGAAGAGGCACAACGGATCTTTTACGAGAAGGCAGAGCGTCTGACCGATCTCGCCTATGAAACCCCGACCAGCCTGGAACCCATCATCAAGGGACTGGGCCTGACGCCCAAACTGAGCGACTGGATCAGCCGTGACGGCGGCGAAGGTTCGCTCAAGTCGCCCAAGGTGACCGCAGCCGCCTTCAGCGAAGAGGTTCTCACCCAGGGCAACAACAGCGAGGCCATCGAGCTGGGACAGGAGCACATCCTGGTCCTGCGGGTCGTGGATCACGAAAGCCCTGCGCCGAAGCCCCTGGAGGCCGTCTCCAAAGAGATCGAAGGCACCCTCAGACGTGAGCGCGCCGTCAAGCTGGTCGCCGAGAAAGGCCAAAAGACCTTTGAACGGCTGAAATCGGGCGAAGGCCTGGAGGGGTTGGCCGGTCAGGATGGGAGCAAGCTGGAAAAGCCCGGTATGCTGGTCAGGTTCGCTCAGGGAACGCCCCCCGCCGTCATGCGCGAAGCCTTCCGTCTGCCGCGTCCGGAGCAGGGCAAACCCAGCCTGGGCACCGCCAAGCTGGAAAATGGCGACTTCGCCGTCATCATCGTCGGCAGTGTGCAAGATGGCGCGCTCGACCCCAAGACCGGGGCAGATCCGGTCAAGGCAGAACTCTCCGGTGGCCTGGGCGAACGCTACTTCGAGAACTACGTCAGCGCCTTGAAGGAAAGGGCCAAGATCGCAATCACCCCCAGCAATCCCAAGCCCGAATAGGGCAGGGAGTAGCCCATGAGCGACGACGCCCTGATCAGAGAGGTACTGGCGAACAGCCGCACCATCGCCCTGGTGGGGGCCAGCCACAAGCCGCAACGGGATAGCTACAAGGTCATGGCCTTCCTGCAACGCCAAGGCTACCGGGTTATCCCGGTCAATCCGGGGCGCTCGTGCCTGGAGATCCTGGGCGAACCGGTGCGGGACAGCCTCCAGGACATCGTCGGGCCGGTCGATCTGGTTGATATCTTCCGCAACTCGGAGGCAGCCGGCGAGGCCGTGGACCAGGCCATCGCCATCGGCGCCAAGGCCGTCTGGCTCCAGATCGGCGTCATCAACGAAGCCGCAGCGGAACGGGCCAAGGCCGCCGGTCTGAAAGTGGTCATGGATCGTTGCCCCATGGTCGAGATCCCGAGGTTGGAGACGGCTGGCTAAGGCCGCGCCGTACCCCTTGGCCCTCGCATCAGAATGGCGGATAGGCTGAATCCCTTTACCGCTCTCACTGGGCTGGCCATGCCGTGAATTCCCGGCAACCGGCCCCCCTGTTCCTCGCCCTTACCTCCCTGGCCTTCATGGCTATCTCTGCTTGGTGGCTGGACCCCCTGTGGGAACGGGCCTTTCGCTCAGACAACTCGCCGGTTGCCTGGCTGTCGTCGGCGCAATTGCTGGCGGGGGCCTTCCTGGCCCTGCGTCTGACGCTTGATGGCAGCCTCTCCCTTCGGTTCGGAGCCTGGCTCGTCGCGGCCCTCGCTGGTCTGTCAATCGACGAGCAATTCATGCTGCATGAGCATTGGAAATACGGATGCAAGGAATGGCTGGTGGCGTGCGGGAACATGCCCTGGCTGGCGGAAGCGCCCATGCGCGCTGTCGCGCTGCTGGGTTCTCTGACGCTCTGGCAGCTCTACCGGCAATCCGGCGAAGGTCCACCGCGTTACGCCCTCTGGCTGGCGCTGGTCGCGGGGCTCGCCGCCGTCGGCATCGATCAGTTGGGCGCTCCAGCGGGCATTGCCGTTTTCGAGGAGGGGCTCGAAGTGCTCTCCGAGTCGTTCCTGTTGGGTTTCTTACTGGGCATGGAACCGCCGCCCAGCGCGGCCCAAACCTCCGGCCTCGGCAGTAGCCATTGCGCCTCAGCGTTGAACAGCCCCGAGCGCGAATACTCTCCCCCGGAGACCTGAACCGCCCCCAGCCGCACCCCCGGCCAAAGGCTGATGCCGCTGATGGTGTAGTCGGCTTGGACTACGACCGGTTTGCGGGATTCTTCCGGGCCTGGATGGGGAATCACGATGGCGGCTTCACCGGAAAAATCCCGAACCGATTCGAATTGGGGCGGAATGACCCAATCGCCCGCCCGGTTAACCCAGCCCCAGCCCCGTTGCTGGTTGCGCACCGCTGCCATGCCCTGTGCGTCGAAGGCGAAAGCTTCCTCGATGTCGGCATCCGGCAGCCCACGTCCGGACTCTGTGTAGATAATGCACCCGGAGACCTCGACCTCACAGGCGCGGACGAGGCCATCATTGAGGAGGGTAAGCGCCTGATAGCCAGCCGGGACGATCCAATCACCCTTGCGGATATCCATCAGCCCCCACTTGTCACCGCTTTGTACCCAGGCTGTTTGTGCCGAAACCACCTCGACCTTGGCATGCACCGGTTCGATCCACCATTTGCCCTGACGGTCCCGTACCCCCCAGCGGCCGTTTCGCGTAGCGGCAATCAGATCATCCGGGATCAATTTGTCTTCGCGTGGCGGGGGTGTGCTCGACGCCCCGAACTCGTCACCAAGGAGGCGGCCCCGGTCATCGACGCGGACCCGCTGGTTGTTACCCGTCATATCGAGTAGAAACTCACCCGGCTCCGGCGTCTCCTCAGCGGCATGAAATAGGGGCCGGACCACCCAGCCGCCCCGGCGGTCGATGAGGCCGATCCTGCCATCACGGGTGTGTGGGCCGCTCTGAAGTTGCGCACGGCGCGCGAGCTGTTCCGGGTCGTCCGGCGGAGCGGGGGTGAGCCAACGCCCCTGCGGGTCGATCAATCCCAACTGGCCGAGAAAATTGACCCGCGCGACCTTCCCCATGAACAGGCTGGCCTCGCGGAAAAGTGGCGGCCTGATCCAAGCGCCCGCCGCGTTGCGGTAGCCGTAGCGCAAAGGGTTCCAGTCGAGGTTGGGGCGCAGTGATTGAATGTCCAGCCGATACCCCGGCGGCCCCAGTTCGGGCCTCTCACGCGCAGAGCATCGCGGCGCCTCGTTGCCGCTAAGGTCGAGGCCGCACCATTCCGCACCCCTTCTCAAGAGGGCGCGGTTCGGCCCGAGACGCCAGAAGGCCTGATACTCCGGGGGAACACGCCACTGTCCGTCGATGTCCATCAGCCCGCAATGCAGGTCGGTCTCGGGAATAGGGCGATCGCATTAAAAAACAGGTTGACAACAGGAGCAAAGGAGAGGTTTTAGGATAAGTTTTTTGCCAGCCCATGAA
>MGZB01000025.1 GCA_001801995.1 Gammaproteobacteria bacterium RIFOXYD12_FULL_61_37 | reverse complement strand
TTTCGCGTGGGCTGAGACCTTGGTAACCATAAATAGTATTAATTTGTAAAGGCTATGAGAGGGTGCGGTGAGGTACGAACCGCACCGCTCGCGGGCGACGCCGACACGATTGATGCGGTTCGCTATCGCTCACCGGCATCCTGCCTGTCGGGTTTAATGAAGGTCTTGGCCCGATGATCATCCAATCAAGCCGCTTTACGCCCTACCGCCTTCCCCTGCGGCGTCCCTGGGTCAGCCATCATGACCGATTGGCTTGGCGCGAGGGTTGGCTGGTCCGTCTCCGGGCGGAAGATCTGGAAGGTATCGGCGATTGCGCCCCCTTGCCGGAGGCGGGGACCGAGACATTGGCCGAGGCGGAGAGCTGGCTGAAACGGCTGCTTCCCGCCCTTGCCGGGCAGGAACCGGGCGATCTGCTCCGGCATTTGGATAACCATGTCCATATCCCTCCTGCCGTTCGCTGCGGTATCGAAACCGCTTTGATTGACCTGCTCTCCAAAGGGCGGGGGATCGGCATTGCCCAGTGGATCAACCCCGATGCCCTTGAGGGGGTGAGGGTCAATGCCAATCTGGGCGCTTTGGATGATGCCGTCCTGGAACGGCTCGACGAGGCTGATGGCTGCTCAGTAATCAAGCTGAAGCTCGGCCTGGCCCCGGTTGCGGATGAAATCGGCCGGTTGCAACGCCTGAGCGGAAGGCTGCCCCCTGGAATCCGTCTGCGGCTGGACGCCAATCAGGCCTGGGGGCTGGAAGAGGCGATCCGGATGCTGGATGCGGTGGAGGATTTGCCGGTCGAGTCTATCGAAGAGCCCCTGGCAAGCCCCGATTCTGTTGCCTTGCGCCGCTTGCAGCAGCGCACCCCGATTCCCCTCGCCCTGGACGAATCCCTGGTCTTGCTCGGCCGCGATGCCTTGCTGGCCGATCCGCCGGTGCGGCGCGTCGTCTTAAAGCCCATGGCCCTGGGGGGAGCGATGGCGGCCTTGGAATTCGCCCGGCGATGCCAGGCGGCGGGTATGGAGACGGTAATCACCACGACCATCGACAGCGCCATTGGCGTCTGGACCGCTGTTCACCTGGCCGCCGCGCTGGGCAAGGCGGGCGCCGGTCTGGCCCACGGGCTGGCGACAAGCCGGTGGCTGGCCGAAGACCTGGCCGCGCCGCCCCGGATCGAGGGGGGCGTTATCAGTTTGGCTGACGGATAGATTCAGCCGCCTTTTTCCAACTCCGCGACCCGTCCGCGCAGGGCTTCAAGCTGTTGTTGCATTTCTTTGATCTTCTTCAGGGTATCCGGCAGGCGGCCCAGGGTGGCCTGTTCCTTCATGAACCGGCTTTTCTCGCGAGCGGGGAAACCCGCTACCGTCTCGCCCGGACCGATGTCTTGAATGACGCCGGACTGGGCGCCAATCCGGGCTCCAGCGCCAATATTCACATGATCCGCCACGCCAACCTGCCCCCCCAGCACGGACCCCGTGCCCAGTTTGACGCTGCCGGCCAGTCCTGTTTGAGCAGCCATAACGACGTGCTCGCCGATGTCGCAGTTGTGGGCGACCTGGACCAGGTTGTCGATCTTGGTGCCGCGCCCGATCCGGGTGACGCCCAGCGCCGCCCGGTCGATGCAGGTGTTGCAGCCGATCTCTACATCGTCTTCGATGACCACCCGGCCAAGCTGGGGCACGGGGTGGTGGTGGTCCTTGAGCCAGACGAAGCCGAAGCCCTCGCCGCCGATGCTGGCGTTGCAGCGGATGAGGACCCGGTCGCCGAGGGTCACGCCCGGCATGAGGCTGGCGTTGGCGTCGATGCGGCAATCCGCGCCGATGTTCACCCCCTCGCCCAGGTAGACCCCCGGACCGATGCGGCTGTTGGCCCCTACACGGACGCCCTTGGAGATGACGGCGCAAGCGCCGATCGAGACGCCGTCCCCAAGGACGGCATCGGGCTGTACGCTGGCGTCAGGATGAACGCCGCTGTAACCGGGATGCTCCACGAAAAGCTCCGCGATGCGGAGGAATGCCAGTCTCGGATTCTCGACCCGGAGCAGCGGCCTGTCCGGCATCTCGGGAAAGTCGGGCGGAACCAGCACCAGCGCCGCCCGGCTCGTTTGGACCTGTTCCTGATAGCGCCTGGATTCGGCGAAGGCGATTTGATCCGGTCCTGCATCTTCCAGGGCGGCGATTCCCCGAATCGGGGTATCCAGCATTTCCTTGATATCGAGTCCCAGTTGTTTCATCAACTGATGTAAACCGAATTCGGGCATTTAGCGTTTCCTTTTTCAGCAATCGGCCAAGCTTTTAATCCTAGCATGGCCCATATGATGAAAAACGTCCGTAATTATTCAGCTCCCCCTCCCTCCGGGAGGGGGTTGGGGGGAGGGTAGGGCGTAGACCGAGCACCCACGCCTGAATCGACCCCTTACCCCCTCCCCCACCCTCCCCCTGGAAGGGGGAGGGGGCAATTTCCGAATCGAGCTGAATAGTTACAAACGTCCCTGTTTTCCCCCCTGCGGGCGCCGTGTCGGCGTCCAAATCTGCTCCCGGCAGATTTGTCATGATGGTTGCGGTCAGGGTTTCTCATTAGAATCCCCCCATGACTTCATCAGCCAGTCCCCGCTTTCGCCATCAGCTCGTCATCCCCTTTCAGGATGCCGACGTGGCCGGGATGCTGTTTTTTGCCCATCTGTTCCGTTACGCCCACGAGGCCTATGAGCGTTTCATGTCCGCCCTGGGCCATCCGTTGGCCGGCATCATCGGCGGGGGGGCCTATCTGCTGCCGCTGGCGCACGCCGAGGCGGATTACCGGCGGCCCATGCGCCTCGGTGAGCCAATCCGCATCGAACTGGGTGTCGGGCATCTGGGCGAGAGTTCCTTCCGGCTCCATTACCTCTTTTTGGGCGGAGACGGGCAATTGAGCGCGACGGCAGAGACGGTGCATGTGACCTTTGGGGTGGTGGAAAAAAGGCCCGTTGCCATCCCGCCCGGCCTTCGCAAGGCCCTGGAACCCTATCTTTTGGGGGATATGGCGTGAAAAAAGGGGGTTGCCATGGATAAGATCGAGGTCTTGCAGCGAAGGGCGGAGCGGGAACGCAAGGCCCGCAAGGAGGCGGAGCGGCTGCTGGAGGAGAAAAGCCTTCAGCTCTACGAGGCGAACTGTTTTCTGGCCGCCCGCGAGGCGAAGACCCGGTCGATCCTGGAGGCCATCAGCAACGGCATACTGACCTACGGCGAAAACGGCCGGATTCAGTCGGCCAACCGCGCCGCGAGAACCATGTTCGGGTATTCCCCGGAGGCGTTCGCGGAACAGGGGATCGAGGCGCTCTTTTCTCCCGCGCCGAATCGCGAGGCACTCTTTCCCAATCCGGAGCACGAACCCCAATTCATCATCTGCGCCCAGGCGATCAGCCTGGATGGCCGCCTTTTCCCGGTGGAGCTGAAGGTCAGCCTGGTCTCGGTCGAGGGCGGCAGTATCTACATCGCAACCCTGGTCGATGTCAGCGAACGCAAGCGCGCCCAGGAACAGATCGAACAACTCGCCTATTTCGACAATCTGACGCACCTGCCGAACCGAACCCTGTTCGAGGACCGGTTGCGCATGGCCATCGAGAGTGCCCGCCGCTACGAGGACCCCTTTTGCGTCATGTTCCTGGACCTGGACCGGTTCAAGCGGATCAACGACACCCTCGGCCATGTGGTGGGCGACAGGCTGCTCAAGCAGGTGGCGGGGCGGCTGAGACATTCGATCCGGGAGACCGACAGCGTGACGCGCCTGGCGACGAGCGAGTTTTCGTCCACTTTGGCGCGTCTGGGGGGCGACGAGTTCACCCTGCTCCTGACGCGGGTCAGGAGCAATAACGACGTGGCCCGCCTGGGCCAGCGCATCCTGGAGAACCTCCGCCGTCCCTTCCGCGTGGACGGCCAGGAGCTGGCGATCTCCGTCAGCATCGGGGTGGCGCTCTACCCGAACGACGGGAGCGATTCCATCACCCTGCTGCGCAACGCCGATACGGCCATGTACCAGGCGAAAAAACAGGGCCGCGACAAATTGATCTATTACACCTCGGCCATGAACGCCACCGCGCTCATGATGCTGGGGCTGGAGGCGGAACTGCGCAGGGCCTTGAGCCTGGGCCAGTTGGAGGTGTTCTACCAGCCCAAGCTCGCCATCCCCGCCCGGAAGCTGGTCGGGATGGAGGCGCTGGTCCGCTGGCGCCATCCCGAGCGTGGGCTCATGCTGCCCGGCGAGTTCCTTCCGGTGGCGGAGGAGTCGGGGCTCATCGGTCCTCTGAGCGACTGGGTGCTGGAACAGGTCTGCCGGCAGATACAGGATTGGCAGGCGCGGGGCCTCGACCCGGTGCAGGTGTCGGTCAACGTATCCAATCAGCAGTTCCACAGCGGACGGCTGGTGGAGACCGTCGCCCGCGTCCTCGATGAAACGGGCGTGGACCCCCAGCTCCTGGAGTTGGAACTGACTGAGAACATCGTCATGGAAGATGTCCACTCCGCGATGGAGATGATGGCGCAGCTCAAGGAGATGGGTGTCGTGCTTTCCCTCGACGACTTCGGCACCGGCTACTCCTCCATGAGCCACCTCAAACGCTTCCCCCTGGACAAGCTCAAGATCGACCGCTCCTTTGTGAAGGATATCGCGGCCGATCCGGATGACGAGGCCATTGCCCGTTCCATCATCGCCCTCGCCCATAGCCTCAACCTCCGCGTGGTCGCCGAGGGCGTCGAGAAGGAAGAGCAGTTGCAGTGGCTGGAGGGGAAGAAGTGTGACGAGGTCCAAGGCTACCTGTTCAGCCGCCCCGTCTCCGCCGATCTGGCGGAACGGCAATTGACCGGCCACCGGGAGCGCGGATGCTGAGGGTCCTCTCTCCGCCGGAGTCGGATTGGCAGGAGGACGACACAAGGGAAGCACCCGCGAAACCCGCCCGGTTCTCCGGCTACCTGATCCGTGCCCTGCTGATCCTGTTCGCCCTGTCGGTGCTACCCGTCCTTTGCCTGCGCTGGCTGCCGCCCCCAACCAGCGCCTTCATGATCGCGGACCGGCTCGGGCAGTCCCTCGGCGGCAAACCCAAAATCGCCCTGAGTTACCACTGGGTCGGCTGGGAGGGGATATCGCCCCATCTGGCGCTGGCGGTCATGGCGGCCGAGGATCAGAAATTCCCCGCCCATTGGGGCTTCGATTTCGATTCGATCAAACAGGCCTGGCGGGATAACCACAGCGGAAAGCAGGTGCGGGGGGCGAGCACCATCACCCAGCAGGTGGCGAAGAATCTCTTTCTCTGGTCGGGCCGGAGCTACCTGCGCAAGGGGCTGGAGTCCTACTTCGCCCTCCTGCTGGAGCTGTTCTGGCCCAAACAGCGGATATTGGAGGTCTACCTGAATGTCGCCCAGTTCGGCGAGGGGATCTACGGCGCGGACGCCGCCTCCCGGCGCCTGCTGGGAAAACCGCCCGCAAACCTGACCCCTCGCGACGCGGCCCTGCTGTCAGCCGTGCTCCCCAATCCCAGAAAACTACGGGCAGGCAAGCCCTCCACCTATGTCCAATGGCGAACGCGCTGGATTCAGGCGCAGATGATCCGCATGGGAGGGACGGGATTCCTGAAGGGATTGTGAGCGGCGGGGTTTCTAGGTTTATCGGATCACTCGAACCAGAGCAACTGGGCGGTGATGTTGTCGCTCTTGCCCTCGGCACGCTGCCGGGCCAGTTGGGCCAGTGCTTTCAAGCGCTGTTCCCTCTCTCCTCCTTGTTGGGCCAGGGAGCATATCTCCTCCGGCGAAAGCCTCTCCCAGAAGCCGTCACTGCACAGCAGCAGGGATTCGCCCAAGCCGAGAGATTGGCTGTGCCGCCTTACGGAGGGCTGGAGTACTCCCGTCGTGGCGATGGATCGGGTCAGGAGCGATCGCTCAGGGTGGCCGGCGACTTCATCTTCACGGATTTCTTCCATGTCGAGCAGCATTTGCACCACCGAGTGGTCGCGGGAGCGCCAGTGGATCTTGCGGCCATCGAAGCGGTAGAGGCGGGTATCGCCGATATAGAGCGTCGTAAGCTGGCGATCCGGCAGGGCGACCCAGGCGACGGCGCAGGTGGTGTGGGCATCCGCCCCCGGCATCCTTACCTTGACCTCCTCGCCCATGGCGTTGGCAGCTTGTTGCGCCAGATGGGCGAGGGCTGCCTCGGGGTCTCGGGCGAGTTCAGGCCCAGCCTGTTCCGCGAGCCGGATCAGGGAGCGGCAAAAGATCTCTGAAGCCAGCTCGCCAGCCTGGTGTCCGCCCAGGCCATCGGCCACCACCAACAGAATCCCCTCCGCCAGATGCAGATGGGCAAGGTAGTCCTCATTATTTTCACGGTCGCCGCGATCCGTGAATTCGCACCAGAGGGGAGAGAGAGGCGTGGAAGGAATCAGCCGGGAGAACAAGCGGTTGAACATCGTCGGGGTCCCTGTTTATTGAGCCTGTCAGGGCATCGATACTAGCCTGGATATTTCATAAATTCACCTTGCCCTTGCTTGTCTTCGCGTATTTTTACGCTAACGATCATGGGGCGAGGCGGGCCACACCGGAAGATGAAAACGCTAACGTAGGTCGGCCTTCAGGCCGACTGTCGCCCTAAAGGGCGACCTACAGCACGGATTTTTACGGTAAGGTGATAATGGACGGCGGGCTATATTTTTCGGGGTGATCCATGCTGAAATCGGGTGAGTTGGTGAAGGCGCCGGACGGCGCCACCCTGTTGGACTGGGCAGAACAGGCCGCCCTGGCGATTCAGCGCTCTCCCGGCCCGTTGGGCCTGGCCCCGGATCTGAGACAGCCCACCGGCCAAGAGACCGATCCCGGCGATGACCTTTGCTTGCGCG
Organism: Gammaproteobacteria bacterium RIFOXYD12_FULL_61_37; assembly: GCA_001801995.1. Taxonomy (GTDB): domain Bacteria; phylum Pseudomonadota; class Gammaproteobacteria; order Chromatiales; family Chromatiaceae; genus YD12-FULL-61-37. The sequence goes on along the minus strand of MGZB01000025.1, from coordinate 146,899 downwards.
CCCCCGCCGCCGATATCTACCGGCTTGGACGGCTTCTCTACGGGCAGGCATGTGGCGGGGAACCGGCAACCCCGCCGGATGCAATGGGGCCGGAAGACGCCGGACTGACGCCCCAGGAGCGCAAACATTTCCGGCGAGCGGTCCTGATGCTCTTCGGCGGCGACCCCAACGCGACTCTGGTCTTGGGCGGCAGACGCGGCCTGCCCGATCTGGACTACAACGCGGGCCGTCTGACTGCATTGCTTGAACGCCTCACCTCCCCCGCGCCGGAGGCCAGGCCGGCGGTTGCCGAGGTGCTGCGGGGGATCGAAGAAATCCGGTCCGCTCTCCAGCCCCGGATCGACAGCCTGACCCTGCGGGTGACGCCGGAAACGGTCCGGGCGGAAGAGACCGCCTCGGTGGAGTTGATCGTCGCGGGCGCTGGGCTTCCTACCCATGACCGCTGGCTGAATCTCACCCTGGATGGCAACCCCCTGTCCGCCGAGGTGGAAACGCCGGCCGGGGACTATCTCAACGGCGAAGGCATCTGGCGCTATCGCTGGAAGGCCGGGATCGACGACGAAGGGGCACGGCGTCTGGCGGCGCGTTGCTGGGCCGGGGATCATTCGCCCCAGGGCGAGGTCCAGGTGCGGGTGCTTGCCGCACCGGAACAATTCTGGCGGGCAGGCAGACGGGAGGCGGCGGTTGAACGCGAACCCCGCGAGGAGTGGCTGGATCAGATGCAACGCGAGGCGGCGGCCCCGCCCCGGCAGGCGGCCTTTCACGAACTGCTGGCTCGGCTCGGCAATCGCTTTCCCGATAACGCCCTATTGCGGGCCAGGCTGGACCGCCTGGAGGGCCGGGGGGATGTCCCGGACCGGCTGGGACCCCTGAAACGCGGGCTGGGCGCTCTCTACAAGCGCTACCGCACCCTGCTGGTCGATGGCGTTGATCTGGGTCTCAGTGAGGAAGATTTCGGCCAAGTCCGGGAGATTATGGTGCGGAAGGGGCTTCCGCCGGGCGAGACCGCAGGCTTCATCAAGGATCTCAGGGCGCGGCAGGTCCTGGGATTGATCGCCTTGACCGGCGAATTGCTCCTGGGCCACAACGCCGATGCCGATGTCGTCATGGCCTGCGACGCGGTCAGCGGCAAGCATGCCCGGCTGGGCTGGGACCCTGTCCAGCGCGGATTCTGGATCGAGGACATGAAATCCTCCAACGGCACCTGGTGGGGCCGGAACGAACGCCTCCGGCCCGGCCGCCGCTATCCCCTGGAACCGGGCCGACTCTTCTACCTGGCGGATCAGAATACGCCCCTGGCAGCGTTTGTCCTTTCCCTGCCGGTGGAACCGGATTTGTAACAGGGCAAAGCGAACCTCCCAGCGCTCGGGCGGTTGACTGCCCAGGCTTTTTAAGTAGCATCGAAAACTCATTCTGAAACAGGACGGTTGCCAGCCATGTTGGGGCGTTTAGCGAAGCTGCTCATTTCCTCGCCGGGGGGCGCGTCGCCTTGGCTGCCTGCCGGCGGCAACCCCTTTCTTTACACGCTGCATCTGCGCGGGGTGGCCGATCCGCTCGATCCCAATCCCTTGTGGGAGCACGAGTACGCCGGCGGCGCCACGATCCAGGATGTGGCCAGCGGGCGCAACGACCGGCGATTGCGGACGGCACTGGATGCCCATCGCCACATGGGCTCGCGGCGGGATGCGGAGAGCCGGCGGCTGGTGGCGGACCCTCGCGTCTATACGGATGTCCTGCTGCGCATACCCCAGTCCGCCTGGCGGGCCGCGCGTTACGACGACCGCCTTTTGATCATGGCCGACGAGCTCGCCCGCATGCACGGGGAGGATTTTCAGAATCACCTGCTCGACGGCCGGAGGGCGCGTTACCTGGTGGTGCCGGAGGATCGCCTGCCCGCCGATGAGGTGATCTGCCAGTTCGGCATGGGGGTCTTCCTGCCCGACGCCGAGGACCGGCAGGTCGGCGAGGCGCGCTTTCTGCTGGGCGAGAGCGAGGAGGAGCTTCCCCCCTGGCAGTCCTACGAGATGGGCGGCGATTCAAAGCACCTGGTGAGCCGTCCGGCCGGCGTCTACCGGGATCAGCATTATCTCCTGTTGGGCCATGACCTGTTCCAGGGGACGATCCTTTTCCCTCGCAGCCTCGGTGGTTATCAGGGGTATGTCGCCATCGACCTGGCGAGCGGCCGTCCGGCCCTCGAATTCAGCGACGGGGCGGCGCTGGAGACGCGGGTGGAGGGTGACCGGCAGATGGGAGAATTCATCTGCACCCTGCGCCCGAGGGACTGCGAGGAGACTCAGGGCTTTGGCATCCTCATCCGGCGAAAGGCGGCCGCTACGCCCCCCTCACCCGCGCCTTCGGCGGCGGCGGGCCACACCATCGTCCTGGGCCGAAGTACCGGCGGCCCCTGCCTGAGGCTGACGGCCCTGGCCCTGCCCACGCTCGATGGGATCGCCTCCTCCGGCGTTACCGGCTGGCGGCTGGCTCTCAATCCCGACGGGACGCCTTCGGAGATGGCCTCCGGCGGGGCCGTGCTGACGGGCAAGGCCGGCGACAAAGGCATCTATCTGAGAAGACCGGGCGAGGCGGAATATCGGCCGATGCCCCTCCCGGCCCAGGGGATCGATTGCGGCAAGGGTTGCGCCCCGCTCGAACTCATGCCGTCCACCGTCTCCGGCTATCTGGCCCTGCTGCTGTTGCCCGCGCCTGTCCCCTATCTCCTGCCCAAGGCCGTCCAGGAGACTGGTGTGGTGCTCGGCGGCCAGCCCAACGGGGATGAGGCCGGTATCGCCCTGAACCTGCTCAACCAGCTAGGCAGCCTGCTGGGATGCGAAGGGATGTTGAACAATCTGGTGTCGCGCCGGTTCGTGAAGGTGATCCAGACCGGCGAGGGGCTGCGGATCGAGCTTTTAAGCTCCAGCTATCCCGCCTACCTCCTCGACCGGGAATACCACCTGCGCGGCACCCTGGGCTTCGGCGCCGGTTCCGGTCTGCTGCACCCCGGCGAGCACCTGCAAATCGGCCTCTATGTGCTGCGGTACGAGCCCTAACCCGGATATTTTCACAGCCTCCGAGGAGGGACAGATGACAGAAAAACCCGGCCTCTCCAATCCCCTGGGCGGCACCACTTACATTGTCGTCATCTACGCCGCCTTCGGCGCCCTCTGGATACTGCTCTCCGACGAGATCGTCGCCCTGCTGATCAGTGAACCCGCCCAGATCGTCATGATCAGCATGCTCAAGGGCTGGTTCTACATCGCCGTGACCTCCCTGCTGCTCTACGGACTGTTGCGGCGCCATGCCGAGGCGGTGCGCCGTACGGAGGAGTCGCTGCATGAGAGCGAGACGCGCTTTCGCGACCTGTTCGACAACATGAGCGATGGCGTCGCGATCTACGAGACGGCGGATGGGGGCGCTGATTTCCATTTTGTCGAGCACAACAAGGGCGGCGAATGCATCACCGGCCTGGCGAGGGAATCGGTTATCGGCCGGAGCGTGCGGGAGGCGTTCCCAGGGATCGAGTCCATGGGGTTGCTGCCTGTCTTCCAGCGGGTGTGGCGAAGCGGAGAGCCGGAATACTTCCCGGTTACCCAGTATTGCGACGATAAGCTCAACGTCTGGGTGGACAACTATGTCTTCAGGCTGCCCAGCGGCAAGGTGGTAGCCATCTACCGCGACGTGACGCAACGGCGCCGGGCGGAAGACGAGATGCGCGAGAGCGAGGCCCATTACCGCTCGGTGGTGGACAACCTCAAGGAGGTGGTCTTCCAGACCGACGCCCAGGGCATCTGGACCTTTCTCAACCGCTCCTGGACCGAGATCACGGGTTTCCCGGTGCAGGAGAGCCTGGGGACCCTCTTCCTCGACTACGTCCACCCCGAGGACCGCCAGCGTAACCAGGAGCTCTTCGAGCCCCTCATCCAGCGCAAGAAGGAGTATTGCCGCCACGAGATCCGCTACCTGCATAAAAATGGCGGCTTTCGCTGGATCGAAGTCTTCGCCCGCCTCACCCTGGACGATCAGGACCGGATCATCGGCACCTCCGGCACCCTGAGCGACATCAGCATCCGCAAGTACGCAGAGGAGGCCCTCCGCCGTCAGGCCGAGGAGCTGATCGAGCGCAACGCGGAACTGGTGCGCTTCAACAGCGCCATGATCGGGCGCGAGCTGGACATGATCGAAATGAAAAAGCGCATCAACGAACTCTCGCGCCAACTGGGGCTGGAACGACCCTATCCACTGGCCTTCCTGGACGAAGAGGCCCCATGAGGCCCCGCTTCCTGCTCGCCCTGTTGCTACCCTTCATCGCCTGCGGTCTGCAATGGCTGCTGTGGGACGGCTACATCAAGCCCTACGTCTGGTTCCTCTTCTTTCCCGCCGCCTTCTTCAGCGCCTGGCTCGGCGGGCTGACCGGCGGCCTGGTCTCGACGGTCACGGGTGCGCTGCTGGTCTGGTATCTCTTTATTCCACCCTCCTTTTCCTTCGCCCTGGAGGACTTGGCGGCCGCCTTCTCCATCGCCCTCTTCATCCTCATGGGCGCCCTGTTCGCCGGGTTCTTCGAGCGGCTGCAACGGGCCATGCGGCGCACCGATGAAGCACTGGCCGAGACCCGCGCGGCCAACGAACGTATCACCGAGCTGTACCAGAAGACCCTGGAGCTGGACGAACTCAAGTCCCAGTTCTTCGCCAACGTCAGCCACGAGCTGCGCACCCCCCTGACCCTGATCATGGCGCCCCTGGCCCAGCGCGTGGCCAAGGCCGGTCTGACCGAGGCCGAGCGGAGCGAGGACGGGATGATGCTGCGCAACGCGCGGCTGCTCTATCGCCAGGTCACCGACCTGCTCGATGCCGCCAAGCTGGAGGCGGGCGGCATGACCCTCGACTACAGGCGATTCGATCTGTGCCGTCTGGTCCAGGCCATGGCCTCCAATTTCGACTCCCTGGCGCGGGAGCGGGGCATCGGCCTTCGCATCGATGTCCCTCCGCACCTGACCGCCGAGGCCGACGGCGAGAAGCTGCAACGCATCCTGCTCAACCTCCTCTCCAACGCCATCAAGTTCACCCCCGATGGGGGCGCCATCGAAGTGCGGCTGCGCGAGGAGGGCGATCAGGTCCTCATCGAGGTGCGCGACAACGGCCCCGGCGTCCCATCCGAGCTGCGCGAGGCGGTGTTCGAGCGCTTTCGCCAGCTGGAGGGCGGCCCCCAGCGGCGATTTGGCGGCACCGGCCTGGGGCTGGCCATCGTCAAAGAGTTCGCGGAACTCCATGGCGGCCGGGCGGGGCTGACCGATGCGCCCGGCGGCGGCGCCCTGTTCAGCGTCAGCCTTCCCCTGAAGGCGCCGGAGGGCCGGATCGTTCGAGAAATCCCTGCCCCGCTCGACGAAACGATCGAGCAGGGCGTGCTGGATGAGCTGGCCCGCGTGGCCGCGCCTTCCGCGCCTTTGGAAGAAGGCGGAAATGGCAGGCCTCTGGTGCTGGTGGTCGAGGATAACCCCGACATGAACGGCTTCATCGCCGGCGTTCTGCGTCCCGGTTACAGCGTCGCTACGGCCTTCGACGGCCAGGAGGGGCTGGAGAAGGCACTGGCCCTGCGCCCCGACCTGATCCTGGCCGATGTGATGATGCCGCGCATGAGCGGCGACCAGATGGCGCTGGCACTCCGCCGCCGGCCGGAGATGGCCGATGTGCCCATCCTCATGCTCACCGCCAAGGCCGACCGCGAACTGCGTCTGCGCCTGCTCAAGGCGGGGGTGCGGGAATATCTCATCAAGCCCTTCAATGCGGAGGAACTGCTGGCGCGCATCGGCGGGCTGGTCAAGGAGCGGCGGCGGACCCTAGGCGAACTTCGGGAACGGGAGGAGCGGCTGCAACTCTTTATCGATCATGCGCCGGCGGCCCTGGCCATGTTTGACCGGGAGATGCGCTACCTGGCGGTCAGCCGCCGCTGGATGCGGGACTATGGCCTCGGCGAGCGCGACATCATCGGCCTGTCTCACTACCAGGTCTTCCCGGAGATCGGTGAGGATTTGAAGGTAATTCACCAGCGAGGCCTAGCCGGGGAGGTCATGGCGGCTGATGAGGTCCGGTTCGAGCGTGCCGATGGCCAAGTACAGTGGTTGCGCTGGGAAATGCGGCCCTGGCACCGGGCGGAGGGCGGTGTCGGCGGCATCCTGATCTTTTCCGAGGATATCTCGCGACTGGTCGAGGCCAAGCGGGAAATCATCGCCCTCAACGCCGATTTGGAGCGGCGCGTCGTGGAACGCACCGCCGAACTGATCGCCGCCAACCGGGAGCTGGACAGCTTCTCCTATGCCGTTTCCCACGATCTGCGCGCCCCGCTAAGGGCCATGAGCGGATTTTCCCAGGCGCTGGTGGAGGATTTCGGCGGCCAGTTGCCGGGCGAGGCCAGGGTCTACCTGGATCAGATCGGCATCGCCAGCCGGAAGATGGGTGAGCTGATCGACGGCCTGCTGAGCCTGTCGCGTTCCACCCGAGGGGAGATGGAACGAGACCGGGTGGATCTCACCGGCATGGCGCGGCGCCAGCTCGGCGACCTGGCCCGGAGCGACCCGGCGCGGCGGGCTGTCACGGAGGTCGAAGAGGGTCTTGAGGTCTGGGGCGACCGGCGCATGATCGAGGTAGTGATGACCAATCTGCTGGGTAACGCCTGGAAATATTCAGCCAAGGCGGCCGAGGCGCGAATCCGGGTCCATGCCGAGGATCGCGATGGGCGGCGCTGGATCTGCGTCGCCGACAACGGCGCGGGGTTTGACATGGCCCATGCCGCCAAGCTGTTCCACCCCTTCCAGCGCCTGCATCGGCAGGAAGAGTTTCCCGGCATCGGCATCGGCCTGGCCACGGTGCAGCGCATCGTGCAACGCCACGGCGGCGGAATAGTTGCGCGGGGCGAGCCGGGCAAGGGAGCGGCCTTCTGCTTTTCCCTGGCGGGGGAGGGGAACCGCTGAGTCACCAGGTGGATGTAGGACGCCCTGAAGGCCGACCTGCCCAGCGACGTCCGATCGGCCATTTTTACGCTAATTTTCCGCGGTTTTTCTCAAGCCTTGATTGCAGGCCCCTCGGGTTGGTTGAGGTTCCTGAAGGACTGGGGTTGATCGGAGAAGTCCGCCGTTGTCCAGCGGTGTGACTCGATCCAACTGATCACCCGCCGCCCGCCGCGCTCCAGGTAATCCGCCATGTCCGCCAGCAGCCCCCGCTGTAACAGCAGGCAAAGCTGTTGGCTCCGCTCGCCGTCGTGGGCGATGGCAATCTCGGCGCTCTCCCGGTCCATGGCGGCCCGTAGCCGGGAGACCAGATCCTCCGGAAGCCGGGGCGTGTCGCAGGGGACCACGCAGATGAGCCCGGTCTCTACCTGCCTGCCGGCGGCAACGATGCCCGCCAGGGGGCCTTGAAAATCGCTCAGTTCGTCCCTGACCAAAGGATGGCCGAACCCAGCGTAGGCCTCCAGGTTGCGGTTGGCGCTGATGATTATCCGTCCGGCCTGGGGGGCGATACGCTCGATCACATGGGCGGCCAGGGGCCGGCCCTCGAAATCGATCAGGCCCTTGTCCGCGCCGCCCATGCGGGAACCGCGTCCGCCGGCCAGGATGATGGCTGTAATGCTTTGATTCACGGTGATTCAGTAGTCGAAAAAGGTAAGTGATGGATCGGTTTCTCCCTCAACCGCCAAGGCGGCGCTCCAGCCCGGCTGGGGCGAGAAGGGAATGATACGGTGCGCAGGCGCGGCCTTGGCGCCGAAGATTCCATTCCCGGTAAGCTTCTGCCGGGCCTCGAAGGCGGTCCATGCCTGGGTGAAATATTCCAGCTGCCTCTCTGTATCCGGGATGGCGGCAAGCTCTTCAACAACCGCCGCATCCAGAACGCGCCGGGCAATCGCAAGCATGCTGGGCCTTGGTATGACGGGTTCCAGGTCGATGCCGACCGCCCGGTTGCGGCTGATGGCCAGCAGGGCCAGGGGGCCGCTGTGGCTCAGGTTGAATTGGGGCTGGCCGTTGCCGGGGAGGCAGGGCTTGCCGTTGGCGGGGCGGATCAGTTCCAGTTCCCCCGGCGCGATTCCGGCGTAAGGGGAGAGGACCCGGCGGCAAAAGGCGCGGCTGGCGAGGTAACGCCGCCGCATCAGGTCATGGCTGAATTGGACGGCCTTATGCCTCTCTTCCATTGAAATGTCTTGGGGATCGGCCGTCGTCCGGTCCAGATCGGCAAGCCAGATATGGACAGCGGACAGGTCAGGGAAATCCCCTGGAACAGCCGCGTTCCCGCTTTCCCCTTTGACAAAGGGGGGGCGTGGGGAATTTGTCTGAACAATCAACCTGCACCGCCCCCTTGGTTTTGTGTCGTATCATGCCGCATCTTTAACCCCTGAATTGTGCCATAAGTGATCACTAATCGAGTCAAGCCAAGGATCTTGCGGCGCGAGGTCTGCCCCGAGGCGGAACGTTCCCTTTCGGGCCTGGATGCCCTGCTGCGGCGGATCTACGCGGCGCGTGGCATCCGGTCGCCCGAGGATCTGGACCTCGCGGCCGGGAGCCTGATCCCGCCGGAACGCATGGACGGGGTGGCGTTGGCGGTCGATCTGCTCTGCCAATGCCTGACGGCGAAGGGGCGCATTCTGGTGGTCGGCGATTACGATGCCGATGGCGCCACCGGCACGGCCTTGGCCGTGCGCGGGCTGCGTGCCCTGGGTTTCGAGCGGGTCGATTACCTGGCTCCGGACCGCTTCCGCTTCGGCTATGGTCTCTCGCCGGGCATCGTCGAGCTCGCCCTGAGCCGCTCGCCCGATCTGATTCTTACCGTGGATAACGGGGTATCGAGCATCGATGGGGTGGCGGTCGCCAAGGCGGCCGGGGTCTGCGTCGTCATTACCGATCACCACCTGCCGGGTGACCGGCTGCCGGATGCCGATGCCATCATTAACCCCAACCTTGACGATGCCGCCTTCCCCAGCAAGGCTTTGGCGGGGGTTGGCGTGGTCTTTTATCTGCTGCTGGCTCTGCGCGCCCGTCTGCGCGATTCGGGCTGGTTCGACAGCAGTGTGCGGACGGAGCCCAATCTGGGCCAGTTCTGCGATCTGGTGGCACTGGGTACGGTGGCCGATGTGGTCCCTCTGGATCGCAACAATCGCATCCTGGTGGGGCAGGGGCTGCAACGCATCCGCTCCGGTAAAGGGGTGGCCGGTATCCGTGCCCTGCTGGAAGCGGCGGGCCGCGATCCCGCCAAGGCCACGGCGGCTGATCTGGGCTTCGCTGCCGCGCCCCGTTTGAATGCCGCCGGCCGTCTGGACGATATGACCCTGGGCATCGAATGTCTCTTGACCGACGATCCCCCGGATGCGCGGCGGCTGGCCGAGCGTCTGGACGCCTTCAATCGAGAGCGCCGCGTCATCGAGGTGGAGATGCGCCGCGAGGCCGAGGATGTCCTGGACGGATTGTTGCGGGGGAACGGCGACGATTGGCCCTTCGGTGTCTGCCTCTACGGTGACGCCTGGCATCAGGGGGTGGTGGGCATCGTCGCCTCGCGGGTCAAGGACCGCATCCACCGCCCAGTGATCGTTTTTGCCCCGACCGGCGACGGGACCCTGAAGGGTTCCGGGCGGTCCATCGATGGCCTGCATATGAGGGATGTCCTGGACTCCATCGCCGCCCGCCACCCCGGCCTGATCGTCCGCTTCGGCGGCCATGCCATGGCGGCCGGGGTCACCCTGAAGGACGGTGACTTCGATCGCTTCCACTGCGCCTTCGACGAAGAGGTCCGCGAACGCCTGGGTGAGCAGGGCATCGAACCCACCTTGCATACGGACGGCGAGCTGGAGCCTGCCCGTTTCAACCTGGAAACGGCCTGGCTGCTGCGCGAGGCCGGTCCTTGGGGTCAGCGCTTTCCCGAGCCGACCTTCGACGGCGGCTTCCGGGTACTGGGCTGGCGCATCGTCGGCGAGCACCACCTGAAGATGCAGTTGCGCCCGGTGGGGAGCGGGCCGGATGTGGATGCGATCGGCTTCCACATGGCGGAATGGGCCGATCGCCTGGAGGCTGAGATTCGGGCAGTCTATCGGCTGGAGGTAAACGAATTCCGTGGCGAACGGAACCTGCAACTCCAGATATTGCATTTGGAATAATCCTGAATACTGCGTTTAACCGCAAGGGACGCAAAGAAACGCGAAGAAATACAATAACTTTTATCTGCTCTGCATCTCGCATGAAAGATGAAAGTACCGAAAAGCGTAACCTGCGGCTTTTCTTCGCATTCTTTGCGTCCTTTGCGGTTGAACATAAGGAGACGATGAGCACCATGAGAGACCAATTCGAAGACATCGACGACGAAGATGAAGGCGAGGAATGGGAGGACGAGGACGAAGAGTCCGGCGTGGAGGTCGTCTATGTGGGCCAGCATCACCCCGAAGGTGGCGAGGAGGACGAGGAACGGGTCTACGCCGTCCGTCCCAACAAGAGCGCCCTGAAACGGGAAATGGTCGCCCTGCAAAAGCTGGCCGACCGTCTGTTGACCTTTTCAGAGAAGCGGCTGGAGCCCCTGGGGCTTTCGGAAAAGACAACCCAGGCACTGGCCGAGGGCCGGCGCATCAAGGCCCTGGATGCCCGCCGCCGCCAGCAGCGGTTCCTCGCCAAATTACTTTCCAAGGAGGACCTGGAGCCGGTCGATCGTTTCCTCGACGCGATCGACGGCAAGCATGCCGCCACCAACCGCCTCTTTCATGAATTGGAAGTGTGGCGGGACCGGCTGATCGACGAAGGGGACGAGGCACTGGAAGAACTGCTGGAAGAACAGCCCGAGGCCGACCGTCAGCAATTGCGCCAACTGATCCGCGCCGCCAAGAAGGAACGGGAGCAGGAGAAGCCGCCCGCGGCCGCGAGAAAACTCTTCAAGCATCTGCGTGCTTTGTATAGCGTCTGACTGTCCGGCTGTTCAGTAATGAACCGCCACCCCGCCCCGCCGCTGTTCGCCGATGTCAGCGACCGGAGCTTCCTTCGCCGCTATCTGCTCATCGCCCATCTGACGGGGGTTGCGGGGGCAGTCATCACAGCCGCCACCACCCACTGGGCGCTGGGGCTGATGCCTTTGGTGGCCCTGAGCGGCCTCCATTGGTGGCGAAAGGAACGGAACTATCCCCATCCCCATGTCCTCAAGTGGAACCAGACCCTCGGCTGGCGTCTGGCGCTACCCGGCAAAGACCTGCCGGTGAAGGAGATCCGCCACCTCGTCCTGCCCTTCTGTCTGCTGCTGGAAATCCGCACCGAACGCGGCCTGGAACTGCTTTTTCTGAAAAACAGGGCGGGGATGAACCGGCTTAGATACCGGTTGCGGCGTCAAGAGACTGGAACTTCATAAGATTGACCCTATTCATGTAATTGATACCTGAAACTCGAATATCATGGAGACATTGCTTACTTGTCAGGTGCTTGCCATGAATTCCTATCGCTCGCCCGTTCTGGACCCCGCCGCCATGCCCCAGGTCGCCTTGGCATCCATGAACACAACCCATCGAGAAGAGCTGATGCTCGTCAACCAGTTGGGCGCCCTGTTGGCGCAGGGGATGGGGGGCGAGGCGGACGAGCCGGCCATTAGCGCCAAGGTCAACGAATGGATCGAGCACACCCGCGATCACTTCGCCCGCGAGAATCAGTTGATGCAGGCGCATGACTTTCCGCCCTATCCCATGCACAGCGGCGAGCATGAACGGGTATTGCAGGAACTGGAAAAGCTGAAACAACAGTGGCTGGACGGCAAGGCGGTCGAACCGCTGGCGCATTTCCTTTTCGTCGATTGGCTCGAATGGTTCGGCCAGCACGTCAATACCATGGACCGGATCACTGCCCAGTTCCTCAAGGGGTTTCTGATCGAATAGGGGTATCGTCCGTGCCCCAAATCATCCTGGCCACCCTCAACGCCCGTTATATCCACAGTTCGCTGGGGTTGCGCTGCCTGCTGGCCAATATGGGGGATCTGCGAGGCGAGACGGTGATCCGGGAGTTCACCCTGGAGCCGAGCCCGGTCGAGATCGCCGGGCAGTTGTTGCAGGAGGGACCTCGCATCATCGGCCTGGGGATTTATATCTGGAACATCGAACAAACGACGCGGCTGGTCGGCGTGTTGAAGGCCGTCGCGCCCGAGGTCGTTCTGGTCCTGGGCGGACCGGAGGTCAGTCACGAGTGGCAACAATCCGCCGGGAGCGGATTATCGCGTCAGCCCATCGTCGATTCCGCCGATTACCTGATCACCGGCCAGGCCGATCTGGCCTTTGCCGATCTCTGCCGCCGCATCCTGGCGGGCTCTCCACCCCGAGAGAGGGTGCTGCACGCGCCGCCGCCCGCCCTGGATCAACTGGCTTTTCCCTACGAAGGCTACAGGGATGAGGACATCGCCCACCGGGTCATCTATGTGGAGGCCTCGCGCGGTTGCCCGTTCAAATGTGAGTTCTGCCTATCGGCCCTGGACAAAACGGCCTACGGCTTCGATTTGGATGCTTTTCTACTTGAGATGGATCGGCTCTACCGGCGTGGGGTGCGCCATTTCAAATTCGTGGATCGCACCTTCAACCTCAATCAGAAGACCGCGGCCGCCATCCTGGAATTCTTCCTGGCGCGGCTTGACGAGCGGTTGTTTCTCCATTTCGAGGTGGTGCCGGACCATCTGCCGGAGGGGTTGAAGGCGCTGCTGCAACGCTTCCCGGCGGGTTCGCTGCAACTGGAGATCGGGGTGCAGAGCTTCAATCCCGAGGTGCAGGCCCTCATCAGCCGCCGTCAGGACAACGGCCAAACCCGCCGGAATCTGGCCTGGCTGCGTGAGCGGACCCAGGCCCATCTCCACGCCGATCTGATCATCGGCCTGCCCGGTGAGGACATGGACAGTTTCGGGCAGGGCTTCGACGAATTGGTGGCCCTGCGTCCGCACGAGATCCAGGTGGGTATTCTGAAACGCTTGCGGGGCGTGCCCATCTCGCGCCATGCCGAGGCATTCGACATGCGCTTCAATCCCTCTCCCCCTTACGAGGTTCTGAGCACGGGCCTGATCGATTTTCCCAGCATGCAACGGCTGAAGCGCTTCGCCCGCTACTGGGATCTGATCGCCAACGCCGGGCGCTTTCCCTTCACGTTACCGGCAATCCTTGGCGACAGCCCCTTCGACCGTTTTCTGGCGCTGAGCGATTGGCTGCATCAGGCGACAGGGCAGCAAAGCCACATCGCCTTGAAGCGCTTGTTCGACCTGCTGGCCCAGGGGTTGCCGGGGTCCTTAGGGCTGGATAGGGGGCTGGTGAAGGGGGTGTTGGAGGCCGATTTTCACCGCTCTGGGGTGAAGGGGCTGCCGGAGTTTCTGTTACGGACAGGAAAGGCAGAACCGTCCGCCGCCAGCCAAGAGGGAGAAAGCCCTCGCCGCCGTCAATGCCGCCACGGTAATTCAGGCTAGATTTACCCCTTCGCCACCATTACCTTGAATGCCTTCTGGGGCTTGTCCAGGAGATAGGCGTTGTAGCCGGCCTGGGTCAGAAGGAAGGTGGCGGCGGAGCTTCGGGTTCCGTTGTCGCAGTAGACGATATAGGTCTTGTCCGGTTTCAGTTTCTTGAATTTTGCGCGTAGCACGAACAGGGGGATGTTGATGGAGCGCATCAGTCGCTGGCGTTGAAACTCCTGCCGGGAACGCACGTCGATCAGGATGGCGCCGTGCAGGGCCAGCACCGTTGCCTCGCTGATGGAGGCGCGCTTGATCAGGGGCTGGATCAGCAGTTCGTTGAAGTCGTCCCTGGACAGGCGCATCAGAAGTCCGTCGCTGGCCATCTCCACGGTGGCGCTACGGGGGTTGCCTGAAAGCAGGGCCTCTTCACCGAAGGCGTCCAGGGGGGCTAGGTTACCGACCTCGACGCCGTTGAACAGCACACGGCAACCGCCTTCGCGGATCACATAGTAGTAGTCGCCGGGGTCCCTTTGCCGGATTACGGTCTCGCCGGCTTTATACCGGATGGGTTCCATCCGCTCGGCCAGCCTGCGCAGGTTTTCAGGGGGCAGCTTGTAGAAGGCGCGGCAACGGAGCAGCGCCATCATCCATTCGTTGTCGGCGGGCTCCTCCTCTTCGAATTCCGGGTTGGAGATCAGCAGGCTGCTGTTGAGGTCCGAGAAGGTAAGGCCACTGTCCTCCTGGGTGCCGAGCTGTTCGTGCCAGGCGATGAGGGTGGTGAGTTCCCTGTTGTCGAATCGGATCAGACGGGCCAGGGAGGAGTCGATCCGGGCGTCGGATGGCCGGGGCTTCAGGCCACCGAAGGGGAAGCGCGCCTGGCTGCTCTTGGCGTTCAGCAAGGCTTCGATGCCCAGCCTGTCGGTCATGAGGACCCGCCCCCGCAACAGGTAATAGATGAAGTCGTCCTTGCTGCCCCGCTCGAAGACCCTTGTCTCTCGCGGCAATTCGAGGAGCTCTCCCTTCTCGGCGAGTTGGTTCAACGCCTCCTGGTTCAGCTTGGACAGGGGGACCAGGGTGCGGAGCTTTTCGACGGATAGGGGCATGGGGTTCGTCCATGTGTCAAAACTTTGACACATGATACAAAAGTTGACGCTGGATGGCTTGGATAAATTCCGGCTGGAAGGGACGAAAACGCCCTTGGCATGGGGGAAACGAAAGATTCGACTGGGAATTTAGCCCTTGGCGGCCATGACTTTGAAGGCGGCCTGGGGATCGGCCAGCAGGTAGGCATCGTAGCCCGCCTGATTCAGGAGGAAGGTGGCGGTGGAGCTGCGGGTGCCGGTATCGCAGTAAACGATGTAGGTCTTGTCGGGGTTGAGGTTTTTCAACTTCGCCCTCAGGACGAAGAGGGGGATATTGATGGAGCGCACCAGCCGCTGCTGCATGAATTCCTGCCGGGAACGCACGTCGATGAGGATGGCCCCTTGCAATGCCAGCGACCTTACTTCCTTGAGGCTGAGTTGCTTGACCAGCGGCTGGATCAGGATCTTGTTGAAGTCGTCCCGAGACAGGCACATCAAGAGACCGTCGGTGATCATTTCCACCGTGGCGCTACGGGGGTTGCCCGAGAGTAGCGCCTCTTCGCCGAAGGCATCCAGGGGGCCAAGAATTCCGACTTCGACGCCGTTGCACTGCACGCGGCAGCGGCCCTCGCGGACCACGTAATAGAAGTCGCCGGGGTCATTCTGCCGGACCACGATCTCATGCGCCTTGAGCCGGAGGGGCTTCATTTTTTCGGCCAATTGCTGCACGTTCTCCGGGGGGACGTTGTAGAAGGTGCGGCAGCGCAGCAGGGCCATCATCCAATCCCTGTCGCCGGGCTCGTCATCGTCCATCTCCAGCTCGGAGACCAGGAGGCTGCTGCCGGTCTCGGAGAGGTTGAGGCCGCTGTCCTCCTGCTGGCCCAGTTGTTCATGCCAGGCAATCAGGGTGTTGAGTTCACGGCTGTCGAAACGAATCAGTCGGGCCAGGGGGGAATCGACCCTGGCGTCGGAGGGGCGGGGTTTCAGGCTGCCGAAGGCAAAGCGGGCCTGCTCGCCGGAGGCATCGAGAAAGGCCTCCTTTCCTTGGCGGTCGGTCATGCTGATCCGGCCCTGGAGCAGGTAGTAAACGAAAACGTCCTCGCTTCCTCGCTCGAAGACCCGCTTGCCTCTGGGCAGGTCCAGCAGCTCGCCCCGCTCGGCGAGCTGGTTCAGCGCCTCTTCGTTGAGCTTGGTCAGGGGGACCAATTTACGGAGTTTTTCGGCGGGTACTGACATTGGCTCTCGTTAGGGTCGTCCCAGATTCGTCAAAAACTTGGCACAGGATACAATATTTGACGGCTTGTAACTATTTCGCTCCCCCTCTCTCCTGCCAATGCGGAGGAAGGGCAATTTCCAAATCGAGCCTTTCAAGGCACCCTGGGGCAATAGTTGTCTGGATAGAGCACCGTCGGGCCTTTCTGCAACCGGTCGTCGAGGAAGGGATGGTCGAGATTGTAGTGCAAACCCCGGCTCTCGTGGCGGCGACGGGCTGAGCGGATGATGAGATCGGCCACGTCAACCAGGTTGCGCAGTTCCAGCAGGTCGTTGCTGACGCGGAAGTTGCTGTAGTACTCGCGGATCTCCTGCTTCAACATCTTGATCCGGCGCGTGGCGCGCTCCAGGCGGCGGTTGCTGCGGACTATGCCCACATAGTCCCACATGAAGCGGCGCAGTTCGTCCCAGTTGTGGGCGACCATGACCTCCTCGTTGGGGTCGGTGACCCGGCTCTCATCCCAGGGGGGGAGGTCGGTCGGCATGGGCATGCTGTCGCGCTGGCGCAGGATGTCCTCGGCGGCCAGTTGGCCGAACACCAGGCACTCCAGCAATGAGTTGCTGGCCATACGGTTGGCGCCGTGCAGGCCGGTGTAGGCCGCCTCCCCGATGCAGTAGAGTCCGGGGACATCGGTCTGGGCACTGGTGTCCGTCACTACCCCGCCGCAGGTGTAGTGGGCGGCGGGGACCACCGGGATCGGTTCGCGAGTGATGTCGATGCCGAATTTTTGACACTCGTTGTAAATGGTCGGGAAGTGTTCGCGCACGAACTCGGCTGGTTTGTGACTGATGTCGAGCAGGAGATGGTCGGCGCCGGTGCGTTTCATCTCGTGGTCGATGGCGCGGGCGACGATGTCGCGCGGGGCCAGCTCCTGGCGCTCGTCGAAGCGATGCATGAAGCGCTCGCCGCTCGGCAGCCGCAGGTGGCCGCCCTCGCCGCGCACCGCTTCGGTGATGAGAAAGGACTTGGCCATGGGGTGGTAGAGGCAGGTGGGATGGAACTGGACGAACTCCATGTTGGCCACCCGGCACCCGGCGCGCCAGGCCATGGCGATACCGTCGCCGGTAGCCACGTCGGGATTGGAGGTGTAGAGATAGACCTTGCCCGCGCCGCCGGTGGCGATGACCACGAAACGGGCGCCGAAGGTCCGCACTTCGTTCTTCTCCAGATCGTAGATATAGGCCCCCAGCACTCGGCGGCCGCCGCGTTGCAGCTTGCCTTCGGTGATCAGGTCCAGCGCCAGGTAGTTTTCATAGATATCGACATTGGGCCGGTGTAACACCTGCTCGTCCAGGCTGGTCTGGACGCTCTTGCCCGTGTGGTCGGCGGCGTGGATGACGCGGCGGTGGGAATGGCCGCCCTCGCGCGTCAGGTGGAACTCGGGTCCGGTCTCCGGGTTGGGGAAACGGGTAAATTCAACGCCCTGATCATCCAGCCATTCAATGTTCTCGGGTCCCCGTTCGACCACCAGCCGCACTACGGCTTCGTCGCAGATCCCGGCTCCCGCGTCCAGCGTGTCGGCGACATGGGCCCCGATGCTGTCGCGTTCGTGTAGCACGGCCGAGATCCCGCCCTGGGCGTAGTAGGTATTCCCCTCATTGATTCGCCGCTTGGAGACGACTGCGACGGAGAGGTCCGCCGGCAGGCGTAGGGCCAGGCTCAGCCCGGCCGCGCCGCTGCCGATGATGAGAACGTCATGGAAGATATGGGAGGATGACACGAGTGACTCCGTTTGCCGCTGTCCGGTTTTGCCGGGATAATCGTTCTTGGTTAAATCTTGCATGGGCCTGGCCCCTGCCGCTGATGTAGCGTAACGTCTTTGCAACTCAATCTGAACTAAGTATCGAAATGCTTGTCCATTCAGACAAGGAAAATGTGGCCGCCAAGTCTCTCCGTCCCGTTAAGGAGAAGCGGAGTGTCTGACCGCGATCTTGACCAGGAACTGGTAGAGCGGGTCCAGCGGGGCGACAAGCGGGCCTTTGATCTGCTCGTGATCAAATACCAGCAGAAGATCGTCAACCTGGCGCGGCGTTTCGTCGGCGATCTTACCGAGGCCCAGGACGTGGCCCAGGAGGCCTTCATCAAGGCCTACCGGGCGCTACCCAATTTCCGTGGCGAGAGCGCGTTCTACACCTGGCTCTACCGGATCACCGTCAATACGGCCAAGAATCACCTGATGTCGGAGGACCGGCGTTCCTTGCCGGGCGATATCGAAGTGGAGTTGGCCGAGCAATTGGAAGGCGGCGACCGTTTGCGTGAGCATGCGACGCCCGAGGATTTTCTCTGCGAGGACCAACTCCTCGCCGTGGTGCGGCAGGCCATTCAAGATCTGCCGGAGGATTTGCGCACGGCTATCACGCTGCGCGAACTGGAAGGCTTGAGTTACGAGGAGATCGCCGAGGTCATGGGATGCCCGATCGGAACCGTGCGTTCGCGCATCTTCCGTGCCCGCGAGTCGATCGACGCGAAACTCAAGCCCTTGTTAGAAAAGTAAACCTTAGGTTGTGGTTATGGACCGGAACAGTGAAGAACGGCTCTCCGCGTTTTTGGACGCGGAACTGCCCGAAACCGGACAGCGGCAATATCTTTCGCAACTGATCAAGGATGACGCGGCGCGCGAGACCTTTGCCCGTTACCGGCTGATCGGCGAGATCATGCGCTCCGATAGGGATTCCCCGTCCCTGTTGAAACCCGATTTCGCCAAGGCGGTGGCCGCGCGCCTGGCCCAGGAGCCGGCCATCCTCGCTCCGCCCCGGCGCAAGGCCGCCATTCCCCAGCGCTGGCTGAAGGCCGCCTCCGGCGTGGCGATTGCCGCCACCGTGGCGATGCTGGCGATTCAGTGGGGACCCCGCTATTTCCCTGCCGACGAAACCCCCGCAGCCGTTCCCCTGACGGTTGCCGCCGTTCCCTCTCCTCGTATCGAGGGAACCCGCTGGGAGACCGCGAACCCCGAACTCGAACGCAAGCTCAACCGTTATCTGGTCAGCCACGGCGAATATGCCGCCGGCAACGGCATGAACCAGGTCCTGCCCTATGCCTCCTTCGTCACCTATGACGCGGGCCGCTGAACGATCCCTTTTCCATAAGGCTCTCCAGGGGCTGGTCTTGTCGGGGCTGCTGGCCGGCCCCGGCGGTGTCCGGGCGGGCGAGGATGTGCATCAGTGGCTGGAGCGGATGAACCGGGCCATGCGCCAGCTCAGTTACGAGGGCGAGTTGATCTATCAGCACGACCGGCGCGTGGAGGTCCTCTCCCTGGTCCACACGGTGGGCGGCGGCCTTGAGCGGGAACGGATCACCTCCCTGAATGGCCATCCCCGCGAGGTCATTCGCGACAACGAATCGGTCACCTGCATCTTGCCGGGAATGAAAGCGGTCTCCGTCGATCCCCGTCGCGGCAGCGGCGGTTTTCCCAGCCTCCTGCCCCTGTCGGCGGAAGAGTTGAGCGACGTCTACAGCCTCTCCCTCGCGGGGGAAGGCCGGGTCGCTGGCCGCGGGGCGCGCATCCTGGATATCCGTCCCCGCGACCGCCTCCGTTACGGCCATCGCCTCTACCTCGACGTGGAGCAGGGCCTGCCCCTGAAACTGGATATGCTGGACGGTGAGGGCGAGCCCATCGCCCAGATCATGTTCAGCCGTCTCAAGGTCGATCCCGGCATCCCCTACGAGGCCTCGGGTCCCAGCCTGCAAACCGAGGGCTATTCCCTGATCAAACACGAGAAAGGGGCCGCCGGGCCAATGGAGAAGGCCTTCAATTGGTCGTTTTCTCGGTTGCCCAAGGGTTTCCGGGTCAACAATCAGGAGGTCCGCAGGGAAGAGATCAATGGCGACTGGCAGGAGCATGTGGTGGTGACGGACGGCCTGGCCAATGTCTCGGTCTATGTGGAAAAGCGCAAGGCGGGCGGGGATCTGGAAGGCCCCTCGCGCATGGGCGCCGTAAGCGCCTTCGGCCGCCGCTCCGGCAACGGCCAGATCACCGCCGTGGGCGAGGCCCCGGTCGAAACGGTCCGACTCATCGCCGAGGCGGTCGAATTCACGCCATGACCCCAATGGCCCAATTCCAACCAGAGTTCGCATCCAGATGATCGAAACCGAAGGCACTGTTGTGGCGGTCGAGGCTGGCCTGGCCTGGGTCGAGACCAACCGGCGCTCCGCCTGCGGCCATTGCGAATCCTCCGGCGCCTGCGCCACCTCGCTGCTGGCCAATACCTTCGGCAATCGCCCCACGCGGGTCGAGGTGGAAAACCGGATCGGCGCCCGCGTCGGCGAGCGGGTGGTCCTGGGGCTGTCGGGACGGGGCATGCTGCTCGGCTCCTTCCTGCTCTATCTCACGCCGCTGGCCGGCCTTTTCGCCGGTGCACTGCTCGGTCAGTATTTCGGGCTGCAACTGGCCGCAGGTTCTGTGGAACCTTGGGCGGCATCCGGCGGTCTATTAGGGCTGATGGCGGCGTTCGGATTGCTGCGGGTTCTGGACATTTCCATCCTTCGGTCCGTAACCGGTGCATCCTCGCACCACATCTCGGGACGTGATCCCGGCCGGTCCCGGCCCGTCATGGTCAGGCGACTGGCGCCCGGCGCCTTCGTCCCGCCTCCCCAAACCAAGATTGAGGAACGATAATGAAGTTTTCCGATTCTCTGCGTCTCGCCCTTTCGGCCCTGATCCTGCTGTCCCTGACGGCGACCGGTGCCTTGGCGCGCGACCTCCCCGATTTCACCCAGTTGGCCAAACAGTATGGTCCGGCCGTGGTCAATATCAGCACCCAGCGGACGGCCGATATGGCCGGGGTTCAGCCCCAGTTCAGCCTGCCCGACGTGCCGGAAGGCAGTCCCCTGAACGAACTGTTCCGCCACTTCTTCGGCATGCCCGGCGGTCCCGGCGGCCGCCCGGAACGGCGTTCCCTCGGTTCCGGCTTCATCATCGCCGAGGATGGCTACGTCATCACCAACCACCATGTGGTCAAGGACGCCGACGAAATCGTTGTCAATCTCAACGACCGCCGCGAATTCAAGGCCGAGCTGGTGGGCTCCGATCCCAACAGCGACATCGCCTTGCTGAAGATCCCGGTCAAGGGCCTCCCCACCGTGAAGGTTTCCCGCAATGTGGGCGTGGAGGTCGGCGAGTGGGTACTCGCCATCGGTTCTCCCTTCGGCTTCGACCACACCGTCACCGCCGGCATCGTCAGCGCCAAGGGCCGCAGCCTGCCCGACGAGACCTATGTCCCCTTCATTCAGACCGACGTGGCCATCAACCCCGGCAACTCCGGCGGCCCCCTGTTCAATCTGGACGGCGAGGTGGTCGGCGTCAACTCCCAGATCTATAGCAAGAACGGCGGCTTCATGGGGCTCTCCTTTGCCATCCCCATGGACGTGGCCATGGGCGTGGTCGATCAGTTGCGCGCCACCGGCCACGTCACCATGGGTTGGCTCGGCGTCTACATCCAGGATGTGAACCGTGAACTGGCCGAATCCTTCGGCATGGATAAGCCCAGGGGTGCCCTGGTGGCCAAGGTGACGCCCGGCAGCCCGGCGGAACAGGCCGGTCTGCTGGTGGGCGATGTCATCCTGACCTTCAAGGGCGAGGAGCTGGGCGACTCCGCCAAGCTGCCCCACCTGGTCGGGCGCACCCCGGTAGGCGAAAAGGCCGAACTCGACGTGCTGCGTCAAGGTAAGAGCCAGAAGATCAGCGTCACCATCGGTAAGCTGCCCGAACAGGAAAAGCTCGCTACCGCCATGCAGCCCAAGGGACCCAACAACGAAGGCCGCCTGGGACTGGCCGTGCGCGACCTGACCCCGCAAGAGCGGGAACAGTTGGATATCAAGCAGCCCATCGGCGTCCTCGTCACCCAGGTCGCCGTGGGACCCGCCGCCAGCGCCGGCGTCATGGTTAACGATGTGATCCTTATGATAGACAGCAAAGCCATCCCCAATGCAGCAGCTCTGCGCCAACTGGTTGCCGCCCTCCCCGCCGAGCGTTCCGTCGCCGTCTTGGTACAACGCGACAACGGCACCCGCTTCCTGCCGTTGCGGATACCCAAGAAGTAGCCTTGGGCTAACGATCATGGGGCGAGTCGAGTCACCCCGGAAGATGAAAATTGCGTAGGGTGGATAAGCGGTAGCGCATCCACCACAACGTCGCCGGACCCGGCGGATTTTCATAGGTAACGAAGCCGCCCAAGAGGCGGCTTCGTTTTGCCCTGTTTCAGGCAGCTGTCAATCGCGCATAGAGCAGGGGCAGGCGTTTGGGCAGTTCGGCCGGGTTGCCGATCACCAGGTAGCCGCCGCTGCCGAAGAGGTGGGGGAGATAGTCGTTGCCTTTCTTGTCGATGGTGACGCAGAAGGGTTCCAGTCCGGTGCGCCGGGCTTCCTGCACGGCGTGGCGGGTATCCTCGATGCCGTAGCGTCCCTCGTATTTGTCCAGGTCGTTGGGTTTGCCGTCGGTCAGGATCAGCAGCAGCCGCCTTCCGGCCGGTTGACCGTTCAGCAGACCAGTGGCATGGCGGATGGCCGCGCCCATGCGGGTGTAGTAGCCGGGCTTGATGGCCTGAATCCGGCCCCTGATTGTCCCCCCATAGTTCTCTCCGAATCCCTTGATGCTATGCACCCGCACCGGGTCCCGCTTACGCGAGGAGAAGCCGAGGATGGAGAAACGGTCGCCGGTGGCGGCCAGGGATTCGCCGAAGAGAAAAAGGCTATCGCGGATCACGTCGATGACCCGGTGGTGATCGTTGATCCAACTGTCGGTGGAAAGGGAGAGGTCAGCCAGCAGCAGGCAAGCCAGGTCACGGGCGCCGCTACGCATCTCCCGGTAGAGCCCGTCGCTGCCGGTCCCCCGGCCGGCGGCCTTGTCGGTCGCGAAGCGGATATAGGCGTCGATATCGACCTCTTCCCCGTCCGGCTGGCCGCGATGCCAGATGCGGGCCGGGGCCAGGGCCTGAAACTGGTTGCGCAATTTCTTTGCGGTACGTTTCAGATGATCGGGCAGGGGGATGGGAGGCGCCTTGTTCGCCAGCAGGGAGACGATGCGGCAATGGTTGGGTTGCAGTTGCTGCTTGCGCCAGTCCCACTCCGGCAACAGTTGGCCCTCGCTCAGGACCAGGTCGTCATCCGCCGCTCCCGGCAGATCCAGGTCGAACCGCAGGCGAGACGACGCCTTCTTCTTGCCCCGGCTGACCGAGATCCGGTCCAGTTCGCGGGCCATGGCCTCGGCCTGGTCCAGGTCCTCCTCGTCCTCCGTGCCCCGGTCCACATTCACGAACTCGCCCATGGTCAGGATGTTTTCCATGCGGATGGCGACAAGGCCGCGATCGGCCTCGGGCTCCTTCACCCGCTCGGCCTGACGCCGGGCGACATCCTCCAGGTTGCGCTGCTTCGCACCTTCGTTTACCCCGTTTTCATCCAGCTCCTGGGGTTTCTTGTCGGCGGCTGTCAGCGGCGGGTCGGGATGGAGCCAGAGGGGGACGGGAAAGGGCGGTCGCTTGGCGCTGGGCAGGGCGGCGATGGAGCCAGGCCGCTCCAGGGCAGCCCGGACCGCCAGCTCTGCCTGGGTCTCGTCCGGCTTGAGGCTTTCCGGGGCGGGGCGCTGTGCCAGATGGGCCTGTACCAGACGTTCATAACGGGGCGCCAAGCCGGGAAATCGCTCCAGAGTCTTACGGCTGAGGGCCTGATTGGCGTTGAACCAGTCGCCGCGATTACAGGAGTCGTCCACGGCCAGGGCCGCCAGCCAATAGTAGAGATCGCGATTGAGTGAGGTCTCGCTGAACCAGGCGATCTCCCCCGGCAGGCGAAGCGAGCGCTGGTCGCGCCAAGCCAGCTCCACCTTGCAGCCGAAACCGGCGATGCGTTGCAGCCAGTTGCGCCGCGCGCGGCTGGCTGTGGCGTCGGCGGCCTCGATTTGCAGGCCGCCGTCGCCTCCCAGTGCGCGGAAATAGATGCTCAAGGGCCGCTGGACCTGGGTCAGGCGGACCTTTGCCGCCAAATGGCGGTCATCCGCCAAGCGGGTAATGAGGCGGTGCCAGAGCTCGCCGACCTGTTCTTCCATCGGACCTTTGCCGTTTGCGGGAAATGAAGCGGTTACTTTGGGACCATTCCAGCGGCCGCCGCCTTGACCGCCATCAAGCGTCTGCATGAGCTAGTCTTAGGATTAGGTTGGATGGGAGCCGAACCGTTACTCACAGAGGACTTCCTGATGGGCGAACCTATTCGCGTCTTGTTGCTCGGCACCGGGCAGATGGGGTCCGGCATTGCGCGTCTGCTGCTTGAAAGACCCGACCTAGTGCTGGTGGGCGCCTTTGCCCGGCGGCGGGAACGGGCGGGGATGGACCTGGGCCAGGCGATTGGGCTGGAGCGGGAGACAGGCCTGTCCATCGGCAATGACCTCCCTGCCCTGATCGAGGCGCATCGCCCCCGGATCGCCATCCAGGCCACCTGCTCGCGTCTGGCCGATGCCTCGGGCGAGATTCTCTGCCTGTTAAACCACCGGGTCAGCCTCATTTCCATCGCCGAGGAGATGGCCTTTCCCGCCGCCGCCTCGCCGGATCTGGCGCGGCGGTTCCGGGAACTGGCCCAGCAAATGGGCGTCGCCCTGCTGGGGACCGGGGTCAACCCCGGCTTCGTCCTCGACCTGCTGCCGATTTTCCTCTCCGGCGCCTGCGCCCATGTCCGCTCCATCACCGCCCGGCGTGTGAACGACCTCGCCCCCTATGGCCCCTCGGTGTTGCGAACCCAAGGCGTGGGGCTGACGCCCGAGGCCTTTGAGCAGGGGCTCCGGGACGGCTCTGTGGCGGGCCACTTCGGCTTTCCTCAGTCGATCGGCATGATTGCCCAGGCCCTCGGCTGGGCGATCGACGCCATCGAGCAGCGCCGGGACCCCATCATTTCAAAAGTCCGGCGGAGTACCCCCTTCGTCACCGTCGAGCCGGGCCAGGTGGCTGGCTGTGATCACAGCGCTGTCGCCTACCGGGCGGGCGAGCCGGTTATTACCCTTATCCACCCCCAACAGGTCCGTCCGGAGCTGGAGGGGATCGAGACCGGCGACGAAATCACCATCGAGGGCACGCCCCCCATCCATTTCAGCGGCCACCCCGAGATCCCCGGCGGCCAGGCCACCACAGCCTTGGCGGTGAATATGATTCCGAGGGTGCTCGACGCCTCGCCGGGGCTCTATTCCATGGCGGACTTGCCGGTCTCCGCCGCCTTTCTGGGAGTGCGCCATGGATGAGGAAGTCCCCGCCGGGACCTGGGTCGAGATTGGAAATGTCCTGTTGCCCCCCGGCGGGCGGGCGCCCCAGGTGCCTGCGGATACTCAGACCGTTCCCCTGGAGATGCGGGTGAAGGGCTTTCTGCTGGAACCCGCCGCCATCGGTACGGAGGCCCGGATCGAGACCCTGGCGGGACGGCGCCTGAGCGGAAGCCTCCTGGCGGCGAATCCCGCCTACGATCACAGCTTCGGCCCGCCCATCGTCGAGTTGCTGGCCATCGCCGGGGAACTGCGCCAATGACCTTCCGCCACACAAGCTACGCCGAGATCATGACCCAGCGCGGCGAGATCATGCGCGCCTCGGTGGGCATCGATTACGACCGTTACCGCATCGGCCGGATCGCTTTCGACTACGAGGGGCTGATGCGCGACACCGGCTACGGCCTGGCCCAGGTGACTGAGATCCAGCGGCGCACCGCCGTGGGTGATACCCCGCTGGTGGAACTGCGCAACATCACCGCCCTGGCGCGGCGTTGCGCTGGGCCGGGCAAGGGGGCGCGGATCTTCGTCAAGGACGAGGCGGCCAACCCCTCCGGCTCCTTCAAGGACCGACGCGCCTCCCTCTCCATCCACGAGGCGAAGCGACGCGGCTACCAGGGCGTGGCAGCTGCAACCAGCGGCAATTATGGCGCGGCGGTCGCATCCCAGGCGGCCAAGGCGGGGCTCAGGTGCATCCTGTTGCAAGAGGCCTTCGACAGCCAGGGCTTGGCCCAGCCGGAGATTGCCGAAAAGACCCGTGCCTGCGAGGCCTACGGGGCCGAGGTGATCCGTCTCTCCGTGGGGCCGGAGCTTTTTGCCGTTTTCCTGCAAGTGCTGAAGGAGACCGGCTTCTTCAACGCCTCCCTCTACAGTCCCTATTCCATCCTCGGCATCGAGACGCTCGGCTACGAATTGGCGGAGCAAACCCGGACGCTGACCGGGCGTGATCCCGATATGGTCATAGTCACCCACGCAGGCGGCGGCAATATCACCGGGACCGCTCGGGGCCTGTTCAAGGCGGGCGCCGCCGGGACCCGGCTGGTGGCGGCCAGCGTCGATCTCGCCGGCCTGCACATGGCCTCGGACCGGGATTTCAACCGCAAGTCTTTCACCACCGGCCACACCGGTTTCGCCATGCCCTTCACCACCTGGCCCGACCGGGCCGACGTGCCTTTCAACGCTGCCCGGCCCCTGCGCTACATGGACCGCTTCGTTACCCTGAGCCAGGGCGAGGTCTTTTACGCCACCCAACTGCTGGCGGTGCTGGAGGGCATGGAGCGCGGCCCCGCCGGGAACACCTCCCTGGCCGCAGCCTTCGCCATTGCCCAGGAACTCGATGAGGAACAGATCATCGTAGTGCAGGAGACCGAATACACCGGCGCGGGCAAGCATCCCTTCGCCCAGCTCAACCTGGCCCGGTGCCTGGGGATCGATGTCCGGCGGGGCGATCCGCGAGGGGGCCGGCCCGGCGAGCGCATCCTCATTCCCGAGCGGCCGGAACAGCTCGCGGCGACCGAAGTGAAGCTGGAGCCCCTGCGCCGTTCCTATATCCGCCATGCACTGGAACAACTGCCTGCGGGCGCGGAACTCGGAGAGGCGGATCTGGCCTTCCTCTCCGCCGAGACCCGCACCACCACCGCCCATGTCAAGGAGATCATCGATGAAATGCCCCGAACGGACCGATGACTTCGAGGAACGCAGCCACCACCTGCGCGGCCTGTCGGACGATGAGCTGCATGAACGCTTCTGGGCGCTGACGCGCCGGATACTGGAGCCCTTGCTGGAGGAGGCGCGTACCTACACCACGCCGTCCATCGAGCGTTCGGTCCTGCTGCGCATGGGGCTTTCCAGCTTGGAGGCCAAGGCCCTTGTAGATCGTTTCCAGGAGCGGGGGCTCCTCGGCCGGGGGGCGGGGCGCTTGGTGCTGGAGCTGGCCCAGCGCAAGGGGATTAGCCTGAATGAGGCCGCCACCGCCCTGCTGAATGGGGAAGGGTGGGAGGAGCTGCCGTCATGAAACTCAAGCCCAATGAAAAGATCGACCTGCTGGAGGTGCTCAAGGACCTGGAACGGTATCGCCCCCGGCGCAAGGGCTGGACTTGGCGGAAGCAGGTCGAAAACCAGGCCATCGGCCCCTTTGTCTATCGGGATAGCTCCGAGAGTCTGGCGAACTCCATTCCCCTGCCCGCCGCCCACTATTTTGGCGACATCGATCCGCAATCGTCCTGCGTCATCACCACAGAGATCGCCTCCGGCCGCTTCGAGGACGACATCCGCCGCATGCGCATGGCTGCCTGGCACGGGGCCGACCACATCATGGTGATTCGCACCACCGGCCAGTCCCACATCGACGGCCTGATTGAGGGGACGCCGGAGGGCGTCGGCGGCATCCCCGTGACCCGCAAGCAACTGCGCGCCAGCCGCAAGGCCCTGGATGCCATCGAGGACGAGGTGGGGCGGCCCATCAATTTCCACTCCTATGTGAGCGGCCTGGCGGGACCGGAGATGGCGGTCCTCTTCGTCGAGGAGGGGGTCAACGGCTGTCACCAGGACCCCCAGTACAACGTCCTCTACCGCGACATCAACATGCACCGCTCCTTCGTGGACGCGGCGGAAGCCAAGCACATCCTGGCCGGCGGCGGCATCCTGCAACTGGACGGCGCCCACAACGCCAATGCCACCGCCAAGGAGGCCTGGAAAGTGACGCCGGAGCTGTTCGTCCAGCACGCCGTCAATTGCGCCTATTCCCAGGCCGCCGGCATGCCCGAGGGGCTGATCGCCCTCTCCACCGTGCCGCCTACCGCGCCCCCGGCACCCAAGCTGCGCCTGGATCTGCCCTACGCGATCGCCCTGCGCGAGCTGTTTGCTGGCTTCCGCTTCCGCGCCCAGCAGAACACCCGCTACATGGAGACCGACACCCTGGAGACCACGGTGTCGCACGTCCTCGATACCCTCGTCTCCCGCCTCACCTCCGCCGACATCCAATCCACCATCACCCCCGACGAGGGGCGCAACATCCCCTGGCACTACAACAACATCGCCGGGGTCAACACCGCCCGCCAGACCCTGATGGGGCTTGACGGCCTCGACGAGTTGCTGGCGCTGAAACAGGAAGGGCCGCTGCGCGAGACCGTCCGCGAGTTGAAGGAACGGGCTGTGCTGTTCCTGGAAGAGATCCTGGAACTGGGCGGCTACTACGCGGCCGTGGCCGCTGGGATGTTCGTCGATCAGGGCTACTTTCCCGAACGCAAGGGGGATGGCATTGCCCGCGACCCCGAGGGCGGCGACCGTGCCGGTAGCGTTGTCCCGCGCGAACCCGGCTATGGCGCCCCCGTATGCAGCCACTTCGGCAACAACTGCTACCCGGAAAAGTCATGCCAGACCTACGGCGGCTGCACCCTCTGCAACCCGGACCGCATCCGCTACATCGACGACCTGGACCCGGAAGACAACGTCAACAAACGGCTGGAACGCCCTCTGGCCGAGAGGGCCGAAGGCATCCTCCGGCCCGAGGTGGAGAAGCACGGCGACGGCGTCGTCTGCCTCAGCCTCTTCGTGCCCGAAAGCCCGGCGGTTGCCGAGGCCGCAGCCCTGGAGATGGCGCTCCACATGGGCCTCAAAGCGCCCGAGGTGATCAGCCGCCGCGTCCTGCACCCCGCCGAGGGAAGCCTGTTCGAGATCAAGGGGATATTCGACTTGCCCATCCGTGCCGGACTTCTCACCCTGGCCCCCCAGAGCGAGCTGCTGGACCAGGCGGCGATCGAGGCCTGGGTCCGGCCCCGTAAGATTGCCATCGTCGCCGCTACCCTGGGCGAGGACGAACATACCGTCGGCCTGCATGAGATTCTCGACATCAAGCACGGCGGCATCGAGAGATACGGCTTCCTCATCCATGACCTGGGCTCATCCGTGCCGGTGGAACGGCTGCTCGATGCGGCGGAGCGATTCGGCGCCAAGGCGGTGCTGGTTTCCACCATCGTCACCCACAACGATGTACACAAGGTTCACATGAAACGGCTGCACCAACTGGCCCAGGAACGCGGCCTGCGCGACCGCCTGCTGCTCGTCGCCGGCGGCGCTCATGTCACCGGAGAACTAGCCAAGGCATGTGGGTTGGATACCGGCTTCGGCCGTGGCACCCGTGGCTGGGACGTTGCCAGTTATCTGGTGAAGGAGTGGCAGTCCAGGGCGTCCGGTGTAATTTCCCGGCAAGGGTGAATGCCGGGGACCCGGTCAGCAAATCCTGAACGGCATGGCTGGGTCATGTAAGGGTATGATTGACCTTTCGCAACAGCACAAGAAAGGATCGGCGCATGCTCGAATATGCCTTCTTCCACCCCAAACCCTGCGGGCTTTTCTGTGACTTCATCGAGGGGAAAGGTTTGATACCCCGGTTGGAACAGGAGGATCTCAGCACCAACGTCCTTCTGCCGGAGGAGCTGGACGACGCGCTGCTGGATCAGATCGAGGCCTATTACGACGAGCTGCTGGATATGACCGAGGAACTGACCGCCGGAGAGGATGGGGAGGAGTACATCCACAAGGTGGGAATCGCGGTAAATCTGAAGGATGGGCGTTCAGTGCTGGCGGCGGTGGAGCCCGCGCTGGTCAACAAGCTGCTTGGCTCCATTACCCTGGTGGAACTTGGCGATCTGGTCAACGCCATTGTCGATGCCGTCGAGAATTCCGATCTGAGGCCACTCTGCAAGCGGTGAAACTTGCCGAACAGGATGCGTGAGGCGGGTCCTTTTCGCTCCTTACGTGCCACCCCGTTTGGGTTTTTCGCCTTGCTGACGGCTTTGGCGAAATTGCAGGGCCGCTCCCTCCTACATCTCCCAGGGCTTCTCCACGCACAGACTGTCCCAACGGTTGAGGATATGGCAAAAAAGCTCTGCCGTGCCCTCGGCGTCGTAGATGGCGGAGTGGGCCTCGTGGCCGTTCCATTTCATGCCGGCGGCTTTGGCGGCCTTGGCGAGGACGGTCTGACCGAAGGCCATGCCGGCGAGTGTGACTGTGTCGAAGGTGCTGAAGGGGTGGAAGGGGTTGCGCTTGATCTGCGCCCGCTGGACAGCGGCGTTGAGGAATCCCAGGTCGAAGAAGGCGTTGTGGCCCACCAGGATGGCGCGGGTGCAGCCGCTGGCCTTTATCGCCTTGCGAATGGGTTCGAAGATCTTTCTCAGGGCCGCTGCCTCGGGCAGGGCATCGCGGAAGGGGTGTTCGGGATCGATGCCGTTGAACTCCAGGGCCTTGGGGTCGAGGCGTGCGCCGGGGAAGGCTTCCACATGGCAGGCCAGGGTCTCGCCGGGGTGGAGTAATCCATCGTCGTCCATGTACAGCGTGACCGCCGCGATCTCCAGCAGGGCGTCGGTGGCGGCGTTGAAGCCGCCGGTCTCCACATCGACGATAACCGGCAAATAGCTGCGAAATCGCTTGGCGATGAGGTGGCTGTAAGGGGGCGCGTCCGGCATGGTCGGGGATCTTCCTCGTTCGGGAAATGGGCTGGTGGAGACTGTTCTTGATTTTTGTTTTTATGCTACAGCCGGTTGCGAAATATATCTAATTTGGATTGTCCTGGCCCTCAGCTCCGAATTTCTTTTTTCCAATGAATGACTTGAAGCGAGGAGGCACGGCGGCTATTCTACTCGTCCAGTGTGCCCTTGTGGTATACAAAAGCCGGATCGTCGTATTGAGGGGACGCCGAGTCCAGCCTCCAGCCCCTGGAGCGGATAGGCGAAAGCGATTTTCCTTGCATGGAAACCAACCGATGACAACAAAACAAATAACAGTAAAGCTTATTCTCGCCGGGTTGCTGACCGTACTGAGCGGATGCGCCACCACCTCCGGCGAGCGGGACCCGCGCGATCCCTGGGAAGGCTATAACCGCGCCATGTACAGATTCAACGACGGCCTGGACAGGTCGATCATCAAGCCCATCGCGAAAGGATACCAAGCCGTCACTCCCGAGCCCGTCGATCGCGGCGTCACCAACTTCTTCTCCAACCTCGCCGACATCAACTCAGCAGCCAACAACGTTCTGCAATTCAAGCTGGCGCGAGCTTCTTCGGATGTCTGGCGCGTGATCATCAACTCCACCATCGGCGTGTTCGGCTTGGTGGATGTGGCCAGCAAGCTGCATCTTGAGAAGTATGGCGAGGACTTCGGCCAAACCTTCGGCTATTGGGGTATAGGTCCTGGCCCCTACTTCGTTTGGCCCTTCCTGGGGCCTAGCAACGTCCGGGATTCCGTCGGCATGATCGGGGATTGGTATCTGGACCCCGTCAACTATGTCGAACCCGACGGCTGGAAGTACGGCTTGCACGCGCTCCATTTCGTCGACAAACGCGCCGATCTGTTGAGCGCTTCCAATGTGCTTGAAGAGGCGGCCCTGGACCCCTACGCTTTCGTGCGAGACGCCTACTTGCAGAAGCGCGAAGACCAGGTCAGGGACGGTGTCTCGGACGATACCGCGACGGGAGAGGCGGGAACCGATGAGATTCCGGAAAAATGGTGAGCGCGGATATCCATAGTTGATCCGGCTTCATTGAAAACCCCCTTCCTGGGGGTTTTTTATTGATCGGACCGGGTACGCCGAAATACAAGGTTTTCTCTGGCTATTTAGGCCCTTCCCGGCTTGGTATTCTCCGTTCAGATAAAAAATTGAGCGCCCCGCTCAAATATTCGCGGGGCTGAATCTATCCCAAAATCCCCGAGGACGAGATTGCATGGCAGTAAAACCCGACATCGATCCCCAGGAGACCCAGGAGTGGCTCGATGCTCTCGATTCTGTGTTGGAGAGCGAGGGGATCGACAGGGCCCATTACCTGATCGAGCGGCTGATCGACAAGGCGCGCCGGTCCGGGGCCTATCTCCCTTACAGCCCTAACACGGCCTATGTGAACAGCCTCCCGCTGACCCGGCAGGAACCCTATCCCGGCGACAAGGCCATGGAGCGGCGTATCCGCTCCTTCATCCGCTGGAACGCCATGGCCATGGTGGTGCAGGCAAACCGGCTTTCCACCGAGCTGGGGGGGCATATCTCCAGCTTCGCCTCGGTGGCGACCCTGTTTGACGTGGGTTTCAATCACTTCTTCCATGCCCGTGACAAGAACCATGGGGGTGACCTGGTCTTCTTCCAGGGCCACTCCGCCCCCGGCATCTATGCCCGTGCCTACCTGGAAGGGCGCATCAACGAGGACCAGCTCCATAACTTCCGCCAGGAGACGGAGGGCAAGGGGCTTTCCTCCTACCCCCACCCCTGGCTGATGCCCGGCTTCTGGCAGTTCCCCACCGTCTCCATGGGACTGGGGCCGTTGATGGCCATCTATCAGGCCCGTTTCATGCGCTATCTGCACGATCGCGGCCTGACCGACACCCAGGGGCGCAAGGTCTGGGCCTTCTGCGGCGACGGCGAGATGGACGAGCCCGAATCCCTCGGCGCCATCTCCCTGGCGGCCCGCGAGCGTCTCGACAACCTGGTGTTCGTGGTCAACTGCAACCTGCAACGCCTGGACGGCCCGGTGCGCGGCAACGGCAAGATCATCCAGGAACTGGAGGCGGTCTTCCGGGGTGCTGGCTGGAACGTCATTAAGGTGATCTGGGGCAGTTACTGGGATCCCCTCTTCGCCAGGGACAAGAAGGGCATCCTCATCAAGCGCATGGAGGAGGCGGTGGACGGCGACTATCAGGCCTACAAGGCCCACGGCGGCGCCTATACCCGCAAGCACTTCTTCGGCAAGTACCGCGAGCTGGCCGACATGGTCGCCAACATGTCAGACGAGGACATCTGGCGCCTCAACCGTGGCGGCCACGACCCGATCAAGATCTACAACGCCTACGCCGCCGCCATGAAGGCCAACGGCAAGCCGACCGTGATCCTGGCCAAGACGGTCAAGGGCTACGGCATGGGCGTGGCCGGTGAGGGCCAGAACATCACCCACTCGCAGAAGAAGATGGGCGAGGCGAGCCTGCGCTCCTTCCGCGACCGTTTCAACATCCCCATCCCGGAGGAGATGATCGCCTCCGCCCCCTTTTTCAAGCCGGGGGAAGAGA
Source organism: Gammaproteobacteria bacterium RIFOXYD12_FULL_61_37 (assembly GCA_001801995.1). Taxonomy (GTDB): domain Bacteria; phylum Pseudomonadota; class Gammaproteobacteria; order Chromatiales; family Chromatiaceae; genus YD12-FULL-61-37. The sequence goes on along the minus strand of MGZB01000025.1, from coordinate 113,850 downwards.
GCCCGGAGATCCAGTATCTGCAAGAGCGCCGCCGCCAGTTGGGCGGCTATCTGCCCCAGCGCCACGCCGACACCCCGCCCCTCAAGGCCCCGGATCTCTCCCTCTTCAAGGCCCTGACCGAGGGCAGCGGCGACCGGGAGATGTCCACCACCATGGCCTTCGTTCGGCTGCTGACCGCCCTGACCCGCGACAAGGAGCTGGGTCCCCGCGTCGTGCCCATCGTTCCCGACGAGGCCCGCACCTTCGGCATGGAGGGGATGTTCCGCCAGCTCGGCATCTACTCCTCGGTCGGCCAGCTCTACGAGCCGGTCGATTCCGACCAAGTGATGTACTACCGGGAGGACAAGAAGGGGCAGATTTTAGAGGAAGGGATCAACGAGGCCGGGGCCATCTCCTCCTGGATCGCGGCGGCCACGGCCTACAGCAACCACGGGATCGCCATGATCCCCTTCTACATCTACTACTCCATGTTCGGCTTCCAGCGTGTCGGCGACCTGGCCTGGGCCGCCGGCGACATGCGGGCGCGCGGCTTCCTCATCGGCGGCACCGCCGGCCGCACCACCCTGTCTGGCGAGGGCTTGCAGCACCAGGACGGCCACAGCCCCCTGGTGGCGGCCACTATCCCCAACTGCCTGGTCTACGACCCCTGTTTCGCCTACGAGCTGGCGGTCATTGTCCAGAACGGCCTCTATCGCATGTTCGAGCGGCAGGAGGATGTCTTCTACTACATCACGGCCATGAACGAGAACTACCTCCAGCCCGCCATGCCCGATGGCGTGGAGGAGGGGATCGTCAGGGGGATCTATCTCTACCGCCGGGGCGGCGAGCATAAGACCCGCGTCCAATTGCTGGGCAGCGGGGCCATCCTGCGCGAGGCCCTGGCCGCCGCCGATCTGCTGGAGCGGGATTTCAACGTCGCTGCCGATGTCTGGAGCCTCACCAGCTTCAGCGAGCTGCAACGGGAAGGGGCGGGCGTGGAACGCTGGAACATGCTCCACCCCGACCTGCCCCAGCGGGCCAGCTATCTGGAGACGCAACTGGCGGGCAGCACGGGGCCGGTCATCGCCGTGACCGACTACATCCGCAACCACGCCGAGCAGATCCGGCCCTACATCCAGGACCGCCGCTACTTCACCCTGGGCACCGACGGCTTCGGCCGCTCCGACATGCGCGCCCAGTTGCGCAAACACTTCGAGGTCGATCGCTACTATGTGGCCGTGGCGGCGCTCAAGGCGCTGGCGGGCGACGGCGAGCTGGATGCCGATGTCGTGAGGAAGGCGATCAAGCTCTATAGGATAGATCCCGAAAAGCCAAACCCCATGGGGGCTTAGGGCAGCGGAGGAACAATGGCAAATCTGATTGAAGTATTGCTGCCGGACATCGGCGATTTCCACAACGTGGAGGTGATCGAGATCCTGGTCTCCCCCGGCGACCGGGTGGAGCGGGACAGCTCATTGATCACCCTGGAGAGCGACAAGGCATCCCTGGAGATCCCCTCGCCCCAGGCGGGCGAGGTGGGCGAGATCAAGGTGCGACTTGGCGATAAGGTCAATGTCGGCGATCTCGTCCTGACCCTGAAGGTCGAGCCCGAGACACCCGGCGAAGCGGCGGAACCGGCAGAAGACGCAGCCCTGGAGGCCGCTCGCGCCCCTGGGGAGAAGGCCCGGCAACGGCCTCCGGTCATGCCGACCCCGGCCGATATGGCAGGTATCGCCAGGGGACGCAATGCCCACGCGAGTCCCGCCGTGCGCCGTTTCGCCCGCGAGCTGGGCGTCGATCTGAACCGGGCCGCCGCCACGGGGCCGAAGGGGCGGGTGCTCAAGGAGGACGTGCAGACCTTCGTCAAACAGGCCCTCAAGGGCGAACGTCCCGCCCTGACGGCCGGGGCCTTCGCTCTGCCCGCGCTACCCGAGGTGGATTTCAGCAAATACGGCAAGGTGGAATTTGTCCCCCTGAGTCGTATCAAAAAGCTCAGCGGGGCGCACCTGCACCGGTGTTGGCTTAACCTGCCCCATGTCACCCAGTTCGGCGAGGCGGACATCACCGAGCTGGAGGCGTTCCGCCTGGGGCTCCGGGGCGAGGCGGAACAGTCGGGCCTCAAGCTGACCCTCATGCCCTTCCTGATGAAGGCCTGCGCCGCCGCCCTCAAGGCCATGCCGGAGTTCAACAGCTCCCTGGCCCCGGACGGCGAATCGCTGGTGATGAAGAAATATGTCCACATTGGCGTGGCGGTGGATACCCCCAACGGCCTGGTGGTCCCGGTGATCCGGGATCTGGACCGCAAATCCCTCTTCGAGCTGGCGGCGGAGTTGAAGGCCACCAGCGGCCGGGCACGCGACGGCAAGCTCTCGCCCGCCGACCTGCAAGGGGGCTGCTTCTCCATCTCCAGTCTGGGCGGCATCGGCGGCACGGCCTTCACCCCTATCGTCAACGCCCCGGAAGTAGCCGTCCTCGGCGTCTCCCGCGCCGAGACCAAGCCCGTCTGGAACGGGAGCGAATTCAGGCCACGCCTGATGTTGCCACTCTCCCTCTCCTACGACCACCGGGTCATCGACGGTGCCCAGGGTGCCCGGTTCGTCGTCCTCCTGGCATCGCTGCTGGGCGATATCCGGCGATTGTTGCTTTAGCCTATCTTCATGAACTCCCAGGCAAAGTGTTATAAGTCCGGCATCCCGACGAAGTGAGGAACAACCATGAGCGAGAAGTTGGCCGAGACGGCCCCCGCGCCGGCGAAGGGCATCGACATCCAGGCCCAGGTGGCCGTGCTGGGCGCCGGTCCCGGCGGTTATACGGCGGCCTTCCGCGCCGCCGATCTGGGTCTCAAGACGGTCCTGATCGAGCGCCACGCCAGCCTCGGCGGGGTCTGCCTTAATGTGGGCTGCATCCCCTCCAAGGCCCTGCTCCATGCCGCCGCCGTCATCAACGAGGCGGCCGAACTGGGCCCTATGGGCGTCAGTTTCGGCGCCCCCGCCATCGACCTGGAGGCCATGCGTACGGGCAAGGACAGGGTGGTAAAGAAGCTGACCAGCGGTCTCAAGGCCATGGCCAAGCAGCGTCAGGTCGAAGTGGTTACCGGCACCGGCCGCTTCGAGAGCCCCAACCGCATTGCCGTCGAGACCGGCGAGGGGACGCTGCGGGTGGGATTCGACCACTGCATCATCGCCTGTGGCTCCAGTCCCCTGCGTATCCCCGGTCTCCCCTATGAAGACCCGCGCCTGATGGATTCCACGGGCGCCCTGGAACTGCGCGACATCCCCGGCCGCATGCTGGTCATCGGCGGCGGCATCATCGGCCTGGAGATGGCGACGGTCTATTCTGCCCTGGGCACGGCCATCGACATCGTCGAACTCCAGCCCGGTCTGATCCCCGGTTGCGACCGTGACCTGGTCAAGCCCCTGGAGAAGCGGCTTAAACAGCGGGTGCGGAACATCATGCTGGAGACACGGGTGACATCGATCCAGTCCCGGACCGAAGGGCTGGCGGCGCGCTTCGAGGGCAAGGCGGCCCCCGAGGGTGAGATGCTCTACGACCGCGTCCTGGTGGCGGTGGGACGCACGCCCAACGGCAAGCTGATCGGCGCCGAGGCGGCGGGGGTGCGGGTGGACGAGCGCGGCTTCATCCCGGCGGACCAGCATATGCGCACCAACGTGCCGCACATCTTCGCCATCGGCGATGTGGTGGGCAATCCCATGCTGGCCCACAAGGCCACCCACGAGGCCAAGGTGGCGGCCGAGGTCATCGCCGGTCTGCCCGCCCTGTTCGATCCCCTGGCCATCCCCTCCGTGGCCTACACCGACCCCGAGATCGCCTGGATGGGCCTGACCGAGACCGAAGCCAAGGAACGCGGCATCGCCTATGAAAAGGGCGCCTTCCCCTGGGCCGCCAGCGGCCGCGCCCTGGGGATCGGCCGCGACGAGGGCATGACCAAGCTGCTGTTCGACCCCGAGACCAAACGCATCCTCGGTGCCGGCATCGTCGGCGTCAACGCCGGAGAACTGATCGGCGAGGCGGTCCTGGCCCTGGAAATGGGCGCGGACATGGAAGACATCGGCCTGAGCATCCATCCCCATCCCACCCTCTGCGAGACCCTCGGCCTCGCGGCCGAGATGGCCGAGGGGACCATCACCGATCTGGTGCCGCCGAGGAAGCGCAAGTAATTTGCGTATCGGCCGAGATCAGAATTGCGGTGACAATTTGCTAAATACACTGAATATGTCACATTCTCGCTATGTCGCGACTGCCCCGTTTCGTTGTTGCCGGCTGCCCTTTTCCTTGGGCCATTGGGTAGCGAATCACGGCGAAAAGCTTGAAATGCAGCGAGTAGGATTCTGAAACCGCAAAAGCGTGGTTACAAAAGCAACGATGGGGCAATTAAGGGTATTTGGTAAACTGTCATGGTAATCCTTTTCGCGCAGGTCCGGTTGACCGAAGGGTTGGGCATCAATCGGTTCATGAGAGTTGCATTGCGGAATTTGACTTGATCGTAGCCGTAACATCTTGGCGTCTCGGCGTAATGACTACGTCGAACATCTCTTGGATAAACGGAGCGACCCAATACTGTGAATCTTCTTCCGGTTGCATGCCGCACTCGAGTGCATCCATATGATCACTGGACATCATGTAATGGTTGTTCAAGAAGAAGATGTATCCAAGGTGCAGAATGAATATGTCTCGTGCGTCCTCAGCAAAACGGTTAAGCCACCAGCCGCGATTCTCTATGTGAACTTCGTTGTCATTTAGCATCGCATGGCGATAGAAGTTGTAATGCGTGTGATCGTTGCACCTATCGCGAAGGCGCTTGTATCTGTCATCGCCAGCAAACACATCATTGATCGGTTTGAGCGCTCCCGAGGCTTTTATGTATTGCGACATCACTCGGTACTCTGGCAGCTTTTCCTTTCCCTGGAGCCAGTTGTTTATCTTCTCGACGATGAAGCTTTCGATGCTGAAATTGTCGTGGAGGTACAGATTCGAGTAGACATTGATTACCGCTGAATCGTAGTACTTTCGCAGCAACGCGTATGCGTCGTTGATGCGTCCCGCAAGCAGGATCGTTCTCATTGATTCGACCGTACCCTGCATTGAGGAGTAGACGTAGGTGTCGATATTGCAGATGGCCTTGGTACCCATCGTGGCGAAGGAGAACACGGACATGACCAATTGCTCATAGAACTTCATGTATTGCTGGAGTTCAGCGAATACGCGATGTTCCTGATATGGGTTGTCTGTTACTTGCACCGTCGATGCTCCGCGTAGATTGATGCCTAACGTAAAATAGACGACACGAACCGTAACGCCTCATGCCGACTAAATCGATTCGTATCTACATAAGCACATGATGCTAAAAGCTTTATCCGTTGTGCGACCTAATAACACATCCCAAAATATCGCGGATGGAAGTTAAAGTCGTTTCTCAACAATCGCTCAAGTTACGGACTGTCCTCGGGGTCAGTTCGCTAACATTTCAACATCACTCCCCGCCCATATTGCAGATGTTGCGCTACCGGCCCAGGACCAGTTCTAGGACGACTTTGCTGCCGAAGTAGGCCAGCATCAGCATGAGAAAGCCAACCAGGGTCCAGGTGATGGCGGTGCGTCCGCGCCAGCCGAAGCGGAAGCGGCCCCAGAGCAGGGTGCCGAAGACGATCCAGGAGAGGATGGAGAGGAGCGTCTTGTGGACCAGGTGTTGGGCGAAGAGGTTCTCCAGGAACAGGAACCCGCTCAAAAGGGCCAGGCTGAGCAGGAAGAAGCCGGCCCCGATCATCTCGAACAGCAGGGTTTCCATGGTCTGCAACGGAGGAAGCGCGCGCACGAAGCCGCCGGGATGGCGGTTGTGCAGGTGCTGGTCCTGGATGGCCAGCAGGGTTGCCTGGACGGCGGCCAGGGTCAGTAGGCTATAGGCGAGGAGGGAGATCAGGATGTGCAGGTTCAGGCCCAGGGACTCTGAATCATGGAGCAGCCGCAGATGGGGGAAGCGGATGGCCAGGATCATGGCGACCCCGGCTCCGGGCAGTAGCAGGATACCCAGATTCTCGACCGGTTTGGTCAGGGAAGAAAGCAGCAGCAACAGCACCATGGTCCAGGCCACCAGGGCGGAGACGTTGAAGATGCTGAGATTGAGGCCGACCGGGGTAATCAGCTCTCCATAAAGGGCCAGGGCCTGGAAGGCCAGTGCGATGAAGCCCATCGTGATGCCCAGCATCCGGGGCGGTGTGCGATTCTCGGGCAGGGCAAAGAGACGCAAGGCGATGGACAGACCACCGCCGAAGAAGAAGACGATGGAGAGGATGGCGAGCAGATTGATTTCCGTAGTCATGTCGATCCGGCTGTGGAACTGGCGCAGTGCCGTTATAATCCTCGGTCGCAACCCCGGCGGGACGACCAGGCAGCAATCTACAGGATACTACGTATCCGCTGGATTTGAACCCTCCCGCCTCGGCCGCCCTGCAACAGCTAACCTGGTATCGCCATGTTCGACAATCTGACGCAACGCCTCAATAAAGTGGTCGCTACCCTGCGCGGCCAGGCCCGCCTATCCGAGGACAACATCAAGGACAGCCTGCGCGAGGTGCGCATGGCCCTGCTGGAAGCCGATGTGGCCCTGCCGGTGGTCAAGGCCTTCATCGACCGGGTGCGGGAGAAGGCCGTCGGCGCGGAGGTGCTGCAAAGCCTGAAGCCGGGGCAGATGCTGATCAAGGTGGTCCATCAGGAGCTGATCCACCTGATGGGTGATGCCAACGAAAGCCTGAATCTGGCCGCACAGCCCCCCGCCGTGGTGTTGATGGCGGGCCTGCAAGGCTCAGGGAAGACCACCAGCTCGGCCAAGCTGGCGCGGCGCCTGATCCAGACCGAGAAGAAGTCAGTCATGCTGGTGAGCTGCGACATCTATCGTCCGGCCGCCATAAAGCAGTTGCAGACCCTGGCGGGCGAGATCGAGGCCCATTTCTTCCCCAGCTCGCCGGACCAGAGCCCCATCGCCATCGCCCGCGCCGCGCTGGCTGAGGCGCGCAAGCGCTTCATGGACGTGCTCATCGTTGATACCGCCGGACGGCTCCATGTGGATGCCGCCATGATGGCCGAGATCAAGGAACTCCACGCCGAGATGAAGCCGGTGGAGACCCTGTTCGTGGTCGATGCCATGACCGGCCAGGATGCGGCCAATACCGCCAAGGCCTTTGGCGATGCCCTGCCCCTGACCGGGGTGATCCTGACCAAGGCCGATGGCGATGCCCGCGGCGGGGCCGCCCTCTCCGTGCGCCATATCACCGGCAAACCGGTCAAATTCCTCGGGGTCGGCGAAAAGACCTCCGCCCTGGAACCCTTTCATCCCGACCGCCTCGCCTCCCGCATCCTCGGCATGGGCGATGTCCTCTCCCTGATCGAGGAGGTACAGCAGAAGGTCGATCACGAGCAGGCGGCCAAGCTCGCCAAGAAGCTGCAAAAGGGCAAGGGCTTCGACCTGGAGGACCTGCGCGACCAGTTGGGGCAGATGATGAACATGGGCGGCATGGTCAGCCTGCTGGACAAGCTGCCCGGCATGGGCAATGTCCCGGACGCGGTCAAAAACCAAGTCAACGACAAGGAGATGCGCCGCCAGATCGCCATCATCAACTCCATGACCCCCCATGAACGGCGCTTTCCCGACGTCATCAAGGGCTCCCGCAAGAAGCGTATCGCTCTGGGCTGTGGGCTCCAGGTGCAGGAGGTCAACAAGCTGTTAAAGCAGTTCCAGGGGATGCAGAAGATGATGAAAAAGATGAAGGGCGGTGGCCTGCAAAAGATGATGCGCGCCATGGGAGGCAAGATGCCGCCGGGGATGCCCTTCTAGTAGGGGCGGGTTTCAAACCCGCCCCTACATACCAGGCCCGCCTGCCGCATCCGGCGAGTAGCCATCCAACATCATCACATAGTTGGCGCGGGCGAGTTCACTAGGGTCGGCAACGTTGAGCTGGCTCATGCGGCCCCGGACCTCGGTGATCGACCCGAATCCCTGCCGCTCCATCCACTGCTCCAGACCTTGTATCAGGACGCCCAGGTGTTTCGGTCCGTGCTGCAAGAGCGAGGAACAGAGATGCACCACATCGGCCCCGGCCAGCAGCAGCTTGATCACGTCCTCCGCCCTGTGTACCCCGCCGGTGGCGCCCAGGGAGAGTTTCGAACGCCCATAAAGGATTGCGATCCAGCGTACGGCCAGTAGCGTCTCGGTCGAGGTCGAGGGGTGCAGCGTGGGGATCAGCCGCAGGGTCTCGATGTTGATATCCGGCTGGTAGAAGCGGTTGAAGAGGGATACCCCGGCCGCGCCCGCCGGTTCCAGCAGGGTGATCAGATGGGCCGGCGAGCTGAAGAAGGGGCCGAGCTTCATGTTGATGGGGATGTTGATCTGGTCTTCCAGGAGTTCCAGCAGGTTGAGATAGCGCTCCTCCACCTCGAAGCCGGATTCCTCGGGATCGGCCGCCACATGGTAGACATTCAGCTCCAGGGCATCCGCGCCCGCGTCCTGCAACTCCCTGGCATGTTCGACCCAACCGCCGGGGGTGACGCCGTTGAGACTGGCGACCACGGGAATCCCCAGGCTCGACTTGAGGGAGGAGAGCTGTTCCAGGTAACAGTCCAGTTCGCAAGGGAAATTCTGATCCTGCCGCGCCCCCGCATGGCCGCAGCCCTGATGGGCGAAGCGGCTCACGCCTTCGTCGAAGGCCACCACCACCTCCTCGTACAGGGAGTGCATGACCAGGGCGGCGGCTCCCGCGTCCTCCAGTTGTTTCGCCATGCCCAGACTCTTGGTCAGCGGCGAGGCCGATGGCACGAAGGGGTTTTTCAGCTCAAGTCCGAGCCATTTCGTCGTCAAATCCATAAGGGGTCTCCCTGATCGATGTGGGTCGCGGTGGGCGCACGGTTGTTCACGGTGCCGGGCAATTGATTCGCATGGGAGAGGATGTGTCGATAGCGTCAAAGGCGCAAGCGTAGAAGCTGCTTGCTTGACTCATGTCAAAAGCGGCGGGCCGATTGGGGGCTAGGGTTGATGGATCTGCCCTTCCGGTCTTTACTCAATGACACCAGCCCATTCAAATACTTGAGCCATGCCTAGCCCCCACCGCCGTCCCTTCTTTCTGCTCAGGGAGGAACTGGAGCGTCTCCTCGACGCCTTGCGGGGGAGCGGCCATGTCTGCATCGGCCCCCAGGTCCGAGAGGGAGCCATCGTCTATGACCGGCTCGACACCAGCGTTGAACTGCCGCACGGCTGGAGTGACCGGCAATCGCCGGGAGAATACCGGCTGCACCGGACCGGGAGCCCCCGCTGCTTCGCCTGGGCCTCGGGTCCCCAGGCATTGAAGCCCCTCAGCTTCGCGCCGGAAGAGGTCCTCTGGCGCGCGCTCCGTGACCCCGATGGCGGGCTCAGATTCAATGCCGTCGAGCCCCCTGCACCCAGTCTGGCGGTGATCGGCGTCAAGGCCTGCGATCTGGCCGCCCTGGCCATGCTGGACCGCCATTTCGCCGGGGATGCCCCTTACCAGGCACGGCGCGGCGGGCTTCTATTGCTGGGAGTGGACTGCCATCATCCGGCGGCCACCTGTTTCTGCCGCTCCACCGGGGACGGCCCGGCACTGACCGGCGGCTACCATATCGGCATGACCGAGCTGGACGAGGGCTTCCTGCTGTGGAGTTCCGGTGACACCGGTGAAGAAATCCTGGCATCCCTGACTCTGCCGGAGGCAAGCGAAACCCAGCTGGAGCGGGCCAACCAGGCCCTGGAGGCCGCCAGCCTGGGCCAGACGAGGAGACTGCCGGGGCCGGAGCCTGGCCGGATACTCTTCGATTCCCTAGATCATCCTGCCTGGAGCAGATTGGCCGAACGCTGCCTCTCTTGCGGCAACTGCACGGCAGTCTGTCCCACCTGCTTTTGCCACGACCCTGTCAGCGAACCGGCCCTGGATGGTCACGAGTCCCCTCAGGTGCGGCGCTGGGATTCCTGTTTCAACGAGGGCCACAGCCTTCTGCACGGGCGGGCGGTGCGCGGCGAGATCAAACTGCGCTACCGTCAATGGCTGACCCATAAGCTGGCCGGCTGGCAGGCACAGTTCGGACGTAGCGGTTGCGTCGGCTGCGGCCGGTGCATCGCCTGGTGCCCGGCCGGGATCGATCTCATCGAAGCCTTGAAAAGCATCGCGGAGGGCCGTCTATGAGCCGCTCCGTCCCGAGGGAGGCGGTCGTCGTCGAGCGCCTGATGGAAGCACCGGATATTTTCACCCTGCGGCTTGAATATGTGGATGAGGATCACCGCAGGGCGTTCGAGTTTCAGCCCGGTCAGTTCAACATGCTGTATCTGCATGGCGTGGGAGAGATCCCGATCTCCATCGTTTCCGACCCGGAGGATACACATTGCTTCGATCACAGCATTCGCGCCGCCGGACGGGTGACCGGGGGGCTGCTCTCCCTGATGGCAGGGGACCGCCTGGGCATCCGTGGTCCTTTCGGCCGTGGCTGGCCCCTGGCGGAGGCGGAAGGCAAAGACCTGATCATAGTCACCGGCGGGCTGGGCTGCGCCCCCGCCGTCTCCCTGATCAATTACGTCATGCGCCGCCGGGATCGGTATGGCCGGATTACGCTCCTGCAAGGGGTGTGCCATGCCCACGATCTCATCTGGCGGGAACGCTACGACGCCTGGGCGGCGCAACCCGATACCCAGGTCTTGCTGGCGGCGGATCTGTCCCAGGAGGGCGCGCGCTTCCAGGAAGGTCCCGTGGTCGAGTTTTTTTCGCGTTTGATGCTGGAACCGGGGCGCAGCATCGCCCTGCTGAGCGGACCGGAACTGATGCTGATGGACGCCATTGCTCAACTGCGCGAATTGGGTCTCGGCGACAGGGATATCTGGCTGGGCCTGGAACGCAACATGCCTTGCGGCAATGGCCTCTGCGGGCACTGCCAGATCGGCCCCCTCTTCGTCTGCAAGGACGGACCCGTGTTCTGCTACCCGGAGATCGCCGATTTCTTCGGCATCAGGGGATTTTGACCTTTGTCCTATTTCTTTCGTCTGTGGTAGCGGGTGACCCTGCCATCGGTCTCTTGCAGGATGAGCTTCTCATCGTCGAGGGACATGATTTTGTTCCTTTCCGCCTTGTTTCTCAGGTGTTCGGGCAGTTCCTGGAAAGAGTTGTCGTAGTGCCAGACCAATTCCTTCCCCTCGATTTTCCAGGTTCCGCTGTAGACCCAGGAGACCTTGCCGCTCTCGCCCAGTACCCCGGAAAAATTCCCTGACCCGTTGATGATCACCCTGGCGATGAGATTGTCCGACTGGGCCTCCCAGTCGCCGACGATGAGACGGGAGAAGTCAGGGTTCTTGGGGGCGAGAAAATCATAGTCTTCCGCATGGGCAAGACTGATAAATGCGATCAGTAAAATGAGAAGTAACTGCTTTTTCATCCATTGGTTTTCCAGGGCTGGGGTTTCCCATTATCCCAGAAAAGGCCGATGCACGGGCAAGCCTAAGGTTGGGATGCCCGAGGTTGCTTTGCGTCTGCTGGCGTCCATACTCTAGCGAACGGCAGAAATCAAAATGACGAAACCCAAGATCGCTGTTCATCAATTCAGCTCCTGCGGCGGTTGCCAGTTGGCCTTGCTCGATCCGGGCGAGCGGCTGGTCGAGCTGTCCCAGGGATTCGAGATCGTCCACTTCGCCGCCGCCGGTTTCCTGGATGAGGATGCCGAGGTGGATGTGGCCCTGGTCGAGGGCAGTATCTCCACCGCGCCGGAACGGGAACGGCTCCAGCGGGTGCGGGCAAAGTGCGGTTTTCTGGTCTCCCTCGGCGCCTGCGCCGCCTCGGGCGGTTTGCAGTCCCTGCGCAACCGGTTCGACGGCAAGGCTTGGGCCGGCGAACTCTACGAACGGCCGGATGGCATCGATCTATCGGCGGCCACGGCCCCCATCGCGGACCAGGTCAAGGTCGATTGGACGCTCTGGGGCTGCCCCGTCAGCGGGCAGCAGGTTTGGACCCTGCTGCGTGATCTGTTGTCCGGCGTAAGGCCGAAAAACGACACTCGTCCCCTCTGTATGGAATGCAAGCAGAAGCAGTCGGTTTGTACCCTGGTGGCCAAGGGTGAGCCCTGCATGGGGCCGGTTGCCCAAGCCGGTTGCGGCGCCCTCTGCCCCGCTTTTGGCCGGGCTTGTCATGCCTGCTCCGGCCCCGCCGAACAGGTAAATCATCTGGCCCTGGCCCGGCGGTTCAAAACGTTGGGGCTGTCCGAGGCCGAAACGGCGCGCAGGTTTCGCTTCATCCAGGGCAACGCGAAACCTTACTCCCTGGCTGCGGACAAGTTGGAGGGCCGATGAGCGGGAGGGATATCGTTGTCGAGATTCCATTGCTGACGCGGGTGGAGGGCCGTTGCGGTCTGCGGCTTGAGATCCGGGAAGGCGAGGTGTCGAGGCCGGTCTTGAATATCCCCGGACCGCCGCGTTTCTTCGAAAAGCTCATGGAGGGTCACGACCGGGAGCAGGTGGTGGAGATGGCGCCCCGTATCGGCGGACATTCCCCCGTGGCCCACCAATTATGCGCGGCCCAGGCCTTCGAACGCCTCGCCGGCCTGGACCCTGGCCCCTGGGTCCAGGCGATGCGGCGGCTGATGCTGTGTGGGGAGTGGATTCAGAGCCACAGCCGCCATATTCACCTGATGGCCTTGCCCGACTTCCTGGGTTGCGGCCATATGCTGGGCTTGATGGCAGGCTATCGGGAAGAGCTGGGCAGGGGCTGGCGTCTTCAATCCCTCGGGCGCGACCTGATCACCCTCCTCGGCGGCCGGGCGGTCCATCCGGTTGGGGTGCGGATCGGCGGATTCCACCGTGCCCCCGGTCCGGTCGAGGTACGGGCCATGCGCGAGCGGCTTCGCGATGCCCTGCCGGAGGCGGAGGCGTTGCTGGCCTGGCTCGCCTCCAGTCTGGCTTTTCCGCTGGACGAACATCCCTTCACCAGCGTCGCGCTGAGCCCCGCGAGCGGTTATCCCATGGGCGGGACGCGAATCCAATCCGGAGACTGGCTGGATATCGAAGCCGGCGAATTCATGCGCCATTTCGATCGATACGAAGTGGACGGTTCCCTAGCGCCGCACAGCAGCCTGGATAAACGCCCCTATCTGGTGGGTCCCCTGGCGCGTCTCAATCTGGGATTTCCGGAGTTGCCGCCCCCGGTCAGGCAGGCCTTGGGCGCGACCGGAATCCCCTTTCCCAGCCACAACATGTTTCACTCCATCCTGGCCCGTGCCGTCGAGTTGCTATGGGCCGTCCAGGAGGCATTGCGCCTGGTGGATGAGTACGAGAGCCCCGCCACGTCCTTTGTCGATGTCCCGCACGCGGAGGGAATATCCTACGGCACAATCGAGTCGCCGCAGGGCCTGCTTTGGCATTGCTATGAGATCGACTTCCGGAGACGGGTAAATGCGGCCTGGATCATCTCCCCCACCAGCCAAAACCAAGCGCGCATGGAAGAGGATATTCGCCTAAGTCTGGAACGCTTCGGCCTGGACAAGGATGCAGCAGAACTGTGCCGCCGCGCCGGGCATGTGATACGTAACTACGATCCCTGTTTCTCCTGCGCGGTGCATTGAATCCATGAGGCCCAGCAAGTCTGGTCTCTCATGCTGGCATGACCCGCCTCGTCAACGAGTCAACCGCCGCTCCGCTTCGCGGTACTTTTCGGCGGTCTTATCGATGATCTCGGCGGGGAGCTCCGGGGCCGGGGGGGTTTTGTCCCAGTCCAAGGTCTCCAGGTAGTCGCGCACGAATTGTTTGTCGAAGCTGGGAGGGCTGATGCCGGGCTGGTATTGGTCGGCGGGCCAGAAGCGGGAGGAGTCAGGGGTCAGAACCTCGTCGATCAGATGCAGCTTGCCGTTTTCGTCGAGGCCGAACTCGAACTTGGTGTCGGCGATGATGATGCCGCGTTCCAGGGCGTAGGTGGCGCATTCGGTATAGATGCGCAGGCTGGCATCGCGGACCTGCTCCGCAAGTTCGCGGCCCAGCAATGCGGCAGCTTGATCGAAATCGATATTCTCGTCGTGTGAGCCCAGTTCGGCTTTGGTCGAGGGGGTGAAGAGGGGCTGGGGCAGCTTGTCGGCCATGCGAAGCCCCGAGGGCAAGGGGATGCCGCAGACGGAGCCGCTTTTCTGATAATCCTTCCAGCCGGAGCCGATGATGTACCCTCGCACGATAGCCTCGACGGGGAGGGGTTTCAGCTTGCGGACGACGATGGCCCTGTCTCCCAGGAGCGCACGCTCGGCCGCGCCGGTGACCACGTCTTGGAGCGGGATCTTAGTCAGATGGTTGGGGATGATGCCGGCGGTGCGGCCGAACCAGAAGTTGGAGACGCGCGTCAGCACCTCGCCCTTGCCGGGGATGGGTTGAGGCAGGATGACATCGAAGGCGGAGAGGCGGTCGCTGGTGACGATCAGCATGTGACGGTCGTCCAGGTCGTAGATGTCGCGGACCTTGCCACGGTTGATCAAACGGAGCCCGCTCAGTTCGGATTGATAAAGTGCTTCACTCATTTCGGTGTCTGGGGTTCTAAAATGGAATGTCCCAGTATAAATAAAACTATGAGGAGATCGCTATGAACTCGACGCTGGAGGAGGAATTTCTGCGGGCCTTCAGGGGCAGCTTTACCTCGGCCCTGCGCTGGCACCACCTGGACGCCCTCTGGGGCAATGTTCACCGGGACGCCGCCGGGGGCTGGTTTATCTATGCCCTGGGTGAGGAGCCGCCGGAGCTGCCGTCGGACGCGGTCCAGGTTGCCCTCTTTCTCACCCATATCGACCAGCTGTTGCGGGAGGATCATGCGGAAGACTATTGCGGCATTGTCTATGCGGACGATTTGAGCGATCCCTCCTTTATCAAGATATATGACCCGCACAATCTGGGAGTTTCATGCGGCTATAGCAAGAATCCACCCCTGCCGGGCTGGGTGATGTGCAAGATCCCGCCGGTAAAGCTGGATCAGTCTCTGGCAGCGGCCAAAAGCCGCCAGCGTTGGTGGCGGAAACTCTGGCACGGGGATTCATGAGATGCTGAAGGCCAAGATTGCCAAGCAGTTACGCGGTGGCTGACATATAATCCCGCGTCTTTATCCTGCCGAGGTGACTTCCTTGATCGAAAATCTGCGAAATATCGCCATCATCGCCCATGTCGACCATGGCAAGACGACCCTGGTCGATGAGCTGCTGAAGCAATCGGGCACCCTCGGCGAGCGTTATGGCGACATCGAACGGGTGATGGATTCCAACGACCTGGAGAAGGAGCGCGGTATCACCATCCTCTCCAAGAACACGGCCATCAATTGGGATAGCTACCGCATCAACATCGTCGATACTCCCGGACACGCCGACTTTGGTGGCGAGGTGGAGCGTGTGCTCTCCATGGTCGATTCGGTGCTGCTGCTGGTGGATGCCCAGGAAGGCCCCATGCCCCAGACCCGTTTCGTGACCCAGAAGGCCTTCGCCCACGGGCTTCGTCCGATCGTGGTGGTAAACAAGATCGACAGGCCGGGCGCCCGGCCCGACTGGGTCATCGATCAGGTGTTCGAACTCTTCGACCGGCTTGGCGCCACCGACGAGCAGCTCGATTTCCCCATCGTCTACGCCTCGGCCCTCAATGGCTATGCCGGCTTGGAGAACACGGTTAACTCTGGCGACATGACCCCCCTGTTCCAGGCGATCATCGATCACTGTCCGGTGCCCCAGGTCGACCCGAACGGCCCCTTCCAGATGCAGATTTCCACCCTGGGCTACAACAGCTATGTGGGCGCTATCGCCATCGGTCGCATCACGCGGGGCAGCGTGAAACCCAACCAGCAGATCACTGTGATCAAACGAGACGGCGACAGCCATCGGGCCAAGGTGGGCCTGGTCTACGGCTATATGGGTCTGGACCGGCATGAGGTCCAGTCGGCCAGCGCCGGGGATATCGTGGCCCTGACCGGGATCGAGGCGCCGAATGTCTCGGATACCCTCTGTGATCCCGCCGAGGCCGTGGCGCTACCGCCTTTGACGGTCGACGAACCCACGGTCAGCGTGGTCTTTCAGGTCAACAACTCGCCCTTTGCCGGCAAGGAGGGGAAATATCTGACCTCCCGCCAACTCAAGGAACGTCTGGAACGGGAGCTGATCCACAACGTGGCCCTGCGGGTGGAAGAGGGCAACGACCCGGATAAGTTCAAGGTTTCGGGCCGCGGCGAACTGCACCTCTCGATCCTGCTGGAGAACATGCGCCGGGAAGGCTACGAAATGGCGGTCTCCCGCCCCGAGGTCATCTTCCGCGAGATCGAGGGCGAGATCTGCGAGCCCTATGAACAGTTGACCGTCGATATCGAGGAACAGAATCAGGGTGCCGTGATGGAGGCGCTGGGCATCCGGCGCGGGGAGCTGAAAAATATGGCCCCGGACGGCAGGGGCCGGGTGCGCATCGACTACATGATCCCCTCGCGGGGCCTGATTGGCTTTCAGACCGATTTCATGACCCTGACCTCCGGTTCGGGTCTGATCTACCATGTCTTCGATCACTACGGACCGGCCCAGCGCGGCGGCATTGCCCCGCGCAAGAACGGCGTGTTGATCTCCAACGGTGTCGGCAAGGCGCTGGGTTATTCCCTGATGAATCTCCAGGAACGCGGCAGGCTCTTCGTCAAGCCGGGCGACGAGGTCTACGAGGGGCAGGTGATCGGTCTACATTCAAGGGACAACGATCTCACGGTCAACCCGCTCAAGGGCAAGCAATTGACCAACATCCGTTCCGCAGGGAAAGACGACAATCTCATGCTGACGCCGGCCGTTCAGTTCAGTCTGGAACAGGCCCTGGAGTTCATCGAGGACGATGAGCTGGTCGAGATCACGCCCAAGGCCATCCGACTGCGCAAGAAGCACCTCAAGGAGCACGAGCGCAAGCGGGCCGGCCGGGAGGAGTGATCGAGCGGAAAAAGAAAACCCCGCATCCCTGCGGGGTTAGAACGTCGTCGGGCTTGGTTGGCAAGTGGTCCGTGGATGTCCTTGAGGTGGTTTTCCGTCTGATTCCTGTTTGACGACGCCCTTAGTATGGGGAGTCCTGACCCTCCCGGCTAGGGAGAAAATCTGATGTTTTTGTAGGAAATTTCTGAAAGTGATCGGATTGCTGCAACGAGTCAAGGAATCCCGTGTAGCGGTCGAGGGCAAGATCAGGGGTGAAATAGGGCCGGGGCTCCTCGTGTTGGTGGGCGTTTCGCGCGGAGACGACGAGAATAAGGCGAACCGCCTGCTGGAAAGGCTTCTGGGCTACCGGATTTTTCCTGACGCGGCGGGCAAAATGAACCTCAGCCTCCCGGATGTGGGGGGCGGCCTCTTATTGGTGCCCCAGTTCACCCTTGCCGCCGACACCCGCAAAGGCATGCGTCCCAGCTTTTCCAGCGCCGCCGAGCCCATCGATGGCAGCCGCCTGTTCCACCATCTGGTCGAACTGGCCAGGGAGCGCCACCCTCTGGTGGAATGCGGGGTATTCGGTGCCGACATGCAGGTTTCCCTGATCAACGACGGGCCGGTTACCTTTTGGCTGGAGGTCTGACAGGCCTGTGGTAATGTAACCCTTTCCATCGAGCGGATGTCGCGATGCAACGAACAGCCACTATCGAGCGCAATACGCTGGAGACCCGGATCAGTGTCTCACTCAATCTGGACGGCGACGGCAAGGCCGCCTTCGCCACAGGAGTCCCTTTCCTGGAGCACATGCTGGACCAGGTCGCGCGCCACGGCCTGATCGACATCGACCTGAAGGCCCAGGGGGATCTGCACATTGATGCCCACCACACAGTGGAAGATATCGGCATCAGCCTGGGTCAGGCCTTCGCCAAGGCGGCCGGGGACAAGAAAGGGATTCGCCGTTACGGCCATGCCTATGTGCCCCTGGACGAGGCCCTGTCGCGCGCGGTGATCGACTTCTCCGGCCGGCCCGGCCTGGAGTTCCATGTGGATTTCCGTCGCGCCCAGATCGGCGGCTTCGAGGTGGACCTCTTCCGCGAGTTCTTCCAGGGGTTCGTCAATCATGCGGGGGTGACCCTGCACCTGGACAATATCCGTGGCGGCAACGCCCACCACATCGCAGAGACCCTGTTCAAGGCCTTCGGTCGGGCCTTGCGCCAGGCGTTGGAGCCGGACCCCCGCATGGCGGGAACGGTCCCTTCCACCAAGGGGAGTCTCTGAGATGGGGCAGAGGATCGCAGTCATCGACTACGGCATGGGGAATCTGCGTTCAGTCTCCAAGGCGGTGGAGCATGTGGCCGGTCAGGGCGATGAGGTGCGGGTCACCGACGATCCAGCCTATATCTCCGCCGCTGACCGGGTGGTGTTCCCCGGCCAGGGGGCCGCGCGGGACTGCATGGCCGCCATCGGCCAGCATCATCTGGGCCAAGCGGTCTTGCAGGCCGCACGCGAGAAGCCCTTCCTCGGTATCTGCATGGGGCTTCAGGTCCTGCTGGATCACAGCGAGGAGAACGGGGGCACACCGTTGATGGGTCTTTATCCCGGCAATGTGGTCCGTTTTCCCAATACCGGTCTTAAGGTTCCTCACATGGGCTGGAACCAGGTCCTGCCGGTGGGCGATCATCCCCTGTGGACGGGCATCGAGCCGGGCAGCCGTTTCTATTTCGTGCATAGCTATTATGTCGTCCCGGACGATCCGGGCTTGAAGGCGGCCGAGACCGATTATGGCATCTGCTTTCCCAGCGCCATTGCAAACGCCAACGTCTTTGCCGTGCAGTTCCATCCCGAAAAGAGCGCCGACAACGGGCTGCGGTTGCTGCGCAACTTCGTGAACTGGAAACCTTGACCCCTTTTCGCCCAAGGCCGAGCGAATAACCATAACTAATGAGTGATTGGCTATGTTGTTGATTCCTGCAATCGATCTAAAAGACGGTAAATGTGTCCGGCTCCGCCAGGGACGCATGGAGGACGATACGGTCTTCTCCAACGATCCTGTGGAAATGGCAGGCCGCTGGGTAATGGAAGGGGCGCGCCGGTTGCATCTGGTGGACCTGAACGGCGCCTTTGCCGGCCAGCCGGTGAACGGCGAGGTCATTCAGGCCATCCGCGAGGCCTATCCCAGTCTTCCCATCCAGGTGGGCGGTGGCATCCGGGACGAGGCGACCATCGAGACCTACCTGAATCTGGGGATCGATGCCTGCATCATCGGCACCAAGGCGGTAAAGGAGCCCGATTTCATCTCCACCGTCTGCCGCGAGTTCCCCGGCAGCATCATCGTGGGTTTGGATGCCAAGGAGGGCATGGTGGCCATCAACGGCTGGGCGGAGGTGACGGACATCGACGTGGTCGAGCTGGCTCGGCGTTTTCAGGATGACGGCGTCTCCGCCATCGTCTATACCGATATAGGGCGTGACGGCATGCTGGCTGGGGTGAATCTGGAGGCGACGGTGAATCTGGCCAACGCCGTTTCGATCCCCATCATCGCCTCCGGCGGCATCACCAATCTGGACGACATTCGTGCCCTCTGCGGGGCCTCGACCCGTAACATCATGGGGGCCATCACCGGCCGGGCCATCTACGAGGGTACCCTCGATTTCGGCGAGGGACAACGCTTGGCCGACCAATTGAGTGGGGTATAGCGCCATGCTGGCGAAACGCATCATTCCCTGTCTGGACGTGGACCGGGGCAGGGTGGTCAAGGGCGTCAAGTTCGTCGAGATCCGCGATGCGGGCGATCCCGTCGAGGTGGCGCGGCGCTATAACCAGGAGGGGGCCGACGAGATCACCTTCCTCGATATCACCGCCAGCTCCGACGACCGCGAGACCATGGTCCATGTGGTGGAACGGGTCGCCTCCGAGGTCTTCATCCCCCTGACCGTTGGGGGGGGCATCCGCAAGCCGGAGGACGTGCTGCGCATGCTCAACGCCGGGGCCGACAAGGTGGCCATCAACACTGCTGCCGTCTTCAACCCGGAATTCGTCAAGGAGGCCGCCGAGCGTTTCGGTTCCCAGTGCATTGTTGTCGCCATCGACGCCAAGCGAGTGGACGATCACTGGGAGATCTTTACCCACGGTGGCCGCAAACCGACGGGCATCGACGCCATCGAATGGGCGAAAAAGATGGCCGAATACGGTGCCGGCGAAATCCTGCTGACCAGCATGGACCGGGACGGCACCAAGGCCGGTTTCGACAACGAGCTGACGCGGCGGGTGAGCGAGGCGGTATCCATCCCCGTGATCGCCTCCGGCGGCGTGGGCAATCTGGACCATCTGGTGGATGGGGTCACCGAGGGCAAGGCCGACGCGGTACTGGCCGCCAGTATCTTCCACTTCGCCGAATACAGCATCGAAGAGGCGAAGCGCTACATGGCCGGGAGAGGGGTTGAGGTTCGCTTATAACTGAGGAGTTAGGGCAATGAAACAGATATTCGGATTGTTGGTCGCGCTGTTGTCCCTGGTTTCGGCACCCGTTTCGGCGGGGGCCGATCAGAACGCGAAGATGCGCGAGGTGATCGATGTCTATAGCGAGATCCAGCGCCTGCCGGAAAGGTCGGTGCCGCCGCTATTGATGAAAAACGCCTACGGGATCGCCATTATCCCCTCGGTGGTCAAGGTCGGATTCGTGGTGGGCGGGAGCTACGGCGAGGGTGTCCTCAGTGTTCGGATGGCCGACGGTACCTGGAGCGATCCGGTCTTTGTCTCCATAACGGGCGGCAGCGTCGGCTGGCAGATTGGCGCCCAGTCATCCGATGTGGTGCTGGTGTTCAAGTCGAGGCGTAGCGTGGATGGCATCATGAACGGCAAGTTCACCCTGGGCGCCGATGCCTCCGTGGCCGCCGGCCCCATGGGGCGCAAGGCCGCCGCCGCCACCGACGAGAATCTGAGGGCGGAGATCTTCTCCTATTCCCGCAGCCGTGGCCTCTTCGCGGGGATTGCCCTCGACGGCGCCGCCATCCAGATCAAGCATCAGAATAACGAACAGTATTACCGTCAGCCCTATATCGCGGCCAGTGAAATACTGGATGGCAGGGTCGCGAATCCCCCGGAGACTTCCCGGCGTTTGCGCGACCTGCTGGGGCAATATTCGAGATAGCCCCGTTCCCATACTGAGTTCATCAATGAACGATACACTGACGAAACTGTCTCAAGTCCTGGAACAGCGCAAGGGCGCGGACCCGGAGAGTTCCTATGTGGCGAAGCTCTACCACAAGGGCCTGGACGCCATCCTCAAGAAGATCGGGGAGGAGGCGACCGAGACGGTCATGGCGGCAAAGGACGGCGATCCCGCCAAGATTGTCTACGAAACGGCGGACCTCTGGTTCCACAGCCTGGTGCTGCTGGCCCATCAGGGGCTGGGTCCCCAGGACGTGTTGCGGGAGCTGGACCGGCGTTTCGGCCTCTCGGGTCTGGAAGAGAAAGCGTCCCGGAAAGGGACGCCGGAAGGCTGAAACGCCAAAGTCGTTAGCCTGCTTTTAATCACTGGGGTATCATCCCCCGCATCTTTTGTTCATCCATCGGCATCAATCGGGAGTGTCACATGGGATTAGGCGGCATCAGCATTTGGCAGTTGTTGATCATTCTGGTCATCATCATGCTGCTATTCGGCACCAAGCGTTTGGGCAATATCGGTTCCGATCTCGGCAATGCCATAAAGGGCTTCCGCAGCGCTATGCGTAGCGGCGAAGAGGAAGGCGATTCTGCCCGCATCGAGAAGAAGGACGGGGGCGAGGCCGCCGGCGAAGAGTCGAACCGGGAAAAGAAGAACAGCAACGGCTGAACAGCCCAGCGGTAAATTCCCATGTTCGATATCGGCTTCATGGAATTGGTGCTGGTTGGCGTTGTGGCCCTGCTTGTGGTCGGCCCTGAGCGCCTGCCCGGTCTGGCCCGCACCGCCGGGGCCTGGATTGGGCGCGCGCGTTCCTTTGTCGGCAACGTCAAGGCCGATATCGACAGGGAACTCAAGGCGGAGGAGCTGAAACGCATCCTCGAACAGCAGCAGAAGAGCAATCCCCTGGAACAGATCATTGATGAGACCCGGTATACCCTCAACCAGGTCCAGGACGAGGTGACAGGGGTTGAGCAGGGGGCGAAGGACTCCCATCGCGGCAATGACTGATTACTCCGATTCGCCGGATCGGCACCAGCCCTTCATCGCGCACCTGATCGAGCTTCGCGACCGCATGCTGCGCATGCTGCTGGGCGTGGCCCTGATGCTGCTGGCGTTGTTCCCTTTCGCCAACGATCTCTACCACCTCGTCGCCTCCCCTCTGATCGCCCTTCTGCCCCAGGGCTCCCAGATGATCGCCACCCAGGTGGCCTCTCCTTTCCTGGTGCCCTTCAAGCTGGCCCTGATGGCGGCTGTGTTTCTCTCCATACCCTGGATTCTGTACCAATTCTGGGCCTTCGTGGCCCCCGGACTCTACCAGCACGAAAAGCGGCTGGCCGTGCCCTTGATGGTGAGCAGCATCTCCCTCTTCTACGGCGGGATGGCGTTTGCCTATTTCCTGGTCTTTCCCCTCATCTTCGGTTTCATGGTGAGCGTCACCCCGGACGGGGTGGCCATGATGACCGACATCGGGGCCTATCTCGATTTCGTGATGACCCTCTTCTTTGCCTTCGGGGCCGCTTTTCAGGTCCCCGTCGCGACCGTACTGCTGGTCGTCATGGGGGTCACTACCCCCGAGGCCCTGATCGAGAAGCGGCCCTACATCATCGTCGGCGCTTTCGTCGTCGGCATGCTGCTGACGCCCCCGGACGTCATCTCCCAGACCCTGCTGGCCGTTCCCATGTGGATGCTGTTTGAGGCCGGGCTCTTTTTTGCCCGTCTCGCGATCGAGAAGAAGGATGATACCGCCGGTTCAGCCGCCGAACCGGCCGAGACCTCCCCTGCACCCTTGGCCCTGGCTGGCGCGGCTTCCGAATTCAAGCCCCTGACCCAGCAGGAGATGGAGGCGGAGCTGAACGCCATCGAGAAGCAGGATGAGGAAAACCCCGAGGGTGAGGAAGAAGAGATCGACGGCCACCACAGCGAGATCATTCCCCCCGTGGATCTGGATGAGGCGCTCAAGCAGGCCAATGAACTGCGTCTGGACGGCAAGGAAGAAGAGGCTCGCGAGCTGCTATATGACGTATTGCAGCACGGGGATGAGAAACAATCCGAGGTGGCCCACAACATCCTCAGCCAGATGATCTGAGGGGCACTGAGGCTATCCCGCTTCTCCTGATGCCTCGGATGGGGACGAGGGGGGCTGCGGGCGGGAGGTGGCAGAGTCGAGCAGCCTTTTCGCCTCCTGGATCTTTTCGGCCTCACTGACCACTTCAAAAAAACGCCTCCCGCGCCGGTCTTCTCCCCCGATACTGTTATCCTGCCAGACGCGCACCGGGCCGTCCCTGACCACCAGGGTGTGCAGCGCGCCCAATTTATCCGCGACCTGCCCCATGAAATACCGGGTGTTTTTCTCCTCCCTGTCGTTGCCCTTGTAGAGCGATAGCTCCTTCTGCATCTTCAGGAAGGCGGGGAGATCCAGCTCGACGCCGTTGACGTTGTAGCGGAGCAGGCGGTCGTCTGCGATCTTGTCCATCAGATCCTCGCTCGCTGTGACCACGCGCAGCCCGCGGTCGCCCGTGATCTTGCCCATGGGGCTGTTCCTTAGTACCGCCGAGCAGTTGGACAACTGGCTGGCGCGGTTGATCGCGGGGGAGATCATGATGCGGTGGTCGCCGTCGTAGAGGAAGGCCGGGGGGCCATTCGAGAAGGCGATGCCGATGCCCATTTCCAGGGTGGGCAGCCCGTTGCTCTTGTTCTTCGAATTCTGGTTGTCCATCACCTCGATCATCTTGCGCGCCAGGCAGCAGGCGCGGCTGACGCAAACCCACTCATTGGATTTGTCGCCGTACTCGAAGATGCTCAGTATAACGGCGTCGCCCTCGACAAAGACCTTTTCCGCCCCGAAGGCGTCGAGCAGTTTGTTGATGGGATCAAAGAAGTTGAGGCTGAAATGGGTGGCCGGATTCAGTCCCTGTTTGACCAGTTGCTCCGTGATATGGGTGGAGCCGCGCAGGTCGGCCTTGATGATGACGTGGTTGACGATGTCCGTGCTTTGTTGCTCGCCGCTCCCCTCCGAATCGCGATAGAAAACGTGCAGGCTGTTGTTGGCCTTTGACAGCTCGATATCGCTTTTGTCCTTGAGAATCCGGATCTGATCCATGACCACATAGGCGCGATAGGCGTTCTTGAGATCGCAACGGAAGCGCGCGAAGCTCAAAAGACAATCGCTGATGTCACGCTGGAGCTCGGCGTTGGAACGGCGCTGGACCTTGCGGCGGGCAAGCTGAAGCTGCCGCGCCACCTCGTCGGTGGAGAGGCTGCCGAGGTTCTGCGATAGCAGGTAGCGTTGTAATTGCTTTTTGTCCCTCAGTCCGGCGAGGAAGTGGTAGATGATCCGAACCGGAAGCCGTCCGTTGAAGACGCGGTAGAGCCGCACCGCCTCCTGGTGGGCGGAGACCCGCTCCAGCAGGCCAGCCTTTTTAAGTCGCAAGCGAGCGGCCTCGGCCAGCCAGACCAGATAGCCGCGCCATTTGACGCTGGTCTGCCGGGTCCGTGCGACGGGGCATTCGAAGCTGTCGTCGGGGGGGAACAGGATCGACATGTTGTCCGGTATGTCGAGCCAGGAGTCGATTCCGTCCTGATACTCCTCCTCCTGCAATACCTCGCGAAGAAAAAGCTCCGCTTCAAGGAAGCCGCTCAGGGTTCCTTGGTCCAGGCGATTACGCACCTCGATGGTGTTTTCCTGGCTCGGACCCTTTTCGTCACCAAGGGGGGAGAGGATCTCCCCCGGCAGGTATTCGTTGAAGAGGTGGGTGACGAGGCGATTGAGTTCGTTGAAGCCGTTGAGCCCTTCCCGGTCGGTCAGCAGCAGGTGGTAATCGTTCATTACCGCCTCATCCAGGTGCAGGGAAGGCAGCACCAGCATGGGATTGATGATCAGCCGCTGGGGCACCGGCCAGTAAGAGCCCAGGAGCGAGTGGCGCACGCGCCGCAGTTTGGTTTGCTCCAGCTTATGCAGGTGGCTGAACAGTTTGCGGCGGATGCCGTAGAGGTACAGCGGCTCCTCCTTGGCCAGGACGACGAGCTTTTCGTGCTTCTCGACGTTCTCCCCACGGCTCTTGGAGGCCTGGTCCTGCAATTCCTGGCGGAAGCTCTGGGCCTCCTCCCGCGTGGTTTGCAGGAGGAATTTGGTGATGCCGATCTGAAAGAGTTGCAGTACCTGAATGCCGCGTTGACGGCGCGCCAGGTGGACGGCGTTTTCAGAAAGATGAAGGTAGGTCTTGTGGAGGGTCTCCAGTTGATCGACCTCCAGCTTGCGCTGGGTCTTGCCGGTCTCGGGGTAGAGGGCGTTCTGGAGCCAGATCCTCACCAGCCGGACGACCACCCTTCGGAAATCGGGACTGATGGCGGCATCGTAGTGAATGTTGTCGATGCCCTTGGGAAGACGGCTGAAACTGAGCGGCTCGAAGACGACAGGAGGGTAGAGGTGGGGTTTAAGCGCCTCCAGGTCGGGTTTCAGCAGGGTCTGTCTGATTCTTGAAAACATCTACCGCTAGCGGTCCTGTGGGTGAGCGGTGGGGATCATTCCTGCAAGGCCCTGATGATCCGGTCCTCCAGTTCGATACGATTGGCCAGAATCATTCCCAGTTGGGAGAGGTCATTCTCAAGGTGGTTCAGGATCAGGGCATGATCCGATTCATCGTATTTGTCGTTGAAGGCAACGATTTCCGTCGTCAGCTCCGAAATCCGGGGGTGAACTTCCTCCGCCGTCTCGATCACGTTCTGGCGGCGCTCTTTCCCCTCCAGGATGCGCTCATAGATCTCGAAATGGGTCAGGGCCGTGTAGTCGACCAATATCTCGCAGAAGTCGCGCAATTCATCCAGGATGGATTTTTCGTGATTATAGGGATCAATGCCCGCCAGTCTGCAAAAAAGCACCAGCACCTCTTGTCTTTCCGACAGAAGCTCATCGATCAGCTCTTGGGTGCCAAAGCGGCGCTCCTGGGCAAAGACATCCACCATTTGCTCGGCCATCGTACTATCCTCGATTCCTCATGAATTGCTGTTAAATCCGTATGAACCCTGATTCAGGGTGGCTACAAGCGATAGCTAACCACTCTTTGCATCGGCATGACAAGTCATTAAAGTGAAACTCGCGTGGCGGTTTGTTAGAGGTCTCGCCTGGCTCCTGTCTAAAAAAGGCTGAGGTAGAACCCTGGGTTCGCAATTTTGTGTGCCTTTGGGACGTTAAGGAGTCAGGGAAATCATCCGCGCTCCCAGAATCACCAAGAGCAGCCCGAAGAACCGCTTCAACAGGCGGGTGGGCAGCGTATGGGCCAGATAAGCGCCAAAAGGGGCGGAGAGAACACCCGCGATAGCGAGCCCGGCCACGGCGGGCCAGTGGATATAACCGAAACTCTGGGGCGGCAACAGGGGATGGTTCCAGCCCGTCCAGAGGTAACCGGCTGTCCCCGCCAGGGCGATGGGCAGGCCGCAGGCACTGGAGGTAGCAACCGCCTCGCGGATCGGGACACGGCAGGCCGTAAGAAAGGGAACGGTCAGCGAGCCGCCGCCGATACCGGTCAAGGCCGAGACCAGGCCGATAACAGCCCCGGCCAGGGATTGGCCAAGCCGACCGGAATTACGGTGACACTTTACTAAATGCACTTTATCGAGTGTATTTAGTAAAGTGTCACCGTCACCGTAACTCAGCAGCATCTGGAGGCCGACCCCGATGGCGAAGAGGGCGAAGAACCGCTGTAGCCAGAGGGTGCTGAGATGATCCGCGACCAAGGCGCCGAACAGCGTGCCGAGCAATATGCCGGGGGCCAGTTGCAGGGCCAAGGGCCAGCGCAGGGCACCGCGCCGGTGATGGGACCGTATCGAAGAGAGCGATATGAAGAAGATGGCAGCCAGGGAAGTGCCCAGTGCCAAATGCAACAGCAGTCCCTGATCGAAGCCCAGTACGCGGAAACAGTAAAAGAGCGAGGGCACGAAGACGAGTCCACCGCCGACGCCCAGCAGACCGGCCAGGACCCCCGTCAGGGCACCGATTCCCAGATAGATGAAAAAGATCTCGTTCATCACAGGGGCAGGCTATGGAAGGCCAGGCCGGAGGGTAGCGCCTTCAATCCTTTTGCCAGCCCCAGCACCTTGAAGCGCTCCCCCATCTCGTTAGGCAGGGTCAGTCGCTTGATGGCTTGGAGTTGGCCCAGATGGCGGCGGGGGTCCTGTTCGAAGCCAGGGAGTTCGGCGAGCAAGCGTTCCAGGCCGCCGCCGAGCAGGAACCAGGCCTGGCTGGTGAAGGCGATCCGCTCGAAGCCCGCAGTTTCCCCCGCCTCGGCGAGGGCGGTGAAATCGACGTTGGCGGTGATGTCTTGCAGGCCCGGCAGGATGAAGGGATCGGTATGCACCCGGTGGCGGTAGTGGCAGATCAGGGTACCCTGGTCCCGTTGCGGGTGATGGAACTCTCGCCCGCTGTAGCCGTAGTCGATCAATAGGGCCAGTCCCTCCTCAAGACAACCGGCCAACTCAGCGATCCAGGCACGGGCGCGGAGATTGATCTCAGACTCGTAGCCCGGCGGGAGCCCATAACACGCCGCCAAAGCACCCACGGACTGGGCGAGTCCCTGGGTACGAGGTTCATCCCAGAAGGGTTGCAGGCGTTCCCCCTCCCATCGCACGAACTGCTCCTGGGTGCCCTGTTCCGACAGGCGGAAGCGCTGCACCGGCATGGCGTCGATCAGCTCGTTGGCGACCACGACGCCCCGGAAGCGCTCCGGCAGGCGGTTCAGCCACTGGACGCGTCCGGCGAGATGGGGCAGTTCTTCCGCCAGCAGCGACTGTTGCCGCTGGCGTAAGGCGGCACTCAACTCCAGGATCAGGTAGCGCTGGGGCGGATGCCCGAGGCGATCAAGCTCGGCCAAGATGTCGGCCGCCAGGCGCCCCGAACCGGCTCCGAATTCCAGGATGTCGCAGTCGCCGAGTTGTTCCATGGCCTCCCGGCACTGGCCTGCGATGCAGCGGCCGAACAGCGGGGAAATCTCCGGGGCGGTGACGAAATCGCCCGCCTCGCCGAATTTGCGCAGGCCGTTGCTGTAATAGCCTAGACCAGGGGCGTAAAGGGCCAGCTCCATGTAGCGGTCGAAGGGAAGGCGGTCGCCGTTCTCTGCCATTTCTTCCAGGATCAGGGCCGTTAACCGCCCGCTGAGTTCAAGGGAGTCCTGATCGGGCTCAGGCAGAGAGCTGAGTGCGGATTTCAATGAGGTGTCCATGGGTGTCAATACGCGGCGCTTGGGGTAAAGTCAGGGACAGGATTCGGAGTTGAAGCATGTGGTCATGAATTTATTCCGACCTCCGAATTCTCCCTTCTAACCAACCGTTTTCCAAGGGCCTATGATCGAACTAACCGGAAAGACCGCTCTGGTGACAGGGGCCTCCCACCGCATCGGGGCCGCCATCGTGCGCATGCTGCACGGCGAGGGAATGAATCTGGTGTTGCACTACCGCGACTCCCTCGGCGGGGCCGAGCGGCTGCGAGACGACCTGAATGGGCAGCGGCCCGGTTCGGTTGTCCTGGGGCGGGCCGACCTGGGACGGATCGATCAACTGGAGGGTTTGGCGCGTCTGGCCCAGGAGAGCTTCGGGCGGCTGGATGTCCTGGTCAACAACGCCTCCAGCTTTTTTCCGACCCCGGTCGGCGAGGTGGGCCCGGAGCAGTGGGACGATCTGATGAACAGCAACCTGCGCGGCCCCTTCTTCCTCGCCCAGGCGGCCGCCCCCCTGCTGCGTCTCCATGGCGGTTGTATCGTCAATCTGGTGGATATTCACGCGGAGCGGCCGAAAATGGGGTTCCCGGTCTATTCCATGGCCAAGGCAGGCAACGCCATGATGGTCAAGGCTTTGGCGAGGGAACTGGGGCCGGAGGTGCGGGTCAACGGGGTGGCGCCGGGTGTGATCCTCTGGCCCGAAGAGGCAATGACCGAGGACCATAAGGTCCAGATCCTGGAAAGAACAGTGCTGCGGCGAGCCGGCCGCGAGGAAGACATCGCCCGCACCC
This sequence comes from Gammaproteobacteria bacterium RIFOXYD12_FULL_61_37, assembly GCA_001801995.1. GTDB lineage: Bacteria > Pseudomonadota > Gammaproteobacteria > Chromatiales > Chromatiaceae > YD12-FULL-61-37. Next base: position 84,760 of record MGZB01000025.1, on the reverse strand, counting down.
TCCTGTTCCTGGTGCGGGACGCCGAATACATCACTGGCCAGATCCTTACCGTGGACGGCGGGCGGACGGTGCAACAGTAAAATTTTTAACCTGGAGACAAGATCATGATCAAACTGAAAATCGACGGCATGAATTGCGGCCATTGCAAGGCCGCCGTGGAACAGGCCATCAAGGGCGTGGCTGGGGCCGGTTCCGTGCAGGTGGATCTGGAGAAGGGCGAGGCGGCGGTCGAGGGGGATGTGGATGCCGCCGCGCTGGTCTCCGCCGTGGAAGACAAGGGTTACGACGCCCGTGTCATCTGACGGCTCCAAAGATGGAGGCGGCAGGGTGAAGCAGGGAGCCAGAGCCGAGATCCGGCTGCAAATCGAGGGCATGAGCTGTGCCGCCTGCTCGGCGCGGGTAGAGCGTGTTCTCAAGCGCCAGGAGGGGGTCGAGGAGGCGGTTGTGAACCTGGCGACGGGCGAGGCCTTCGTCCGTTTCCAAGCCAAGCTGCTGGACCCGGCGATCCTCTCCCAGGCAGTGGAAAAGGCGGGCTATCAGGTGGCTGTGGCCGAACGGACGGATAAGGAGCGGTCAGGTCCCTCGTTCGACCTTTGGCTTGCCGCCATTTTGTCCCTGCCCGTACTGATCCTGGCCATGGGCCCCATGCTCTGGTCCGGGCCGGAGGCGATGCATCAGGCCCCCGCCGGGCCATGGCCCTGGGTGGAGGCAGTCCTCTCCGCCGTCGTGTTGTTCATCGCCGGGCGGCGATTCTTCCGCCAGGCCTTCAGCGAGATCCGCCACCTCAGCCCCGGCATGAGCACGCTGGTAGCGTTGGGTTCCGCCGCCGCCTGGTTCTACTCCTTCACGGCGCTGGTGGTTCCCGAGGTCTTTCCCCACGGCACGGCCAACCGCTATTTCGAGGCCGCGGCCCTGATCGTCACCCTCATCCTCTTCGGCAAGTACCTGGAGGACCGCGCCAAGCGGCAGGTCTCCGAGGCTGTGCGCAAGCTGATGGCCTTGCAGCCCGCCATGGCCTTCCTCCTGGAGGGGAACCGCGAGGTCCCGGTGGAAAGCCTCAAGGTCGGCGACCTGATCCTGGTGCGTCCGGGCGAGCGGTTGCCGGTGGACGGCCGGGTGGTGGAGAGCCGGGGCTACGTGGACGAGGCCATGCTGACCGGCGAGCCCCTGCCCGTGGCCAAGCAGGACGGCGACGAGGTCGCCTGCGGCACCGTCTCCCAGGACTCCGCCCTCAAGGTGCGAGTCGAGCGGGTCGGCGGGGCGACCCGGCTGGCCCACATCATCCGCCTGGTGAAAGAGGCCCAGACAAGCAAGCCGCCGATCCAGCAGATGGCGGATCGTATCGCCGGGGTCTTCGTGCCCCTGGTGATGCTGGTGGCCCTCGTCACTTTCGCCCTCTGGTACGGCCTCGGCGGCGAGCAGGCGCTGGCCCAGGCCTTCGTCGCCTCCGTCAGCGTGCTGGTGATCGCCTGTCCCTGCGCCATGGGCCTGGCCACCCCCACAGCCGTGATGGTAGCGACGGGGTGCGGCGCGGAGCAGGGAATTTTGTTTCGCCACGGCGAGTCGCTGGAGCGCCTGGCTCATATTGACAAGGTGGTGTTCGACAAGACCGGGACCCTCACCGAAGGCCGGCCCGTCGTCTCCGGCATCGAGACCTTCGGCATGGAGGAGGTACAGGTGTTGCGGCTGGCGGCCTCTGCCGAACTGCACAGCGAGCACCCCCTTGGCAAGTCGCTGGTTACCGCTGCCAGGGAACGCGACATCGCCCTGGCGGAACCCGCCGGCTTCGAGACCCAGACGGGCCGTGGCGTTCGCGCCCAGGTGGAAGGCAGCGAGGTCTGCGTCGGCCGGGCCGATTGGCTCGCCGGGCTCGGTATTGCGCTGGAGGCGGTCGAACCCTCCCAGAGCGGGGCATCCCTCCATGTGGCGGTCGATGGGGTCTATCGCGCCCGGATTCAGGTCAAGGACCAGATCAAGGCCAACGCGGCCGGGGTGGTTGCCGCCCTTACAGAGCGGGGGATTGGAACCCTCATGCTGACTGGCGATGTCATCGGGGCCGCCAGAGAAGTGGCCGAGTCGGCGGGAGTCGGCGGTTTTCTCGCTGGCCTTTCGCCGGAGCAGAAGGTCGAGGAGATCCGGCGCCTGCAAGGGCAGGGGTACAAAGTTGCCTTCGTCGGCGACGGCATCAACGACGCCCCTGCCCTGAGCCAGGCCGATGTCGGCCTCGCCCTCGGCACGGGGACGGACATCGCCCAGGAGGCGGGCGACGTGCTGCTGGTATCGGGCGACATCGAAGGGGTGGTCCGCGCCCGGCGGCTGGCCGAAAAGACCCTGTCCACCATCAAGGGCAACTTCTTCTGGGCCTTCGGCTACAACGCAGCCCTGATCCCCGTCGCAGCCGGGGCCTTCTACACCTTCACCGGCCTCATGCTCAACCCCGCCCTGGCGGCCCTGGCCATGAGCCTCTCCAGCCTGTTCGTGGTGGGCAACAGCTTGCGGATACGCAAGGCGGCGGGGTGATTTTTAACCTGTAAACCTCTTTTCAACCACGGAATACACGAGAGTATTCAGGTAGATACAAGTATTTTCCCTATCACTGAATGGGTGAAGGAACGAATGCGCTCAAGTGCTTGATTCGTTTTCGTGTATTTCGTGGTCAACTAGGTTTTTAAGGTTTAATGAAAGAGGCTCCCCTCCGAACAATTTGAACACCGTCTGCGGGGGCTGTCTCTATATTCGAAAAAAGAGAAAAAGCTGTCCCTCGCAACGGGGACCACGGTCGGCTTGCGCGTAATGAAGCCGCCCTGCGGATGATTGCTGAGCACCGCCACAAACTCGGTGCGATAGTTGGTCTCCTGGCTCAGCGGCTCGTCCGAGATGATGATCGAGGATCGCGGCAATGCGGTCGGCGCGATGCGATCGAGTACTTCCTGCGGGATGGTGATGCGGTCGAGCGCGTCCTTGGCATCGTCTCCGTCATTGATGGTGACTGCGGTCCAGCGCAGACCCGCATCGTTGCGCGCCATCGCGGTGAACACATGCGTGCCGATGGGCATGTCGGGATCGCGGATCGTGACCGGAACCTCGATACTCGTGTCGAACACCTCGCCGCCCCCGTCCGGGGCCGGCTTATGTGTGTTGCGCCGCACGTAAAGCTTCTGCGTCGCGCGGCTGATGTAGACGGATACCGGCTCGAACGCTAGCCTCGCATCTAGTACTGCCTTGGCGGTCTCGGCCTTCCTGATCTGGGCTGCCTTGACGGCATCCTTTGCGGCAGCAGCGTCAGCGACCTTCGCCTCCGAGTCTGACCTGGCGGTATCGATCTGCGTCGCCAGTTCTGCGGCCTTTGCAGCGGCCTTTTGCCGCCGCTCCTCGGCCCGCGCCTTGGCTTGATCCGCGGAGGTGATCGTCTTTTCGGCGAGTGCGAGTTCGGCGCCGGCACGGGCCTTGATCGCTTCCAGTTTGCGTAGCGCCGCAATCCGCAGGGTATTCTTCGCTTCGTCGTTCGTCTGGGTGGCGTCATTTGCGGCGGCAGTGGTCTCGATCTGCGCCGCCAGCTCCCCGACCTTGGCAGCCGCCTTTTGCTGCCGCTCCTCGGCCCGCGCCTTGGCTTGATCCGCAGCGGCGATCGCCTTGTCCGCGAGTGCGAGTTGGGCTTCGGCACTCTTCTTGAGTGATTCCAGCTTGCGCAGCAACGCCGCGAGCGATGCCGCCTCGCGCGCCGCCTCCGCAGCGGCCCTCTTCGCATCGTCGGCCGCCATGGCGGCTTCCGCCGCCTCACGAGCGAGCGGCATGGCACGAGCGGGAGCGGCCGCGATGGCCTCCGCGTTCGGCACAAAGAGCGCCGGGTGGGAAAACTCGACCGGGACCGCATCGTTCGGCGAGATGATCACCCGCATCCCGATCCGTGTCTTGTCGTACAGCCCCTCCGCAAAGCCGAAAGGCATCCGCACACAGCCGTGCGAGGCGGCATAGCCGGGCAGCGGACCACCGTGCAGCGCGATGCCGTTCCAAGTGATGCGTTGCATGTGCGGCATCCAGGCATCGTCATACATGCTGGAGTGGTGATCCATTTCCTTCTCGATGACGGCGAAGACCCCCGCCGGCGTCTCGCGCCCCTTGGTGCCGGTCGACACCGGCGCGCGCAGGATCCAGCCCTCGGCATCGTAGAAAATGACCTGCTGGGACTTGATCGACACGATCGCCATGATCGGCTCACCGGCGGCGCGCGCCACTGCCGCCTCCTTGGGGGGCGGCGCGGGGCGCGTCCGTCTCGTCGCGGCATCGGCCGTCAGAGTCGTCAATGCGGCCACCGCTGCAAGTGCCACAATGGCGGCAGATTTCCAGAACCCCATCGCCACGGCGGATTGCGCCATCATCAATCGATTGACCATGCTATTCCCAGTTGAAATGCCTGTCGGCGGTTGCGTCGCACGTTTCCATGGCGATTCTCACATATCCAACAGCCCGCGAGGAAGGATGGCGCGCGTTTGAGTTTTCCCAACGGTCTGAAGGGAATTTAATCCCAATCCAAGGGAATCAGGCGGAGAGTCTTATCCCCCTCGAATTCCCGCCACAGCTCGGCGTAGCTCTTGCCGGCGATCGGATGGATCTCGTCAGGGGCCACGTCGGCCAGGGGTTTGAGCACGAAGGCGTATTGGAGGATCTCGGCGCGTGGGATTTCAAGCCCCGGCCCGCGCAGGGAGAGATTGCCGTAGGTGAGGAGGTCGATGTCGATGGTGCGGGGGGCGAATCTCTTGCTGGTCCGCACCCGCCCTAGGGATTCCTCGATCCCCTTCAGGATTGTCGAGACCACTTCGGGGCTGAGCCCGGTTTCGAATCCTGCGGCCAGGTTGTAAAAGGGAGCGCCCACGAAGCCTACCGCCGCCGTTTCGTAGACGGGGGAGAGCAGGAGGTCGCCGAATGCCGCCCTCAGGGCCGCGACGGCGGCGCGCACGTGGCGCTCCCGCTCCCGGTTGCTGCCGATGCTCAGCCAGACCCTGGCCATGGCGTTCAGCCGGGCCTGGAACCGCGTTCGATGATCACGCCCACGTCCTCGGCAACGCTGACCGCGCCCTTTTTGTTGATGCTGAGCCGTACCCAGGGGACCCCGAATTCGTCGCGGATGAGGGCGGCGCAGTGCTCGGCCACGGTCTCGACCAGTTGGAACTGGCTTTCGCTCACATAGGCCGAGAGGCGCTTGGAGATGGCTTTATAGTCCAGGGTGTCCTCGATATCGTCACTCTCCGCCGCGCGGCGGATGTCGGTGGCCATTTCCAGGTCGAAGATCAGGGTTTGGCGGGTCTTGCGTTCCCAATCGAAGATGCCGATGAGGGTATCGATGCGCAGGCCGCGAATAAAAACGATGTCCATTCTGGGGTCCGGGGCTGTGGGCTTGACGCTGGAGTATATGACGAAAGCCGCTGACCTTCAGCAATCCATCCCGGCAGTTCCGTTATTCCACCGTCAACCCATCCACCCGCTGCAATCCCTGGGGCAGCCTGTTGCCCCGGCGCCCGCGTTCGCCACGGTAGGCTTCGAGATCGGCGGGCTTCAAGGTCATGAAGCGCTTCCCTGAAAGGATGCGCAGGTTCTTGCCCTGGGGGAGGCAGAGCAGGGCACAGACCAGCTCCTCGCGTGAAGCGGCGCGAGCTGTGGGGATGGAGATCAACTGGTTGCCCTTGCCCTTGGTCAGCTCGGGCAGTTCCCTGAGCGGGTAGATCAGCATGCGCCCTTCGGTGGTGGCCACCACGAGCAGATCGGTTTCCCTGTCCTCGGCCCACTGGGGCGGCAGGGGCCTGGCCCCCTGGGGAAGGGTCAGCAAGACCTTGCCTGCCTTGTTCTTGGCGTAGAACTCTTTGAGCTGAACCAGGAAACCGTAGCCGGCATCGGAAGCCAGGACCAGCCACTGGCCGGGGTCGCCGCCCAGGACGCTGATGAATTCGGCCCCCGAGGGTGGCGTCAATTTGCCGGTGAGGGGTTCCCCGTGGCCGCGGGCCGAGGCCAGGCCGTGGGCGGGGAGTGAATAGCTCCGTCCGGTGGAGTCGAGAAAGGCAACTTGCTGATTGCTGCGTAGCTGTGCCGTTTGCAGGAAGCGGTCACCCGATTTGTAGAGCAGGGACTCGGGGTCGATGTCGTAGCCCTTGGCCGCGCGCACCCAGCCCTTCTCGGAGAGGATGACGGTCACCGGTTCGCTGGGGGCCATCTCGGTCTCGCCGATGGCCTCTGCCGGCTCCCGTTCCACGATGGGGGTCCGGCGCGCATCACCGTATTTCTCGGCGTCGGCCTGTAATTCCGTTCGAATCAACGCGGTCAGGCGCTTCTTCGATCCCAGGATTTGCTCCAGATGCTCCCGCTCCTTCCGTAACTCATCTTGCTCGGCACGGATCTTGACCTCTTCCAACCGGGCCAGTTGCCGCAGCTTGGTGTCCAGCACATAGTCCGTCTGCACTTCACTCAGCCCGAAACGCGCCATCAACACCGGCTTGGGCTCGTCCTCGGCGCGGATGATGCGGATGACCTCGTCGATATTGAGGAAGGCGATCAGCAGGCCATCCAACAAATGCAGCCGGTCGATCACCTTCTCCAGGCGATACTCCAGGCGGCGGCGCACGGTATCGGTGCGGAAGTGCAGCCATTGGGACAGCAGTTCCCTTAGATCCATCACCGAGGGTCGGCCGTCCAGTCCGATCAGATTGACGTTGACCCGGTAGCTCCGTTCCAGATCCGTGGTGGCGAAGAGGTGGGACATGAGGCGTTCCATATCGACCCGGTTGGAGCGCGGCATGATTACCAGTCGGACGGGGTTTTCGTGGTCCGACTCGTCGCGCAGATCCTCCACCATGGGCAGTTTCTTCGCCTGCATCTGGGCAGCGATCTGCTCCAATATCTTTGCACCGGAGACCTGATAGGGCAGGCCGGTGATGATGATATCGCCGTCCTCCCGCTCATAGCGTGCCCGCAGGCGGACACTGCCGTTGCCGGTTTCGTAGATGCGCGCCAGATCGGCCATCGGCGTGATGATCTCGGCGTCGCAGGGGTAGTCGGGGGCGGGCAGGAAGGCGCACAACTCGCCCACCGTTGCCTCGGGGTGTTCGAGCAGGTGGACGGCGGCGGCCACCACCTCGCGCAGGTTGTGGGGCGGGATGTCGGTCGCCATGCCGACCGCGATCCCGGTGGCGCCGTTCAACAGCACATTGGGCAGCCGTGCGGGCAGCACCTGGGGCTCCTTGAGGGTGCCGTCGAAATTGGGCAACCATTCCACGGTGCCCTGACCCAGCTCTTGCAGCAGGAGTTGGGCGTAGGGGGTGAGACGCGACTCGGTGTAGCGCATGGCGGCGAAGGACTTGGGGTCGTCCTGGGAGCCCCAGTTGCCCTGGCCATCGATGAGGGGATAGCGATAGGAGAAGGGCTGAGCCATCAGCACCATGGCCTCGTAACAGGCCGAATCCCCATGGGGATGGAACTTGCCGAGCACATCCCCGACCGTGCGCGCCGATTTCTTGTACTTGGCCGCCGCCGAGAGCCCCAGTTCCGACATGGCATAGACGATGCGCCGCTGCACAGGCTTCATGCCATCGCCGATATGGGGCAGGGCACGGTCAAGGATGACGTACATGGAGTAGTCCAGGTACGCCTTCTCGGTGAATACCTTGAAAGGCAGGCGTTCGATGCCCTCCATTACCGGCTGTAAGTTGTCGCTCATGGGGTCGTCAGGATCATCCGTAGAGGGGCCAGGGAGATTTCGCGGCCAGAGTGTGGCACAGGGGAAAAGGCGGGGTCAAAAAAGCATGGCGGGATATGAAGGGAGGGGAAGCGGCAATTCGACAACGACGCGCAGCCCGCCCAGCTCTCCCGCACAGTCGAAATGGATGGTCCCTTCGTAGAGTTCGACCAGTTCCCGGACGATGGCGAGGCCCAGGCCGTGGCCTTCGACGGTTTCGTCCAGGCGCAGGCCCCGTTGGGCCAGGGATTCGAGGCCCGCCGGGGAGACGCCGGGGCCGTCGTCCTCCACCCGCAGGCGGAAGGCCGGGCCGGATTCCAGTCTGACGGCCACCCGTCCGGTGGCCCATTTGCAGGCGTTATCCAAGAGATTGCCCAGCATCTCCAGCATGTCCTCCCGGTCGAGGGGAAGCTGCAACCCCTCCGGGCACTGGAGGTCGAAACGGGGGCAGCGTTCGCCGTACAGTCGCCCGAACAGCTCGAACAGCAGGGGCAATTCCTCGCGGGGGGCGAAGCGGCGCCCAGGCGCCCCGCCGCCGGCGAGCTTGGCCCGCCGCAGCTCTCGATCCATCAGGCGGCCGATCTCCTCGGCATACCCGCGCAGGCGCTCCCTGTCCGCCGTCTTGCCGCGCCCGATCTCCTGGTAGAGCAGGTTGAGCGGCCCTTTGAGGGCATGGGCCAGATTGCCGGCGGCATTGCGGGAGCGGATTATTCGTTGCCCCAGCGAGGTAAGCAGGCGGTTGAATTCGACCACCAGGGGGCGTACTTCGCTGGGGGCCTCCTCGCTGAGGGAGTCCCGCTCTCCCCGCTCCAGGGCGCGCATCTCCCGGCGCAGGCCGTCCAGTGGAGAGAAGGCGTTGCGCAGGACAGTCCGCTGTACCCAGAGCATGGCCGCCAGACCGAGCAGCGCCATCAGGCCCACACCCCATTCGAACAGCCGCCGCCAATGGCGTATCGGGTTCAGGTCCTCGGCCAGGGCCAGTGTGATCGCCATGCCTTGCTTGCTGAATCCGCCCACCCGGAGCAACAGCCGCTGGCCGTCCGGGCCGGGGATCTCGGCAAGCCGGACCTTGCCGGCCGGAAGGGGTTCCAGGTCCAGGTTCCAGTCCCAGAGGGAGCGGGAGCGCAGACTGGCGCCCCGGTCGAGCAGGAGGTAATAGTGACCGGAATAGGGCTGCTGATAGACCGGGACCAGCGCCCGCTCGTTCAGGGCGAAGCCTCCATCTTTGGGTTCCAGGGCCGCAAGCAGAGCCTCGGCATCGTGGGCCAGGCGGGAGGCGACGAATTCGCGGGTCATGCGATCAATGGCGTATCCGCCTCCCAGCCCCAGCAGGCCCATCAACAGCAGCAGCGACCAGGCCAGGGATCGCCGCAGGCGCTGTTCCAGGGAGATCACCCGGCCTGCCCCTGGAAGATGTAGCCCTGGCCGCGCCGGGTCTGGATGCGCTCGCTGCCGAGCTTGTCCCGCAGGCGGCGCACGTAGACCTCGATCAGGTTGCTGTCGCGGTCGAAGTCCTGGTCGTAGACATGCTCGGTCAGGCGGGTCTTGGAGAGCAGTTCGCCTGGATGGGACATGAAGACCCGCAGCAGGCGGAATTCGGTGGCGGTCAGTTCAAGCGCCGTTCCATCGGCGAGGCAGACCCTTTGATGGTCCTCGTCCAGGGTCAGGCCGCCGGTGCGCAAGACCGCTTCGGCACGGCCCTGGCTGCGCCGGATCAGGGCCTGGAGCCGCGCCAGCAGTTCCTCCACATGGAAGGGCTTGCCTAGATAGTCGTCGGCTCCGGCTTTGAGCCCGTCCACCCGCTCCCGCCAGCCGTCCCTGGCCGTGAGGATGAGCACCGGCACGGACTTCCCTTGTTCCCGCCAGCGGCGCAACACCTCAAGCCCCGAGAGCCCCGGCAACCCCAGGTCGAGAATGACGGCATCGTAGGCCATCTCCCGCCCCATGAACTCCGCCGCCGGGCCGTCGCCCGCCCAGTCCAGGGCATAGCCTGCTTTCGTCAGGTCCCGTTGCAGGGACTCCACCAGGCGGGTGTCGTCCTCCACCAGCAACAAACGCATCACTCCTTCCCCCGTTCGATCAGCTCGCCGCTGACGGCATTGAACTCCAGCTCCCAGACCATCCCATGCGCGTCCAGTATCTCCAGCTCGTAGACATAGCCGCCGTGTTCCCGTTCATGCTCCAGTTCCACCTCCAGCACCCGGCCGTCATGGATCTGCCGGGCCTTTTCCAGGATCGCGGAGAGGGGCAGGATCACCCCCTTCGCAGCCAGATCGCGCGCCTCGTCCTGGTCCCGTCCGGCGTTCGCCGTCGCGGCCAGGATCAGGAGCAAGGCGGCGATCAGGCGAGTCATCAGTCATCCCACCTGCCGAAACCGGGGATGCGGACCTGGTTTTCGTCGTAGGAGCCGGTGTCGGCCTTGGTGTGACAGGCCTGACATTGGCTGAAGCTGCCTACCTTGGGGTTGTCCTTCACCATCCGGAGGGGGACTTCGTCATGCTTGCGGCGGAAATAGGCGGTCTCGGTGATCCGAAGCGGCGCGTCCTTGGCGGCCAGGGATTTGGCAATGCCGGGGGAACGGCCTGTCTTGGTTCGATCTGCGGCATTTGCGGTGAGATATTGGCTGATCTGATCCAGCACCGGCTGCTCCAGTTCGGCGTTGTCGCCGAAGTGATCGTTAAGACCCGTCATAATTCCTTTCCAGGATTGCTCGGGCAGCAGGCCCGGTTGATAGGCGAAGTGGCAGGAGCCGCATTCTTCCTTGTACGTGGCGCTGAGGGCCGGGTCCACGTCCCGGCCGTAGCCGAGAAAGTTCCGTTCGCCCTTATCGTCGGCCAGTACCCAGGGTGCGCCCCCCAGAGCGATCCCCAGCAGGGTCAGGGTAAGCATAGTCTTTTTCATATCAGTCTCCTCGTGTCAGGATTTGTAACTATTCAGCTCAATTCGGGAATTCCCCCTCCCCCTTTCAGGAGGGTTGGGGGGAGCTGAATAATTTGTTCATTGTTGTGATAGCCAGGCCAGCAGATGGCCCTTTTCCTGGGCGGAGCATTCGCGCCCCCAGGTCCCCTCGCAGTTACGTTTGAACCATTTTTCCACCTTCTTCGGATCGGTCAGCCGTTCGGGGTTGACGCTCGGCGCCATGGGCTCGATCCGCTTGCCGGTCGTGGCGTGTTTGCCGACCGCTTTCGGGTCCTGGCCATGGCAATCGGCGCATTGCCGCCCTTCCTGGCCCGCGCGGCCCCAGAGGGCCTTGCCTTCGACGGCATCGAAGGGCGCGCCCGCCTGGGCCTGATAGGCCGCCATCATCAAATCCGATCCGGCGGCCCAGGTGGTGGTCAGGCCGGTCGTAAGTACAAAAGTCATCAGCAGTCGTTTCATGGGTTTTTCCTCATTCATGTTTCGATTTGCGTCCGGTCCAGAGGGAACGGACCAGGTTTTCCCGGTGTTGCAGGCTGGCGATGGCGACACCGGCCAGATGCAACCCCACCAAGACCAGCAACAGATCGGCCAGCAGTTCATGGATCTCCTTCAGGACCGAGCTCCAGGAGTCGGGCGAGGCGTTGAACAACCCGGCCAGGGGTCCCGAAAATTCCAGGTAGCCGTAGACAGCCATGCCCGACAGGGCGACCAGGGGTAGAAGCAGCAGCATCGCCACCACCATTGCCCCGCCAGCCGGGTTGTGGCCGAGATAGCGGCGCGCCCGGAAGGCCGCCACGTCGCCCAGATAGGCCAGGGTTTCGTGCGGCGGGCGGACGAAATCACTGAAGCGGGCATGCTCGCTGCCGATGAAGCCCCAGACCCACCGCGCAGCCACCAGTCCCAGTACCGTGTATCCGGCCCAGGTGTGCGCCCAGAGCAGATCATCCTCGGTGATCAGCGCCACCAGCACCGCCAGTGCCAGGGTCCAGTGAAAGACTCGGATCAGCGGGTCCCAGACCCTTATCTCGTTTGTGTTGGACATCTCGCGCCCCTCCTTACCTCTGTTGTTATCAGGATAAGGGGGCAAGCTGAAACCAAGCTGAAAGGAGGGAGGTTACAATCGCCCTTTTAAACAGGGACCAAGACTATGGAGCACTTCCGTCTAGCGGGCCTATTCACCGGGACCCAGGATTGCCAGTCAGAGGCCGCCGGACTGGCGGGTTCGCTAGGGCTGCCCCTGCTGGAGCAATGCCCCGAAGGGTCCTATCTTCATCTGACAAGGGAGCGGCTGGAACTGGTCCCCGGCGGTGGCATGGGACCCCTCTTCGTGGATTTCCTGGGCGGGCCTGTTGGCCATCGCCACCGCTTCGGCGGCGGGCGCGGCCAGGACATCGCCAAGGCCGCCGGCCTCAAGGGTGGCGCCACGCCCTCGGTCATCGATGCCACTGCCGGGCTTGGGCGGGACGCCTTTGTACTGGCCTCTCTGGGTTGCCGGGTACGGCTGATGGAGCGTTCGCCCATCATCGCTGCCCTGCTACGGGACGGGCTGGAACGGGCCGCGCGGGACCCTGTGATCGGCCCCTGGGTAAGTGAGCGTCTCCATTTGATTCAGGGGGATGCCGCCCGGCTGCTGCCCGCCGAGACGGTGCGGGAGCCGGTGGACCTGATCTACCTCGACCCCATGTATCCCCACCGCGACAAGAGTGCCCTGGTGAAGAAGGAGATGCGGCTCTTCCGCGAACTAATAGGGGACGATAACGACGCCGCCGGACTGCTGCGCATCGCCCTGGCCCATGCGGGCAAGCGGGTGGTCGTTAAGCGCCCGCGTCTGGCCGAACGGCTGGACGGTCCCCCGCCCAGCCATGTGATCGAAGGCAAGACGACCCGGTACGATGTTTATGTGGTCAAGGCTTTCGCGGAGGCGAGGCCCAGCAAAATATGAAAAAAGGTAAGCGCTGGGCGTTTTGATCTCACCTAAATCCTGAATTTAACCGCAAAGGACGCAAAGAACACGAAGAAAAACGATGGGTTGCGATCGTTCATTTACTCATCGATCGGGTTTGAGAAGACCCATGGGTAAGCTGTTGTAATCTTGGCGTACTTTGCGCCCTTTGCGGTTAGATTTCTCAGTAGTGGAATCGGAGTTGCGCGATTTCCAGCTGGCAGTTCCAGGACACTCGACGTAGCCTGGTTGTTGCATTGGAAATAGGGAGCTTATCCCCATCCCTCAGCGCCTTTGCGCGAAACTTTCTTCAGGAGTCAAAGCTTGGCCGTTCAACAAACCATCGCCTACGAGATCCGTGGCGCCCTCTATCTGAACATCACCGACCGTTGCACCTTGGAATGCGCTTTCTGCCCCAAGTTCAACGGCACCACCCAGGTGCATGATTTCGACTTGGCCCTCGACCACCGGCCGGAGGTAGAGGAGATCATCGCCGCCATCGGCGATCCGTCCCGCTATTCCGAGATCGTCTTTTGCGGTTACGGTGAGCCGACCCTGCGGCTGAAAACCCTGCTGGCGGTTGCGGACCATGTGAAAAGACAGGGCGGCAAGGTGCGGGTCAATACGGATGGGCTCGCGAATTTGGTCCACAAGCGGGATGTCCTGCCCGAGATGGCGGGCAAGGTGGATTGCCTCTCCGTCTCACTCAACGCCCAGGACGCAGCGACCTATGAGCGCCACTGCCGGCCGGCCTTGCCCGGTTCCTTCGAAGCGGTGCTGGCGTTTTTGAAGGAGGCGCCGAGATACATCCCAGAGGTGACGGCGACCGCCATCGAGGGGCTGGAGGGCGTCGATATCGCGGCCTGTGAGCGTCTTGCGGCCGGGTGTGGGGTGCATTTCCGCCAGCGGAAACTGGATGTGGTTGGTTAGTCCCGGCAATTGTCTGGCGGCAAAAGAGGGTGGGAAAAATCTGACGCGCCGCCGATTTTTGCCATACTCAGATTGCGCTACAGAGCGCGTTTGGGTTTTTTACCATTGGGGAGTCAGCCATGAAGACATCGATTCTGTTCCATTCCGCGATCCTGTCGGCGGTCCTCTATCTCGCTCCCGCAGCGGTGCTCATGGCGGTTGCCCCCGAAGTCCAGGCGCAACCCTTGCGTGACCTGGGCTGCGATGAGCTGTGGTATGAGCGCAATTCCATCTATGCCCGCAACGGGTACTGCTTCAAGACACCCAGGGCGCAGGACGCTTTCGGCCGGGGATGCTTTCCCCCCTACGGCCGTCTGACCGGCTGGGAAAAAGAGCGGGTCGCCCGTATCGAGGAGTGGGAATACCGCAAGGGCTGCCGCTGACCGGCGGGAGCGGCTTGCAGGCGCGATAACCTCCTATCGCGCCTGCATAGGTTTCTGCCTTGCGGCAATCTCAACGGGCGGCTTCGAGGGTGATCTCGATCCGGCGGTTCTTGCTTCGGCCCTCGGGGTTTTTGTTGTCGGCGATGGGGCGGTACTCGGAAAGGCCGACGGCCTTCAGGCGCGTCCCTTCAATGCCCACCTTATCCTGAAGGAAGCGGACCACGTTGCTGGCGCGCAGGGTCGAAAGCTCCCAGTTGGAGGCAAACTTGCTGCGTAGATACCAGCTCAGGGGCTGATCGTCGGTGTGGCCCTCGACCCGGATGGTCTTGCCCTGGGCCTTTTTGATGATGTCGCCGACCCGTTGCAGGACTTTGAGTCCTTCCGGGGAGATATCCGCGCTGCCGGAGGGAAAGATGATCTGATCGACCATGCTCACGGAGAGCTGGTCCGCCAGTTGGGTGATCTTGATCTGTCCCTGCTGGATTTCTTGTTTCATCCCGGCCGTCAACTGGTCATGGGTGTTCTTGAGCCGGGCGATCTCGGCCTCTTTTTCCGCCTGCCTCTTGTCTGCTTCTTCCTTCAGCCTGGCGACTTCCTCTTCCTTCTGCACCGAGAGCTGGCTTACCTGGGTCTCCAGCTGGGCGGCGGCATCCGACTTTTCCTTTTCCAGTTGCGCGAGCCTTTGCGCCAGTTCCTCTTTTTCCTTGCGCAGGGCCTCGATCTCGGCGGCCGTTTCGTTCTTGCTTTGGGCGAGCTGATCCAATTGGGCGGCGAAGGTCTCCTTGTCGGCGCGCAGGGTTGCCAGCTCGGCGGTGATGCCCGCCTTCTCCTGCTCCAGAGATGCGGCCCGCTGGTTGATTTCCAGGTTGTCGCGCCGCAGGGCATCCATCTCGCCCCCCGCCGACGAGGCCGCGTTGTAAAAGTAGAAAACGCCTGCGGCGAGGGCTAGGACCAGGGCGCCGAGGGCCGCTGCTAATGCCTTCATCTCCAAATACCTCTATGTTCTGAGTAATGGTGGAATGCTTGGGGGAAACAAGTCGTTGGATCGCCGATGTATTTTCCGAGATAGGGGAGGTGCTGTCCATTCGACCACAACTCGGGCGTTTCCGGCGATGGGATTTTGCGGGAGCAGAACGGGGGTGGATTGAAGTTGTCTGTCCGGGGACGCAGAATGCAAGGACTTCCCGGTGAAATAAGGGTGGGGCAAGCAAATGGATGATGAAGTCGAACGTCAAGCAGCGATGCCGGCGGCGGAGGTTCCTCCCATGACCTGGTATCGGCTGTTGTGGGGCAGGCCGAGGTTCATCCTGGCGCTGCTGCTGTTCATGGTGTCGGTCATTCTCTACGGCTGGCTGCACTATCTGGACGCCAAGTCGGCGATCTACGACGAGCTGGACAGCCGCCTGGCCCGCGCGGCCAAGTCGTCCTGGTTCGTCATCGGCGACGCCTTCCATGACCGGGTCCAGAGCCACCCCCTGACGCCGGAAGAGGATATGGCCAATATCAAGACCCTGTCGAAGATGGCCAACGATCTTCAGGTGAAATACATCTACTCCATGATCCTCGATCAGCGCCGGGTGGTGCGCTTCACCTCCAGCAGCGCGACGGAGGAGGAATTGCGCAGCGGCGACAAGCTGACCCGCTTCATGGACCCCTATGAGGGCATGCCCAGCCTGATGCAGGCCTTCGCGACCCAAAAGACTGTCGTCGATACGGGGACGCCGGACCAATGGGGCGTTTCCCGCAGCATCTTCATCCCCTACACGACCAAGGCGGGGCTGACCTATGTCCTGGGGGCGGATCTTGAGGTAAGCGGCATCGAGGAGACCTCCCGCGAGTCGGCCTATAAGGAGTTCTGGTACTTTTTCTTCGTTATGCTGAGCGGGTTGCCCCTGCTGATCCTCTACCAGCGCGAGCTGGCCACGCATAACAACGAGCTGCGCCAAATCAACTCCCACCTGGGGGATGTGGTTCAGGAGAAGACCACCGAGCTCCTCAGCCACATTTCCACCGACTCCCTGACCAAGCTCCCCAACCGCTACCGGTTGCACGCGGACCTCAGCGAAAGGAATTTTCACGCCCTGGTGCTGCTGAATATCGACGACTTCAAGGAGATCAACGACTTCTTCGGCGTCGCTACCGCCGATTCCCTTCTGCAACAGGTGGCCCTCTGGATGAAGGACCTGGAACTCGATCCCTATCGCGTCAGCGGAGACGAGTTCGCCTTTCTGATCGCCAAGCCGGTCTCCCGCGAGGAGATCCAGCACCGGGTGCAGACCATCCTCGCCCTGCTGTCCGACAAGGTCTTCGTCGTTGACGGCAACCCCATCACCCTGACCATGACCGCCGGGGTCTCCATGGCCCCGGACAAGGCCCTGACGCGGGCCGATATCGCCCTCCATCGCGGTAAGGAGACAAGGAAATCCATCGCCTTCTATGACGAGTCGGAGAACATCGAGGAGCGGTTCAAGATCAACATGGCCGTCTCCGCCCTGGTCAAATCGGCCCTGGCCAATAACCGCATCCGCTGCCACTACCAGCCCATCCTGCATTGCGCGACCGGCAAGGTGGACAAATACGAGGCCCTGGTGCGAGTGGTGGACGAGCGGGGCAATATCACCCCGCCCTACGACTTCCTGGGCATCGTGCAGCACACCAAGCTCTATCCCTACATCACCCAGGAAGTGGTCTGGCAGGCCTGCAATCTCTTCGCGTCGCGGGAAGAGACGGTCTCCATCAACCTCTCGGCCAGGGACATCCGCGATCCCGTCACCGAGGAGAAGATCCTGGAGACCCTGGAGAAGACCGGTGTGGGGCCGCGAGTGATCTTCGAGATCATCGAGTCCGAGGGCGTGGAGAATTTCGACCGCATGAGCGCCTTCATCAAGCGGGTCAAGGCCCTGGGCGCGAAAATCGCCATCGACGACTTCGGCACGGGCTACAGCAACTTCGAGAACGTCCTCAAGCTGGAGGTCGATTACATCAAAATCGACGGTTCCCTCATCAGCGAGATCGATGTCAATCCCCGCCACCGGATCGTGGTGGAGACCATCGTGGCCTTCGCCCACCACACCGGAGCCGAGACCGTCGCAGAGTTCGTCACCTCCGAATCCATCCTCCAGACCGTCAAGAAACTCGGCATCACCTACGCCCAGGGTTTCCACATCGGCAGGCCGGCGCAGCTTTGACGTTGAGGGGTGAGACTTCAGGCTGTTTCGGCGTTCGCCATGATGAGCTATGAAAACGGTTGCAACAGCTTTGTGCGCAAGCCGGTCGAATTCGCTGAATTTGCCGAAGTCGTGGCGCGGCTGGGGATTTACTGGCTGGCGACCAACGAGCCTCCAACCCATGCGGAGAGGAAGAGACCATGACCCTAGCCTTGAACATCCTCATCGTTGAGGACAACCCCGCTGACGTGTTGCTGCTGGAGCGCTATCTGATCCAGCACCAACTGGAGGTGCGTTTCCGGCGCGTCGATAGCGACGCGCTGCTCGATCAGGCCTTGAACGAGCCCTGGGACCTGGTGTTGTCAGACTACTCCCTGCCGGGCATGGATTTTCGAGAGGTCTTGAAACACATCAAAGCCCGCTGTCCCGATCTGCCGGTGATCCTGGTCTCCGGCAGCGTCGGCGAGGAGACGGCAGTGGAGTTGCTGCGTCTGGGGGTGTCCGATTTCGTTCTCAAGGGCAACTTGGCGCGCCTGCCGCCTGCCATCCAGCGATCCTTGAACGAGGCCGAGGAGCGCCGCGCCCGCCGTTCCGCCGAGTTTGCCTTGTCCGAGAGCCAGTCTGCGGCCTTTGGGTGGCAGCGCCAATCGCGGGAGGCCGCGCTCAGCCTGATGGAGGATGCCGTCGCTGCGCGGCGGCGGGCCGAGGATGCCTACCGGGAACTGAGGATTCAGGAGGCGGAGCTGCGCAAGCTTTCCCTCGCGGTGGAGCAGAGCCCGGAATCCATCGTCATTACCAATCTCGACGCCAATATCGAATACGTCAACGACAGCTTCCTGCGCAACACGGGCTACAGCCGCGAGGAAGTGATCGGCCAGAACCCCCGGGTCCTGCACTCGGGCAGGACGTCCCGGCAGACCTACGATGCCCTCTGGAAGACCTTGACCCAGGGTCAGACCTGGAAGGGGGAGTTTTACAACAAGCGGAAGGATGGCAGCGAATACTTGGAATTTGCCATCATTACGCCCCTGCGCCAGCCGGACGGGAGGGTAAGCCATTATGTCGCGGTGAAGGAGGACATCACCGAGAAAAAGCGTCTTGGCCAGGAGCTGGACAATCACCGTCACCACCTGGAGGAGCTGGTCGCGCGGCGGACCCGCGAGCTGGAAAGCGCCAGGGATCAGGCCGAAGCGGCCACCCGCGCCAAGAGCGCCTTCCTGGCCAACATGAGCCACGAGATCCGCACACCCATGAATGCCATCCTCGGGCTGGCCCATTTGCTGCGGCGCGACGGCGCCTTGCCGGGTCAGGCCGATCGCCTGAACAAGATCGACACCGCCACCCGGCACCTGCTCTCCATCATCAACGACATCCTCGACATTTCAAAGATCGAGGTCGGCAAGCTGGAGCTGGAGCCTAGCGATTTCAGCCTCGATGCCCTGCTCGACCATGTCAGCGCCCTCATCGGGGAGCCGGCGCGGGCCAAGGGGCTCGAAATCCGCGTAGAAACCGATGGCACGCCGCGCTGGCTGCGCGGCGATCTCACCCGGCTGCGCCAGGCGCTGCTCAACTATGCCGCCAATGCGGTCAAGTTTACCGAGCGAGGCAGCATCATCCTGCGCGCCCAATTGCTGGAGCAGCAAGAGGACCGGCTGCTGGTGCGGTTCGAGGTCGAGGATACCGGCATCGGCCTCGATTCCGGGCAGCTTTCCCGCCTGTTCGAGGCCTTCGAACAGGCGGATGTCTCCACCACCCGCCGTTACGGCGGCACCGGACTCGGGCTCGCCATCACGCGCCGGCTGGCCGAGTTGATGGCGGGCACGACCGGCGTCGAGAGCGAGCTGGGCAAGGGGAGCCGCTTCTGGTTCACCGCTTGGCTTGCGCCGGGTCATGGCGTCTCGATCCCCGTTTCCCCGGTCCAGAGCGAAGACGGCGAGACGCAGCTTCGCCGTCACCGGGCCGGCGCCCATCTGTTGCTGGTGGAGGACAACGCCATCAACCGGGAGGTGGCGCTGGAGCTGCTACACGGCGCCGGGCTTACCGTAGATACGGCCGAGGATGGCCGCATTGCCCTGGAGAAGGTGCGCACCGGCCAATACGACCTGATCCTGATGGATGTACAGATGCCGGTCATGGACGGACTGGAGGCCGCCCAGGCGATCCGCGCCCTGCCGGCGTGGCGGGACCGGCCCATTCTGGCGATGACCGCCAATGCCTTCGACGAGGACCGCGCCGCTTGCCTGGCCGCCGGGATGAACGACTTTGTCGCCAAACCGGTAAACCCGGAGGCCCTCTATCAGGCACTGTTGAAGTGGTTGCCGGAGCCTGCGACGGTTTCTCCATTGCCGGCCGATGCCCTGGAGACCGGGCGGCCGCAACGGCCCGATGCGGAGACCTTGGCGCCGCTGGCCCGGCTGCCCGGTCTCGATCTGGCGATGGGGCTGTCGGCACTACGCGGTCAAGTGGACAAGTACCGCCATCTGCTGCGCCTGTACGCCGAATCTCACACCGGGGATATGGCGCTGCTGCGAGGGTTCTTGGCAAACCAGCAGTTTCACGAGGCTAGACACCTGGCCCATGGCATCAAGGGTGCCTCGGCAACGCTGGGGGCGGTACGGATTGCGGAGCACGCAGGGCGGCTGGAATACGCCCTTGCCTTAGACGGCGAGGTTCAGATCAACGGCCTTATGCCGCTGGTCGATAGCCTCGAATCGGACCTCGGCGCACTGAGGATAGAGATCCGGGCGCTGCCTGAAGCCCCGGAGCTGGAAGCCCCTGCCCCCCTGGACCCGGTGCTGCGGGATCAGATCCTGGCGCAACTGGAACAACTGCTCGCGGCCAGCGATACCCGCGCCGGACAGTTGGTGGCGGAAAACAGGCCGCTGTTGCGTTCCGCTCTGGGCGATCGCTTCGCCCAGTTCCAGCGCAGTATCGAACAATTCGACTACGACATCTCCCTGGAGATCCTGCGGGCCGCCGGGCGGCCTTCGGATAACGCGGCAATGAAACCCGGCGGATGACCTACCCCTACCTCAGCATCGACCTGGCCAAGATCGAGCACAATGCCCGCGTCATCGTGGGCCTTTGCAAGGAGCATGGCATTGCGGTCACGGGGGTCACCAAGGTGGTGCGCGGCGATCCCGATATTGCGAGGGCCATGCTGCGGGGCGGGGTGGTCTCCATCGCCGATTCCCGCTTCGAAAATCTGCATCGGCTGCGAGAGGGCGGGGTGCCGGAGCCCTATCTGCTGCTGCGTCTGCCGCCCCTGTCCGGTGTGGATCAGGCGGTGGAGCTGGCCGGCCTCAGCCTCGAATCGGAACCGGCGGTGCTGGAGGCCCTGTCCGAGGCGGCCCTGCGTCGGGACCAGGTCCATCAGGTGATCCTCATGGTGGAGCTGGGCGACCTGCGTGAAGGGCTTTGGCCCGAGGATCTGATTCCTCTGGTGGACGAGGCCCTGGCCCTGCCCGGTATTCATATCGCCGGGCTGGGCGCCAACCTGGCCTGCCTCGGCGGGGTCATGCCGAGCGAGGCGAATATGCGGCGATTGGTGGATCTGGCCGAGGCGATGGAGGATCACTTCGGCCTGCGGCTCGACTGGATCTCGGGCATCAACTCCAGCGGTCTCGATCTGATCGTCTCGGGACGCATGCCGCCGAGGGTCAACCACGCCCGCATCGGCGAGGCGATCCTTTTGGGACGGGAGACCACCCGCCGCCACCCCTGGCCGGGCACCTTCCAGGATGCCTTCCGGCTCCACGCCGAGGTGCTGGAGGTGAAGCGCAAGCCCACGAGTCCCCTCGGCGAGCGGGGGGAGGACGCCTTCGGTCATGTCCCTCCCGTCGAAGACGGCGGCGAGAGCTGGCGCGCCCTGCTCAACCTGGGCCGCCAGGATGTGGCCGTGGAGGGCCTGACGCCGGCCGATCCCCGTTTGCGGATCACCGGCGCCAGCAGCGACTACCTGGTCCTGGATGTCTCGGCGGCGGGGGAGGGGGAAATCAAGGTCGGCACGGTGGTGGACTTCCACCCCAACTACGCGGCCCTGCTGGCCGCCATGACCTCGGAATACGTGAAGAAAGAACGGGCCGGTAGGGATTCGGCGCGATCATCACGGCAATTCATGAAATGGGGCTTTATGAACAGCGACGACTAACTCGGCTTTATTAAGGGGTGGAACTCTCCCTCCAGAAACGCATCAACCAGCGCCCCAAGGCCCGGCTCGCCCAGTTCGGCGAATTCGTAGCGGGCCTGGATCAGGGGCTTGTTGATATCGATCAGGGCGGCCAGGTCGCAGGGGGTGCCGGAGACGACCAGGTCCGCCCCGGCGCGGTTGATGGTGTCGGCCAGGGCTTGGAGTTGCGCGGGGTGGTAGCCCACCGCCGGGAGCACGGGACCAATGTGGGGGTATTGGGCGTAGATCTTGGCGATCTCGCCCAGGGCGTAGGGCCTGGGGTCGATGATCTCTCCGGCCTCGGCCTGGGTGGCGGCGATGTAGCCCGCGCCATAGGCCATGCCGCCGTGGGTGATGCTGGGGCCGTCCTCCACCACCAGCACCCGTTTGCCCCGGATCAGAGCTGGATTATCCACCGCTACGGGCGAGGCGCCGCGAACGATGGCCGCGCGGGGATTGATGCGGCGGATGTTGTCGATGACTTGGCGGATACCGGCGTCGGCGGCGGAGTTGGTCTTGGCGACCAGGGCGATATCGGCCATGCGCAGCACGGCCTCGCCGGGATGGTGGCTGGTCTCGTGGCCCGGCCGCAGGGGGTCGGCCAGGACGATGTGGAGGTCGGGGCGGATGAAGGGAAAGTCGTTGTTGCCGCCGTCCCAGAGAATGATGTCGGCCTCCGCCTCGGCCCGCTTCAGAATCGCGGCGTAATCGACCCCGGCGTAGAGGACATTGCCGAGGGCCAGGTGGGGTTCGTACTCCTCCCGCTCCTCGATGGTGCAATCGGCGCGCCTCAGGTCGGCCCGCTCGGCGAAGCGCTGAACGGCCTGGCGGCGCAGGTCGCCGTAGGGCATGGGGTGGCGGATCACGGCGACTTTGAGTCCCCGCGCCTTCAGCCGCTTGGATAGCCAGCGGCAGGTCTGGGATTTTCCGCAGCCGGTGCGCACGGCGCAGACGGCAATCACGGGGACGGCGGCATGGAGCATGGTGCGCCGGGGTCCCAGGATCTCGAAGTCGGCCCCGGCCGCCAGGGCGATGGAGGCCTGGTGCATTGCCTGCTCGTGGCTGATGTCGCTGTAGGCCAGGACGACCTTGTCCACCGCCTGTTCCCGGCAGATCTCTTCCAGCTCGGATTCCTCCAGGATGGGGATGCCGTCCGGATAACGCTCTCCCGCCAGCTCCGGCGGGTAGCGCCGCCCGGCGATCTCCGGGATCTGGGCGGCGGTAAAGGCGATTACCTGGTAACGGGGATCGTCCCGGTAGCAGAGGTTGAAGTTGTGAAAATCACGCCCCGCAGCGCCCATGATGAGGACACGGACGGGCTCTCTCGATTTCGGCGTGGGCACGGCGGTTTCCTCTGTTGGTCATATTCAACCTAAATTTCTCAAATCTAACCGCAAAGGGCGCAAAGTACGCCAAGAATACAACAGCTTACCCATAGGTCTTCTCAAACCGGATCGATGAGTAAATGAACGATCGCAACCCATCGTTTTTCTTCGTGTTCTTTGCGTCCTTTGCGGTTAAATGCAGGATTTAGGTTCAAGGCCGGGTTACCCGCCCGGACGGGCCGTCTCGCCCAAATCACAGAGCTGAAGGCAAGCGGGGCAAAGGCACTTGCCTTCCCATTGCCTCAGCCTTTCCGGCGGAACGGGGGGGAGATCGCAGCACCAGCATCGGGCACCCCGGACGGCCGCGTGGCATTCGAAGGCCTTGCCGCATCTGGGGCAGAGGGAGGGTTCCGGTTTATTCATCAAGTCTCAGACCCAAAATACGTCATATCCCGCACACAAAGCGCCATCTCCCCCAGGTTTTGACAATAGTCAAGGTTGGAGATACCGCCAAACCTAGACTGTGGTCTCGGCACCTCTATCTCTCAAAGGGAGACCTCCGATGAAGACAACCAAGCGAATTACTTCGCTTCTCGTGGGCATGACGTTGAGCGCCGGCATGGCGAGCAGCGCCTTTGCCCAGGGGCAGCTCGAAGAAGTCATGAAGGCCCGTGGCCTGACCGAGAAAGACATCCTGGCCGCGGCCAAGACCTATACCCCCACCGGGGGCCGTGACGAGTTTATCACCTTCAGTTCCGGCGGCCAGAGCGGCCAGGTGATCGTCTATGGCATACCCTCCATGCGCATCCTCAAGTACATCGGCGTCTTTACCCCCGAGCCCTGGCAGGGTTACGGCTTCGACGACGAGTCCAAGGCTGTACTGGCCCAGGGCAAGATCAACGGCAAGGACATCACCTACGGCGATACCCACCACCCGGCTATCTCCGAGACCGACGGTGTGACCGATGGACGCTGGCTGGCGATCAACGACAAGGCCAACCCCCGCATCGCCATCATTGACCTGCACGACTTCGAAACCAAGCAGATCGTGGTCCACCCCTTCTTCAAGAGTTCTCACGGCGGGTCCTTCTTTACCCCCAACAGCGAATACATCATGGATGCCGCGCAGTACGCAGCACCCTTCGAGAATGATTTCGTGCCGCTGGAGAAGTTCAACGACAAGTACCGCGGCGGCGTGACCTACTGGAAATTCGACAAGGATAAGGGGCGCATCGATTCCGAAAACTCCTTTACCTTCGAGCTGCCGCCCTATTCCCAGGACCTCTCCGACGCCGGTAAGGGTCCCTCCTACGGCTGGGGCTTCACCAACTCCTTCTGCTCCGAACGCTACGTGGGCGGCATCGAGCGCGGTCGTCCTCCCTTCGAGGCCGGTTGCTCCTCCAAGGATACCGACTTCCTCCATGTGACCAACTGGAAGAAGGCTGAAGAGCTGGTCAAGGCCGGTAAGGTCAAAAAGATCAAGGGCCAGTATCTGATCACCATGGAGCAGGCCGTTCAGGAAGGCTTGGTCTACCTGATCCCCGAGCCCAAGTCCCCCCATGGCGCCGACGTGACCCCGGACGGTACCCGCATCATCGTCTCCGGCAAGCTGGACAGCCATACCTGGGTCTACAGCTTCGAAAAGATCCAGAAGGCCATCGCGGACAAGAAGTTCGAGGGTAAGGACCCCTATGGCCTTCCGATCATCGCCCTCAAGGACGCGCTGGACAAGCAGGTCCAGGTTGGCCTGGGTCCGCTGCACACCCAGTACGACTCCAAGCCCTGCGTGGCCTACACCTCCATCTACGTGGACTCCATGGTCACCAAGTGGGACTACTGCCAAGGCAAGGTTCTGGATCAACTCCACATCCACTACAACATCGGCCATCTGATGGCGATGGAAGGCGATACCAAGACCCCGGCCGGCAAGTACCTGGTGGCCTTGAACAAGCTCTCCATCGACCGCTTCAACCCGGTGGGTCCCCTGCATCCGCAGAACCACCAGTTGATCGACATCAGCGGCGACAAGATGGAACTGCTGTACGACATGCCGTTGCCCCTGGGCGAGCCCCACTATGCGGTCTCCATCGCAGCCAGTAAGCTGAAGCCCGAAGTGCGCTACCAGTCCGGCTGGGATTCCCGTGCCAATGCCAAATCGGCCTTCGCCACCCGCGCCGGCCGCGAGAAGACCGAGCGCACCTGTGACGCCGCTGGCAAGTGCACCACGGAGGTCTACGGCACCCTGATCCGTTCCCACATCACCCCTGAGATCATCGAGGCCCAGGAAGGGGATACGGTCAAGATCCACCTGACCAACATGGAACGCGCGCAGGACGAAGTACACGGCTTCGCCATGTACGGACAGAACGTCCAGCTCTCCGTCGAGCCGGGCAAGACCTCCTCCACCACCTTCGTGGCTGAAAAGGCCGGTGTCTTCCCTTACTACTGCACCGAGTTCTGCTCCGCGCTTCATCTGGAAATGCAGGGCTATCTGCTGGTGCAGCCGAAGGGCTACAAGGCCGAAGCCGCCGCCATGCAGGAAGGCGTAGCCTACACCCAGGCCGACTACGACAAGCAGGTAAAGACCAACGTCGATACCCAGGCCGTTATCGACTCGGTGGTGGCCTACATCACCGCGCGTAACTTCAAGGACTTCCCGACTGTAGGGGCCTTGGTGGAAGATGCCGTCGAGCAGCTTGGTTTTGGGGCAGAGGCCAAGAAGAAGGCCGAAGAGGCCGCCGCCAAGCAGGACTGGCAGAACGCCATGCTCTGGGCCAACCAGTGGTGGCAGTACCAAGTCAAGACCGCCGACCTGGGCCTGCGTGCCAAGACTCACCTGGACCAGAACGGGGCTGTCGAGGTCAAGAAATAAAGCTGTTGATCCCATCAACCGCTGACTAGACTGAGGGGGCTCCTAGAGCCCCCTCTTCCGTATTGGAACCTGAACCCATTGAATATTTGAGGTATTGTCATGAAATCCAAAACCCTGAGCATCGCGGTCGCGCTGATTCTCCCCCTGGCCCTGAGCAGCAACGCCATGGCCCTGGACGGCGCCGCGCTCTTCCAGTCCAAGACCTGCTGGTCCTGCCACGGCAAGGACGCCAAGACCCCCATCCTGCCCGTCTATCCCCGGCTGGCGGGACAGAGCGCCGGATACGCACTGCAACAGATGAAGGACATCAAGAGCGGCGCCCGCGCCAACGGCCAAGCCGCTGCCATGAAGGGCGTCATGGGCCTGGTTTCCGACGAGGAAATGGCGGCCATCGCCGACTGGCTGGCAACCCAGTAACCCGCTCGGATAAGGCTTGATTCTAATCAAGGTTCGGCCCCTCCCTGGGCGATAGCCTGCAAACCACAGGTCCGTCGAGGGATGGGCCGAATCCTATTCAATGAATGCGAGATAGCACCGATGAAATTCCCAATTCGCAAGAACGCACTGATCGCCGCCATGGCCCTCGCCCTCTCCGCACCCGCACTGGCTGCCTGGAACGAGGGCGGCGGCGAGAAGGACGAGGCCATGCTGCTGAAACCAGACCGCGACCGCGGCATCGCGGTCTATGAAGTCTGCTCCGCCTGCCACCTGTTGGAAGGCTGGGGCCTGAAGGACGGCACCTTCCCCCAACTGTCCGGACAGCACCGCAATGTCCTGATCAAGCAGTTGGCCGATATCCGCGCAAAGAACCGCGACAACCCCACCATGTACCCCTTCGCCCTGGACGATCAAATCATGGCCGCAGCGGGCTACAAGCACGGAGAGGTTGCACCGGCGCAACTGGTGGCCGACGTGACCGCTTACATTGCCAAGCTGCCCATGAATCCCGACCACGGCAAGGGACCCTGGGGCCCCGGCACCCCCGAGTTCGAAAAGGGCAAGAAACTCTACGCCGACAACTGCGTGAAGTGCCATGGCGAGGAAGGCCTGGGTGACGACGACAAGTTCTTCCCCCGCATCAACGGCCAGCATTACGAGTACATCCTGCGGCAGTTCCAGTGGGTCCGCGACGGCAAGCGCCGCAACGCCAACCCGGACATGGTCAAGCAGATCAAGGAATTCACCGACGACGACATGAAACACGTCATCAACTACGGCAGTTGGATACCTGTTCCCAAGAAGGACCTGGCTCCCTCCAAGGATTACAAGAACCCGGATTATTGATCGATTTGATCGTTCCCAGGCTCCGGCGTGGGAAATCGACAATCAGTTTTAGTGATTTGACGTAGGATGCGGTGAGCCTGGCGAACCCCATCTGTCGAGGTCAACTCCGCGAGCGATGCGGTTCGTGCCTCACTGCATCCTACGATTTCCCAGCAGTAAACGAGGAATTTAGGATGAACCAAGCCCGGCCTAACAGCCTGCTTCCCATGGGCTTTGCTTTGATCGCCGTGGCCTTGCTGGCGGTCATCTACTACGCCCCCATCTGGTGGGTATCGCTCACCGCGCCCAACTATCCAGCCGAGGCCTTCCCCGACGGGGTGCGCATCCATTTCCACTTCAACGGCGTCTTCAACGGCTGCAAGAAGGTGGAGAAGGCCGAGATCAGCGAGAAGGAAGCCCTGGATTGCGTCCACGAGATGGACACCATCAACCACTATGTGGGCATGTATCCCATCGCGGCGGGCGGCGTGGTCGAACGCGCCCTGTCGCCCTTCCTGGTCTCCATGCTCGGGGTCATGGTGCTGGGCTTTGCCTGTAACCGGCCCCGGCTGCGGCAGGGCGTCCTTACCCTGGGTTTCGGTTTCATCATCGGCTGGATGGGCCTGACCTTCTATGCCAAGGACGGTCTCAAGTACCAGAGCGAGGGCTATGTGGAGGCACTGATTACCTCCATGGACCAGGCGGCGGGCGAGAAGGATCAGGAGATCGAGATCGGCGGCGGCATCGTCGAACGGCTCAGGGCGGAACTGGCCAAGAGCGGCCAGAAACAGGCCAGTAGCGAAGAGTCGCAATCGAAGGGCAACCTGATCCAGAGCCTGCGCATTACCTTCGACAAGGACCAGGAACGCAAGGGCGGCAAGGCAGAGGCCTGGAATGGCAGCAACAGCCAGGTGATGTTGTGGCACTACGACAAGAGCCTGGGCAGGTATTTCAACAACCGTGCCGAGATCGATCCCATGGTGGCCGGGATGGGGCTGGCCTTTCAGATCGTCTTCTTCGGCATCATCGGCGCCATGCTGCTGCTGATCTACGGGGCTGGAAAGACGGGCAGTCTGCTCTACTGGCTGCTGATTATCGTACCCGCCGCGTTGCCGGTGTTCTTCATCATCGAATATGCCGCCTGGCTCTGGTGGTACGGACACAGCATGAACGCCATGGGGGCCTTTACCGTCAAGCCCTTCATGCCCACGGTCTTCGGCCAGGGGAAGGTCGCCCAGTTCGCCACTCACTCCTATCCCTATTGGGGATTC
Organism: Gammaproteobacteria bacterium RIFOXYD12_FULL_61_37; assembly: GCA_001801995.1. Lineage (GTDB taxonomy): Bacteria > Pseudomonadota > Gammaproteobacteria > Chromatiales > Chromatiaceae > YD12-FULL-61-37. Next base: position 56,758 of record MGZB01000025.1, on the reverse strand, counting down.
GGCATGATTCTGGTCTTGTCGCTGGTGACCGCCGCCCTGGGCATCCTCCGCCGCAAGGAACTGCGCCGGGGAGAGGTGGAGTAAGCCCGTGAACCCGCGCCTGTCGCTTCTGCCGCTGCTGCTGTTCTGTCTCTGGGGCAGGGCGGACGCGCAGGCGCTGCCTTCCCTGCAAAAGTTGATAGAGGCGGCGGAACCCAACAGCACCCTGATCCCGCCGCCCGGCGTCTATGCCGGGCCGGTGGTCATCGACAAGCCCCTGGTGCTCGATGGCCAGAACCAGGTGACCATCGATGGCGGCGGCAAGGGAACGGTGCTCCTGCTGGACACCGACAGCGCCACGGTGAGGAACCTTCGTCTCACCAACTCTGGCAGCTCCCACAACGACCTGGATGCGGGCATCCAGGTGCGCGGCGATTTCAACGTCATCAAAGACAACCGCATCGACAACAGCCTCTTCGGCATCGACCTGCAACAGTCCAAGAACAATCTGGTGCGCCGCAACCATATCTCCTCCAAGGACGTGGAGCTGGGGGTGCGAGGCGATGCCATTCGCCTTTGGTACAGCTTCAACAACAAGATCGAAGAGAACCAGGTGATCAATTCGCGGGACATCGTGGTCTGGTATTCCCGCGACAATGTCCTCCGCGCCAACAAGGCCACCGGTGGTCGCTATTCGCTCCACTTCATGTACTCTCAAACCAACCTGGTGGAGGACAACGACTTCCGCGACAACTCGGTCGGCATCTACATCATGTACAGCGACGGCATCAAGGTGCGCGGCAACCGCGTCCACCGCGCCATCGGGGCCACCGGGGTCGGCATCGGTTTCAAGGAAACCAGCGACGTGGACATCGACAACAACGAGATCCTCTATTGCGCCAAGGGGCTCGATTTCGACGTTTCGCCCTTTCAGCCGGAGACCACCAACCGCGTCCGCCGTAACCTGGTCGCCTACAATGCCATCGGCGTCCACTTCCTCAACGACTGGACCGGCAACGTCTTCGAGGACAACCTCTTCAAGGGAAATCTCACCCAGGTGGCCGTCAGCGGCGGCAAGAGCGCCAAGCGCAACCACTGGCGAGGAAACCACTGGGATGAGTACCAGGGCTTTGACCGCGACGAGGACGGTATCGGCGACCGGCCCCACGAGCAATACGCCTACGCGGACCGGCTCTGGATGGATGTGAAGGATGCCCAGTTTTTCAAGGGGAGCCCGATGCTGGAGGTGATCGACTTCCTGGAACGCCTGGCCCCTTTCACCTCGCCGGACCTGATGCTGCGGGACGAGCGGCCGGTGATGCTGGCGGGCAATGCCGAGGCGCTGCACCGCCAATCCCTGGTGACCAAGGAGACCGGGACCAAGGGTGCCGATGGCGCCAAGCCCGCTTTCGACGCCCTGGAGACGCTTAGACAATCGATGGGCAAGCCATGAGCACCGAAGACACCAAAAAGAAACAACCGCCCGTTTCACCCAAGCGGCGCGAGCAGACCCGGCGGGAATTCCTGCGTACCGGGGCGCTGGCGGGCGGTGTTCTGCTGATCAGCCTGCTGGGCTACATCCCCGTGGGCGAAGGCAAGATGAAGCGTCTGCGTCCGCCGGGGGCGCTGATCGACGGCGATCTCAACGAACGCGACTTCCTCGCCGCCTGCATCAAGTGCGGCCAGTGCGTGCAGGTCTGCCCGGTCGAGGCCATCAAGCTCTCCGACATCGACGAGGGCTTCGGTCTGGGCGCCCCCTTCATCGAGGCCCGCGCCCAGGCCTGCGACTTCTCCTGCGACGGCCTGCAATGCGTACTTGCCTGTCCAACCGGCGCCCTGACCCATGAGATCAATTACCCCGCCCAGTCCCGCATGGGTTTCGCCCGGCTGACGCGGCCGGAGAAGTGCCTCGCCATCCAGGGCAAGGGCTTCAAGGGCCAAGCGCGCGGGCCGGATTTCAAGGGGGTGTTGCGCTATGAGGAGCTGGACCGCTGGAAGGCCGTCCCCATCGCCGATCACCCCTACGACCTGGAACTCTGCGACCTCTGCTTGCGCCAGTGCCCCATCGAGATACGCATCGGTCAATGCGCGGCAGGCAAGCCCCCCTCGGGTGACAAGAACCAATGCCCGCCGCACCGGGCTATCTCTTTGGAGCCCCTGGGCAAGGGTAAGGCCAAACAGCCGCTGGTGCATGACGGCTGCGTGGGCTGCGGCGTCTGCGAGATGGTCTGCCCCACCGAGCCCCCGGCCATCGTCATCGTCCTGGACGAGACCGCCGATACCCGCCGGGGCCGAGGTTAGAAACATGAGTTACTTCACCGCTTCCATCAAGCAAATGCTCGGGATCGATCCGGGCAAGCCCGCGCCGGATGCCTATTCGCCGGAGGCGCGGGAGATCCACACCTTCAAAAGGGGCCGCAAGGAGACCAAGGAGGAGCTGCGGGCCATCGCGGAGGCCCACGACCAGTCGGAGCGCCGCCACTTCTGGCGCAAGCGGCGCTGGCTCACCCTGATTCTGGTCAATCTGCTGTTCGTGGTCTCCTACTACTTCGACGTGCAACTGCTGGAGGGGGCGCTGACCGCCTCGCGCTTCATCGGTTTCCACATGGCCGATCTCAACTCCGCCTTGCAGGTGATGCTGGCCTTCAAGCATGTGGTGCTGAACCTGCTGATCGGCACCGTCACCGTCTTCATTCTCTGGATACTGGTGGGCGGGCGGAGCTTTTGCTCCTGGGTCTGCCCCTATCACTTGGTGGCGGAATGGGCCGAGGCCCTGCACCTGAAGCTGGAGGCGAAGAAGTGGATCAAGCCGGTGACCTTCCATCGCGGGGCGCGCACCCTCTTCTACGTCATCTTCGCCCTGCTGGCGCTGGTCACGGGCTATACGGTGTTCGAGACCATCTCCCCCACCGGCATCCTCAGCCGGGCGCTGATCTACGGTCCCGGATTGGCTCTGCTCTGGGTAGTGACCCTGCTGCTGTTCGAGATCTTCGTCTCGCGCCGGGCCTGGTGCCGCTACGTCTGTCCCATTGGATTGACCTATGGTTTCGTCGGCAGCATTTCCCCGCTGCGGGTCAGGTACAACCTGAAGGACTGCCACCACGAGGGCAACTGCCGCAAGGTCTGCATGGTCCCCCATGTCCTGGACATGACCATCAAGGGCCGCGCCACTTCCGTCGATGTCCCGGTGGGGGCCGACTGCACCCGCTGCGGCCTCTGCGTGGACACCTGCCCCACGGGTTCGCTTAAATTCGAGGTCCTGGGCCTGAAGAAATTGCAATAAGATCCGGGATAAAAAAACGGTGTCCCTGTAGGGTGGATGCGCTTCGCTTATCCACCCTACAAGGGCTATGTCGAGAATTACAAACTCTAAACTTGAGAAGCGAGCGAGATGATCAGTATCCAAGGGCTACGCAAGGGCTTCGGCAAGCGCGAGGTGATCCAGGGGCTCGATCTGGAGCTGGAGCCGGGCCGTCGGGTGGCCCTGATCGGCTCCAACGGGGCCGGCAAGACCACCCTGATCCGCTGCCTGCTGGGCGAATACCACTTCGGCGGCGAGATCCGCGTGGACGGAAAGTGCCCGCGCAAGCAGCGTTGCGAGGTCCTGCGTCTGGTGGGCTTCGTGCCGCAACTGCCGCCGCCGCTGAAGATGCCGGTGGGGCAGTTGGTGCGCTTCGTCGCCGATGTGGCCGGCAGCGATCCCGCCCGCATTGTCGCCGTGGCCCATCGCCTGGGCCTGAACATCGACCAGAACCGCCACCAGCCCTTCGTCCGGCTCTCCGGCGGCCAGAAACAAAAATTGCTCATTGCCGCAGCCCTGGGCAGGGACACCAGCCTGCTCATCATGGACGAACCGGCGGCCAACCTGGACCCGGAGGCGCGCGGGGTCTTCTTCGAATTGCTGGCGGAAAAGCGTGACAAGGAGGCGGTCATGCTCATCTCCAGCCACCGTCTGGACGAGGTGGCCACCCTGGTTAACCGGGTGATCGAGCTCGACCAAGGCCAGGTGGTGCTGGACGACAAGGTGGATGACCATGTGGACCTGAACAGCCGCCTCGCCTGCCGCGTCCGCATCAACCGACCGGAGGCCGCCTTCGCCCGCGCCGTCGGCCAGTGGGGTTTCACCGCAGCGCCGGACGGCCTGCAATGGGAGGGGAGCGTGGCCGGTCCCGACCGCTTGCGGTTCCTGGGTATGTTGTCCCGTTACGCCGGGCTTCTGGCCGGCCTCGAAATGAAGGATGCGGGCCATGGTTGAACCAATGCCTTGCCCCATCTCCGTAGGTCGCCCTTTAGGGCGACTAGCCGTACTCCTTTTGCCATTGATCTTCCTGCTCACCGCCTGCTCCGGCGAGCCGGGGACGGGGCCGGCCGATGTGCGTTGGGACCGGGACGCCTGCGAACGCTGCCGCATGGTCCTGAGCGCGCGGAATTTCTCGGCCCAGATCCGTTACACGCCCGATCCGGCCGGGCGCAGTCAGGTCCATAAATTCGACGACATCGGCTGTGCGATCATCTGGCTGGATCAGCAGGAGTGGCGCGAGGCCCCCGGCGTGGAGATCTGGGTCAACGACCACCGGGACGGCGAATGGATCGATGCCCGCACCGCCTATTACGTGCCGGGCAAGGTCACTCCCATGGAGTATGGCCTGGGCGCCCAGGACGAACCCCTGCCGGATGCCCTCGACTTCGAACAGGCGAGGGCTTTGGTCTACCAGCAGGAGGAGAAGTTCAACAGCCACGGCGCCCACCTGGAGCAGAACGCCTCCAGGGATGGAGGCGGTAGGGCGACGCAGGATGCCAAAGCCGACGCCGAGCAGGCCAAATTACCCAGCATCCGGGAGAACAAGCAACCATGAACCTAATTTCCTCATTGAACCGCAAAGGACGCGAAGGAACGCAAAGGATTTCATTGACTTGTCGAGGTTTCGTTCCTGACCAGGAAGGGGTGAGCATGGACAAAGGCATCGGATTGTTTTCCTTAGCGTTCTTTGCGTCCTTCGCGGTTAAACAGAGGTTTTTAGGATGAACCATCTCTTTTTGACGGCCTGGACCGACATCCTGGAATCCCTGCGGGCGCGCTGGTTTGCCGTCTATACCTTCGTCTTCGGCGGCATCCTGGTGCTGTTGTTCGCCCTGGGGCTGACCGAATCCCGCGTCATGGGCTTCACCGGTCTGTCACGGCTGATGTTGACCTATCTCCAGTTGAGCATGGCCATCTTGCCCGTCTTCGTGCTGGTGACCACGGTCCGTTCCCTCTCCGGGGACCGGGAGAGCGGGGTCTTCGAGTATCTGCTTTCCCTGCCGGTCTCACTCTCGGCCTGGTACTGGGGCAAGATGCTCGGGCGCTTCGTCATGGTCTATACCCCGGTCCTCCTGGCCATGGGGGGCGCCATGCTCTGGGGCGGGCTGACCGGGGTCGAGCTGCCCTGGCGGATCTTTCTCTACTACAGCGCCCTGCTGATGGTGCTCACCTGGTGCTTCCTCGGCATCGGCATGCTGGTCTCCTCGGTGGCGCGCAGCGTCGATGTGGCCCAGGGCACCGCCTTCGTCATCTGGCTCGGGCTTTTGCTGTTCCTCGATCTCATCCTGCTGGGGGTCATGGTCCAGCAGTACGCCTCGCCGAACCTGGTCATCGGCATCGCCCTGGCCAATCCCCTGCAAGTCTTCCGCACGGCCGGCATGATGCTGTTCGATCCCCAACTGGTGCTCTTGGGGCCGTCAGCCTATGTGATCCTCGACCACTTCGGTAACCTGGGCTTCATGGTCTATGCCTTGGCCTACCCGCTGTTGCTGGGAACCCTGATGGCCTGGATCGGCTATCAATGGTTTCGAAGGGGTGATCTGCCGTGACGGGTTCAACCGCCGGCCCCCGCTGGCTCGGCCCCTTGTTGGTCCTGGCCTTGGCGATCCTGGCGGGCGGCGCCGTCTATGTCGCCTGGCCCATCCTCTTTCCAAAGATCAGCCATTCGCTTTCCCCTGATCCTGCCTGCGACCTGCGGGCGGGCGACTGTCGTTTGACCTTCCCCGGCGGCGAGGGGGTCGTGTTCCGGATACTGCCGAGGGAGATACCCCTGATCGAGCCGATCCGGATCGAGGTGGAACTGGAGGGGTTGCAGGCACGCAAGGTCCTGGTCGATTTCGCTGGTATCGGCATGAACATGGGCTTCAACCGGCCGGAGCTGAAACCGGTGGCCGGGCAAGGTTTCGCGGGCACCACCCGTATCCCCGTCTGTGTGCGCAAGCGGATGGATTGGGAGGCGCGGGTCATGGTGGAGACCCCCGGGGGGCTCTGGGTCGCCCCCTTCCGTTTTTACACCCTCAAGTAGACGCCGCTCTGGGATAAAGGCAGTGAAAACCAAATACCTCCTGATCCTCGCCGTCTTGCCGCTCCTGGCCACCGCCGCCGGACCGTCCGGCCTGGAGGCGCCGCCCGAATCCATCAAACACTGGTACAAACCGGCCAACAAGCGGCAGGTCTGGCTGCATACCATGTTCAACCTGCGCCGCTCGCAACAGGCCATCGAGGAATACGCCGGGGCAGGGGAGGGCGAGCTTGTGAAGAAGTGGGTGGCGGAGTACGCCCAATCCTACCGCCAGATCCCGGAGATGGTCCCGGAGTGGGGCGTGGAGGCCGATCTCGACGCCCTGGGCGGCCTCGAACAGGCGGCCTCCGCCGGCGACCTCGCCGCCGTGAAGTCCGTCCTGACCAAGCTGGGGCGGAGCTGCGACTCCTGTCATCTGGATCATCAGGCGGCCACGGCCCTTCTGATGCGGGGACCTGATTTCGGCCCCCTGCAAGTTCAGGGGCAGCCATTCCGCAAGGCCATGGAGGGGCTTTCCAACCAGGTGAACCGGATCAAGATCGGGGCCGAGGACGGCCGTTGGGAACCGGCCAAGACGGCCGCCTCCGCCCTCAAGCAACAGCTCCTCGATTTGGGCGCGACCTGTGATCAATGCCACCTGGACGCCTATCCCAAGGAGCGCATCCTGGGCGCGGCCATCCAGGAGAAGCTGGCCGAGCTGGATACCGCCCTGACCAAGGGCGACAAGGAGGAGACAGGCAAGCTTCTGGGCCATCTGGGCTATAACCTCTGCTCCCGCTGCCACGGAGTACATCGAACCCTCTCCGATCTCCGGGAAACGATTTCACCCTAGGGCCAAGCCGTGAAGCGAACAGGGTCCAGGTCCCGCCAGGGTTTGCATCTCGTCAAGGCGAAGCATGCCTGCCATAACTGCGACCTTCGGCACCTCCTGAGAAAGACCGGTATCGAGGAGCAGCAACTGCCGGACGCGGTCTGCACCATCCGCTGCCGGGGGCCTTATCAGCCGGGCGACCGCATCTACCGGACCGGTGATCCCCTCTCCGCCCTCTACGCCATCACCTCGGGCTCGGTGAAGACCGAATACACCACCTGCACCGGCGCCCTCCAGGTCACCGGCTTCTATCTGCGCGGCGATCTCTTCGGGGTCGAGGCCCTAGGCGAGCACAGCCACACCGACGACGCCATCGCCCTGGAGACCGCCTGGATCTGCGAATTGCGCACCGCCGAGCTGGAGACCCTCTGCGCCAAACACCCCGAACTGACGCGCGGCCTGTTCCAGGTACTGAACCGGCGGGCGCGCAACGATACGATCCATCAGGTCAACGTCCGCAAGCGCACCACCGAACAGCGCGTCATGGGGTTTCTCCAGGATTTCGCCGAGCGCTCCCGCGCCCGGCTCACGGGGGTCGAGGACGAGATCCCCCTGCCCATGACCAAGGAAGACATGGCCAGCTACCTGGCCATCACCCCCGAGACCCTCAGCCGCATCTTGAGAAAACTCGACGACGCCGGCTATATCCAGACCAGCGTCCGCGCCTTCCGGCTGCTTCGGGCAGAGCCCTTCCCCGGCGTGCTGGATCAGGACGCGGGGTAATCCGAATAGTTGAAAAGGACCAGAGACGGACTAGAATGTAAAACTGTTCGCCGCTTTAATGGAAACGCTGCAAGTGACTGTGGAATAAGCACATGGACGACAAAGGTCCCGCCGATAATATGCCTGTCTCCGAGGCCCCCGTGAGCCGGGGTATTCCCTGGAAAGACAGGTTCCTGCCGATCTCCCTGAGCCTCCAGCTCGGCATGGCCGTCGCCCTGGCGGTCTATCTCCAGCATGACCGTGGCTCGGCCTATCTCACGCCCGTGGCGTTGCTGCTGGTGACACTCTTGATCGCGGCCTACATGCTGTCGGTGGCGGGACGCGCCACGCGGATGAGGCAGTTGGCGCTGGAGCGCGGCGAGGCCCTGGAAGCCCTCCGGCAGAGCGAGGCCCGGCTTGCCGAGGCGCAGGCACTGAGTCATGTGGGCAGTTGGGAGCTGGATCTGATCCAGAATCGGCTCCACTGGTCGGACGAGGTCTTTCGTATCTTCGAGATGGACCCCAGGGAGTTCGGCGCATCCTACGAGGCATTTCTGGACTGTATTCACCCCGGCGACCGGGATCTCGTGAGCCGGGCCCATGGCGAGTCCGTCGAGCAACGGACCGGATACGCCATCGATCACCGGTTACTGCTGGCTGGGGATCGGGTCAAGTGGGTGCATGGAAGCGGCAAGACGTTCTACGATGAAAAAGGGACGCCGCTCAGGACGGTGGGGATGGTGCGCGACATCACCACCCACAAGGAGGCGGAGGAGCGGCAGCGACTGGCGGCGGCGCTGTTCGACAATACCTCGGAGGGGGTTGTGGTGACCGACGCGGAGCGGTGCATCCTCGCCGTCAATCCCGCCTTCACCGAGATCACGGGCTATGCCTGGGAGGAGGTGGCCGGCAGGAATCCCCGTGTCCTCAAATCGGGCCGCCACGATGCCGAATATTACCGCGCCATGTGGACGTCCCTGGACCAGCAGGGCCGGTGGAACGGGGAGATCTGGAACCGGCGCAAGGACGGCAGCCTCTTTCCCGCCTGGCAGAACATCACCTGCGTCCGCAACGGCGACGGCAGCATCACCCACTACACCTCCGTCTTCAGCGACATCAGCCAGATCAAGCAATCTCATCAGCAGCTTGAATTCCTGGCGCACCATGACCCCTTGACGCGGCTGCCCAACCGGCTGCTGTTCATCGACCGTCTGGAACATGCCTTGGCCCACGCCAGACGCAACCAGACGGGATTGGCGGTGCTTTTTCTGGATCTGGACCGATTCAAGAATATCAACGACTCCCTGGGTCATCCGGTCGGCGATGAACTGCTCAAGGAGGTCTCGGTCCGGATTCAGCAAGGCCTGCGTAGCGACGACACGGTAGCCCGCCTGGGGGGCGACGAGTTCACTATGGTATTGGAGGGATTGCGGGACGAGGACGAGGCCGCGACGGTCGCCCGGAAACTGCTGCACGCCCTGGAAAGGCCCTTTCATCTGCTGGGGCATGAAGTCGTCGTCAAGGCGAGCATCGGCATCAGCCTCCATCCCAACGACGGCGAGGACGCCACCACCTTGCTGAAACACGCCGATGTGGCCATGTACAAGGCCAAGGAAGAGGGCCGCGACAATTTCCATTTCTACCGACAGGAGATGAGCGAACGGGCCATGAACCGGCTGCTGATCGAATCCGGCCTGCGCAGTGCCCTGGAGAACAGCGAACTGGAGCTTTACTACCAGCCGCAGTTCGACCTGGAGAGCAATACCCTGGTGGGCTGGGAGGCGTTGATGCGCTGGAATCACCCGGAAAGGGGACTGATTCTGCCCGACGAGTTCATTCCGATGGCCGAAGAGACCGGCCTGATCATTCCCATGGGGGAGTGGGCCTTGCGCGAGGCCTGCGCCTGGTCTGTGCGCTCGCAGGCCATGGGCGCGCCGCCCGCGCGTATCTCGGTCAACGTGGCCGGTCCGCAGATCGAGCGCGGCAACCTGGTCAAGACGGTCAGCTCCGTACTCGAAGCGACCGGCTTGGCCCCCGGAATGCTGGAGCTGGAGATCACCGAAAACTTCATCATGAACAAGCCGGAACATGCCCTCGGCATCTTGCAGGGATTGCGAGGCCTCGGAGTCGGCCTGGCCATCGACGACTTCGGCACCGGATTCTCCTCGCTGGCCTACCTGAAACGCCTGCCCATCGACCGGCTCAAGATCGACCGCAGCTTCATCTCCGGCCTGCCCATGAGCTGCGACGACACCGCCATCTGTAATGCCGTCATCAGCCTCGGCCGGGGCCTGAGATTCAGCATCATTGCGGAAGGGATCGAAAACGAGGCCCAGCAGGAGTTTCTATACTTCAGCAGTTGCGTCGAGGGCCAGGGCTTCCTCTACTCGAAACCCATGCCCGAGAGCGAATGCCTTCAGTGGTTGAAGGACAGGGTGGATGGGGAAGGGAAACTGAATTCAACGGGTGTTTGCTAACCGTCCGCCCCGGAAGATGAAAAGGGGTAGGTCGGCCTTCAGGCCGGCCTGCCCGCCAGCGTCCGGTTCGCTATTTTCACAGCAGGTTTATTCCCCGTCCGGCAACAGGGTGAAATCCGCCTCGGCCGTTGTCTTGTCGATGGTCACCCCGAGTTCGCAATAGGCGCTCGTTGTTGCTGGATCATCGCCGCAACTGCACCCGGCCAGAATTTCGTCGAAAAAGACGCCGATCCGGGCTCGAATGCGGTGCCTGTCTTCTGCGGCATTCAGCATCGTGATGGAGATGCTCCCCTCGTCGATATGGCCGGTCTGGGAAGCCCCCCGGTCCAAGCGCAAGGCATCCGCGCCCAGGGACTCGATCTCCTGCTTGAGGACAGGCGCGAACGACCTGTCCCCCCAGGCCTTCAATGCGTTCGCCAACTGAGCCATAGGTCCTCCTCGCCCCGTGATTGCGGGGTTCTTCGTCAACCATAATCAGCGGCAAATACCCCGACTCTGGTATTCTTCAACATCGCCCGACCGGTGTACCGGTTTCCCTCAAGACAGCCGAGAGCGCCTTATGTCCCTGATCAAGGAAAAAGTCCGTCTTGATTGCGAAAGTTGCCGCTATTGCGGCGATTGCGACACCGACAGTTTTCAGTTGGAAGTCCCCATCGAGGACGAGCTGACCGGGCTCAAGGGCATTGCATGGATTGTATGTGAAGTCTCTGGACCCAAGCACCGGATATCCCTTGTCCATTTTCGTGACCTGTCAGGGCAGGATCTGATCCTGGACGAAGGCCAGCGCCAGCGCCTGGAGAATATTCTCAGCCTCGTCGCCGAGAAGAAGATCTGCGGCAACGAAAACCTATGCCCCAGAGATGTGGTGGAGCGTGTGCAATCATCGCTCCACTCTAAGGTTGGGTAGGTTGACGGTGCCGATCACTTGCAGGACGACACCGACGCCGATGAAAAATACGATGCTTGCCATGAAGCTCGCCGCGATCGGGTTGGTCATTTTGGCGTCGAAGAACACCAGTGCCACCCCGCACGCAACGGCGGCCAGGTAGCTGATGATGGCGATTGCCACCAAGAATTTTTGAATGGGCCTTGTGGTTGGCAAGCTGTCTCTCCGCTGATGGGGTTGTTCTTGACGTAAAATTTCGCGTATCGATGCGTTTTCCACCTCACCCTCCGTGGAGTGGGGTGAGGGAGACGGTATCATGGAAGTGCCGGTGGAAACTTGATTCAATCGCTTGAGATGGGATCGATTGTTATGGTCTGGTAGCGATGGTTGTACCAGAAAAAGTGGGGATTCTCAGTAAAACATGACTTATCAGTATGATAGCGCCAAATTCCAATAATCGGACTTGGCTGGCATGGGGGGCTCCTATCCTTGCCGGTCCGCTGTCCCGGTCGATGGGTATTCCTTCTTGTGAGGAGGCGCACATAATTCGTGGGCGAGACGCCATAGAGTTATACCTAGGACAACCATCCCCCGACGGTGTTAGCCATGGGTCAGACAAGCAACGTGGTATCGTTTTTCGGTACCGAAAAAAACAGGTCAGACAAGTTGATTGAGCTGGACGACAACGCTCGCCGGCTGGTCCGTGAAGGCCGGACGCTGGTCGAAGGTGCCCTGAACAAGATGGTGCAGGGGCTGTTCGAGAAACTGGACGATGTCTTCTTCCAGATGGCCGAGAAGTCGGAGAGCAATGCCAAACAGTCGGACTATTTTGCCGCCATGCGCGAACTCCGCAAGGCGCGGGGCGACTTGGGAAGCCATTTCGCCGGTTCTCTCCTGGCCGGGTATGACAGCTTTTGGCGTGCAGGCCCCCCGCAAAAGGGCGGGGCGCTGGGCGATGCCATGGAAAAGGAGCTGTCGCTCGTCGGCGAGGAAGACTTCGAGGAATCCCTGGCCATCGGCTCCATGGCCAGCCGGGGGGAACGGCTGTTCAGCCGCGACCTGTTCGCCTTCAAGGAGCGCGTCGCCCATCTCCTGAAGCTGGATGGGGCCGATCTGGACGAGAAAGATCTGCCGATCGCGCCTGCCAAGGTTTGCGCGAGCTTCGGCGAATCCATGGGGACGGTTCAGGTCCCCATCGACATGAGACTGGTGGTGTACAAGCTGTTCGAGAAGGAGGTGGTCTCCTATCTGGGCGGCATCTACGACGAGATCAACGCCCTGTTCATACGCGGCGGGGTTCTGCCGAAACTGAGCCACACGTTCAAGCGCAATCCCGTCTCCCCCTCCATTCAGCGCGAGCAGAAAGGCGTGGCGCAGGAGCAGGAGATCGAGAGCATCCTGACCGATGTCCGCTCCGGGGCAGTGGCCGGGGACGAACTCGATGGCGCCTCCATCGAGCTTTACGACAACATCCGGCAACTGCTGGGCACCCGTTCCTATGTTCAGGCCGCTCATGTTCCCCACCGCAGCGGGGCCACGCTGCCGATGGTGGATACGCGAGAGCTGCTGGAGGCGCTGGGCAATATTCAGGAAGCGGTCGGTGGCGCCGATATCGGCTATGACGAGATTCCCCGGCTCAGCGATATCCGCAAGGACCTGCTGAGATTCTTCTCCATCGGCCAGGGTGGCTCCGCCCGCAAAGGGATCGGCAAGCAGGAAGAGGAGGTGATCGACATCATCTCCATGCTCTTCGACTTCATTCTGGAAGACAGCGCCTTGCCGGACCACATGAAGGTCCTGTTGAGCCGCTTGCAGATTCCCATGGTCAAGGTGGCCGTGCTCGACAAGAGCTTCTTCTCCAAGAAGACACATCCGGCGCGCAAGCTGCTCAATAACCTGGCCCAGGCGGCGGCCCGGTGGGATTCCACGGTCGAGCCCTCCAAAGACCCCCTGTACCGCGAAGTGGAAGCCGTCGTACAACGCATCCTCAACGATTTCGAGGACGATACCTCCCTGTTTGCAGAACTCTCCCAGCGGTTCAGCAGCTTCGTGGCGGCCGAGGACAGCAAGCTCAGCGCCGCCGAAGAGAGAGCGACCCAGGTCAACAAGGGGCGGGAGCGGCTGGAAGAGGCGCGTAGCCGGGCCGGCAAGGAGATCAGGGAACGCCTGGCAGGCGCTGTGGTGGCGCCCGAAGTCATCAAAAAACTGCTCGAAGGCCCCTGGCGGGATGTCGTCTCCCTGGTCTACCTCCGCAACGGCGTTGAAAGCGAGCAATGGGATTTCGTCCTGGGCGTCGTGGACCGGGTGGTCTGGAGCGTACAGCCGAAGACCGATCCCCTGGACCGCAAGAGGATGCTGGCCGAAATTCCGGCCATCCTGAAGGACCTGCGCGACAACCTGGTCGCCATTTCCTTTGACCAGCGAGGCATGTCCAGCCTGTTCAAAGAGTTGCAGGTTGCCCACATCTCCTGCCTGCGCAATGAGCAGGCCAAGCAAATCGACCGCCCCCCCCTGGCCAACGAGCAGGCCATACAGGAAGAGAGCATCTCGGCCCTGGTAAGAGGCGTCAAAGCCGAGGCGATGGCTGGGGACTCATCCGGCCTGGCGGCGGAATCCAGCCTGCTGATCATCGATGACCCGCATCAGGAGCTGGCCCAGACGGCCAGAGTAGGTAGCTGGTTTGAATTCAAACCGGTGGACGGCGCCCCCGTTTCCCGGCTCAAACTCTCCTGGCGCAGCGGCATGAGCGACCTCTGTGTCTTCGTGAACCGGCAAGGCATGAAGGCGGCGGAGATGCGCGTCGCGGAATTTGCCCAGGGACTGCGCGAATCCCGCATCAACCTGATCAAAGAGACCGAACCGCCCCTCCTGGTCGATCGCGCCATGAGCGCCATGGTCGCGGCCCTGAAACGCAGCGCAGACGTTCTCTCGGAGGCCGAAGGCGCTCAGTCCTCCCTTTGAAAAGGGGAGCCGCGAGCGCTCCCCTCGGAAATTACCCCCCTTTCTGCTTTTGTCCCCAATCCGATCCTGTGTGAAAATCGCCCTTTTTCACGGCGGGACAGGACTATGAACGAAATGATGCTGGATTCTGGTTTGAAGTATGTGGACTTGGCCCAGGGCGAGGGTGATGTGGCCGAATCGGGCCAGAGGGTGAGCGTGCATTACACGGGCTGGCTGGAAAACGGCGAAAAGTTCGACTCCTCCCGCGACCGCAACGACCCCTTCGATTTTCCGCTGGGACGCGGTCATGTCATCAAGGGCTGGGACCTGGGCGTCGAAGGTATGCGCGTCGGCGGCAGCCGCCGCCTGACCATCCCGCCCCACCTCGGTTATGGCGCCAGGGGCGCGGGCGGCGTCATCCCCCCCAATGCCGTCCTGGTATTCGAGGTGGAACTGCTGGGCATCCAATGAGCCTAAAAACCTCTTATCAACCGCAAAGGACGCAAAGAACGCTAAGGAAACCCCTCCGATGCATTTGTCTGTGCCCCCACCTTCCTGGTCAGGGGCGGAACCTAGACAAGCCAATGAATTCCTTTGCGTTCCTTCGCGTTCTTTGCGGTTAAATGAGGAAATTAGGATGAAGACAAGCCCGCCGCCGCTGGAATCCATCCGCGAGGATGTCGAACGCGCCCTGCGGGAGGATGTGGGCGGCGGCGATCTCACGGCCTGCCTGCTGGCGGCCGATGCCCGCTCGGAAGTCCGGGTCGTCTGCCGCCAATGGGCGGTCATCTGCGGTTCGGCCTGGTTCGACGAGGTGTTCCATCGCCTGGACCCCGGCATCCGCATCGACTGGGCCGTGGCGGACGGTGACGAAGCAGCGCCGGACCAGATCCTCTGCCGGCTCTCCGGCAACAGCCGCGCCCTCCTGACCGGCGAGCGCAGCGCCCTCAATTTCCTGCAAACCCTCTCCGGCACGGCCACCCTGGCGGCCCGGTACGCCAAGGCGGTGGCCGGGCTCGGCGTGCGTATCCTGGACACGCGCAAGACCCTGCCGGGATTGCGCCTGGCCCAGAAATACGCCGTCGCCTGCGGTGGTTGCCACAACCACCGCATCGGCCTGTTCGACGCCGTGCTGATCAAGGAAAACCACATCGCCGCCGCTGGCTCCATCACCGCCGCCCTGGAACGGGCCTTCGGCGAATTCGGCGCGGGCATCGAGATCGAAGTGGAAGTGGAAAACCTCGACGAACTGCGCGAGGCTCTGACAGCGGGCGCCAAGCGCATCCTGCTGGACAACTTCACCCTGGAGGGATTGCGCGAGGCGGTGCGCCTGAACGGGGGCAAGGCCCGGCTCGAAGCCTCCGGCGGCGTCAGCCTGGAGACCGTCCGCGCCATCGCCGAGACCGGCGTCGATGACATCTCCGTAGGCGGGATCACCAAGGACCTTACCGCCGTGGATCTCTCCATGCGGTTCCTGTTGGACGTTGTCGGCTAGGTCGGCCTGAAGGCCGGCCTACCCCAGACTTTGGGGGGATGAATCGCCGCCGCCCTGGGCCTGCCGCAACCACTTCAACAGCGTCGCGTACAGCAGGTCTGGATCGACGGGTTTGGCGACGTAGCCGCTCATCCCGGCGGCCATGCACTTTTCGCGGTCTTCGGCGAAGGCATTGGCGGTCATGGCGAGGATGGGGGTATCGGCCCAGCCCGGCAGTTGCCGGATCTCCCGCGTTGCCTCCAGACCATCCTCCTCGGGCATCTGCACGTCCATCAGGATCAGGGCGTAGGGGGTCCGGCCCGCCATGGCCACAGCCTCCTTGCCGTCGCGCGCCAGATCCACCTCCAGCCCCGCGTCCCGCAACAGCTCCAGCGCCACCTCCTGGTTGATGGGGTCATCCTCGGCCAGCAGGATGCGGGTTCCCGCGAAGCCCTGCTCCAGGGCGGATTCCGGTCTTTCCAGGCTGGCATCCGGCTCGGCGGTGTCAGGGGCGGCCGTGCCCTTCAGCAGCCGGGCCGTGAACCAGAAGGTGCTGCCCTCTCCCGGCGCGCTGTCCACGCCTGCGCTGCCGCCCATGAGACGCGCCAGCCGCCGGGTGATCGCCAGCCCCAGGCCGGTGCCGCCGCGCCGACGGGTGGAGGAGGAGTCGGCCTGCTCGAAGTCCCCGAAGAGGTGCATTTGCTGTTCCGGGCTGATGCCGATGCCGGTATCGCACACCTCGAATCGCAGCAGCACGTCGCGGTCTCCCGCCTCCACCAGCTCGCAACCGAGCGTGATGCTGCCCCACTCCGTGAATTTGAGGGCATTGCCGAGATAGTTCAGCAACGCCTGGCGCAGGCGGGTCAGGTCGCCTTGCAGGGTTTGAGGAACCCCCCTTGGCAGGTGGACATGGACGGACAGGCCCTTGGCCACGGCGCCGTCCCCGATCACGGCGAGAACCGAGTGAAACAGCTCGGGCAGGGTGAAGCCCCGCTGTTCCAGCACGAGCTTGCCGGCCTCGATCTTGGACAGGTCGAGGATGTCGTTGAGCAGGGCCAGCAAATGGTGGGCGGCGCTGTCGATCTTCTCCAGTTGCCCGGCCTGTTTCGGCGGCAGACCGGAGCGGCGGATCAGGTGCGTCATGCCGATGATGGCGTTCATGGGCGTGCGGATCTCGTGGCTCATGTTGGATAGAAAAACGCTTTTGGCCCGGTTGGCGGTCTCGGCGATGTCCCTGGCCTGGGCCAGTTCGGCCGTGCGCAGGGCCACCAGATCCTCCAGGTGGAGGCGGTGCAGCTCCAGCTCCCCGGAGGCCTTCTTGTAGTCGCCGATATCCCCCAGGGTGACGCGGTATTCGGTCTCCGCGCCTGTATCGCCCTGAAACGCGGCTGTCCGCAATCGCACCCAAAGCACAGCGCCATCGGGCCGCGACAGGCGCAGTTCGTAGCCCTGCGGTTCCCCCGTTTTGATCAATTGCCGGTGGTGCCGGTAGAAGATGTCCTGGTCCTCCGGCAGGATAAAGCCGGACAGGGGCCGGTGGATCAGGCTGGAGCGGTTGGTTCCCAGCAGTTCGGCGGCGGTGAGATTGGCCTCGCCGATCAGGCCCTGTTTACCGAGGGTGATGTAGCCCACCGGCGCCCAGTTGTAGAGGTCCCAATAGCGTGCCTTTGAGACCTCCAGGGCCACCTGGGTTTGGCGCAATTCCTCGTTCTGGATCTCCAGTTCGATCTGATGCACACGCAGCTCATGCAGCAGGCGCTGGGTTTCAGCCGGAGTAAGCAACGCCGTATCCGGTATGTCCAGGGTTTCAAGGGCCTCCTCGGCCCGGAGGCGCAGGGGGTGAGCCTGCACCTCGCCGGACGCGGGTGCGGTATTGCCGGTCAGGGAGTCACAGCGTCTGGCCATGGGAAACCTCATGGGATGAAAGGGGGAAAAGGTTGCGGGACCGCGCCATCGTCTCGATGACATCGGGCAGGCCGGGACGGCCGAACAGATAGCCCTGGAAGGCGGTGCAGCCCTGTTGCGTCAGGAAGACGCGCTGGTCCTCGGTCTCCACCCCCTCGGCGATGACGTGCAGCCGCAGGCTGCGGCCGAGGGCGATGACGGCCTGGGCAATGGCGCAATCGTCCGGGTCCTCGGGGATGCCGCGCACGAAGGACTGGTCGATCTTGAGTTGATCCAGGGGCAGGCGTTTGAGGTAGGCCAGCGAGGAATAGCCGGTGCCGAAATCGTCCATGGAGAAGCCGACGCCAATATTTCTGAGTTCCCGCATGGTCTGGATGACCAGGTTCATATCCCTCACCACCAGGCTCTCGGTCAGCTCCAGCTTGAGCCGGGAGGGATCGGCCCCGCTCTGGTCCAGCGCGCCGCGCACCTGGGCGACGAAATCGGTCTGGTGAAACTGGCGGGCGCTGATGTTGACCGCCAGTTGCAGGTCGCGGGTGGCCGGGTCCTTGCCCCAGAGGGCGAGCCGGCGGCAGGCGGTCTCCAGCACCCAGCGGCCGATGGGGATGATGAGTCCATTTTCCTCGGCGGCAGGGATGAAGGCGGCCGGCGAGACCATGCCCTGTCCAGCCGGCTGCCAGCGCAGCAGGGCCTCGGCGCCGGTCAGGCGGCCGTCGCCATCGACCTGGGGCTGATAAAAGAGCAGCAGTTCGTCCTTGACCAGGGCGCGGCGTAACCCAATTTCCAGCGCGGCGCGGGCATCGACGGCCTCCTGCATGGAGGCGCAATAGAACCGGACGCAGTCGCGCCCCGCCTCCTTGGCCTGGTAGATGGCCAGCTCGGCCTGTTGCAGCAGCGACTCCATTCCCTGGCCCCGGCTGCAAAACAGGGTGATGCCGACACAGGCGCTGATATGGCGGCTCTCGCCGTTGAGACCGAAGGGCGGTTCCAGGGCGGCGCGCAGTTTTTCCGCTATGGCCTCGGCGGAGGCCGCCGCAGCGATCTCTTCCGGGCCCAGGTCTTCCAGCACCACCACATACTCGTCGCCGCCGATTCGGGCCGCCGTGTCGGTGTCGCGCAGGGCGCCGGACAGGCGCCGGGCGGTTTCGATCAGGATCTGGTCGCCCGCCGGGTGGCCCAGGCTGTCGTTGAGGGTCTTGAAGCGGTCGAGGTCGAGCAACAGCAGGGCGCCGTACTGGCCGTTGCGTTCGGCGGAAACGACACTCTGTTGCAGCCGGTCCAGCAACAGGCGGCGGTTGGGCAGGCCGGTAAGCGGGTCGTAGAAGGCCAGCTCCAGCATCTTGCGCTCTGCCGCGCGGGGTTCGCTGATGTCGGAGAAGGCCGCCAGGTAGTGGCTGACGCCGCCCGCCGGGTCGCGCACGGCAGAGATGGAGAGCCATTCCAGATAAATCTCGCCACCCTTGCGCCGGTTCCAGATCTGGCCCTCCCAATGGCCTTCACGGCGGATCGCCTCCCACATGGCGCGGTAAAAGGCGGGGTCGTGGCGGCCCGAATGCAGTAGGGCGGGGGTTCTGCCAACGGCCTCCTCGGGGCTGTAGCCGGTGACCTGGGTGAAGGCGCGGTTGACGCGCAGGATATGGCCGTTGGTGTCCGTCACCAGCATGCCCTCGCGGGACTCGAAGGCCACGGCGGCGATGCGCTGCTGCTCCTCGGCGAGTTTACGCTCGCTGATGTCGGTCAGGGTGATGCGGCAGCCCGGTGCGCAGGTCTCTTCACCGGGGGCCGGGAGTCCGCTCAACAGCGCCCAGAACCTGTCACCGCCCGGCCGTACCATTTGCAGCTCGATGGAACGGGTCTGGCAACTGTCGAACGGCCGTTGGCAGCAGAGGTAATAGAGATCCTGGTGCTCGGAGGCGATGAACTGAGACAGCGGGCGTTGCGCCAGCGCCACCCTTGGGGTTCGCAACAGCTCGGCGGCGGTGAGGTTCGCCTCCTTGATCATCCCCTTGTCGAGGATGAGATAACCCACCGGCACCAGCTCGAACAGCTCCCGATAGCGCGTCAGCGAGGCCTCAATCTCCTCTTGCGCCCGGCGCAGCTCCTCGTTCTGCATCTCCAGCTCGATCTGATAGACACTCAGCTCGTGGAGCAGCTTCCGGCCTTCCCGGTCAGTCGCCGTCGTCGCCTGGAGGAGTTGTTCCGCCCGCTCGCGCAGGTTCTGACGTGCTTCTTTGGCAACGGCCCCGTCACGGGGGTTGCAGTCTCCATTTATTCCATTGCACATAGCCCAATCCCCTTGGCATTATTTTTGAGTTCTGAGTTCTGAGTTCTGAGTTCTGAGTTCTGAGTTCTGAGTTCTGAGTTCTGAGTTCTGAGTTCTGAGTTCTGAGTTCTGAGTTCTGAGTTCTGAGTTCTGAGTTCTGAGTTCTGAGTTCTGAGCCCGTAGGTTGGGCTGAGGTACGAAGCCCAACATGACACCGCCGCGCAGTCTGTTGGGCTAGGCGCGCACCGGCGCCTCCGGGATTTGAAATCAACGGAAATGCGCGCCAAGCCCAACCTACATAACTCGGATTTCGGGGCGCCGGAGCCTGGGAACGATCAAAGCGGCGGTTCATGCTTTCCGCCTCCTGTACTGGCTGATGTCCATGCCGTAGAAGTTGACATAGCCCCGTGACGGGACGGGGACGACGGAAAAGACGTAGCAGGTGTCGCCCTGTTCCAGCTCCAGGGTGCCGATGCCCCCCGAGGCCGATGCCTCTATGGCCGCTGCCCGCAAGGGTTCCGGGGCGGGGCCGCCGACGGCGCTGTCCCAGTCGCGCAGCAGGGCCTCGCTGGCGGGGTTGGCGTAGAAGAGTTGTCCGTTCCCGTACAGGCGCAGCACCGGATTGGGATTCTCGGCGGGGAAGCGGGCCAGGTCGTCGGCCTCTTCCCGCACCCGCCGGAAGTCGGTGACATCCTGGCCCGAGGAGAGCGTGCCTATGGCCACGCCCTCGCCATCAAGGAGCGGGGCATTGTGCCAGGCGATCAGGCGCTGGCTGCCGTCGCGGCACAGGACCGGGTTCTCGACGTATTCGCCCGTTTCCAGGTCCCCCTCCATGAGCCGCTGAAAGACAGGATAGACCCTCTCCATACCCTCCGGCTGGGGCAGGCAGGTCTGGAAC
Source organism: Gammaproteobacteria bacterium RIFOXYD12_FULL_61_37 (assembly GCA_001801995.1). Classification (GTDB taxonomy): domain Bacteria; phylum Pseudomonadota; class Gammaproteobacteria; order Chromatiales; family Chromatiaceae; genus YD12-FULL-61-37. The sequence continues at coordinate 36,040 of MGZB01000025.1, read as the reverse complement.
CAGTTGCGTCCGCGCAGATCCTCCTCCTCCCGGTAGCCGAGCAGTTCGCAGCCCCGGCGGTTGATCATGGCGATGCGGCCCTCGGGGTTGAGGGCGACCATGATGGTCTGCACGGTATCGAGATATTGCTGGTTGAGGGCGCTCGCGCGCTGCAACGCCTGGTCCATCCGCTTGCGTTCGGTGATCTCCATGAAGGTGATGACCGCCCCCTCGATGACATTCTCCAGGGTGCGGTAGGGGCGGATGCGCATCAGATACCAGGCGCCCTGTTTGGTGCGCACCTCGGTCTCCAGGCTGGAGAGATTGTCCAGGACCGTCCGCAGGTCCTCGATCAGGCGGTCGTAGCCCTCCAGGTTGGAGACGATGTGTCCCACCGGGCGGCCGACGTCGGTGGGGATGAGGTTGATGATCTGGGTGGCGGCGGGGGTGAAACGGGTGATGCGCAGTTGCAGATCCACGAACAGGCTGGCGACGCCGGTGCCCGCCATGAGGTTGTTCATGTCGTTGTTGGCGCGGGAGAGATCGGTCAGCTTGGTCTGGAGTTCGGCGTTGACCGTGGCGAGTTCCTCGTTGACCGATTGCAGTTCTTCCTTGGAGGTCTCCAGCTCCTCGTTGGTGGATTGCAGCTCTTCGTTGACCGACTGCATCTCCTCGTTGGTGGACTTGAGCTCCTCGTTGGAGGTTTCCATCTCTTCCAGGGTGGATTGGAGGTACTCCTCCTTGGACTTCAGCTCCAGTTCCAGGGCGGCGATACGCCGGTCGCTGTCGGAATGGGCCTCGGCCTCAGGGATGTCCGGGGAGGGCCGTTCCGGTTCGTCCGCCCTCGTTTCCAGGATGACGAGGTAGAGATCGGCGGGCGGGGCCTTGTCCGGCCCGGCCGTCAGCGGACGCAGGACCAAGTCGGCGCTGATATGGCAGCCGTTGGTGCGAACCCGCAGGCCGGGGCAGCGGACCGGCGTCTTGAGCGTCACCACCCGGTGCAGGGCGCTGGAGAGGTCACGCCGCAGGCCTTCCCGCGCCATGCCGAGGATGTTCATGCCCGCGTTACCGGCGGCGGGCTCCAGGTATTGCCCGGTGCGGCCGTGGATGTAGAGGATGTCGCCGCGCCCGTTGATGAGCACCCCGGCCTGGGCGTAGTGCTCCAGCAGGGTCTGCTCGGTCAGCTCGCGGGGATTGAGGCGGTCGTTCGCGGACATCGGGCGGGGAGAGGGGGCGCTGCCCTGGAGGGGCGGGGGCGCGTAGTGGCCCAGGGACGGGTAGGCGGTGCCGGGCGTTTCCACCTGGCGCCGGTAGAGCTTCCACTTGCGGTCCAGGGCGCTGAACAGGCTTGAGAATTCGCCGATGGTCTCGGAGGTCCCCAGGAACAGCGATCCGCCGGGATTCAGGGCGTAGTGGAACAGGGGGATGAGCCGCTTTTGCAGGTCCCCGTTCATGTAGATCAGCAGGTTGCGGCAACTGATCAGGTCCAGGCGGGAGAAGGGCGGGTCCTTCACCAGGTCCTGCTCCGAGAATACCAGCAGGTCGCGGATGGTCTTCTGGATGCGGTAGCTGCCGCCGTTGGCGTCCTGCACGAAGAAGCGCGCCAGGCGTTCGGGCGAGATGTCGGCGGCGATGCTGGCGGGGTAGATCCCGCTCCGCGCCCGCTCGATGGCCAGGGGATCGATGTCGGTGGCGAACACCTGCACCTTGAAGGCCTGCCGCAAGGTTTCCAGGTACTCCTGAAGCAGGATGGCGATGGAGTAGGCCTCCTCACCGGTGGAGCAGCCGCAGACCCAGACCCGTATGGGGGCGCCGGAGGGCCTAACGGCGAACAGACGCGGGATGATCCGTTGTTCCAGCGCGGCAAAGGCCTCGGGGTCGCGGAAGAAGTTGGTGACGCCGATGAGCAGGTCGCGGAACAGGGCATCGAGTTCGCCCGGTTTCTGCTGGACGAAACGCAGGTAGTCGCCGGGGCGCTCGATCTGGTGCAGGGCCATGCGGCGCTCGATCCGGCGCACCAGGGTGTTCTCCTTGTACTGGGAGAAGTCATGGCCGGTCCGGTCGCGCAGCAGGACACAGAGTTTTTTCAGCCCGTCCTCTGCCTTGGGAAACAGGGCGATGGGCAGGCGTTCACCCTTGCCGAAGGCGTGGGCCACGTAGGCGATGAGCTGGGCCGCCATCTCGTCCGGGGGCAACACATAGTCCACCAGGCCCGTGGCGATGGCGTTGCGGGGCATGCCGTCGTATTCGGTGGAATCGGGCTCCTGCACCATGACCATGCCGCCTTCGCCCTTGATCGCCCGCATCCCCAGGGTGCCGTCACTGCCGGTGCCGGAGAGGACGATGCAGATGGCGCGCTCGTGCTGGTCCTGGGCCAGGGAGCGGAAAAAGAAGTCGATGGGCAGCCGCTGGCCCCGTGGCGAGGAGGGTTCCAGTAATTGCAGGCCGCCGCCGATCAGGGCCATGTCCCGGTTGGGCGGGATGATGTAGGCGCGGCCGGGCTGGACCTGCATGCCGTCTTCGACCTCATGGATCTGCATGCGGGTGTGGCGCCGGAGCAGGTCGGAAAGCAGGCTCTTGTGGTCGGGGGAGAGGTGTTGCACCAGCACGAAGGCCATTTCGTTACCGGCCTCGGCGGGCAATGTGGAGAAAAAGGCCTCGAACGCAGCCAACCCTCCGGCCGAAGCGCCGATGCCGACGATCGGGAAGCCCTTGGCCGGGCCGGGAGCGGAAACAGTCGTTTCCTCGGCAGGCTCCGGGGATAGGGTTGCCGGTTTGGCCGGCTGATCCGGTTGCCCGGCAGAGGGTTTCTTCCTAGTCATGGCCTTTCCATTCCACCCATGTCGCTCACATGCATTCTCTCGGTGAGATTACTTCCTGCAAATCGAGGCCGCACGCTCGACCTGCTGATTTTATAAGGGTTTTTGTTTCTTGTAGGTTACTTCTGACGCCTGCGTCCATGCAGTCTTTTAGGGTTCAGCCTTTCTCAGGCCGTCATCTGAGAGTGTAGCGTCAAAGGTCCGGTGGGGATTTTCTTTTTTGGCGGTCAGGAATCGGCCTCGGACCGGTCCTTGAGCCACTGCCGCACAAAGGGCAGCGTGAGGCGCCGTTGCGCCTCCAGGGAGGCTTGGTCCAACTGGTCGAGCAGGTCGAGCAGCCGGGGCAGGTCGCGGCTGTAGTGGGTGAGCAGGTAGTTGAGGGTATCGCCGGGGAGGCTGAGGCCCCGTTGGGATGCGGCCCTTTGCAGGACATGCCCCTTGTCGCTGTCGCTCAAGGGGTGCAGGCGGTAGGAGGGACCCCAGCCCAGGCGGGATTTGAGGTCTGGCAGGCTCAGGGGCAGTTGCGCCAGGGGGGGGCGGAAGGCGGCGAGCAGGCGTCCATTTTGCTGGCGGATGGCGTTGTAGAGTTGATAGAGCGCCTCTTCCCACGCGGGCTGGCCGGCCAAGGTATCGATGTCGTCGATGGCCACCAGGTCCAGCATCTCCAGCCCTTGCAGCAGTTCGGGGCCGGGTAGTGGGGTGGACTTGGGGCTTAGATAGAAGGCGGCTTGGCCGAGGTGGTCCGCCAGCCGGCAGGCGGCCTGCAACAGGTGGCTCTTGCCGCAGCCCTCGCTGCCCCAGAGCGAAAGGAACCGTTCCCCCCCGGCTTCGGCGGCGGCTCTGACGGCGGCGGCGGCCTCGCCGTTCTCGCCGGGGATAAAATCCTCGAAGCCGGCATCAGTGATCAGCCGCAGGGGCAGGGCCAACTGCCGGGTCACGGCGCGGGGGTCTCCGCTTGGGACGACCAGCACAGGTGCAGAACGGCGCTGAAGAAGAGCAGCAGGGCCAGGCCCAGTTCGGCGTAGGGCAGGGCGGAGGCGAGGGGGGCCACATAGATCTCCGCCGCCCCGTGCAGGGCATAGATCAAGCTGAGGAAGACGGCGGTGAACCAGGCGCGCGGCCTGTCGTGCAGCACCCCGCGCACGGGCAGGGCCAGGGGCAGTACCAGGGTCAGCAACAGGATCGGGCGCGGCCAGTGCAGGGGCGGCTGGAAGGCGACCACCCAGAGGAAGAGCAGCCCCAGCAGCAGGAAGTAGGCGGGGAGGGCGATCCTGCCGGAGATTGCGGCCCGGTTCATCCTAAAAACCGCCTTTCAACCGCAAAGGTCGCGAAGAACGCAAAGAAAATCACTGGCCTATCCCCGCAGGAGTTCAGCTTCCGGGTGAAGGGTAAAACGCAGGTAATCCCCTGTGTTCTTTGCGTTCCTTCGCGCCCTTTGCGGTTAAACGATGAATTTAGATTCATACCGCCAGCTTGGCGGCAATCCGGGCCAGCCGTTCTCCCTGGGCGCGGCAGAGACGCCGCTCTTCCTCGGTCAGGGGCTTGTCGCTGTTCGCCCCGGCCACATGGGTGGGGCCGTAGGGGGTGCCGCCGCTGGCGGTGGTGATCAGGTCGGTCTCGCTGTAGGGCAGGCCGCAGATCAGCATGCCGTGGTGCAGCAGGGGCAGCATCATGGATAGCAGGGTGGTCTCCTGGCCGCCGTGGAGGCTGGCGGTGGAGCTGAAGACGGCGGCGGGTTTGCCGATCAGGGCGCCCGACATCCAGAGGGGCGTGGTGTTGTCGATGAAGTGCTTCAGGGACGCGGCCATGTTGCCGAAGCGGGTGGGGCTGCCCAGGGCGAGTCCGGCGCAGTGGCGCAGATCTTCCTCGGTGACGTAGGGCGCTCCCTCGGTGGGGACGCTGTCCGCCACCGCAACGCAGACCGGGGAGACATCGGGCACGGTGCGCAGCCGCGCCTCCATGCCGCCCTGTTCGATGCCGCGCGCGATCTGGCGGGCCATCTCGGCGGTGGCGCCGTGCCGGCTGTAATAAAGCACCAGGACGTATGACATCGGGGCAGCTCCAGGGTTTGTCGAAGGGGTCATTCTAGCCCGGAATCAGTCACCCACGGTGAAGGAGAAGAGGTCGAAGTAGCGGGTCGATTCGGTCAGGTTGGCGGCCCGGACGCGCCGGCTTTGGCTGTGGTTGCGCAGGATCAGGGCGCGGTTTGGTTTGAAGTAGCCGCGCAAGGTGATCAGCAGGGCAGGGGCGTCCTGTTGATCGACGATCAGGGCGGGAGAAAAGTCGGGCGGGTCGCTCGCTTCCATGAACAGCGGTTTGACCTCCAGGGGGTGCAGTTGTCCCTTGAGAAACTCGATGCCGATTTCGTTTTTGTGGGGTTCATCTTCCATCCGGCGGCGGATTACGCCGGCCATCATGGGTTTCAGGCCATTGGATGGATTGTCGATGGACATCAGCGCCAATTGGCCCACCTGGGAACAGGTGCTGTTGTCTTCGTCCTCGATGAGGCCTGCCCCCTTCTCGCTCAGATTGAACAGGCGCCACAGATGGAGCGGGAATTCCTCCATATGGGTGGTTGACTGGTAAATGGAGCCCCCTTCCAGGATGACTTCATCCTCAAGGGAATCCGTGGCGGTGCCATCGGCGGTCAAGGCGCCCTTCGAGAGGTAGTGATGCAGGGCCTTGAGCCCGAAGGTTATCGCGACCTTGTTGTGTTTCTCCTGGCGCTGCGCCAGGCGGGGGGATGGAGTGCTCCAGTTTCTATGCCATTGCCGCAGCAGGTGCAGGGCAATGAGTTTGTCCAGTTGTTCCAGGCACCTAGGCAGTTTCGCGGGGTCCTTGATGGCTACGGATACATGGCGCCGGGTCGCCTCGCACAGAAGGCGCGTATCCAGGTAGCGGTAACGCCGGGAGTCGAAAAGGGAGGGGGACATGTCGGCGATGAGCCTGGGCGAGACGCTGCCCTGAATGTCCAGCAATATGCCCGATCCGGGCTCGGTGCCGAGCGAGGCCATGGGCGCATGTTTGATGAGGTAGCCATGGGTGGACCAGAGGGCTTGCAGGGGCAGACAATAGGGATCGGCCAGGTTCAGCAGCAGCACCCGGTTGAGTATGACGGCGGGCGGAAAGCCGGAAATCTCGCTGGCCTCGTTCACCACACCATGCTCTTCCGCGATCAGAAAAAGCCGGTACAACTCCAGCCGGGAACGGGGTGTAACCTTCTGATACCTTTCGTAGGAGAAGAGGATGTCCCGCTCGTGGCTTTCCATGGCGAGGCTGAGGGCGTTGATGAGATCGGCGCGCTTGAGGGTCTCTCCCCGGTCGTTGAGCAACCGGCTGTAGCCGAAGGACAGCTCCCGGTTGAATTCCAGAAAACCGTTCAGTAGGGCGGCGGACCGGCGGCCGGTCCCGACCTCGCCGCGCAGTCCCCGCCCCACGACGTGCAGGTCGAAGGGATCATCGAAGGCCTTTTGAAAACACTGAAGCAGCGAGGGAAGCTGGGTTAGACTTTCGGGATGCCGGTTCAAACCGGCCAGCGCCTTGGATGTCCTGGCGATCATCCCCTCAAGGTCGATATTGGGCAAATAGTCAAGCCACTCGGTAAGGGCGGCCGGGTTGGTGATGATTTTCGGATCGGGCTTGTCGTTGGTGGCGGGAACCGTCAGCCAAATTTTTTTATCCCTTATCTCATCCATTTCAGACGTTTATTCCAGTGGTTAAAGCTCATACCATTTAAGACCATAGATCCCACTGTGAGAAGGGGACCCGCGCAAATCGGAATAATCTCACAAAAATCCGGAAAACGTGGCCGTTCGGCCGATCAGCAAGGTATGAAGGGGCGCAGATGAAACTGATTCGCAGCATGTCGGTAGCATTGGTACTGCTATCAACGGCCTTTTTCGCGCAAGCGGTGGCCATCGATTTTGAATTGCAGGATACCGAAGGTAAATCGCACAAACTTTCCGACTATCGCGGCAAGTGGGTGGTGGTCAATTACTGGGCCACCTGGTGCCCTCCCTGCCTGGAAGAGATGCCGGAACTGGAGATATTCCACAATAACCACAAGGACAAGGACGCGGTGGTGCTAGGTGTCAACCTGGAACAGATCAGCCCCGATGCCCTACGGAACTTCGTCAGCGAACAGTTCATCAGCTATCCGGTGCTGCTCAGCGGCCCGAAGGCCCGCACCGAACTGGGCAACGTCCCCGGCATGCCGACCTCCTTCCTGGTCGCTCCCGACGGCCAGGTAGCCGCCTGGCAGGTGGGGACCATCACCGCCGTGGAGCTGGAAGCGTTTATCGAGGGCCATAAAAACAAAAACTAAGGGCCTGTCCATGTTATTCCCGGACAGACCCTAATCGTCCAGCTCGTCGCTGTCGGGCAAGGGTGTCGGAGGAGCGCCTCTCTCCGGCCAGAGCAGCAATCCCAGGGCCAGCCAGGGCCAGAAGGCGGCGACTAGGGAGGCCATGCCGACCAGGTTCAGGACGCTTCTTTCAGGCAGGATGGGCGATTCCACGGAAAACAGGCGCCAGAGGATGATGCCGGCCAGAGTGAACAAGGCCACCTCCCGCCGACGCCGGGAGACCGGATAGAGCAACAGCAGCCAAAGGGCGATCACGAAGGCCAGGACCGTCTCCAGCGATAGCACCCCCCCCGCGACGCTCAACTTCAACAGCAGGGTAGCCGCCAGCAGCTTGAGCATGAAGGCGGAGATGAACAGCAGCAACAGTGCGGCGGCATAGCGGCCGGGCCGCAGCAGGCAGGTCATGAAGGCGCCGACGGCGACGATTTCGACCGAGACCGCCAGCAGCCAGTCGGGATTGATTTGATCCAGGCTGCTCGGCGGCACGTCCATGGGCCGCAGGTGCAGTTTCAGCCAGCCGGCCCCCGGCAAGGGGCGCAGGGAGAGCTGGCTGAAGGCCCAAAGCAGCAGCAGCCACAGTCCCAGATCGGCGCGGGACCCTGCCTGGAACCAGTCATGGCGCCAGCGGGCCAGGCGCTTGCCGCCGCGCAGCCAGCGCCCATGGTGCAGGGAGAGCAGGCCGCCGATGAAGGTCCCCAGCCCGTTCAGGAAAATATCCAGATTCGAGGCGAAGCGGGCCGGCAGCAGCAGTTGCAGGCTTTCCATGGTAAGGCTGAAGGCCAGGCCCAGCAGGACCGCCGGAATGATGGCCAGATTGCGCCAGTGGGGCTGCCCCAGATTCAGGGCCAGCAAATAGCCGAGCGGGATGTAGATCAGCAGATTGGTGGTGACATCGGTGCGGGTGATGTAGCGTGGCAAGGGTTCCGAGAGAAAGGCCGGCGACCAGGACGACAGGGGGCGCCAGTCCCACAGCGGGTAAAGGCTGCCCAAGGCGATCAGGCAAAGGTAGCCGATCAGCACTATCAGCAGGGTATTTGGGCGCTCCTGGTTCGCCATGGTTTCCGCTGGGGTTGGAGACATCCGCTTAGCCTAACCTTTTCGCGCCTAAAGGGCATGGGTCATGGACGTCTTTATGCCCTGGGTCAATTCTTCCTGGAGGTCATACGTGGCGAGGATCTGTGTGCGTTGTCTGGTGTCCGGCAGGGTGCAGGGCGTGTGGTTCCGGGATTCCACCCGCCGCAAGGCCGAAGAGCTGGGGATAACGGGTTCGGCGGCCAATCTGCGGGATGGCCGGGTGGAGGTGATCGCCTGCGGCGAACCGGTCAGCGTCGAGCGCTTGAAGGATTGGTTGTGGCAAGGCCCCCCGGCGGCGGAAGTGACCTCGGTCGATTGCGAGACAATACCGGAAGGGCCGGTGGCGGGCTTCGGGATCGCCTGAAAGCCCCTCAGTAGCCGAAAGAGCCGAAATCGATGCCGGGTGGCACGGCGGGCAGACGTTTCACGCCGGTTTCGATGCAGCCGTCGGGCAGCAGGCCGATCCAGCGGTATCCAGGCGGTACGTTGTCGATGCCGAAGTTGTCCTGGCAGGGCGTGAATTGGATGCAGGTGGATGGGGTGGCCAGCAGCCTGACGCCGTTGCGTTCCGCGTCGAAGGTCTGGTGGACGTGGCCCCAGAGCAGGCAGCGGATGTTGTCGAATTTGTCGATGACCTGAAAGAATTTCCCGGCGTTGTCCACCTGCATGCTGTCCATCCAGGCGCTGCCGACGGGGACAGGCTGATGGTGCATGCAGATCATGACGTGGGCGTCAGGGTTTTCGTTCAGCGCTTGTTTCAGCCGTTTCAGCTCATCCAGGGTGAAGTGTCCCCCCTCGCTTTTGAGCAGGATCGAATTCATCATGACCAGCAACCAGTTGCCATGGCGAGCCGCGAAGGGGGTGGAAACCTTGCCGCGAACGACGTGCTTTTCCATGACTTTGGGGATGTCATGGTTGCCTGGAATGCAGTAGACGGGGCAACCGGCCCCGGAAAACATATCGGCCGCTACCTGATAGCCTTCCGGCGAGGCGTCGTGGACCAGGTCGCCCGTTGCCAGAATGAGATCCACTTTGCCCGCCTCGGACAGCGCCTGACGCATGACATCGGTGAAGCTGGCCAGGGTATTCAGCCCCAGCAGCGTTCCATCCGGTCCGGCGTAGAGGTGGGTGTCGGTAATCTGCAAGATTCGCAGGGTTCCCGGCGGCAGGTTGTCGAGTGGCGCCACGGCAGTCCTAGATTTTCTTCTGATATCTTCTGATGTTTACATTAGAAGGAAGGTAAATCAATACATGACGAAGGTGGCGGAAAATAAGAGATTCCTGATGGGCCGCCCCTGGGACAGGTAGCCCCGTCCCGGCGGTCAGAAACCCTCAGTCGAGGTGAAAAGGCCGACGCGCAGGTCCTTGGCGGTGTAGATCTCGCGGCCATCGACCAGGAGCGAGCCTTCGGCGATGCCCAGCACCAGTTTGCGGGCGATCACCCGCTTGATGTCGATCTGGTAGCTGACCTTACCGGCGGTGGGGAGGACCTGGCCGGTGAATTTGACCTCGCCCACGCCCAGGGCGCGGCCGTGGCCGGGATTGCCGATCCAGGCCAGGTAGAATCCGACCATCTGCCACATGGCGTCCAGGCCCAGGCAGCCGGGCATGACCGGGTCGCCGGGGAAGTGGCAGCCGAAGAACCAAAGATCGGGATTGATATCCAGTTCGGCCTTGATCTCGCCCTTGCCGTGGGCGCCGCCCTCGTCGGAGATGTGGAGGATGCGGTCCATCATCAGCATGTTGGGGATGGGGAGCTGGGCGTTGCCGGGGCCGAACAGCTCGCCGCGACCGCAGGCCAGCAGATCGTCCTTGTCGTAGGAGGATTTTTTCTCAAACATAGGGTTAGCCCATCGCCTCTTGAAGTTGGTCTTTAAGGAAATCGAGGATGCGATCCCGCTCGATGAAGCGGTTTTCCGTATCCCGGCGGCCACGGTATTCAATCATGCCATCGTCCAGTCCCTTTTCGCCAATGACAAGCCGATGGGGGATGCCGATCAGCTCCATGTCGGCGAAGGAGATACCGGGGCGGGTATCGCGGTCGTCCAGCAGCACCTCGATCCCTGCGGCCTCCAGTTCCGCCTGGAGGGCCTCGGCGGCTTCGCGCACCCGGTGGGACTTGTACAGCTTCATGGGCACCAGGGCCACATGGAAGGGGGCGAGGGCGGCCGGCCAGAGGATGCCCTGGCCGTCATTGTTCTGTTCGACGGCGGCGGCCACCACGCGCGACACGCCGATGCCGTAGCAGCCCATGGTCATGGTGACGGCGCGGCCCTGCTCGTCGAGTACGCTGGCCTTCATGGCCTCGCTGTATTTCTTGCCCAACTGGAAGATGTGGCCGACCTCGATGCCGCGCGCAATGGTCAGGGTCCCCTGGCCATCCGGGCTCGGATCGCCCTCGCGCACGTTGCGAATGTCGGCGACGGCGGGCAGAGGTAGATCCCGTTCCCAATTGATGCCGAAGAGGTGCTTGCCGTCTTGGTTGGCGCCGGCGCTGAAATCGGCCATGACCGCCACGCTGCGATCGGCGATGACCGGAATAGTCAGGTTGACCGGACCCAGGGAGCCGGGACCGGCGCCGACGGCGGCGCGGATCTCTGTCTCGTCGGCAAAGCGCAGGGGCGAGGCCACTTGGGGCAGCTTCTCCGCCTTGATGGCGTTCAGTTCGTGGTCACCGCGCACCAGCAGGGCCACCAGGTCGAAGTCCATCTCTTCGGCTGCGGCGACCACCAGGGTCTTGACCGTCTGCTCAATGGGTTGCTGGAACTGTTCGACCAGTTCCTGAATGGTCCTGACGTTGGGGGTATCGGCCAGGCGCATGGCCTGTGAGGGGGCGGGGCGCTCGCTGGTTGCGGGCAGGGCCTCGGCCAGCTCCACGTTGGCGGCGTAGTCGCTGGCGCTGGAGAAGGCGATGGCGTCCTCGCCGGAATCGGCCAGCACATGGAATTCATGGGAGGCGCTGCCGCCGATGCTGCCGGTATCGGCGGCGACGGCACGGAAATCGAGGCCGCAGCGGCTGAAGATGCGGCTGTAGGTCCGGTGCATCAGGTCGTAGGTCTCTTGCAGGGAGGTCTGCTCCAGATGGAAGGAGTAGGCGTCCTTCATCAGGAACTCGCGCGCCCGCATGACGCCGAAGCGCGGCCGGATCTCGTCGCGGAACTTGGTCTGGATCTGGTAGTAGTTGACCGGCAACTGCTTGTAGCTTCGCAGTTCGTTACGGGCCAGTTCGGTGATGATCTCTTCGTGGGTGGGACCGTAGCAGAAGTCGCGGGCGTGGCGATCCTTGAAGCGCAACAGCTCCGGGCCGTAGTGCTCCCAGCGGCCCGATTCCTGCCACAGCTCGGCCGGCTGCACCGAGGGCATCAGCACCTCCAGCGCCCCCGCCCGGTCCATTTCTTCGCGCACGATGCGCTCCACCTTGCGCAATACGCGCAGTCCCAGCGGCAGCCAGGTATAGAGCCCGGCGGCCAGCTTTCGGATCATGCCGGCCCGCAGCATCAGTTGATGGCTGATGACCTCGGCGTCGGAGGGGGTTTCTTTCAGGGTACTAAGGGGAAATTGAGAGGTGCGCATGTGTCTTTAAGGTCGAGATTCTGCTAATAATTGTCCCAGTTCAAACGCCCCGCCGCCCGCGTCCTTATCCCAAGGACCGCTGAAAATGGCCTGAAGGGCCATGGGACGCCGGTCTACCGATCCCCAGATATTCATGGCGAAGCGGGGCCGGGTGAATCAAGCGGGCATTGTATACGGCCATGGCGGCCCACGGAAAGCAAGCAAGTCAGCCGGACAAGGCGGGAATTGACAGAGTGAGACTCCTACCCCTTCATCGAGAGGATTTATTTCGCATCCCACGGGCGGCAAGGGCGGGTTTGGTCTGCATTTTATGTGTGCTCGGCATCGGTCTCGGCGCGGAGGGAACGACGGGGGTGCTGCTCTCCCCGGAGGAGATCCAGGGCGTGGGCGCCCGGTATGGCGAGGATGCCATGAAGCGGGTAACGGCCTGGCAGCGGTTGATCAAGAGTAGCGGCGGGGCCGATGAGCGGGAAAAGTTGGCTTTGGTGAACAACTTCTTCAACCAAATCCGCTACATTTCCGACGACCGGCACTGGGGCCAGCCGGATTACTGGGCGACGCCTTTGGAGATGCTGGGCACCAACGGCGCCGATTGCGAGGATTACGCCATTACCAAGTATCTGACCTTGCTGGAATTGGGTGTGCCGGACGAGAAGTTGAGGATTACCTACGTCAAGGCACTGACGTTGAACCAGGCCCACATGGTGCTTACCTATTACTCGACGCCGGATGCGGAGCCGCTGATTCTGGATAATCTGAACCGGCAGGTCTTAGGCGCCTCCGCGCGGCAGGACCTTTTGCCCATCTATAGTTTCAACGGTAGCGGCTTGTGGGTGTCCAAAGGGAGGGGCGGCAGCCAGAGCGCCGGTTCCTCCACCCGCCTGAGCCGTTGGCAGGACGTAAAAAGCAAGCTGAAAAGCGGACGCTGAGGATCATGGGGCGAGGCAGGCCATCCTGGAAGATGAATGCGCCGCGCCCCATGATTGCCCCCTCAGAGGCTGTGAAAATATCCCCCGCCGTAGCGAGAGCGGCGCTGGGTGTGGTGGGCAAGGCGCGAGGGCCACAGTATCTGGGAGTGTAGCGAGACTACATGACCCGATATTGTGGTCTTCGCAACGCCGCCCACCGCATCCAGGGACGTTCGCAGTAGGCGGGGGATATTTTCATAGCCTCTCAGCCTAACCCTCTCTCAGAGGGAGAGGGGACGAACGAGGGCTTCGCGGTTTTGACGATTAACGGGGGGATATATGACCTTAACAAGACAACTGGTATTGCTGATTCTGGCCCTCATGACGACGGTGTTTCTGGGGTCCTTCTCGATCAGCCTGACCAACACCCGGGCCTATCTGCAAACCCAACTGGAGTCCCACGGCCAAGATGCGGCCACCTCCCTGGGACTGTCCATCACCTCACACATGGCAGGCAACGACGTGGCGTCGGTGACTTCCATGGTGGATGCCATCTTCGACAGCGGTTTCTATCGCAGCCTGATCGTCGAGGACGCGAACGGCAAGGCGCTGGTGGAGCGCAAGCTCGCCCAGGGCATCGAAGGGGTGCCCGGCTGGTTCGTCAAGGCCATCTCCCTCGACCCGCCGGTGGGCGAAGCCTTCGTCATGGCCGGCTGGCAGCAGGCCGGGCGGGTGCTCGTGGTGAGCCATCCCGGCTTTGCCTATCTCCAGTTGTGGAACAGCGCGGTCGATACCTTCTGGTGGTTCCTGGTCAGTACCCTGGCACTGGGGGCCGCCGCCATCGGTTTGTTGCGGGTGGTTCTGAAGCCGTTGAAGACGGTCGAATGGCAGGCCAACAGCATCTGCAACCGGGAGTTTCCCCTGGTCGAGGATCTGCCTAAGACGCCCGATCTGCGGAGCATCGTCATCGCCATGAACCGCATGACACAGAAGGTCAAGACCATGCTGGCGGATCTGGAAGCCATGGCCAACCGCTTCCGCGAACAGGCCTTGCAGCACCCGGTCACGGGACTGGCCAACCGCCGTTACTTCATCGACACCCTGGAGCACCGGGTCGCCTCGGAGGAGGAATTCCACCAGGGCGCCCTCTTCCTGGTCCAATTGAAGAACTTCAAATCCTACAACGACCGGCACGGCTATCCCGCCGGCGATGCCTATCTGTGTCAGACCGCCAGGGTCCTGCAAGCCATCGGCGAGGCGAACCCCAAATACACCCTGGCCCATCTGGCCGGGGCCGATTTCGCCGTGCTGGCGGAGGATGTCTCCTGCTCCGAGGCGGAGGATCTGGCCAAGGGCCTGACCGAGAGACTGGGCCGCCTGACCGGCGAGGATGGCGCTGCAATCATGGATGTTGGCCATGTGGGCGTGGCCTATTTCGAGCCGGGACAGAGCCCGTCCGAACTCCTCTCCAAGGCCGACATGGCCCTGCGCAAGGCCCAGTTGCAAGGACCCAACGCCTGGAATCTGCTGGCGCCGGAGGGTGCTGCCAAGATACGCACCGGCGTCGAATGGAAGGATTTTATCGAGAGCGCTCTGGCCGGGCGCAAGCTGGTGTTGCATACCCAGCCCGTGACCGCCTGCGGCGGCAAGGGCGAGATGCACCGCGAGGTCTTCGTGCGGCTGCGCGACGACAGCCTGGGCGAGGGGGATGCCGCCCTGCTGACCGCCGGCAGCTTTATGCCCATGGTGGAGCGCTTCGGCATGGCTGTGGATGTCGATAAGGCGGTGATCCTTGAAGCGATCGGCCTTCTGAACGCAACGCCGGGCGGTGGCCCTTTGGCGATCAATTTGTCGCCCATGTCGATAGGTTCGCTGACCTTTGTCCGCTGGCTGGAAGACACGCTCAAATCCAACCCCATGAGCAGACGCATCATCTTCGAACTGCCCGAATACGGCGCCATTACCCTGCTGGAAGAGCTGAGGGATGTCATCCAGCGCTTCGCCGCCTATGGCGTCCGCTTCTCCCTCGACCATTTTGGCCGCGGCTTCTCCTCCTTCAGCTACCTCCATTCACTGAAGGTCGATTACCTGAAGATCGACGGCAGCTTTGTGCGTCAACTGGGCGACAAGGACCACGAATTCTACATCCGCTCCCTGGTGGAGATCGCCCATAGCCTGGATATCGAGGTCATCGCCGAGTCCATCGAATCCGAGGAGGTCTGGAACTGGCTGCAAGGCCTGAATCTGGACGGCGGTCAGGGCTATTTCCTGGGCAGGCCCGCCTGAGAAGCTGCCCAGCTACCGGCAATTCTCCCGGACCTGCTTCGTAGCCTCGTCGATTTTCTGTTGCCGCTCCGCCGGGGCGAGGCGCTTATAGCTCCCGTCCGCCATCCTGGCCAGGCGATTCGGAGAGCCGTTCAGCGCCTCCAGATTCTTCCGGGCCAGATCGCAATTTTGCCCCGCCAGGGCATCCTTGGACCTCGCCTGATCCTCCTTGTCCTTGGCGATCTCGCGATCCTCCCGGCGGTCCTCGATCTGCTGCATCTGCTCTTGCAGCTTCTTTCGCGCCGCCTCGACCGACTGCTCCGGGGTAGGCACGGTGCGCACCCGTTCCACCTCCCCGGTTGGCGGGGGCTGTTGCGAATAGACCGTCTTGCCGTTCTCATCCGTCCACTTGTACATGGCGGCCTCGGCGCCCAGGGTCGCCAGAGCCAGCAGCAAGGCTAGAATCTTGTTCATAGGGAAAGCCCCTTGGGTTGTTTTTTAGAGAGATCTCGCATAGGATAAGCGGCTTCCCGACGGAGGGACAAATCCGAAATCGGGAATTCAAAATCTGGAGAGGTGTCCGAGCGGCTGAAGGAGCACGCCTGGAAAGTGTGTATACGGCAACGTATCGAGGGTTCGAATCCCTCCCTCTCCGCCAATAAAGCAAAAGGCCCCCCGAGGGGCCTTTTGCTTTATCAGGGATGAGCCGAGTAATCCTGAATCCCCGATTCAACCGCAAAGAACACGTAGAGGTTCGCTTAACTTTATGGCAATGGGGTTAACTTGGCGCTTACGCATCAAGATATAAGGATTCGCGGAGAAACCCTTCTCTGTTCAACTGCGGTTCAGCTTCGGTTCAGGGGCGGTTAAGTGGTCCTCGGCTAGATTGAAGCCTGAAGAAACGGGAGGTCCGTTTCTGAACTCCGCCGAGGATATAGAGAGATGATCAAATCAATTTTCGCTGCTATTGCCCTTTCCACCACATTGCTGGTAACGCCGGGGTTGGCCGAGGCGCGGCCCTATGACCGTGACGGCGGCTATCGGGGCGATTACTCCGAACCCCGTCATCAGCATAGGGAATGGCGGGAGTGCGGCAGGGGCTATGAATTTCACCGCGGGCGTTGCTATTGGGTTGGCCCCTATTGGCGCGATGACTGGCGGCACGGCCACCGCCACGACCACAGGCATGGCTGGTAACGGCAAGCACCGGGTTTAATGGCTCCACGCCGGACGGGTCCCTGGCCCGTCCGGCGTTTGTATTTCGGATACAGGTCAGTCCGCATTGCCCTCATCTTCCGCCGCCTTGGGGGTAGTCCATCCCTTCCGTCCGGCCTTGGGCCATTTTTCGAGCTTCATCCAAAGCCCGCCGTTGCTGAAACACTGCCAGCCCCAGCGCAGCCAGTCGAGCAGGGCGAAGGCCAGCCACATGGCCCAGGCCAGCATGGCGAGGCGGTAGGCGAGGATGGGAAGGGAGAACACCCAGGCCTGGGGGTGGAACTGGCCGACGCGGTCCTGGTACCACTGCAATTGGTAGGCGGTGGACTGGTTGCCCTGGACCAGCATCTCCGGCTGCCCCAGCAGGCCTTGCTGCACGGAGCCGAAGAGCGCCAACAACGCGGCCAGGGTCCAGAGGGCGAGCAGGGCCTGGAAGACGTTGAAGCGGGTGGCGTCGCCGCCGGGCGCCGTCCGTCCGCGATAACCCAAGGCCAGCAGCCAGCCCACGACCATGACCGGGACCAGCAGGTCCGTCTGGGTCAGGCCCAGCCCCAGCAGGAACCATTGGTAGTGCCGCAAGGGGGTGCCGGGGACGCGGGCCAATACCAAGGCGGCGAGGGCCACGGCCACCAGCATGCCCCAGAAGAGGACGGCCGGCCCCATCCTCGGCCCGCCGACGAGGAGCACCCAGCGGTCGGCGCCCAGGGTGGCGGAAAGGGAGGCATTGACCGCCGGGGCGCCCAGATCGACCCTGGGCGTGCGGAACAGGGTCTCCAGGGCGTCGTCGGAACGCCAGTTGAGTTCGATGTTCTGTACGCCCGGCCGGACGGGCAGATCGACCGCGTCGCCCTGCTGCCGGATGGGTTGCGCCCGGCCGTCGATGGAGACCGATTGCAGCTTGGCCTCCGGCGGCAGCTTCAGCCCGTGCCGGCCTCCCTGGCTCGATTCCAGCCGCAGGCGCAGGGTGGCGTCCGTGGCCCGCTGGCCGGGGGCAACCGCCAGGGCGGCGCTTTGGATGGTCAGGGTATTGCCCTCGACCCCCTCGGGGCGGGTGATATGCAGCGCGACGGACTCGCCGGGCCAGGGCCGCCACTGGGGCTGCCAGCGGCTGCCCTCGCCGGTGTGGTGGATCATGGGGATGCCTTCCGCCACCATGTGCCAGATGGGGCTTACATCGAGGATCCAGCTCTCCACCCACTGGGTCTGCCGGGCGGCGGTCAGTTGGATGTCGCCCTTCTTCAGGACCGAATCCCAACTGAACTCCTGAGCGCCTGCGTCCAGATTCACCAGGGCATGGTTGCCTTCTACCTTGATGCCTTGACTGGTGACCGATTCGCCGGGCAGCAGGGGCACACGCAACAGGGCGGCGGTGCCGAGGGGGGAGAGGCGCTCGACGCGGGTCGTCACCGTCCAGTCCAGTCCCAGGGATAGCCGCCGCTCCAGCAGCACGAAGGGCGGCAATTGGGCGGGTTCCAGTTCGTCTGCCTTCTCCTCGGCTCGGGCATCCTGCTTCGCCCTACCGCCTCCCTCCCTGGAGGCCTCCGCCGGGGTGGCAGCGCGGGCGCGGGTCAACTGGATCTGGCCGCTGGGGACCTGGTCCGCCTCGATCCCCTCGACCGTCCAGCCGGTCGCTTTGGCATCCAGACGCTGCGGTCGCAGGGGAAGGGGTATCTGGACGCTGTTCTTGTCGGGCAGCTCGCCCTCCAGGGTGATCTGGTGGACGCCCGGCTCCAGCA
The DNA here is from genome assembly GCA_001801995.1 of Gammaproteobacteria bacterium RIFOXYD12_FULL_61_37. Classification (GTDB taxonomy): domain Bacteria; phylum Pseudomonadota; class Gammaproteobacteria; order Chromatiales; family Chromatiaceae; genus YD12-FULL-61-37. The sequence goes on along the minus strand of MGZB01000025.1, from coordinate 18,108 downwards.
GGGTCCAGAGGTTGCCGTCATCATTGCGGAAGAGCAGGGCCGGCTGGCCGTCCAGGCTGACCCGCGTCGGCAGCCAGTGCTGCGAATGACCAGGCAGGGGCACCGCCGTCCGCTCCTGGGCCAGTACCTCCAGCCGCAGTTGCAGGGCCGTGGGAGATGCCTCCAGCTCCGCCTTGGAGATCCCGGCGCAATCGGGGGCGCATTGGGGTGGCGCCAGCAGGCGGGCCTTCAGCTCCCCCAGCAGTTCGGGCGAGGGGATCTCCTGGGCCTGAACGGCACCCGGCGGGGCGATCCCGATGGCGAACAGCAGCAGGGCCGTGGCCGCCGTACCGGAGTCGGGGAACCAGCCGCCGGGCTCGATCCGGCCGATCAGGCGGGCGGCCAGCGCCAGGAGACAGAGGATGCGCAGGATGTTCAGGGTCAGGTTCTGCCAGGGGGAGAGGAGGATCAGCCCGACCTCCTGATCCTGCCGCACCGGGCCGTTCCAGCCCAGGCGAATGGATTGCCAGCGCCACTCGGGCACACCGGGGCCGGTCTGGACCAAGGCGTTGGGATCGACCTCGGTGAGTATCTGAGATTGGGGCGCCACTTCGGCCTTGGCGAGGCGGTTGGCCCGCTCGCCCATGGCCTTGGAGCGGAAGGCCATTTCCACCGCGGCGTCCGACTTCATCTCCTGCATGGGGGCCGGAGCCATGGCTACCATGGGTGGAGAGGCCGGTCTGGGCGGCGGGACGCCCTCGGGCAAGGCCGCCCCTTCGTCCGAGCTGCCGGTCAGGTGTGCCGTCGCTGTCTGCCAGGGGCGCTCCAGTTGCGGATAGAGACCGACGCGGACCTGCTGCACGATGAAGGGGAGGCCGATCAGCACCAGGGCGGCCAGGCTCATCAGACGATAGCCCCGCACCCATGAGTGTAGCCGGCCCGACGGGGGGGCGACCCGCAACAGGGCCGTGGCGGCGACGATGTTGAGCCAGACGAAACGGGGCGCATCCGGTTCCAGCCAAAGGATGGCCAGGGTGAAGAGGGCCAGCGGCGCCCAGGCCCAGCCCCAGAGGCGGCCGATGGCGATGGTGGTGAGCAGCACCAGGAAGATGTCGAGCAGGGTCCATTGCTGGAGCCAGGAGCCAGGGATGTTGTCCACCCCCGAGACGGAGAGGACCCGCCAGCCGGGGGGCAGGTGCAGCTCGATGCCGGCCTTGGCGAAGTCCTCCCGCCAGCCGGCGGCGTTGAGTCGCGAGATGCCAGCCTCCCAGCGGCTGTCGGCCACCAGGTCCAGCGCGCCGCGCCGTACCTCGACCCCGTCGGAATCGGCCCCGGCGGCGCGGGTGATGAACTGGGGCTGGCCGTCCAGCACCACCCGGCCCAGTTTCATCCCCGGCTGCGACTCCAGCCGCCAGCCCGAGGTCAGCTTGCCGCCGATCCGGTCGCGGAGGGTATAGCCCCCGCCATCGAAATCGAGCCAGGCCTGGCGCTGGATCTCCAGCCGGTTGGGCTCGGGTTCCGGGTCGCCGCGCTTGCGCACCGCGAAGTTCAGCGACTCGCCGGCCTTGAGCCGGTAGGCGGGCAGGGACTGCCAGGCGTCGGGCAGGTTGGTCTGGCGCGGATCGACCGGGGGCGCGCCGCTCACCTCGACCAGACGCAGGGCATTGCGCGATTCGAAGGCCCAGACCTCATCGGCCGGCCACTCCTTGGACTCGGCGGGGGCCGTGACGGCCAGGCGCTCGCCGGGGAAACGGGCGCGGATGTCGATGGACCACTGCCCCGGTCGGGCCTGGACCAGCAGCCTGCCGTCCGGCTCCAGTCGGGCGGGGAGCGGGGAGTTCACCTCCACCGGGATGCTCTCCTTCAGCAGGGGATGCTCCAGCAACAACTCCCGCTGGGCGCCGGAGACCTGGAGGTTCAGATGGGTGTCGATCCAGAGGGGCAGGTCATCGGTGAGGCGGCGGAAGACCTGGAGATTCAGGCTGTCCTCCTCGGTCGTCTCTGCGGGTGTTTGGCCGGGACTCTGGACCCAAAGCCGGCCGCTGTTGGGATCGATGTAGGGAAAGCGGACCGGCTTCCCCTCGATCTCCAGTCGAATCAGCCCGGTGGCGCGGGGGATACTCAGCGCCTCGGGCAGCCTCTCCCAGAGAAAACGGCCGCTGACCCGGTAATCGCCCGCTTTGAGCCACAGGGACGGGGCGCCCTCGTGGGCCGTGACCGGGACCGGCCCGCTCGCCAAGGTGACTTGCTGCGGCCATTGGCCCTCGCCGCCGGGCAGGGCGATCCAGCCGTCCTGGTAGAGGTTCCAACGCTGCTTGAATTCACCCCCCGAGGCCGTCAGACGCAGTTCCAGCTCCGAGGGCCAGCCGCACTGGCGGGCATCGCCGCTGTGGAGGAAGGGGCAGGTATGTTCCGGTGACGAGTTCAGCGCCCAATCGACCCAGGGCTGCAACTGCGGCGGGACGTAGCGGTCGCTCTTGGCATTGGCGGCTTGTGGCAGGGAAGAAACGAGGAGGAGAAAAAAGGCGATGAAGCTGATTGATTGAAAAATCCGGTTGCCCCTGTTCATGTCTAGTCCCCGCGTGGTGGCCGATAATCACACCAAGTCTAGACCATGAAAGCCGGGGCGGATTTACCCTTATTTGGCGGCCATAATCTGGAAGGCCCGTTGCGGGTCGGCCAGGAGATAGGCGTCGTAACCTTCCCGTGCAAGCAGAAAGGTAGCTGCCGAGCTGCGCGTGCCGGTGTCGCAGTAGATGATGTAGGTCTTGTCGCGCTTCAGCTTGCGGAGTTTCGCCCGCAATACGAAGAGGGGGATGTTGATGGAGCGCACCAGCCGTTGTTCCAGGAACTCCCGCCGGGTGCGCACGTCGATGAGGATGGCCCCTTGCAGCGCCATGCTCTTCACTTCGCCGAGGGAGGCGCGCTTTACCAGCGGCTTGATCAGCAGCTCGTTGAAGCTCTCCCTGGAAAGCTGCATCAGGAGCCCGTCGGTGATCATCTCCACCGTGGCGTTGCGTGTCCCGCCGGAGAGAAGCGCCTCCTCGCCGAAGGCATCCAGGGGACCCAGCCGGCCTACCTCGACCCCGTTGCAGAGGACGCGGCATTGCCCCTCGCGGATGACGTAGTAGCAGTCGCCCGGCCCGCCCTGGCGGATCACGGACTCGCCGGCCGGGTAGAGCACGGGCTCCATTTTTTCCGCCAGCTTCTGCACGTTTTCCGGCGGTACCTGGTAGAAGGTCCGGCTGCGGAGCAGGCTCAACATCCAATTGTTGTCCTTGAGCTGCGGGTCCTCGATTTGCAGCTCGGAAACCAGAAGGCTGCTGCTCACGTCTGGCAGGGAGAGTGCGCTGTCCTCGTGAATGGTGAGCTGTTCGTGCCAGGTAATCAGGCGTTCCAGTTCACTTTCATAGACCAGCAGGACGCGGGCGGTTTGCGAATCGATCACTGCCTCGGCCGGGCGTGGCTTCAGCTTGCCGAAGGCAAACCGCGCCTGGCGGTTGTCGGCGCTGAGCAGCGTCTCCACGCCCACCCGGTCGGTCATCAGCACCCGACCGTCGAGCAGGTAATAGATGAAATCATCCTCGCTATCGATATCGAAGATACGGTCTCCCTGCTTCATCTCCAGCAGGATGCTCCGCTGGGCGAGTTGATTCAGGGCTTCTTCGTTGAGCCGGGTCAGCGGCACCAGCTCACGGAGCATATCGGCGGTTGCGGGCATGGGCTTCTCGGCCTTGGTGATGGGTGGTATCTGCCGTCTCTCGGCAAGGGGAAATGTTAACCGAAATGGGCTAGGGATAGGTCAGTGATTTTATCGTCGAACCGGCTTCCCCCGCCCCCTCCCTCAAGGGAAGGGGGATTCACAGCCTCTTAGTCCACCGGTGAAGTAGCCCCCTGCCCGGAGGCTTCCGGGGTCTTGAACCAGCTCAGTTTTTCATGAAGCCGGACCACCTCGCCCACGATGATCAGGGTCGGGGGTTTGGGGTCTTCCTTCTCGACGATCGAAGGCAGGCTGGCCAGGGTGCCGGTGTAGACCTTCTGCTGGTGGGTGGTGCCCTGTTCCACCAAGGCGGCGGGGGTCTCCGGCGGCAGGCCGTGGGCGACCAGTTGCTCGGCGATGACCGGCAGGCCGTGCAGGCCCATGTAGAAGACGACGGTCTGGTGGGGCTGGGCCAGTTGCGGCCAGTTGAGGTTGATGCTGCCGTCCTTGAGATGCCCGGTGACGAAGGTGACCGACTGGGCGTAATCCCGGTGGGTGAGGGGGATCCCTGCATAGGAGGCGCAACCGGCCGCCGCCGTGACGCCGGGGACCACCTGGAAGGGGATGCCCTCCTGGGCCAGGGTGTCGATCTCCTCGCCGCCCCGGCCGAAGATGAAGGGGTCCCCCCCCTTGAGCCGCAACACCCGCTTGCCCTGTTTGGCCAGATCGGCCAGCAGCCGGTTGATCTCCTCCTGACGCATGGCGTGGTTGTTGCGCTCCTTGCCCACATAGATGCGATCGGCATCGCGCCTTGTCATCTCCAGTACTGCCTTTGCCACCAGCCGGTCGTAGACCACCACATCGGCCTGCTGCATCAGCCGCATGGCGCGAAAGGTCAGCAGGTCCGGGTCACCGGGGCCGCCGCCCACCAGATAGACCTCGCCCATGCCCTGGTCTGGGGCATTCTGGCCCAAGGCCAGCTCCATGGCCGCGTCGGCCTCCGCCATGTGGCCGGAAAAGACCCGCTCGGCCACGCCGCCCTGGAGGACGTTATCCCAGAAAAGGCGGCGGTCGGTGGGGCTGGCGAAGCGGGCCTTCACCCGGTCACGGAAACGGGCGGCCAGTTCGGCCAGGCGGCCGTAGCCAGCGGGGATGAGGGTTTCGAGCCGGGCGCGGATCAGCCGCGCCAGGACCGGCGAGGCGCCGCCCGTGGAGACGGCCGCCACCACCGGGGAACGGTCGATGATGGAGGGGACGATAAAGCTGCACAGTCTGGGTTGATCGACCACATTGACCGGGATGCGCAGGGACTTGGCCTGCTCCGACACGGCGCGGTTGGTTGCCGCGTCGTCGGTGGCGGCCACCGCCAGGATGCATTCATCCAAGTCGCTGGCCTGATAGTTCCGGGCGACATGGCTGATTTCGCCATCTCCCAGCATTCGTCCGAGGGAGGGGTGCAGCTCGGGCGACACCACCCGCACCCGCGCTCCCGCCTGCCGCAGCAGGGAGACCTTGCGCAAAGCCACGTCACCGCCGCCGACAACGAGGCAGGGGCGGTTTTTCACATCGAGAAAGATAGGCAGAAAGTCCATGGACGATGCTCAAAGTTGGATGTTTGGGAACGAAGCGGTGAACTCTACCACTGGTTGCGGAGGCATCAAATGCGGGAATTACGGTGACACTTTACTAAATACACTTTATAAAGTGTATTTAGTAAAGTGTCACCGTAATTCCGTGACGAAGCCGTCCCTCGGTCATCCGCTCCCTTCCTTCCAGATCCCGGTGGGTCTGGACCTTCTCCAGCCCCGCTTGGCTGAACAACCCTCTGACGGCAGCTCCCTGGTCGTAGCCGTGTTCGATCAGCAGCCAGCCATCGGGTTTGAGCCAGGGCGGGGCGCAGGCCAGGATCAGGCGAATGGCGTCGAGCCCATCGGCGCCGGACGCCAGGGCGGAGCGGGGTTCGGCGGGCAGGTCGCCCTGTTCCAGATGGGGATCGGTCTCGGCGATGTAGGGGGGGTTGGAGAGGATGATGTCGAAGCGTTCGGATTCATGGAAGGCATCGCACCAGTGCCCTAGCCGCGCCTGGATGTTGCCCAGTCCCAGACGGCGGAAATTGCCTTCGGCGACGGCGAGGGCAGGGGGGGCGTTATCGATGGCGATGAGTCGTGCGTTAGGCCGTTCGCTGGCGACGGCGGCGGCGATGGCGCCGCTGCCGGTGCCGAGGTCGGCGACGAGGGCAGTCTGCTGTGGCGGCAGTAGTTCCAAGGCCCGCTCGACCAGCAATTCGGTCTCGGGGCGCGGGATCAGGACGGATTCGCTGACTGCCAGCTCCAGGGACCAGAATTCCCGCGTCCCGGTGATATAGGCCAGGGGCCTGCCGTTCAGCCGTTGCGCGATCAGCTCCCGGAAACGCTGTTCATCCCGATCAGGCAGCTCGCGCTCGGGCCAGGCGTGGAGGTGACTGCGGGGTTTTTCGAGGACGAAGGCCAGCAGGATCTCCGCGTCGAGGCGGGGGGAGCCCCCATCCAGTGCCGACAATGATTTGCCACTCCAGGTCAATGCGTCGCGGATGTTCATGGGGATATCCCGCGAATCGCGCCTGCAAGGCGCTCCTGCGGGAAGGGTCAATCCTCCCGATCGGCCAAAGCGGCCAGTTGATCGGCCTGGTATTCCTGGGTCAGGGGATCTATGACCGGGTCCAGGTCGCCTTCCATCAGCTCGTCGAGCTTGTAGAGGGTGAGGTTGACGCGGTGGTCGGTCATGCGGTTCTGGGGGAAGTTATAGGTGCGGATGCGTTCGGAGCGGTCGCCGCTGCCCACCTGAAGGCGGCGGGCCTGGGCCTGTTCGTCGGCTTGCTGGGCCTGGGCGCCGGCCAGGAGCTTGGCCTGCAACAGAGAGAGGGCGCGGGCCTTGTTCTTGTGCTGGGAGCGTTCGTCCTGGCACTCGACCACGATGCCGCTGGGCAGGTGGGTGACGCGCACGGCGGAGTCGGTGGTGTTGACGTGCTGACCGCCCGCGCCGGAAGACCGGAAGGTGTCGATGCGCAGATCGTTGGTATTGATCTCGATGTGGTCGATGGACTCGGCCTCGGGCAGTATGGCGACGGTGCAGGCGGAGGTGTGGATGCGCCCCTGGGCTTCGGTATCGGGGACGCGCTGCACCCGGTGGGCGCCGGATTCAAACTTGAGCCGGGAATAGACGCCCTGGCCGGTGATGCGGCAGATGACCTCCTTGTATCCGCCCTGCTCACCATCGCTATGGCTGATGAGTTCCACCTGCCAGCGCCGTGATTCGGCATAGCGGCTGTACATGCGGTAGAGATCGCCCGCGAAGAGCGCGGCCTCGGCGCCACCGGTCCCGGCGCGGACTTCCAGGAATATGTTCCTGCCGTCGTTGGGGTCCGAGGGCAGCAGCAGTTGCTGAAGCCGGGGCCGGAGCGCTTCCAAATGGGCCTCGCCCTCGGCGATCTCATCTTTCGCTAGATCGGCCATCTCCGGGTCGGCCAGCATCTCGCGGGCGGCGGCGATGCCGGCTTCCGTGGTCAGAAATTCGTTGAAGCAGGCCACCACCGGTTCCAGTTGGGCGTACTCCCGCGTCAGGTCGCGGAACCGGTCCTGGTCCCGCTGTATCTCGGGGTCGGGCAGGAGGGCGGTGATCTCTTCTTGACGTTCGCGGAGCTGGTCGAGTTTGTTGCGTAAAGAAGATTTCATGGAGCCTTCGGGGGCTGCTTCACCTGGAACAGGGTGTTGGCCGCCTCCAGCAGTTCGCTCTGGCCGTCGAAACAGGCTTGGCGCAGGTTGGAGCTGGGGGTGTGGAGCAGCTTGTTGGTCAGGGTGTGGGCCAGGAATTTGAGCGCTTCGTCGGCGGACTTGCCGTTCTCTACCATGCGCTGGGCGCGTTTCAAGACCTCGTCGCGCATGCGCTCGGCGGCGGTGCGGTAGTCGAGGATGACATCGACCGCATGCAGGGAACGGAGCCAGCCGCTGAACTCCTTGGTTTGGAGTTCAACGATCTCCTGGGCTTGCTCGGCGGCCTCCTGGCGGGAACGGAGGTTTTCCTGGATCACTTCGTCCAGGTCGTCCACCGTATAGAGGTAGACATCGGACAGCTCGGCGACCTCGGCCTCTATGTCGCGGGGGACGGCGATGTCCACCATGAACATGGGGCGATGCTTGCGCTTCTTCAGGGCGCTTTCCACCGCGCCCTTGCCCAGGATCGGCAGGGGGCTGGCCGTGGAGGAGATGATGATGTCGGCCTCGGGCAAGTGGGTGGGAAGCTCGGTCAAGGCGATGGCGAAGCCGTTGAATTCCATGGCCAGGTTGTGGGCCCGTTCCAGGGTGCGGTTGGCGACCAGGATGCGGCCGATGCCGTGCTGGCTCAGGTGGCGCGCGGCCAGTTCGATGGTCTCGCCCGCGCCGATCAGCAGGGCGGTCTGCTGGGAGAGGTCGGCGAAGATCTGCCGGGCCAGGCTGACGGCGGCGAAGGCGACGGAGACGGGGCTGTTGCCGATGGCGGTGTCGGTGCGGATTTGCTTGGCGACGGAGAAGCAGTGCTGGAACAGACGGCACAACAGCTTTCTGACCACGCCAGCGTCCTGGGCGGTCTGGAAGGCGCTCTTGACCTGGCCGAGGATCTGGGGCTCTCCCAGGACCATGGAGTCGAGCCCGCTGGCCACGCGCAGCAGGTGGGCGACGGCGTCTTCGTCCCGCAGCTGGTAGAGCGATCCCTCGATGGCGGCGAGGTCGAGGCCGTGATAACCGGCGAGCCAAGCGCTCAATTCGTCGCCACTGGGGTTGCAGACGCAATAGATCTCGGTGCGGTTGCAGGTGGAGAGGATGACGGCTTCGGAGACATCGTCGCGGGAGACGAGGCTGATCAGGGCCTCGGCAATGATGTCGGGGCCGAAGGTCAGGCGCTCGCGTATCTCGACAGGCGCGGTCTTGTGGTTGACTCCGAGGGCGTAGATGCTCATCGACTGGGTCTGTTCGGGGAGGCTGTGGTCATGGGGGGATAATATACCCAATTTCATGCTACAAAGAAGGATCGCCCTCTCGGGTGTTCCAGCATATTATGACAGGGGATTGCCCTGTCTCGCCGCAGCCAAGGCGGTACTCAGGCCTCTGCTCCGAATGATCGGTGGACGGACAAAATTTGACCCAGATGTTGCGACAACTCCTCATTTCCCTCGTGCTGCTGTTTCTGACTACCGCATGCGCCTTGCCTTTCCGGGAGCTGGACGCGGAGCCCGAGCCAGTCCAGGGAAAGATCGAGGGCGATGGCCCCCATAAGACCCCCGCCCCTTTGCGGACGGAGCTGACGCCGGACCTGACCTTCCATCTGCTGGCCGGAGAGATCGCCGCCCACCGGGACAAGGCACAGACCGCCTTCGATCATTACCAGAAGGCGGCTGCCCTCTCGGGCGATACGACCGTCGCCGAGCGTTCCGCCAAGATCGCCCTGTTCATCAAGGAAAAGCAGGGCGCGGAAGACGCCGTCAACTATTGGATTCAACGAGCCCCCAATAATCTGGAGGCCCGCCAGTTCGCCGTCGCAGTCGCCCTTTACGTCAACAAGCGCGATGACGCAGGGCGCCAGTTGGCGGAGCTGATCAAGGTGGCCGACGCCAAGGGGGAGGATGGATTCCTGCTGGCTGTCCGCGCCCTCGGCAAGGCGCAGGATTCGAAACAGGCCCTCGGCCTGATGCGCGATCTGGTCAAGGCGAATCGAACCAGGGCCGAGGCCTGGCATGCCCTCGCCCTTCTGGCGGCCGAACTCAAGGCCTTCTCCCAGGCGGAGAAAGCCGTCGCCAGGGCAGTGGCCCTGAAGCCCGACTGGCGCCAGGCGCGGATACTGAAGGCCAAGATCTCCTGGTTCGCGGGGCATCGGGATTCCTCGTTGGAACTCATGCGCCAATTGGTTGCCGAGGCGCAGGATGACAAGGAACTCCGTCTGACCTATGCGCGGTTTCTGGTACAGGCGGAGAAGCACGAGGAGGCGTACCAGCAATTCCAGATGCTGTGGAAGGAGGCTGGAGATCAAGGGACGGGCCATGGGGTGGATGATGTGCGTTACGCCCTGGGCATTCTGGCCTTGCAGCTCAAGCGGTACGATGAGTCGGTGAGCCACTTCACCGCCCTGCTCGGTAGCCCCCAGCAAAAGAACGAGGCGGCCTATTTTCTCGGGCGTATCGCCGAGGAGAAGGGAGACAACGAGGGCGCGATCAAGTGGTACGAAGAGGTCGGCGAGGGGGACTACGAGTTGGAGGCAAGGCTGCGTATCGCCGAGCGTCTGTCCGCAAGCGGACGCCTGAAGGAGGCGCGCGAAAAACTGGGCAGCTCGCGTTCGCGCTGGCCCGAGCATGCCATCAGAATCTTCGTGCTGGAGAGCGCCCTGATGAAAGAGGCCAACACGGACGAGGGGGATGTCTGGAAGCTGTTCGAGGATGCCTTGAGGGTGAACCCGGACAACATCGACCTGCTCTATACCCGTGCCCTATACGGGGCCAGTCGGGGGCGGCTGGATATCCTCGAACGGGACCTGCAAGCGGTTCTGAAACAGAATCCCAAACATGCCGACGCGCTCAACGCTCTGGGTTACACTCTGTCGGACCTGACCGGGCGTCAGGAAGAGGCCATGGGTTACATCAAGCAGGCATTGGAGCTTAAACCCGATAGCCCGGCGATTCTCGATAGCATGGGCTGGGTGAATTACCGGATCGGCCGCCTCGATGAAGCCGTCGGCTATTTGCAAAAGGCCGGCGAGAAGTTGCATGATCCCGAGATAGCGGCGCACCTGGGAGAGGTGCTTTGGGCGTCCGGCAAAAAGGACGAGGCGATGCAGGTCTGGAAGAAGGCCTGGGACAAATTTACCGACAACGGCGTCTTGCTGAAGACCCTGCAACGGTTTGGGGTGAAATTCTGATGAACAGGTCTATGAGATTCCTTAGGGCTGCCCTGCTGCTGCCGGTCCTGGCCCAGTTGGGCGGTTGTTTCTTCGTCGATTGGTTTACCTTGCCGTCCAAGCCGAAGCCGGTCACGGCGGCCCAGGTCCCCAAGCACTGGAATATGGCCGGCAGGATCGGGGTGATCCATGGGGACGAAGGCTGGCATGGAAACCTCAACTGGGTGCAAAAGGACGTGAGCTTCAACGCCAGCATCGCGGGTCCCTTCGGCAGCAAGGCGGCCGAATTCATCGGTTCGGGCGACGTCTTGCAGCTTCGGGCCCCTACGGGTGAGATGGTGGACGGCGAAAAGCTGGCTACCTGGCAGGAAAAGAACTTCGGCGGCCCCATGCCCATCAAGGCGCTTCCCTACTGGATTCATGGACTGGCCAGCCCGGACATCAAGGGGGCTATCGTGAAGGGAAAGGACGGCTCGGTGGACGAGATCGCCCAGGGTGGCTGGGTTATTCGTTACAGCCGCTGGACCGAGTTCAACAAGCAGTACATGCCGGCGAAGATCGACCTGTCCAAGGCGGGCGTCAAGATGAAGCTGATTCTGGATGACTACAAGGTCCTCAACTGAATCCCAAGTCTGGCCGGCCCCTGCCAAGCTCAATTTGATGTTGCGTGTCGTCGGCAGGCGTGCCGACGGCTACCACCTGCTGCAAACCGTCTTTCAGTTTCTTGAGTTCGGCGACAGTCTCTGGTTCGAACCCAGGACGGACGGTCAGATCCGGCGGCTCTCCAAGCTGGAGGGCGTCGCGGATGAAGCGGATCTGGTGGTGAGGGCCGCCCGGCTATTGCAGCGGGAAACCGGTTGCGGCCTCGGCGTAAATATCTCGGTCGAGAAGCGCATCCCCATGGGCGGCGGCCTCGGCGGGGGAAGTTCCGATGCGGCGACTGTCCTGATCGCCTTGAATCGCCTCTGGGGTTTGGGTATGTCTGAGGCCGATCTGGCAGGGCTTGGTTTGAGCCTGGGCGCGGACGTGCCGGTGTTCGTCAAGGGGCAAGCGGCCTGGGCCGAGGGAGTGGGTGAAAGGCTGGAGCCGATCCCGCTTCCCGAGCCCTGGTACCTGGTGATCCACCCCGGCTGCCATGTGGATACGGGAGCGGTATTCCGGGCGCCGGAATTGACACGGGATGCCGAGCCTATCAAAATAGCCGACTTTGTTTCGGGCGAGATTTCCAATGTTTGCGAACCTGTGGTTCGTAAACGATATCCCGAGGTCGATCAGGCGATGCGCTGGCTCTCCGGTCACGCCGAGGCCAGATTGACCGGGACCGGTTCCTGCGTTTTCGCGGCGTTCGAGGACCGGGCCGAGGCGGAACGGGTCCGCCTGGCGGCAAGCGAACGCTATTTCGCCTTTGTCTCTCGCGGGGTAAACCAGTCTCCCTTGCGGAGATGGTTGTAGAACATCGCATTTAATGGGGCGTGGCCAAGTGGTTAAGGCACCGGATTTTGATTCCGGCATTCGTAGGTTCGACTCCTACCGCCCCAGCCATCCTTCTCCTATTCGAGGAATCGCAGTGGTCGTCCCACCCTCCGGCATGATGGTTTTCTCCGGGAACTCCAATCCTGAATTGGCCGATGAGGTCGTCGCCCGCCTCAATCTGGCGCTGGGCAAGGCCGTCGTCGGCCAGTTCAGCGATGGCGAGGTCATGGTGGAGATCCAGGAGAACGTGCGCGGACGCGACGTTTTCGTGTTGCAGTCCACCTCGGCGCCGACCAACGATAACCTGATGGAAATGCTGGTGATGATCGACGCCCTGCGCTGGGCATCGGCCGGACGCATCACCGCCGTCATCCCCTATTTCGGTTATGCGCGGCAAGACCGACGCCCCCGCTCCGCCAGAGTGCCGATAACGGCGCGCATGGTGGCTAAGATGATCCACCACGCTGGGGCCGACCGGGTGCTCACGGTCGATCTCCACGCGGATCAGATCCAGGGTTTCTTCGATATCCCGGTGGACAACGTCTATTCCTCACCGGTCCTGCTGCATGATGTCTGGCGTCATACCAGCGGCCAGCCCATGGTGGTCTCTCCCGATGTGGGTGGTGTGGTGCGCGCCAGGGCGCTGGCCAAACGGCTGGACGATGCCGATCTCGCCATCATCGACAAGCGGCGGCCGAGGGCCAATGAGGCCAAGGTCATGAATATCATCGGCGACGTGAATGGGCGGAGCTGCGTACTGGTGGACGATCTGGTCGATACGGCCGGGACCCTCTGTAAAGCAGCCAAGGCCTTGAAAGACCACGGCGCCGTGCGCGTGGTCGCCTATTGCACCCATGCGGTGCTGTCCGGGCCGGCCCTTGCCAACATCAGGAATTCCCAACTGGATGAGCTGGTGGTGACCAACTCCATACGCCTCTCTCCCGAGGCGCGGGCCTGTGATAAGATCCGCCAGCTCAATATCGCCGACATGCTGGCCGAAACCATTCGCCGCATCAGCAACAACGAATCGGTCAGCTCGCTTTTCGTGGATTAGTGAGAATTTTAATCCTGAATATTCGTTCCCGCGCTCCGCGTGGGAACGATTAATTATATGCGCCATATGCTGTTTTCTGGTTCCACCCATGTCCTGGTCGCGGGGCGGGGTGGATTTTTCGTCTCTACAATCTTTTAGGAGTTACACATGGAGACTTTTATCGTTAATGCTCAGTCCCGTTCCGACATGGGTAAGGGTGCGAGCCGCCGCCTGCGTCATAACGGCGTTGTCCCCGGCATCATTTATGGTGGTGACAGCGAACCCAAGATGATCGCCGTCGTTCATACCGAGTTGGAAAAGCATCTGGAGCACGAGTCCTTCTATTCCCACGTCCTGACCCTCAGCCTGGATGGCGCGGAAGAGAAAGTGGTATTGAAGGATTTGCAGCGTCATCCTTCCCGTCCCTTCGTGCTGCATGTGGATTTCCTGCGGATTACCGCCGACACCAAGATTCGCATGACCGTGCCCTTGCACTTCGCCAATGACGATGTCTCCCCCGGTGTCAAGCGCGGCGGCACCGCTACCTACTACCTGACCAGCGTGGAAGTGGAGTGCAGGCCCGCCGATCTGCCCGAATTCATCCCAGTGGATCTGGCCGATCTGGATCTGGGTCATACCCTGCATCTCACCGACCTCAATCTGCCGGAGTCCGTCGAGTTTCCCGCGCTCGCCAAGGGAGATCAGCACAACTATGCCGTGGTAGCCATTCTGGCCGGCCGCAGCGCCAAGTAAGGGGATTCATTTCCCGATCAGCCCGCAATGGTCAACCCATTGCGGGCTTTTTTATGGGGCCGGAGAAAATGAGCGATCTCATTCAATTGATTGTGGGCCTGGGTAATCCGGGGCCGAAATACGAGGCCACCCGGCACAACGCCGGTTTTTGGTTCCTGGATCAGATCGCCCGCGCCCATCGTGGAACCTTCCGGGCAGAGGGCCGGTTCCAGGGCGAGGTCTGCAAGATCCTGATCGGCGGGGCCGAGTGTTGGTTGCTGAAACCCGCGACTTTCATGAATCACAGCGGCCGGTCCGTTTCCGCCCTGGCGGGCTATTACAAGATCAAACCGGAGAATATCCTCGTCGCCCATGATGAGCTGGATCTTCCCGCCGGGACCGTCCGGTTAAAGAAGGGGGGAGGGCACGGCGGGCACAACGGCCTGCGCGACATCATCGCGGCATTGGGCGGGAATCAATTCTGGCGGCTGAGGATGGGTATAGATCATCCGGGGAATCGGGATCAGGTGGTGGATTATGTATTGAGCAAGCCATCAAAAGAGGATGCGGCCGCCATCATCCAGGGGGCGGAAAGTGCCACCGGCTATCTTGAGCGAATCTGTGCGGGCGGGCAGGAGGCGGTGATGAATCGGTTGCATGGATAGATGGGTGCTGGGTTCTGGCTAAACGAAAAAAGCCGCCCGAAGGCGGCTTTTCGATGCTGGGTCTAGCTCAGATTTTCCAGCTATAGGTAACGCCGATGGCGTCTTCCTCCAGTTGCAGCCGCGATGCCATGTTTCCGCCGCCAGTGCCTGAGCCGCTGATGCTGTTGTCGAAGGCATGCATATAGTATCCAGTAACTTCGTCGCCATCCTTGAGGGTGTAGGTAAAGCCGAGGGTAAGATGATCCTCGACCACGGCGGGCGCGGTGACGTTGAAGTTGGTGTCGTCGGCGCCGATCGGCTGGTCGCCGTGACTCACCCCGGCGCGCAACACGAGGTTGTCCTTGGCCTGGTATTCGAAGCCGAGCTTGAAGACCGTCATGTCATCCCAGCCATAGCCCTTGCCGTCGTCGTTGCCCAGTTGGGTATTCGCGCCATTCATATTGTTTGGGTTGGCGATGGATTTCACGTCCCCGTAAAAGATGTGCTGGATGTCGAAGGCGATGCTCAGGGCTGGGGTGGCCCGGAAGGCGAGTCCCAGATCGATGCTGGCCGGGATGTCGAAATCGCCCTGTTCCGCGAACAGTTCCTTGTACTCCTCGAATTCGCTCATGTAAGTGCGCGAGCGGTAGGAAGCGCCAAGGGTGAGCTTGTCGTTTACCTTGCCTTTCCAGCCGATGGTGCCTCCAATTCCGAAGGAATCGCTGTATCCCTGGTCGGTCAAGAAGGCGGTGGAGTTGCTGGGGGTAAAGCCAGCAAACCCATCCAGTCCATAGACGCTGATGCGTTGGTACGCCAAGTTCAGGGCGACACCAATGCTGTTGGCATCGTTGATGTCCCAGGATATGGTTGGAGCAATGAACAATTGGCTCAGATCGACACCCGTTTTTCTTCCGGCGGGTGAATAATTGGGTATGTTGGCGGTGGATTCGGTATTCATCCCCCCGTTACCGTAGACGAGGAGGCCGGCGGTTACAAACTCGTTCAGGCGCTTGCTGTAACCGAATTCGGGGATTACGAACAACTCCTCTTTGTTAAGGCTGTAATCAACCCCGTTAACGGTGGCGCTGCGGTCGGGATTGAAAAGCTGTAAACCAAAATCGACCCTGTCACCCGCCAAGGACAGCGAGGCCGGATTTGATGCACCCACCAGGGCTTCCTTGGAGAGTACCGAACCTGCCCCCGCCATGCCGTCCGATTTTGCGCCCCAGCCGTGCGCGAAATATCCATTCGTTGCAAAAGCGGGTGCGGCTGCCAGGGCTGTGGCTATGGCCGTGACGAGAATACGAGTCTTCATAGTGGCTATCTCCTAAGGCACGGCCCTGTGCGATTTTGGGTTACGACAAAGGGTTCTGAACTTGTTGGTGCATCGATTGTCCGGAAGCGGTTGACCGATGTCAATTGGATTGCCGGTTGGCATTCATCGAATCGGCGGCCCCTTTCATCAGATCGGCTTATGTTAGTAAGTTATAAATCCCTTAATTACCAAGACCCGCTGATTGGGGCTGTCGCGACCCTACGCCATCAGCGGGCGGCCGATCGCGTGGTAGCTGATGCCCTGGTCGCGTAGCTGTGCCGGCTCAAACATATTGCGGCCATCGAAGATGATGGGGTGGTTAAGGCTGGCCTTGATCCGCTGGAAGTTGGGGCTTCTGAACTCCTGCCACTCGGTGACGATGATGAGGGCGTCGGCCCCCTTCAAGGCATCTTCCGCCGATTCGCACAGACAGAGATCGGCGCGGTCGCCGTAGATACGATGGGTCTCATGCATGGCGACGGGGTCGTAGGCCTTGACCTTGGCCCCTGCATTCCACAGTTCTTCCAGCAGAACCCGGCTGGAGGCCTCGCGCATGTCGTCGGTATTGGGCTTGAATGCTAGGCCCCAGACGGCAAAAGTGCGGCCGTTGAGGTCCCCGAAGTGGTTTTTAACTTTATTGTATAGAACCTGCTTTTGTCCCTGGTTGACGGACTCGACGGCATCCAGCAGTTCGGGAGCGACTTGGTTCTGCCTGGCGGTTTGGGCCAGGGCTTTTACGTCCTTGGGGAAGCAGGAGCCGCCGTAGCCGCAGCCGGGGTAGATGAAGTGGTAGCCGATGCGTGGATCTGAGCCAATGCCCACGCGCACCTGCTCGATATCGGCCCCGACGGCCTCGGCGATGCGCGAGAGTTCGTTCATGAAGCTGATCTTGGTGGCCAGCATGGCGTTGGCGGCATATTTGGTCAGCTCGGCAGAACGGATGTCCATGGCGACCAAGCGGTCATGGTTGCGATTGAAGGGGGTGTAGAGGGCGCGCAGCAATGCGGTGGTGCGGGGGTTGTCGGTGCCTACGACGATACGGTCCGGTCGCATGAAGTCGTCGAGGGCGGCGCCTTCCTTCAGGAATTCGGGATTGGAGACGACATCGAACTCCAGATTGGCGTTGCGGCTGTCCAATACAGCCTGGGTGGCGGCCTTGACCTTGTCGGCGGTGCCCACGGGCACGGTCGATTTATCGACGATGATTTTGTATTCGCCCATGTGCTCGGCGATGCTGCGGGCGACGGCCAGCACATATTGCAGATCGGCGGAGCCGTCTTCATCGGGCGGGGTGCCCACGGCGATGAATTGAAACAGGCCGTGCTCGACGCCCAACCTGGCGTCCGTGGTGAAGGAGAGGCGCCCGGTCTTGCGGTTGCGATGCACCATTTCCTCCAGGCCGGGCTCATATATAGGTATGCCGCCGTTGTTGAGGAGGTCGATCTTGGCGGGATCGATGTCCACGCACATGACATTGTTGCCGACTTCCGCCAGGCAGGCCCCAGTTACCAGGCCCACATAGCCGCTTCCGAATATGGTGACGTTCATCGCTTGTTCCTGAAATCAAAGGTCAAATCATCAAGGCGCGGAATTGTGACACATTTTTGCGGGCCGTATTCGATCCCCGAGGGGGTGTCATGGATGTTTTTTTAAATCCGAGGTTGACAGAGGTGCCTCTGGTGTCGAGAATATCGGACCTTCGCGGAGGGGTTCCCGAGCGGTCAAAGGGAACAGACTGTAAATCTGTCGGCTCTGCCTTCGGAGGTTCGAATCCTCCCCCCTCCACCAAGTTGCCCTTTCTCCTGTGAAAAGCAGGGGGAGGATGAGAGCTAGAGGTTCGACAAAATCGCCGGGAGTGATTTTGAACGCCGCAAAGCGGCGGCCCGGAGGGCGGAGGGCAGGATGACCGGAGTAATCCTCCCCTCTCCACCAATTCGAAGTTGAGAGCAGTTTGTGGGATTGCGGAAGTCCTGCTAAGAGTTCAGCGCGGGTGTAGTTCAATGGTAGAACTTCAGCCTTCCAAGCTGAATACGTGGGTTCGATTCCCATCACCCGCTCCAATGTGCAGGCGCCAGTAGTCTGCGATTTAAGGTTTCGCCCAGATAGCTCAGTTGGTAGAGCACACCCTTGGTAAGGGTGAGGTCGGCAGTTCGAATCTGCTTCTGGGCTCCAGTTCAAGATTGATGTGCGCAGGCGCGCTTTTTTGGTTTTTGAGTGTTACAGCTATCTTCCGGGAGATAAGGTATGTCCAAAGAAAAATTTGCACGCACGAAGCCGCACGTCAATGTTGGCACCATAGGTCACGTTGACCATGGCAAGACCACGCTGACGG
>MGZB01000024.1 GCA_001801995.1 Gammaproteobacteria bacterium RIFOXYD12_FULL_61_37 | reverse complement strand
CACCCGAGGCAGGAGCCTTGTGCGGTAATTCCGCTCGCAGGGATCTGTGCGGGGGGCGGGGGGTAACTCCCGTTCTTACCGCGACCTGATTTCCTTTGAATTCTGGACGGCGTTGTTGGGCTTGGGTTAAGTCTCCGTTGATTTCACCCCCACCGGTGGCGTCAAGAAAGCGTCCGTGGGGTGGGGAAGATTTCGTTATTTCCTTCGCTCTCCGCGTTTCTTGCGGCTGAACAGCTTACCGCAGGCTGATCGACTGGCCGTGGATACCTTTCCCGTCGCCGCCCAGCAGGCGGAGATAGGCCGGGGCCGTCGATTCCGGGGCGGACAGCAGGCCGGGATCTTCGCCGGGATAGGCGGTGTTGCGTAGCTTGGTGCGCAGGGGACCGGGGTCGATGGCGTTGACGCGGATCTTGCCTTCGCTCTCCAGTTCGTCGGCCAGGACTTGCATCAGCCCCTCGATGCCGAACTTGGCGACGGCATAGGCCCCCCAATAGGCCTTGCCGATGCGGCCCAGGGCGTCGGAGGTGAAGATCACCGAGGCCTGGTCCGAGGCACGCAGCAGGGGCAGGCAGGCCTGGGTCAGGATGAAGGGGGCGGTCAGGTTGACCTGGAGGATCTTGTTCCAGGTCTCCAGGTCGTAGTCGTCGATGCGGCTCAGGAGTTTGAGTTGGGCCGCACAATGGACCAGCCCCTGCAAGGAGCCGAACTCGCGGTCGATGATTCCCGCAAGTTCTTGATACTCCTGTTCGGCTGCGCCATCGAAGTTCAGGGGGAGGATGGCCGGCTGAGGGGAACCGTCCGCCTCGATCTGGTCATAGACCTGCTCCAGCTTGGCCGGGGTCCGTCCCACCAGGATGACGGTGGCGCCGTGCGCGGCGGCGGCGCGGGCGACGGCCCGGCCCAACCCGTCACCGGCGCCGGTGACCAGGATTCGGTGGTCTTTGAGCAGATCGCGGGGGGGAGTGTAATCGTTCGACATGGGGGTTGATCGCCGGGCGGAAGAAGCCGCAGATTATAGCCGAGAAGCTCAGCCCAGCCATTCGCAACTATTTCGGTTCAATTCGGGAACCTTCGACAGCGAAATCTGCCGGACCTGGCGGCGCATGCCGCAACGGCGCAGCCAGAGACACAACCTGTCATGGGAGCGGTTCCGAAGGCGGGTAGACCGCTACATCGTCCGCTCCCTCATTCGTCGGCGGATGTGGTCTCACAATCTGTGGTTCGCAAGCGCTCCACATCCTGCCTGTCTCAGCATGTCGGGCTAGGGTATCTCATCCCCGGTTTGCGCTGGTACATCCGGTACCCTGTCCATGATCTCCAGGAAGCGTTCCCGGTTACCGCGCAGGGCACGTTCCTTGAAGAAGTTTTCCGTGTTCAAGGCTGATACCTTTTCGGCTACAGCCATGACGATGAACTGATTCAGGGATGCGTTATCTTCCTGGGCCATTTTCTTGGCATAGGCGTACAGGGAATCAGGCAGTCGCAGGGCAAAGTTACTCATGTTGGGTCTCCAGATAGCCCAGAAACTGGGAGGCTGTCATCAGCCGGGGGGAGAAGCGTTTCGTGGCCGTCTCAAAGTCGCGGATGTTGAAAGTAACCAAGGCATCGGATTGGCCGTTTATGGCTGTTTCCAGGACCATCTCATCTTTTGGGTCGGAAAGCTGCGGACGCCATAAGTAGTGAAGGTGAACGGGCTCAATTACAGAGGCCATGGCATCCAGGAAATCATCCACCTCTTTGTCGCCGAGCTTATGAAGCTGTCTGATATTTTCGCGCTTGAGGACAGCCTCGTACTCAAGCCAGAGTGTGGGAGAAGCCAGTAGCACGAAACGCCCGTCGAAGGCCTGCCTGAGCAGCGCATGGGATGCCCCCCGCCGGCTTGAAAGCCCTGCGACGATCAGATTCGTATCGAAAACGGCCCGTACTTTCATGATATTGCAAACGATATCATGCGTCCTGGGTTTGAACAATTCGAGGGCGGACGGGCTCGCGTCCGGCACGATTCGCAAGCCCATCGCATCCCTTGCCGCTCGTGTCCGGTACAGTTCAAGATCATCGCTCTCATCCGCGAAATATTCGTCCTGAATCGCTATAATCGCCGCTTTCCCGTCCTCAAGTCCGTAACCGGTGCATCCTTGCGCCACTATTCCCACAGGTTCCATCATGTCCCAGGTTTCCGAGGAACTGGCGAAGCGCCGTACCTTCGCCATCATCTCCCACCCCGACGCCGGTAAGACGACCCTTACCGAGAAGCTGCTGCTGTTCGGGGGGGCGATCCAGATGGCGGGGACGGTCAAGGGCCGCAAGGCGGCGCGACACGCCACTTCCGACTGGATGGAGCTGGAGAAGCAGCGCGGCATCTCGGTCACTTCCTCGGTGATGCAGTTTCCCTACCGGGACCGGGTGGTCAACCTGCTCGACACCCCCGGCCACGAGGACTTCTCGGAGGACACCTACCGCACCCTGACGGCGGTGGATTCGGCCCTGATGGTGATCGACGTGGCCAAGGGCGTCGAGGAGCGGACCATCAAGTTGATGGATGTCTGCCGCATGCGGGACACGCCCATCCTCACCTTCGTCAACAAGCTGGACCGGGAGGGGCGCGATGCCATGGAAGTCCTGGACGAGATCGAGAATGTCCTGAAGATTCAATGTGCCCCGGCGACCTGGCCCATCGGCATGGGCAAGCGTTTCAAGGGGGTCTATGACCTGCGCAACGACACCACCTACCTCTATAGCCCGACCCATGGCGGTAAGATCCAGGAAGGCGAGCTGATCGTCGGCCTGAACAATCCCCGTCTGGACGAAGTGATCGGCGATCAGGCCGACGAGTTGCGCACCGAGGTGGAGCTGGTAATGGGCGCCAGCCATGAGATCGACCTGAAGGCCTACCGGGCAGGGAAACAGTCGCCGGTCTTCTTTGGCTCTGCCATCAACAACTTCGGTGTCAAGGAGCTGCTGGACGCCTTCGTCGAATACGCCCCTCCGCCCCAGCCCCGCGCCACGGTACAGCGAATCG
Organism: Gammaproteobacteria bacterium RIFOXYD12_FULL_61_37; assembly: GCA_001801995.1. Classification (GTDB taxonomy): domain Bacteria; phylum Pseudomonadota; class Gammaproteobacteria; order Chromatiales; family Chromatiaceae; genus YD12-FULL-61-37. The sequence continues at coordinate 38,426 of MGZB01000024.1, read as the reverse complement.
TCGAGCCCGCCGAGGACAGGTTCAGCGGCTTCATCTTCAAAATCCAGGCGAACATGGACCCCCAGCACCGCGACCGCATCGCCTTCATGCGCGTCTGCTCCGGCAGCTACACCAAGGGTATGAAGATGCGGCACGTGCGCATCGGCAAGACGGTGCAGGTCTCCAACGCCGTCACCTTCCAGGCCGCCGAGCGCGCCCACGTGGAGGAGGCCTGGCCGGGCGACATCATCGGCCTGCACAACCACGGCACCATCCAGATCGGCGACACCTTTACCGAGGGCGAGGATCTGAAATACGAGGGTATCCCCTTCTTCGCCCCCGAACTGTTCCGCCGCGTGGTGTTGAAAGACCCGCTCAAGAGCAAGCAACTCCTGAAGGGCATCTTGCAATTGTCCGAGGAGGGCGCCACCCAATCCTTCCGGCCGCTGAAGAACAACGACCTGATCCTGGGCGCCATCGGCGTGCTCCAATTCGACGTGGCCGCCCACCGGCTCATGAACGAATACAGCGTCGATGCGGTGGTCGAGACGATCGGCGTGGCCACTGCCCGCTGGGTCCAGTGCGACGATCCCAAGATGCTGGAACAGTTCCGCCAGAAGGCCCACGACAACCTGGCCCTGGACGGCGACGAGCAGCTTGTTTACTTGGCCCCCACCCGCGTCAACCTGCAACTGACCCAGGAACGCTGGCCGGATATCCGCTTTCTTGCCACGCGCGAGCTTTGATTTGGAGGAGTAGGCCCATGTTGAGCGAGACCGTCAAACGGCGCATCCAAGAGGCGCTGCCGGACGCAGCCATTACCATCAAAGGCGAGGGTTGCAGCCTGGAGGCCCTGGTGATCAGCGAGGCCTTCGCCGGCAAGAGCCGTATCCAGCAGCACCGCATGGTGATGGAGAGGGTCAAGGATTTGATCGCCAGCGGCGAGCTCCATGCCCTGAGCGTCACCACTTATACGCCGGAAGATTGGGCAGGAAGGGGAAGGGAGTAAGCCCCGCCCTGCTTACGCGGGAAGCACAACCTTCGGCTTGCGGCTGTTGCGGCGGAAGAAGATGGCCACATGGCCGATACGGTTGATGAAGACGGCGCCGGTGGCTGTGGTGATGGCCTCGATCATGGCGTCCCGTTCCTCCCGCTCCCCTGCGTTGACCTTGACCTTGATGAGTTCATGGAAGTCCAGGGCGACGCCGATCTCTCCCAGCACTCCTTCGGTTACCCCCGCTTGGCCGATGATGACGACCGGCTTGAGGTGGTGGGCCAGTCCCTTGAGGTGGCGCTTTTGGGGTTCGCTGAGTTTCATGACTTGGTGTCCGGCTGAAAACGGGCCATTATAGCCCCGGAAGCCTTCCCGAGTGACGAAGTAAAATATAGATGGCCAAGACCAAGAGCAGCCAACGCTGGTTGAACCGGCATTTCAACGATCCCTATGTACAGCGCGCCCAGCGCGAAGGGTTCCGCTCCAGGGCGGCCTACAAGCTGCTGGAGATCCAGGAGAAGGACAGGATACTCCGGCCCGGACAGGTGGTGGTTGACCTGGGCGCCGCGCCCGGCGGTTGGACCCAAGTAGCCAGTCAATCGGTGGGCGGCAAGGGAGTGGTGATTGCCATGGATATTCTGCCGATGGACCCGGTGGCCGGTGTCGAGTTCCTTGAGGGGGATTTCAGGGAGCGGGAAGTCCTGGAAAAACTGAGGGAACTGCTGTCCGGGCGGCCGGTCGATCTTGTAATTTCCGATATGGCGCCCAATGTCTCGGGTGTGGCTGTGGTCGATCAACCCCGATCTATCCATTTATGCGAACTGGCCCTGGATTTTGCGCGGGAGACTCTGAAACCCGGCGGTGATTTTCTGGTCAAGGTATTTCAGGGGGAGGGCTTCGAGCCCTTTCTCAAAGAGTTGAGGCTCAGCTTCAGCAAGGTGATGACGAGGAAGCCCGAGGCCTCAAGGTCCATCAGCCGCGAGGTCTATCTCCTGGCCAGGGGAAAACGGGTATAATTTTCGCAATGTTACATGCATTAGAGCATACGAGGACTCTGCCTTGAGCGATTTGGCTAAGAACATCATCCTATGGGTTGTCATAGCGGTGGTCTTGATGTCGGTATTCAACAACTTCTCGACCCAGACCACGCGCGGCCAGCCCATGCCCTATTCCCAGTTCCTCAGCGAGGTGAAGCAGGGGAATGTGAAGAAGGTGGAGATCACGGAAAATACCATCATCGGTACCACCACAAGTGGTAGCCGTTTCACCACCTACAGCCCCAGGGATGATGGCCTGATCGGCGATCTGATCAGCAGCGAGGTCGAAATCGTCGCGGACCCCCCGGACCGGCCCGGCCTGTTGCAGCAGATCTTCATCAACTGGTTCCCGCTCTTCATCCTGATCGGCCTCTGGATTTTCTTCATGCGCCAGATGCAGGGCGGTGGCGGCGGCCGGGGCGCCATGTCCTTCGGCAAGAGCCGTGCCCGCATGATGAGCGAGGACCAGGTCAAGGTGAACTTCAACGACGTGGCCGGCATCGAAGAGGCCAAGGATGATGTGGCCGAGATGGTGGAATTCCTGCGCGATCCCGGCAAGTTCCAGAAGCTGGGCGGCAAGATCCCCCGTGGCGCCCTGATGGTGGGTCCGCCCGGCACCGGCAAGACCCTGCTGGCGCGTGCCATTGCCGGCGAAGCCAAGGTGCCCTTCTTCTCCATCTCCGGTTCCGACTTCGTGGAAATGTTCGTGGGCGTCGGCGCGTCTCGTGTCAGAGATATGTTCGAGCAGGCCAAGAAGCACGCCCCCTGCATCATCTTCATCGACGAGATCGACGCCGTGGGCCGCCATCGCGGTGCCGGGCTGGGCGGCGGTCACGACGAACGCGAGCAGACCCTGAATCAGTTGCTGGTGGAAATGGACGGCTTCGAGGGCAACGAGGGCATCATCGTCATCGCCGCCACCAACCGCCCCGACGTGCTTGATCCCGCCCTGCTGCGTCCCGGCCGGTTCGACCGCCAGATCGTGGTGCCCCTGCCCGACGTGCGGGGCCGCGAGAAGATCCTCAAGGTCCACATGCGCAAGGTGCCCATCGCCGACGACGTGCAGCCCAATATCATCGCCCGTGGGACCCCTGGGTTTTCCGGGGCCGATCTGGCCAATCTGGTCAACGAGGCCGCCCTCTTCGCCGCGCGGAGTAACAAGCGGCTGGTGGAGATGGAGGACTTCGAACGGGCCAAGGACAAGATCATGATGGGCACGGAGCGCCGTTCCATGGTCATGAGCGAGCAAGAGAAGAAGCTGACCGCCTACCACGAGGCGGGCCACGCCATCGTCGGTCGCACCGTGCCTTCCCATGACCCGGTCTACAAGGTCAGCATCATCCCGCGCGGCCGCGCCCTCGGCGTCACCATGTTCCTGCCCGAGGAGGACCGGTACTCCTTTTCCAAGGAGCACCTGGAGAGCATGATCTCCAGCCTCTACGGCGGACGTATCGCGGAAGAACTCGTCTTCGGCGGGGAGAAGGTCACCACCGGTGCCCAGAACGACATCCAGCGCGCCACCGAACTCGCCCGCGGCATGGTGACCAAGTGGGGCCTATCCGGCCGCCTGGGTCCCCTGACCTATACGGAGGACGACCAGGAGGTCTTCCTGGGCCGTTCGGTGACTCAGCACAAGAATGTCTCCGATGACACCGCCCATGCCATCGACGAAGAGATCCGGGTCATCATCGACCGCAACTACGAGCGTTCGCGCGAGATCCTGACCGAGCACATGGACAGGCTCCACAGCATGGCCAATGCCCTGATCAAGTACGAGACCATCGACAGCGACCAGATCAACGACATCATGGCCGGCCGCGCCCCCCGTCCTCCAGCGGACTGGGATGACGATTCCTCCGGCGGCACGAAAAAGGGCGGTAAGGACTCGGACGCCAAGGGCAAGGGCGGGGACGAAACGGCCATCGGCGGGCCGGTGAATCAGCATTAGGCTATAGGCTTGAGATTGTAGGTTGGGTTAGACGGGCAAACTCACTGATAACTCGTTTCCCCACGCGGCTGGCGCGCGCCTAACCCAACCTACAAGGCTCAAGCCTCATTACCCATGACATTCCCGTCCATCCTCAACTGCGCCGGCCGTCCGCTCGATCTGAGCCGGCCTGCCGTCATGGGTATTCTCAACGTCACCCCTGATTCCTTCTCCGATGGCGGCCGGTTTCATGGACTGGACCGGGCCATGGCTCAGGCCCGGCGCATGGCTGCGGAGGGCGCGGCCATCATCGACGTGGGCGGCGAATCTTCCCGCCCCGGCGCCAGCCCGGTCTCTCTCCAGGAGGAACTGGACCGGGTGATCCCGGTGATCGAGCGCCTCCACGCCGAGCTTCCCCTGCCGATCTCCATCGACACCAGCAAGCCGGAGGTCATGACCGAGGCGGTGCGGGCCGGGGCTGGGCTTGTCAACGACATCTTCGCCCTGCGCAAGCCGGGTGCTCTCGAAACCGCCGCCGCCTGCGGTGTCCCCGTCTGCCTGATGCACATGCAGGGCGAACCGGGCGGCATGCAGGCAGCCCCCGCTTATGCCGACGTGGTCGCGGAGGTGATGGCCTTCCTGCAAGGACGCATCGAAGCCTGCACCGCCGCCGGCATTCCCCCGGAGCGGATACTGATCGATCCGGGGTTTGGCTTCGGCAAGACCCTGGCGCACAATCTCAGCCTGCTGGCACGGCTGGACGAATTCCGCGCCCTGGGCCGGGGGCTCCTGGTCGGTATCTCGCGTAAGTCCATGATCGGGGCGGCGCTGGGCGGCGTCCCGGTCGAGCAGCGGCTGAACGGCAGCCTGGCCGCCGCCGTGATGGCCGTCGAACGCGGAGCCCGCCTGTTGCGGGTACATGATGTGAAGGAAACGGTCGAAGCCATTAAAATGGCCTGGGCCGTGATAGAGCGAACAGAGGAGTCCCTTTGAAACGTAAATATTTTGGTACCGACGGCATCCGTGGCCGTGTCGGTGACGACAAGATCAATCCCGAGTTCATCCTGAAGCTGGGTTGGGCCGCCGGGCGGGTACTCGGCCAGGGTGTGGACGGCAAGATCCTGATCGGCAAGGACACCCGTATTTCGGGCTATATGTTCGAATCGGCGCTGGAAGCGGGCCTGGCCGCCGCCGGGGTTGATATCCATCTGCTCGGTCCCATGCCGACGCCCGGTATCGCCTATCTGACCCGCACCTTCCGCGCCCAGGCCGGTATCGTCATCAGCGCCTCCCACAATCCCCATCACGACAACGGCATCAAGTTCTTCTCAAGCGACGGCAGCAAGCTCCCGGACGAGGTGGAGATGCTGATCGAGGAGGAGATGGACAAGCCCATGGAGACGGTGGGCTCCCAGTTTCTGGGCAAGGCCTATCGTATCGACGATGCGGCGGGCCGTTACATTGAGTTCTGCAAGAGTACCGTGCCCTCCAATATCAGTTTTCAGGGCATGAAGATCCTGGTGGATTGCGCCAACGGCGCGGCCTACCACATCGCGCCCCATGTCTTCGAGGAAATGGGGGCGGAGGTGATCGCCATCGGTGTCACCCCCGATGGACTGAACATCAACAAGGACGTGGGCTCGACCCACATGGAAAAGCTGCGGGTCGCGGTGCTGGAGCAGGGCGCCGATCTGGGCATCGCCCTGGACGGCGATGCCGATCGGGTGCTCATGGTGGACAGCGCCGGCGAGATCATCGATGGCGACCAGTTGCTCTATATCATCGCCTGTTCCCGTATCCGCAACCGGGAGTTCCAGGGCGCCGTGGTCGGCACCCTGATGAGCAACCTGGGCCTGGAACACGCCCTGGCGGACAAGGGGATCGTGCTGGACCGGGTCCAGGTGGGCGACCGCTACATCATGGAGCGCCTGAAGGAACGGAGCTGGATCCTCGGCGGCGAGTCCTCCGGTCATATCATCTGCCTGGATAGGACCACCACGGGTGACGGCATCGTCTCCGCCCTCCAGATCCTGGTGGAGATGCGCCAGACCGGGCAGGACCTCGGCCAGCTCCTGGGCGGGTTGAAGATGTATCCGCAGAAACTGATAAACGTCCGTCTCAAAAGCCGCGACGGCGTGCTGGAGAACCCTGCCGTCATTCAGGCGTTGGCGGATGCGGAGAAGGAACTGGGCAACCGGGGCCGTGTCCTTTTGCGGCCTTCCGGTACCGAGCCCCTGATCCGGGTCATGGTTGAGGGAATCGATCTGGATCAGGTCGAAGAGATCGCCGCCCGCCTGGCCGGCAAGGTCAAGGAGGCCGGTTCCAAGGCTTGAACCCGGCGCCATGGTTAGGGAGGTCGAAGGCTATTCCACGGGGGGATGGCGTGCCCCCTGGAATTCACCCGATTACTCCATAGGTATTGAGGGGCGTCGTGGACGCCCCGTCCATGTAATCTTTCTCCGCCAAAAAAATAATCTCGATTATTCCGTTAGAGAGAGGGGCAGAGATGCAAAAGATTAAGATGATGGTGTGTCCGCACGATACATCGCGCAATCCCGAACGCTGGTTTTTCCTTTCCCAATACCTGAGCTCCCGTCTGGCGCCGGGCGTTATCTTCAGCGTCTCGCTGGACTTCAAAGAGTTCCACGCCAACCTGAGATCCGGCCAGATCGTCTACGCCAATCCCCGTGACTCCCTGAAGCTGGCCGAGAACGAGGGCTATACGGTCCTGGGCCGGCCGCATGGTCTGTTCGACGAGGTGGTCATAGTCGCCAACGACCAGGTCGAGGCGCCGAGCCTGGAAGATCTGGCCGATCGCGAGGTGGTCTCGGTCAACTCCATGCTGCCCACCAACCTGGCCCTATACGCCTTGGCTACCCGTGGGGTTCAACCCAGGGCGGTCGTGAACCGCGATTCCTGGCTGTCGGTGATGAACGCGGTGGTGCGAGGGGAGTTCCGCTACGGTTTCGTCTACGACGACTTTTACCGTTCGCTGACCAATCTGGGGAAAAGCACCGTAAGGGCCTTTTTCCTCTCCGAGGAACAGAAGTCTTCGCACATCATCATGGCCTCTCCCGAACTGGGTGATCAGATCGAAAGACTGCGCCATCTCCTGCTCGGCATGCACGAAGACCCGAAAGGGGCCGAGATCCTGAAGGGGCTAGGCTTTTCCCGCTGGTCGCCGGTGGACGGGAGCGTCTTGGAGTCCGTGCGCGAACTCAACCGCATCGGCATCCCGGTCAGGGATGATGCGGCCAAAGCCACGGAGAAGGCTGCCCCGCACGGCCCCGGCCAATGTTCTTGCCCCCATCCGGTGTAATAGCTGGTGGATCGGCCACCACCCACCATTCAAAATGGTGAATTTCGCTATGGATAAAATACCGAGGTACTTGGTAGGATATTGATATCCATCAATACAATACGAAACGCATCGGGTGCCCGATCAACGAGGAGTGAGAGATGACCTTTGAAACCTTTGCCGAAGCGCAATCCTTAATGCTTTGGGCGACCTTCGCCTTGGCGGTGGTCATGGGCGCGGTGGTCAACAAGACCAACTTTTGCACCATGGGCGCCGTCTCCGACGCGGTGAACATGGGCGACTACGGCCGCATCCGGGCCTGGCTTCTGGCCATCGCGGTGGCCGTGATCGGCGTGGCAATCCTGGAATCGGCTGGTCTGGCCCGCCCCGGCGATGCCTTTCCCCCCTATCGCGGCGGTCAGCTCCTGCTGGCGGAACACATCCTCGGTGGCCTGATGTTCGGCATCGGCATGACCCTGGCCAGCGGTTGCGGCAACAAGGTGCTGATCCGTCTCGGCGGCGGCAACATCAAGTCCATTTTCGTCCTGGCCGTCATTGCCCTGATCGCCTACTTCATGGTGAACCCCTTCCCCGGTACCGATCAGACCCTGATGTCGCTCTTCTTCATCGGCTGGATTCGTCCCCTCTCCGTGAACCTGGGCGCGAGCCAGGACCTGGGGGCCGTGCTGGGCGGAGCAGAAGGCGCCGCCACCCTGCGACTGGTGGCCGCTGCCGTCATCGGCCTGGGCCTGCTCGGCTACATCTTCAAATCAGCCGATTTCCGCCGCAATTTCGACAACATCCTGGGCGGCCTGATGGTGGGGCTCGTCATCCTCGGCGCCTGGTATCTCACCAGCAACGTCGCCGTGAATGCCGGCGGGGAGGTCTACAACCTGACCGCCTATTACGACCAGTGGGACATGCTGGCGGAATCCCCCGAAGGCAAGCCGGATCAGGGCCGCCCCCTCAGCCCCCAGTCCTTCACCTTCATCAATCCCATGGGGCAGACCCTCGGCTTTCTGAGCAGCGGGCTTGATTCGGCGCTGCTGACCTTCGGCGTCATGTCGCTTCTGGGCGTTATCGCCGGTTCCTTTCTCTGGTCGCTCCTCAACCGCCGCTTCCGCATCGAGTGGTTCAGCTCCCTCGGCGACTTTGCCAACCACATCATAGGCGCCCTGCTGATGGGTTTCGGCGGTGTGCTTGCCATGGGCTGCACCATCGGCCAGGCCATCACCGGCGTTTCGACCCTGGCCCTGGGCTCCTTCCTCACCTTCGGCGCCATCGTCCTCGGCAGCGCCCTGACCATGAAGATCCAGTACTACAAGATGGTCTACGAAGACGAAGCCACCTTCATCAAGGCCCTGCTGACCTCGCTGGCCGATCTGAAGCTGCTGCCGGCCGCCCTGCGGAAGCTCGATCCAGTCTAAACAAAAAAGGGCGGCGGCTTGCCCCGCCGCCCTCCGCGCCAGAAAAGCCGGGTTTCCTAACCGGCACCATTCCTGTAGAATTCGCACCTCCCTTATGGGTCGTTAGCTCAGTGGTAGAGCATCCGACTTTTAATCGGATGGTCGAAGGTTCGAATCCTTCACGACCCACCATATTTACCAAGTTACGACACATAACAGCCGTTCTGGCGAATCAGGTCTTCCCCGCGTCCTTGCGGCGTCACAGCTCGTCACACACCTATCGCATAGCAGCCCTTGCCGCCTCGGCCAGAAAGCCGGATCGTGTGGCGCCGTGGGCCTTGGCGTAGCTGTCGATTTTTGCCAGCAGACGGCGCGGCAGGGTGATGTTGATTTTCTCGGCGCGGCCCTCGAAGCGGGACACATCCACCTCCACCAGCGCCCACACCCACCCGGCAAATTCGGGATCGGTCTGCCATTCGACCAAAGGACGCGGCAGGGGAATATCCACGCCGTCGTCGGACAGGATTTCGCAATGCGCCTCGATGGCCTCAACGGCATTCGCAAAGGCATCCTCGGCGGAATCGCCCGCCGAGAAACAGCCGGGAAGATCGGGCACCACCACGCCCCACGCCGTTTTTTCGGTGGAGGGTTCAATCGCAATCGGGAATTTCATGGCATCGCTCCTCTACTTCAATCCAGCCTGCTTCAGCAGCTTGTGCACCAAGCCCACGCCCAAATTCTGCTTTGGATGCGGCACGCAGATATGACCGGGCTTCGTTGGGTGGCGAAAGATGTGATGACTGCCGTGCACCGAACGCAACTCCCAGCCGTCCGCTTCCAGTAGCTTGATGATTTGCTTGCTGCCCATGGTGGTTATTATAACCACTCGCATGGAAAGAGTAACACCCTAACCACAAATTCTTCGGACCCATTTTCCGGGAATTCCCATACACTCGGCCCCACAGGCGTTTCCATAAACAGGAAAACCATCTAAGTTTATAGTGCGTCGGGGAACCTCCGGGGCCGCAGGGACTCCAGCCTCTTCTCCGTCTGTTGCGAACCAACCAGACATCGATTCGACCAAGAGGCTGTTCAACATGCGCGCATTCAGAATCTTTTCCATTCTGCTCTTGTCCCTGCAGCTGTCGCCGGTGGCGCTTGCCGGGCCTTACAGCTTCGGTGTGCTTTCGCAACGCAGTCCCGTCCTTACGGCGGAGTATTGGAACCCTATCCTCGACTGGGTCTCCCGCCGGGCCGGGGTGACGCTGGAGATGAAGATCACCCGCACGGCGCCGGAGTCCAATCAGGCCATCGCCCGTGGCGAATACGACTTCGTCTATTCCAACACCATCTTTCTACCGGCCACCTCGATGCAAGGTTACCGGGTCATCCTGCGGCCCAAGGGGGAGCCGATCAGCGGGCAGATCGTCGTTCTGGCCGATTCGCCCTACCAGTCCCTTGCCGGCCTCAAGGGGCTGGAGGTGGGTTTTCCCTCCAAGGCGGCCTTTGTCGGTTATGCCGTGCCCATGGACCATTTGCTGCGCCAGGGCATCCCGGTCAGCCCCAACTTCGGCGGCAATCAGGAAGGCATCATGGGCCAGCTCAAGGCGGGCCGGGTCGTTGCCGCCGGGGTCAACAGCCAGGTGATGCGCGCCTTCGCCGCGCGAGAGGGCATCAACTACCGTGTCCTTTGGGAGTCTCAGCCCTACCATAATCTGCCGGTCTCGGCCCATCCGCGCGTACCCGAGAAGGTGATGGAGGCGGTGCGCCAGGCCTTCGCGGCCATGCCGGATGACCCGGAAGGGGCCAGGGTGCTCGAAACCGCCGCGTCCACCATCAAGCAGAAGCCCCCTTATGGCTTTCTGCCGTCCGATCCGGGCGATTACCAGAACTACTGGGACTTCTACCGGGAGACCTTGGTGAAGGACATCGAGTAACGATCATGGGGCGAGGCGAGCCACACCAGAACATAAAGAGGGCGCCTCGCCCCTTGATCGTTCCCCCTCCCCAACCCTCCCCCAAGGGGGAGGGGGCGAGGGTGCTTCGCATATTTCAGGGTAAGGGTTGATGTCCGTCAGACTCTGGGATCGACTGCCCTTCGTCGCCCGCCTGCTGGTGACGGCGAGCCTGGCCCTGCTGGTCGCGGGCCTTGCCATGCTCTACATCTCGGCCCGCAGCGATGCCCTCGACGCGGCCATGGCCCTGGGCACCCAACTCGACAGTGAGCTGCGCACATTGCCGGCGGAAGTGGCCGACATCTTGGTGATCGGTGACTTCTCTTCCTTGCAGCAGAACCTGGACCGCCAGATCCGCCGCCCCACCATCGCCGGCATCGTCTATCGCGACGCCTCCGGCACCCGGTTGGAGAGCCGCGACGATCCGGTGGCCCCGGAAACGCCGGACTGGTTCGCCGGATGGCTGGGCCTGCGGGATCTCCAGGGCAATATCGATGCCGGGATCGGCGGGCGGAGCTACGGCAGCTTCGAGATCACCCTGACCGCCCAGCACGCCATCAACCGCGCCTGGTCACGCCTGTTGCAGCACCTGTCTATCCTGGCGTTGGCCATCGGGCTGGATTTTCTGGGCATCTGGCTGGTGTTGCGCCTGGGTCTGCGGCCCCTCCAGGCCCTGGACGAGGGCAGCCGGTCCCTGGCCGGCGGGCGCTTCGACCAGCGCATCCTTCCCCAGGGCAGCCCCGAGCTGCGCCATGTGATCGATGCCTTCAACCACATGGCGGGCGAGGTGGAGACCACCGTGCAGGCCCTGGCGGCGAGCGAGGGGCGGCTGTCCGCCATCCTCCAGTCCATCGGCGACGGACTGATCGCCACCGACACCGCCATGCGGATCAGCTACCTCAACCCCATCGCCGAGTCCCTCACCGGCTGGACCCAGGCAGAGGCCGTCGGCAGGCCGGTCGGCGACGTGTTCCATATCGAAAACGCCCTGACCCGCCAGCCCGCCGAGATTCCAGTCGGCCAAGTGCTGGAGACCGGCCGCGTGGTTGGCCTGGCCAACCATACCGTGCTCGTCGCCTGGGACGGCCGCCGGCACCACATCTCCGACAGCGCTGCCCCCATTCGCGACGCCAAGGGGGAACTGATCGGCGTGGTGATGGTGTTCCGCGACGTGAGCGAGTCCTACCGTCTGCGTACCGCGCTGGAAGAGAGCCGCGCGCGCCTGGCCCTGGCCCTCAAGGGGGCTGATCTGGGTCTCTGGGACTGGAACGTGCAGACCGGCGACGTGGTCTACGACGAGCGCTGGGCCGGCATGCTGGGCTACCGTCTGGACGAGATCAAACAGGTCTTCGCTACTTGGGAGGAGCTGGTCCACCCCGCCGACCTGCCCCTGGCGCGGCGCGCCCTGGACGATCACCTGCATGGCCTGACGCCCCAATACGAGGCCGAGCACCGCATGCGCGCCAAGAATCGCGATTGGCGCTGGGTGCTCACCCGTGGCCGCGTCACCGAATGGGACGCCCAAGGCAATGCCCTGCGCGTCACCGGCACCCATCTGGACATCAGCGGACGCAAGCGGGCGGAAGAGGCCCTGCGCCTGGCGGCGACGGCCTTCGAGACCACCGAGGCCATCATCATCACCGACCAGCGGGGCCTGATCCTGCGGGTCAACAACGCCTTCACCGCCATCACCGGTTACACGGAAGCGGAGGTGACCGGCCGTTCGCCGGGCGAGGTGCTGCGCTCCGGCCAGCAGGATGCCGCCTTCTATGCCGCCATGTGGCGGCGCTTGCACGAAGAGGGTCAATGGGAAGGGGAGATCTGGAACCGGCGCAAGAACGGTGAGATTTATCCAGAGTGGCTCTCCATCAAGTGCGCCCGCGACGGCGACGGCCATATCAGCCATTTCGTGGCCAATTTCCTGGACATCACCGAGCACAAACGGGTCCAGGCCGAAGTGGAGCGCCTCGCCTATTACGATCCGCTCACCGCGCTGCCCAACCGCCGTCTGCTGCTTGAGCGCCTGCGTCACGAACTGGCCGCCGCCCGGCGCCACCATCGTTGCGGCGCACTGCTGTTCATCGACCTGGACCATTTCAAAAACCTGAACGACGCCTACGGCCATGCCATGGGTGATCTGCTGCTCCAGGAGGTGGGGCGGCGTCTCTCCTCCCAACTGCGCCAGGACGATGCCGTGGCCCGCCTGGGTGGCGACGAGTTCGTGGTGCTCCTGGTCAATCTGGGCAGTCAGCTCGCCGAGGCGGCTACTCTTGTGCGGGGCGTAGCCGAGAAGCTGCGCGCGGCCCTGGGGCAGGTCTACAAGCTTGAAGGGGGCGAGCACTTTGTCAGCGCCAGCATGGGTGTCTCCCTCTTTCCGGAGGACAATGAAGGTCCCGACGAACTCCTGCGCCATGCCGACACGGCCATGTACCGGGCCAAGGAGGCCGGGCGCAACTGCCTTTGCTTCTTCGAACCCGCGATGCAGGCCGCCGTCGAGCAGCGGCTTGCCCTGGAGCGCGACCTGCGCGAGGCCCTGGCGCGAAGCGAGTTCCGCCTCTATTTGCAAGCCCAGCAGGACGCCTCGGGCCGCATTGTCGGCGCCGAAGTCCTGTTGCGCTGGGAACACCCCGTCCGCGGGCTGGTTTCGCCCGCCTCCTTCATTCCCCTGGCGGAGGACGTGGGGCTTATCGTCTCCATCGGCGACTGGGTGCTGGCCGAAAGTTGCCGGCTGCTCAAGCATTTAGAGAACAGGGGGCATGACCTGCGGGTGGCGGTCAACGTCAGCCCCCGGCAGTTCCGTGAGCCCCAATTCGTGGAAGGGGTGCGGCAGACCCTTGCCGATACCGGCGCCTGCCCGTTTCATCTCACCCTGGAAATCACCGAGGGCATGCTGCTCGACAACCTCGGCGAAACCATCTCCCGCATGAGCGAACTGGAACGTCTGGGGGTGCGCTTCTCCATCGACGACTTCGGCACCGGCTATTCCTCGCTCGCCTACCTCAAACGCCTGCCCCTGCAAGAACTCAAGATCGACCGGAGCTTCGTCTCCGGGTTGCCACGGGACAGCGATGATGCCGCCCTGGTCGAGACCATCATGGCCATCGCCAGCCAAATGCACCTGGACGTGGTGGCCGAGGGGGTGGAGACCGAGGCGCAACGCGACTTTCTTCGTGCCCGTGGCTGCGACATCTACCAGGGCTACCTCTTCGGCCGCCCCATACCGGCGGAGGCCTTTCTGCTCGGTTTGGGCTGACGATCATGGCGGTCCGCCACCCCGGAAGATGAGAAATGGTGCAGGGATGCACCGGTTATGGACCAAAGGATGGAAAATTGCGTAGGGTGGATAAGCGATAGCGCATCCACCACAGCGTTGCCGGACACGGCGGATGCGCTGCGCTTATCCTAGAAACCTCTTTTCAACCGCAAAGGACGCAAAGAACGCTAAGGAAAACAACCCGATGCCTTTATCTTTGCTCCTACCTTCCTGGTCAGGGCCGGAACCTGGACAAGCCAATGAATTCCTTAGCGTTCCTTCGCGGCCTTTGCGGTTAAATGAGGGGGGTTAGGCTTATCCGCCCTACGGATTTTCATAACGACGGGGAGTGAAGCCATTCCTGAATAGAGGCGAAAAGGCGGACAGCTCGACCGGCCCGCCGAACAGGAAGCCTTGCATCTCGTCGCAGCCGAGGGCGACGAGCAGGTCGCGCTGGGCCGGGGTCTCCACGCCCTTGGCGGTCACTTTCAGCCCCAGGCCGTGGGCCATGGCGATGACGGCCCGCATGGCGGAGCCCTGTTCCGGCGTCTCCGGCAGTTGCGCCATGAGCGAGAGGTCGGTCTTGACCCGCGTGAGGGGCAACCGGGCCAGATCGGCCGGGGACAGATGGCCGGCGCCGAATTTGTCCAGGGCGATGCCGATCCCCAGGGCGTGAAGCTGCTCCAATACCCCGGAGTACTCCTCGACGCGCTCGGCAACCATCTCCTCGGCGATCTCCAGTTCCAGACGCTGGGGCGGGAGGTTGCCCCTTTTCAGGGCCTGTTCCGCCAGGCGCGGCAGATCCTCGTCCAGCAGTTGGCGGCTGGAGAGATTGACGGCGATGCGAAGCGGCGGGCCGGCCCAGGCGGCGGCATGGCCGCAAAGGCTTTCCAGCAGCCATTGGCCGATGGGGACTATCACCCCCGACTCCTCGGCCAGGGTGATGAAATCCCCCGGCAGCAACAGCCCCCGCTGGGGATGGTGCCAGCGCAACAGGGCCTCGGCTCCCACCAGGTTGCCGCTCGGATCGACCAGGGGTTGCAGGTGGATTCGGAATTCCTCGCGGCCCAGCGCCCGCTTCAGATCAAGCTCCAGGGCGTAGTAATCGGAGGCGCTGAAGGTAAGGTCGCTGGAGTAGAAGGCAAAGGCATTGCGGCCGGATTCCTTGGCCTTGTACATGGCGAGGTCGGCCCGTTGCAGGAGCAGGTCGGCCGCGTCGGCGTTGTCCGGGAACAGGGCGATACCGATGCTGGCGCTGATGGAAAGCTCGTGGCCGTCCACTTCAAAGGGCTGGGTGAGGGCCTTGAGCACCTTGCGGGCGACCGAGGCGGCCACCCCGATGTGGGAGAGGTGTTCCAGGACCAGGGTGAACTCATCCCCGCCGAGCCGCGCCACGGTGTCCTCGCTGCGGAGCAGGGCGGTCAGGCGCTCCGCGACCCGTTGCAGCAGCTTGTCGCCGATGGGGTGTCCCAGGTTGTCGTTGATCAGTTTGAAGCGGTCCAGGTCGAGGAACAGGACGGCGATGCGTCGGCCGCCGCGCCGCGCCTGCTGCAAGGCGTGGTTCAGGCGCGCCTCCAGCAGCAACCGGTTCGGCAGGCCCGTCAGGGCATCGTGGTGGGCCAGATGCTCCAGACGGCGTCCCTCTTCGAGGGTCTGTTGCTGCGACCGCTCCAGTGCCCCGAGCATCTCATTGATGTCCCGCTCCAGGGAGCGCAGCTCCAGCGGCCCCTGGGCCACCACGCGGGCGCTGTGTTCGCTCGTGGAGGTGATCCGGCGGGTATCGCCGCTCAGCCGGAGCAGGGGGGCGATCACCAGCCGTTCCAGCAGGCCCCAGATCAAGAGCATGTAGAAGCCGGAGATCAGGCAGAGGGCGATGGCGAAATAGCGGGCGCTCTTGCGGCCCTCCCCCATGACGGCGCGGGAATTTTCCAGGGTCAGCCGCAGGACCGGCTGCCCGGTGAGACCGGTCAGGGGCAGTATCCCGGCGATGCGATTCTCGCCCAGGATCTTGACCAGGGGCTCCGGATCGACCGCCTCTCCCCCCGCGACCGGGGCCGTCCGCAAAGGCAATTGCACCCGCTCGGCAACGCGCGCCCATTCCGCCTCGGTCATGAAACGCGCCATGACCAGGGCGCCCCGCGCCGGACCCTCATTGTTGCTGGTCAGGATGGGGGCGGCCGCCACCATCAATAACCCGCCGGGCAGGGCGAGAAAACCCTGGCGCGTGTCTTTGGTCTCCCCCGAGGTCAACAGCAGCCCGCCGGGGCCGATATGGGCATCCAGCCCAGACGGCAAGGCAACCCGCTTTTTCTGCTCCAGATCGAAGGCCCCGGCAAAGGCAGGTGCCCCGTTGCTGTCCAGGAACAGGATCAGATTCAGGCGCAAATTGGTAAAGGTGGTATCGACCAGGTTCGATTGGAGAAACGCCTCGTCCCGCGTCTCCATGAATTGATAGCTGTCGTCCCAGAAGGCCCAATCCTTGGCCAGGAAACGCAGGGCATCCAGCTCGGACGACAGGGCATGCCGGAGACGCTGGAGATTGGCCAGCATCTGTTGCTGCTCGACAACCGCATAGCCCTTCAAGAGAAAATGGTTCGATCCCACAGAGAGGAGACCGGCCAAGATCAGGGCTGTGAAGATGATGAGTGAAGGAACCAGTCTACGCAGGCTCATCGAATCTCTCTGGCGGTCGATCGAACCTCCATTCTCTCACCGCCGATACCACCACGTTTGGGACGCCAACCTACTGACATTGTAGACCTGTTCCCTGTCGCTGTTTGCCGAGGCAGCGGGAATGAGACGGGCATCAAACGCCGAGTTGGGTAGGCCGGCCTTCAGGCCGGCTGCGGCGCTGATGGACGGCCTGAAGGCCGACCTACCCTGTCCATTTTCATTCTCTCTCAAGAAACACGCCGGGCCGCCCCAAGTGTTTCTTGCCCCTTGAGGGGTCAAAAACGGAGCCCAGCGGAGTTTTTGGGGGTGGGAAAACGAGCGGCACGCCGGGCCGCCCCAAGTGTTTCTTGCCCCTTGAGGGGTCAAAAACGGAGCCCAGCGGAGTTTTTGGGGGTGGGCTCTGGGGCGCGGTTATGCCTCCAGGCCGGGTTTCCAGGAGCGGGTGCAGTTCCGCCCCTCGTTCTTGGCCTGGTAGAGGGCGCTGTCGGCGCGGTCGAGGGATTCCTCCACGGAGATGTCCGAAGCGATCATGGTGAAGCCGAACGAGGCGGAGACCTGGATCGGCTGGCCGCCGGCGGTTTCGATCGGGTTGGCGGCGACGCCTTGGCGCAACCGCTCTATGACCTCTCGGGCCACTTCCAGCTCCAAGCCGGGCAGGCAGATCACGAATTCCTCGCCGCCATAACGAAACAGCTTGTCGTAGGGACGCAGGTGCTCAATGACGTAACCCGTGATGGCGACGAGCACGCGATCGCCCGTGGAATGCCCATAGGTGTCGTTGACGGACTTGAAGTGGTCCAGATCCATCATGACGATGGCGCAGGGCTGCACCCCGCGTCGGACCAGTTCCTGTTGCTCACGGAGCTTGGTCAGCAAGCCGGTGCGGGTGTTGGCGCCCGTGAGGGGGTCGCGGTTGTAGAGCGTTTCCGCCAGTTCGCGCTTGAGGGTGTGAATTTCCAGGCGCAACCGTTCCATGGCGTTGGCGAAGAGATCGTAATCCTGGGGTGAAATCCCGCCGCCGGCGAGGCTGACCCGCAGGAGCTGGGTGGCCTGGCGATGCATCTGCTTATGCTCCAGACCGATGGCCTGGAACGCGGGCAGTTGACGCAGGCTGTCCGGCGACAGTTGGTAATACCACTGGCCGAAGGGACAGAGGTGGTGGGCGTTATCTTCGATATCGCGGGGGTTGTGGCTGCCCCGGCAAATCAGGGTGCGGTCGAAGGACTTCGCCCACTGTTCGTGGTTGTAGATGGCCTGTTCCAATTGCTGCAAGACGGCCTGGAGTTCTTCTGTGGTGATATTGGGCATCTTTTTTCCTCCTTATGTGAACGCCCCCTTTCAGGGCGCCTCACAGCAAAATAGCATAGACCGCCGAAACGCGAAGCGCGGTAGAACCTATCAACCCAAAAACCGCAGTTCAACCGCAAAGGACGCAAAGATCGCGAGGGAAAACATCGAGTTGAGTCCTTCCCTGCATACAGTTGCCGGTTTGGACGGGGAACGCAGGTAAGTCATTGTATCTCTTTGCGTACTTTGCGCTCTTTGCGGTTAAGTCAATGAATTTAGGATCAACCTTGCACTTCACCCTCCCCCGGCTAGACTCTGGGTACCCCGAGAATTCGGCGGGCCTGCCCCGGCGGGTTTCCGGGTCCCGTTTCTTCCCTGGAATCGCTGCCTGGAGCCTTGTCCATGACCGACCTGAGTGAACCGGCTCCGCCTTTCTCTCGCTCCAGGGCGTTGACGGTCGCGATGCTCTACGTCGTCTTCGCCGCCACCTGGATTTTCTTCTCCGATAGGGCGGTGGCGATATTCTTCGCTGACGCGGAGCGGATCACCCTGGCCAATACCCTCAAGGGCTGGCTCTTCATCGCGGTCACCGCGCCGATACTCTATGGGTTGTTGCGGCGCCCCGCCGCCCAGGGATCGGCCCCCGAGGAGCCGCTGGCGCTACGTCCGTTGTTGCCGGTGTTGTTGCTCATCGCCGCCACCATCATTGCCCTGACGCTGGGGGCCGTTTTCCACAGCCTTTCTTACCACAGGGACGGGGATGTGGCCCGGCTCCAGACCATCGCCGATCTCAAGGCCTCCCAGATCGGCCTCTGGCTGGAGGAGCGGCGGCGGGACACGGAGTGGATGCAGGGCGCCACGGCCTTCAACGAACGGCTGATCCGCTGGCGCGAGCAGGGCGATCTGGAGGACCGGGACAAGATCCTCAAACGCATGGAGGAGTTCCGTAGCCTCATGGGCTACCGGTCCTTGGCGCTGATCGATGCCGGGGGGAACCTGCTGCTGAGGGCGGGGGATCATGCGCCGATCCTTGCTTCCCCGGTGAAACAGGCCCTCGACCGCGCCCTGGCCAGCGGCCAGGTCGAAATGAGCGAACTCTATTACGGCAAGACGGAAAAGGAACAGTTCCAGTCCCATTTGGCCCTGGTGGTGCCCCTGTCCGCCACCCCCGCGCAAACCCGTTACGCGGTGGTGGTCTGCATCGATCCCAAGGTCTTCCTCTTCCCCTATATCCAGGAGTGGCCGGTGCCCAGCCGCACCGCCGAGACCCTGCTGTTCCGCCGCGATGGCGAGGATGTGCTCTTTCTCAACGAGCTGAGGCATCGCAGTGACACGGCCGCGCGGCTGCGCGCGCCCCTTTCGGAACCCCTGTTGCCTGCCGCCCGTGTGTTGCGCGGCGAGGCCAAGCCGGGCGAGGCGGTGGAGGGGATCGACCACCGGGGCGAGGCGGTCATCGGCGTGGTGCGGGCCATCGCGGGCACGGACTGGATGCTGATCGCCAAGCTGGACCGGGCGGAGGTCTATGAGGATGCCCTGCTCGGCATCCTCTGGATCTCCCTGGCGGGGCTGCTCTCCCTGTTTATGGTCAGCACCGCCACGATGGTCATTCGCCAGCGGCAGGCTTTGGCCATCTCAGAGCGCGAGCGTGAGATCCAGTCCCGGCACCTGCAATCCCTGCAATTACTGGCCGCCATCGCCGACAGTTCCACGGACGCCATCTTTGCCCAGGACCTGGCGGGACGTTTCAACCTGTTCAACCGGCAGGCGTCGATCATTGTCGGAAAGACGCGGGAGGAGGTGCTCGGGCGGGATGAAAGTTACGTTTTCCCGGCCGATCAGGCCGAGCGGGTCATCGCCGACAATCGAGAGGTCATCGCCAGAGGGATTGTCCGTGTCATCGAGGAGCAGTTGGCCACATCCGGCGGGGGGATGCGCACCTTTCTGACGACCAAAGGCCCGTTGCGTGATCCCGAGGGAAAGACCATCGGCCTTTTCGGCATCGCCCGCGACATTACCGAGATGAGGCAGGCCCGAGACGAGCTGAAACGGGAACGCGACCTCAATCAAGGCTATCTCGACACGGTGCAGACCCTCATGGTTGCCCTGGACACCGAGGGCCGCATCACCATGATCAATCGCAAGGGGTATGAACTCATGGGCTTCGCCGAGGGCGAGCTGATCGGGCGTGATTGGTTCAGCACCTGCCTGCCGCAGCCGGAGGGCATGGAGCTGGTCTACCCCGTTTTTCTGCGAATCATGGCAGGGGAACTCGCCCCCGTGGAGTATTTCGAGAACCGGGTGTTGCACCGTGACGGCCGCGAGATCCTGGTCGCCTGGCACAACGCCATCTTGACCGACGACAACGGGCGGATCACCGGCACCTTGAGTTCCGGTGAAGACATCTCCGCGCGCCGCGCCGCCGAGGAACAGCTCCGCAAACTCTCCCTGGCGGTGGAGCAAAGCCCCGAGACCATCGCTATTACCGATCTGGCGGGCCGGATCGAGTACGTCAACGACTCCTTCGTCCGCAGCACCGGCTACAGCCGCGAGGAGGCCATGGGACGGAGCCTGCGCATTCTGCAATCGGGCAAGACGCCCAAGGCCGTCTTCGACGCCCTCTGGGCGACCCTGACCCAGGGCCGGAGCTGGAAGGGCGAGTTCTACAACAGGCGCAAGGACGGCAGTGAGTTCTGCGAATTCGCCATCATCACCCCCATCCGCCAACCGGATGGGCGCATCACCCACTACGTGGCCGTCAACGAGGACATTACCGAAAAGAAACGGATGGGCGAGGAACTGGACCGCCACCGCCATCACCTGGAAGAACTGGTGCATGAGCGCACGACGCAACTGGAAGAGGCACGTCAGCAGGCCGAATCCGCCAACTGCGCCAAGAGTGCCTTCCTGGCCAACATGAGCCATGAGATACGCACCCCCATGAACGCCATCCTCGGCCTCACCCATCTGCTCCATCGCAGCGGGCCGACGCCACACCAGCGCGAGCAGTTGGAGAAGATCATCGCCGCCTCCCATCACCTGCTGTCGGTCATCAACGACATCCTGGACATCTCCAAGATCGAGGCCGGACGGATGGTGCTGGAGAACACCGATTTTCTGCTGGGGGGACTGATAGACCAGGTCCAATCCTTGATTGCCCCGCAGGCGGCGGCCAAGGGTCTGACCCTGGCGGTGGAGGGCGACCGGCTCAATCTCTGGTTGCGCGGCGATGTCACCCGTCTGCAACAGGCCCTGCTCAACTACGCGGGTAATGCCGTCAAGTTCACCGAGCGGGGCGTCATCACCCTGAGCGCCCGGCTTCTGGAAGAGACCCCCAGCGCCTGCCAGTTCCGCTTCGAGGTACGCGACACGGGCATCGGCATCACGGCCGACAAGATCCCCCGCCTGTTCGAGATCTTCGAACAGGCCGACGTATCCACCACCCGCAAGTACGGCGGCACCGGGCTGGGGCTGGCCATTACCCGCAGCCTGGCGCGGATGATGGGCGGCGATGCCGGGGTGGAGAGCGAGCCCGGCCGGGGCAGCAGCTTCTGGTTCGATGTCTGGCTGGGCTGGGGCAAGGCATTGACCCTGTCGAATCCCCCGCCACGGGCCGGAGCGGAAGCGGCCCTGCCTCGGCCCGCCGATGCCCGGCTCCTGCTGGCCGAGGATAACGCGATCAACCGGGAGGTCGCCCTGGAACTGCTGCACGATCTGGGCTTCAGGGTGGATACGGCGGTGGATGGGCTCGACGCCTTGGCCAAGGTCCAGGCCCAGGATTACAACCTGGTGCTCATGGACGTGCAGATGCCGGAGATGGACGGGCTGGCGGCAACCCGCGCCATCCGCGCCCTGCCGGGCCGCGAGACCCTGCCGATTCTGGCCATGACCGCCAATGTCTTCATAGAGGACCGGCACGCCTGCCTGGCGGCGGGGATGAACGACTTCGTCGCCAAGCCGGTCGATCCCGATACCCTCTACCTCACCTTGCTGAAATGGCTGTCGGCGAAACCCGCCGAAACCGGTCCAAAGATAATCCCAGTCCAGGCGACTTCGGGAGAGGAGGACAGCATCGCAAGGCTGGGCGCCATTCCCGCCCTCGATACCGTCCGGGGACTGAGAACCCTCAGTGGCAAACAGGATGCCTATATGCGCATCCTGCGCCATTTCGCCAGCGAACACGGCAACGACATGGCCCAATTGCGCGAACGGCTGGCAGCGGGCGACCGCGAGGCGGCGCAACTCCTGGCCCATTCCCTCAAGGGGGCTGCCGGTAATCTGGGGGCAGTCCAGGTACAGCAACTCTCGGACGAATTGGAGTCAGCCATCCGGGGCGGGGGGGATGTCGGCGCGCTGGCGCCGGGGATCGACGCCCTGGAGCAGGCCTACCGGCAACTCTCCGCCGCCGTGCTCGCGGCACTGGGTCCGGTTGCGGAGGCGGCCGTCACGGTGGACCCGCAACACTTGCAGCGCCTGCTGAACGAACTGCAACCCCTGCTGGAAATGGCCGACGCCAGCGTCAATCGCCTGGTCACGGAAAACGCGGACCTGCTCAAGGCCGCGCTAGGACCGGCGGGCAAGATGCTGGTGCATCAAGTCTCCCGCTTCGAATACACCGAGGCACTGGAGATATTGCGGCAGTGGCGCAAGGAAAGCCCGGAATCGGCGGGTTAGCCAAGCTCTGTCTTTGGCGGGTAGGTCGGCCTTCAGGCCGGCTGCTGCGCCGATGGACGGCCTGAAGGCCGTCCTACCCCATTTCAGCCGTCTCGCCCCATGGGCGGTTAATGCCCCCACTGACAGTGGCTGTCAGTCAGTCATGTCACTTCGAGGGCGGCTGACGGATAAATGCAGCCATCATTGCGGGCATCGGGCACTATGGCCTTATGAATCAATCAGATGATGTTGTTCATGGTACTTGGCACAGGAATTGTAATCTAAATTACAGGCAACCCAATAAGTCGCCATGCGGAGTTGAAAATAATGAAAAAAATGCCGTTTGTGTTCCTTGCCCTTGCCTTGGCCCTGGGCTGGCAGGTGGCTTCCTCGGCCGAGGAAGCCCAGCCATCCACCCCGGCGGCGGAGCAGGCGGCACAAGGAGCATCTGGAAGTTCGGCAAATGGTGGAGATGGCAATGAACCGGGCAAGGCGGAAGCCATGAAGGATAAAAAGAAGAAACCCGGCAAGGGAGAAAAAGACGGCGATTGCGAATAGTGAGATCGAGATGCCTCGCCAGAGGCAGCCAAGGACGGGATGGAAGTAGGGCAAATGTGAGGAGATGAACGAGAAGCCGGTCCCATAGATAACAAAACCGGCAATACCAACAGAGCCTGATGTGGCCCCCCCTCAAACAGGCCGGAATACGTGGAGTAATAATCCTGGAAACTTCGTTTCAACCGCTAAGGGCGCAAAGAACGCAAAGAAAAACATCGACTTGTATCCTCCCGTGTATTCGCCTGCCGGGTTGGATGGGAAGCGCGGGTAAGTCATTGTGTCTCTTCGTGTTCTTTGCGTTCTTTGCGGTTGAAATCGAGGGATTTGGGATCACAGCTCGACACGCAGTTCCTTGAGATAGCGGTAGAGGGTCCGCTCGCTGATGCCGAGCTGGCTGGCGGCCTGGCCTCGGTGACCATTGCAGCGGCTCAGGGTCCGCAGGACCACATCGTAATCGGGACGCGCGCCGCGCTTGCTGATCAGGCGGGAGAGATCGGATTCCGGGATGGGTGCGGACACCACGGGTTTGAATTCGCCACGGCCGATAAAGGTATCGTCCCCTGATGGACCCCGCACGGGGTTGTCGTCGAACACCATGTGTTCCGGCGTCAGGGCATCCCCGGCCGCCAGAATGACGGCCCGCTCCAGAATATTCCGCAGCTCCCGCACATTCCCCGGATAGTCATGGCTGAGCAGCTCGCCGATCACATCCACCGACAGGGGCAGATGCATGTCACCCTGCTCCATGTTCAACAGGAAATGCTCGGCCAGGGCCGGGATGTCATCCTTGCGTTCCCGCAACGAAGGTATGCGGATGGGGAAGGCGGAGAGGCGATAGTAGAGATCCTCGCGCAGCCGGCCGGCGCGGACCATGGCCTGGGGGTCGCGGTTGGTGGCGGCGACTACGCGCACATCGACCTTGAGATAGCCGGTGCCGCCGACGCGGCGGATGGTGCCCGTCTCCAATACCCGCAACAGCTTGGTCTGAAGTTCGAGGGGTAATTCCCCCACCTCGTCGATGAAGAGCGTGCCGCCGTTGGCTGCTTCGAACAGGCCGACCTTTTTCGCCGAAGCGCCGGTAAAGGAGCCCTTTTCGTGGCCGAACAGCTCGCTTTCGATAAGATTTTCGCCCAGGGTGCCGCAGTCGAGGACGATGAACGGCCCTTCGGAACAGTTGGAAAACTGATGCAGGTACTGGGCGGCGCATTCCTTGCCGACACCACTCTCTCCCAGCAAAATCACCGTCGAGCGGGTCGGCGCCACGCGCTGAAGCAGGCTGATGGTGCGCAGCATCGCCTGGGAGCGCCCGACCAGCAGCTTGTTTTCCTTCTCGCTGGGCAAGGGGGAGATGTATTCCCCGATGAATTGCAGGCTGCCGTTGTCGTCGAACAGCGGCGTGGCGGTGATCTGCACCCGTTCTTCCCCCTCCTCCTTGTGACCGTAGTGGACATGCACCACCTGGGAAATCTCCCCGGTCAGCATCACCTCTTCCAAGGGGCAACGCTCACCGCAACGGCTACAGGGCTCATCCTTGTGGTGCGACACCGCGTAACACTTCCGCCCGGTCAGATTGCCCTGCTCGGCCCCGTAATGGTTACGGTAGGCCTGGTTCGCAACCATGATGTTGTAGTCCCGGTCGATGATGACGTAGGGTCCGGGAAAGCTGTTGATGACCTGCTGACAGGATGGTTTGCAGCGCCCTTCCGACATATTCATACCCTCCACCCAGACTGACAATCTGACATACTGACATTATTCAGACGGGAGTCAAGGATGGATTGATAATCATCAAATCAGCCGAAGAGGGGTGTCTACTTCTGTTTTGTTGCATTACTTTGTATTACCGAAAATACATAATCCTAATTTCCTCATTTAACCGCAAAGGACGCGAAGGAGCGCAAAGGATTTCATTGGCTTGTCTAGGTTCCGCCCCTGCCCAGGAAGATGGATGCGCCGAACAAATGCATCGAATTGGTTTTCTTGGCGTTCTTTGCGCCCTTTGCGGTTAAACAAAGGATTTTAGGATAATGTCCTCTCCATCCGGACTACGGCATGGCGATTTTTCATCTTCTTCAATGTCGTCGATGGTTTGGGTATGGCCAGGAGTTGCAATATGAAATCGAAATGGCATGGGCAACCTTGTCCCCTTTGCGGCGATGGAATCCTCTCCGACTCCGAGAGAGAGGTCGAAGCCTGGTACAAGGGCTTTTCCTTCGTCACTCGGGTCCGTGGCGCCTTGTGTGACCACTGCCACGATGGTTTTCGGGAGTTCGATGCCGGGGAAGAGGCCGCTTGGTTCGCCTTCCGCGACCGCATCGATGCCGATGAGGCCGCCGAACTCGCCCGTATCCGCCAAAAGCTCGGGCTTACCCGGACCGAGGCGGCGGCCCTGGCGGGAGGCGGCAAGTACGCCTTTTCGCGGTACGAGAAGGGCAAGGCCAAACCTGTCGCGGCCGTCATCAACCTTTTCCGGCTATTGGATCGCCACCCGGAACTGCTCGACGAGCTGCACGCCAAATAGGCCTTCAGCGCCGGGGATTAGTACAATCTGTCCCCTTCCATTCCAGACCGATCCCCCATCTCCCATGCATTTCATCAGCAACACCGAACCCGCCCACAAAGACCGCCGCGATTGGCACAATCTCAAGGCAATGCTGCCGTTCCTCTGGGAGTACCGGGGCCGCGCCCTCTTTGCCCTGGGGTGCATGGTGGTCTCGAAGGGGGCGAATGTGGGCATTCCCCTGGTGATGAAGGAGATCGTCGATTACCTGGAGAAGACGGACAAGGCGATGCTGCTGATGCCGGTGATGCCGCTGCTGGCCTATGGCCTGCTGCGGCTGGCCAGCGCCCTGTTCAACGAGCTGCGCGACGCGGTCTTCGCCAAGGTGCGTTACCGCGCCATGCGGCGGCTTTCCACGCGGGTGTTGAACCACCTGCACAATCTCTCCCTGCGCTTCCATCTGGAGCGCAAGACCGGGGCGGTCAGCCGCGACCTGGAACGCGGCGCCCGTTCGGTCAGCACCATTCTCAATTACATGACCTTCAGCATCCTGCCCATGCTGGTGGAGTTCTCGCTGGTGGCGCTGATCCTGCTGACCAACTACGACCCGCTCTTCACAGTGGCGACCTTCGGCGCGGTGGTGGTCTATGTGGCCTTCACCTTCGCCATCACCGAGTGGCGCATGGAGTACCGCCACAGCATGAACCGCCTGGAATCGGAGTCCAACGCCCAGGCCCTGGACAGCCTGATCAATTACGAGACGGTGAAATACTTCGGCAACGAGACGCGGGAGCTGAGACGCTTCGACGACACCCTGGCCCAGTGGGAGTATTCGGCGGTCATGAGCCAGACCTCCATGTCCCTGCTCAATTTCGGCCAGGGCGCCATCATTGCCGCCGCCGTCACCCTGGTCATGTTCCTCGCCACGAATGGCGTGGTGAAGGGGGAGATGACCATCGGCGACCTGGTGCTGGTCAACGCCTTCCTGCTCCAGCTCTTCATCCCGCTCAATTTTCTCGGCGTGGTCTATCGCCAGATCAAATACGCCCTGGCCGACATGGACAATATCTTCAAGCTGCTGGAGCAGACGCCGGAGATCCGGGACGGGGAGGGGGCCAGACCCCTGCGGCTGGAACGGGGTGAGATCCGCTTCGAGCAGGTCGATTTCGGCTACAACCCGGACCGGCAGATCCTGTTCGGGGTCGATTTCACCGTCGAGGCGGGCCGCAAGGTCGCCGTGGTCGGCCACAGCGGGGCGGGGAAATCGACCCTGTCGCGGTTGCTCTATCGTTTTTATGAAGTCAGCGGCGGCCGCATCCTCATCGACGGCCAGGACCTGCGCGGCCTGACCCAGGAGAGCCTGCGCCAGGCCATCGGCATCGTGCCCCAGGACACGGTGCTCTTCAACGACAGCATCCACTACAACCTGGCCTATGGCCGCCCGGACGCCAGTCAAGAAGAGATCGAGCGCGCCGCCGAAATGGCCCACATCCGCGAATTCATCGAGAGCCTGCCCCAACAGTGGGAGACCCTGGTCGGCGAGCGCGGCCTCAAACTCTCCGGCGGCGAGAAACAGCGCGTCGCCATCGCCCGCGCCATCCTCAAGCGGCCGCGCATCCTCATCTTCGACGAAGCCACTTCATCGCTGGACAGCGAGACCGAGCAGGCCATTCAAGAGACCTTGAAAGAGGTGGCCGAACACCACACTACCCTGGTCATCGCCCATCGACTCTCCACCGTGGTCGATGCCGACTGCATACTGGTCATGGAACAGGGCCGCATCGTCGAACAGGGTCCCCATCGCCAGCTCCTGGCCCAGGACGGGATCTACGCCCGCATGTGGGCGTTGCAGCAGGAGGACCAGGAAGGGGAGGGGAGGCAAGCCCTTTCCCGCTGAAGGATGGAATTCAGAATTACCGGTACTTCTCTTGGATATACCGGATGGCGAGGGGGATGAGCCTCTGCTGGGTGGCGCCGTCGAGCTGCCCGAACGAGGAGACGGTTCCCCGGCAGTTGCCGCTGTTGCATCCGCAGTTCATGTTGAAAACGCCATCGTCGATCGAGGTGCTGTAGTCCCAGCAGAGTTCCTCGCCCGCCTGGATATGCCTGATGTTCGTCAGCAGGGTATCGCCGTCGCGGAAGGCCAGGTTGGGGTCGCAGGAGTGGTTGATGAAGCAGGTGATGTCGCCGGCATCCGCCTCTCTGGACCCCAGAAACAGGTCTTCTCTGATCTGGAAGGCGTAATAGCCGTCGTCCATCTCGGCGATGGGAATCTCCTCGCCGTGGCTCATGTCGATGACAAGCTCGCCCTTCCGGATGTGCTGACTGGCCACCACCTTTCGGTAATCGCCGACGGTTACTATTTTCAACCTTTTCATCCTAAATTCCTTGACTTAACCGCAAAGAGCGCAAGGTACGCAAAGAGATACAATGACTTACCTGCATTTCCATCCTTCGGTCCGTAACCGGTGCATCCCTGCACCACTTCTCCCGTCCAGCCGGCAGGTGCATGCAGGGAACGGCACTACCCCATATTTCCCTTCGTGGCCTTTGCGTCCTTTGCGGTTGAACTGAGAGGCTGTGAAAAAATCCCCCGCCTACTGCGGACGACCCTGGGTGCGGTGTGCCGCGTTGCGATGACCACAATATCTGGTCATGTAGGCTCGCTACACTCCCAGATATTGTGGCCCTCGCGCCTTGCCCACCACACCCAGCGCCGCCCTCGCTACGGCAGGGGATTTTTTCACAGCCTCTGAGGTTTCTGCTGGGTCAGGGCGACCGCATCATGTGCCGGTCCAGCCGCTTGACGAATTCCCGCATGATGCGCAGGTAGAGTTCATCGCCTAGCAGGCGGTCCTCGTCACCGGCGTCGATGCTGGGGTTGTCGTTGACTTCGATGACCAGGATGCCTTCGGGGGTCTCCTTGAGATCGACGCCGTAGAGCCCGTCGCCGATGCGCTTGGCGGCGTTGAGGGCGTTCTGCACCACGACGGCGGGGGCGTCCTGGGGCGATACGGAATCGGTAAGCCCTTCCCTGGGGGCGCCATCGCCCGAATGGTCCACGATCTGCCAGTGTCCGTTGGACATGTAGTAGCGGCAGACGTAGAGCACTTCGTTGTTGAGTATGCCCACGCGCCAGTCGAAGGGGGTGTAGGTGTAGGCCTGGGCCAGTACCAGTTCCGTCTCGCGGAAGAGTTCGGCCGCCCGTTCCTTGAGCTGCTCCTGGTTGTCGATCTTGTAGACCCCCAGGGAGAAGGCGCCGTCCGGGATCTTCAACACCATGGGATAGCCCAGTTCCTCCTCTGCCTTGGCCAGGTCGTTGCGGCCGATGACCACGCTCTTGGGGGTGGGGATGCGCGCCCGCGACAGCAGCTCCATCAGGTAGATCTTGTTGGTGCAGCGCAGGATGGAGTCGGGGTCGTCGATGACCACCAGTCCTTCGCTGGCGGCCTTGCGGGCGAAGCGGTAGGTGTGGTGGTTGACGTTGGTGGTCTCGCGGATGAAGAGGGCGTCGTATTCCGCCAGACGGCCGTAGTCCTTGCGGGTGATCAGCTCGGCGTTCATGCCCACTTTCTTGGCGGCGCGCACGAAGGCGGCTATGGCGCGCGGATTCGAGGGCGGCAGGCTCTCGTCCGGGTCGTGCAGTATGGCCAGGTCGTAACGGGGGTGCTTGCGACCGCGCGGGGCCTGGTGGCGCTGCCGGAAATAGTCGTTCATGGCGCCGAAAAAGAAGGTCTGTTGCGGCTTCTTCAGGGCCTTGAGGCCGATGGTCCTGATCTTGGCGATGTGCCAGCCGCTACGGAGCCTGAATTCCACCTTCAGGAGAGGCGCGGGAAAGGTCTCGAACAGGCTGCGGGCAATGCCCTTCAGTTCCTCGGTCTCGCACTTGCCGAAGCAGAGCGTCAGCTCGAAGCGGGTGGTCTCGATGTCACGGCGCCCGCCCAGCAGTTTGCCCACCTTCTTGTCCAGGTCCTCCAGATCGGCGCCGTAGAGGGCCTTGCGGCTCAGGTCCTGGATGGTGCGCACGGAGGGGATGGCCTTGTGGCCCCTGGCCTCCGCCAGCAGCGAGGCGTAGTAGCCGGGGCTGTGATATTGGGTGTCGCGGCAGAGGTTGATGACGCGCAGGCCGCGTTGCTCCGACCATTGGGGGCAGGTCAGGTAGTCCTGCACCGAGACGGCGGGGTAGCCGGGAAACTGCTCCTTCCAGTGACGGATGTCGTCAACCAGCAAGATGTGTTCGGACATGGTGGATCTTTATCCGGTTGATTGTGGGCCGATGAGCACGGTGGCCTGGAGTCCCTTCCTGCCGTAGCGGCACATGCGCAGGAAGAGTTCGCGGCCGAAGGGCATGTTGATGGAGTCGGCGGGCGCTTCGCCTTGATCGGTATCCACGAAGGGGTTGTGCAGGTAGACGAAGTGGTCGTCGAAGCCGGTGATGACTACCCAGTGGGGGGCGATCTCCCGGTAGAGCCACCAGGCGCTGATCAGCACCAGGGGGACGAAACCGGCGCGGAACTTGCGCTCCAGCAGCTCAAGATCAATGGGCTGAAACTGGAGGGGGATGCCGAGTTGCGCTATCTCCGCCTCCATGTCGGCCTGTACCAGGGCCATGACTTCCTTCTTCTCCTCGTTGCGGACCGTCTCCAGCATCTGCAAGCCGGGGTCGCTGACGATGATCTCCACCCGGAAACCGCGCCGGTGCGCCGCCAGGGCCAGCCCGTAAGGACCGCAGCCGCCGTGGCCGGAGGTCATGAAGATGGTGGTGGCCTCGCGCCAGAGTCGCAGCTCCAGCATGCGGCCGGGGACCAGTCCCTTGTCCAGGGTCTGCATGGCCATGATCAGGCAGGCCGGGCCGCAGGTGAAGTCCAGGGTCTGCCGGTAGAAGGGGACCCGCGCCAGCTCGGGACTCAACCGTTGATCCAGCCGCTTCTCGAAGCGCCAGGCGTCCATGTGGTCGGCATAGTAGTCGCCGTATTCGCCGAAACGGCGATAACCCAGGGACTGGAAAAGGTTGATGGAGGCCTGGTTGTCCTTGCGGATCTCCAGTCGAATCCAGGCCCGCTCCCGTCGCCAGGTCTCCGCCTCCGCCGCTTCCACCAGCCGTTTGGCGATGCCCCGGCCGCGCGCCTCCGGGGCGACGGCAATGGAATAGAGCCGGCTATTGGCCGTGGCCCGGCTGAACAGCAACAGGGTATTGCCCAGGATGTGGCCCCCGGACTCGGCCACCAGCACGGCGCTGTTGCCCCGGCTGATCAGGTGGCGGAACTGACGCCGCGTCAGCCGGTCATCCCGGAAGCTGCACTGCTCCAGGGCGGTAAGCTGGGAAAGATCGTCGAGCCGGGCGGGTCTTATGATCAGGGTATCAGGACCGGTCGCCGGGTCAGGTTCGCTAGGGTTCAACAGAAAAGTCCGGGGGCTGGGGTGGTGCGGGCAACAGAATAGCGCCGATGAAGGTTGGTGGAAATGTGGAAATCTGTATCCTGCACCCCCCTTCGCGTAGAATTCCCTGCATTCCGCTCTCCGCGCCGATTCTGCAAATTTAACCGGGTAATCGATCATGACCGACAAAACACAGATGTTGCTTGAATTGGGTGAACCCACAGATTCGGATGGGACTTGGCCCGATTATCTGCAATACGGGTTCGAGGCCGGGGATGTGCCTGCGCTGATTGCCATGGCCACCAACGCGGCTCTGAACGAGGCGGACGAAGAGAACCCCGAGGTTTGGGCGCCGATGCATGCCTGGCGGACCCTCGGCCAATTGGGCAGCGCCGAGGCGGTTGGGCCGCTGGTGAACTTCTTCGATGACTTTGCGGCGGACGACTGGGCGATGGATGAGATCCCCATCGTCATGGGGATGATCGGCGAATCCGCCCTTGAGCCCATGAACAGCGTGCTCAGTGACAAGGGGCGGCTGGAGGTGGCCCGTGTCATGGCGGCCGATGCCCTCAGGGAGATCGCGGTGAAGATCCCCGCCGTCCGGGACCGGGTGGTTGCCGCCCTGTCCGCTTGCATCGCCATCCCGGACCGGAATCTGATCCTGTTGAATTCCCTGGTGCTTGCCCACCTCGTCGATCTGCAGGCGGCGGAGTCCATAGATGTCATCCGGAATCTGTTCAAGCAGGGTGCGGTCGATCCGCTGCAAGCCCGTGATGTCGAGGATGTGGAGATCGAGCTGGGACTGCGTCAGCAGCGTTCCGGTCCAAAACCCAACCTTTTCAGGCGGATGGGCCTGCCCGAGCCCAAAAAGCCGGATGGCGAGGACATCTTCGAGCTGATCGAGTATTTCCTCAATGTCTATGGCGGTGATGACGCCATCATGGACGCCTCGGAATTGGACGGCTTTCTCGCCGCCATTGCCTGTTCGCCGGAGTCGATTTCTTCTTCCGTCTGGCTGCCCGCCATCTGGGGTCAAGCGGACTCGCCGCCCCGGTGGAGAAAGCGTGACGAGGCCGATGAGTTCGCCCTGGCGGCGGGCCTGCTCTACAACGATGTCGTCGATCAGTTGGCCAAAGGGGAATATGAGGCGCTGTTCCTGGAACATGAGCAGGAAGACGGGACGGAGCTGGTGGTCACTGACTGGTGCGCGGGATTCCTGCGCGGGATAGGGCTCTGGTCGGATCTCTCCGAGGAGGACAGCGCGTTGTTGGAGCAAATGCTGGAGCCTTTGCTTCCCTTCACCGGGGAGGCGAGCCTTTACGAACTGCCGGAAATGGACGACGACGAGTGGGAGGAGGCGCGGCAAGGCATCGAGCCGGTCGTCGTGGAGATTTATCACCATTTTGCCGCCCAGCGGGTCGGAGAACGGGGGACCTATGTCCGTGGCAAGCCCAAGGTGGGGCGAAACGATCCCTGTCCCTGCGGCAGCGGCAAGAAGTATAAAGCCTGCTGCATGAAATGAGAGGCCGCGCCTTTTCCCGTTCCGTTCAGCTTTTGTTCAGTTTCGGTTCAGTGCCGGTTAAGCGATCCCTTTCTATCCTTCTATTCAAGATTTAGGTGTTTGAAGAACGGCAGGTCCGTTCCTGTATCTGTAAACGGAGAATCGAGATGAATAAAAAACTTATCGCTTCCGCCGCCATGGCCCTTTTTTTCCTCTCTACCGGTCTGGCGCAGGCAGAGTCCTATCGCCACCCGCCGCGTTATGAGAGGGATTACGAGGGTAGTCGCGAGGAGATGGGGCGGGTGCTGGATGTCATTCCTGTCTATGAGATCGTGCGTAATCCGGTGACGGAACGCGAATGCCGGCCCGGCGTCACGCGCCGCTATCGGGAGCGGGGTTCCGACCCGGCTGTCGGCACCATCGCCGGTGGTCTCATCGGTGGCGTGATCGGGAATCAGTTCGGTCAGGGTAGTGGCAATACAGCAATGACCATTGCCGGTACCGCCCTGGGGGCAGCCATCGGCAACGATGCAAGCCGCGATCGCGGCGAGACCATCGTGGAGGAATACGATGAACCCCGTTGCGACGAGGTGACCCGTCACGAGGAGCGCCGGGAGGTGGTGGGCTACCGGGTGAAATACCGCTATCAGGGTGATATCTACTGGACCCGTACCGACCGGGAGCCCGGCGAGTTCATCCGGGTTGACAGTTCGCGCCGTTCCGAACGCTGGTAGCCGGAATAGTCGTCGTCGCACAGGGTTCCCTGGCCAGTGGGTGTCGTTATGAAGAACCGCATTCGTGCTCTACCGATCTTGCTGTTAGCCCTCACCGGACCGGCCGGGGCGGACAGTCTTAGCCTGAATGACGCCGTGACCCAGGTGAGGGACCGGGAGGATGGCCGGGTGCTGCGGGCGGAGACCCGCCGTGAAGAATCCCGCGAGGAACATCAGGTGCGTATTCTGACCAACGAGGGCCGGGTCCGGCAGTATCGCATCGATGCCTCCACCGGGGCGGTATTGCCCCCCGGCGGGCGCGGCGGCGATCGCTGAGAAGGGGCCATGCGTATCCTGCTGGTGGAGGATGAGCCCGAACTGCGCCGCATGCTGGAGGCACAGTTGAGTGCGCGCGGCTTCGCGGTGGATTGCGCTGTGGATGGCGAGGAAGGGCTGTTCATGGGGCGCGACTACCCGGTGGATCTGGCCATCATCGACCTGGGCCTGCCCCGGATGTCCGGCATCGCGGTGATCAAACACCTGCGCGCCGCCGGCAAGCGTCTGCCGGTCCTGGTCCTTACCGCGCGCGACAGTTGGCGCGACAAGGTGGAGGCACTGGAAGCGGGGGCTGACGATTATCTGGTCAAGCCCTTCAATCTCCAGGAGTTGCTGGCCCGCATCAATGCCCTGTTGCGCCGCGCCACCGGCTGGGCCTCGCCCGTCATCCGCTGCGGCCCGCTGGCGCTCGACAGTGCAGAACAAGCCATCAGCCTGCACGGTCAGGGGATCGATCTGACCGCCTTTGAATTCAAATTGCTGGAATACCTGATGCTGAATGCCGGCAAGGTCATCTCCAAGCTGGAACTGACCGAGCACATCTACGAGCAGGACCACGACCGCGACAGCAACGTGCTGGAGGTCCTGATCGGGCGCCTGCGCCGCAAACTGGACCCGGACAACAGCCTGAGACCCATAGATACCCTACGGGGACGTGGCTATCGGCTGACCTTGCAGAGGGAAAGAGCATAGTGGGGCTGCCGCCCCAGGGCTCCATCCACCGGCGCCTGATCGAGGCGACCCTATCGATCCTGGTCCTCTTCCTCGGCCTCACCGGTTATCTGCTCCATGTGGCGCAACGCCACAGCCTGGAGGCGGCGGTGGAGGCGCAACTGCTCGGCCATGTCTACGCCCTGCTGGGTGAGGCCTCCGAGGACAGCCAGGGGTGGGTGCGTTTGCCGGAGAAAGCCGCCGATCCCCGTCTCAACCGGCCCGATTCCGGCCTCTACGCCCAGTTGCTCGGTGTGGATGGCCAGGTTCTCTGGAATTCCGCCTCCCTGCTCGACAAACGCCTGCCCAGTGTGGACGAGGTGCCCGCCGGGGAACACCGCTTTTTCCAGGACCGCTGGGCCTACCGGCTCTACTACGGCATCGAGTGGGAAAGCCTGGACGGCCGCGTCAATCGCTATCGCCTGGGGGTCAGCCTCAGCCGTAACGTGGTGGACGAACGGGCCGATATCTTCCGCACCACCCTCTGGGGCGGCCTGATCGGCGTCGGGGTACTGTTGCTGCTGGCACAGGGGATGGTGTTGCGCTGGGGGCTGTTCCCCCTGCGTCAAGCAGCCGGAGAGCTGAAGGCCATCGAGGAGGGTGGCGAGGAGAGACTGCGCGGGGATTATCCGCTGGAGCTGTCGCCCCTCACCGGCAACATCAATTCCTTGCTGGAATACAACCGGATTCAAAGGGAACGCCATCGCAACAGCCTCGATGACCTGGCCCACAGCATCAAGACGCCGCTGGCCGTGTTGCAAGGGGCGCTCGACAGCGACGACCCGGAGCGGCTGAAAGAAGCGGCACGCCAGGCGGTGCCCCTCATCGACGACATCCTGCGCGGGCGTTTGCAACGGGCCGGGCTGGGGGGGCGCAGTGCCCTGGCCAATACGGTGGCGGTCGCCCCGCTGGCCCAGCGCCTGATCAATGCCCTGGCCAAGGTCTATCGCGAACGGGAGCTGCAATTCGAAAACCGGTTGCCCGCCGCCCTGCGCATCCCCGGCGACGAAAACGATTTCATGGAACTGCTGGGAAACCTGCTGGATAACGCCGGCAAGTTCGCGGCCAGTCGCGTCTTGATCGGCGAGGGGTCAGTGTCCGATTCCGATTGGGATATCCGGGTCGAGGATGATGGCCCCGGCATCGCCGAGAAGGATATCGAACAGGTGCTCGCTCGCGGCGGACGCCTGGACGAGCGCCACGCGGGGCAGGGGATAGGCTTGGCCGCCGCCCTGGAGATCGTTAGGCTCTACCGGGGGCGCCTGACCATCGGGCGCAGCCTAGAACTGGGCGGCGCCTCGATCGGCATTCACCTGCCGAAAAGGGTTTGAACATGCCATCCCTGAAAAAATTGAGTTTGTTGATGTGGAATTACTTGACCATTTTTGTCAGTCTCTGCTAATCTTAAAACCGAGAGAATTCATAAGGTATTAAAGAGAGGCTGATGCTATGAGACTATCCACAAAAGGTCGTTATGCCATAACCGCCATGCTGGACCTGGCACTCAAGGGCGGTGATGATCCCGTGACCCTGTCCGAGATTTCCCACAACCAGGGGATTTCCCTTTCCTATCTCGAACAATTGTTCGCAAACCTGCGCAACAAGGGGCTGGTCAAGGGGGTACGCGGGCCTGGTGGCGGTTACTATCTGGGCAGACCCGTTTCCGAAATCACCATCGCCGACATCATCTGTGCGGTGGACGAATGGGTTGACATGACCCGGTCGCGCCGCTTCGTTTCCCATGCCTACGTCAATCAGCGCTGCCCCAGCCACAACCTGTGGGACGACCTGAGCGACCATATCTTCGACTTTCTGGCCGGCATTACCCTGGGCGAACTGATCGAGCGGGGTCATCATCACCGGTTCGAGACGAAAAAGGCGGCATGATGTGGCGTCTGAAAGTGGTGCGGAGCCCTTTCCGCACCACTTCTCACCCCTAATCCCCCTTGTTTCGCCGGAATTTTGCATGGGGGAGGAATCCAGGCTTCCCATCGCCGGATTTTTCAGTAGAATACGCCGTTTACTTTGGCTGGGGGCTTGTCGGCCCACAGCGGCAGTTCGGCATACATAGGGTGACAGATGGTTAGTATTCGTCTTCAGCGTAGCGGCGCCAAGAAGCGTCCTTTCTACCACATCGTGGCTACCGACTCGCGTTCCGCGCGCGACGGTCGTTGCATCGAGCGCCTGGGTTACTTCAACCCGGTAGCCAAGGGCAACGAAACGCCCCTGAGCATGGATCTGGCGCGTGTTGAACACTGGGTTGGCCAGGGCGCGCAGCCTTCCGACCGCGTGGCCGAGCTGCTCAAGAGTTTCCGCAAGCAGCAGTCCAGCGCTGCCGCCTGATCGGCGCGGACGTGGCCGGAACATTCTCCGGCTCCGGGCTGGATAGCACTCGGGACGGCGAAGCGGACATCCTCATTCTTGGCCGGATTACCGGCCTTCATGGTGTCAAGGGCTGGTTGAAGGTCTATTCCGAAACCGGGCCGCGCCAGAATATCCTGAAATACCGCCCCTGGCTGTTGCGGCTGAATGACGCCTGGCTGGCTTGCGAGGTGGAAGAGGGCAGGCTCCAGGGCAAGGGTGTCGTCGTCAAACTTACGGGCATCGACGACCGTGACCAGGCGGCCAAGCTGCTGCAAGTGGATATCGGGGTCACGCGCGATCAGTTGCCGAAGCCCAAGCCCGGCGAATATTACTGGGCCGATCTGGAAGGCATGCGGGTCGAGACGGCCGATGGCCGGGACCTGGGGCGCATAGACCACCTCTTTGCCACGGGGTCGAACGATGTCCTGGTTGTCATAGGCGACCGGGAGCGCCTGATCCCCTTCATACGGGGGCAGGTGGTGTTGGAGATTGATCTGGCCACCCGGCGCATGCGGGTCGATTGGGATCCCGATTTTTGAGCCCGGCATGCGTTTTGACCTGATCACGCTGTTCCCGGACATGTTCCGGGAGTTTGCGCGGCAAGGGGTGACCGGTCGGGCCTTTACCGCCGGCATCACGCGGATGGCTTGTTGGAATCCGCGCGATTACACCCAGGACGTGCATCGCACGGTGGATGACCGGCCCTACGGGGGCGGTCCCGGCATGGTGATGAAGCCAGAGCCCTTGCGGCAGGCCATTGATGACGCCCGCCAAGCCGCCGATCCGGGGACCCCGGTGCTCTACATGAGCCCCCAGGGCCGCCGTTTCGATCAGGCAGCGGCGCTCGAACTGGCGCAGCGGCCGGGTTTGATCATCCTGGCCGGCCGCTACGAAGGGATCGACGAGCGGCTGATCGAATGCTGTGTCGATGAGGAGTGGTCCATCGGCGACTACGTCCTTAGCGGCGGCGAGCCGGCCGCCATGGTGATCATGGACGCGGTGATACGGCTCTTGCCGGGGGTGTTGGGGGCCGAGGCATCGGCACAGCAGGACTCCTACATGGACGGCCTGTTGGATTGCCCGCACTATACGCGGCCAGAGGATTACGAGGGTAGGCGCGTGCCGCCCGTATTGTTGAGCGGCAACCACGAGGCCATACGGCGCTGGCGGTTGCGGCAGTCGCTTGGAAGGACTTGGCTCCGCCGCCCCGATCTGTTGGCGGGGCGCGAACTAAGCGATGAAGAGAAGATTTTACTTGACGATTTTATCGCCGGACCCAGCTCCGGCAATTGAGTACAGGAGCATAGGGTCATGAGCAACATCATTCAGCAACTCGAAGCCGAGCAGATGAACCGTGAGGTTCCCGCCTTCGGTCCCGGCGATACCGTTACCGTCCAGGTGAAGGTGAAGGAAGGCGCCCGCGAGCGCCTCCAGGCCTTCGAAGGCATCGTCATCGCAAAGCGCAATCGCGGCCTCAACTCCGCCTTCACCGTGCGCAAGATCTCCCACGGCGAGGGCGTCGAGCGCGTCTTCCAGACCTACAGCCC
Source organism: Gammaproteobacteria bacterium RIFOXYD12_FULL_61_37 (assembly GCA_001801995.1). GTDB lineage: Bacteria > Pseudomonadota > Gammaproteobacteria > Chromatiales > Chromatiaceae > YD12-FULL-61-37. The sequence goes on along the minus strand of MGZB01000024.1, from coordinate 358 downwards.
CAGCATCGCCGACATCAAGGTGGTCCGCCGTGGCGATGTCCGCCGCGCCAAGCTCTACTACCTGCGTGGCCTGACCGGCAAGGCTGCCCGTATCAAAGAAAAGGTCTAAGGAAGCCGCGACCGCTTTCGCGGCCGCCTTTCCGATCCGTAGCAAAAGGCCATCCTTGGGATGGCCTTTTGCTGTTTGATCCCAGTAGGCGTTGCATATCCGGCGCCTCGGGCCGCTGGGGCCTCACCGGCGGCATTAGGGCAATCGCATTAAAATCACCTGGCTTTACAGCGTCTTATATTTTGGTCTTAACTCCACCGGTCTGCCCGTCACCACTTTTAGCAGGTAGCCCTCATCCCAGCCCGCATT
>MGZB01000023.1 GCA_001801995.1 Gammaproteobacteria bacterium RIFOXYD12_FULL_61_37 | reverse complement strand
CCTCCAACTTCTCGGTGGATACAATCTCAAGTCAAGCACTTGGGCTCCGAACTACGAGGGTCCCCTTCTTTTTTTCCTTTTTATAACTGACTACATATTTGATTGAGGTAACCCATGGCCACGAGAGAAGGCAATTTAGAGGCCCCCACCCGCCATCCGCTGGACTGGCGGAACCCCGATTTCCACAGCGAAGCCTCGCTGCTGGAGGAGATGGAACGGGTCTTCGACATCTGCCACGGTTGTCGCCGTTGCATCAGTCTCTGCCACGCCTTCCCAACCCTGTTTGACCTAGTGGACGGGTCCGAGTCAATGGAGGTGGATGGCGTCGCCAAGGCCGATTATTGGCGGGTGGTGGATCACTGCTATCTCTGTGACCTCTGCTTCATGACCAAGTGCCCCTACGTGCCGCCCCACGAGTGGAATCTGGACTTTCCGCACCTGATGTTGCGGGCCAAGGCAGTCAAATACCAACAAGGGGACGTGAAGACCCGCGACCGCATCCTGACCAGCACCGACAGGGTCGGCAGCTTTGCCGGCATCCCGGTGGTGGCGGGCATCGTCAACGCCGCCAACAAGGTCAGATCGGCGCGCAAGATCCTGGAATCGGTGCTGGGCGTCCATGCCGATGCGCGGGTGCCGGAGTTTCACTCCCATACCCTGCGCAAACGCGCCGCCGACAGGATCGGCACCCAGGCCCAAGGTGAGCCGGCCGGTCCGACGAAAGGTAAGGTCGCCCTCTTCGCCACCTGTTACGGCAACCGCAACGAGCCGGTCATCGGCGAGGACCTGATCGCGGTCTTCGAGCACAACGGCATCCCCCTCACCCTGGCCGAAAAGGAGCAGTGCTGCGGCATGCCCAAGCTGGAGCTGGGCAACCTGGCTGCGGTGGAGCAGGCCAAGAACGCCAACATCCCGGTCCTGGCCCGGCTGGTGGACGAGGGCTGGGACATCGTCGCCCCGGTACCCTCCTGCGCCCTGATGTTCAAACAGGAACTGCCGCTCATGTTCCCGGACGAGGCCGATGTGCAAAAGGTGGCCAAGGCGATCTTCGACCCCTTCGAATATCTGATGCACCGCCACAAGGCCGGCAAGCTGCGGCTCGATTTCAAGCAGCCCCTGGGCCGGGTGGCCTATCACGCCGCCTGCCACCAGCGGGTGCAGAACATCGGCGCCAAGACCCGCGAGGTTTTGGCCCTGATCCCCGGCACTACGGTCACCGCCATCGAACGCTGTTCCGGGCACGACGGCACCTACGCCGTGAAGAAGGAGTTCCATGAGTTCGCCATGAAGATCGTCAAGCCCGTGGTCAACCAAGTGAAGAAGCTGGAAGCGGACCACTATGGCAGCGATTGCCCCATGGCTGGCCACCACATCGAGCACGGCATGGCCGACGGCAGCCGGACCGAACACCCCATGAGCCTGCTGCGCAAGGCGTATGGCATCTAAACACTGTAGGTCGGGTTAGGTGCGCAACCCGCCTGCTGTCCTGATCCTGTGAGGGCAAAGCGCGCCGTAACCCGACGATCGGCGTCGAGTGTCGGGTTACGGCGGGAATACCGCCTAACCCGACCTACAAGAAATTAATCGGAGAACGCCCATGCCCCATTTGACCCCCAGCGACCTTTACAGCCTCGAACAGTACGCCCGCGTCCGCAACGACTTCCGCGCCAAGGTGATGGAGCACAAGAAGCACCGCCGCGTGGCCATCGGCGACCACGCCGCCCTCTATTTCGAGGATGCCCTGACCATGCAGTACCAGATCCAGGAGATGCTGCGCATCGAGCGCATCTTCGAGCCCGAGGGCATCCAGGAAGAGCTGGATGTCTACAATCCCCTGATCCCGGACGGCTGCAACTGGAAAGCGACCTTCATGATCGAGTATTCCGATGTAGAAGAACGCAGGGCCGCCCTGGCCCGGCTGATTGGTGTCGAAAAGGCGGTCTACGTCCAGGTGGACGGCTTCGAGCGCGTCCACCCCATTGCCAACGAGGATCTGGAGCGCGAGACCGAGGGCAAGACCGCCTCGGTCCACTTCCTCCGCTTCGAGCTGACCTCGGTGATGGCCACTGCCGTCAAGCAGGGAGCCAAGGTCCTGGCCGGGATCGATCATCCCCAATACTGGGCAGAGGTGGTGGTGGCAGGAAAGGTGCGCGATTCACTGGCAGCTGATCTCGATTGAAGGCCTCAATTGAAGGCGGGTTGGCAGTCCCGGCCCCCTGTTGTATAGTCGATAACAACTGAATCAAGTCAAAAACCATGCACTTCGAACGCCACGCACATATCTCGATGGAACAGGCCCCGAACGGGGTGGCTGTCCGTGCGCTTGCGCCTTTCTCCTATCTCTCCCTTGATCTGCTGCGACTGCTGCCCTGAGGGGCAATCAAACACAGTGACCCCGGCGGGGGCTACAATACGCGACAAGCGATAGAGATTTCAGATACAGCAAGCCATGCGGTGATCGGCCTTGCCGCGATGCGAATACCTGTGACGGCATGGCAGGAGAGAGACCATGAAAGAAGATAAATTAATCATTTTCGACACCACCTTGCGTGACGGGGAGCAGAGTCCCGGCGCCTCCATGACCAAGGAGGAGAAGGTCCGCATCGCCAAGGCACTGGAAAAGATGCGGGTGGATGTGATCGAGGCGGGCTTCCCCATCGCCAGCATTGGCGATTTCGAAGCGGTGCAGGCGGTAGCGCGCGCCGTCCGCGATTCCACCATTTGCGGCCTGGCCCGCGCCCTGGACAAGGATATCGACCGGGCCGGCGAGGCCCTGAGGGGAGCCAATGCGTCCCGCATCCACACCTTCATCGCCACCTCGCCCATCCACATGGAGCGCAAGTTGCGCATGACCCCGGATCAGGTGGTGGAGCAGGCGGTGCATGCGGTCAAGCGTGCCCGTCAGTATACCGGTGACGTGGAGTTCTCGGCCGAGGACGCGGGCCGTTCCGAACTGGACTTCCTCTGCCGGGTCTTCGAGGCGGTGATCGAGGCCGGGGCGACGACCCTGAACGTGCCGGATACGGTCGGCTATGCCATGCCGCACCAGTACGGCGAGTTGATCCGCCAGTTGCGTGAGCGCATCCCCAATTCGGACAAGGCGATCTTCTCCGTCCATTGCCACAATGACCTGGGGCTTGCGGTAGCCAACTCCCTGAGCGCGGTGATCAACGGGGCGCGGCAGGTGGAATGCACCATCAACGGCCTGGGCGAGCGGGCGGGCAACGCCTCCCTGGAGGAGGTGGTCATGGCGGTGCGCACCCGCGCCGATGTCTTCTCCTGCGTGACCGGGCTGGATACCACCCAGATCGTCACCTGCTCCAAGCTGGTCTCCAACATCACCGGCTTCCCGGTGCAGCCCAACAAGGCCATCGTCGGCGCCAACGCCTTCGCCCACGAGTCGGGCATCCACCAGGACGGGGTGCTCAAGCACCGCGAGACCTACGAGATCATGCGCGCCGAGGATGTGGGCTGGATCCAGAACCGCATGGTCTTGGGCAAGCACTCGGGCCGTAATGCCTTCCGCTCCCGGCTGGAGGAGTTGGGCATCAACTTCGAGACCGAGGAGGAACTCAACGCCGCCTTCGCCAGCTTCAAGGCGTTGGCCGACAAGAAGCACGAGATCTTCGACGAGGACTTGCAGGCCCTGGTGACCAATCAGGGCATGGCGGCGGAGAACGAGCGCATCAAGCTGGTCTCCCTCCGGGTCTGCTCCGAAACCGGCGAGATCCCTTGCGCCAGCGTCGTGTTGAGCTTCGACGGCGAGGAGCGTTCCGTCTCCGCCGAGGGTGGCGGGCCAGTGGATGCCTCCTTCAGGGCCATCGACAGTATCGTGGGGAGCGGGACCGAGCTGTTGCTCTACTCGGTCAACAACATCACCACCGGGACCGATTCCCAGGGCGAGGTCACGGTGCGCCTGGAGCGGGGCGGGCATATCGTCAACGGCCAGGGTTCCGATACGGACATCGTCATCGCCTCGGCCAAGTCCTACATCAACGCCCTCAACAAGATCCTGATGCCCTCGGACCGGGAGCATCCCCAGGGTGAGGTCTGAGATGGAGCAGGCCCGGCGTATGCAATATCTGGATGCCCTGGGCATCCCGGTCTATGTGCGCCGGGAGGGGGCGGGCACTGAGGTAGAGTGGATAAGCGAAGCGCATCCACCAGAAGAAGAAAAAAGGGGTCAGACCCCTTTGATCCGGGGGGAGGGGGTGACCGCCTCCGCTGCCAACCCTCTCCCCGTGGGGGAGGGGGTTCGAAGTGCCTGGGACGAACTGCAACAACAGGTCGCCGCCTGCACCGCCTGCCCGGAGCTGGTAGCCAACCGCACCCAGACCGTCTTTGGCGTCGGTAACCGCCTGGCCGACTGGCTCATCGTCGGCGAGGCGCCGGGGGCCGACGAAGACCGCCAGGGCGAGCCCTTCGTCGGCCGGGCTGGGCAATTGCTGAACGCCATGCTGGCGGCCATCGGCCTGAAACGGGAGTCGGTCTACATCGCCAACGTCCTCAAGTGCCGCCCCCCCGGCAACCGCGACCCCAAGCCGGAAGAGGCGGCCAACTGCGAAAGATTTCTGCTAAGGCAGATCGAATTGATCCAACCCAAGGTCATGCTCTCCGTCGGCCGCATCTCCGCCCAGAGCCTGCTCCAGACCGACGCCCCCGTCGGCCGACTGCGCGGCAGGGTCCACCCCTTCGGTGAGGGACAGATCCCCCTCGTGGTCACCTACCACCCCGCCTACCTCTTGCGCTCTCCGGACCAGAAGGGCAAGGCCTGGGATGATTTGCAACTGGCGTTGAAGACCTTTAGAAGCCTGTCTTGAACAGCTTGCGTCAAACTATCGCCATGATTCGTAGTTCCGTCATGCCGGGTTATCTTCTCGCCGTTTTACTGCTGACCGCACTGACTCAAGTGGGCGGGCTGGTATTGCTGTCGGGCCTGCCGCTGATGCATTTGATCCGCGCCACGTCGGTCTGGCAGCAACGCCTGTGGCGTGGTCTGGCATTCCTGCTGGTTTACCTGCTGAGTGCCATTGCCATTGTGCCAGCGTTGGCGCAGTTAGGCGGCAGGGTTCCATTGCCTTGTGTTGCCAACAAGGCCAGCCCGTTGCAACCAGCCAACTTCGGCTATTGCCTGCTGATGCGCAATTACGTCACCCCGGAAACCCATGCCCATCTGCTCAGGATTGCGCAACAATTCCGCCAAGCCCACCCGGACAGCACTGTGCGCTACTTGGATGCCAACTTCCCATTTTGGAATGGCTTTCCCTTGCTGCCACACCTGAGTCACAAGGATGGCCGCAAGGTAGATCTGGCGTTTTTTTACCAGCGTAAGGATACGCAAACTCCGGTAGATTTTTCCCCCGCGTGGCTGGGTTACTGGTTTTACGAACAGCCCCCCAGCCACAAAGAGGCTACCTGCCAGGACAAGCAAAGCTGGTTGCGCTGGGACTTCGCCTGGTTACAACCGCGCTATGCCGCGTATGAAATCGATGCCACACGCACTCGCTCCTTGTTGCAATTGCTGGCAAACGATGCCCAGAAAATCCTGCTGGAACCCCATTTGCAAGCGCGGTTGGGTGTCCAAGCCACCAACCTCAAGTTTCAGGGGTGCCGGGCAGCGCGGCACGATGACCATATCCACGCACAGTGGTAGCGTGGATTGGCTGATGTAGGAGCCGTAGGATGTGGTGTGATTCCTGCTAAGGCAGATCGAATTGCTGCAACCCAAGATCATGCTCTCCGTCGGCCGCATCTCCGCCCAAAGCCTGCTCCAGACCGACACCCCCGTCGGCCGACTGCGTGGCAGGGTCCACCGCTTCGGCGAAGGGCAGATCCCTTTGGTGGTGACCTACCACCCGGCCTACCTGCTCCGTTCCCCCGATCAAAAGGCAAAGGCCTGGGACGACCTGCAACTGGCAGTGAAGACCTTCAGTAATCTCACCTAAAGTCTCTTCGCCAGCCGAAACTTTTAGGGCAATCGCATTAAAAACACCTGGCTTTACAGCGTCTTATATTTTGGTCTTAACTCCACCGGTCTGCCCGTCACCACTTTTAGCAGGTAGCCCTCATCCCAGCCCGCATTGAGCCGTTTGTTCTTTACCCCCACCTTGAGCGTTTTCTCGGTTTTGATCAGGTTCAGGGCGATATGCCGGACGACTGCCATATTGGCATCACTGTTGCCCATCCTCGTCCGCTGGTCATCTTCCCTGAAGGCATAGTCCAAGACCCAATGCAGATTGTTTTCGATCCCCCAATGCGCCCGGATGACCTGCCCCAGCCGCTTGGGGTCGGAGGCGTCCATGCTGCTGATGAAGTAACGGGTCTCTTCCGTGATCTTGCCCTTACATTCGCGGATGGCGGTGACGGACGCGATGCTGGTCAGTTTGGGCCAGTGGGGGTGGCGCTGGCGCAACCACTCAATGTCCGCAGTGGCACACACTGTGCGGGTCTCAATGCGCCCGTGCCCGCCGTCGTAGCTTTCATGCCCGATCGGCGGACAGGTGCTGGGCGATTCAAAGAACAGCTTCACGTCCTCGTGCAATGTGCCTTGGTTGCCTTTGAGGCTGAGCATGTAGTCCGCGCCTTGTTGGACAATTTGTTCCGCCACTTTGGTTTGGCAGCCCATCGCATCCAGGGTCACGACGGCACCCATAATGTTAAGTTGCATCAACAACTGGGGGATGGCGGTGATTTCGTTGGACTTGCTGTCTACCTTCTGTTGTCCCAGCACCAACTGGTTTTGTGTCGCCCAAGCGCTAACCATATAGATCGCCGCCTTGCCAGAGGCTGTGTCCAGGCTGCGGCGCAGGCACTTGCCGTCAATGGCGATGATTTCACCCCCGCTGAGGTCTGCCAGGTCGGCCACCCAACGGCTGAAGGATTCGCTGAACTGCTGCGTATCGATTACCGCAAACACGTTGCCAAAGGTGTCGTGTGACGGGATGCCGTGTTTCAGGCCCAGTACCTCGGTGAACCACGCCTCCTTGGACTTGCCGAACCGTTCGATGGATACCCAGTCATCCGCCCCACAAACCGCCGCGCACAGGGCGATGAAGAAGATGTCACTGAGCTTGTGCAGCTTCCGGCGGTTGATGCGCGGATCAGGAATGGAGGCGAAATGCTCAGGGAGGGAGGCGGTGGGGCGTAGCTTCACGTTCATGGGCTGGCAAAAAACTTATCCTAAAACCTCTCCTTTGCTCCTGTTGTCAACCTGTTTTTTAATGCGATCGCCCTA
>MGZB01000022.1 GCA_001801995.1 Gammaproteobacteria bacterium RIFOXYD12_FULL_61_37 | reverse complement strand
CGGCTATTCCTCCCTCGTCGAACTGCACCGCATGCCCTTCTCCGAGCTGAAGATCGACCGCTCCTTCGTCATGAACGCGGACAGGGACAAGGACGCCCGGATCATCGTCGAGGCCATCATCGGCCTCGCCCATACCCTGGGACTCAAAGTGGTGGCGGAGGGCATCGAATCCCGCGCCCACTGGGAATTCCTCAAAGGGCTGGGATGCGATCTGGGACAGGGGCATTTCATCTCGGAACCGCTGCCTTCCCTGGAGTTCCGTTCCTGGCTGAAGGATTGGCGCCCGCCGGGGTGAGACTGGAGTGCGGGCTGCTTGAGAATGCTTCTTTGCATTCTGCGTTACGGCGTCTACTGCGCCGCAGCCGGCCTGAAGGCCGGTCTACCCAACAACGTCCGATTCGCTATTTTCATTAAATCCTCCCACTCATCACCTCGCGGGTCCGCCGGGCGGTTTCGGTCAATAGGGCCTGGCGGGCCTTGGCGGCATCCCGGTCTTGCGCGCGCGCGGCCTGATCCAGTTCGGCGGCGACCCTGTACAAGGCTTTAAGCCCCAGGGTCCCGGCCACCCCTTTCAGTCCGTGAGCGACTTTGGCGACATCCGCGAGACGCCCTTCGGCCAAGCCGCGTTCGATATCGTCCTGACGCTTGCCCAGGTCTTGCATGAACTGACCCAGCATCTCCTTCAGATTTCCTTCGCCCAGATCCTCGATGAGTCCCTGAAGGTAATCCTCATCCACCAGGGGTTCCGCCGGTCCGGGCGGCGACTCGGGTTCCGCCGGGGCTTCGGCAGTTTGCGGCTTGTTCGATGTCACGGCGATGATGGCCTGGAACAACCGGGCCTTGTTGATCGGTTTGGGGATGAAGGCGTCGCCGCCGGCCTTGAGGCTGGCCAGCCGGTCCTCTTCCATGGCGTTGGCGGAATCGACCACGATGGGAACGCGCCCCTTTTCGCCCCCCAGGGCGCGGATTCTCCGGATCGCCTCCAGCCCGTCCATCTCCGGCATCTGGATATCCATCAGGACCAGATCGAAGTGGAACGCCTCGACCGCCTCGACCGCCTCCCGCCCGTTGCCGGCGATACGGACCTCGGCCCCGGCCCGGCTCAACAGAACGCGCAGCATCTCTTGATTGATGTCGTGGTCCTCGGCCACCAGCACTCGCAAAGGGCGCCCCTCCGGCCCCAAGGGCAGGGTGGGGACCTGTTCCTCGCCGTAGTGCTGGGCGCTGTGCCGCTTCTTCCGCAAGGCGATCGCTTGCAGGCAGTTCAACAGGGAGGAGGTGACGATGGGCGCCATGAGCACCGCGATGAACCCCGCCTTGCGGGCCTCTTCGCGCTGCGCCAGCATGGGGTTGCGGCTGACCAGGATGAAATCCGTGTCGGCCAAAAGACCGGACATGTTCTGCCCCAGTTCGATGGGATCACCGTTGGTGAGATCCGCGCTGATGATGCAGAAATGGGGCGGGTTGTTCCGCCGTTCGCCCGCCCGTTGCAGGGCCAGGGCATGGGACTGCGACACCTCGCTCCTGAGCCCCCAGCTTTCCAGGCTTGCGGACACCCCTTTGCCCATGACCACATCGTCGCTGATGAAGAGCACATCCTTGTCTTTCAGCGGATTGCCCGAATCCTCCCCCTCGCCCTCTTCTTCTTTCGCAACCGGCAACCGGACGGTGAACCAGAAGGTACTGCCCTGCCCTTCGGCGCTCTCGACCCCGATATCGCCGCCCATCATCTGACACAGACGCTTGCTGATGACGAGGCCCAGCCCGGTGCCGCCGTAGCGGCTCTGGATCGAGCGGTCCGCCTGGAAGAACTGATGGAACAGGCCCTTGCGCGCCTCTTCGGCGATGCCGATCCCCGTATCGACCACCTCGAACTTGATCTCCGCCCCGCCCGTCTCGCTTGACGCGCCGTTTACATGGACGGTGATCCCGCCCTGTTTGGTGAATTTGATGGCGTTGCCGATCAGGTTGAACAGGATCTGGCGCAAGCGGCCCGAATCCCCGATCAGGCGGCTGGGGGTATTGATCTCCACATAGCTGCCGAGGCTGATGCCCTTCTCCTCGGCGCGGGGGGTGTAGAGGGCGACAACGCTCTCCAGCACCTCTTTCAGCTCGAATTCGGCCTCGTCCAGTTCGAGCCGGCCCGCCTCCAGCTTGGAGAAGTCGAGGATGTCGTTGATGATCCGCAACAGGGCATCGCTGGAGTCGTTGATCGACTTGGCGAAACGGCGCTGCTCGGGCGACAGGGGCGTATCCATCAGGAGGCTCGCCATCCCCATGACGCCGTTCATGGGGGTGCGTATCTCGTGGCTCATGATGGCCAGGAATTCGGACTTGGCCACATTGGCCGCCTCGGCGGCATCCTTGGCCTCGGCCAGCTCCTTGGTCATATAGATGAGTTCCAGGGACTGCTCCTCCAGCTTCGCCCGGCTCTCCTCCGACTCCCGGATGCGCCGCTCCAGCTCGCTCTGCTGGCGCAACAGCTTCTCCGCCGTCTCCACCTCGCCGGTGATGTCGGACCCGGTGCCGCGATAGCCGAGAAACCGGCCTGCCTCGTCGAACAGGGGCTTGCCGTTGATGCGTACCCAGCTCTCGCGGCCCTCCGGCCCCGACACCTTGAATTCGAGGTTCCGCACGATTTCGTGCCGCTCCAGGGCGAACAGGTGATCCTCGATGAACTCGGCGGAATTCTTCTCCAGCATCAGATCGCTGGGCGTCAGGCCGACCAGTTGCCCGGCCGTCCGGCCGAAGACAGGCTCCACCGCGCCGTGAAACTCCGAATAAATGAGGCTGGCATCCAGCTCCCAAAACCAGTCGGACGAGGCCTCGGCGAAATCCTGAAAGCGCGCCCGGCTCTCCCGCATGGCCCGCTCAGCCTCGGTCCAATGGCTGATGTCCTTGATGCTGGCGACAAAAAAATCCTCGTCGCCGAAGGCCAGGTGCTCGATGGCGATATCGGCGGGGAAAAGGCTGCCGTCCTTCCGCAAGGCCTCCACCGTGCGGATGGTCCCGACGATCCGCTTCTCCCCGCTGCGAATGTAGCGTTCGATGAAACCATCGTGTTGACGGGCAATGGATTCCGGCATCAGCAGCGAGACATTCCGGTCCAGCACCTCCTCCGGGGAATAGCCGAAGATCTTCTGCGCGGCCGTGTTGAACACCCGCATGCGCCCCCGGTCGTCGCTGATGATGATGGCATCTCCCACCGTCTCCAGCAGGGCGCGCTGCCGGGCCTCATCGTGCTCCAGGTGGCGCTTCGCCTCCGCCAGCAGGATGCTCTTCTCCTTCTCCGCCTCCGCCATGGACGCCAGCCGCAGATAGGCCCGGCCATACCCTCGCGACAGCAGCCAGAGGGAACCGATAGCCGCCGCCAGGGAAAGCGTCAGAAAAAGGGTCGTGGCGAAAAAATGGAGCTGGGCATCGGCAGGGTTCGAAGCAGCTGCTTCCAAGTGCATCGCATCGTAGCGATGGTTCAGAAAGGTCAGCACCAGGCCGACAATCAACACGAAGGCCACCAGATTCAACAGGGGATGTTGAATCAGGTTCCGCACCAGCCCGTTCTCGTCAGAGAAGGGATCGCCCCCTTCACCCCTCACTCGCCTTGTCCACAACATTGGAATAAGCACCTATGTCCACGGGGAAAAGCTTGGCCGCCGCTTGACGCGGCGCACATGGTCTCCGAATCCTACGGGATTTTCACGCCGGCCAAAAGAATGCGATCTTGCCTCCCCCCTTTTCAAAAGGGGAAGCGGGGGGATTTATCCGGCTCAGATAATGCAATCGGCCCTGCCAATGGTTATCCTGTACGGGTCAGCGATGCACCAGATGCCCAAGGGACAACCCAGATGAACAACAATCGTCGCAGGTTTCACCGTGTTGAATTCAATCTCCCCGCCCAGCTCTTCCTGGACAGCGGCGAACTCAGCTCCGAGGTGATCGACCTCTCGCTCAGGGGCGCCTTGATCCGCCGAAAGCCGGAGTGGAGCCCCGTGGTGGGCTCCGAAGTCACCCTGGAATGCGACCTCGTCGGCAACCGCGAAGAGATCATCCGCATGGACGCCGTGGTCAGACACCTGGGCGAAGAGACCATCGGCCTCGGCTGCCGCAACATCGACGTGGACAGCATCATGCGCCTGCGCCGTCTGGTGGAGCTGAACCTGGGCAGCCCGGCCCTGCTGGAACGGGAACTGGAAAACCTGATCCTCGACCAGACGGACGATTCCAACCCGCAATAGCGCCTTTGATCGTTTGATCGTTCCCACGGGGAGCGTGGGAATGATCAAAATCATCAGACCTAAAGTCTCAAGCCCCAGGTCTATAAGCGCCACCGCAGTGGTAAAATCCTCCTCCCTCCCCTGCGATAGAGACCAACCATGGAACTCTCGACCCTCACCGCCATCTCCCCCGTCGATGGCCGCTACGGCGACAAGCTCACCGATTACCGGACCATATTCAGCGAATACGGCCTGATCCGCCACCGGGTGCTGGTGGAGGTGCGCTGGTTGCAGGCCCTCTCCCGCCACGGGGCCATCAAAGAGGTGCCGCCCTTCGGCGAGCATGCCTGCAACATCCTCGACAATATCGTCGAGCGCTTCTCCGAGGAGGATGCCCGGCGGATCAAGAACATCGAGCGCACCACCAACCACGACGTGAAGGCCGTGGAGTATTTCCTCAAGGAAAAGATCGCCGGCAACCATGAGCTGGAGGCGGTAAGCGAGTTTATCCATTTCGCCTGCACCTCGGAGGACATCAACAACCTCTCCCACGCCCTGATGCTGCGTGAGGGACGCGGCCAGGTGCTGCTGGAGCAGATGGACGGGGTCATCGAGTCGATCCGCCGCCTGGCCCACGCACACGCCGAACGGCCCATGCTGTCGCGCACCCACGGTCAGCCCGCTTCCCCCACCACCCTGGGCAAGGAGATGGCCAATACCGTCCATCGCCTGCACCGCCAGCGGGAACAGGTCGCCGCCGTGGAACTGCTGGGCAAGATCAACGGCGCCGTCGGCAACTACAATGCCCACATCACCGCCTATCCCGAGGTGGACTGGCCCGCTTTCGCCAAGGAGTTTGTCGAATCCCTGGGCATCACCTGGAATCCCTACACCATCCAGATCGAGCCCCATGACTACATGGCCGAGCTGTTCGACGCCATCGCCCGCTTCAATACCATCCTGATCGACTTCTGCCGCGATGCCTGGGGCTACATCTCCCTGGGCTACTTCAAGCAGCGGACCATCGCGGGCGAGATCGGTTCCTCCACAATGCCCCACAAGGTCAACCCCATCGACTTCGAAAACGCCGAGGGCAACCTGGGCATCGCCAATGCAATCTTCGGCCACCTGGCGCAGAAGCTGCCCATCTCCCGCTGGCAGCGCGACCTCACCGACTCCACCGTGCTGCGCAACGTGGGCGTCGGTTTCGCCTATACCAGCATCGCCCTGCAATCCGCTTTACGCGGCATCAGCAAGCTGGAGGCGGACGACGATCGTCTGTTGTCAGACCTGGACGCCAACTGGGAAGTGCTGGCGGAACCCATCCAGACCGTCATGCGCCGCTACGGCATCGAGAAGCCCTACGAAAAACTCAAGGAACTGACCCGTGGCCGTCGCATCGACCAAGCCGGAATGCTGGCCTTCATCGACGGATTGGACCTGCCCGCCGAGGCCAAGGCCACCCTCAAGGCACTGACCCCCGACTCCTACACCGGCAACGCGGCGGAGCAAGCGAGGAAAATCTAGGCCATCGGCTAACAATCATGGGGTGAGGCGAGCCACGCCGGAAGATGAAAAAGTGCGGAGTGCGTTAGGAATTTCCCGCACTTCGCACTCCGCGCCACGCAGTATTCCAGGCCAAGAACAACGAGCAGAAGAAGCTGGCGGCGGTGGCGTATCTTAAGGGTTGCCGCCATTGCGAAAAATTCACTGCCTCTCAGTCCTGAAAGACCTCGTCAAGGCTCTTGGCGTCAAGGATATTGTCGGCCCAGTGCTCCAATTCCGCTTCGCTGGCTGTTTCCAGCCGCTCCCGGCACCAGAGCGGTAAGAGACCAAAGCGCCGCGCAAGCTGACGTTGCAGCACCCTCGATTCGCCTTCCTGCCGTCCCTCTTGCCGCCCCTCCTGCCGGCCCTCCTGCCGCCCCTCCTGCCGGCCTTGCCTGAGCCACTGCTGGGTCCAGCTTTCCACACGTTCGGCGATCATGCTGTTTACCTCCGATAGGTCTTGTAGTTCGGGGAGCTC
>MGZB01000021.1 GCA_001801995.1 Gammaproteobacteria bacterium RIFOXYD12_FULL_61_37 | reverse complement strand
AAAAATCCCTATGCCGGGCGCAAGAACACCCTGACCACCCGGCAGATTCATAAGAAGGAACGGCTGAAGAAGTTTGTGAAGCGGAAGAAGTGATGGCTTTCCTGGGACGGGGTGTAGGAAACAGGAAGAGATAGGCCTCGGTCTAGCTGTACAATCCCAGGTACTCACACTTCACCCTACTCATCCGGGCCATGCTCAATAGCGGATTCATTCTCCTGGCCATCGTTGCCGTGGTTGCCTGGTTCTGGTTCGACAATGCGCGCGCCAAGGAAAAGGCATCCATGTTGGGGCTGAATATCTGCCGCCACCATAATCTCCAGTTTCTGGAGGATACGGCCGTGTTGCGTTCTACCAGGCTTCTCCGGATTCCGGGGGGTATCGGGGTGCGGCGGGAGTTTGACTTCGAATATACCGAGGAGGGCGTGAGTCGGCATAAGGGTTCGATCATCCTGATCGGGATCAGAATCCATCGCTTCTCCCTGGAAGAGGGGCATTTGCCGCTGCCCGAGTCTACTCAGCCCGATCAGCGGGTATCGAACGTGATTCCCTTCAAGCCTCGCCAGAGGTCGTGATTCCGCGCCCTATTTGACGACCCGAAGGCTGGGGCGTCCGCCGGGGGTAGGGGAGGGTGGCGTAGGTTCGTCATCTTCACCCACGTCGGCCTCAAGGAGGCTGGCATCCTCGGATTCGGGAAAGAGCATCCCGCGCCCGTTCTCGCGGGCGTAGATGCTGAGGACAGCATGAGGTGGGACGCGAACTTCCATGGGAACGCCGCCGAAGCGGGCGCTGAACCGGATAAGTTCGTTGCCCAGATCGAGCGTCTGCACCGCTGTAGGGCTGATGTTGAGTACGATCTGGCCGTTCTCGATGTATTGCGTCGGAACCTGCACGGACTGCGCCTTGGCGTTGACCAGCAAGTAGGGGGTCGTGCCGTTGTCTACCAGCCAGTCGTACAGCGCCCGGATGAAATAGGGGCGGCTGGAGGTCATTTTCGCTTCGTCAGCCACGCAATTCTCTCTCGAATTCGCTCAGACTGTGCTTGAATCCTTCCCGGCGGAACATCCGTTCGGCGTAGTCGCTGATGGGCTTGGCCTGGGGCGGCAGTTCGATTTCGAGCTGCGGCAGCCGCCACAGGAGCGGGGCGATGCTGCAATCGACCAGGGTGAACTCGTCGCTCATGAAGAAGGTCTTGTTGGCGAACACCGGGGCGCTCGCGACCAGCCGTTCCTTGAGTTGCTTGCGCGCCTTGGCGGCCTCCTTGCCCTCCGCAAGGATGATGCCCATCAGCCGGTACCAGTCGTAATCGATACGCCAGAGGTAGAGACGGGTCGTGGCCCGGCTGACGGGATCAACCGGCAACAGGGGCGGGTGGGGGAAACGCTCATCCAGGTATTCCATGATGATGCGCGACTCGTAAAGCACCAGGTCGCGGTCGATCAGGGTCGGCAGGGTGCCGTAAGGATTGAGGTCGATAACGTCTTCTGGCAGCGCCTGCGGGTCCGAGTCCAGGATCTCAACGGTAATGTTCTTCTCCATCAGCACCATACGCACGCGATGACTCTGCGCGCTACGGGGATTGGAGAAAAGCGTCATTACGGATCGTTTGCTAGCAGCAAGTGCCATTACTCACCCCGGTCATACTGAAAACTCAACGAAAAAGGGCGCACAGTATAACAAACCGTGCGCCCCTTTGTTTGGACAGTCTGGAAATCAGTGAACGTCTTTCCAGTATTCCTTCTTCATCAGATAGGCCAGTACCGTGAATAGCGCCAGGAACAACAGGACGTAGATGCCGAGGGCCTGGCGCTTGACCTGAATGGGCTCGCCCACATAGGTCAGGAAGGCGGTCAGGTCGCGCATGGCGCCGTCGAATTCCTCGGCGGACATCTTGCCGGGCTTGGCCAGCTCGAAGCCTTCGAAGACCTTATGGCTGCCTTCGCCGCTGAACTTCGCCTTCTGTACCCCTTGCAGTTCCGCCATGACGTGGGGCATGCCCACGTCTGGGAAGACCATGTTGTTGACGCCGAAGGGACGCTTCTCGTCCTGGTAGAAGCTGCGCAGATAGGTGTAGATGTAATCGACGCCACGGGCGCGGGTGATCACGGACAGGTCCGGCGGCGGGGCGCCGAACCAGTCGGCGGCCGCAGTCTTGTCGAGGGAGGTGCCCATGGTGTCGCCGATCTTGCCGCCAGCGAACATCAGGTTCTGTTTCACCTCGTCGTAGGTCAGGCCGATGTCGTCCGCCATGCGCTGGTAGCGCTGGAATTGGAGCGAATGGCAGCCCTGGCAGTAGTTGACGAAGAGCTTCGCCCCGCGTTGCAGGGAGGCCTGGTCGGTCAGGTCCACATTGGCCTTGTCCAGCTTGGGTCCTTCGCTGGACCAAGCCAAGGATGAGGCTGCCGCCATCAGGAATGCAATAATCAGTTTTTTCATTTGGTCACCCTCTCCGGAACGGGCTTGGTCTTGTCGATCTTGCTGTACCAGGGCATCAGGAAGAAGAACAGGAAGTACAAGCCGGTGAAGATCTGCGCCAGCAGCGTCTTGGCGGGGGTGGCGGACTGCACGCCCAGCCAGCCCAGCACCACGAAGGAGACGACGAAGATGGCGATCCATACCTTAGTGAGCATGCCCTTGTAGCGGATCGACTTCACCGGACTCCTGTCCAGCCAAGGCAAGAGGAAGAACATGATGATGGCGCCGAACATCACCACCACGCCAGGGAACTGGGAGCCGAACATGGGCGGAACGGCGCGCAGCATGGCGTAGAAGGGGGTGAAGTACCAGACCGGGGCGATATGCGCCGGGGTCTTCAGCGGGTTGGCCGGTTCGAAGTTGGGCGCCTCGATGAAGAAGCCGTTCATCTCCGGCGCAAAGAAGATCACCGCCGCGAACAGCATCAGGAAGACGCCGACGCCGACGATATCCTTGACCGAGTAGTAGGGATGGAAGGGGATGCCGTCGGCCGGGGCGGTCTCGCTCCAGCGGTTGCCCTTGGGACCCTTCTTGATCTCGACGCCGTCGGGGTTGTTGGAGCCGACCTTGTGCAGCGCCACGATGTGGACGAAGACCAGGGCGGCCAGGATGAACGGCAGCAGGAAGTGGAAGGCGAAGAAGCGGTTCAGGGTGGCGTCGGAGATGACGTAGTCGCCACGGACCCAGACGGAAAGGTCTTCACCGACCACCGGCACGGCGGCGAACAGGTTGACGATGACCTGCGCGCCCCAGTAGGACATCTGGCCCCAGGGCAGCAGATAGCCCATGAAGGCGGTTGCCATCATGGCGACATAGATGATCACGCCGATGATCCAGAGCAGTTCGCGGGGCTTGCGGTAGGAACCGTAGATCAGGCCGCGGAACATGTGCAGATAGACCACGATGAAGAAGGCCGATGCGCCGGTGGAGTGCATGTAGCGGATCAGCCAGCCCCAGTCCACATCACGCATGATGTATTCGACGGAGGCGAAGGCCAGCTCCGCGTCGGGCTTGTAGTTCATGGCCAGCCAGACGCCGGTCAGGATCTGGATCACCAGCACCAGCAGGGCCAGGGAACCGAAGAAGTACCAGAAGTTGAAGTTCTTCGGCGCGTAGTATTCAGACAGATGCTCCTTCCACACCTTGGTGGCGGGGAAGCGCTCGTCGATCCAATTCATGAAACTCATCAGGCACCTCCGTCAAGGCCGATCATGACCTTCGTGCCGGACACGAAGTGATGAGGCGGTATAACTAGATTGGTGGGCGCGGGGACGCCGGCATAAACACGGCCGGCCAGGTCGAAGCGGGAACCGTGGCAGGGGCAGAAGAAACCGCCCTTCCAGTCGGGACCCAGGTCCGCCGGGGCAACCTCGGGGCGGAAGGTCGGCGAACAGCCCAGGTGGGTGCAGATACCGACGGCGATCAGGAACTCCGGCTTGATCGACCGGCCTTCGTTCTTGCAGTACTGGGGTTGCTGCGGCTGATCGGAAGCGGGGTCGGCCAAGGTGCCGTTCAGCGAGGACAGATCCTTCAGGTTCTGCTCGGTGCGGCGCACGACCCATACCGGCTTGCCGCGCCACTTCACGCGCATTATTTGGCCGGGTTCAAGCTTGCTGATGTCCGCCTCGACCGGGGCGCCAGCCGCCTTCGCCTTGGCACTGGGATTCATCGACGCCACGAATGGAACGGCCGCATAGACCGCGCCAACGGCGCCAACCACGGAAGTCGCGGCGGTGAGGAACCGCCGCTTTTTCAGATCTACCTCGTCTGCGCTCATACGCTGGACTCCCTACTGATTGGTGGTATATAAGGATTTGCTGAATCTGATCAAAAGATCAAGCATTCTCTTATAAGCCCCCTTTCCGGTCAAGGGAATGGATCGTTATTGTAGGGCGCAAGAAGGGGGATAGAAGCGCTTGAGCGGGCTTCCGTTGAGATAGCGAGTCATGGCTGGGGTCCGGGATGGAGTCAGGATTTTATTGGCCCCTGATCGATCTCAGGAGGCGAAATTGGCCTGCAAAAACCCGTGAGACAATACCCCGCATGAGGTACCTCAACGGGTTGCAGGGCAGTGAAGATCGAAGGCATAGAGGTTGAGCAAGCGCTGGAATCGGTGCGAACGGCGTTACGGGAAGATCCCGGGCTATCCACAAGCCTGCGCACGGCATTGGAAATGTTGCTGGTGCTAGTGGCCGTACTACTCAACCGAGTGACGCTCGGCAGCCGCAACAGCAGCACACCCCCGTCGCAGGACCCGCACCGACAGAAGAAATCACGCCAGGGGACGAACGGACGTGCCCGAGGCGGACAGCCGGGCCACCGGGGCACCACCCTGATGCCGGTCGAGGAGCCGGATGAGGTAGAGGTGTTGGCGGTGAATCGAGCGCTGCTGCCCCCAGGGCGGAGCTACCGCGAGGCGGGCTTCGAGCGGAGACAGGTAATCGACCTCGACATCAGCCGCTTCGTGGGCGCAGATCCTGGAGGACGGGCAAGGCGAGCGTTACGTCGCGCCCTTCCCCGACGGCGTGACGCGACCGGTGCAGTACGGACGCGGGGTCAAGGCCCATGCGGTCTATCTATCGCAGTTCCAACTGCTGCCCTATGACCGTATTCGGGATCAATTGCAGGAGCAGATGGCCGTGCCGGTCAGCGTCGGCTCGCTGTAGCGCTTCAATGTCGAGGCCTATGAGCGGTTGGAGTGGTTCGAGCCCTGGGTGAAGGACGCGTTGGCGGAGGCCAAGTGCGCCAACGCCGACGAGACGGGGATCAACATCGACGGCAAGGGCCACTGGCTGCATGGCCTCTCCAACGACGACTTCACCCTGTTCTTCCCCCACGCCAAGCGGGGGACCGAGGCGATGGACGAGATCGGGGTGCTGCCGCGGTTTCACGGTGTTCTGTGTCATGATCACTGGGCAGATTCCCGCTCCTGCGGAATCTGCATTTCCACCCTCCCTGGCGGTCAAAGCCCTACTACCGCTACACCGACTGCACCCATGCCCTGTGCAACGCCCACCACCTGCGGGAGCTGGAGCGGGCCTGGGAGCAGGATGGTCAGGCATGGGCCAAGACGATGCAGGAGCTGCTGCTGGAGATCAACACCGCGGTGAACACGGCCGGGGGGAGCCTAGGGCCAGCGGAATCGACCCGCTGGCGGGAACGCTATCGAACCCTGCTCGCTCAGGCGGACGCGGAGTGTCCGCCGCCCGAGGAGCAAGGTCGCCGCGGGAGCCGTGGCCGGGTCAAGCGATCCAAGGCACGCAACCTACTGGAGCGGCTACGAGACTACGAGAACGACACGCTACGCTTCATGGAGCACCCGATCGTCCCCTTCACCAACAACCAGGGGGAGAACGACCTGCGCATGACCAAGGTTCAGCAGAAAATCTCCGGCTGCTTCCGCTCGATGGAGGGGGCCAAGATGTTCTGCCGCATTCGCAGCTATCTCTCCACCTGCCGCAAGCAGGGGGTGACCGCAACCGAGGCGCTGACGCTCCTGTTTCGCGGCGAACTCCCTGCTTACACGACAGCGGGTGAGTGAGGAGCTGAATAGTTAGTGCGCCAGCGTAAGCCGGGCGGATCGTAATCGATGAAAGTTCGATACAGAGAAGAAATGGCGAATCACTCTGACCCCGAGTCATGCGTTGTACACCGTGAGGTGTGCAACGAAGCGTTGACAGGGGAAACCGGCAGGCCAGCCATAGAGCCGCGAAATCACTACTGTCAGGAGATTTAATCGAATAAATTCAATTGGTTGGTGTTTATCATCGTCTGTGTCATATTTTCGGTATCTCCAACTAATTGACACAAAGAGTTTTTCTCA
>MGZB01000020.1 GCA_001801995.1 Gammaproteobacteria bacterium RIFOXYD12_FULL_61_37 | reverse complement strand
TCGGCAACGTCTGGGAGTGGACCAGCTCGGGCTACGACCCGAGCTACGGTGGTGCCGAAACGCGGTGCGCCGGACGCGGGGACCCCGTGCTTCGTGCGGCGCGCGGCGGTTCCTGGAACTACTTTCCCAGGGACGTCCGCTCGGCCGACCGCGTCGGGTACGCCCCGTCGATCCGCTACAACTTCAACGGCTTTCGTCTCGCCAGGACGGTTAAGCCCTAAAACCTTTACCCCTGGGTTAGAGGGTCCAGGGGGCATTCAACCACGCCGCCCTCCGGGGCGGTTTCTTATCCAGATCCACGGAGTTGCATTTTTTCAGTTCCGTGGATGATAGCCACAGGGGCCGCGAGGCCCAATCAACAACCTGCGCAGACAGACCGCGCAAAGGGGACAAAACATGGCATACCAGAGCAATGCCCGCCAGAACAGGGACGGCGAGCAGCAATACAGGAAAGAGGCGGACTACGATCGGTCCGTCGTAGATCGCGCCCTGTCCGAGATCAGCGGACAGTACGGGCGAATGTTGGCTGCCCACGGGCTGTCGATTGACCAGGAGATCGCCTTTCTGTGGGCGATATTCCAGGGCGGACTGAGCCTTCTTGAGAAGGCCTGCCAGGAGCCGGAGCAGCTCAAGAGAGCGCTGCTCATGCAGGCCAGTATTGGGTTGACCCTGTCGCCCTCGCGGGCGTTTGCGTACCTAGTGATCAGAAAATTCAAACTGATTCTGGACGTGGGCTACCGCGGGCTGATAAAGCTCGCAGTGGACGAAGGCTTGGTAAGGACAGCCAAGCCCGAACTGGTCCACAAAGGAGACCAGTTCGAATACCGGGGGCCATCCACGGCTCCTCTACACACAAACGCCAATTTTTTTGGCGACCGCGGACCGGTGGTCGGCGGGTACGTCATCGCCACACTGCCCGACGGGGGCGTAATGGTGGAGACCATGACAGAGGGGGAGTTCGTGGAGATTTCCCTTCTGAACAAGGACAGTGACGCCTGGAAAAAGGAGTTTTCCAAGGGGGAAATGCGAAAAAAGACGGTCCTGAAAAGGGCATCGAAGTGGTGGTACAACGCCGCCGCAGGGAAAGACTCGGAACGGCTGGCCGCAGCCATTACCTACCTGAATGAGGAGGCGGGAGAGGGTATCCCGACAGGCCCGATCGGACTGGCGGAGCAGCCCAAACCCCCAGCAGAGCCCGCTGTGCCGGCAGACGGACAGATACTCGCGTCAACAAAGACACGGGTTGAGATGATCCTCCGCAGGGCGACGAAGCAGGGAGCCTTCAAGCCCTGCGAAGACTACCTCCGCGAGAAATTCTCGGGAGGGGAACTAGCCTGGGCCTTAGCCCAGCTCCGCCAAGCGGAGGAGGTGGCGAATTCCGAACCGGAACCGCCGCCCGCCGAGCCCGAGCCCGAGCCCAGCACGGGCGAGTGAAAGCACGGTGACGCCTCTCGGGGCGCCACCACCAAACCCCGCCGTCCCGGGAGACCAAGCGCCTCCCGGACGGGGGAGGTGCGCATGGAGAAAACCATGACCGACACGATGATTCTAGTTCAGGGCGGCTCGTTTCTGATGGGCAGCCCGAAGAACGAAAAGGGACGTTTCGCTGACGAGCGGCAGCACCTGGTACAGGTCGAGGATTTTTGCCTCGGCAAGCACCCGGTGACCAACGCCGAGTACCGGTTTTTTAAGCCGGACCACGACAGAGGTGCCGGCTTCAACGGCGATGACCAGCCGGTGGTCTGGGTCAGTTGGCATGACGCCACGGACTATGCCGAATGGCTGAGCCAGGAGACCGGCGAAGCCTACCGCCTGCCCACTGAAGCAGAGTGGGAATACGCCTGCCGGGCGGGCACCACCACCCGTTTCTTCTTCGGCGACGAAGCGAAGCGGCTGGGCGAGTTCGCCTGGCTCGGTAGCAACTCAGGCGAACAGACCCATCCGGTCGGGCAGAAGCGGCCCAATCCCTGGGGCCTGCACGACATGCTCGGCAACGTCTGGGAGTGGACCAGCTCGGGCTACGACCCGAGCTACGGTGGTGCCGAAACGCGGTGCGCCGGACGCGGGGACCCCGTGCTTCGTGTGGCGCGCGGCGGTTCCTGGTACAGCATTCCGTGGTTCGTCCGCTCCGCCGTTCGCGTCGGGGTCGACTCGTCGGACCGGAACGACTACGGCCTCGGCTTTCGTCTCGCCAGGACGGTTAAGCCCTAAAACCTTAAATCCCTGCCGCTGGGCCATCCGGTCCAGCGGCATCCTTCAACCACCCGGAGGCCAGCGCAAGCTGGTTTTCCGGGCCTTTCCAAAGCGCATTTTCCAATTCCAAAGTGTGTTTCGGAAAGACGATTTTCTCCTCAGTGCATCGCACACGAGGAAAGAAGGGGGTCTTCCCATAAAGACCCGTCGCAAACAGGGCGACGAACGATGCCTGGTCCGTTGTGAGCGCCTGATCCCCTTGGGATTCGGGCGTCCATGACGGACAAATAAACGCCCCTGCGAACACAGGGGACCTGCCGGGTACGCAACTACCCGGCGGGGGAGTTGCGTACATTTTCAAACCATGGGCTTCGGCCCGAGGAGGGAATATGGACGCGGTTTTCCTGGAGGACATGACCGACGCGGAGCTGGTGGCATTTGCCACTGCGCTCCGCGCCCTGAGCCCCGGCGTTTACGCCGGGGCTCAGGGCCTCCTCAGCATGGAAGTTGGGGTGGACCAGGAAATGGGTCGCCGCGAAAGCGACGACCCTACCCTGGAGTTTTGCTTCTAGGGGCACGGCGCGGCAGTGATCTGTCGCGCCTCCCTGGGAGCAAAAAAACAGTCCATTGCAGGCGATCAATCCCATCGGGATTCGGGCACTTGCGATGGACCCCAAACCCCTCCGCACGAGGTTATTTAATCGCCTCATCCCGTGCGGGGAGGAGGTTGCGGCATGTGCCGTATTCCTTCTTCGCGGACTACTATCTCCGCGCCGGAATATCCCGAATAACCGGCCAAAACCGGGTTATTCCACGCTCCGCGCCAGATTTATCTCCATAAACTATCCAGAGATGCCTTCGAACAGCCCCTCACAACGGCTGCTCAAAGGTCTCTCAATTTCCGCCGCTTTTCGCGCCGCAAGGCACTGGACCTGGCCAGCTAACCCAGACAAATAGCCAAATGCCCCAAGCAGAAGGCACCAAACAACCCGCCGTCCACGGGAGACATTTATTGCCTCCCGGACGGGGGAGGCATGTGAGAGCAAGCATGCAAAAAAACATACTCGCGACGGTCCCCGCCGTCGTCCTACTGGCCATCCTGGTCTTCGCGACGGGCTGCACCAGCAGCACCCTGTCCCACCAGGATTTGGGAATGGCCATCGGCAGCATTGCCGGTGGCGTGGCCGGTAGTCAGTTCGGCGGCGATAACGCCGGGCGGGCGGCGGCAACCATCATCGGCACCATGACTGGCGCCTATGTCGGCGGCCAACTGGGACGCGCCATGGACGAGCGGGACCGCTTCAAGACCCAGCTCGCCCTGGAGCGCAACCATTCCCAGCAGCCGTCGTCCTGGGTTAACCCGGACAGCGGCAACAGCTACACAGTGGTGCCGACCCGCACCTACCAAGGTCAGTCCGGCGCCTGTCGGGACTACACCACCAAGGCCTTCATCGGAGGCCGCACGGAGGTAGTCCACGGTACCGCCTGCCGCCAGCCCAACGGTTCCTGGCGAACCACGGGCTAAGGCCAAAAAACCAAGCGGCAAGCCTCGGTGAGCCGCATCCAAACAAAACCCGCCGTCACGGGAGACATATACGCCTCCTGACGGGGGAGGCGTATTGGAGAAGTCCATGAAGATTTCGGCTTTCAATTTTGCGATTTCCAGCATCTCCGCCATCCGCATGGTGGGCGGGGATGCCATGAAGGGTGTGCTCGGTATTACCGGGCTGCCCGCCAGCCTCCACCCGCTGCTTCGGCAGTCGGTGATCTCCTCGGAGGACCTTGCGCCGTTCGAAAAACTGCGCAAGCGGGTGCAGGATTTTATGCGCCGGAATGGCGCGTTCCACCCCTTGCTGGGGTGGGTCACCGATAACAGCGCAGCCGCTCGCGGCGCCATCACCTCCTTCATGGAGGAGACGGAGAAGGAGTTCTACGCCGAGAAGGCGGAACTCCTGGCGCGGTACGAGGGGGCGAGGGAAGACCACCTGCTCAAGATCAAGGAGGAGTGCGATGTCTCTGGGTTCGAGCATTGCGGGCTCCTGCTCGGACTGATCCGCCAGGCCCAGCCCGAACTGGAGTACCTGGAGAAGGGCATCGCCTTTTCCTGGCTTCGGCCCCGGATCGTTGAGATCCACGAGGACGAAGAAGGAGAGGTCCTGACCGGGCTCTACGGTCAAGCCCTGGCCGAGATCGCCTCCAGGGCGAAGCGGGCGATCGGCGCCCTGCGTTGCTCGACCATGATCAAGACAGGGCAGGAGATCGGGGAGAAGTGCCTGGCACTGACCTACCTCGATCAGCGCTACCTCAAGGTGGCGCACGAGATCAGCGGAGTCCTGTCCGAGATCCCCGACCGGGAGAAGGACAGCGACTACCACACCGGCGAGCGGCTGGCGCTGCTCGGCATGCTCGGCGTCCTTGCGGATGCCGACGCGCTGGACAAGCGCATCAAGGAAGGGGGTAGCCTCTTCCCTGCGGCCCAGCCCGAGCCGGATGAAGAGACGGTGGTGCCCGAGGAGGAGGAAGGCGAAGAGCCCGAATCCGAGACGGAAATCGCTCCGGTTCCCGTTTCCGGCACGGCGGAGGAGGCCAGGGTCTACGCCTGGTAGCCCTTTTAACAACGCGCCCCGAGGGAGCCTGTCCCTTGGGGCGGGCTTTCTCCGGGCATTAGCGGAAGGCGCCTACACGGCGCCTGGACCGTAAACATCAACCCCTGCGGGGCGTCATCTCCCCGCAGGGGAAGGTGGCGCTCCAGGAGAGCAACATGAGCCAAAAAAAGGGGCCAAGAGGCCCTTTGACGCGCGGCATCGCCGCCCTTGAATCCGCCGGGTTGACCCTGGCGGACGCCCTGGACCCTGCTCGTGAGCGGGAGCTGCTTGCGCGGCCCGACGTGGGCCGCAAAACACTGCTCCTCCTCCGCGAGGAGGCTGGGCGCCAAGGGGTAGCCAACCCCCTCCATCAGCGCCTGCTCTCGGCCCTCTGGGACGAGTGGCTGAAGGGCGCGGCCAATGTCCCGGGTGTATACCACCTAGCGCCCGAGACGCAGGACGCAATCGTGCGTTGCGTTCTCGAAGGAGAAGGCGCATGAACAAGGCAGTGACACTCCGGAACACGCTTCCGGCGGTCTGCTCGGCCATCGCCGGGCAGAAGGGGGTCAAGATCATTTGGCAGGGACCGCCAAGAACGGACGGCTCTACTATATGGAGCAACCCCCTCCCGGTAGATGCCGACGCCGACACAGTGAAAGTCGTGGTCGGCGACATCGACCACGAATGCGGGCATGTCCGCTTTTCCGACTTCGAGCTGGTCGGGAAAAAGAAACCGGGCCTGCCTGAGCTGCAGGCATGCCTCTGGAACGCCTTAGAGGACACATTTATCGAGCGCAGGCTCGGTGATGATTATCTGGGGTGCCAGCAGACCCTGGCGGAATCGGCGGAGATAGCCGTGGCCAAGGGGCACTGCCGGACGGGCGAGAAAGGCCCCGCCGATGCGTTACAGGTCTTTTGCGACGCCTGGGGACGGAAAAACGTCCTGCGCCAGGGCGTCGATAAGATCCTCGACAGTTCCCGCTCGGAGCTGGTGAAGCACCTGGACGAAAAGGGCGTGGTGAGGCTGGAAGCTCTACTCGCGACCAAGCTTTTCTCCGCCAATTCCACGGCGGAGACCCTGCACCTCTCGGGTGCCATCATCAAGCTGATGAAGGACATACAAGAGGAGCAGGAGCAGCCGCCTCCACCGGAGCCGGAGCCGCAGGAAAAGCCTTCCGATCCGCAAGGAGAGGAGGGCGATGATCAGGGCCAGGACGACAGTCAAGGCGACGGTCAAGGCGGAAACGATCCGTCAGACCAGGGCCAGGGCGGCGACGATTCCAATCCAGATCCGCAAGGATCA
Organism: Gammaproteobacteria bacterium RIFOXYD12_FULL_61_37; assembly: GCA_001801995.1. Lineage (GTDB taxonomy): Bacteria > Pseudomonadota > Gammaproteobacteria > Chromatiales > Chromatiaceae > YD12-FULL-61-37. Next base: position 40,990 of record MGZB01000020.1, on the reverse strand, counting down.
GGCGGAAACGGGCAGCCCGAAGGCGGCTCGCCCGATGGCAGCAGCCCCCAGCCCCAGTCCGGTTCGGATACGGGCAACGGGAACAGCCCGTCGGACAGTGCCGGCACTGGAGACGGCGCCGGTCGCGGCGGCTCCGCTAGGCAAATCCTGGAGGATGCCAACGTGGATACCGGACCCGCGATTGATCGCAAGGGCGCTTCGCAGGAAATGGCGGCGCAAGCAGCGGCGCAAGGCAACTTCGTCTTCGACCCGCGCACAGTCACCCCGCCGCCGGTGGGCGATAACCTGGCCCGCTACAACGCCCTCAAGGCGGCTGTGTCCGGGCACATCGCCCAGTTGTCTCGCCGGCTGGCAGTGGAGTTTCAAACAAAGCGCCGCACGCGGTCGGTGATAGCAGAGGAGGGGCGCCTGGATGGGCGGAGACTGCATCACGCCCTCACAGGCGAGACGCGGATCTACCGCCACAAGGTGGTGACCCAATCTCCGAAACCTGCGGTTTCCCTAGTGCTTGATTGCTCTGGCTCCATGGGGTTCGAGTATGTCGGCTCTAAGATATGCCCAAAGGACGACATCATCCTGGCAACTCAGGCAGTCATCGCCATTGCCGAGGTGTGTGCCGTCATGGGGGTGCCATTCGAGGTCGTCACCTTTGCCGGCGGCCAGATCGGTGCCATCAAGACCTTCGATCACCCGCTTACGCGGGCGAGGGGACGGATCGGCGCCATTGACGCGGGGGGCGGCACACCCACGGCGGAAGCGCTGTGGATCGCAGGAAACCGGCTGGTAGGGCGGCGCGAGGAACGCAAAATCCTCATGCTGGTGACAGACGGCGATCCGGACAACATGCCGTCCGCCAAGCAGGTAGCCGGGCTGATCGAGCGTTCCGGGATCGAGCTGTATGGCATCGGTCTCGGCACGAACGCGATCCGGCAGGTATGCCAAAAGTCAGGCGTGATCATGAACGCCAACGATCTGGCCCCGGCCATTCTCACCGCCCTGGCGGAAAGGATGCTGGCGGCGGCTTAACCAACAGCCACTACCACCCCGGAGCATCTGCTCCGGTTTCATCTCCATCCCCGCCGGGGCAATAGTTCCGGTAAGGGGAAATTGCATCTGCGCCCGGCGGGAAACTCTCCATCGCCTTCGCAGGGGCAGTTCAGGAGACAGAGTTGATGAACAAAAGCTCAATCAGGAAATTCGTAGACTGGCTCTTCGCCTGATCGACGAGGAGCTGGTTGAGAGGGGGGATTTGTTGAAGGCAATGTAGTAACGATCCGTAAGGACCCTTTCTTTTTCATCGTCTGAGCTAATACGTGGTCGCGCTTCCCTTCGAAGATCGATTCGAAAAAGGTTCTCTCAAGCGATGCGCGCCCCCCATCAATTACCTCCATAAACACCTCGACTGGCCTGTTTTATTGCAGGGTAACCCAGTCGGACATAAACGCAATACCCGGAGCTTCGGCTCCGGGGAAGGGGGACACATGTTCACGATGACCTACGAACACTGCGGGCAGATCTGGCACGAAGCCTGGACCTCTGCCTGTAATGACCGCTGCCCGGTCTGCAACAAGGAAATCGAGCCGTCCGATGTCGAGGGCGACTTCGAGTTCACCTGCCGGGGGTGCGGCGAGGGGACCGATACCTTGCAGGAGGGATACTGCAAGGACTGCTGGAACAGCCACTGGCAAAGCCTCTCCGATACGGAGAAGGACGCCAGGATAAAGGACGCCTGCCGCTATGGTTATTGAGTGGGCGGGCGCCTTCATGGGCCTGCTCGGCTCGGGCCTGATCGCTTGGAAGGGCGATTGGTCGAAGTACGGCTTCCCGGCCTACTTGGTCTCCAATCTGTGCTGGATCGCCTTTGGCGTCCAAACGCAGGCATAAGGCTGCGCGACTGGTTTGGTTGCGGCAGCGCCACGCGAGATCTAGGAATGCCTTGATCTCGCGAAGGGCGAAATGGGGGCGATAGAAGAGACCGAGGTCTCGGAATCCGCCTGAGATCAACACTATCCCTTGTGGGGGCATCACGCCCCTCAAGGGCGTGGTGTATTTTCGCCGCGAATGTCCGCGTGCGATTTTTTCTCGCAAAACCGCTAATAACCCGGTTATTCCGCGATCCGCTGCGGTTTCAAACCTCTATCCTAATCCCCAGAGTTTTTCGGACAGCCGCTCGCTTGGCGCCCGCCCGAAACATTTTGCGTTTTCCTTGCCCTCGGGCACCGGTCGCTGGCCGGAAAAATCAGCATAAACCTCGCCGTGATTTCGATATTTCGATCTGCGGCACCAAACCTGCCGCAATTCTGCGGCATCCATAAACCCCGCCGGGAGACAAATCTCCCTCGGGGGCGTTTGTCTCCGGCTCTGCCACATAGGAGACGAACATGTGGTTTACGAAAATTCTCGAAAACGGCTGGCCCTGCAAGAAGGGCATGGTCGAAATCCAGGACCCCAGCAACGAGCTGGAGGTGCTGGAAAGCCTGCGGGCGGATATCCATGCCGCACGCGCCCGTCTTGAACTGGTGCCCAGGGGGCGCCGGGGTGTCGATGTGCTCGTGCGTGAGCACGGCACGGGCGCCGTGCTCTTCCACCTCGCCCCTTGCGGAGGTGCGGCATGAGCGATGCGGAAATGTTTCTGGTCGCCTACTACGGCAGGCAGCCCGAAGACCGCGTGACCATTTTCTCGCTCCTGTGCCTCGCGGTGCGGGGGCTCTTCAAACGGGAGGGGGTATGAGCTTCAAGTCCGGCGTGGAGGAATTCGTTTTCATGTACTGCGACGAGTACATGAAGAGCGTTTCGGTGGAATGGGATCTCTCTGACCCCGATTGCCTTGCCGCGACGATCCTGTGCGAAGACGGGCACGGGATGAAGTGGGAGGTCCCCGTCGCCCCCCGGGACGACGGCAGCGGCGACATCGCCATTGAGATCGGCGATGCGGGGCAGCTCGATGCCGACGGAGAAGGGCTCTATGCCTTTCTCTGGAACGAAGCCTGCCAAAGGCTTCACAAGCACGGGATCACGGGTCATGAGTGACGCCCGTGACAACCTGACCGCGCTGGTTCTGGTCAACCAGGACAGGCTCCTCACCCGCGCCTTCTGGTCCGGAATGCTGTTCCAGGGATTCCTGGGCATGGCGTTCCAGACCTGGATCAGTGGCGTTGACCTGCTGCGCCAAGCCCAATCTGGCGCAGAGCAAGTTCCGTGGTGGATTTGGTTTGCCCTGAGTCTGCCGGTTTTTCTCTATTACCGGCAGCTCAGGAAGGGCTAAGCCACCCAACCCGCGCGGGACATCAGTGCCCCGCAAGGGATCGCTGGTGCCTTCGCGCTTTCGCTCAGGAGGCACCATGAGCAAGCAGTCTCTAACCCTGGTCGTCGATCTCGACGAACGGGGCATCTTCAAAGCCCACGTCGATGACGCGGGCGGGAAAGAGGTCTTCGCGTTCTCTAGCGAGGACGAAGAGACAGGCCGTCCCAGCGACGACGGGCTTTGGCTCGTCGAAGACGGCTGGATGCGCCACGGAAAGGATGTCTGCGGGCTGCTGGAGTACATGCAGTCCATGGGCGTAGTCGGCAAGAACGCCGCACTGCGACTGGAGGGCTGAGACCCGGACAAAACATATCCCTAAAGGGGCGCGCCCCTTTGGGCGTGCCTTCATTTTGGGCTACTATTAACCCAACCAAGGTAACGAAATATGGCTATGAGCATTCCATTCGACACGCTCGACTATGCGAAAAAGCTTGAAACGACTGGCATGCCGGTCGCGCAGGCAGAGCAACAGTCCAAGTTGCTGGCGGATGTGCTAGGCAAGGCGGTCACGTTTCCGCGCGATCTTCTTTCGTCTGAGCGAAATCTTCTTGTGAAGATAGATGCCGCCAAGGCGGACATAGAGGCCAAGCTCGGCATCGTGAAAATGGATCTTGAAGGCAAGCTGAACGTCGTAAAGGCGGACATAGAGGACAGGCTCGGCACCGTGAAAATGGATCTTGAAAGCAAGATCGACGGCGTGAAAAGCGATATCACATTGATCAAATGGATGATGGGTACGCTGATTGCGCTCAATTCCGCGATGATCATCAAGCTCCTTTTCGCCTGATTCTGCCCGGTTATCGGGCATCCCCAAACGTCACCGTAAATCTACAGCCTGCGAGGGACACCATTGCTCCCTCTGGGGCGCTGGTGTTTCCTTGCTTAGGAGGCACCGATGAATACCCCCAAGCCCCTCGAACTCGTGGTAGCGGCCCACGCCACCAACGAGTTTGCCGACGGCTCTGATTACGCGGTTCTGACCGCAGATCAGGCGCTGATCGACAATCTCACCCGGCTCCTCCGGGTGTGCCAAGAAAACGGACTGGAGTCCGTAAGCGTTACGTACTACCTCCGCTGGGACAGAGAGGAGGCTCTGCGCATCCAAGGCGATTCCCTGCGCGTCATGGCGCACGGGGCATTCTGGGTCGAGGCACACCCCAAGAACTGCGACTGGGGGGTGGAAACCGAGAGCATCGACATGGACCTTCTTCTGAAGGTCGTCCAGGAAGGCGAGAAAGACCTCGGCGAGTCCAGCGACTTCCGCTGGTCGAACGGTAGGCTGTTCTTCGCCCCGGGCGCGGGCGCGGACTACCTGATCGAAAAGATCGAGGAGGATGGAGAGGAGGTGTCCGATGAATAAGGATCGCCAACTCCTCCTGCTGGCAGCAGCAGCCCTACGGGATCTCTATGTTGGATTTCCCTTCGACGAGATTGCCGCTCCAAACGGTTCCGGGCTGGACCTGCTCCTCAAAGGCCTGACCGGGCACTTGAGGGGGCAGGGCATTGATGATCAAGGCGCCCTGGACTGCAATCTGACCCGTGACATTCCGGTGGCGCAATTCGCACCGGAACTCACCGAGGATGAAATCGCTGACCACCTGCTGGCCCGCATCGAGAGCGGAGACCTCTCTCTGGAGGACATCCCTTCTCGCATGGCACGTTACGGGCTCATGGAGCCCTCGGACTTCGCCAACGAGATGCGGGAACGCATTGAGATGTCCAGGGAGGATGCGTGATGGCAAAGATACTGGAAACCGTCACACGCCACGCGGACGAGTCCGTGGAGGCGTTCAAGGCGCGCTGCAACAATGCTTGTCTGCGTGAACGTCCTGAGCTGGAGGATGACCAGTCCGTCGATTATGTAGGGCGCTTCGCCATGATTAGTGACGGGCGCTTCGACAGGAGAAACCAATGCCTTTGGGGGCTGGCGTTTCCCGATCTGCCAGCAGAAACGTGCTACATCCTGGGCATTGGTCGGAACGAGGCACGTGGTCCGATAATCGACGCCGAGTGGGCGTCATGCCGCGATCCTGCGCGCAATGCCTACCGGACCTTCCTGTCCGCATCCGAAAAAATGGATGGCTCGGCATCGACAGCCGAGGCTTTTGGCTACGGCATCGTTGCTCTTGCCCGGCATGCCGAATACCGCGAGGCGCTTCGCCAACCGGTTCCGGGCTATGAGCACCTAAACGATGAGGATCTGTTGTCCGAATTGAACGGGGGTGCGCGATGAGCAGCATACAGCTCAGAGCGCTGGTAGCAACCAAAGGCCCTCTCTTCACCGTGAAGGGCAAGGCGTTCAAGGTCGAAGGCATCTCCTCGCATGAGGATATCGCCGTCGGCACCTTCAAAACCAAGCGGGCGACCTATACCGGCGTTCGCTGCAACAACACCCGTGTCGTCGGCTCTCCAGGAGCGGAAGTCTGGTCGATCCTCGCGGGAAACGGCAGGCAGGTTACCTGTTTTGCCGTGTACCAGGGCGCGATCAAGGAGCTTGCTGCATGAAAAAGAACACGCTCCAAGGCGCAAAGGAAACCCCGCCGGACTACGACGCCGATCCCGGAAAGTGGCGGCTATTCAGAACGGCACGGATCGCGAGAGCAATCACGAGCTGTCCTGAGTTCAGTGTCGGGCAAATCGTCTCGATCCGCTTTTTTGGGCTCCGAGACAACGTTCACGTCAACTACCGCGTCGTAGGCATGCCCGTATACGAAGCACGGGCACAGGGCAAGGAGGACAGCGAGTCGTTTCCAACACTCCTGTTCGCCTGCGCCCTGACGGACTTCTGCCTGTAGGCGAGACCGTCTCTTCTTCGTGGCCACTCAGTGTGGCCACGCTTCAACAACCTCCCCACCGGGATTTCCGTCCCGATGGGCGTCCCGGTGGTTCTTTCCAAAAGGAAGAGCCATGAAACAAATCAGCAACGGCGATCTCGCCGAGATCGTCACCAGCCTCCTTGTGGGGCGCGGCGCGACAAACCAGCTCGATTCCACCGAGAGTTTTTCGGCGTTCATGACCGGCATCGCCCAAGTGATCTGCGATCACTGCGGCGGTGAGGTTGTGGGCAAGGCCGACAGCTCCTTCGAGGAGTGGTTGGTCACCGTCGCCAGCAACGACTCCCTGCCGGAAGACGGCGGCATCTGGGCGGACTACGACCCGGATGGGTCGCTGATCGACGGCAACGAGGAAAAAGAGGAGGCCAAGGCATGAAAACCAAAGCCTTCGATTTTTACTCCGACCCAGGCCACGGGTGGCTGGCGGTCAAGAAGACCGTCCTGGGAAAGCTGGGGATCGCGGCGCTAATCACGCCGTACAGCTATCAGCGAGGCGACATGGCGTTTCTGGAGGAGGACTGCGACCTGAGCACCTTTTTCAAAGCGTTCAAGTCGGCCCACGGAGTAGACCCCGTGATTCGCGAGCACTCCTCAAGTAGGGACTCGCGGATTCGCGGGTACGTGTCCTACCGCGCCGCCCCGCACCAGGACAGGCAGAACGGCGGCTGCGGAGCGATGACGCACGTCGAAGGCACGAACGACGGCATGCTGCCGTGCGGGTCGCTGCTTACGCGCTTCGGCAAGGACGAGCCGTACTACTGCTCGGGCTGTCATAGCCGAGCGATTAAGAATGCCGCGATCAGCCATGAGATCAGCCGCGAGGTGACTCCTCGTGACATAGAGAGCGTCCTGCAAGCGTACTCATTGCGAGTCGCAAATTCGCGGGGGATGTCGTTCTCAGCCATGGCGGAGGAACTGGCCAATGAGATTGACCAGGAGCGCGTCCGGTGTGCCGCAGCATCCAGTAATACCGGCACCTTCGACGAGATCAGGGAGATCTTGGTCGAAATGGGCGTGCTGGAGTTCTGAAACCACCCTCCCCGCAGGGCACGGCTAAACGCCGTCCCGGCGGGGTCAGAGACAAAAAAAGGAGGTCCTATGGACCCGGTTAAAACGATGGCGCGCCATGAGGATGTCGCTACCGGCATTCTCCTGTCCGCCTTCCACGCAGGAGGCGCCGAGAGGCACTGGAGAACAGCCGCCGCCCGCATCCGCTCACTGGAATCCAGCGCGGAGCGGGCGGGGTTCGCAGAAACCGCGCGGCTCCTGCGCCGCGTTCTGGAGCAGGTGGGCATCTGTATCCAGAGGCCCGAAGTCGAAATGGCACGCCTGCGTGCCATCAATTTTGGCGCAGAGACAGGCGCAAGGAGGGCGGCATGATCCATGCCGAGATCACCAAACGCCTGATAGAGCTTGGGTGGTTCGCCGAAGACGGCGCAGCCATTGCGAGCAAGATATTTCAAACCGCCGTAGGCCCCAAGGCGGCGCTCGCCTATCTGATGGACTTCGGACCGCACTCCGACAAGCTGTTTCTGTCAGGAGACTATCAGAGCGAGGGGCGCAACGTCCTTGCGTCCCATGCCACTCCGATCCCGCAGTCGTCCCATGGCGACACCCTGGCCAATTTGGTCGAGGAGTTCGCCAGAGGGGTGGATGCCGTCGTTGCGGATTCCTACGCCGCAAGGCTGCTCCGTCTTTGAACCCGAACCCGCCCCGAAAGGGGCGGTGTTTCTCTCCTGCACCGAATAACCGGACAGAACCGGGTTATTCCACGATCCGTCGCAAAAAAATCCCGATAACCTGGAGTCCTTCCAAGAGCCACTTCCTCAGTGGCTGCTGCAAGGTTTTCTTGCCCTCGGGCAAAAATAGGTGCTGGCCTACGACCCAGCGCAAACCGCCACCATCTGGTGGCACAAACTTGACCCGCCAGGGAGATCCCTTTCTCCCCTGCGGGGAATCGGTTCTCTCCCGGCATAACCCCGCAGGAGGGGACATGGAAATCTCAATTAATCAAGAGCAGGGCTTGTATGTCCTGCATTCCCCATGCGGCTATAGCTGCATGGGATTCGATAACGCCATGCGCGAGACGCGCACATTGGCGGACAGGCTGGGTCAGCCCGACCTAGCCCCCCTCAATGAGGAGCGCGGAGCGCTTTCCGTCATGGAAAAGCGCAGCCGGCTCCTCGCCCTTCTTGCGGCAAGCAAGAAGGATCTGGGGACCTGGTTCGATCCCCGCACACCTGAAAAGGTGCGCAAGATCCTGGATGCCGCTCGCAAGAGCGGCACCAAACTCCGCGTCTTCCTCGGAGATGCGGAGACCGGAAGGGATTGGCTGGAGGAATCGGACGTGCTCGGTAGGATCGGTCGATCCACCGGGCTCATGAAGGTCCCTCTGATGGTCGAAGAAGGAAAGAGCGGCGGCCCGGCGATGCTGGATCACTGCATCGTCCGGATCGTCCGGGCGAGCGATTGCAAGGAGCTGTACAGGTACCAAAAGTACCACCAGCCGCGCTTCACGGTGGAGCGCGAAAGAAAGACCAAAGGATATGCCGCCGCCGTGCTTGCGGACGGCAAGGTACACGCCCGATTCAAGTCTGAAGGGGACGCCCATCTTTGGGTGGCCTTCATGATGGGCGCAACCTGCTGTTATCCGAGAGGGTAGCGGCATGACTACCATCAAGATCCCCGTGACCATGGGGAAAAACCGGCTGCGTGGAAACGCAACCGGGGCCATGGTGGACGAGTCGGACGGCGGCGCGCACTTGAGCGTCCTCCGTTCCGTCCTCCGCGAGGAGGCCCTTGCCGCCGATGTTGAGCCGGATGGCAAGTGGATGTCCGGCGCGGTCGTGAGCATGCTCGGGCTGTATGAGCAGGCGCACGCCGATTGGGTCGCCAGAAAGGACGGCACGATCGGTCACGTCTACGAGGCGTGCATGCCGTCGGGGCGCGTCGTCCTCATGGGCGACGCCCGAACACTGGCACGCGCATACCCGTAAGTGTGCGCGCAAAACTAACCACAACCCGCTGGGGAGACCTTTTCTCCCTAGCGGGGAATCGGCTCTCTCCGGCGAAACAAGTCCGGGAGGACCTATGCTCGTGACCCAAAAAGATGCCCGGAGATTGCTCGCCGAGCAGTACCCAGGGATGACGGCGATCAGGCTCACCACCACCACCCAGGTGGCGGTTAGACCCTGCTACGAGACCGACCTCGGCATGCCATCGCTGGCATGGCGGAAGGTCTGTCCAGGAAAGGATTCTGCGGTCAGGATCGGCATTCTTTTGCCGAACTCGACCATTGACTGGGACTGGGGCCGATAGTCGAAATAGCGGGCGAGCGCGAGTCCGCCCGAACAGCGCAAACCATTCCCATCGGGATCGCCGTCCTGATGGGCGGCTCTCGGTGGGTTTTTTCTTCAAGCAAGAGGAAGAGCCATGATCACAATTTGGGTGGCGCGGGACGTTACGTCCTTCTGCACCGTAACGGTACCGTCGGACACGGATCTGTCCGACGAGGCGCTAGTCGAGCTTGCGCTCGACGCAGACAACCAGGAGGAATTCGACGGACGGTTGATGGGTTCCTCGGAATCCAAGGAGCTGTGCGTCCTTGCCGTAAGGGACGAGCAAGGTCGCGACCTCCGAGAGGAGGAACTGGCCGTGTCCCCGTCCTTCGTAAAAGGAGGTCACGCCGCGCGTGACTTCCTTCGCGGAAGACAAAGTCTGGCAGATATGGTCAACAGCGCGGCCGACGCCAAGCTGATTGACCAGCCAGCGTGGATAGCCCGTAAGGGCTACCTCGAAACGCCAGACGGCGAGACCATTGAGGTTCCGATCTCTGTCCGTCGGGGAGCTACCCAGGCGGAGCTTGAGCTGGCGCTGATTCAGGCGCTGGCCCAGAAATGCACCATCGGCTTCTCTGGCGAGGAGGCGGTCCATGGATAACCACGGAACGCCCGCCTGCTGCACCGCCTGCGGGAGGGAGTACGAAGACCTTTCCATCGCGGAGATGGTGGCGCTGGCGCAAACCGGCGCATGCCCCTCGGAGGAATGCCCTGGCCGCGACCCTTGGTTTGCGGTCATCGGTCGCATCCTGGGCGACGAGGAGCGTCCTGAGCAGGGAGGGCGCTATGGCGAAGAGCTATGGTGCATAACCAATATCCTCCAGTCATCCAGTGAGATTGAGCTGGCCTGACTGCGCCATTGAGGAAGTAACACAATCCCCAGCGGGATCATCGCCCTGAAGGGCGGCTCCCGGTAGGCTCTACAACGAAGAGGATGCCATGTTGACCACATTATTCCGCAGGTCTAAGCTCCTGACCATGAGCAAAAAGAAACATGTCGCCGACTTTCCGCCAGATGTCATTGCGGCGGCTTTCAGGGAATCCACCCAGAAAGCAGCCCGTGATGCCGTTGAGGCCGGTCGTGTCGTGACCGGCATGGAAGGCGGGCGCATTGTCAGATACGGCCCCGGACATCAACCTCTTCCTGTCCCGACGGGAGAGGTGGACGATGCCCAGGCCGCGTAACAAGAAACCAATTCTTCTTTTGATCGCAGGCCCAAATGGATCAGGCAAATCAACAACGGTAGCCCGGCTATCCCAAGTTGGACAGCTTGGCGTACTCGTGAACGCAGATGTCATCGCTGATTCCATGGCGAGGCGAAAAGGCGAGGGGCGACCCAGTCCGGAAACCCAATGGCAAGCCGCTCTGGCGGCTGAAGAGATGCGCTGGGCACTTGTTTCCCAGCGGGTGTCTTTTGCCACTGAAACCGTAATGTCTGATTTGGATCGATGGCCCAGGTTTATTCTGGAGGCCAAATCACAGGGTTATCGGATTGTCCTCTTCTTCATTACGACGCGAGATCCGTCAATTAACGTGGGGCGCGTTGCAGAACGTGTTCTTGCGGGCGGACATGCGGTCGATCAAAACAAGATCGTGAATCGATTCCATAAGGTGATGCAACAGGTGCTGCCTGTTGTACTCAATCTAGTCGATGAAGCCCTGCTGTTCGATAACAGTGAAATAAAAACTGGCGCAGTCGCTGTACTGGCTAAATCCGATGGTCGGCTGACGCCGCTCGTTCTTGAGAATCTGCTGCCAGACTGGGCAGCAAAACTCCTCAAACTTCACTAAACCAGCGCCATCCACGGCGCAATCAACACAAACCCTCACCCTTCCGGGAAACACTTCCCGGCAAGGGATCGGTGTTTCCCGGTTTCTAAAGGAAACGCCATGGAACCGCTTCACATGGTCCGCGACAACGCGGGCCGCTACATTGTCAACGGGCCGCTAACCGAGGAAGTCATCCTCGGTACGGCGGCTGAGATCCTCAAGGCCCGCTACATGCGGGCCGAGTCTATAAGCCGGCCAGAAGACACCAAGCAGTATCTAGTGCATCGGCTGGCCCCTCTCGAACACGAGGTGTTCGCTGTCATTTTCCTCGACAGCCAGCACCGCATCATTGTCTTCGAGGAGATGTTTCGCGGCACCCTCAGCCGCGCGTCGATCTACCCACGGGAGGTCGTGAAGCGGGCGTTGGCGCTCAACGCGAGCGCCTGCGTTTTCGCTCACAACCACCCGTCAGGGACACCCGAGCCGAGCCTCGCAGACATCGGGCTCACGAACCAGCTCAAGAGCGCGCTGGACCTGATCGACGTTCGCGTCCTCGACCACATTGTGGTCGGGGGGACCGAAACCACCAGTTTTGCGGAACGCGGACTGATCTGATCAGGGGCGTGTCCGCTATCAATAACCGCCCGAGCATTCGTCTCGGGCACGGAGAAACACAATGAAGCTGAACTTTTTCGCGTCCATTTCGGACGCCGTTGAATACATGGCGAGCGAGGTGCTGAGCACCCTGCGAAGCGACCTGAGTCGCATGAACTTCGTGCGCCGAGACTTTTTTACGGACGAAGACAGAGAGGAGATGCGCGCTCGCATCGCCGACTTGAAACAGATCATCCCCGCCGTCATGGCGGCGTTCGCCGAGCCCGAGGCACCGAAGCAGCCCGAACCCTTTGCTGCGCCGGAAGCCGAGCAGGGGTATGTAGTGGAGTACACCCTCCCCTACACCCACCGGGTGCAGGTCGGCGTTTACGCGCCGAACGCGGAATCCGCCTCGAAAAAGGCAGAGTCCGCGTTCGACGCGGGCACCATCTGGGACAACACCCCGGAGATGCCCCTCCTCTTTGACGACTTCGAAGAGGACGGCAACGCAGGCGTTGCGCTGGAGTTCAGCGTCGTCTCCAAGGGATGCTTGCCGGCACCTGACGGCTCCGTTCTCGTCGAGAAGCGGAACGCGCGGGCGCGGAGTTGCCTCAAGGCGGTCGCAGAAATGCGCATCGCGGCGGCGATGCAAATCGCGAAAGAGTAGGAGGTGGAAGATGGAAAGATTTTCCACCAGCGAGGAGATCAACGCCGCCGCCAATGGGCGCTGGCTCGACATCTTCGCCAACGTAAGTCCCTCTTTGAAACCCGCCGTGGAGGCGGCTGCGGGAGGGCGGCGGCATGTGCCCTGTCCGGTCCACGGAGGGAAGGACGGTTTCCGCTTCTTCCCTGACGTGAACCGAACAGGAGGCGGGATCTGCAACACCTGTGGGGCGCGCAAGGGCATTGACCTCATCGCCTGGGCGGAGTGCCTGGACTATCTGCACGCCAAGGACTTGGTGGCAGAACAGCTCGGCTTGCTCCCACGGCAAGCAGGGATTCCGCTACTGCCCTCTGCGCCACGGTTCGTGGTGCCAGAGCATGCGGTCACACCCGAAGAGGCGGCGCGTCGGCGCCGAAGACTGCTCTGGCTGGTCAACACTAGCCGTCATGTTCGTGATCCAGGCGCCGAGCCGCTGCGTCGCTATCTGGCGACAAGGGGGCTGAGCCCTCGCTCGTTGAACGAGCGAAACTTCCGGTACCACCCTGCCGTGACTTATTACGACAAGGAGGGGAGGAAAGCAGGGCAGTTTCCGGCACTGCTGACCTTCCTGCGTAACGAGAGAGGCATCGGCGTCACGGTTCACCGGACCTACTTCACCCCGGAAGGGGAGAAGATAGATCGAAAGATCTGCCAGTACGACGAACGGGCATACGACCTCTCGGGGTGCGCCGTTCCTCTCACAAAGGCGGGCCGCGTGATGTCCGTGGGCGAGGGAGTCGAGACAATGCTCTCGGTCCTCATGAGCACTCGCATGCCCTGCTGGGCCACAGGGAGCGCGGACATGTTGGCGGGGATGTCGATTCCTGCCGAGGTCGCGGAACTGTGGATCTGGGCCGACAAGGACAGATCCGGAAAAGGCGAGGAATCAGCGCGCAAGCTCTGTGAGCGCGCCTGGTCCGAGGGGAAACGTGCCCGCATCCTCATGCCGGAGGGCGCTATTCCGGCTGGCAAGAAATCGCTGGACTGGAACGATGTATGGATGTCGTCCCGTAAGGGCGGCTTTCCCGAAGTCGATCCTCGGGTCCAGCTCGGAAGGGCCGCGTAAACTTTTTCAAATAACCGGCTTAAAAGCCGTTATTTGAAGGTTGACAGGCAAAAAAAACCTATAGACTTTTCCAACATGCTCGGGGGAGGTCGGCGCAAGCCGGCTTCTTCCGGGCCTTTCCAGAGCACTTTCCTTAACGAGAGTTCTCCGGAAAGACGCCTCCAGGGAGAGAGGCGGTAGGGCAGTGCAGGAGGCCAAGCCCAAAGTTTTCTTCTGTGCATCGCACAGAAAAATAGGCTTTGTTGAGCCTTGGGAAACCAGAATCGACACGCCCTACGGGAGCGTTATCCCAGTTCTTTGCACGCGCCTTCCCCCAAACGGGGTCTGGGCGTATGTAATGGACAAATTCAAGGTGGAAAAGGGGTCCGTGGGCAAATAGCCCTTCCTTTTCCATCATAATTCTCGCCCACCGGGTACGCAATACCCGGCGGGGTCTTGCGTACTTTTTTCTCAACCCAGGCCCACGGGCCGAGGAGGGACTATGTACGCAATAGAAGCTGTTGAAGCTGTTGACATGAACACCGCCGAACTGGCGGTGTTCTTTGGGGAGGTCTGCGAGACCTCCCCGGTATACGGCGCCGAGGAGGTCCTTGGCCTCCTCCGCAGCCAGATTAGGAATGAGTTGATCCGCCGCGAGGCGGACGACTCTTCCCTGATCTGGGACCGCCTATACAGCTAGGCGGTCCCCGTGGCAGGAGTGGCGAAACATGCCGCTCCTGCCTAGCCAAAATCCTGCGGCGATCCCGCAGGCCAGAGCGTTTTCCAACACGGAGAGCGTTCCGGCCTGCGGGGTCGCTATGGGCGACCTTGCGGGTTACCTCAACCCGGCAAGGAGAACTCTCATGATCGTCCTGATCCTTACGGCATGCGCCGTCTCTGGCTACGTCATCAGTCGCCCCGTCGTTCATGCGATTGGCTGCCGATAGCAGGAGAGCGCCATGACGAACAACACCACCGAACGCATGTTCCGCGCAATCCCTTTTCCCATGGCCTGCGACCTGCATCAGCGGCTTCTTCGCGGCGAGCAATCGCCCGAGACCCAAAAGATGCTCCGTCAAGCCTTGCGGCAAGCCGGGTTTTCCCGGCGCGCGGCTTGAATTCATGCCCGGTTTTGGCCGGGCTTTCCAAAGCGCATTTTTCAATCTCCCGAGTGTGTTTTGGAAAGATTTTCTCCTCACCGTGCATCGCACGCGAGGAAAAAGGTCGGTCTCCTAAAGACCCGTCGCAATCTGAGCGGCGTAAAACATTCACGTCCATCACAAACGCTCGATCCCATTGGGATTCGAGCGTTTGTGATGGATACAAAGCCAAAGCAATTCCGCTTTGGTACTTCTGCCGCAGGCAATCAACAAATCCTGCGGCAGCAGGTATGGAGAGACAGATGACTAATAAAGTCGTCCTGTCAACCACCCTCCTTATCGAGGAAGGCACCTTCGAAATGAAGGCGCTGACCATCGATGAGGCGACGGCGTGGGTGCGTGAAAACGCACCTGCCAACTTTTGCGGACATCAGACCGTGAAAGTTGTTGGTCTCAGCCCCTCAGAGTCGAGGGCGCAGTGTTCTGGTTTCGACCAGGCGCTGTGCCTAAAGCCTCTGGGACGGCTTGAGTTCGGCAAGGAGTATTCCCTTGCCGAGATCTTGGAGGTTGGCGTACAGCCCCTCCTGATCACCAAGCTGCCGTAACAGGTAGTGGTTGACAGGACCTTCCCCGCGTCAGGCGGGGCTGCCCCTCGGAGATACGCTGAAAAGCGCGTGTCGTAAGGGCGGAAACAGAAACCGACGGCGCCCGTCGCAAGCCACACTCCTTCGGGACTGTGTGCTTGTGGCGGGTATCCAAACCCCTGTTCGCAGGGACATCCGAACAGCCACATTTCCGGTCCGGTGATTGTTCAGATGTTCCTGGTTTTCGGCCGAAAGGCGCTGGTAGCTGGCCAGGCAAAAAACACAGCAGAACCAAACCGCCTCCGGGCGGTTTTTTTATTCCAACCCGTCGGGGTGTCGCATCACCCTGGCGGGTAACTGCGGCGCTCAGGCACAGAGAGGAGGGCCGTCATGGTCATAACTCTACTGGACGCTATTCAAAAGGCGTTCGAAGGGCGGGCTTGGTCCTTCGAGGGACTGCCCGCCCGAAAAAAAAGGCGGTATTTCCGCCGCCCGCAGCCCCCGGGCTGTCCGGGGGCTCAGCAGCTCGAACTGGAGCTGCTGATTCCGTCAGACGAGGAATTCCTCGTCATGACGGACCAGGAAATCCTCGCGCTCCGCGAGGAGCTGCTGGTTCGCTCGCTCCGCGCCTGCGTGGACGGGAGGGTGTCCAGGGCGCAAAAGGAAGAATGGATTCAGTGGATATCGTCCAACGAGGTCGCCCCGTTTTCCTTCGTGGTGTGCGCGATTGAGTCCGGTGTGGACCCGCTTTCACTGCGGGACACGTTCCGCGACTTCGTGCGGCGACATCACAAAAAACACGCGGCGGAGATCCCCTTCGCCGCCAACCGTCATTGAACTCAGCGCCCCCCTCGGGGGCGTGCGTTTTTCCAAGGAAAAAACATGCAAACACAGGCACAGACACAGGCCTTCTCCCAGGATATCTGGGATGCGAAATACCGGCTCAAGACCCGAGCCGGTGAACCAAAAGAAAGGGATATTGACAGCACGTTTCGTCGTGTCGCCAAGGCCCTCGCAGCCATGGAGAGGCCTAAGCTTCAGGCTGAATGGGAAGGGAAGTTCCTCTGGGCCATGCGCAACGGCGCGATTCCCGGAGGTCGCATCACAGCCAATGCGGGTGCGCAGGAGCACAAGCCCGCAACCGCTCTGATCAACTGCACGGTCGCCGGACACCTGCCGGACAGTATGTCCGGCATCCTGGGCAGCGTTCATGCCGCAGGAGTGACGCTGCAAAGCGGCGCCGGAATCGGCTACTGCTTCTCGACACTGCGCCCGAAAGGCGCGTTCGTGTCAGGGGCAGGCTCCACCACCTCCGGACCGCTGCCGTTCATGGACGTATTCGACGCCATGTGCAAGACGGTTTCCTCTGCGGGGGGGAGGCGTGGCGCGCAAATGGCGACCTTCGATGTCGCCCATCCCGATGTCCTGGACTTTATACAGGCCAAACGGGAAACCGGGCGGCTGCGGCATTTCAATCTCAGCCTGCTCATTACCGCCGAGTTCATCGATGCGGTAAAGAACGACCGGGAATGGAAGCTCGTGTTCCCCACCAAGGAGCGCGAGGTCGAAGCCGAAGCCCTGGATCTGAACAATCCAGACCAGGTCATTTGGAGAGAATGGCCCACGGATGACGGCTATATCTCTCGCGAAGACGGAAAGGTGGCCTGCAAGGTCTATCGGACCATCCCCGCCCGCGAGCTGTGGGAGACGATCATGAAGTCCACCTACGACTTCGCCGAACCAGGGTTCATCCTGATCGACGAGGTCAATGAGATGAACAATCTCTGGTGGGCCGAGACCATCACGGCAACCAATCCCTGCGGAGAGCAGCCGCTACCGGAATTTGGATCTTGCCTGCTCGGGTCGTTAAACCTGACCCAGTTCGTGAACGAACCATTCACTGTCAGTGCGAACTTCGACCTCCAGAAGTTCCAGAAAGTCGTGCGGGTGTTCACCCGCATGCTCGACAACGTGGCCGACATCTCTGGCCTACCGCTGGAAGCACAGCGCCAGGAAATGGCCCGGAAGCGCCGTCACGGCATGGGTTATTTCGGACTGGGTTCGATGATGGCCATGCTGGGGATCAAGTACGGATCTCCCGATTCCGTGCGGACAACGGAGGAGATCACAAAGTACATGGCCCTGATCGGCTGGGTAGAGGGTATTGCCCTCGCCAAAGAGAAGGGGCCGGCTCCCATCATGGAAGAGGAGTTCGAGGTGACGGCAAGGATGCTGTTGATGCGCCCCGAGATGGCGCGGGACAACTTCCGTGTTGGAGACAAGGTGAAGGGCAAGGTCCTGCACGCCCGATACAGCCGCTACATGCAGCGTATCGGCGGAGTGCGCCCCGACCTGATTGAGCAGATCGCGG
Organism: Gammaproteobacteria bacterium RIFOXYD12_FULL_61_37; assembly: GCA_001801995.1. GTDB lineage: Bacteria > Pseudomonadota > Gammaproteobacteria > Chromatiales > Chromatiaceae > YD12-FULL-61-37. Next base: position 23,346 of record MGZB01000020.1, on the reverse strand, counting down.
AGATGGGCTCGCGTTTTACGCACCACACTTCGATCGCCCCGACGGGGACCATCCCCCTGGCCTTCGGAAACAACGCCAGCAATGGCATTGAACCGTCCTTCTCGCATTCCTACATGCGGAATGTGATCAAGGGCGGCAAGAAAACCAAGGAGCAGTCGGAGGTGATGAGCTATGAGTATCTGGCTTATCGCGAGCTGCATCCCGAAGCCACGCCGGAAACGCTGCCTGCCTGCTTTGCAACGGCAGACAACGTACCGCCCGAACAGCACGTCAATGTTCAGGCGGCGGCCCAGAAATGGGTCGATTCCGCGATCAGCAAGACCATCAACGTGCCCTCGGACTTCCCTTACGAGAAGTTCAAGGGGATCTACCTTTACGCCGTTTCGAAGGGCCTGAAGGGCTGCACCACGTTCCGCTTCAATCCTGAAGCGTTCGGCGGGGTGCTGGTCAAGAAGGACGATCTGGCAAATACCACCTACCGCTTCACCCTGGAGGATGGCTCCACGGTCGAGGTGAAGGGGAATGAACAGGTCGAGTACGACGGCGAGATCCACAACGCCGCCAATCTCTTCGACGCCCTGAAAGAGGGCACCTACGGCAAGTTCTAACAAGCAACAAGCGGCGGGCATTCGTGTCCGCCGCAGGAGAAGCGCATGCTTAAAATAGCCAAAAAAATCACCGGGGTCGCGTTGGTGAAAGCCGACGAGCCCCCGGTCCCGGTCCCCGCGCCGACCTTGGCGCCGGCACCCCCGGCACCGGTCCTGCCGGACGAGAATCCGCTCTTCGTCCGGGTGGAGAATCGCCCGGATGAGGCGCTGAACGCGGTCATCGAAAAGGTGACGCTCGGGACGCAGGTAGGAAAAAAGAAAATTTACGTGGCCGTCTCCTTCCTGGAGATCAAGGGCCGTCTCAACGGTCAAGCCATCGCCATTGAACGCCCCATTGAGATCTTTCTGCCCGCCGGGCAGACGGATGAGGATGGACAGTGGATCGTGGCCACCATGCGGTCGCTGTCTCTGGCGGCTCGCGGGGGCTATCTGACCCGCGCACTCCAGGACCTACGTCAAGTGCCCTGGACCAAAGGTCCGGTGCGCTGCGGCGAAAAAGACTGGGGCAACGGCAAGGTCGTCCCGATCCAACACCCCTCAGAGGTGGCCGCCATCGCCTATGCGATCCAGCGGATTCTCTGCAATAGAGGGTTCTTGGATGCCGATGGCAACCAAGTCCCTCTGGAGGTGCTGGCCCGGCATCATGCCCGGCAGGCGTCCGACGAAACCCGCTCCGATCCGGAGCAAGAACTGGTCGCAGCCAACCCCTCCACTCCGTCCATTGAGGCGGTTTTGGAGAAGCCGGTCGCAGCCGGGAAAAACACCTGTCCGCAGTGCGGCGGGTCGAACATTCGTCGCATAGACGGATGCGATACCTGCACAGAGTGCGGGCACTCAAAGTGTGCTTAATGTCAAAATAAAACCACCATCCCGTAGGGGGCCATCCCCTGCAAGGGGTGGCTTCTCTCCGGGAACATCTGGAGAGAAATCATGTGCAAATCCAACTGCCGCGAATGCGGCTATCAAGCCGCCGCCCAGCGCGGCAAAGCACTGTCCGATCTGCTCGGGCTGAAAAAACATAAGGACGGCACGTACCACACCGCATGGGGTCGCAAGACCGATGCCGGTCTGCACCTGACCGTCGCCAACTTCCTCTCTGAGCAACAAGAGGAGGACCGCCATGCGGCATAACGCCATCACCTGGGGAGACTTCAGATTCCCAGGACTGAACCTCTGGAATGCGCCGCCTTCCCCCGAAATGCTGTCCCTGTATCGGGAGATGGCTGAGGGAAAAGGGCAGGGCACCGATACCCCGCGCACCAGGCTCATGCGTGCCGAAGCGCAGAAACGCCTGGCCCAGTCCGATACGCAGCAGCAAGACGACAGGTTTCGACTGTTGCTGGCTCATCACTGAACCCGAACCCGCCTCGCAATGGGCGGTGTTCAATTTCTTTCGGATAACCGGCCAAAGCCGGGTTATTCCACGATCCGCCTCGGATTTATCCCTATAAACTTTTCGCACAGAGAGATCTTCGAACGGCCTGCGACAGCCGGATAGATCCGAGCCAATTTCTCGCCGCAAGGCCTGGTCCTGGCCAGCTAACCCAGCAGAACCGCCGAAAGGCAAAAACTCAACCCGTCCGGGAAACACGCCCGGATGGGATGGTGTTTCCCCTTAACCGGAGATACATCATGACTGATCGTACTTGGAAACGGCTTCAAGGCATGCTGATTGTTATGGCGCGCGAAGACCCAAACGGCTTCCTTGAACACCTTTATCGCTCTGGCATGGAGATGGAGGATATTGAAGATCTGGAATACCTGGTGAAGATCGCAAGAAGGGCCTACGGCTATGACGCTGAAAAGGATTTATTGCGAATCAACAGGGTCTGCTAACGAATCCAGAGAAGGGACCATCCCCTTCCTCTCGTACTCACGGTAAATCTTGAGAAGGATCGGAGACTTTTGCTTCGCCAGCTTGCGGATTGATTCCGACAAGGCATTACTGAGCCGCTCCCGTGTCAGAGATGCACGGGGATTGCCACCCCCAATCTCGACCATCAGCCGTTCAGCTTCAGTGGTCAGTCTAGTTTTTACACCAAGCACAATCATGGTTTTTCCTCTGTTCTACACAGCGTAACCCAGAGAAAAAGAAACGCAACAACACCAGCCGTCCGAGGGCCAGTCCCAATGAGGACCGTCCGGAGTTGTTGGCCCATCTTCAAAATTCTCAAAAAAGGGGTCTATTTCGCGTTATTCCACGCTCCGCGCCGGAAAACGCCACGTAGACTTATTTCCATCAAATCCCCTGGGGTGCCAATCCCCCAGGGGAGTCGGCTCTCCCAGGAATCGCCCAAGGGAGGGCGCATGAACACGCAAACCAGAATTGAGAGCAATGGGTCCAAAGTCTTAGGACAAGAGCCGGACCCCGTCGAGTCGCTTATCGAGCGGCTGGGCAAGTACACAATCGACCCTTACTGGGGGACCTATGTACTTCCCCGCAGCGACATCTCGACCCGAGAGATGTCCATCTGCGGCAACTTCGTCGAACTGTCGGCGGTGTACCGCATCTTCACCGTCGACGAGAGACTACTCGAAGCGGTCTGGTCGAACCTGAACTCCGAGCGGTTCGAAAAAGCCGCCCGCAGATATCCCGTCTGGCCGCGAAGGGCATTCCTCCCCGTGGTAGAGATGGCCAGAAGGCTGGGATTCTCTCCTGTCCGCTGGAGGATGCTGACATGTACGGCGTGATCGACTTCTCCAAAGTCGATACCACGCCAGGCGCGCGGTCCGCCTTCGCACCCCCCGAGGGTTTCGAGGGCAGCTACCGCACCTTCATGCGGAAACGCTGGAAAACCGATCGCGGGGTTCGCCAGCACGTCGGCATGGTTGCCGGCTACTTGAAAAAGAAATTCCCGACGGAATTCCTTGGCCCCTACGCCAAGGAGGCTCGGGAGATCGCCGTCGCCCTGAACCAGGATGACGAGAAGGATGCCAAGGGGAAGCGCCGATGAACCGCGTACCCCTGACCGAAGTCGCGTCCATGCTGAAAGGGCGCTTCGTGGTGGAAACCCACGTTATCCGCGAATCCCGCCGTGTTGCGACCCATTTCTGGGGACTCCACGGCGGTCACACCCTGGTTCTGCGCCAGCAGGACCGTCGATTTGTCGAGGTTGAGGAAAGGCCGCACCCCCTGGGGATCGCGGTCAACCTGGCCCGGCACTAAACGCGCGGGGAGGCGAGGCTTCGGCTTCGCTTCCCCCGCCTTTCCCAAGCGCATTCCCAAAAAATCCACAAGCTCCGACGAGTGTGTTTCGGAAAGACGATTTTCTCCTCTCAGTGCATCGCACACGAGGAAAAAGGCCGGTCTCCTAAAGACCCGTCGCAATCAGGGCGACGTTAAACATCCTGGTCCACAGTAGGCGGACACTCCCGACGGGGATTGGGACGCTTCTTGTGGATCAACAAACCCTGGCTGCAACCAGGGAACAAAACAAAACTCCATTTGCAGATGGAGTGAGGATGAACTCATGTTCGAATTTGTTTTCATGATGGCCCTCTCCTGCGCCGTCGCAGGATGGGCAATTGACAGGGCGTTGCTCGCCCCCCGGCGGGCAGCAAAAGCCGCTGCGCAAGCAGCGGACGACCTCCTCGCCGAAAGGCGGGAGAGGGAGATGGGCGCCCTGCGCGCCAGGGAGCGGGAGGCTGAGCTTCGGCTCCGCGACACCGCCGCGCGTACCCTCGCGGCGGAGAAGATGCACCTCCTCAAGGAGAGGGAGGCTGAGCTTCGGCTCCTCGACACCGAGGCCCGAATCAGGGAAGCGGTAGCAAGAAGGGCCGAGGCGGCAGAGAAATCTGCCTCCCCGGTTGCAAAGCCCTCGCGAGCCTTTCGCGAACTGTCTCCAGAGGAGACGGCTGCGCGCCGGGAGGCGCGCGGAAAAAAGAATGACGCTGCGCCCGCACGGGCGCAGAAAGTCGGTCCGGGCGACCGGCTGGCTCCCGAAGTAAGCCTCCCCCCCCGTGCGGACGACGGAGGCAGCTCCACCCCCCCCTGGGAGATGGAGACCGACCCCGCCTACTGGCGGGAGGTCGCGGAGAACCCGGTGAGTGATCACCGGGTTCACTAACCCCACAGCCCCAGAGACCCGCAAGGGTCCTGGGGTTTTTCTTTTTTTCGTTTCAAACCGGCAAATAATTGGAATAACCCGTTTTAACCGCGTTATTTCGCCGCACATGACGTTTGCCGGGTCCGATAATTGTGCCATGACATTCATTGCACGCCTTTCAAAGCTATTCTCCGGCGCGGCGCCATCATCCGCAGTGCCGCTTGTTTCATCTGCGCATGGCAAGGGGAAACCCCGACTTGACCTGGCGGATGTGCCGAAGTACCCCCCTTACCACCCCGGACTGCCGTCCGTCTCGCCGGAGCAGATCGTCGAGACCCAGCACGAGATGATCGAACGCCTGCGCTCCGCTGTCGCAGTTTCCGATGCGGATTTCGACCGGACCTATCTCTCGGCGATCCACAGCTACGCCGCCTTCGTTCATTTACTGCCCGCTTCCGAGACACACCATCACCGAGGGACCGGCGGCTTGTTCCGTCACGGACTGGAGGCAGGGCTTTATGGCGCCATGCACGCCGACCGCCTCCTGTTCGTTCTGGACGAGCCGCCAGCGCGCCGCCGCGTGCTGGAGCCCATCTGGCGCTTTGCCGCCTTTCTCGCCGCGCTCAATCACGATATCGGCAAGCCCTTGTCCGATGTGGCGGTCATGGACCGGACGGGCGAGCTGACCTGGAACCCCTTCGCCTGCTCGCTGTTTCAGTGGTCCGAGCAAAACGGCATTGACCACTACGTCATCCGCTTCCGTCCGGGGAGACACCAGGACCACGAGATGATCGGCATGCTGGCGCTGGAGCAGGTGCTGTCCTCTGGCGTAAAGCAGTATCTGGCCGATGCGGGGCCAAAGCTCCTGCGCTGGATGGTCGCCGCCATCGCCAACGCCCAGGGGGCTGAGTCCATCAATCCGTTCCGGGATCTGGTGATTCGGGCCGACCGGGACAGCACGGAGCGGGATCTGCGCGTGAATGGGGCAATGCAGTCGAACATGCCCTCCGTGGGGATCGCCTCCGAGCGGTTCGTGCTGGACGCCATGCGACGCCTGGTCCGCAACAGAAGCTGGACAGTGAACCGCAAGGGGGCGAGGGTCTGGATCATCGAGGGCAATCTCTACGTTTCCTGGAACGCGGCCCGTGACATTGTGCGCCTGATCACCGAAGACAAAACGCCCGGCGTGCCCCGCGATCCGGATTCTATCGCGGACATGCTGATCGAGCGCGGGCTGGCTGTTGCAAGGGAGTCCTTCCACGGACCGCGCAGGTATTGGAATGTGGCACCCGAGGTGCTGGAGGGCGTCATTCTGAAATCATTGCGGCTCTCGTCGCCCGATCTGTTGCTTGACCCCTCGCCCGGAAACGTGGCGGGACGGGTGCTGACGGATGAAGCCGAAGCGTCCGACGAAGAGACGGAAGCAGGCGATGGCGATCCTTCCAAGGACGGAAGGGGTAAGGCGGCCCACGATGCCAAAACCGCGACGGACAGCGCTCGCCTCGAAGCCCCCGTGAACAAAGCCGAAACCAAGTCCCCGCATGGCCAGAAAAAGACCGGCAAGGACCCAGCGGCTGATGCCGCGCCCCCCATCGTTCCTTCTGCCCCGCCTCCCGCGCCCGCGTTGGGCGGTGCTCCTGTGCCGGAGAAGCCAAGGTTCGAGCAGGCATCCAGCTCTTCACCTCACGCGCAGATCGCGCCACACGCAGAGGCGGCGACGACACAATCCGCGCCCACGCCGCAACCGCTACCAGCGGCAGCGCCAACGTCCGTCCTCAATCCCTTCGAGGGCAAGGGACTGGTTTCGGAAATAGTCGCCACACTGATCGCTGACATCCGCTCCGGGAAACGTGCGCCCGAGACGGTGCGGCAAGAGTCCGGCATGGTGGTCCTGGCTTGGCCCGAGGCCTTTCAGGGATTCGGCATGGAGCCCCGCGCAGCCCTGAAAACATTCGATGGCGCCGGGCTGGTTGATGCAGACCCGTCCATGCCTACGCGCCTGGTGCGAGACGGACCGGAGGAAACGAAAATCGTGGTAATCAAACACCGCGAGGGACAAGCGCTGCTGGCGATGATCGCCACCCCAGGCGCTGCTCAGGACCGTCCGCCAGCGCCCCGGCAGGAGCGTCAGCCACAGCACTCTGCCGGCAAGGCTAACCCTTCTACCCCACTCAAGGCTAATGCACAACCAAACAGGGCCGCCACTTCAGCGCGTCCGCTCCCGCCCGGAGCGACCGAGCCAAGCGACAAGGCGTCTCGTCCCGGCGCGGGAGAGGCGCGAAATCCCATCAGGGATGGCGGCGGCAAGGCGAAGCCGGAAACCGAAGTGCAGGCCAATGTCCCGAGCGAAGCCGATGGGGACCTGGTTGACAATTTCATCCGCTTCTACCAGGACCCCGGCTCCGCGCCGCCTTTCCCGGTGGTACAGGTCGATGGAGGGCTTTCTCTACCGTACAACATGGCAGCCGCGCATTTTGCCCGCGTCGCCGGGGCTACGCCTTCGGTGGTGAAGAACGCGCTGATCGCGGACGGCACATCACCGCATCCCAGGACCACCATCGCCATCGTGCGCAACAGCCAGCGGATCGAGATTTCTGCGGGAGACCGGCATGGCTAAAGTCATCGAAAACCCCTACCGTCCCGCCTACGAGACCACCTCCGCCGTGTCCTGGATTCTGGCGGCCGGTGTCACTCAGTTCATGCCCTATATCCCACCACAACTGGCGGCAGCGTCCGGCATGGCCGCCTGCCTGCTGGGGCTGCTCCGAGGCTGGCAAGCATGGCATGTGAGCGAGCGCAAGGCCCGCCTGAACGACGGCGGCATGGAGTTCATCACCCCGGAGAAAATGATGGCGAAGATTAAGTCCGTGTCTTCGCGGGGTGAGATCTGGCTTGGCAGCGGATTCGAGTGGGGGGCGGAAGAGGCTAACCGACTCGCCCATGTCATGGGGGATTTGCGGGGACTGGTCTCGAAGAAATTGCTCCTGGAAGGAAACTATTGGATTCACGGAGTAGGGGAGGACGAGGCGGATGTCACCATGCCGCTGGTAAACCTGAACGCCCAATCTTTGCTGGTGGGAACGACTCGTGCCGGCAAAACACGCTTCCTGGATCTAATGATCATGCAGGCGATTGGGCGGGGCGAGTCCGTGGTGATTCTCGACCCGAAGGGCGACAAGGACCTGGAAGCGTCCGCTAAGCGCGCCTGCCGGCTGTACGGCAAGCCGGAGCTGTTCGCCTCTTTGCGCCCCGCCTTCCCTGAGACCTCCTGCAAGATCGACTTGATGAAGAACTGGAACCGGCCCACGGAGCTGGCGAGCCGACTGTCCGCGCTGGTGCCGTCCGAGACCGGGGCCGACCCCTTTACGGCGTTCGCCTGGCAGGCGATCAATAACGTATGTCAAGGGATGCTGCTGATTAACGACCGGCCCAACCTGGTAACCATCCGCCGCCTGGTCGAGGGAGGGCTGGACGGACTGCTGGTCCAGGTGCTGCGCACCCACCTGTCGCGATACGTCCCAGACTGGACCGAATCTTATCCCGCCTGGCTCAAGCGCGCGCGGAACGACGAGGCCGCCGCTCTGATCGGCATCTACAAGGCGGCAGGGAACGAGACCGCCGATCCTCGCATTGACGGCATGCTGACCGCTCACCAGCACAACAAAGAGCATTTCCAAAAAATGATCGCCAGCCTGATCCCGATCCTGGGCATGCTGACCAGCCCTCCCTTGGATGTCCTGCTGTCTCCCGGCGTGGATCTGGACGATCCTCGCGAGGTGCTGGATATGGGCACGGCGCTACGTCGCGGCCGCGTGATCTATGTCGGGCTGGATTCTCTCTCCGACGGCACGGTGGGGTCGGCCATCGGCTCCCTGTTTTTGGCGAATATGGTGGCGGTCGCGGGCGACGAGTACAACTACGGCGACTGCAAGTCCCCGGTGAATCTGTTCGTGGACGAGGCCGCAGAAATCATCAACAAGCCCATGATCCAATTGCTCAACAAGGGCGGTGGCGCTCTCTTTCGCTCCACGCTCGCCACGCAGACATTTGCGGACTTTGCCGCCCGCCTGGGCGACGAGAATCAGGCACGACAGGTGCTTGCCAACTGTAACAACGTCTATGCCCTGCGCACCATTGACGCCAAATCCCAGGAGTACCTGGCCGAATCCATCCCGGAGGTCGATATTCAAAAAGTAGAGGTGTCCTACCGCAGCGGCGCGGACTCCGCTGAATGGATGGATGGCTACAGTGGCGCCCTGGGCGAGGCACTGAAATCCGAGAAGGAATCCATGTTCCCCGCGCCCTTGTTCGGCCAGTTGCCGGCGCTGCACTACTTTGCACGGCTGTCAGGCGGGCGGTTCGTCAAAGGAAAAATCCCCATCCTTTCTGAAGAGAAAAAATGACCGATGTCAATGCAAAAAAAACTGACGGCTCAGGAGGCGTTGCGACGTACCGGCCTCTATCACGAGTACCAGCGCATGGTGGCACTCGATCCCAGGGTGCCGGGAATGATGACAGCGTTGCTCGCTTACGCCGAATACTGCGAGCCGGGCGACACGGAGTCGCTGTTGATCAAGGCCCTGCGCGCAGCGACCGATAAGGTCAGGTGGCATTTCCGCGAATCGGACCCCAATATCGCAGCGTCCTTGGCACGGGATGATTACTGGCGAGCACTGGAGGATCTGAAGCAGCGCCTGTTCGAGCAGACCACTCCGCTGTACCAGTCCTTACAGCAAAGGGACGAGGGCTGACCGTGGCGGGCAAATCAAGCAGCAGTGAACGCAGCAATCTGGGCAAGGCATTCCTGTTCTCCGTGATCTGCATCGTCCTGGTGATGTTTCTGGCACCCCCGGAGCTACCGCGCACCGCCATGGACCAAGAGCGGCTGACCACCATGAATCTGGCCGGCACTACTGTGGAACATGACATCCACGTAACCGCGCAGAACTGGTACGAGACCCTGGTTGACCGGAAGAAATGGCACGCGGGCGCTCGCGATGTGGATCTGCCACTGGTCAATCAGGAGCGATTGGCCCGCTACCTCGACAACCGCGTAGAGGCAACCGCAGCCCTGGTCGAGATCGGCTTGTACAGGCTGTCCGGTCTGTGGATCTGGCTCATGGTCGCCCTGCCTCTGCTGGCGGCGACGGCCGTAGATGCCGCAATGACGCGGGAGGTGCGAAAGCACCAGTTCCGTTACACCTCGCACACCCTGCAATTCGCGGCGGGCTCGTCCATTGGGTGGCTGGTCGTGCTTATTACGGCAGGGGCGTTTATTCCTTATCCGATCCCCTACGTTTTCAGCGCGGTACTGGCCATCCCCTTGGGCTGGATGATCTGGAGCTGGATCGCCAATATGCCGAAGAGGCTGTAGCGCAACTTCCGCCACGAATTGGATAATTCGACCGAATATGCCGTTTTAACGGGGTTATTTGAGCGCACAAGCGCCGTCCGCACGCGGAAGATGGCGGCTGATGCCAGTGGTGTCAACTTTTCATGACCTGATGGCTCTGAAAAAAGAGCATCGCTGCAACCGTAATCGTTGCCATATCGCCCGTAGTCAGTGCTTTACCGCCGCCGGGTCCGAACTGAAGGAGAGCCAACGTGGCAAGTGATAGCAGCAGAAACAGCCAGCTCAACCAGGGCCTGAGATCAGCAAAGCATGAGTCAGATCCTGACTTGGTTGAGTCCGTTAAGTCGGTAGCGGAGGCTGTTGAATTTCTGGCTTTGATCATTCTGATTTTGGCGTTAATTATAATGCCGTATGCCTTAGACAGGATAAAAGACGCGCCTGCGAGCGCTGATATAAAGGACGACAAATCATCGATTTGCAGCATTGAGGGTTCCCCCGTCGAAGTGGATAAAGCGCCGATGTCGAGCCGGCAAGACCACTCTATCGGGGGAGCCCTCGCCTCACAATGAAGCGAGGCACAGCAAGTCGCGTCGCTCTTCTGCTGGAGAATTGCGTAGCACGGAAAGGTCGTCCGCGTCCTGGAGAAGGGGGAGTTCGCATAGGCGGCCTCCCGTTATCAGTAGCGCGTAAGCTAGTTCATAACGCGGTGGCTCTGGTAGAAAAGCATCGCCGCGATCGTGATTGTCACCATATCGCCTGTTGCCAGTGTTTTGCTGCCTTCAGGCCCAAACTGTAGGAGCGCCAACGTGGCAAGTGATAGCAATAGAAACAGCCAGCTTGCCGCGATAGCGGCCCAGGAGATGGATTCGGATGGAGACGACAACGCATGCTGGTCTTCGTCCGAGATTCTTCGCTTAGAGCTGTTTCGAACGGTTAGCTTTGTATCCGCTGTGATTTTGGCTCTGGCGCTGATGATATTCACATACGCATGGGATAGCAAAAGGGACGCGGAAGCAATCGCGGAAACCAGTGCGGATAAGTCAGTAATTTGCAGCATAGAGGGTTCTCCCGTCGAAGTGGATAAAGCGCCGATGTCGAGCCGGCAAGACCACTCTAACGGGGGAGCCCTCGCCCCACAATGAAGCGCGGCACAACTAGGCGCGTCGCTCTTCTGCTGGAGAATTACGTAGCACGGAAAGGTCGTCTGCGTCCTGGAGGAGGGGGAGTCCGCATAGGCGGCTCCCGCGCTGTCCGCCAAGGAGAGTGAAACGAGGGCGGATAGTCCCCGGTTATCAGTGGCGCGTAAGCTAGTTCATAACGCGGTGACTCTGGTAGAAAAGCATCGCCGCGATCGTAATTGTCGCCATATCGCCCGTGGCCAGTGCCTTACCACTGCCTGAACCAAACTGAAGGAGAGCCAGCATGGCAAGTGACAGCAACAAAAATAGCCAGCCAGACCAAAAGGCCAGCCCGGAATTTCGCCCCCTAGCAACAGAGCTGGAATCCTGGCTGGCATCGGAACGCAAGTCTGCGCTCGTTGGTGAAATCAGCTTTCTTGTCACGTCCCTACTGTTCCTGGCTTGGATGACCGTCCAGTACGCCCTGGACAACAATAGAGCCGCAAACGCTAAGCCAGTTACGAATGTCGAAAGATCTTTTAGCATAAAGGGTTCCCCCGTCGAAGTGGATAAAGCGCCGATGTCGAGCCGGCAAAACCACTCTAACGGGGGAGCCCTCTCCCCACAATGAAGCGAGGCGCAGCAAGTCGCGTCGCTATGTCATCGCGCCTCACCCGGCTCGCCCAGGCTTTTGCGCTCGCATGCCCGTTGTTCATCTCTGGCACGCCCTTCGCGCAAAGCCCGTCGCCGCCAACTGATCAGATTCAGCAATCCGTGCAAACGAATGCTTCCCTCTGGAGATTGCCGGAGGAACTGATTCGGGGCGTGATTCATGTGGAGTCGCGAGGAAATCCCGGTGCCGTCTCGCCAAAAGGCGCGCTCGGATTGATGCAGGTCGTTCCTGGATCGGGTGGACGTGAGACCTGGAAGCTGCTGTACAGCAAGGACTACACCCCCTCCCGCGAGCTGCTAAAGGACCCCCACGCCAACATCACCATTGGATCGGCGTACCTCGCGTACCTCTACCACCGGCACTTCGCGTCAATACCGGACCCGGATGTTCGAGTGATGGCGGCGCTGGCAGCCTACAACTGGGGACCGGGCAGGGTCGAAAAGATGCTGGGCAGGCACGGAATGCCGAAATCCATGACAGAAATGGGAAGCCTGCTGGCGAACTATGCCCCGCGTGAGACGGCCCGATACGTGATCGACGTAATCACGAAGACCATTGAATACGCCAGGGCAGATCTTTCTCGCACGGTGGCGGCCCGACAAATTCGCTAGTCCGCCGCCGCCGCTATGCTGCCATCGGTCAAAGGTATTTTTGCAGTACGGCCCGTCTGCGCGCCGCCGTGCCGTCGATCACAGCTTTGGCATCGGCTATCTGCTTTTCTAGTATTTCGACTTTGGCGACAAACTCATTCTGTTCCATCAGCGAAGGCACCGGTATCTTAATAGCGCGCATTACGACTGCGTTGATGTTGGCCTGGTTGATTGATTTGGATGCACTGCCTTTTGCCTCCGACTGGAAGTCCGCTGAGTTCATCATCTTCTCCAAGAACTTTGGCAATACCTTACTTGCATCCGGGACCACCCGTACCAGATAGGATGCAAAACAGTAATCGCCATTCAGATCGAACAGGCCTGTTTTGCCGACATGCTCAATGCTGTTCGTGCGATTAAAAAGAAGATCGCCTGCGTTGAGCTTGTACTTGGCAAACTCTTTCGGCGAGATATCCACACGCTTCATGCCGCCGTTGTCCGCCATTCGTCCCCGAACGATCTCGTTCATCCGGAAAATTCTGTAGCCAACCCCCCCTTCATTCATCGCCTGATTGAGCCCGTATTGAACACTGATGGCGATTTTGTCGATTTCGATCCGCAGGAACGGCGAGCCATAGATTGCCGCCACCTCGCTGGTAATCGTCGTGACGGCTGTACTCATTGAACGAACGGCTTGTTCGGACGCTTGATCGATGGCCTCGCATTCAGAGACGATTTGCTGCTGAATGCCGAGAGGGGGGAGAGGGATTTCAATCGCCCCAATCGTCGCCAGTGTCAGTTCAATCTGTCCGCTTGCGCCATTGGCCAGACTTTCCAATGCCTTAAATCCAATGCGCGCCATCGCATATAAACCATATTTCGGGTTGAGCAGGCTGTTAACGCGAAGGATGGTGACATGTCCGTCAACGACAAAGTCTCCGGGCATGTCGAAGTATGTAACGCGACCGGCAGTGCCTTTGCCCGTGGAGTTGATCAGCAAGTCTCCCGGTTGCAGCTTGCGTTCGTCCGGAATAAAACCATCTGCTACGAAGTGACGCTCGGAAAAGTCGAATTCAAAATTCCCGCGCGCCTGGCCTGATTTTATGATCTGAATGGACGACGCCCCATATTTGGACGGCCTGCCTCGCCTCAGCAAGGAACTGAGATTGGCAAGACTCTCCATGGGGTATCGTGCGCTTGGCGCCAAGATAGAGTTCTTTGGCATCAGCGCGATTTGCTTCTCAAACACCGCACGCGAGAAGTCAAGCATGTCCACCAGCGCAGCAATACGGGCAACATCCTGCAAGCCAGCCGGAATTTTAGGCAGCGACCCGTCAAAATTGGCAGACACATAGTGATTTATCTTGGCTGTGTTATCCCGATTGGTCTCGTCGTATAAGGGCGTCAGGTGATAGCCTTTCGCGTCCTTGATGAGCTTTATCCCCTCGTCCCCTTTGGACGAACTCCACTCGTAACCGAGAAACCGCTTAATGGTTTTGGTTTCGGCGGGACTGCGGATAATCAGCACAGGGCTGGTCTGATCACAGGCCATCGCGAAGTGGTAAATCTTGTCGCTCTCGACAGCCTTCACAAAGGCAAGGTAGCGTTTATTGGTCTCGGCATCCTTTTCGGATGCGGACAGTGCCTTGAACCACTTCGTCTTGTGGAGGCCGCTTATCTCCGTGCCGCCATTGAACTTGCTGATGTATGCCTTGAAATGGACGTGTCCAGCCCATGCCCCGTCACTATCGCCCTTGAGCAGAGACCTGTAGTCGTCCAGCGGCACACCGACATGCGAGGCGTATTGGGCGATCAGGTGCTCGTCTTTGTAGATGACCTGCTTGCGCTTGCTGGCATCGCAGCCACTGAACCACTCATCCACCCGTTCGCGGTAATGCGCAGCGGTGTCGGGCGCGGTTTTCTTTCGCCGCAGGAACAGCGTGACAGTGTTGGTGCCGGTCTTGCCAAAGGTGCCGCTGCCGAATTCGGCAATCGCCACGATGTCGAAATACTGGATCAGAATTTCGCGCGCCCGAATGTAGGCGCCGCCCCCGTTGGACAGAATACTGGACGGCAGAATGATAGCCGCTACGCCTCCGGCTTTTAACAACTGCCTGGCGCGCTCAATGAAGAAGGTTTCGATGCTATTGGAAGTTTCGAGGTCGCTGATGGTCGCGGACAGTGAGTAGGCGTTGCGTTCGTCCTCCGGCAGTGTTTCCAGAAAGCCTCGCACGCTGTACGGGGGGTTGGAGACCAGAAGATCAAACGTACCGTCCTGTATGCCGGGGAAAGCTTCGTGCCGGTTAATAAGCGCATCGCCATGGCAAATGCCGATCTCTTGCTGTCCGTACATAAAGGCAGATACTTTGGCTACCTTGGACAGGCGGTATTCCTTCTCGATGCCGAACATCTCTCGGTGGTAATCCGCCAGATCCGCGCATGGCTTGTGCGCTTCAACCAATGGCTGGATCTGCAGCGCCAGCTCGGTCAGAAAGTGGCCCGCACCGCATGCGTAATCAATAGTCTTGGGCGGCGCGCCGCTCCGCTGAATGATTGCCGCCAGCGGCAGGCTCATCAAAATGAACCGACAGATAGGCATGGGCGTGAAGTATTGTCCCTCGCTCTGTTTGACGCCCTGGTCGAGAAAGCCCTCGAACAAATCGCCGAGAAACTGGTTGTGCCCGTGCGGATTGGTTAGCCGTATGTCCTGCCACATTTGCAATATTTTCAGCAACACTTCAGCGTTCTGATAGAACAACTTTTCGTTGTGAACGTCGATCAGCGAGAAATCGTTGTTGGTGAAAAATTTCTGCTGAATGAACAAATTCCATACAGCTCGCTGGGTTGCGTCCGGGTTCTGGCGAATGAACCGCAGGGCATTATTGATGTCGTCTCGATTGACGTAGGTGATATCCTCACCAAGAAACTTGCCCATGCCCGCCTGATAGAGCTGTTGCAGGCGATCCATTAGTTCAAAATGGGTGTCGTAGGCCACGCCCTTCCAGTAAAACTTGAGATCTTGTGGATTCTCAATTTCATCAACCAGCTTGCACAGAAAGAGATTGATCAGCTTGTCAAATGCGTTTTCGCGCCCAGAGACATTGTGCTGCCGCAGAATAGCAGCGAACTCGTTGTACTTCTTTTGTTGATCCAGCGCGGAAATGGCGTGCAGGTCGTCCAGCGAATATTTGTCTTTGCCGATGTGGTACGGCTGGATGTTATCCTCAAACAGGCCTTTGGTGGTGTAATCCAGTTTGTAGGTGTCACGCCAGGCGGCGAATCGCTCTTTAACATTGGTGGCCACCCCGAACCCGCTGAATAGCGGGTTGTCGGCGAGATATTTCTCGTTGTCCCGATGGGCTACGATGTGGCTGGTGTAGGTTAGTGCGCCTGCTTCCAGATCGGACGTATACAGGCACAAGAATTGCGTTTCACTGATCTGCTGTGCGTAGCTGAAAAGCTGCCCGCCATCCTGCTGAGTTTTATTCCAGGCGCGCGTGAACTCCGCTCCCGCAGTCTTGCATTCGATGATCAGCAAGGGGCGTCCATTGTTATCCTTTATCAGGATATCGGCGCGCCCGCCACTCGCTCCCCTACCGAGCTGCCATTTAGGCTCCAGTTCGATGTGCTCGGGTCTGTATCCTTTCTCCAGCAGGCGATGTACGCATTCCAGAACAACAAAATTCTCGCCCGCCTCAAAGTTGCAAGTCTGGCGCTCATTGACAACAAGCCCCGCCGTCTCAGGATAGCAGATCTCCTTTCTTGCGAGACTCACCTCAAGAACTGCGTCACCGAATATCTTTCGGTAAACACTTCCCGACTGCACGAAACGGAGCGCAGTGAGCAGTTCGAGGAGATTTTCTTGCGTTAGCATGGATTTGTGTCCTGTTTTACGGATGGGCGAGGCAAAAGTAGCGGGGTATGCGGCTTCAGGCAAGGCCATCATCCCATTTTGCGGTATCCGTCCGGCGTCCGAAACACCTCTCCGTCACACTTTTTTCTCCTTTTTTTCTCCTTTTGCCGAATAACCGTTTTTAACCACGTTATTTGAACGCATTTTCCACTTTCAACAGCGGAAAATTCCGCCATGCACCATTCACAGCAATACATCAAACAGATGCTCGGCCAGTTCCTCGGCCCGGTCATGACCGTGCTCGACGATACAGATGTCGAGGAGGTCATGATCAACTCCCCTACTCAGATTTGGGTGGAGCGGCGCTCGGGCATCGAACGCATGGATACCGAGCTGACCCGTGAGGCGATCTTCGGCGCCATCTCGGTATTGGGGCGCAGGGAGGGCAAGGATGTGGCAGAAAACTCAGAGAATGCCATCTTGGATACCCAGCTCGGCGATTACCGCGTAGCCGCCGCACTGGCGCCCACCGCCGTTCACGGCCATTCCATGTGCATCCGACGCCACTCGCACCAAGATGTCCCGCTTGAGCAATTCGACGTTGCGCCGCGTGACGCGGCCCGTGACGAGCACAGCTTTGATCCATCGAACCCGCATCAATGGCTGGCCGAAGTGGTCTCCCGCAAGAAAACGGTCCTCGTCTCGGGTGGCACCTCGACCGGCAAGACCACCTTTATGCGCGGACTGATCAAGCGGGGCATTCCGTCCCACGAACGGTTGATCTTCATTGAGGACGTGCCGGAGCTGCGGATTGAGGCACCCAACGAGGTTTGTTTCCGCACCAACGAGCAGGCGGGCATTGACACACGGACACTGGTCCGTCTGGCGCTCCGCTACCGGCCTGACCGGGTAATCATCGGCGAGGTCCGGGGCACTGAAACCTTCGACCTGCTACAGGCCATCAATACCGGTCACGAGGGATCGCTGGCCAGCATCCACGCCAACAGCGCCTTCGCGGCATTGGCCCGGCTGGAGACCCTGGTGCTGACCGCAGGGACCGGCTGGCCTCTGGAGGCGATCAGGATGCAGATCGCCACCACCATCAATTATGTCGTCCAGATGTCTCGCGTCGGTAAGCGGCGCGTGATCTCCGAAATCATCAGCCTTCAGGGATACGACCCGGCCACGGGGTATCGCTATGTGCCGCTGGTGTAGCCGGGTTTTTGTCAATAAATATAGGAGTTAAAACGCATGCTTAATCGAATCACCAATGCCATTTCCGTCCAGAGCGCCCTTGGGTTGCTGCTGACGCTGTTCGTCCTGGCGATGCCCGAGATCGCTTTTGCTATGCCGTGGGATACTCCGCTACGGAACTTCACCGACAACCTGACCGGGACCGTTGCCACTTCCGTTGCAGCCATTGTCTTTGTGGTCGCGGGACTTCTGATCGCCTTCGGCGAGGTGAATGGGATTTTGGGCACGGTACTACGAATTGCCCTGGGTCTCTCGTTCGCGCTCATGGCGACGAGCTGGATCGGGATCTTCAGCGGCTCCGGCGGACGCTGATTGTGGACCGCCGCAGCAGTCGCATGTATCCCGTCCTGAGCCGACCTCGGCTCGTCGCCGGGGTCGAGCACGGGCTTGCAATCGCCAATGGAACCCTGGCCATCGTCGTCGTCATGCACTTCCGTCAATGGACATTCCTGCCTGTGTTTGTGCTACTCCATATGCTAATGGCCGTCGCCAGCAAGCACGAAGTGGATATACGCAAGGTCTACCGCCGCTATTCCATCCAGGCGGATTGCTACGAGCCTTTCCCTCGCAACAGGGGCTCCAAGATACGCAACCCCCGTCCGCACGGATGGGGTAGGGGAGTGCCATGCTGAATACACTGACCGAGCAGCGGAAGGAGTGGACCAAAAGTCGTCCCTTGAGCGAGTTGCTGCCCTGGGTTACCACTCTGACGCCAGGGCTGGTGCTGTGCAAAGACGGCTCGATTTTCGGCGTACTGGAAATGAAGGGCGTGGATCTGGAGGGTCGCTCCGGTGCCGAGATCGACTACGCCGCCGCATCCGTCGAGCGAGCGATCAAGGCGCTGGATGACCGGCATCTCGTTATGTGGATCACGGCGAGACAAAAGCAGCGCATTGAGTCGAGCGCTAATGCCTCGGCTGGGCGGCTCGACGATCTGTATCGCGAATGGAAAAGCGGCGAGGTGTTCTACACCATGCGGGACTGGATGGTTATCGGACTACGGGCTCCCGACGCTTCCAGCCGGATGTTCTCCCCCGTCGTGCATGCCATCGCGGGCGCCGTCCCCTGGCGAGACGCCATTCGGGCTGTGATCAGCGGCGGACACAGCCTCTCGCTGTCGATTGACCAACTTGCCTCGCAGTGCGAAGCGCTGGAATCCATGATTCGGCAAATCCTGTCCAACCTGCCTGCGTTCAGGGTCTCGCGGGTCGAGGGGGCGGAGCTACTGGGCGTCCTAAATGTCCTTGCATCGCCCGCCTCCGAGCCGCACCCGGTGCGATTTGACCCGGATCGCGGTTACCTGGACACAGCGCTCGGTGGCAATACCCTCGCAGTGGAAGCGGATCACGTTGTCTTCCAGGGCGCGTCCGCATCGCGTCGCATGGCGGCCGTGGTCATAAAGGAGTGGCCCACAACTAACGCAGGGTGGGAAGAAACCTATCCGGAACTGATGGCGCCGCTTCTAAGCCTGCCTGCGGAGTACACTCTGGTCCGCACACTTCGACCGCTCTCGCCGGACCAGTCGCGCAAGCACGTCAACGCCATACGCCGACATCACCTGATGCGCGCCACGTCCCTGTTCAATCATCTGCGGGCAGCGATGTCGAGCGGACCGACCGTCGTACGTCAAGACCCGGCGCGGCTTGATGACGCAAATGCGGCAGGGATTGCCCTAAGCGAAGTTACCACGGGCCTCACCGGCTGGCTCTCGACCGCGCTTTTGCTGTACGCCGATGACGAGCGGTCTTTAGAAGCTGCCGTGGAAACCGCCACCAAAAGACTTGCCCACAATGGCCTGGTGACGTTCCGCGAGACGCTGCACACGCTGTCCGCCTGGGCCGGGTCGCTGCCGGGCAACTGGGAAGAGTCGATTCGCTACGTCTGGGCCACTGGCGCCAACGCGGCAGATCTTTCGCCCATCATCACTCTTTCCGAAGGTGAGCCGATCAACCGGCACCTCACTGAGCAGTCCGGACGCACGCAACCAGCGCTGGCGGTATTTCAAACCAACCACGGCACGTCCTACTGGCTCAACTTTCATCGTTATGACCTGGGCCATTCCTTGGTGATAGGCCCCAGCGGCGCGGGCAAGTCGGTGCTGATGAATTTTCTGCTGACCCGCTGGCAGCAATACGCCCCCTGCCAAACCTACATCTTTGACAAGGACAAGAGCTGCTACATCACCACGCTCGCCAACGGCGGGCAGTACCTGGACCCGGCAGCGGGCAACATGGCCATGAACCCCATGGCGGGCCTTGAATCCGACGCGGATTGGGAATGGTTCGTCTCCTGGCTGGAAATCCTACTGACCCACCGGCAGCACGACCTTTCGGCGGGCGACGACAAAGCGATCCGCGATGCTGTCGAGTCGGTACGCCGGCTACAGCCCGATACCCGCCGCCTGAAAAGTCTGGCCTTGGTGCTCCCTGGTCGGTTGTCGGAACGGCTCGCAGCTTGGGTTGAAGGTGGCCAGTACGCACGCTGGTTCGATCATGCGGACGACTCGTTCTCGCTGGATCGATTCGTGACCATCGCCATGGATGATCTGTTCCGCCAGCCCTCGGTGGCCCGCGCCTTTCTGGAGTACGCCTTCTTCCGCATCAACCGGCGCATGACAGGGGACCCCACCATCATCTATCTGGAGGAGGCATGGTTCGCTCTGTCCGATCCCCTGTTCGCGGCACGCATCGAAAACTGGCTGAGGACCCTGCGTAAAAAGAACGGAGTCATCGTCATGGCCAGCCAGAACCTTGACGAGCTGTCTCGCTCGGCGGCCTTTGCCGCCATCAGCGACAACATGCCGACGCGGATCTTCCTGGCGAATCCCAACGTGGACAGCCACGCCCCGCTGTACATGGAGCGCTTCGGCCTACGCCCGGCCCAGCTCGCCATCATCCGCCAGGCCACCGCCAAGCGGGACTACCTGATCACAAACTCGGACCACTCACGCCTGATGCAGGCGCGTTTTCCGGCACGGATTCTGGCCTATCTGCGCTCCGATCAGCGCGCTATCCGGTCGTTTGAGGCATGGCGTACGTCGGGCGACGACAACTATCTAAGGAAATACGAAGATGAAATGGCTCAATAAGCTCCGTGCGCTGTTCCTGGCGGTCGGGCTGACTTTGGCGACCGCCGCATCCGCCGCAGGCACGGTCTATGACCCCTGGAACCATGTCGAGAACATCAATCAGCTCGCTCAGCAAGTCAAGCAGGTCGCGAACCTGGTTGAGATGGTCAAGTCGGGGCAGATAATTCAAGAAATCGCCCAAGCGAACGGACTTGGCTGGGTTATCGACTTAGTTGAGACGTATCAGCAGACCGCTGGGGCGCTGGAAAACCTTCAGTCGTCACTAAACAATTTATATCAAGCCGCTAATAGCTCCTCTGCCTCCATGGAGGAAATAGCGAGAATGTATTTGAACTCGCCAGTGCAAACCTGGGACGAGTTTGTCGAGCGGGAGGAGCGGATCGCGGAAGCAAATAACGGCGTTCACACGGCGGCGTTTCAGCATGCGACTGAAACCATTCGTAGCCTTGAGCAGCAACAGAGAACGATTAAAACCCTGGGCGAAAAAGCAAATACCTCCAGAGGCACGAATCAGTTGCTTGTTACCCTGAATCAGAACGCCAATCTGATCGCCTCGCAGAATGCCCAAATATTGGCCATTACGGCACAAAAAGTAGCGGCGGAAGCCGATGAGAAGCAGCAGAGGGAGGCGAAGGCGAAAGAGATATCCGAAAAAACACGGGATGCCGTCAATAGGACCGTAGCAACCAACCTACAGAGGTTTGTGGATGCCGTTTCTCCGGACGGACAAATCGCCACCACGCTTATCGGTATCCCGGCGATGCTAAGCAAAGCATCCACGCAGATTGCAAAACTCTTAACGCCCAGCGCCACAAACCTTCTCCTGCTCTTTTCCACCCTGGCCCTTGTGTGGATAGGGATCGAAATGATGATGGGCGGCAATGTTAACGATAATATTCTTTTCGGTGAAGTGATTGCACTGTTACTAAAGTTCGGTCTCTGCATGGGGATTTTGCAGAACCATCAGTATTTATCCGAGACATTGATTAGCAGCGTCGATTATCTCTCTAGCACAATGGGTGTTGGGAACACACTCCATGATATGGTCGCAGATTCGATGCGGCGCTTCTTTTTAGAGCCGGGCAGGCAGCTTAAAGACCTGGACGACGCAGTGTTTGCGCTTGGCGACAAAGACCCCCCCGGCTTTTGGCAATCAATCTCGAACCTGATCTCATCGCCGCTGGTAATCATTGGCAATGTGATTCAGTATATTGGCATTTTTGCTATGACTGTGGTTTTCATTGCGCTCGCGATGATGGCAACGCTCCTTGGGATTTTCATCGTAATTATAGCCGACAGCCTGTTCGGTGTAATAGTAACGCTAGGTGTTATTTGCGTACCTTTCTTTGTGCTGCCAAAACTCGAAAAGATATTCTGGTCATGGTTTGACGGACTTGTGTATGCGCTTGCATTGAAAATGACCGTTAGCGGCATTCTTGCGCTCACCGCAGCCATGCACACAACATCTGTTGCTTACTTTAGCGTTGACAGTGACGGCTTTATAGATATCCAGTGGACCGGCGTATTGCTACTCCCCATGATGGCGGCGGTAATGCTCATACTTCTGCGCTATTCGTTCACCATAGCCGGCATCATAGCCGGCACCAGGCTGTCCATAGACCCAGTGGGAGGAATGATGAGCTTGAAAGTTGCAGACGACATCGCCAGCACCGCCACTGCGACTCAACAGGCAGCGAAAGCCGGCAGCGGTGGTGGCGGGATCACCATAAGCGGCGGCGCGGCTGGCGGCGGTCACACACCAATAGGAGGGGCCGGGCGCCCGCCATCTTTGCCTTCGCCATAGTTCGGCTTGCATCGTGGACGCCGCAGGCTCCGCGTCCACGATGCGACGCGCTTCAGTTCCGCGACAAAAGCCAAGAAAGGATCAGATCTTAGCCTTCCCCATCAGGGGGACAACATACTTCCTCCTTGGCGCAAAGAGAGCCATGTGGGCAACCCATATCATAAGCCCTCCCAGAGGAATGACGGCTGCAAAAGGGTTTGTCAAAATTGACAGCAACAACCCGAGCATAGCCGTGATACTCAGGTACCTAACAAATGGACGGAAAGGCACGTCTCCGCGCCTGGTGTACCGGATTTCACTGACTTGCGCTCCGCATCCAGGACAGAATCTGGCCTGATCCGAGACACTCCGTCCACATTCGGTACAATCTATTAGTGCCATCTCTCTCTCCTAGAGAACAGTGCCAAAGGGCGCGATCATCGGCATTACATGCCAAGTCACCCGCTCTATCAGCCGCTCAATCCACTTCGGCAAGTGACTTTCCTGTATGTCCCGATAGGATTCTTTAATCACCCTGTCAACGTAGTCCTTTGGGAAGTCCTCCGGGTACTTCTGTTGCAGCACAAGCACACGGAAGATGTGCATGTTGCAGTGGTAGTGAATGCCAATCTTGATCCAAGACAGGTTCAATTCATCAGTTAGCATAGCCATCGTTTTTCTCCTTTCCTGTTCTTTTTACCACCGTTCACCGAAAACGCAATACGTCTTCTCTGAAGTTTTCGTGGGAAAAATCTGAAATGCGCGCCAAACGCATTACGATTCCGGGAATAGGCGCGGAAACAAAACGTCCAGCGCCTCCGCAGGGAACCGCAGCGATACTGAGCCCTTCGGCCCGTCAGACGCAAGCAGCCCCGTTGCAATCGTGTCGGACAGAACTCGTCGCGCTGTGCGCTCAGGCATGCCCGTTATTCGCGATGCTTCGCCGCGTTCGAATTCACCACGCATGAGCGCTTCTTCCA
>MGZB01000019.1 GCA_001801995.1 Gammaproteobacteria bacterium RIFOXYD12_FULL_61_37 | reverse complement strand
AGAGTGATTCGCCATTTCTTCTCTGTATTGAACTTTCATCAACTACGATCTGCCAGCTTATGCTGGCGCACTAATTATTCAGCTCCCTCCCCCTGGAAGGGGGAGGGAGCAATTTCCGAATCGAGCTGAATAGTTACCCCGATCAATGCACTCGGCCTGGTCATGGCCGCGCCCTTCACCCCCGATCCCGCCCGCCCCCCGGCAATTTCTCCGGCTTGGATTGCTTTACCACCAGCACGGCGCAGTCGAGGCCGCCGGCGACGATGTCGGTGGTGGCGCCTGCGAGGGTGCGGGCGAGTCCGGTGCGTTGGTCGTTACCGATGACGACGAGGTCGGCGCCCCGTTCATGGGCCACTTCGATGATGGCGCAATCGGGCGCCCTTTCGGCCAGCCGGCCTTCGCATTCGACGCCTTCGACCCGGAGCAGGTTGAGCTTCCGGTCGATGTCGGACTGGGCCGCTGCGGTGTCGCTCCCCGGCGGCGCGGCGGCGAGCACCGTGACCGGCAGGCCCAGGACCCTGGCGATGTTGGCCGTGATGTCGATGGCGGTATCGCTGATCCGCGAGCCGTCGCTGGCGATCAGAATCCGCTTTCTCGGGGGATTGGCCTGCCAGTTGGCCACCAGCACATGGCAGGGGGCCTCAATGATGAGCCGTTGGGCGAAATTGCCGAGCAGCCGGTCCTTGATTCCCGGCGGCGCTGGCCGGCGGCCGATGACGAGGATCTGGGCATCCGCCGCCTGGGCGGCGGCGACGATCTCCGCGACGGGATCGGAGCCGTAGCGAATGATCGTTTCGCAGCCCACGCCAGCGACGAATGCCTGGCGTTGCGCATTGTTGAGGCGCACCCGGGCGGTGACCTCGTCCGTGGCCGAACCCACGCTGGTCATGATGTCGAGGGTGACGCCGAAGCCCTTGGCCAGATCCACGGCGATCTCCTCCGGGGCGTGGCTGAACTCGCTGCCGTCGGTGGCCAGCATCAGGCGCAGACGGCGCACCCCGTCGGGCAGGACGCCGCCCTGGCATTCCGTGAAGATGCGTTTGGTGCAGGTGCGGCAGATGTCGGGGTCCAGGGTCCAGTAGAGCGCCCCGGTGACATGGGTCATCACCGGGAAGAAGCCGCCCACCCCGATGTCGTCGGTGTAACCGCCCTGGCGCAGAAAATGGTAGACGGAATCGGACAGGCGGTAGAAATAGAGCCCGCCGCCCAGCCGCCGCCTGCGGCGGGCCTCCTGCCCCAGCATCTCGCCCCCGGCGATGTCGATGTAAGTCAAGCCCGAGGCCACAATCAGCACCGACCGCTGCTGGGGATTCTCCTCGTCGATCGCTTGCAGGGCCTGCTGCATATGGCTGGCAGCCCCGAAATAGAGGGGACCGTTGACCCGGAGGATCTTGAGCTGAGGGCATTCGGGGCGGTTCTTGGCGCGCACGAAGTGGTAGGCACCTTCCTCCGGCGCAGGCACCACCGGGATGAGTTCCGGTTTCGAGCTGTGGTAGAGGAAGATCACCAGGGACAGAAAGATCCCGACAAAGATGCCCACTTCCAGGTTGAACAGGGTGCCGGCCAGCGTCACGGCCAGGATCGCGGTCTCGGTCTTGCTGCTGTGCCAGATGTGGGAGATGTGGTGGAAATCGATCAGGCCCCAGGCCACCAGGAACAGGATGCCCGCCATGGCCGCGTTGGGCAGATAGGCCGCCAGCGGAGCCACGGCCAGCAGCACGATCACCAGCGCGATGGAGGCGAACACCGAGGCGAGCGGGGTCCGGGCGCCCGCCTCGTAGTTGACGCCGCTGCGGTTGAAGGAACCGGAGGAGGCATAGGCCGAAAAGAAGCTGCCGACGATATTGGACAGCCCCTGGCCGATGAACTCCTGGTTGCCGTCGATGCGCTGCTCGGAACGAACGGCGATGGCACGGGCGATGGATACCGCCTCGGTGAGTGCCAGCAGGGTGATGACCAGGGCCGGTCCCAGGGTATGGCGCAGGGTCTCCAGCGAAAAGTCGGGGGCGGACAGGGGCGGCAGCCCGGCCGGTAAGGCGCCGACGGTCTTGATGCCAGTCAGCGCCTGTCCCTGCCAGAGATTGAGCGCCTCGGCAAAGAGGCTGCCAACGAGCATCGCCACGATCATATAGGGAATGCGCTTGGAGACCTGCTTGGTGGCTATGCCCGTGATCAGCGTCACCAGGCTGACGGACAACACCCAGGGATTGATGTCCGCGAACTGGACGAAGAGCTGGTGGATGATCTCGTAGAAGGGTGTGCCGCGCGGGATATCGATGCCAAAGAAACTGCGCGCCTGGCTGGCCGCGATCAGAATGGCCGCCCCGGCCGTGAAGCCGATGACCACCGTGTGGGAGATGTAATTCACCAGGGCGCCCATGCGGGCCATGCCCAGCGCGAGCTGGAAGAGGCCCACGAGGAAGGTCAGGGTCAGCACCATCTGGATGTACTGGGGCGAACCGGGATCGGCCTGGTGCGAGAGGGCGGCGAAGATGGCGATGGAGATCGCCGTCGTCGGCCCTGAGACCAGGTGCCAGCTCGACCCGAACAGGGCCGCGATCACCGCCGGCATCATGGCGGCGTAGAGGCCGTATTGGGGCGGCAGACCGGCGATGGTGGCGAAGGCCACACCCTGCGGTAGAACGATCAGCGCCCCGGTGATACCGGCAATCAGATCGTCCTTGGTGGTGCGGCGGGTGACCGAGGGCCACCATTGGAGGAAAGGGAAAATAGCGAACAAGGGATGGGCAGAAGACTTCACGGAGAAACCAATTCAGTTGGGAGGCTGTCGCAAAACAAAAAATGTAGGGTGGATAAGCGGAGCGCATCCACCAAAATCAAACACCTGCCGGATGCGTTTTTATCCGGCCTACCTATTTTGAGTTTCGCGACACCCTCATTAAGGTGCGGAAGGTTCAGGAGCGGACGACCAGGACGGGCCGGTCGGCAGAGCCGATGACGCGCTCGGCAACGCTGCCCAGCAGCACCTTGCCGAGCCCCGTGCGGCCGTGGCTGCCCATCGCGATCAGATCGGCGCCCACGTCCTCGGCGGCCTTGACAATGGCTTCGTCCGGGCAGCCTTCCACCACCTTTCCCTCGGCCAGGATGCCCATGACCTTGAGTCGCTCCACAGTGGCGGCGACGGCCTGTTCGGCTTCCTGCCGACGTTCTGGACTGTGGCTGCTGGTCACCACGGACAGCACGGTAACCGGTAGAGCAAATTGCTTGGCCAGATTGCCCGCCGCCATGGCGGCGGCCTCGCTGTGGGGGGAGCCGTCGGTGGCCAGCAGAATGCGCTTTTCCCACAGACGCGCAGCCCGCGGTACTACCAGTACCGGGCAGTCGGCTTGGCCGACGACCCTGGCGGTGGCGTCGCCCACCATCATGCGTGCGAGTCCCCGTTTGCCGCGTCGGCCAATGACGATGACATCGGCGTTATATTCCTTGGCTCCTTCCAGGATGCCCTGATAAGGGTCGCCTGCTTCGTGCGTCGCCGTCTCGGCGCCCGCGCCCGCTTCCGCGAGGAAGGCGTTGAGCGCCGCGCGCGCGCGATTTCCCGCTTCAACATGCAGATTGGGCACCAGTGTGCTGTATTCCGGGTTGTATACGGCGATGGACAGGCCGATCAGCCGGGCACCACTGTCTTTGGCAAGAGCCACGCCGACGCGAATGGCGCCGGCGGAGTAGTCGGAACCATCAACGGCGACCAGGACGATGCTCGAAGTACCATTTTTTGATAGTGCGGTCATGGGGTTCTCCTCAAGGGTTCAGTCGGCCACGGATTCGCCGACACCTACGGATGTTCTTTCCCTGTGCTCCTTCATGCCTTTGAGCAAAGCGGAAAAGACGGTATAGGCACCGAGGCACAAGGCCAGGTACAGCACGCCGTCGCCGATCCATTTCAAGAGCTGGAGGGTGTCGGGGGGGAGCGGCGCCATCACGCCAACGCTACTGAGATAGCCGGGCACATAGAAGAAGCGCGAGAACAGCACCGTCAGCATGATCACCGCCATGGTGAACTTGATCTGGTAGTCCTTCACGTAGGTGGTGCCGATGGCGCCGAGCTGGATACCGAACAGGGAGCCGAGCAGGATCAGCATGGCCATGCGGATGTCCACCGCGCCCTCCAGTCCGTAGAGAAAGGTGGCGCCCAGGCCCGTCGCGACGGCGATGATCATCTCTGTGGCGGAGGCCATGATGGCCGGTACGCCTAGAACGTAGATCATTCCCGGCACACCGGCGAGGCCGCCGACGGCGATGGCGGAAGACAGGAAACCGGTAAAGAAGCCCAGCGGGATGACGAACAGGAAGGAGATCTCGGCCTGCGCGCCCCTGGAATAGAACATGGTTCCGGGAATGCGTACCGACTGCACCCAGCGCGCCAACCTGGTAAGGCTCTGAGCCTCCTGCGCCTTGTCACCCATCGCCTTGAGCTTACGATAGTCCTTGAGCATGAAGCTGCCGACGATGGCCATGGTCACGATGAATATCGCAGAAACATAAAGATCGGTGCCCACGGCACCGAAGCTGTTTCTGATACTGGTCATCACATGTTTGCCGAACAGTACGCCAGCCTCGGCAAAAAACGCCATCACCAA
The DNA here is from genome assembly GCA_001801995.1 of Gammaproteobacteria bacterium RIFOXYD12_FULL_61_37. Lineage (GTDB taxonomy): Bacteria > Pseudomonadota > Gammaproteobacteria > Chromatiales > Chromatiaceae > YD12-FULL-61-37. Next base: position 41,097 of record MGZB01000019.1, on the reverse strand, counting down.
GCCCAGCTTCACGTCCACCTGACCATACTTGTGGCGTTTGATCACACCGACGATCGCTTTGGGAAACTTGTGACAGGAATTGCTGGCCACCGCCACCATTCCCGGCGCGCCCAGGGCCATCATCGCCGGGGTCAGCACGAAGGCACCGCCGGAGCCGATGAAACCGGACACCAGCCCCCCCACGAAGCCGATCACGATCAGCATGATCGCGCCGCCCAGGCTGATATCGATAAAGTTGATGAGCATCATATGTTCCATGTCGGTTCCCTTATTTTTTGGCCTTCAGGCCGAGCAAGTCCCAGAACAGGCCGGTAAACATGCCGTGGCTGTAGGAGAGGATAAGGGCCATGGCGATGGGCGCGAGCACATACCACCAGGTGCCGTTGATAAAAGTACCGCCTTTTCCCGCGCACAGGTCCTGCGTGGCCTTGTTGAAGTAGTCGGTATTCACGCCCGAGGGCGCCATGCAAGCATCCTGCGTGGTGTGGGCAAGGCGAAGGAAATCGTCGGCAAAATAGAACAGAAACCCATAGAGAGTGGTGGCGATTACGCCCCAAAGCAGGGTCCTGCCCAGGCTGGCTTGGCTGTTGGCCATGTCATATCTCCAATGCAAGTGAAAAAACGACGGCTGCCACAAAGACACCCGCGCCCCCCAAAAAGATCGTTTTGCGCCGGATAGCGGGGTTTGTTTTCATGGTTTTGGTGTTCCTCGTGGTGTGAAGAGATCGGTTCTATCAGGTCGGCAGAGCCGCCAGCCCAGCCCGAGAAGCGCGGTCAGACCCAGCAGGCCGTAAACCAGGGCCGATGGGATCTCGGCCAGCAGGTCGCTGTTCATCCACAACAGGGCGGCAAGAAAGAGGGCGAAGGAGAGATAGAGCAGGCACGGCAAGGGAAAGGGGTTCGGGCTCAAGGGTTGCTGCGCTCCAGCCGGAGGGCGGCGGCCTGGCGCGGGGCCTTCGGGCCGACCAGCACGATCGGCACCGGCGAGCGCTGGCCACGCTTGGCCCGCAGCAGTACGCGCAAGGGATCGTCATCGGTGCCGGTCACCGCGAACAGCACCCCGCCCCGCAGATTCAGCGCATGCAGCACGGCGCTGGCCGAGGTCCCCGTCAGCTCCTCGGTTAGGCATTCGATGCCTTGCAGCTCCGGCAGATACTCCGCAAGCAGCTCGCGCACCCGCATGGCATCGGCCGTGAGGAACAACAGCCCGGCCTGCATGCGGCGGCAGGCGCCAATGGCGTAGTTCATCACCGGCCCCGGCAGGGTCTCGCCCACGCCGAGGGCGATCAGCCGGCGCGGCGCGACGGCTGGCCCAATGGCAGAAAGGTCATCGGGGTACAGGGCCTCGTACATGGCCCCGCGCCCCGACCGCTCGCCCAAATCGGCATAGGCCAGGGCCGCAAGGGCCTGTTTGATCTGGTCGGCCAGACGCTTCATGGTGGCGCTCTAGGAAATGACTGAGATAGCGCCCTACGGAGCAAGCCATGTGCCAGCCGGTGACGATTCTTAACTCATTGAGCCATAACGGTATCTTTCAGCGTGTTTGGGGTGGCGCATGTTTCTGTTATGAAACGCCGCCATGAATGCGTACCTAAGCCGATGATTGACAATGGCAATGAAGGGGTGTTTAAGATGTGAAACAGGTTTCTTATCTGAAACGGAGCCCAGTCCACATGCCCAGCATTCGAGGCAAGATCACCGCCGGTTACCTGATCCTGGCATTCGGGGTGGGTGGCTTTGTGCTCTTCGCCTCAGCCGACCTGCGCTTTCTGGAACGGCGGGTGCGCGAAGGGGTGGCGATCTCCGCCTTTCAGGAGACCGCCCAGGAGATGCGCCGCCACGAGAAGAACTGGTTCCTCTACCGGGCGCGGGGAGAGGCCGGTGAGGACCTGACAACGGCACGCTCCGCCGCCGCCGGACTGGCCCAGGGCATGGAGGGCGCTGCCCTGTCCACCGTGGCTAGTGGTGATGAACGCGCCACCCTGAAACGGAACCTGGACCAGTACCGCCACCTGCTCGGCCAGGCCGAGCCGCCGGAGACTGAACTCCGCGCCATCGGCCACGAACTGTCGGAACAGATCGAACGCCTGTCCGAACGCGAAAGGACCAGCCTGGTCGCCACCGCCCGCCAATCGCGCCACCTCCTGTTCTGGTCCGTGGGCGCCCTGCTGCTGCTCGGGCTGGCGGGTGGTCAGGTGATGTACCGGATCGTGGGGCGGCCCCTGCGGCAACTGGAGGAACAGCTCGAACCCCTGGCCCAGGGGCGCTTCCACGCCTTCGCCATGGTCTCGGACGACCGCGAAATCGTCTCCTTCACCCTGGCGCTGAACCGCATGCTGGAAGAGCTGGAGCTGCGCCGCCGCCAGGTGTTGCAGTCGGAAAAGCTTGCCTCCCTCGGCACCTTGGCCTCAGGCGTGGCGCACGAACTCAACAACCCCCTCGGCAATGTCTCCGGCGCCGCCCAGATCCTGCTGGAAGAGATCGAGACTCTGCCTGCGGAGATCCGCGAGTCGCTGTGCGGCTGGCTGACGCAGATCGACGACGAAACCGAGCGCGCCCGCCACATCGTGCGTACCCTGCTGGACTACAGCCGTCGGCCAGCGGAGGTTGCCGGCCCCATCCCTTTGCTTGAAGTGCTGGAAAAGTGCCTGCTGCTGCTCGGTCCCCGCCTGCCCGAGGCCGACAGCGTCACCCTCGACATTCCCGGTGAAATCCAGCTCAGGGCCGACCCGCGCCGGTTGCAGCAGGTCTTCATCAACCTGATCCAGAACGCCCTGGCCGCCGGGGCGCGCCATGTGGAGATCCAGGCCCGCCCAGCCAATGCCGCCGGCTGGCCGCCCGCCAGCGCCGCGCTGGTCCTGGGCGATCCCGCCAGAGAGGCCCGCGCCGCCCTGATCCAGATCCGCGACGACGGCCCCGGCATCCCGAGCGACCGCATCGGCCAGATCTTCGACCCCTTCTACACCAGCCGCGCCCCCGGCGAAGGCACCGGCCTCGGCCTCACCATCGTCGGTGAGATTGTCCGCGATCTGGGCGGCGCCATCGCCGTCGCCAGCCCGCCGGGAATGGGGGCCTGTTTCACGCTTTGGTTGCCTTGTGGAGAGAGACAAAGGAACCAGCCAGTTTCATTGGGTGAGTTAAAATCCTGAAAGCAGTCAAATACCAGAGAATCCCTATGACAACCCTTGCCGAACAGATCTACGAAGAGACCAAGAACCTTGCCGAGCCCTTGGCCAGGGAGGTCCTCGACTTCATTGGTTTTCTGAAATACAGGAAAGACAGGGCTTCGGCTCCCGCACCCTCGTCGCAACCCCTGGAGGCTGATGCCGACTGGGCGGAGTTCGAAAAATTGGCCGGCGCTTGGGAAGGCAAGTTTCATCGGGAAGATTGCTATGACCGTCCGATCCTTCGCTGATACCAATATTGCCGTTTATGCCCTCGATAAGGACCCGGCAAGGCGTCGCGCCGCTTTGGCCGTCATGAAGGCCCGTCCGGTCATCAGTGTGCAGGTGGTCAATGAGTTCCTGAATGTCGCCATGGGCAAGATGCGATTGCCCCGCGAGACTGCCCATCGCCTCGTGGCCGTATTGATGCGCCGTTGCGAGGTATCGGATCTGACCGTCGAGATAGTGACTAGGGCGCTCGAACTGGGTGAGCGTTACCGCGTTTCCCACTGGGATGCCCTGATCGTCTCAGCCGCCCTTAAGACGGGCTGCGAGACGCTTTATTCGGAGGATTTGCAGGACGGACAGGTATTCGACGGCAGGTTGACCGTCCGTAATCCCTTCGCCCAGGAATAATCCGTGCCCCCCGCTCGCCTCCTGATCGTCGATGACGAGGCCGCTGCCTTGAAGAACCTGACCCACCTGCTGCGCAAGGAGGGGTATGAAGTCACGGCCCGCCAGAGTGGACCAGCCGGGTTGAAGGAGGTAGAGGGGCGGGAGTTCGATCTGATCCTGACCGACCTGCGCATGAAGGGGGTGGACGGCTTGGCCCTGTTGCGCCGGGCCAGGGTCCTGCAACCGGAGTGCGAGGTAATCGTCATCACCGGCCACGCCACACTGGATTCCGCCGTGGAGGCGATGAAGGAGGGGGCCTTCCACTACATCGCCAAGCCCTACCGCCTGGACGAGGTGCGCCAGGTGGTGCGGGGGGCGCTGGATGTGGTGCTGCTCAAGCGGGAGAACCGGACGCTCAAGCGCCGCATCGAGGGCTACGAGGGGGGCGTCAACCTCATCTCCCAGGACCTGGCCATGCAGCGCCTGCTGGACACGGCCCGCCAAGTGGGGCCGACGGACTGCAATGTGCTGATCACCGGCGAATCTGGCACCGGCAAGGAGCTGATGGCGCGCTATCTGCACGCCCACAGCGGCCGGACCGGCGGCCGTTTCGTGGCGGTGAACTGCGGCGCCCTGCAAGAGGAGCTGCTGGCCAACGAGCTATTCGGCCACGAGAAGGGGGCCTTCACCGGCGCCGACCGGCGCAAGCAGGGCCTCATCGAGCTGGCCGAGGGCGGCACCCTCTTTCTGGACGAGATCGCCGAGATGACCCCGGCCATGCAGGTGAAGCTCTTGCGCGTCATCCAGGAGCGGGAGCTGCTGCGAGTGGGTGGCACCGAGCCGCTGGCGGTAGACCTGCGCTTTCTGGCCGCCACCAATCGCGACCTGCAAGAGGGCGTGGCCAGCGGCCGCTTCCGTGCCGACCTCTATTTTCGCCTCAACGTGGTCAACCTCGTCCTGCCGCCCCTGCGGGCGCGGCGCGACGATATCCCATTGCTGGCCTTCTATTTCCTGAAAAAGTTTGCCCTGGCCATGGGCAAGCCCGTGGCCGACATCGCCCCCGAGGCCCTGCGCCTGCTGAACCGCTACGACTATCCCGGCAACGTGCGCGAGCTGGCCAACCTGATCGAGCGCGGCGTGGCCCTGTCTCGCAGCGGCCTGTTGGAGGCCGCCCACTTGCCTGAAAGCCTCAAGAGCCTTTCCGTGCGCATCGCCGCCTTCCCCGAAAGCGAACTGCCGACCCTGGAACGGAACGAGGCGGCCTATATCGCCCAGGTGCTGGAATACACCGGCGGCAATCGCAACCAGACGGCCGAGATTCTCGGCATCGACCGGGTCTCCCTCTGGCGGCGGATCAAGCGGTATGGATTGGATACGGGGGGTTGAGGCGGATGAGGGCGGCCTACAGGGTTTATCCTAAATTCCTCGTTTAACCGCAAAGAACGCCAAGGAACGCAAAGGAATTCATTGGCTTGTCCAGATTCCGCCCCATACCAGGAAGGTGGGAGCACAGACAGATGTACCAGACTGTTTTCCTTAGCGTTCTTTGCGTACTTTGCGGTTGAAAAGGGGTTTTTAGGTTTATTGGCTGGCCTTTGCCGGCAACCTCCACCCATCGAAGCGATAGGCAATCGCCAGGAAAAGGATGAGCCCCAGGGTCCCCGTGACTAGGTGGTGCAGGCCGGCCTGATCGACGAGCCAGCGGTTGCCGGCATAGATTCCGATCCCGCCCAGGATATAGGCCAGCACCCGCTTCACGTCGTAGGGGACGGGGTAGTAGCGCTGTCCCAGCAGGTAGGAGATGAGCGCCATGCTGCCGTAGCAAGCCAGGTGCGCCCAGGCCGCTCCCTTGTAGCCAAACAGAGGCACCCACCACAACAAGAGGACGACGGTGATGGCGGCCCCCGCGAGGGAGACACCGGCGCCCATGAGGGTGCGGTCGCTGAGCTTGTACCAGACGGAGAGGTTAACGTAGAGGCCGAGGAAGAGGTTGGCCAACAGCAGCACGGGCACCACATGCAGCCCCTCCCGGTAGGCCGTGCCGATGAAATACTTGAAGACATCCAGATAGAGCGTCACCAGCAGGAAGATGAAGACGCAGAAGATCAGGAAATATCGAAGCACGTCGGCGTAGGTCTGGCGGGCGTCCTTCTGCTTGGCATAGGCGAAGAAGAAGGGCTCGCCGGCGTAGCGGAAGGCCTGGATGAAGAGCGACATCAGGATGGAGAGCTTGTAGCAGGCGCTGTAGATCCCGAGCTGGGCCATGTTGGTCTCCAGGTCGTGGGGCAGCAGGTACTTGAGCGCCGCCCGATCCAGCATCTCGTTGATGATACCCGCGAAGCCGATCACCACCATGGGCAGGGAGTAGCGCATCATGCGGGCGAACAGCTCGCGGTCGAAGCCCGCCAGGAAGCCCCGGAACTGGGGGCCGAGCAGGAGCATCTTCACGCCGCTGGCGGCCAGGTTGGCGATGAAGATGTAGCCCACACCGATGGCCGGATTCCACAACTGGCCGGCCAGGGAGCCGGGATCGACCGCCTGGGCCTGACGACAGTAGACAATGAAGAAAAGATTGAGAAGCACATTGACCCCGATCTCGATCACCTTGACCAGGGCGAAGCGGGCCGGGCGGTTCTCCGCCCGCAGCCGGGCGAAGGCGAGCGATCCCACTGAATCCATGGCCAGAATGGCGGCGGTCCACCCGATATATTCCGGATGGGCGGCATGTTGCAGCAGGGCCGCCACCTCTCCCTGAAACAACAGGGCCAACGACAGGAAAAGGCCATTGGCCAGGACCAATGCCCGAAGCGCCGTGGCATAGACCAGCGCCGGGGAAGAGCCGTCACCCTCACGGAAGCGGAAATAGCCGGTCTCCAGCCCGAATACCAGCAACACCGCCAGGAAGCCTATGTAGGCGTAAAACTCCGATACCACCCCATACTCCGCCGGGGCGAAGTAGTAAGTGAAAAGCGGCACCAGCAGGTAATTGAGGAAGCGGCCGACGATACTGCTGAGGCCGTAGATGGCGGTCTGGGAGGCGAGGCGTTTGAGTGGGTTCAAGGGGTTACCGATAGGGTTGGTCGGACGAAGCCCGACCATCCTACAAAGAATCCCAGGGTAAGGAAAACAGCGGGGCAAAAAACAAGGCCCGGCTTAAGGAAATCGAAAAACGCCCTTTTCGATTTCCGTCTCCAAAAATTCCAGGGATGAAATTTTTAGAGAGGTCCCAATAAGCCGGGCCTTGTCGGTGCTCTCCCCAAGGGGAGCCGATCAGAAGGTTTTGGATACGGAGAAGACGACTGCGTCGTCGTAGGCCGCCCTGGTCGTATTCGTGGTGGCAACACCGTCGGTGCCGGTGAAGGTGACACCCAGGTTCAGGCCAGCGGCGGTTCCGGAGACGCCGACGCTGTAGTCTTCGTAATCGTCGCCGAGGGCGTCGTTATTGTAGTCCTGCGCACCATAGTGCAGGCCGACGGTGACGCGACCAACCGGGATGCTGACGCCCAGATCCAGGTAGGCAGCCTCTTTTGCGCCGTAGAAATCATCGCTGTAGTTGACGCCGGCCTTTGCCGAGAAGCGGCCGAAGTCATGGCCCAGATAGGCACTGTACTCGTTGGTGTCGGGGTCAAGAGCCAGATTGGAGCCGGGGTAGTTGTAGCGCAGGGCCTTGACCGTCAGGGTGGTCTTGTTGGCAATTTCTCCGGACCAACCCAGATAGGCGTCCAGTTCTACGTTGGCGCCGTTGTAGTTGACGACGGCGGTAACATCGCTTTCCACGTTGGAGCCCCAAACGCCGGCAAAGAAGCCCTTGACGTGGGTCAGATCGAGTCCGCCCTGGATGGCGGGATCGGAATCGGTCTGGGTGATGCCGCGAAACATATAGTCGCTGACAAGCCCAACATTGCCGGTGAGGGTCCAGTCGGAGGCAAAGGCGCCGCTGCTGGCGAGCAGCGAGGCGCAAGCAAGAGAGAGAAGGGTCTTTTTCATGGTGAAAACCTCGTTTTCGGGTTGGATCTAGGCTGGTTTGGAACCTTTGAGCTACAGCGCACTGACTTCACTCGTTGTCATTCAGCAACAGCCTGTTGCCGGAGTGAGACAGATGATAATGCCCCATCAGGCATCGCGCAACTTATTGATTAATATGAATAAATGCACATGATTGGTGCGCTTTGCGGGCATATTTGGTGCATTGACGAGACAGGTTTCTCTGATCTCAACTACCTGGAAATGAATGAAAAAACGCCAAACCGGGGAAATGGATAGCAAAAAGGCGGGGAATACTAGGGTTTTTGACCTGAAAAATGGTCAATTCTGGTGCGCAATTCTTCACTTTGAGCCTGTGAGAAATACCCACTCCTCCCAATAGCCTTTAAATAGCACTTATAATCAATAACTTGAAAAACACGTCTCAAGTGAGATAAGAGGAAATCACATCGCCCGGAAAAACGCGGGGCAATAAAAAAAGGCCCCAACCGCACTTGGGCGATTGGGGCCTGGAGATGGCGGGCGGATCAGCTTCCGCGTTCGTCCATCAGGCGTTCGATGATGGGTTGCAGGATGATTTCCATCGCCATGCCCATCTTGCCGCCGGGGATGACCAGGTCGTTGCGGCGGGACATGAAAGAGTCGTGGATCATCGCCAGCAGATAGGGGAAGTTGATGCTGAACTTCTTCGGGTCGGCGAACCGAATCACCACGAGGCTTTCGTCGGGGGTCGGGATATCGCGGGCGACGAAGGGGTTGGAGGTGTCCACCGTCGGTACGCGCTGGAAGTTGATGTCGGTGCGCGAGAACTGCGGGGTGATGTGTTTGATGTAGTCAGGCATGCGACGCATGATGGTATCGACGATCGCCTCCTCGCTATAGCCGCGTTCGGCGCTGTCGCGGTGGATCTTCTGAATCCACTCCAGGTTGACGATGGGCACCACGCCGACGCCCAGGTCCACATGCCTGGCCACGTCATGTTCCTTGGTAACCACCAAACCGTGCAGCCCCTCATAGAAAAGGATATCGGTGCCTTCCGGAAGGTTTTCCCAGGGGGTGAATTCGCCGGGATTTACGCTGGTGCCGAGGCGCGCGTTGTGGTGGGCGGCTTCATCCGTACTGTGGATGTAGTAGCGCTGCTGTCCCTTGCCGGTCTCGCCGTAAGTTTTGAAAAGCTCTTCCAGCTTGTCGAAGCAGTTGGCCTTGTCGCCGAAATGACTCAAGCCCTCCTGGGCAATCTTGGTCTTCATCTCCACACGATTGTAACGGTGAAAACTGTCGCCCTCGACCACGGCGGCCTTGACGCCGTCACGGAAGAAAATGTGCTCGAAGGCGTGTTTCACCGTGGTGGTGCCGGCACCGGAGGAGCCAGTGACGACGACGACAGGATGCTTCTTTGACATGCTTGTCTCCCAAGGGAAAATTAAATAATGATTAAATAATGAATATTGATGCGATGGTCCGAAATATATCACAGGAACTATCGCGGACTGGATACCTCCACTGGGAGACCCCAAACGGGAGGGATTGAATCTTGCCACTTCTGAAGCGGCTGGACGAGACGGCAGACCGGGCATGGTCCAGCCCCATCCAGGGCTCCATCACAACGCCAGGGGGGTTGAGATTTCCAAGATAGTCGCCTTCGGTTTTTCGGCCTTCTCTTCCTCGTCGAAGCGGATGATCAGGTCGTAATAACCACGGATATTGTCGACGTAATTCACGGGTTCCTTCCCGCGTGCGTAGCCGTGCCGGGTCTGCTTGAACCAAGCCTCCTTCGACAGCAGGGGCAGGTAATTTTTGACGACTGCCCACTTGTTCGGATCCTCTTCCTGCCGTGCGGCAAGGTCGCGAGCATCCTCCACATGGCCGAAGCCGACATTGTAGCCCGCCAACGCGAACCAGGTGCGATCCGGTTCGGTGATCTCTTCCGGCGCGATGTCGCGCAACTGGGAAAGATAGACAGAGCCGCCGAGTATGCTTTCCTCGGGATCGTTCCGCTTTTCCACCCCCAGGTCGTTGGCCGTGCCGCGGGTCAGCATCATGAGTCCTTCCACGCCCGTCGGGGAGACCGCGTCAGGGTCCCAGTGGGACTCCTGGTAACTGACCGCCGCCAGCAAGCGCCAGTCAGTGCCGGTCTTGTTCTCTGCGCAGTAGAAGAGTTCCTTATAGCGGGGCAGCCGTTCCAGGTAATGGCGCTTGAAAGTGACCAGATCGACGAAATTCAGCCGCTCCACATAGCCGTAATAGCGTTCGAGGAGCTGATCGAGCCGCCCATCCGAACGAATATTGTGGAAGAACAACAGCATCTCGTTGTAGAGACTGTCGTCATTGGAATGGGGAAAGGCCCAGGCCAGATCTTCCGGCTGGGTAAGGTCGAAGGCCATAGCCAGACTGGGGTAGTAACGGCGGGCCACGGCGAAATGGTTGGAATCGGTGATGGTGTAGTCGATCAACTTCTGATTGACCAATTCCAACAGGTCTTCCGGCTCCAGTTCCTTGTAGGCGTTCCAGTCCAGAGTGGGATGCTGAACCTTCAACCGCTTCAACGCCTCCTCATGGCTGGTATTGGCGGTGACTTCCAGCGTCTTGCCGATCAGATCCTCCACCTTCTTCGGCGGCTTGCTGCCCTCGCCCATGCGGAAAACCACCTGCTGAGTGATCTTCTGATAGCTGGGACCGAACTTTACAAGCTTCTGCCGCTCGGGCGTCACCGCCAGTCCGGCGGCGGCGAAGTGGACCTTGCGCTCCCGGACCAGAGGCAGGATCTCGCCAAAGCTGCCGGCCATGACGAATTCCACCCGAACCCCCAGGCGCCGGGCAAACATCCGTGCCAGATCATGCTCGAACCCCGTCAGACCCTCGGGACCCTCGAAGACCGTGGTGGGATTGTTGAACGTGGCGACCCGCAGCACACCCTCGGCCTTGACCCGCTCCAGCAACGGAACCGGCAGACCGCAAGACGCCAGGCAGCCAGCAAGCCAAAGAATCAGTGTCCATTGCAGCAAACGCATCGTCATGACTTACGGGAAAAGCACCGGCTCGTGTAGAATGCGGAACCCGCTAAGACTATCAGGTGTGGGCGTCCGTATTCTTGCAGTTTATCAAAACGCCGAAACCGGAACCCCATCTCGAACGGTCCTGATCCCATCCCGGAGAGGTGGCTGAGCGGTTGAAAGCGCACGACTCGAAATCGTGTTTACGGTAACCCGTAACGAGGGTTCGAACCCCTCCCTCTCCGCCAATAAAGCAAAAGGCCCCCGCGAGGGGCCTTTTGTTTTATCAGGGGAATGGAGGCTTTGGTTCGAACCGAAGCGAGCCCTTAGTGGACAGTTTCTAAAGTGGGCTGGGGGGTTGCCGTCGCAACAAGCCCGCATCAACGCATCAGAACCCCTCTGCGACCCAGCCGTGCGCCAACTCAAGGTGTATCAGCTATTCGGCGATGAACTGAACAGCCTCATCGAACATCTGAACGAATCACTCGCGGCTTGATGCGAACCCGATTGAGTGCTCAAATAAGTACCTGAACAGGTATAGGAGTAGGTCATGAACATCGTCCCCGCCCAGGAAATCAAGCGTCGCGGCATCGCCGCCGTGGATGAAGCCTTGACTCAAGGCCCGGTGCATATCGTCAAGAACAACCGCCCGCAATACGTGGTGCTGACCGAAGAGCGCTACCGCGAATTGATGGAGTCCCAGGAAGAAGCCGCCCTGGCCCGCATCAAGGCCTCGCTGGAAGACGCCAAGGCCGGCCGCGTCACCCGCCACGACAGCGTCGAAGCCCTGATGCGGCACCTGGACAGCGAACCGACGGCATGAGCTGGAGCCTGACCACCACGGCCTTCTTCGACCGCCGTGTCCGCAAGTTCCTGGCCAAGCATCCCGATCTACGGCCCCGCTTCGCCGACACCCTGCCGCAACTCGCCGCCGACCCCTTCCAGCCCGGCCTGCGCCTGCATCCCCTCACCGGCAAACTCCAGGGCATGCAAACTGTCAGCCTCACCTACAGTTACCGCATCACCCTCAGCCTGCAAATCACCGAGCACGAAATCCTGCTTATCGACATCGGCAGCCATGACGAGGTGTACGGATGAGCAAGCGCAAGGCCAACGCCGCCGACCGCTCGGTGCTGGGTTCCTTGCGCGTGGCGAAGCAGGACCTGGAGGCCTGGCTGTCTGGGGTGCCCAACGTGATGGATTTGGACCCGGTTGCCGTGTCCTGCGAACTCAGCCACCGGCCCGCGACGATCTACGGGAAATGGGCCTGGCCGGACAGGGCGATGCTGGAGGTGGTGGCCGGCTTGTAGGGGTTTGGAAATTTAAATCAAGATTAACTGATTGATAAAACAACAATATATTGTATAAATTAAAATAAGATCATTTGATTGATCTTACTTGATACAATTTTGCATCACAACTCTGACTCTAGGCTTTAAACATGCTTCAAGTGTCTGAAAAGGAAATAGCAGATCGCTTACGCCTGGATAACCCCTGGTGGCAGGCGGGGAGTGGGATCGATGCTGATTATCGGGCATTCCCACGCCGGGCTTATCTGGACGATTTTTCGCGCCTGGTGAACCAGTCTGAGGTGAACCGAGCCGTGGTGTTGCTCGGCCCGCGCCGGGTTGGCAAGACGATTCTGGTTTTCCATGCCATTCAAGATTTGATGGATGAGCATGCCGTCAGTGGCCGGGATGTTCTCTATGTTTCGCTGGAAACACCGCTTTATACAGGGCTTTCGCTTGAGGGGGTGGTGAACCGTTTTCAGAAGCTATTTCACCGTCCGGAAGGCACGCGGCTGTATGTGTTTTTCGATGAAATTCAGTATCTAAAGGGGTGGGAGGTTCACCTCAAATCATTGGTGGACACTTATCGCGGAATTCGGTTTGTGGCTACCGGCTCGGCCGCTGCGGCGCTCAAGGCCAAAAGCGTGGAATCCGGTGCAGGCCGGTTTACCGAGTTTGTTTTGCCACCACTGACGTTCGCCGAGTACCTACGTTTCATCGGGCGCGAGGCTGAGCTGATTCGCGAGGCCGGAGAGGAGCGCGGGGCATTGCAATACGCGGCCGATGATTTGCATGGGCTGAACGATGCTTTCATCGACTATCTGAATTTTGGCGGCTATCCGGAAGCGGTGTTTTCAGAGTTGGTACGGCAGAACCCCCGCCGGTATATCAAGAGCGACATTATCGACAAGGTGCTGTTGCGGGATTTGCCGATTTTGTATGGCATCACCGATATTCAGGAGCTCAATAGTCTGTTCAATACGCTGGCCTATAACACCGGGCAGGAATTGAGCCTGGAGGATTTGTCACAGACTTCGCATGTAGCAAAGAATACGCTGGTCAAATATCTGGAATATCTGGAGGCAGCGTTCCTGATCCGGCGCGTGCGACGCGTGGATCAGGATGCGGCCCATTTCAAACGCGCTGCCACCTTCAAGGTGTATCTGACCAACCCCACCATGCGCGCGGCGCTATTTGGCCCGGTGGATGAGAATCACGAAGCCATCGGGCAACTGGTGGAAACTGCGGTGTTCAGCCAGTGGCTACACAATGCCGCTTTTGTGGATTCCCTGTATTACGCGCGGTGGAAAAGTGGCGAGGTGGATTTGGTTAGCCTTGATCCGCAGCAGCGGCCGCGTTTTGCGGTGGAAGTGAAATGGTCGGATCGACCCTTTGATGATCCGAAACAGATTAAAGGTTTGCTGGATTTCTCCAAAAAGCATGTCCTGAACCGGGCTCCGCTGGTCACTACCCGGTCAAAGAGCGGGATCAAGGAGATGATGGGTGTGACGGTGGAATTTACGCCAAGCAGCCTGCATTGCTACAGGGTAGCAAAAAACACACTCGAACGAAAAAAGCCGGATAAACCATGAATAGCGCCACCATCGCCCAAAAGCTCTGGAACTATTGCAACGTATTGCGCGACGACGGTATGAGCTACGGCGATTACGTCGAGCAGCTCACCTATCTGCTGTTCCTGAAGATGGCCGAGCCTGATCAAGAAAGACGGCGACGAGCTGTTCGATCACTACCGCCACACGCTGGAGGCGCTGGGCAACTGGAACGGCCTGCTCGGGCTGATTTTCAGCAAGTCGCAGAATAAGTTCCAGGACCCGGCCAAGCTGCGGCGGCTGGTGGTCGATCTCATCGACAAGGAACAGTGGGTGTCGATGAGCGCCGATGTGAAGGGCGACGCCTACGAAGGGCTGCTGGAGAAGAACGCCCAGGACACCAGGTCCGGCGCCGGCCAGTATTTCACTCCGCGCCCGCTGATTCAGGCCATCGTGGATGTCATGGCGCCGAAAACCGCTTCCAGCGCCAAGCCACCTGGACGGAAGAAACGCCGGAAGGCCGCTGGCGGGTGTATGGCTACAAGGAGTTAATTAACCGAGACAAGGCCAGCCTGGACATCTTCTGGCTGAAGGACGAATCCCTCTCGGGTTCCGGCAACCTACCCGCGCCGGAGGTCATCGCTGCCGAGATTATTGAGGATCTGCGTGCGGCACTGGAGCAATTCGAAGGGATTGCTGTGGATTTGGCTGGTGCTGGCGCGGCACAAAGTCGGTAAATCACCAAGGCCGGGGGTTGTCTTATCACCCCGCTCACGTCTTTTCTGCCATGAACGCAGTCAAGGTGGCGCTCGACGCTTCCGCCAGGGCTTCCAATCCTTCCATTGCCGAAGCCAGCGCGGCGCCATCATTCGCCTTGGCGGCCGATTCGATCTCCCGCGCCCTGGCCTGTAGGCTGGCCAGGCCGAAACTGGCGGAGCTGCTTTTGAAGGCATGGGCCTCGTTGCCCAGGGCCTTCCAGTCCCCGGCCGTGAAGGCTTTCCGCATGCGGGGAATGCGCTGGTCCGTTTCGTCGAGATAGACGGGGAGGATACCGGCGAGGGTTCCCCAGGAGATATCCCTGGCCATTTGCTCCAGTTTCCGACGGTCCAGCAGTTCCGGGGATTCGGTTTCAGACCCCGCCGACACGGGGGCTGTGCCCGTCCGATTCGTCCAGAGCCCGAGACATTGGTTGAACAGCTCCACATCCAGGGGCTTGCTGAGGTAGTCGCTCATCCCGGCGGCCAGGCAGCGTTCCCGGTCCTCGGGGAAGGCATAGGCGGTGAGGGCAATGATGGGGGTCCGGCGGTTGGGGCCGGATTGCGCGCGCAGAATTTGGGTTGCTTCCAGCCCGCCCATGACCGGCATGGCCAGATCCATCAGAATGACATCGAAGCGCCGGGTTGCGGCGGCGTCCAGGGCCTCGCGGCCGTTCTCGGCCAGAGCCACCTCATAGCCCTTCCGCGTCAGCAGGGCCTGGGTGGCGATCTGGATGCTGCGGGTGTCTTCCACCAGCAGGATCTGTTTACCCAGACCGGGCAGGGGCGCGTCGCTTCCCGCACCGAGACCGGCGGGGTCATTCGCCGCCTCCAGGGGGGCGGGCGGTTCGGTCAGATAGCGGATCAGAGAGCCCAGGCGGTAGGGTTTGCGGATGACGGCATCGAATCCGGCCTGGCGCGTTCGCGCCACGGAGCCGCCGCCGTGCATGTTGAGGAGCGTGACGATGCGCCACCGCTCGGGTTGCGGCAGGGCGGCGGTCATGTCCCGGTACTCGTCGGCGGACAGCCCGTCCTTGGCATGATCGACCAGCATCACGTATTCACCCTCGGTCATGCCCTGGTAATCCGGCAGGGTGCCGAAGTCGCAGACCTTGATCCCCATCAGTTCGATCTGTTCCCGGAACCCCCGCGACAGGACCGGGTTAGAGAGGTTCAGACAAACGACACCACCCGGACGCCCGCCAGCCGTTCTCCAGGCGTCGAGGGGGTCTTCTCCCCGCAACGGCAGACTGACCCGGAAGCGGCTCCCCTTGCCGGGCTCGCTCTCCACGCGGATATCCCCCCCCATGAGCCGGGTCAGCCGCCGCACGATGCTGAGTCCCAGACCGCTGCCGCCGAACAGGCGATTGTCGCCGGTATCCAGTTGCACGAACTCCCCGAAGATCCGCTCCTGCTGTTCCGGGGGGATGCCGATGCCGCTGTCCTCGACCTCGATGGCTATCCCGCCCTCGGGGCCGGCAGGCGAGACGCGCAGGATGACACCGCCCTGCCCAGTGAATTTGATGGCATTGCTGACGAGGTTGATCAGGATCTGGCGAACCCGCGATGCATCGCCGAGGCAGCGGCGCGGAGTGCCGGGGGCAATCAGGGTCATAAGCTCGATCCGCTTGCCGTCGGCCTGGCTGTAGAAAAGTTCGGTCACCTGCTCCAGGGTCTGCTGGAGGTTGAACCATTCGCTGCCGAGACGGAGGCTGCCGGCCTCCAGCTTGCTGAAATCGAGGATATCGTTGATCAGGGCCATCAGGATCTGGCCGGCCTCCTGGGAGAGCTGGACATACTCCCGCTGCTCCGGCCCCAGGCCGGACTCCAGAAGCAAGGCATTCATGGTCAAAATGACATGCAGAGGGGAACGAATCTCGTGGCTCATGGTGGCGAGAAAACGGCTCTTGGTCTCGCTCGCCGTCTCCGTCTGACGCAGCCCCTGATCCAACGGCCCCCGCGCACGGAGCAGTTCCTCGTTCATCCGCTCCAGGACATCCGCCAACGCCTTATCCTCGGCGCCCCCCGTGTCGTCCTGGCCCAGGGTCTGGGCAATTGGAATCTGCATGACTGTTCCTCGGATGGGGGCTGGGTCTCCGGCCGGAAAGGATTCTATACCCGTTATTTTCTGGCCGGATAACCTACATGCAGATTCCAAGCCGATATTTTTTGACCCAATGAGGAGAGCTATATCGCCTGAATATGTCCTGTTTTCGCAGTTTGATTCGCAAAATGCGAATCAAACTGCGAAAACAGCCTTGTATTTTTGGTCACAGCGACATCGGCTGAGTTGAATGCCGGGAACACGCCCTGATCCTTTACCCCCACGCCATTACAGCGCCGTCACGGTGAGGGTTGCGAATTCCGATTTCCCGTCATCTTGGTAGGGATTGCCCCGGCTCGTTGTTCCCGGTCGCCCTTTTCCAAGGGGTAGCGAAGAACGGTTCGAGAAGCTTGAAAAGCAGCGAGTAGGATACTGAAACTGCAAAAGCGTGGTTCAAAAAGCAACGATGGCGATTAAGCGTATTTAGTAAACTGTCACCGGAATTCAGGCAACGAACCCTAACAACGCGCGGAACCATCCCGCCCTAACTTAGAAGTGAGGGGCTGCGCGCTTTTGCGCAGTCCCACTCGACTGCCAGGTTAGCCCACGCTAGTGTACATATCATGGAATGGTCTTCTCGCGTGGGTTTCGCAAAAAATAGCTCTTGTGATAAAAAGAGTCGCTGTACTTCACTAGGCGAGTGATGTTGCCGGTGATGTACAAGTCTTGTTTTAGAGTTTGCTCCAGTAAAATTCTTGCCAACTCATCAGGTGAAATATAATTCTCATGATCACCTCTTGTCTTTTCTGCAAGCACCTTCTCTGTACGCATAGTTGGCAAAGCAATTGCCGTCGCAGACAGCCCGACCTCTGCATATTCGTTAGCAAAGGATCTAACAAATGACTCGATAGCCGCCTTTGCCGATGTAAATGGTGATAAATCAGGGTAGTTATAGACAACTGAATTGCAGCTGAATGCCACTAACCGGCCACCACCTTTTTCTATCATTACCGGAGCAAGATATTTCGCGACACCGCATAGCGTAAGGTAGTGGCTCTCCATCATCCGTCGAATTTCTGAAAGCTCTGTGTGTATAAGTGGTTTGTGAGTCCAGTAATCACCAGCGAAATGAATTATCGAAAAAGGGCCATCGAAGAACGACGCAGCCGTACAAGCAAGATCACTAAGCGCATCTTCTTGAAGCAGATCTATGCCGTTCATATGATGGTGTGCAGCATATTGGCTTGCTGGCACAACAAACGTTGAGCGGGATACCGTAAGAACTTGGCTTCGCTGCTGTTGAGCTGCAATTCGAACTAAGGCTTTTGCAAGATCAGAAGATGCTGCTGTAACGAGAATGCGCTGCATATATTTTAGGCCTTTCGTGTGCAATCGACCGTCCCACTGTACACGGGCATCATCCCTTGTGCACACTGAAAAAACTTGCCTGTCATTACTTGAGGTCGCCCCTTTGCATCGTACTCAGTTACTTTCATTTCCTCGTACCCGATCGCCTTCTCTGGGAAATTTTCTTTGTCACGATAGTTGACCCAGTACGCATAGCGTAAAGTATGTCCTTCGGCCAGCTCTAGTGCCAACGAACCCCAGTTAACGACAAATCCGGGTGACGCTGATGGAGCGATCCTCAGTGTAAGGCAGTCTTGCTCGATTCGGACGATATGATCCTGAGAGAAAGGAACCGGGCCTTGACCAAGATGTACAGTCGTATACGTAGATACACCCGTCCATTCGCCTGAGAAATCCAATTCCGGCTTCCCGACCATCCTAATCTTCCAAAGGAACTTTCTTATTACATACTCACCACCAGCGAGGTAAATGAATATAGCGACACGTGAAGTAAGGGCATAAAGTATTTTGACTGCCCAACCGTCTTTACCAAACGTATCTTCGGCGAATGGTATGGCTAATTGATCAACTAACAGAACGAATAGTGCAACTGAGATCGCAAAACCTATTAGTCGTGATGTGTAATATTTGATCAGATCACTCATGGCATTGGTGTGGGCTAACGTGAAATAGACGGCACGAAGCTTAACCCACAATGCCGTCTAATTCATGGTGAATAATGATAACCGCATGATAAACATGAACATTTTCATAGTTCTTCATTTTAGACATGCCTAAAATTTTGCGGATGGGAGTTAAAGTCATTCTTCAATATTCGCCCAATTCAGACAGCGGGGAATATGCCCCTCAACCCCCTGTACTATGATCCCTATCATCCTCCCGGCTTCCCTTCCCTGCAATCGGTCACCTGGAGAATCAGAAAAATCCTACAAGGGGCAGCATTCCGGACTTGCAGCTTCCACCCTGCCGGACTCAGATCAGCAAGGGCTTTGTAGACTTACCGATACCCGGATGTCTCCCCACAAATTTCGGGCTCGACTACACTTCGGGTATTGCCATTGCCCATGATGGAGATGGAGCATGCCGGACCCGCAGAACGAAACGAGCTTCCAAATCGATTGGTGGAACAGGGTCTCCCTGCGCATGGGGATCGGGGTGCTGCTGGTGACGGCGGCGGCCCTCGCCTCGGTTGGCTGGTTCGTCAACCGCCAGGGCGCGGAGTCGTTCCGCGAGCAACACATCACCCACGCCCACGATATCGCCAGGGTTGTTGCCGACCGGCTCGCCGATCGCATGATGGCGGGCGGTGCGGCGGCGACATGGACCAGCGTCGCGGAAGAGGCGGCCCATTTCCTGGAAACGGCGGACGTGACGCGCATTATGCTCGTGTCGAACAAGGGCCAGGTCAAGGTCAGCACCGATCCCGCCTACAACGGCCAAACACTTGCCATCGACACCAGTGATTGCCCGGAATGCGGGCGGGAACAGATCGGCAATACGACTGCCATGCAGACGGTTGCATCCGATGGCGGCAAATGGCTGCGGCTGATCGAGCCGGTGCCCGCCAAGCCGGGCTGCTTCGCTTGCCATCCCCAGGATAAAACGGCGGAAGGCCAGGCGTTGCGCGGCTATATCCTCCTCGATTTCGACCTCGCCGGGCTGGAGCAGGCGGCGCGCCAATTGCGTTATGTCGTCCTCGTCGTCGGCGCAATCAGCGGGCTGTTGCTGCTTGCGTTGGTTTCCTGGCTGTTCCGCCATTCGGTCATGCGCGCCCTCGATACCATCGTCGGCACGGCCGGACGCATCGCGGGCGGCGACCTCAGCGCCCGCGCCCCGGTCGAGAGCCGCGACGAACTGGGGCAATTGGCGAACCATTTCAACCGCATGGCCGAGCGCATCGAGGATGAGGTGGGCCGCCTGGAGGCATCGAACCTGGAGTCGTCGATGCTCTACTCCTTGGTGGTAGAGGTCTCTCGCCACAATGAAATCACCGAGGTCGCCTCGACCGTTATCAAGGTGCTGATGCAAAAGCTGGCACCGCAGCAGATCGCCTTTTTCGCTAAAACCGCCGATGGCCGCTGGGTCTGTGCCACGCATTCGGATAATGGGCTGGTCTCGGGCAGCGGCACACTGGAATCGGCGCTGATATCGCCTGCCGGCGATTTGGCGGGGATACTGGCACGATTCCAGGATGGCTTGGTGACGCGCGCCCTCCGCGACATGAGGCTCCAGTTGCTGGACGAAGGGATGGGATTTCAATTTGCCATGCCATTGGTGTCGGCCAGTGGGCTGCTTGGACTTTTGGCCTGCCGGCCAGGTGCGCTCAAGGTGAAGCTGGAGCCGGAGATGATCGAGAATCTCGGTGTGCATCTGGCGCTGGCACTGGAAAACGCCCTGCATTACACCGGCGCCATCACCGATGCGCTCACTCTGCTGCGAAACAAGAGCTACGGCCTGTCCCGGCTGGACGAGGCCGTCTATGCCGCCCAGCGCCAGCAACAGGGCCTGGCGCTCGTCATGCTGGACATCGACCACTTCAAAAGGATCAACGATACCTACGGCCATCCGGTGGGCGACGAGGTGCTTAAGGAAGTCGCCCAGCGCATCAGGGCATGCAGCCGCAAGGCGGATCTGGCCGTGCGTTTCGGCGGCGAGGAGTTTTTGGTAATCCTGCCCCAAACGAAGGCCGATTCGCTGGCCGGCATCGGTGAGCGGTTGCGGGCCGCCGTCGCGGCATCTCCGGTTACCGCCGATGGCGGCAAACACAGCATCCCGGTCAGGGTAAGCGTCGGCCTGGCGGCCTTCCGGGCGGGTCTGGACAAGGCAGACACCTTGCTCGCCCGCGCCGACCAGGCGCTTTACCGCGCCAAGAACGCGGGCCGCAACCGGGTCGAGATTGACGAATAGCCCATGGTGCGAAACGACTTCTACTCGATTCTCAACTCGTAACCCACGCAGGGATCGACCGCTTGCACCAGCCACTCCGCCTGACGACGTCGTTGTTCGGGTTTGCCGGGGGGCAGCGAAAGCAGCATTTCGGCCACGACGCCTTTGGGATGGAAGTTCCATTCGGTGGGGGCCAGGATGCGGTAGTCAGCGATCCGGCCATCCTGAATCTCCACCCGATGGATCAGCCGCCCTCGGGCCGCCTCGATCTGCGCCAGACCAACGCCGGTTTCCGCCCTGGGATCGAGCCGGATCGGCCCCGGTTCCAGGCCCTTGGCCATGTGACGTAAACGGGCGGGGATCGCCGCCAATTCCACCAGACGAGCCGCCAACCGGCTGAACAACCCATTGCCCCAGGTCTTCAAAAGAGTTGGCATCGGGGCGAGATGGCGGACGCGGGTCAATCCCGTGGTCTCGCGGGGGATGCCGTCCCAATCGGGCTGGCAGATATAGGCATCGGCAGCAGGACCCGCCAGCCTGGCATGCAGGCCGGCCTCCGTCAGCTCAGGCAGATGCCGAGGCGAAAGATCCCCTACCCTGCCCCAGCCCCGGCGCTGGATTTCATTCAGACAGACCGCGCCCAGCGTCCCGCGTTGTTGCACCCAGTCATCGAGCCCCTCGTCGTCCAGCCGTTTCAGCCAGACACTGGGGGGCTCACCGAACACCAGGCGTTCCAGGACCGCATCGAGCCCCTCGATCACCTGCCCCAGACCCTGGCCTGGGGGATGGATCAAGACCTTTGGAGAAAAGGGATCAGAGGCGCCGAACAGGGATTTTTTCACCGCCGGCATCAACCCGCCCAGGGCTGAGGCGCGTGCGGGATCAAACTCCATGGCCATCAGCCGGGGCCATTCGGCCAGGATGCTCCGAAGCTGTTCCCTGGCCGTCTCCATCCAGACCAGCATCTCTCGCGCCCGGCATAGGCTTGGATTGGGCTTCACAGCCAACGCCTGCTCGCATGCCTCCACCGCCGCCACGGCTTGGGCCTTTGCGCATACCGGGTAGAGCAGGCCGATCATCCGGATCGCCTCCGAGGGCGGCTTGCCTCGAAAAATCTTTGGCAGAGAGAGGGGCCGGGTGGAACCTATCTCCACCCCGGTTTGCGGGGACAAATGGATGACGAGGAGTCCTTCAGGATTCAACCTAGAAACCTCATTTCCAAAGGATGGAATCGAGGAATTCAGGTTCAAAGGCCATGCGGCTCAAGGGGATGGGAGATCAAAGCCGGGAGACAGGACGCCGGAGACGCCCGTCTCCAGAAGAGCCAAGCGGCGGGCCGCGCTGGAGGTGGATGTGCGGCAGTCATGGCGCTCCTCGCACGCCTGCAAGGCGCTACGGCAATTCTGGTTGCAGCCGACCAGCGCATGCCCGGTGAGGCTGGAGCAACCGGCATTGCAGGCATCGCGGTCGTCGGCGCAAACGGCGCACTCGGGGCTGCGTACCAGGGAGACCGGGGCATCGGCCCCCGCGAAGGATGGCAGGCCGCCAATCACCATGAACCAAATGAGAAACAATCGATCTAACTTCCATCCCATAACCAAACCCCGTTGCGGTCAATCCGGAATCTGTTTTGACAATAGCAGAGAATCCGCCGGCCTGCTCCGAGGAAGCTGAAATGGGCGGTGGGGAGGTCCTTTTGACTTCCGTTACAAAAATGTTACGCTGGGGCCGGTTTGGAAATCCTGTTGAATCAACGCTGCATCCGTTATTTCTCAGATCCTGGTCATCCAGCACCCCCGTACTCCTCGAACCAAATTGGGCCGGCCGGTCCCGGTCCGAAGGTCTTAGATGAATCAGTCCGAAGGTGAAGCCGCCACCCTAGCGGTTACAGCAGACATTCCGTCACTTCCTGGCGAAGCCGATCTGCAACGGCTGTCGCCGAAGGCGCTTCTTGCCCTGGGGCTTGACGGCATTCGCCCCCTCTATCTCGCTACCCGGATCTATCTGGCCTTTAGTCTTTGGTTCGTATTGATCTGGCTGCTGGGCGATTTCTACGAATTCAGGGGAAATGAGATTGTCTTCCGGATCGAATATCCTCTCTGCCTCTACCTGTTTTTCACCTTCAACCAGATTCTCCGGCCCTCGCGCTGGCGGCCTTTGCTGGCCTCGGCTCCCATCTACGGCACCTACGCCGTGCATGACGTGCATTACCTCACCTTTGGGGCCATCCCATCCCTGGCCCAAGTCAGGGAGCTACCCGAATTATTCCTGGTAGGTGATTTCTGGCTGCGATCCGGCATGATCCTGTCAGCCCTGGGAATCGCCTGGTTCGCCTTGCGTCTGATTCAATACAACCGCCGGTCCCTGATGGTTTCGCTGCCCGCCTTGAGCCTTGTCTTCTCCATCGTATTGACCCCGGCATGGGTGGCCAAGGGTCTGGAGTACGGGCTTTGGGGCCTCAATCCCTGGATGCAAGCCGAAAACGCGGCCAATAACGGCCGCCTGACCCTGGCGATCTACAACGAGGCCAGGCGCCTGGAGGCGTGGGGCAAGCTGGAGAGCCACATTCAGGACGACAATCAGCAACAGTACTATGACCGCGCCCTGGCCTATCTCAAGACGAATGCCCGGCGGGATCGCCAAGTTTTCGTGGTGATGCTGGAGAGTTTTCTCGACCCGCGCCTGTTGAAACCGCTCAAGGGCAGGGATGAGTATCTGGACCCCAATTTCCGCCGTCTTTACGACAAGGCGTTGGGTTTTTCCGTTTCGCCCATGTTCGGGGGCGGCACCGCCCAGGCGGAATTCGAGGTCCTATGCGGCGTTCCCGCCTTCGCCGAATTCGACCAGGTGGAATTCAACATCTTCTCCAGCAACCCCATTCCCTGCATGCCCCGCGTCCTGTCGGAGCTGGGCTACGACACCCTGGCCAACGCCCCTTACATACCCGCCTTCTTCAACTCCAACCGTGCCTATCCGGGCATGGGATTCACGGAGTCTTACTATGCGCGGGAGCATACGGATAAGCCGACCTACCTCCATCTGGAACAGGGTCAAAAGTATCTCTTCGATGGTGCCCTGTTCGAACAAAATCGGGGCTTCCTCGAACAGCGCCAATCGGCAAAACCCCTGTTCAACTATATATTGACCCTTTACGGCCATCTCTATTTCGATGTGCAGAGGCCGATCAAATGGAAGGTGGAATCCAAGGATGTCTTCCTTGAGCAGATCGTCAATATCAGCTACTACCGGAGCGGCCCCCTGGCGGAATACCTGCAATGGATCAACCGCCAGTATCCCCACGCACTCGTCATCGCCCTGGCGGACCATCTCCCCATGCTCGGCGGCTGGAAGGAGCGCTATAACGCCCTGAATTACTTGAACAACATCGAGGACAACATCTACCACAACCGTATTCTGGTGGTACAGGACGGCAAGCCCAAAAAGCTGCCCACCATCCAACACTTCGGCGTTCCCTATCTGGTCTACGACTACCTGACGGACGGCGGTTTCTGCAAGAACTTCGACTGCCCCATCGAGTACCCTGTCGAAAAGGAAAAGCTGCGGGAACGCTATCGCTACCTGCTGGCTAACGCCGCGCAGAAGCCGCACGAAGTGAGCGGACGGAATGGACCCTGATCTGAGAGGCTGTGGAAAAACATCTTCTCTCCCCTAAGCAGGGGAGAGAAGAATGCTAAATCAACTGCTTTGCTTACACTCTCTTCCTACCCTCTCCCTCAAGGGACGCCTCCAGGGGGAGGCGGTAGGGCGACGCAGGATGCCCAAACCGAGAGGGGAATAATCTCAGTAGTAAGGCCTCACATAGGGACAGAGCTTCTCGTTGCCCCGGCGGGTGATGATGGTGTCCAGATACCAATCGTAGGAATCGTAGCGAAGGGCGCATCGCCGCTTGGCGGCGCGATAACCGTCACCGTGGAAACAGCGGTCGCGGTATCTACAACTTCTGCCGAAGTGGCAAGGTTCGCGGTAATAGCAGCGGTAAAAGAAACCGCTGTAGCCCGCGAGCAGAATCTCCTCTCCGCTGGACTTCACCACCTGGTCGATAAGGGCGACATCCGGTTCACCTATTCCCACTGCGGGATCGGCGGCGTAAGCATCCGCCCCGCCCATCCCCATAACAAAAACCATCGCAAGCGCGATCAACGAAACACGAAAGTTCATGATCTTTTCTCCTATTCCTGGTGGACAGAGGGGCCGAACGGCCCCTCGCCGGACCCTTTGCCACTGGACGTGACTGGGATCAGCGGGCAGGCCCCTTGAACAGGGGCCTATCTCTCATCTTCGATCGGTGCGCCGCCTGCCTGCAAATCAATGCCATGGACGCACGTAGGGACAGAGGACTTCATAGCCGTCATAGTTGACGTAGGTGTCCGATCCCCAGTCGTAGGAGTTGTACCGGCGAGCACAGCGTCTCTTCGCGGACTTGTAATCGCCCTCATAATAGACGCGCTCGCGGTAGACGGGCCTTTCACGGTAGACAGGCCTTTCGTACCGGTCAGACCGGCGATTGGCTGAAACCGCTCCCGCAATAGCGGCTCCCGCGATCAGACCGCCGATCAACGCGGCGTTCCGCCCACGCTCGGCAAGCTGGATCTCACCCTTGCTGGACTTCACCACCTGGTCCAACAGGGCCAGGTCCGGTTCATTGATACCACCCGCCAGCTCGGAAGCGGATGCCGTAGTGCCGGCGAACCCGAAGGCAACCATCAACACTGTCATAATCAAAGTACGGTAAAACATGGTCTTTCTCCATTAACGATCACTACAATGGGCCATCACTTTGCGCCAGCCGCCGGTGCGGGGGGATATTTGAGGCCCCTCCGCCTTTTATCCGCTGGACGCTCCACCACTCCAGAGGCATGCCTAAACCTAGAATCCTCTGCGTTCAGTATAGCTCGCGCTTTTTTTCGTGACGGTGAAGTTGCAAGGGTGTGGACGGCATCCCAATCCTCAGGTGTCTAACGCGAGTTGCCTTAATGTTCAGCAGGTTGTAGATTATTCTTCAGGCCTACACGCAGTATCTCTATGAAACCCTTAACTCCCCCAGGCAATTGCAGCCGCCCCTTCGAGCCCAAGTGCAGGGACTTCGAGGTCTTGGTCGCGCTGCTCTCCCGCTTCAGTTCCGACTTCGCCTCGGGGACGGACAGGGCAACCCTGTTCGACCGGCTGCTGTCCGGCCTAATGATGCACACCGAGTCAGCCTACGGCTTTATCGGCGAGTATCAGGAAGTCGAGGGAGCGCTGGGTATCCGCCTCAGAATCCACGCATTGCGGCTGCTTGACGGGGACGGCGATGAGCCGTTGATCCGGGAGGCCGCTCCACCCGAGGAGTTCAATCTGCTCCCGGAGTCGCTTATCGAGGGGCTGTTCAAATCCAGGATGCCGGTCATTTCCAACCAATCCACCCTTTCTTACCGGCTTTTCGGTCCACTCCCCGGAGCCCCCTCGCTAGACAACTTTCTCGGGATACCGCTCCTCATTCGTGACCAGGTGTCTGGACTGGTCGCCATCGGCAACCGCGAGGGTGGCTATGACCGGGCATTGGCCGTGCATCTCGCTCCCCTGGCCAACAGCATGGCTGCCCTGATCGAGGCCGACCGGCACGCCGTGCGCGCCTATTTCGATCCCCTGACCGGCCTGCCGAACGAGCTTGTGTTTATCGAGCGATTCAACACGGAATCAAGCCGCCACGTCCGTAGGCGCCTGCCCCTCTCCCTGCTGCGCCTGGAGATCGATCACTTCAACAACTACCGGAACAATCATGGCCCCACGGCAACGGAGGCCTGCATCAAACGTATCGCGGAGATACTGTCGCACAACCTCCGCGCCGAGGATTGCGTCGTCCGCACCGGGCCGGGCCAATTCGCGGCGCTACTCTCCGAGACACCCAGTGTCCGCGCCGTGGTCGTAGCCGAAAAATTGCGCCAAGCCATTACCCGATCACCTATCCAGGTCGAAGGAATCGCAGCCCCGATGTCGCCCTCCGTCAGCGTCGGCATCGTCACCCAGCCCGCCGAGGGAAGGTCTCTCAACGCCATGATGGAAGCCGCCAGCCAGGCCTTGCAGCAGGCCAAGGCCAGCGGTGGCAATCAAGTCTCCGCCGGATCTTTCAAGTAGATCAATCCCAGTCCAACGCCGGCTCGTCCAGAATGGCCGCCTGTTCGCGGAGCGTGAGGATGTGCTCGTCCCAATAGCGCGGTTCGTTGAACCAGGGAAAGGCGAGTGGAAAGGCGGGATCGGTCCATCGCCGTCCCAGCCAGGCGGCGTAGTGCATCATCCGCAGGGTGCGCAGGGCCTCGATCAGGTGGAGTTCGCGGCTGTCGAAATCGCGGAATTGGGTATAGCCCTCCAGCAAGTCGCAGAGTGCGATGGTCCTCTCGACCCGCTCCCCGGACAAGAACATCCAAAGGTCCTGGATCGCCGGCCCCATGCGGGCATCGTCCAGATCGACGAAATGGGGACCGGCACCGGTCCAGAGAATGTTGCCGCAATGGGCATCGCCATGGAGCCGCAGATATCCCGGACTACCCGCCCGCCGGTAGGCATCTCTGATCCGTTCGATCAGATCCTCCGCCAGGGTTCGGTAGCTCTGCTCCAGCCCCTGGGGAATGAAGCCCTTTTCCAGCAGGAATTGATAGGAATCCAGGCCGAATTCCTGAATCCCCAGGGTCGGACGGGCCTGGAAGGGACGGATCTCGCCCACCAGATGGATGCGGGCCATGAAGCGGCCCAACTGTTCCAGATGCTCCCGATTGTCCAGTTCGGGGGGACGCCCCCCTCGCCGGGGAAAGACCGCGAATCGATGGAGACCCTGGTGATGCAGGGTTATCCCCTCGGCGTCCGCGAGCGGGGCGATTACGGGGATCTCTCCCTCTGCCAGCTCACATGCAAACCCGTGTTCCTCCAGAATGGCCGCATCGCTCCAGCGGCCGGGGCGATAAAATTTGACGACGACGGGTTCGCCGCCCTCGATCCCTAACTGATAGACCCGGTTTTCGTAACTGTTCAACGCCAGCATCCGGCCATCGCAGGGGTAGCCCACCGCTTCGACGGCATCGAGAATCTGTTCCGGACCCAGACGGCAAAAGGCCTGCTCTTCGTCCTGGTTCTCTGCCTGTTCAATCAACCTAATTTCCTCATTTAACCGCAAAGAACGCGAAGGAACGCGAAGGAATTCATTGGCTTGTCTAGGTTACGCCCCTGACCAGGAAGCTGGGGGCACAGACAAAAAACCGTCGGGAGCGGATTTTCGCGCCAGCCCCGGAGGGGTGAGGCGCATGGATGCGCCGAACAAAAAACCGCCGGGAGCGGGTTTTCGCGCCAGCCCCGGAGGGGTGAGGCGCATGGATGCGCCGAACAAAAAACCGCCGGGAGCGGGTTTTCGCGCCAGCTCCGGAGGGGTGAGGCGCATAGATGCGCCGAACAAAAAACCGCCGGGAGCGGGTTTTCGCGCCAGCTCCGGAGGGGTGAGGCGCATGGATGCGCCGAACAAATGCATCGGATGGGTTTCCTTAGCGTTCTTTGCGTCCTTTGCGGTTGAAAAGAGGTTTCTAAGACCAAGGGCTGTTCGTCTCGGTTGGGGGAGGGGGATGTCACGAGGGGAAATCTGGGGTAAGTTGCCGGTGACAATATCTCTACCCGAACAGGATAGCCATGTGTCTCTCGGCCAGCGTCAGTTTTTTTGCCGGAAGCCTGTTATTGCCCATAGGCGCCTACACCGTAACCAAGGCTCAGGGGCGGGATTCGCGCTATCTGCCCCTGGCCGGCTTTCCCTTGCTGTTCGGGGTTCAACAACTGATCGAAGGAGCTCTGTGGATAGGCCTTGAAGGGGATTCCCCCCAGCTCCAATCCAGCGCCGCGCTCGGGTTCCTCTTTTTCGCCTTTTTTCTCTGGCCGATCCTGGTCCCCTTCGCTGCCTGGCGACTGGAGACCGATGGCCGCAAGCGGGATTGGATGACAACCGCCATCGTCCTTGGGGTTCTGCTGGGATCGGTCCTCTATTTACCGCTGCTTCTGGATGAAACGCGGCTCATGCCCGCGATCGCCCGTCATTCCATCGCCTATCACTCGTTCCTGATCACCGACGCCTACATCCCCAGGGTAGTGATCTGCCTGGCCTACGCCCTGCTGGTCGGTCTTCCCCTGGTGTTCTCTTCAAGGCCGCCGGTAAAGACCTATGGGGTGCTGCTGCTGATCTCCGTCCTCCTCAGCGCCCTGTTCTTCCACTATGCCTTCACCTCCATCTGGTGCTTTTTCGCCGCCTTTCTCTCCCTCTACAGCCTGCGCATTTTGAGAGAGCTGCCGGCTTCTCAATTCTGAGCCAGGTTCTTCTTCTCCGCGATCGTCGCCTGTCTTTGCCCCTTGGCAACGCGCGCTTTCTTCACCCAATCGACCCATTTTTGATAGGCCGACTCGGTTTCGGGGCTGGAGTGCAGCTTAACGGCCTGGGGGATTGCCCGCTTGGCCAGCCGGTAGTCCTTCCGCGCCAGGGCCTCCTCGCCCCTGCCGGCCAGTGATTTGGCAACCACTGCGATTTTTTCCTCCGATTTCAGCCCCTCTTCCTGGCCCTTTGCGGCCTCGTCGTATAGTCGCTGTTTCTGGAGCCACTGGGCCTGCGCGATCAACATGTCCACTTCGAGACGCGCGAGATAGGCCCCCCGCCGCTTCATGAAGGCGGCATGGGCCGATTCCAGATCCTTGTCCTTCGGGTTCCGGCTCAGGGCAAAGCGGTAGATTTCCAGCGCCCCCGGCCAATCGTCCTTCTTCTCCAGATCGGTGGCCCGGCTTACCGTCACGGCAACGGAGGCGTCATCCTGCAACGGCCCGCCCACCATCCCGCTGCTGAGCAGGGAGCTATGGGTCAAACAGCCGGAAACGCCCATCATCACGAGGGTTACGAAAAGAAACTTAATCCGTCTCATGTCTGAGCTCCTCTTAGGCTCCAACAGTCAAAAGATACGTCATAATCAGCATTAACTTTAGACCCTAACACGACAGATTTCAAAGAAATATTAACAGAAACTGCCTCTCCGATTTAGCGGCGCTGGCCACTCCAAAGCCCTGCCCCCTCCCGCTTGGCCGCCTGCTCGGCATTCTCGTAGAGCATCTGGTCCACCGGATTCTGTTCCTGGGCAAAGCGGCGATACCAGAGGGCATATCCCGTCCGGATCAGGGCCAGATTGATGTCCCGCCCCTCGCTGACCACCTTGCCGACGATGCGCTCGTATTTATCGACCTTGTCCCAATAGACGCTCACCCGCTTGCCTTGAACCAGGGAAACCAGTTGATCCCTGGCCCCCTGGGCAAAGGGCTTATCCTTCTCCGGGGCGTTGATGCCGGACAAACGAATGCGGTGGCGCTCGCCGGCCTCGTCCATCAGATGCAGGGTATCGCCGTCCACCACCCAAACCACCCAGCCGCTCATGACCGCAGCACGACAGGGGCCGGCGAACAGCAAGATCAAAAGGGCAATGAGGGCATGAGGTCTGAGCAAGGTCCTTCTCCCTGAAATGATGAACCCGCTCCAGATGGTCGGCATGGATACTGCTCGCGGACCAGGGAGCGGGTGTTTGGCGCCAACAAGAGTCGGCCCTGATTTGAGTGTAGACGAGGACGGGGGACTGGCAAGACCCAATATCCGGTCAGGATCAAAGATAGGTCCCGGCCCCGTGGAACCGCTCTTGCCAGTAGGAGGAGCGGATACTTTCCAATCTCACGCTGCTGCCGGTGGAAGGGGCGTGTATGAATTCCCCCGCGCCCAGGTAAATGGCCACATGCTCCCGGTCTTTGTCGTCGAGCTGGAAGAAGAGCAGGTCGCCGGGGAGCAGGTTGACGATGTTCTTGCTGCTGGCTTGGGTGCGCTGTTCGGTAGCCGTCCGGGGCACCGGAACACCGGCGTTGTTATAGGTGTACTGGACCAGGCCACTGCAATCGAACCCCCGCTCGGGCGTATTGCCCCCCCAGGAATAGGGCGTGCCCAGCTGGGCCAGGGCGAGACCCACGACCTGCAAGCGCTTTTCGTCCACCTTGCCGGTTTGCCCCGAGCCGATACGGTCAAAGTCGGGCTGTTCGGGGCGGATCGAGTAGAACTCGGAGATATCGACGCAACCGCCCAATCCCAGCGTCAGGGACAACAGGATCAGGACCGGGAACTGGGCCAAGTTTCGGAAGCAGGCCATTTTATTCATAAGTCACTTCATGAATATCATTTAATATGATGATTATCATATACAATATTCTGAGTTCGTCAATATTTTGTCATTCATCGAAAACGAGACGTGCCGCGCTCGGCGAAAGGAAGGATGTAAAATGACCGGCCACCCCAAACCCGCAACGGCCAGAACCCGATGAATATCGTCTTCGCCTTCCTGATCTTCACCGCCTTTCTGGTGACGGCCTACCGCCAACTGACCTGGATCGCCAGTTCACCCGAGGCCGTGCCGCCCATGCAGGCGCTCACCACCGGGCTGATCGACTCGGCCGGATCGGCGGTGACCCTGGTGCTGGGGATGATCGGGGTGATGACCTTCTTCCTTGGCCTGATGAAGATCATCGAGCGGGGCGGGCTGCTGGTGATTCTGGCGCGGCTGATCCGGCCGATGATGGTGCGCGTATTCCCCGAAGTGCCGCCCGATCACCCGGCCATGGGGGCGATGATCATGAACTTCTCCGCCAACATGATGGGGCTGGGCAATGCCGCCACGCCCTTCGGCCTGCGGGCCATGGAGGAACTGGACAAGCTCAACCCCTCGAAGGGGGTGGCCACCAACGCCATGGTGATGTTCCTGGCCATCAACACCTCCAGCCTGGCGCTGCTGCCCACCGGGGTGGTGGCCCTGCGCGCCTCTCTGGGTTCGGCCGACCCGGCGGCGATCATCCCGACCACGCTCTTCGCCACGGTCTGTTCCACCACCGTGGCCATCATCGCCGTCCTGGCCTTGCAGCGGTTCTTTCCGGTGCGGCCCCTGGGCGATGCGCCGCTCCCGCCCCGGCCGGTAGCGGCCGAACCGGAGACGGAACTCGTGGCCGAGACCGGTAGCTACCCGGTCTGGGGCTCGCTACTCTTCCTCGGCGCCATACTCGGCATGATTCCGCTCACCATCCTCTACGGTAAGACCATGTCGCCCTGGGTCGTGCCGGTGCTGACTGTGTTTTTTCTGGGATTTGGCGTGCTGCGCCGGGTCCCGGTCTACGAGGCCTTCATCGAGGGCGGCAGGGAGGGCTTCCAGTTGGGCATGCGGATCATCCCCTATCTGGTGGCGATCCTGACGGCGGTGGGGATGTTCCGGGCGAGCGGGGCGATGGACTATCTGACCTCGCTGATCGGCCCCCTCACCTCGCCGCTCGGCCTACCGGCCGAGGCCCTGCCCATGGCGCTGATGCGGCCCCTCTCCGGCTCCGGGGCCTACGCCATCATGGCGGGGACCCTATCCGCGCCAGGCCAGGGACCTGATACCTACATCGGCTGGCTGGTGAGCACCCTACAGGGTTCGAGCGAGACCACCTTTTATGTCCTGGCGGTCTATTTCGGCGCGGTGGGGATAAAGCGGGCGCGCCACGCGGTGCCGGCGGCCCTGATGGCGGACCTGGCCGGTGTGGCGGCCGCGGTCTTTATCTGTTCCTGGCTCTATCCGGCATGAAAGATATGAAGGGCAAACTACGCCCCTATGGCTGGCTGCTCATCGGGGGGACGGTCTATCTCCTCCTGCATTTGGCCGTGCGCCTGCTCTTCAGCGATACCCTACAGGTGGACGACACGGAGCAGATCCTGGTGGGCCAATATCTGACGACCGGCATCAGCAATGGCCAGCCGCCGCTCTACTCTTGGATCAGTTGGCTGCTGTTCCGGGTCTTCGGCACCAGCCTGGCGACCCTGACCTGGCTGAAATACGGCCTGCTCTGGCTGAGTTTCTGGGTGGGTTTTCTTATCAGCCGCCGCCTCTTCGAAGACCCGCGCCTCGTCGCCCTGGCAAGCGCGGCCTGGCTGTTGCTGCCGCCCTTCGCCTGGACCATGCATCAGGGATTCACCCATACGATCCTCCTGGGGCTGGCTATCCTGATGAGCTTCCATGCCGTGTTGCTGATTCGGGAGCGCCCTGGCGCGGTTCGCTATTTGTACCTGGGCTTCGCCGTCGGCCTGGGACTGCTGAGCAAATACAGCTTTCCCCTTTTTCTTCTCCCCCTGCTGGGGGCGGCCCTGACCTTGCCGGGCTGGCGCGGTCTGCTACTCGACCGCCGCATGCTGCTTGCGATCGGTGTCGCCCTGCTGCTGGCGTCCAATCACTACCTCTTGCTGGCCGCAAACCCCCAGTCCCTGGTCCAGGGGCTGGGTCCCAAGCTGGTAGCCACGGAGACGGGCGGCCTGCTGGCGCATTTCGTCGCCCTGGGCCGGTTCCTGTTCAACGCACTGGAATTTGTCGCCCCCTTCCTGCTGATCTTCGCCATTTTCTTCCCTTCCCTGTTCAGGCGCTCTCCCGAACCGGGAGAAACCGAGCGGCTGCTGGAGCGGTTTTTCTTGCTGCTATTGTTGGGATTGCTGGCGACCGCAGCCATCACCGTCCTGCCGCCGACCAAGACACGCTGGATGCACCCCCTCATGATGTTGTTCCCCTACTGGCTGCTGCTGCGCCTCGCGCACCGGGGGGAACTGCTGACGAAGGGGCGTCTGAGGCGAGTCTGGGGGATCATCGGGGGAATAACGCTCGTCATTCTGGCGGGACGGGTGGTTCAGGTCACGATCGGTCCCCGGCTCGGGATGTACGGTCGCCTCAACTTTCCCACGGTGGAGACCCTGCGCAAACTGCCGGAACCGCTGCTGAACGGCACACCATTGTTGGTAAGGGATTATGCGCTGATGGCCCATCTGCTCATCCACTTCCCCAAGGTCCGTTTCGCCGATTCAGCCGATCCTGTTGGAGGGCAGCGGGCAGCGATCCTTTGGCAGGATGAGGAAGCGCCCGTAAAGTTGGATAAGGCGCGTTACCGCACCGGATGGGTGGAGACAGTGACGGCGGGGTATGTCTACAGGCTCGAATACGCCCTGCCGGTCCCGCCTTAAAAAAGGCCTACTCGTCCGCGATCCGCTCCAACCCCTGCAAGTCGCAGTGATAGAGGTTGTAGCCCGCCTCCTTGAGCAATCCCAGGCGGCGGAATTCGGCGATGGTGCGGCTGGCGGTCTCGGTGGTGACGCCCAGCATGGAGCCCATGTCCTCGCGGCTGAAGAGTTCGCACTCCTGGGTGCCCCGGTCCTTCGTCAGGCGAAGCAGGAGCCGGGCGACCCGCTGCCGCGCGGAGCCGGTGGAAAGCTGCGTCAGCCAGGCATCGGCCTCGCTCAGGGCGCGTTGCCAACGCTTCAGCAGCTCGGTGTGGAGGGCGGGATTCTCGTCCGACAACCGCTTGACCAGGGTGACAGGCAGGCAACAAAGCTCCGTGGTGTGAAGGATCACGGCGTCGTGCTGATAGGGTTGCCCCAGCAAGGCCTCCTGGCCGATGACATCGCTGTCGCGCTCCAGTCGGACGATGCGCTGGTTGCCGTCCGGCAGATACTGCACCAGCTTGATCATGCCGCTACGGATGGTGTACATGCGATCGCCGCTGCTGCCGGCGCGGTAGAGGATGGAGCCGGCAGGCATGACGAACTGATCCAGGGGCTGGTGGATCTTTTCGAAATCCGACTCGCGCAGACCGGCGAACAAAACCGACTCGCGCACACTGCAACTCTTGCAGTCGGCCACGCCCGCCCATGCGTCCCCACAGGGAACCGTCTTGACCATATCATCCCCTTGTTCGGTCCCTCCCGGCGGCATCCCCGCCCGTCCCGGACCGACATTTTTATGCCTTGTCATGGCGTTAGATTGCCTCCCAGTCCAGGCCGGTCGTCGGCCTTTGCCAATCCCCGCCAGAGGCGGAGTACCCTTATTGAGAGACAGCATCCTATAACAATTTAGAATCTTCCCATAAACCCATTTGCAAGCACCAGCGGCGAGGGGGCGGAAAGCCCTTCTGGTTTCAAGTCAAATCGGGGAGAAGATCGTCACTGTCTTCCGGGTGATAGGCAATGTCTACCACCCAGTAATGGACCTTGCCCAGGGGTGTCTGCACCTCCACCTCTTCATCCAGGGTCCGCTTCAGCAAGGCTTTGGACATGGGAGAATCGACGCTGATCCAGTGGCGTTTCGGGTCGAACTCGTCGGCGCCGACGATACGGCAGCGCGTCTCCTCGCCCGCCTCGTTTTCCAACGTCACCCAAGCGCCGAAGAAGATGCGGTCCGGATCACTCGGCTGGACATCGACCACCTTGAGCTTGGGCAGCCGGATCTGAAGATAGCGGATGCGCCGGTCCAGCTCCCTCAGCTCCTTCTTGCGGTAGATGTACTCGGCGTTCTCCGAGCGATCGCCCTCGGCCGCCGCCGCGGACAGGGCGACGACGACCTCCCGCCGCCGGGTCCAGAGCTGTTCGGACTCCTGCCGCAAGCGTTCGTAGCCGACCCGCGTGATGTAGGGCGAGCTGGGCGGCTGGGGCGGTCGATAACGGGCCATGGGCGATCAAAGCCCGGCGATCTTGGGGAGATGCCGTAGCGACTCTTCAATCGCCTCTTGCGGGTAGTCGTAATCCTCCAACTCACCGGCAAGGAAGCGATCAAAGGAAGACATATCGAAATGGCCATGACCCGAAAGATTGAACAGCAGGGTCTTGGGTTCGCCGTCCACCTGGCAGCGCCGCGCCTCGCGGATGACGGCGGCGATGGCGTGGCAGGACTCGGGCGCGGGGACAATGCCCTCGGTACGGGCGAAGAGCACCCCGGCCTCGAAGGTCTCCAACTGGGGCACGGCGACGGCATCGATCAGCCGCTCCCGGTAGAGCTGGCTCACCAAAGCAGAATCGCCGTGGTAGCGCAGTCCACCCGCGTGGATGCCGGGCGGCATGAAGTCGTGACCCAATGTATACATCTTCATCAAGGGTGTCAGCCCGGCGGAATCGCCCCAATCATAGGCATATGCCCCCTTGGTCAAGGTGGGGCAGGAAGTAGGCTCCACCGCCACCAGTTGCACCTCCTTGCCCACCGCCTTGTCGGCGAAAAAGGGGAAGGCGATGCCGCCGAAATTGGAACCGCCACCACAGGGGGCGAACACCATATCGGGATAGTCGCCGATCAATTCGAACTGCTTCTTGGCCTCTTCGCCGATGATGGTCTGATGCAGCAGCACATGGTTCAGGACCGAGCCCAGGGCATAGTTGGTGTCGGCGCGGCTGGCCGCCTCCTCCACCGCCTCGGAGATGGCGATCCCCAGCGACCCCGGCGAATCGGGATGGACCGCCAGAACCCGGCGCCCCGATTCGGTCATATTGGTCGGGCTGGCAAAGACCTCCGCGCCCCAGGTCTCCATCATGGAGCGGCGGTAGGGTTTCTGCTCGTAGCTCACCTTCACCATGTAGACCCGCACCTCGATACCGAACATCTGCCCCGCCAGGGCCAGGGCACAGCCCCACTGCCCGGCGCCGGTCTCGGTGGCCAGCCGTTTGATGCCGGCCTGGCTGTTGTACCAGGCCTGGGCCACGGCCGTGTTGGGCTTGTGGGAACCGGCCGGGCTCACCGACTCGTTCTTGTAATAGATCCGTGCCGGGGTCTTCAGCGCCTGCTCCAACCGGTGAGCGCGGTAAAGGGGAGATGGCCGCCACAGGCGCAGGACATCACGCACCGGCTCCGGGATCTCGATCCAGCGCTCCCGGCTCATCTCCTGCATCACCAGCGCCTCGGGGAAGATGGCCAGCATCGCCTCCGGTGGCACCGGATTCCCGTCCGGCCCCAGGTAGGGCGCGGGGGCAATGGGCATGTCCGCCACCACGTTGTACCAGTGAGTCGGCATCTCCGATTCGGGGAGCAGGATTTTTGTATACATGGGGCACTCCTGGGGCTTACTTTTTGTACCCCAATAATGACCAGTTATCAGCGGTTATGCCAAGAGGGTGGAAGAAATCATGAACGAGAAAAGCCTCATCGATCCCATACGGCTTCAAACCTGGGAGGCCAAATACCGCGAAGACACCACCGGCTGGGACCGTGGCAGTTCCAGCCCCGCCCTCGCCCACTGGCTGCAACGCATGCCCCAGGGCCGCATACTGGTCCCCGGTTGCGGCCACGGCCACGAAATCAGCGAACTGGTCCGCTCCGGCCGGTTTGTCACCGCCATCGACATCGCCCCCACTCCCGTCATGCGCCTCACCGCCCGGCTGCACGAGGAGGGGCTGCACGCCACCGTCATCCAGGCCGACCTGTTGAACTGGGAACCCGAACAACCCTTCGACGCCATCTACGAACAAACCTGCCTCTGCGCCCTCGATCCCGGCCACTGGGCCGAATACGAAAGCCGCCTGGCCCGCTGGCTACGCCCCGGCGGCCGGCTCCATGCCCTCTTCATGCAGACCGGCCGCGAGGGCGGCCCCCCGTTTCACTGCGCCCTGCCCCGCATGCATGAACTCTTCGACACCGCCCGCTGGCAATGGCCCCAGGAGCCGGGAATCGAAGTGCCCCATCCCAATGGATTGAAGGAATTGGGATTCGTGTTGGAGCGGCGGTGAAGATCACGTTCGATCAAAACAGGACAACACAGCCTACAGATTCACCGCATATCGCTCTGTCAATCCCGTCGTAGCCATGATCGATCTCCATGTCATCACTCAGTTCCTTACCTGATTATTCAGCTCCCCCTCCCTTCGGGAGGGGGTTGGGGGAAGGGGGCAATTTCCGAATTGAGCTGAATAGTTACAAAGAACTCAAATCTGCCGCATCAGGATGTTCAATATCCGGATGCGGTAGCCGATCTGGCGCGGGGTCATGCCGAGGAGGCGGGCGGCCTTGGCCTGGACCCAGCCGGCCTGTTCCAGGGCGGCGATGACCCGTTCACGCTCGTCCAGATCGGGGTCGTAGATGTCGGAGTGGCGCTCGGGGGCGGCATAGGTAACGGCGGGCTGGATGCCCCCTTGCGGACCGGCCAGGTTGATGGCCCTGCCGTCGATGCGACCCTCTTCGCTCATCACCGAGGCGCGCTCCAGGCAGTTCTCCAGCTCGCGCACATTGCCGGGCCAGTCGTTGCGCATCAGAAGCCCGATGGCGCTGTCCTCGATCACCAGCTCCCGCCCCTGGCCCTTGCCGATCTTGCCCACCAGGTATCGGACCAGATCGGGGATGTCCTCCTTCCGCTCGCGCAGGGCCGGCAGGTTGATGGGCATGACGTTCAGCCGGTAGTAGAGGTCCTCGCGGAAGCTCCCCTCCCGCACCTCCGCCTCCAGGTCCCGGTTGGTGGCGGCCACCACACGGACATCGACCACCTGGGTCCGGACCCCGCCGACCCGCTCGAACTCCCCCTCTTGCAGCACACGCAGGAGCTTGGCCTGGAAGGCGGGGGAGATCTCGCCGATCTCGTCCAGAAAGATGGTGCCGCCGTGGGCCTGCTCGAAGCGCCCCTTGCGCTGGCTGACGGCGCCGGTGAAGGCGCCCTTCTCGTGGCCGAAGAGTTCGGACTCCAGCAGGCTGTCGGGCAGGGCAGCGCAATTGAGCTTGACGAAGGGTCCGCTGGCACGGGGGGAGTTGTAGTGGATGGCGTTGGCGATCAACTCCTTGCCGGTGCCGGACTCGCCCCGGATAAGGACGGTGGTATTCCACTTGGCCACCTGGCGGACTTGATCGAACACCAGGCGCATGCCCCGCGTATGGCCGACGATGTTGGAAAAGCCGTGCTCGCCACGCACCTTGCGGCGGAGGGAGTCGCGCTCCTTCTTCAGCTCCAGTTGCTCGTCCTCGACCCGTTTCGCCAGACGCACGCTTTGGCCGATGAGGTTGGCCAGCATCAGCAGGAAGCGCTTGTGCCGCTCCAGGGGACCGAGGCGACCCCGAGGCTGGGCGGTCAGCACCCCGGCCGCCTGATCGCCGATCAGGATGGGAACGCCGATGAAGGGGAGATCCAGGTCGTAGACCCCCAGCCGGTCGAGAAAACGGGGATCGTCGGCGATGCGGGGGATCAGCAGGGGTTCGCCGCTCTCCATGATGACGCCGACCGCGCCCTCCCCCGGCCGGTAGCGCGCCGGGTTGAAGGGGGTGGGCTGTTCGTGCAGGGCGGAAACCAGCAGATCCCCGCTCTCCTCGTCCAGCAGGCCGATCATGCCGTGGCTGAGGTTGCCCAGGTCGTTCAGGGTCTTGAGGACCTCGGTCAAGGTCTCGCGGAAATCGAGGGAGCGGCTGAGGATCTGGCTGACCCGGTAGAGGGTCTCCAGCTCGGTCTCCATGATGGATCTGTTGTCGTTGGAGAGATGCATGACTCAGTCTCCTCCCATGCCCTGAAGGGGCAGTCGCACGAAGAGGCGGCAGCCGCCGGCGAAATCGGGATCGATCTCCAGTGAGCCCTGGTGTTCGATCACTACCTCCTGGGCCATGGTCAGGCCCATGCCGGCATGCCCGCCGGGGCGGGTCCAGCCGCAAAAGAAGGGCTCGAACAGCCGCAGCCGGTCCCGCGCCGGAACGCCGGGGCCGTTGTCCGTCACCTCGACCACCAGTTCCCGGCCATCGAGCCGGGTATCGAGATGGATCTCCCTTTGGGACCGGTTCGATTCGTTGAGGGCCTGGATGGCGTTATCGATGAGGGACTTGAACAGGCCTCGCAGGGCGTTGGCCTGGCCGGTCAGCGCAGGCAGTACGGGCGCGGGCCGCCAATCCACCAGAATGCCGCTGGCCAGCAGGCTTTGGGTGGAGAGCCGCAGCACATCGTGCAGAATCTCGTTGATGTTGAGGCTGCTGGCCTGCTCCCTGGCCGGACTGGGCAGGGCGGCTCGCAGGTTCTCCACCGCCTCGTAACCTGTCTCCAGAGCCCCTTGCAGCAC
Source organism: Gammaproteobacteria bacterium RIFOXYD12_FULL_61_37 (assembly GCA_001801995.1). GTDB lineage: Bacteria > Pseudomonadota > Gammaproteobacteria > Chromatiales > Chromatiaceae > YD12-FULL-61-37. The sequence goes on along the minus strand of MGZB01000019.1, from coordinate 1,557 downwards.
CTTGCGCAGGGCGCACCGGTCCGCGCAGGGGTCGAGTCCCGGCATGGCCAGGGCCGCCTTGATCACGTTCAACGGCCCCTGCAACTTGAAGATGGCGCCAGAGATAGACTCGCGCAGGGTCTGCGCCATCTGCTGCTCGGCCATGGCGGAGCGGATCAAGTTCAGGCGCGCCTCGTTGATCCGGTTGCGGCTGGCCGTCACCTCGTTGGCCACCAGCAGCAGGCAGCAACGGGAGAGCTGGGATTGCTTGAAGTAGTTTTGCGCGGCCTCGTCCAGCTCGGCGACCCGCACCCCGGAACAGGCGAACCAGCGGGGCGGCGCGCCCCCCGGCGGGTCGAGCCGGACCTCGATGTTGGAGAAGCCGTTGCCGGCCTGACAGACCTGTCCCAGATCGAAGCCGAACTCCCGCTCCAGTGCATCGAGAAAGAGGTGGGCAGGCTCCAGGCCACGAAAATCGCCCAGCAGGGCCTTGTAGGCATGGTTGTCCAGCAGCACCCGGCGGTCGGCGTTGAGCATGGCCACCACCAGGGGGGCAGCGTCCAGGGCCGCCTCGGTCAGCCCCTTCTGGAACTTCAGCCGCTGTTCAAGTTGGTGCAGCTCCGTCACATCACGGTGCATCCCCAGGTAGTAACCGATTCCCCCCTGAGGGTTCAGGACCGGGGCGATCACCAGCTCCGCCAGATACTCACTGCCGTCCTTACGGTGGTTGACCAGGGCGCCCTTCCAGACACGCCGGTCCTGGATGCATTCCCAGAGATCCTGATAGACGGTCACCGGCGTGGCGTGGCTGGAAAGCACCGACTCATTCTTACCGGTCACCTCCTCCCGCCCGTAGCCGGTCAACTGCTCGAAGAGCCTGTTGACATAGAGGATGCGGGCCGCCGGGTCGGTGATGGAGATGGCGACCGGGGCCTGCTCCACCGCCTCCAGAAAGAGGCCCGGCGGCAGCATCCCCTTCGCGGCCAGTTGCCGGAAGGCATCGAGCAGCTCTGCCGGAACCCCCTCTACCGGCGCGGCGAGAAAATGCTGAATGGCCTCGATGGCCTGGTCATAGGCGGCGATGGAATCGGATCGGCTCATGCGGTTCTTTTCCCCACAGAAAAACAATGGCTGTAGGGTTATTGAGCAAGAGTCGTACCAGAGAGCCTTGGGACTGGATGCTCCAATAAAATCATTCCCTGATAAAAAGATAGACGTTCACCGCGCCAACGATGACGCCCAAGATGATCAGGCTCAGGGTCCAGCGTAGTGAATATCCCTGGGAAAGGCTGTCGAGCCAGCGACCCAGATAGGCCCCGCCTACCACCGGCAGCGCCAGCAGCAGCCCCAGGGTGCCGACGAAGACCGTCTGTCCGATCAGGGCCGGGCGCTCCCGTTCGGCCTTGCGCATGCGCCGTGCCTGGCGTTCCACCTGCCGCTTGAGTTCATTTCGCTGGTTCATCCCAAAATTCCTCAATGCATTTTTGTAGTCAGTTATAAAAAGGAAAAAAAGAAGGGGACCCTCGTAGTTCGGAGCCCAAGTGCTTGACTTGAGATTGTATCCACCGAGAAGTTGGA
>MGZB01000018.1:132728-164703 GCA_001801995.1 Gammaproteobacteria bacterium RIFOXYD12_FULL_61_37 | reverse complement strand
AAGTGGTGACGGGCAGACCGGTGGAGTTAAGACCAAAATATAAGACGCTGTAAAGCCAGGTGTTTTTAATGCGATTGCCCTACATCCCAGGACACTCTGATGTCTTCAGAAAACCGGGAGATCAGTCCGCAGGCAGCCCAGATGTTCGGGAAAAACGGACATTCGCCCAATGGTTTGCTATCCTGACCGGATAAAGTGGTGGTGTTGGGTCGCCCCAGCACCACCAACTCCCACATCTTTCGTCAGCACTCCTCCTTTATCGAATCACTGCCACTTCATCTCTTCGACTGACCGCACCCAGCCAGCGTGGAAAAGTTTTACGCCGACAAACGCGAATATCCGCCCCTCAAGGAGGAAGAGCCGAAGGAACGGCGGGAATGCGGCTTTTGGACCATCGTCGCCGCTACCACATTGGGCGTCATCATTGCTCAGGGCTTGATCGCTCTGGCCGGGCCAGCCATCGGCCAATCCCTTGCATCGGGAAAGCCCAAGCCACAACCCCTGTACCCTGAACCTCAGAACCTACCCCTGAAACCTCCTCTTGAGGTCGCCCAGGCCGCGCAAGCGCCGTCCTCCTGCCGTGAGAACGACAAGGATCAAGCGACCTGCGATGCCTGGAAACAAAGCTACCGGCAGAACGGGGACAGCCAAAGCAAGGCCACAATGGAAAGGGCTTGTAGCCGAGCCAATGCAAAGGGCTGCCCAGGTTTGGGCGATCACTAAGCTCACTTCAACCCGAGGATCGGTTTTGATCCCGTAGCATTTAGCGACTAGCCTTAGGGTAGGCCCCCGCCCGAATCTGATAGGAGTATTGCGATGAATCCGGTCCTATTCCGTTTCCTTGCCCTGTTGCCAGGCATTCTGTCTCTTCTGCCCGTCATTGCCCAGGCCCACACGGGTGCTGGCCAGACCGAGGGCCTTGCCGCCGGGTTCGGACACCCTTTGGGGGGGGCAGATCATTTGCTGGCGATGATCGCCGTCGGCCTATGGGCGGCGCAAATGGGAGGCTCCGCCATCTGGCTCGTCCCCTCTTCCTTTGTGAGCATCATGGTCCTCGGCGGAACATTGGGTGTGCTCGGCATCCAAATCCCTTTTATCGAAGAGGGGATACTGGCGTCGCTCCTGGTCCTCGGCATGCTGATCGCCGCCGGTATTCGCCTCCCGGTGTTTGTCAGCGCCCTCATCGTCGGGCTCTTCGCCCTCTTTCACGGCCATGCGCACGGGATGGAAATGCCCCTGGCATCCGGTGCTATTAGTTACAGCCTGGGATTTGCCCTGGCGACGGCGAGCCTGCATGGTCTCGGTTTCCTTCTGGGCATCGCGGGGTCCGGTACCCTGGCGCGGCTGGCAGGCGGCGCCATTGCCTTGAGCGGCGTCTATCTCGCCCTGGTCTAGGGGGTCGCCCGTATCTGCTCCCGCATGGCCACCAAAGGCACTGGCCGCACCGTGTTCGGCAGGCTTCGTAGTATCACTTCGGCGAGCACCTCCAAGGGATGCTTGCGCGGGAAGCTGCGCCGGAAGACCATGGATACCCGCCGGAAGGCATCCGGCAGGTCCAGCTTGCGGGCGATAACGCCGCTGTCCGTCATCCAGGAACCACGTATCGCCAAGGCGGGGACCAGTGTGCAGCCAAAACCGGCTCCGACCAGTTGCAGCAAGGTCTCCAGGCTGGCCGCACGGAGATCGCCCATCTCCCCGCGCCCCGTCCGCCCGGAGAGACCACATGCCTCCATGGCCTGCTGCGCCAGGCAGTGGCCGTCCGCAAGTAGCAGGAGATCGAGCTGACCCAAGTCCTCGCGGCTGATGTCGTCCTTGTTGTACAGGGCATGCCCACGCGGATGGGCAAGCCAAAAGGGCTCGTCAAACAGGGGGACCACCGTCAGATCCGCCTCTTCGACGGGGGTGGCGATCAGCGCCACATCTATCTCGTGCCTTTCCAGCCGGCGAAGTAATGTCCCGGTGATCTCCTCCGAGAGCACCAGCTTCATCTGCGGGTAGTTTTTCCGGAGGGGCACCAGGATCAGCGGCATCAGGTAGGGGCTGAGTGTGGGTATAGCACCCACCCGGAGGGCGCCCGCAAGGGGGTCACGGTGGGCCTGCGCCAATTGCTCGATGGCTTCGGCCTGCTCCAACAGCTTGCGGGCATGGGCGATGATGACCTCGCCGACGGGGGTCACCTCCACCGACCGCTTGGTGCGCTCGAAGATGACCAGGTCCAGCTCTTCCTCCAGCTTCTTGATCTGGCCGCTGAGGGTCGGCTGGCTGACAAAGCACCGCTCGGCGGCCTTGCCGAAGTGATGGCTCTCCGCCACGGCGACGATGTATTTCAGGTCTCTCAGGTTCATGGGGGGATCTTATCGGCAATACCTATCATTCTACGGGACCATCGCTGATTTTCGAGCCCCCAAAGATTCTATTGATATACTCCGCAGATTCCCCATCCGACCCCGAGAGAGCCCCATGAGCGCACAAATTCTGGACGGCAAGGCCGTCTCCGCCGACATCAAGCAAAACATCAAGACCCAGGTCGAACAACGGCTGGCCGCCGGCAAGCGTCCCCCAGGGCTGGCTGTGGTTCTGGTCGGTGAAAATCCCGCGTCCCAGGTCTACGTTCGCAATAAGCAGCGGGCCTGCGAAGAGGTCGGCTTCCTGTCCGAACTGCACCGGCTTGCCGCCGAAACCAGTGAACAGGAGCTGCTCGCCCTGATCGAGGAACTCAGCCAGCGCGAGGAGATCGACGGTATCCTGGTGCAACTCCCCCTGCCGAAGCACATCGACGAAGAGAAGGTTATCGAGGCCATCCCGCCCACCAAGGACGTGGACGGATTCCACCCCTATAACGTGGGACGCCTTGCCCTGCGCATGGCACTGCTGCGCCCCTGTACCCCCAGGGGCGTGATGACGCTGCTGGACAGGACCGGCGTACCCCTGGAAGGCAAGGATGCAGTCATCATAGGCCAGTCCAACATCGTCGGCCGTCCCATGGCCCTTGAGCTGCTGGCCGCGCGCTGTACCATCACCGTCTGCCACAGCCGTACCAGGGACCTGATCGAAAAAATCCGCAACGCCGACATCCTGGTCGCGGCGGTGGGCCGGCCCAAGTTCGTGCAAGGAGACTGGCTCAAGGAAGGTGCCATCGTCATCGACGTGGGCATCAACCGCCAGGAAGACGGCAAGCTGTGCGGCGATGTGGACTATGAATCTGCCTTGGAAAAGGCCGGTTGGATCACCCCCGTCCCCGGCGGCGTTGGCCCCATGACTATCGCCACCTTGCTGGAAAACACCCTGCAAGCGGCGGAGCTGCACGGAGCAGCATTGGCGTAGCGGCTGAAAGGGGACATGCATCCAGATGTCCCCTGCCGGCTCCCTCGACTTGACAGCCGGTGGCCCGGCTGCAAGAATCTCCGCTCCCTCTGCCGGGGTGGCGAAACTGGTAGACGCATCAGACTCAAAATCTGACGGTGGTAACACCATGCCGGTTCGATTCCGGCCCTCGGTACCAATCCTTTTATTCGATCAACATCTCTTCTTCCGAGCCGACCCCGTGCGTGGGCCGGTGAAGATCAGTTACCCATCGGTAGCTTACGCCCCAGATGATCGTTGAGCTTGGCGATTAGATCCTTCTTCGAAAATGGCTTGGTCATGAAATCGACCGCGCCGATCTTCAGCACCCAGAACTGTTCAGTAGCCTGTGCGTTCCCGCTGACGATGATCACGGGAATATCCTTGGTTTCGAGGTTTTTCTTGAGTTGCCGTGTGGCCTGGAAGCCATTGAGGCCGGGTAGGACGACATCCATGATGATCAGGTCAGGCTTGAAAAGCTCGGCCATTTTGATGCCCTCCTCTCCGCTAAGTGCCTGCAAGGTTTCGTAGCCTTCCGACTTCAGGATTCGGAGCACCATGTGCTGAAAGGTCTTTGAGTCATCGACCACCAGGACTTTTCCCTTGGACGGAGACTCGATTCCCTCGGCAGGCGGGGCGCGCTTCGTCTCCTTAAACCCGAAAAGCCTTAGCAGGGGATTTTCCATCTCATCAATAACCTGTGCGAGCGACTTAGCAGTTCAGAGTAGAAACTTAATTCCTTGAGGTCAATTCCTTTACCGGCAGGGTTTTATTCCCTTCGCCAGCGGGTTCCGCTAGGGCCGTCTTCCAGCGTAACGCCCTTTTCCTTGAGCAGGTCGCGAACCCGGTCGGCCTCTGCCCAATTCTTGCCTTGGCGTGCGCTGAGCCTTTCGGCGATCAGCCCCTCGATCTCCGCATCGGATAGCCCCGCTGCTCCGGCGGGATCGCCTCCCCGCAGGAACTCCTCGGGATCGTCCCGCAAGATGCCCAGAATACCGCCCAGGCGGCGCAGTTCTGCCGCCAGCCCCGCCGCTGCGGCCCCGTCGTCCCGGCGCAGGCGATTGATCTCGCGCGTCATGTCGAACAGGGCCGCCAGTGCCACGGGGGTATTGAAGTCGTCGTCCATGGCGGTGAGGAAGCGCTCGCTGAGGTCGCCGGAAGACCGGGGCTCTGCCTGGGGCATGCCTCGCAGTGCGGTATAAAAGCGGGTCAGGGCTGCCCTGGCGTTGTCCAACTGCTCATCACCGTAGTTGAGCGGCGAACGATAATGGCTGGTGAGGATGAAGTAACGGATCTCTTCAGGACGGTAACGGGCCAAAACCTCGCGCACCGTGAAGAAGTTGCCGAGGGACTTGGACATCTTCTCGTCATTGATGCGCACGAAACCGTTGTGCATCCAATAGCGGACGAAGGGGTGACCGGTCGCTCCCTCGGATTGGGCGATCTCGTTCTCGTGGTGGGGAAAGGCGAGGTCTGCGCCGCCCCCGTGGATGTCGAAGGTATCCCCCAGTGCCTTGTTGGACATGGCAGAGCATTCGATATGCCAGCCCGGTCGGCCCTGGCCCCAGGGCGAATCCCAGGCGGGCTCCTCGGGTTTGGCGGTCTTCCAGAGGGCGAAGTCGAGAGGGTCGCGCTTGATCTCGCCAGGTTCGACACGCGCCCCGGCTTCGAGATCATCGATGGATTTTCCCGATAGCTTGCCGTAGCCGGGGAAGCTGCGCACATCGTAATAAACATCGCCATTACCAGCCTCGTAGGCATGGCCCCGGCGGATCAGCCGTTCGATCATGGTGACTATCTCTTCGATGTGATCTGTGGCCTTGGGTTCGGCGTCTGGCGCCAGTATACCCAGGGCGTCGGAGTCCTCGTGCATGGCGTCGATGAAGCGGCGGGTCAGTCCGGTGAAAGGCTCCCCGTTCTCGTTGGCCCGTTTGATGATTTTGTCATCGATGTCGGTGATGTTGCGGATGTAGTTGACTTCGTAACCGCAGACCTTGAGATAGCGGTAGACCACATCGAACACCACCATCACCCGAGCGTGGCCCAGGTGGCAATAGTCGTAGACGGTCATGCCGCAGACATACATGGACGCCTTCCCAGCGTGAAGGGGGACGAAGGTCTCTTTTTCGCGAGTCAGATCGTTGTATATCTTGAGCATGGGTATTGCGTGGCGGCGTTGAAAGAGGTTCTTATAGCAAACAGCTATGGTAAAGGGTCACGCATGGCCCACCAAGCTTAATCGTCAATCGAGGAGGAAGCCCGGCCCCATGAAACTTGTCATTATCCCCGTGACCCCGTTGCAACAGAATTGCTCCCTGCTTATCTGTGAATCCACCGGTAAGGCCACGCTGGTCGATCCCGGCGGCGATCCGGCGCGGCTCAAATCCACCGTTGAGGCCCACGGGGCACAACCGGAACGGCTGCTGATCACCCACGGCCACTTCGACCACGCGGGGGCGGCAGCGGAGCTGGCGGAGTTCTGGGGCATTCCCATCGAAGGTCCCCACCGCGACGACGAATTCCTGCTGGACTCTATCCCCGAGTGGTGCCGTCAGTTCGGGCATCCCATGGGGCAGATCTTCCGGCCTGACCGCTGGCTGGAAGACAGGGATGAGGTAATCTTCGGGGAAGAGCGGTTGATGACTTACCACTGTCCCGGCCATACGCCGGGCCATGTCATTTTTTTCCACCCCGGAGACAAGCTGGCCTTCGTCGGCGATGTGCTGTTCCGGGGCGGTATCGGCCGCACCGACCTGGGCCGGGGCAATCACGCGCAATTGCTCGATTCCATCCAGAACAGGCTTTTGCCCTTGGGAGACGATGTCCGTTTCGTGCCGGGCCACGGCCCCATGTCCACCTTTGGCGAGGAGCGGCGGAGCAATCCCTTTATTCGCTAGAGACGTATTCAGGCGGCCCTCAAGGCCATTCCTTTCAGGGGCGCGGGGCTTCCTCTTTCAGCTGAAAGCCCTTGGGCTGGGCGAGCCGGATCATCTTGCCATCCACGTCCACGAAGGCGGTCTCGTTCCTGCCGAGATCCAGGGCAGTCCCCTTTGCGTCGCCCTCCTTGCCCGTCAGGCGCAGGAAGCCCTCCTCCACGGTCAGATAGAGCCCTGGCGGGGCGCCATGAAGCTCATTCGTGCCGAAGAGGGCTGTCAGATCCACGTCCTTAGCGTCCGGGGGGGCGCCCTTGGCTTTATCAAGCTCAATTGGCGCTTCGGACAGGGCCTCGACCTTTCCTTGCCAGCCGGGGATGTAGGCCGCCTTTCCCTCTTCCAGCAGTTGCTTTCCGCTGGCATTTTCCAACTGGATGGCGCCGCTGCGCACTACACCGTAAAGTCCTGACTTGCCGGAACCGCCTGAGGCGCCGCAGCCGCAATTGCAGAGCAGGTCGAAGGCCGTGCCCCGGATGCCGATGGTGGCTACGGGCGTCACCAGGGAATATTCATCATGATCGACCTTTCCCAGCTTGCCGCTCACGGCGCGCATAGTGCCGCGCACCAAGCGGATTAGGGCCCTATCCTTGACCCCTTTTTCCTGATAGTGGTAATCCTCGACGAGCAGCTTGCTCATGGCATCCAGGGCAACCCGTCCGCCATCGGTGAACACGAGCTGCAGATAGCCATCCGCGCCCGTCAACACATAATCCGACCGGTAGACCGGGGAACCGAGGACCAGGGGCCGCTTTTCACCGGCGCGGCTCGCGTCCTGGGAGGCGGCATGGGTCTCGCCGCGCTGATCGACCACACGGGCCACCACTGCCTTGGGCAGCTCCCCGGCGGCGTTCGCCCCGATGGACTCCTCGGCACAGTCATTTTTGCACAGGCGGATCTTGAACTTGGCTTGCTGGGCGTTGATTTGCCCCAGTGGCGTGTCCAACGTCAGGCGATCCGGGCGGTCGGCGGCGATGGAGCCGGTCTCGATGGTCACACCTCCCTTCACGAGATCCAGCTTGGCTTCCTTTTTCTCCTTGTCGTATTTGGAGACGCTGAAAATGCTGTTGGGCCGGACCATGGCTTTGCCCGCATCGTTGAATTCGAGCAGGGAGAAGCTGTGGTCGCCGGTCTCGATCAGGTCATTCAGGTAGACATTCCCGCCGGCAGAGAGCACCCGCGGCTCTTCGTTCAGTTGCAGGGCCTTGACCATGCCCTTGGCGAACCCCACCCGGCCGACGCCGGTCTCTCCAGGCGCCGCCATGGCGGTGGATGCCATCAGCAAACCAAAAAGGACGGCCTCGAAAACTTGTGATTTGTTCATCCTCGCTCCCTTGCATCAAACATGGACAGCTAAATATTTACTTTAACTTAGATTACCATCTCCATGAGCCTGCGCAAATTTTCTTTTTGAAGTCAAGCCCATCACAGTTTCTCATGGCTATGAATACCGGCCCAATCCGGGGGCGGAGGCGTTTCCTTGAAGCGGGATATGCGCTTCATATAGAGGCGATAGAGCGCGTCCCCTTCGTGCGCCGCCGACAGCGCCTGAAACAGGGTCTCCGCCTCCAGCCACCGGCGAGAGCGGTAGGCAGCAAGCGCCTGGGCCAGGGTCTCCAGCTCCTGGTCATCCTTGGCTGCGACCTGATCTGCTGACCCCAGTGGCTCATAGATAGTGACAGGCTCCCGCCGCCCCTTGACTAGGACCCGATCCAGCTCCCGGTAGGCGAAACCCGGCGCATCCGCCTTTGTCTGCTCGCTGACGATGATGTCCACGCCATATTCCTTGGTCAGGCCCTCCAACCGAGAGGCCAGATTCACCGCATCACCCATGACGGTATAGGCCATGCGGAATTGAGACCCCATGTTGCCCACGTTCATGACGCCCGTGTTGAGCCCGACGCCCATGCGGATCGACCCCAGTCCCTTTGCCATGGCGGCATCCCCAATGGGACGCAGTGCCTCGGCGATGGCCATGGCCGCTTGCAGGGCATGGTCCGCATGATCCGGGTCGGGCATGGGCGCGCCCCAGAAGGCCATGACCGCGTCCCCGATGTATTTGTCGATGGTCCCCTTGGCCGCGTGGATCTCCTTGGTGACTGCCGTCAGGATCTCGTTGATCAAAGCGCAGAGTTGCGCCGGGGGCAGGCGCTCCGAGATGGCGGTAAATCCCCGGATATCGCAAAAGAGGACGGTCATCTTCCGGCTCTCCCCGCCAAAGGAGTACTCCTCGTCGCTCCGACTCATCTCTTCCACCAGTTGAGGCGGGACGTACTGCCCGAACAGGGTGCCTAGCCGCTGCTTTCTTTTGCTTTCATGGAAGTAGCCGAAAAACATCTGCACCAGATAGATCGAAAGCAGCATCAGCAACGGGGTGGCGAGCTGACTGTCGATACCCATCCGCCCCCACAGGGCGAAGTTCACCCCGATGACCAGCGCGCAGAGAAGGGCCAGAGCCATTGTCATGGCACCGGCTTGTAGCCAGGGGAAAAGCATCGCCGTCAGAAGGCCGAGCACCAGCACCTGAATCAGCTCGCCGCCCTGGACATAGGCAGGGCGCGATTTGAGCTTCCCATCCAGTATGCCGCTGATGATGTTGGCGTGAACCTCCACCCCTGGGTAGTTGCTGGAGACAGGGGTGGGGTAGAGATCCGAGAGACCGGCGGCAGTCGTGCCTATCAGGAGGATCTTTCCCGACAGCGCCTCGCGCGGGACCCGGCCGTTCAATACATCGGTAGCGGAGAGATAGCGGAATCCCTGTCCATGGGAGCGGAAGGGGACCAGTACCGCCGAGGCGGCATCCACCGGTACCCTGAGTTCCCCGAGCCTGACGGATTCCAGGCGCTCGTCTCCCCCCGTGGCCCCGTAGCCCATGCCCATATCGAAACCTATCTCATCCCCCTTCATCAGGGTCCGCAGTACCGCCACCGGCAGGGATTCGTAGAGGGCGCCCTGGTACTGGATCAACAGGGGAACTCGCCTCAGTGTCCCGTCATCGTCCATGAAGGGGGTATTAAAAAAGCCCGCGCCAGCGGCCACATCCTGCAACCCTTGCAGGTTGCCGCCATAGCTACGCGCCCGGTAAAGATGGTTCGCCAGGGCGGCGGGCACCTCGCGGGTCAGGGGTGGGGGTATCGTCCCTGGGTTCTTCTCGGCCTCCTGGGGGCTGAAGAAATACCCCAGCACCACCGCGCGATTGCGTAGGCTCTCCGCAAATACCTGGTCCCCGGTCAAAAGCGAGTGCAACGCGGCCTTGCCCTGCTCAGGACCCAGTCCATCCGCCAGGACCTGGTGCAGCACCTTCTCGGCCGCATCCAGATCTATACCCCGGTCCTGTTCAGAAAACACCACGTCGAAGGCCAGCAGCCGGATGCCGTAGTAATCGAACAGGGTATCGAGCAGAAAGCTCATCTTCTCCCGGCTCCAGGGCCAGTGCCCTTCCCCCGCGAGACTCTTTTCGTCGATATCCAGGATAGCGACACGGCTATCCTCCTGGTCGTCCGCATGGAGGACGAGCCGGTAGTCATAAAGAATCTTATCCACCCGGTCCAGCAGTGGGATCGAGGCCCACTTGAGCAGATGCGCGGCGAACAGGGCGACGAGCAGAAGGGAAATAAGTAACCGGACTATCCGAATCGTTTGGCTCCGGAACATGCAAGATCATCCATTGGGGTGTGGAAACCATGAACGACCTCAGGTTATGCGGATACCCGAGCAGGATCAAGCCAGGGACACCCGCATTCTCCACCTTGCCCGGCGCGCTTGAATCCGTATCATGGCCGCTTCAATCTCCATTTAGAGGAATCTACCCATGCGTCGCGCCATTGCCTCCCTTCTGCTGTGGCTCGTTTTCTCCCTGGGCGTGGCGCTTCCCGCCCAGGCCGAGGTCGTCAAGGTCCTGATGAGCACTTCGCTCGGGGACATTACGCTGGAGCTTTACCCGGACAAGGCACCCAAGACTGTTGCCAATTTCCTGCAATACGCGGACGAGGGTTTTTACGACAACAGCATTTTCCACCGGGTGATCTTCGACTTCATGATCCAGGGCGGCGGCTTTACCTCCGACCTGAAGCAAAAACAGACCCATGCCACCATTCGCAACGAGGCCGACAACGGGCTCCGCAACGACAAGGGGACCATCGCCATGGCCCGGACCCCCGATCCCCACTCGGCCTCGGCGCAGTTCTTCATCAATCACAAGAACAACGATTTCCTCAACTTCCGCTCCAAGGATTTTCAGGGGTGGGGCTACGCGGTTTTCGGCAAGGTGATTCAGGGTATGAACGTGGTCGATAAAATCGCCGAGCAGCCGACCGCCAAGCTTGATAAGCCCGGCTTCGATGACGCCCCCCGCACCAGTATTTTCATCAAAAGCGTAAAACGCATTAACTGACAGGAAACTCTCCCATCATGACAAAGGCAACCTTGCAGACCGGCCTGGGCAATATCGTCATCGAACTCGATACCCAAAAGGCGCCCAAGACCTGCGCCAACTTCGTTCAGTACATCGAGGATGGTCATTACGACAACACCATCTTCCACCGGGTGATCAGCAGCTTCATGATCCAGGGCGGCGGCTTCATGTCGGACATGATGCAGAAGGCCACCCGAGACCCCATCGAGAACGAGGCCAATAACGGGCTCTCCAACCGCACGGGGACCATTGCCATGGCGCGCACCAGTGCGCCCCACTCGGCCTCGGCCCAGTTCTTCATCAATGTCTCCGACAACGGCTTCCTCGACTATCCAGGCCAGGACGGCTGGGGCTACTGCGTCTTCGGCAAGGTGATCGAGGGCATGGACGTGGTCAACCAGATCAAGGGCGTGGACACCACAAGCCGCGCCGGCCATCAGGATGTCCCGGCTGAACCCATTGTCATCCAGAGCGCGACCATCAGCGAAGATTGATTCCCCGCGTGTCGCGAAAGCTGTTCATCTCCGATATTCACCTGTCGGCGCGGCAAGGCGACACACAGGATCTCTTTCTGCGTTTTTTGCGGGAGCGGGCGGCGGGGGCCGATGAGCTTTATATCCTCGGCGATCTCTTCGACGCCTGGATCGGGGATGGAGACAGCACCCCCCCCATTCCGCAAATACGCGACGCCCTGCGCCAAATGGGCGATAGGGGGTGCAAGCTGTTCATTCAGCATGGGAATCGGGACTTTCTGCTGGGAAGGCTGTTTGCCAGACAGACCGGCGCCCGGTTGATCGACGAGGAGCACTGCATCGACCTCAATGGCCGCAAGGCGCTGCTGATGCATGGAGACCTGCTTTGCACCGATGACATCGACTATCAAAAGGCGCGCCGACTGTTGCGCAACCCCGTTTTCGTTTTTGCCGTTTCGCTGCTTCCCATCGAATTCAGGGCGCGCATCGCCGCTTATTTCCGCAAGGGCAGTGCCAAGGCAGTCGCACAGAAGCCGAAAGAGATCATGGACGCCAACCCGGACACAGTCGTCCAATACCTGCGCAAGCACCAGGCCGGGATATTGATTCACGGTCACACCCACCGGCCAGAGGCCCAGGAGATTCTGCTGGATGCCCATCAGGTCCGGCGCTTTGTCTTGGGTGATTGGCGCGGTGACCATGCCACCTTTTTGGTGGCCGACAATGAGGGGCTTCGATTGGAGAGGTTCACATGAGCCGGAATGTATTGATCACGGGATGCTCCAGCGGCATCGGTCTCTGCGCCGCCCAGGGGCTCAAGCAGCGGGGCTATAAGGTATTCGCCTCGGCCCGCAAGGAAGAGGACGTAAGGCGTCTGCGCGATCTCGGACTGACCTGTCTCCGCCTGGATCTGGATGACAGCACCAGCATTCAGGACGCCTTCGAGGAGATGATGTTGCGCACGGGCGGAAAAATTTACGCCCTCTTCAATAACGGGGCCTATGGCCAGCCCGGCGCTGTCGAGGACCTGACCCGCGATGTGCTGAGGGCGCAATTGGAGACCAACCTGCTGGGATGGCATGAGCTGACCCGTCTGGTCATACCCGTCATGCGTATCCAAGGCAAGGGGCGCATCATCCAGAACAGCTCCATCCTCGGCTTTGCCGCGATGCCGTATCGCGGGGCCTACAACTGCTCCAAATACGCGCTGGAGGGACTGACCGACACCCTGCGGCTGGAATTGCTAGGCAGCGGCATCCATGTCTCCCTGATTGAGCCCGGCCCGATCCAGAGTCATTTCCGCCAGAACGCCTTCCTGAAATTCAAGGAAAATATCGACGCGGAACAGAGCAAGCATCGCCAACAATACGGGGCCATGGAGGCGCGGCTGAACAAGGAAGGCACAGCGGCCCCTTTCACCCTGCCGCCCGAGGCTGTGTTGAAGAAGTTGATCCATGCTTTGGAGAGCCCACGCCCAAGGGCACGATACCCGGTGACAGTACCAACCCATCTCTTTGCAGTGCTGAAGCGCCTGCTGCCGACCAGGGCACTCGATCATCTGCTGCGCTTGGCATCGGGAGATGGGGCGCGATAAACGAAAACGCCACAGGGCTCCCGAAGGAGCCCTGTGGCGTCTGTCTGAATGGACTAAGGATTATTACCAGCGGCGGACGCGGCCGGTATCCATATGCACGAATTGCGGTCCCGCGTAGTAACCCACGCCACCGGATTGCATAGAGAGCGCCGCAAGCCGGACCTTTTCGAGCGAGCGCCCGGGCACGCGAATATCGATGGCCTTGCCACTCATGTGCAGGCTGTGCTTGGCCACTCCGCCCCTGCCACGACCGCGCAGCATGGCATTGGTATGCGGCGAGCGGTAACCGGAAATGATATGGAAGGGCCTGTCAGTATCCAGCTTCATGCGCACGGCAAACAACTGGTCCAGAAGCACGGGGTCAATGCGATGGGTGTCGTTGCTGCGGAAATCTCGCATCAGGTGATTGACATCCTTCAGGGCATCCGTGATGTAGCTCCCGCCTTCCCAGTAGGTGATCTTGAGTCTTTCGCCCGTGTGGGTGTGATGGAAGGAGAGATAACGCTCCTTGTACTTGTCCAAGCCGAGATCGCGCTTTTTGCGCTGAACGCGACGGGAAACCTTGCTGTCCTTGTCGTCATCGTACTCTCCGGCAACGAGGCTGCCGGTAGTCGAGCCGGAGTCACCGGACCCGAACAGGGATTCCATGACGCTGCAACCACCGAGTCCAAGCGCAGTGCCGGCAACCATGGTGCCAAGAAAGAGGCGACGAGAGGGCGTATAGACCACGCCGTTCTTATCGGAAATTTTATCAGACATTTTACTACTACCTCCGCTGATACAGTTCCGAGGGATCTGTTGGAATACTAGTCCACCATCTCCCATTTTTCAAGACAATTAGCCGTTTACAGACTAATTTTGATCAAAAAGCTTATCTCGACCGTAGATATCTTGCAGGAATCGGACTTCTCCACTCGCATCCGCCCGTGCCGTGAAGTAGGCAAGGTATACAGGAACCTTCTCGGGCAAGTCAATATCAACCGTTATGCCCTGATTCATTTCCTGCAATACTCGCCGCTTTCCTTGCTCGGGATCAACCTTATCCAACAAATACCCGGCCAGGGTTTCGGGGTTTTGCACCCGGATACAGCCATGACTGAGCGTCCTGACCTCTTTATCGAACAACGTCTTATAAGGAGTATCGTGCAGGTAGATGGCCTGCCGGTTGGGCATCACCATCTTGACCCGGCCCAGCGCGTTGTCATCACCCAGATCCTGCTTGATCAGGTAGGGGAATCCCCGGATGGTAAAAGGCTCGTTCCAATTCACGCTACGAGGATTGACTTCGACCCGGCCTTCGCGCAGATAGAGCTTGTAACCGTTATCCCGTAGATAGTCCGGGTTTTTCTGAAGTTCGGGAATCATCTCCTTGATCGCGATCTTGTTGGGGACAAACCACTCGGGATTCGCCTTCACTTGAATGATTTCGGCGGAAATGGAGGGGCTGGGGTGCTTCTTCTCACCGTTGATGATCCGCGTCCGCCAGACGACTTGTCCCTGATCGAAGAGCTGCAAGCCGAATTCCGGCAGATTCACTAGCACATGGCGAATACCCAGATCCCTGGGCATCCAGCGCCAGCGCTCAAGGGTGGCGATGATGCTTTGAATACGTTGTTCGACGGGCACGTTCAAAACGGCAATCGTCCCCGTTCCGATGACGCCATCGTTCTTGAGACCGTGACGTTCCTGGAAGGCACGCATGGCCTGGGCCAAGGCCGGGTCGTAGCGGGTGGAATTCATGGGTTCGGAAGAGGGGAACTCCTCCTGCGCCATTAGGCGCTGGCGCAACAGGGGCACCATATCCGACTTGACGCCCGGCTTCAGGCGGATCGCGGCCTGGGGCAGCATCAGCCAGCCGCCCTTGGCAGCCAATTCGCGGTAACGTTTGAGCGCCTGCTTGAGCTTCCGGTACTCCTCGACTTGGGGTTCGAGGGAATTGATCAGTTGGGTGGCGTCAGGGCTGGTGACCAGATTCTTCAGGAACTCGCTGGCATTGAAGGTGCGGGCCGGCATGTACCATCCGGCATCGACCATGGCCGGCTCGTAACGGCCCACGGACAGGGACCGGGCGTATTGCGTCACGCCCTCCGTCAAGGCCAGTTCGAATGCCGCCTGTTGCTGGTCATTGCCGCCACTGTTCAGCGGCTCCAGGTGGGGGCGCAGATCGATATTGGGTAGGCCCGCGTCCGCCGCTGTCATGAGACGATTGACCAGCGACTTGGCAATCTCCGTCGGCTTGCCTTCCGCCAGCCAAAGGGGGCGGTACAGGCGCTTCTCGTAGAACTGCTGCATCCAGGTCCAGTCCACCGGAACTGCTGCCGAAGGCACTTGCTGAGCGGGCGGAACCGGCTGCGATGCTTGAGCCTGAGCTTGGCCTTGCGGCGGCTGGGCCTGCGGATTTGGCTTGGTGGCCGCGACCTTGGCTTCAAGCTCTTTCTTGATGGCCGTTCCAAGGCGATCGAAGGACTGGAACGGCTTTTCGAAGTCCCTCAATGGATCGAAGAATCCGCCGCTCTGCGCTTGGGCCGCGCTGGCAGCAACCAAGGCCGAGGCCACTGAAAGACCAATAAACACCCGCCGAGCCATTCGCCGCATCATATTCAATCCAGTCACAAGCCAATATTTGAATCGTTTCGTTTTGCAGGCCGCCCGATTCCCGCCAGAGGGAAGGAGGCCAGATATCAACGAGAAAGCCAAGTAGGATACAAGCAAACCCGTATGACGCCAATAGGCCTGAGCGAATTCCCCCGTTGATTCATAAGGGAAACCCCTTACCGCAACCATCCGGCAACGATATTCGCAGGGACAGCTTCGGGTGAGACAAGTGTAAAAAGAAATTGTTCCCTTTAGGTCTGGCTCAAGTAGCCGGAGAGAAAGCGCTCGAAATCGACCCGGTCGCCCGATTCCAGTTCAGCCTGCCTTCGAAGGGAGCTGTCGGCTTCCGCCTGGAATAGGTCGATACGATCCTGTCCCAACAGTCGCCCGGTGAAGTAACCCTGGTGCTGTAATGACATGCGCTGGGCGAATCGATGGAAGCTCTCGCCCCTTTTCCGCATCTCGGCTAGCATCCGCGCCGAGGGTGTGAGATCGGGATCGGCCACCTTGGCGGCCTGTTCGATCAGCGCCCGACTGTAGCCCCCCTTCCCTTCATCCATCGCCGCGCAAACGGGCGCCATGGCATCCAGGATCTCCCCGGCCCAGTCCTGCAAGGGAATATCCTCTCCCTTGCAGCCCAGAAGCAGACCGGGCTCCCGCCCCCGGTGCGCCACCTTCAGCAGGTTGCGGTCGATATCGACCCGCTCGCGCAGGGAGATTCGGGGGCTTTCAAGCAGTAGGCAGAAGAGCACAAACCCCTTGAGAAAGCGGAGCTGGGTCTCGTCCACCCCCAGGGGATGATAGGCGTTCACATCCAGAGAGCGCAGCTCGATGTAGCGGATCCCCCGGCGCGTCAGGGCCAGGGAGGGCTTCTCCAGCCCTTGCAGGATCTGCTTCGGCCGCACCGAGCTGTAGTACTCGTTTTCGATCTGGAGGATATTGGCGTTCAGTTGCCGGTACTCCCCATCCACCTTGACTCCGATCTCCTCCCAGATCAGGGCCGGGGTCTCGATGGCATGGGTCAGGGCGGCAACATAGGCCTGGAGAGAGTCGTAGTTGGCCTTCACCCCCACACCCTCCTCCTTGCGGTTCTGGTAGCCGATATCCCCCATACGCAGGGAGGTGGCATAGGGTTCGTAATAGGTGAATGGGTCGAACTCCTCAAGTCGGCTCGGTCTGCCGACGAAGAAGGACTTGCAGACGGCGGGCGAGGCGCCAAACAGGTAGGGAATCAGCCAACCCAGGCGTTGCAGATTGCGCAGCAGGCCCATGTAGGCGTCATCGGCGATGGCCCGCGGCCCTCGCGCATCGCCCAGCATCTTCCCCCAGACAGGCCAAAGGGACTCCTCCAGGGAAAAATTGAAATGGACCCCGGCGATCGCCTGCATTACCCGCCCATAGCGATGACCCAGCCCGACGCGGTAGATGTGTTTCATGCGCCCCGCGTTGGAGCTGCCATAGCGGGCGATGGGGACATCCTCATCCCCATGGATGATGCAGGGCATGCTGGTCGCCCAGAGAAACTCATCGCCCAGATGGCGATGGACGAAGGTCTGGATGTCGCACAGAAACCCCATCGCCTCCTCTATTTCACCGGCAGGGGGCGTGATGAATTCGAGCAGGGCCTCGGAATAGTCGGTCGTAATATAGGGGTGGGTCAGGGCCGAGCCCAGGGCACGGGGATGCGGCGCCTGGCTGATGCTGCCGTCCGGGGCGACACGCAGACACTCCTTCTCCAGCCCCAGCCTGCCGCCGCGCAGAAGATCCAGGGCAGAAGCAGCCCGCAGTGCGGCGAGACGCGATTCGACAAGGGATTTCAAGACGCCGGACCTTCTACCTTTTACAAAGGCGCGAGTATAACAGCGCCGGGAAGTGGGCTTTCCTCAGAATCCATCCCCATTATCGACCCCGAACCCACGGACCCGGCCCTCGCCACGGACCACATCCACGCGCAGCAGCAGCAAGCCCCCGATCAGAAACAGCAGGGTCACGCTGAGGATGGAGAGGCGCGTGTCGCCGCTGAGGTGAGCGACCAGCCCCATGAGCACAGGCCCCAACACCACCGCGAACTTGCCGAGCATATTGTAGAAACCGAAGAACTCCCCCTCGCAGCCGGGCGGCACGAGCCGGGCGAACAACGACCGGCTCAGGGCCTGGACCCCGCCCTGCACCATCCCCACAGCCACAGCCAGGAGATAGAACTCGCCGACTACTTCAATCCGCGATCCCCAGACGGCGATGAGCAAATAGGCCAGGATCGCCAGCCCGATCCCCCGCTTGGCGCCCCAACGCTCGCCCAGATAGCCGAACAGCAGTGCCGCCGGAAAGCCGACGAACTGGGTGATCAACAGCGCCATCATCAAATCGCCACTGCCGAACCCCAGGGAGAGGCCGAAATCGACCGCCATGCGGATGATGGTATCGACCCCGTCGATATAGAACCAATAGGCCACCAGAAAAAGAAAGGTCTCGGGCAGGGCACGCACATGACGCAGGGTCCGGCCCAAACGCTGGACCGCCAGGGTCAGGTCGCTCCTCCATGCTATCGGCCTGCCCCCCTCTTCCCGCACCCAGAGCACCAGCGGGATGGAGAACAGAAACCACCAGAGGGCAGTCGTGAAAAAGGCGACCTTCACCGCTGCGGTCGCATCCGTTAGGCCGAATAGTCCCGGCTGGCTCACCATCAGCACCTGCACCGCGAACAGCAGGCCGCCGCCCAGATACCCCAGCGAATAACCGAGCGACGAGACCCGCTCCAGCGACGCCCCTTCTGCCACCTTGGGCAACAATGAATCGTAAAAGACATTGCTGCCGGAAAAGCCGACCACTGCGACCATGTAAAACACCGCAGCCAGCGGCCAATGGCCCTGTGCTGCCAGGGGGAGCAGCGCGGTCGAGAGGATGCCGAGCAGGGCGAAGAGGATCAGCCAGCGCTTGTGCCCCCCCATGCAATCGGCCAGCGTCCCCAGCAGCGGGGCCAGGATGACCACCAACAACCCCGCCAGACCATTGGCCATGCCCAGCCAGAAGCTGCTCTCGGTCACGGGAAGGTCGGAGGCCCAATATTGTTTGAAAAAGACCGGAAAAAACCCGGCCATCACCGTGGTGGCGAAGGCGGAATCGGCCCAATCGTAGAGGGCCCAGGCGATGGCGGGGCGTTTAAACATGGCAATGCGGTCTCCGTATCGGCCTTGGCGGCGGCAATGGGATCAACGATAGAATAGAGCGATGGACACCACAACCGTATTCCCCAGCCTCCCCCGCCGCTTGGCCGCCTGCGCCTACGATCTGCTCCTGCTGCTCGCAGTGCTCTTCGTCGCCGCCTTCCTGGCCCTGATGGTCAACGGCGGCGCGCCGGTCCAGTCCGGCAATCCCTTTTATACCGCCTACATGCTCTTGGTGGTCTTCCTCTTCTACACCTGGTTCTGGGTCCATGGCGGCCAGACTCTCGGCATGCGGGCCTGGCGTCTCCGCGTCCTGCGCAACGATGGCCAGCCCCTGACCTGGGGTGATGCCCTCAAGCGCTTCCTCTGCGCCTTCCTCTCGCTGCTCCCCCTCGGGATCGGTTTTTTCTGGAGTATGTTCGACAACGAGAACCGCGCCTGGCATGACCGGCTATCCCATACCCGGCTGGTGCTGGTCTCTGAGTAATGCCACGTCCTTGTTCCGGGAATGTGCTATAAAACCTCGTCAATGGCTGAGATCCTATTGAAATGTGGCCAATAGGATTGCCGCGATTCCATAGAAGGGGGAACCATGCCTTATGTAAGAAGGAACGCCGATGGGGTCATCACCTCCGTCAGCATTGAGGACGGGGATCAGGGAAACGAGTTTGTCGCGGATGGCGATTCGGAGCTCTTGAATTTCCTGTCGGAAACCCTTGATGAAAACAATCCCCTGCGCTTTCTGATCAGCTCCGATCTGGATCTCACGCGCGTCCTGGAAGACCTGATCGACCTATTGGTTTCCAGGGGCGTCGTCAATTTCACCGATTTTCCCGACCCGGCCCAGGAGAAGCTGCTCCAGCGCCGCAAGGCGCGCACCCGGCTGCAAAGGGACGGCTGCGAGACGCTGCTGGTCCAGGACGAGGATATTCTCAGGCTTTGAGAGTCTGCGTCCCCAACCCAACTTACAAAGTCACCCGGTCTTTTCCTTAAACTCACACAAATCCTCGATGACACAGGCACCGCAACGGGGACGGCGGGCAATGCAGGTATAGCGTCCGTGCAGGATCAGCCAGTGATGGGCGTCTTGCAGGAATTCTCGGGGAACCAGCCTCAGCAGCCTCTTTTCCACTTCCAGCGGGGTCTTGCCAGGGGCTAGGTTGATGCGATTCGCTACCCGGAAGATGTGGGTATCCACCGCCAGAGTCGGGTGGCCGAAGGCGATGTTGAGGACCACGTTGGCGGTCTTACGGCCGACGCCGGGCAAGGCCTCCAGCGCTGCGCGGTTGTCCGGCACCTGACCTCTGTGCCGTTCCAGCAGCAGGCGGCAGGTCTCGATGATGTTTTTACCCTTGCTGTTGAAGAGCCCGATGGTCTTGATATGCTCCCTCAGACCCTCTTCCCCCAGGGCCAACATGGCCGCCGGGGTGTTTGCGACGGGAAAGAGCCGGGCAGTGGCCTTGTTGACCCCCTTATCGGTCGCCTGGGCCGAGAGGATAACGGCCATCATTAGCTCGAAGGGGCTGGCGTAATGGAGTTCGGTGGCAGGGTGGGGGTTTTCCGCGCGCAGGCGTTCGAAGATTTCGTGGCGTTTCTCTGCGTTCATGCGTCTTGCCGGTTTTCGGGGTCGATGGGGGATTCTCGCATTTGCCGTCGCCTATGAAGCCGACCCGGCCACCACCATATCCCATGGGAAGCGGGCTTGGGAATCTTCGCGTTAATGCCGGAATAAAAGAGACTTTGATTTAACCTGGATTTGTCACGAAAATAGGGGTTGCTTGCTGCCCCTGTTTTCTCGCGTCCCTGGAGAAACCGTGTTTCAGAAAATACTGATCGCCAACCGCGGTGAAATCGCGGTGCGCATAATCCGCGCCTGTGCCGAAATGGGCATACGTTCGGTCGCCATTTATTCCGACGTGGACCGCTATTCGCTGCATGTGAAGAAGGCGGACGAGGCTTACAGCCTGGGATCGGACCCGCTGGCGGGCTATCTGAACGTCAACCGGATCGTCAATCTGGCCGTCTCTACCGGTTGCGATGCGGTGCACCCCGGTTACGGTTTCCTTTCCGAAAATCCGGAGCTGGCGGAGGCCTGCGCCCGCCGGGGCATCACCTTCATCGGTCCCACCCCCGAGGTGATCCGGCGCATGGGTGACAAGACCGAGGCGCGCCAGGCGATGATCGCGGCCGGTCTGCCGGTGACGCCGGGCTCGGAGGGCAATCTGGCCAATCTCGGGGAAGCCCTGGCCATGGCCGAACGCATCGGGTATCCGGTCATGCTCAAGGCCACTTCCGGCGGCGGCGGACGCGGCATTCGCCGCTGCGATACGGCGGATGAACTGCGCAACAACTTTGACCGGGTCATCTCCGAGGCCACCAAGGCCTTCGGCCGGGCCGAGGTCTTTCTGGAGAAGTGCGTCGTCAACCCGCGCCATATCGAGGTCCAGGTGCTGGCCGACCATCACGGCAATCTCATCCACCTGTTCGAGCGGGATTGTTCGATCCAGCGCCGGAACCAGAAGCTGATCGAGATCGCTCCCTCGCCCCAGCTGGACGAGGACCAGCGCCAGTACATCGGCGAGATGGCCGTGGCCGCCGCCAAGGCGGTGGGATACACCAACGCGGGGACGGTGGAGTTCCTGCTGGATCAGGACGGACGCTTCTATTTCATGGAGATGAATACCCGCATCCAGGTGGAGCACACCATTACCGAGAGCATCACCGGGGTGGATATCGTGGAGGAACAGATCCGCGTTGCCGCCGGGCTGCCGCTCCGGTTTCAGCAAAACGAGATCCAGCGGCGCGGTTTCGCCATCCAGTTCCGCGTCAATGCCGAGGACCCGAAGAACAACTTCCTGCCCAGCTTCGGCCGCATCTCCCGTTACTATGCCCCCGGCGGACCGGGGGTACGGACCGACGCTGCCATTTATACCGGCTATTCGGTGCCGCCCTATTACGATTCCATGCTGGCGAAGATCATCGTCTGGGCGCTGTCATGGGATGACGTGGTGGCGCGGGGGGAACGCGCCTTGCGGGACATGGGGGTGTTCGGAATCAGGACCACCATCCCCTACTACCTGGAAATCCTGTCCAACGAGGAGTTTCGTGCCGGCTCCTTCAATACGGGGTTTGTCGAGGCTCACCCAGAACTGATCGAATACTCCTGCAAACGCCGAAATGATGAGCTCGCCGTCGTATTGAGCGCTGTCATCGCCGCCCACGCTGGACTCTAGAGGAGGTTAAAGCAACATGCCCAAGGTTTTCATCAGCGATCTCGTTCTGCGCGACGCCCACCAGTCTCTGCTGGCCACCCGCATGCGCCTGGAGGACATGCTGCCCATCTGCCCCAAACTGGACGCCATCGGCTTCTGGTCGCTGGAATGCTGGGGCGGCGCCACCTTCGACTCCTGCGTCCGCTTCCTGAAGGA
Source organism: Gammaproteobacteria bacterium RIFOXYD12_FULL_61_37 (assembly GCA_001801995.1). Classification (GTDB taxonomy): domain Bacteria; phylum Pseudomonadota; class Gammaproteobacteria; order Chromatiales; family Chromatiaceae; genus YD12-FULL-61-37. Next base: position 142,763 of record MGZB01000018.1, on the reverse strand, counting down.
AGACCCCTGGGAACGCCTGCACGAGCTACGCAAGGCCCTGCCCAACACGCGCCTGCAAATGCTGTTGCGCGGCCAGAACCTGCTGGGCTACCGGCACTACTCCGACGATGTGGTACGAGCCTTCGTCAAGAAGACTGCCGAGCATGGCATGGATGTGTTCCGCATCTTTGACGCCATAAACGACATCCGCAACCTACGGGTCAGCGTCGAGGCGACCAAGGAGGCGGGTAAGCATGCACAGGGCGCCATTTGCTACACCATCAGCCCGGTCCATGACATCAAGGGTTTCGTCGAGATGGCCAGGGGGCTGGCGTCCATGGGCTGCGACTCCATCGTCGTAAAGGACATGGCGGGCCTATTGACCCCCTATGTGGCTGCCGATCTCTTCAAGGCCCTGAAGGACGCCGTGGACCTGCCGCTGCACCTGCATTCCCACGCCACCGCCGGACTGGCGGAGATGTGCCACCTCAAGGCCATCGAGAACGGCTGCGAACACATCGACACGACCATCTCCTCCATGGCGGGCGGCACCTCCCATTCGCCCACCGAGAGCATGGTGGCCGCCCTGCGCGGCACCAAATACGACACCGGTCTCGACCTGGAGGCAATCCAGCAGATCGGAATGTATTTCTACGAGGTGCGCAAAAAATACCACCAGTACGAGAGCGCCTACACCGGGGTCGATACTCGCGTACAGGTCAACCAGGTGCCGGGCGGCATGATCTCCAACCTGGCCAACCAGTTGCGGGAACAGAACGCCCTGGACCGCATGAGCGAGGTGCTGGCCGAGATCCCCGCCGTGCGCAAGGACCTGGGCTATCCGCCCCTGGTCACCCCCACGTCCCAGATCGTGGGCACCCAGGCGGTGTTCAACGTCCTGACCGGAAAACGCTACCAGACCGTCACCAACGAAGTGAAGCTGTACCTCCACGGCCGCTACGGCAAGGCGCCGGGAATGGTGGACCCTGAACTGCGGCGGCAGGTAACGGGCGATGAGGGGCTGATCGAATGCCGTCCGGCGGACCTGCTCAAGCCGGAACTGGACAAGCTGCGCGATGAAATCAACCTGCTGGCCGAGTCGGAAGAAGACGTGCTGACCTTTGCCATGTTCCCGGAGGTGGCCCGTCAATACCTGAGTCAGCGCAAGGACGGGACCCTGGTCCCCGAGCGCCTCGAACCCTCGCGCAAGCAAGACGGCGAGGCCAGCGCCGCCCCCACCGAGTTCAATGTCGTGCTGCACGGCGAAAGCTACCATGTCAAGGTCACCGGCGCGGGGCACAAGGGTAAGGCCGAGCGCCATTTCTACCTCACCGTCGATGGGGTGCCGGAAGAGCTGGTGGTCGAGACCCTGGACCTGATGGTGCTGGAAGACTCCTCCAAGGCCACGGTCAGGCAAGGTCCTTCCGGCGCGCGCCCCAAGCCCTCCAAGGAGGGAGACGTCACCACCTCCATGCCCGGCACCGTGGTCGATGTGCTGGTCAAGGCGGGGGATACCGTGGTGGTGGGACAGGCGGTGCTTGTGACCGAGGCCATGAAGATGGAGACGGAGATCCAGGCCCCCATCGCCGGAACTGTCGCCAGTCTCTATGTGCAGAAAGGCGATTCGGTGAGCCCCAATGAGGTATTGATCGAAATCGAGGGCTGAGACCTCGGACCCGAGGCCGGAGGGGGCGGGAGTTCCCCCTCCGTACCCCTCACCCCTTCCCCATTGGCTGGACCCATCATGCTTGACGAAGCCCCGCGCGACCAATTGAGGCAAGGCCTTGCCCAGGTCCGGGAGCTGTTGGAAAAGCAGCGGCTGGTGGAAGGTCTTGCCCACCGCGACCGCAGCCAGCGTCACGAGCTGGTGGAATCCCTGGTCCACCGCCAGCACCTCAGCGAACTGCACACCAAGCTGTCGCGCCTGCATATTGCCGATGTGGCCTATATTCTGACGGTCCTGCCGCCGGATGAACGGCTGCTGGTCTGGCGCCAGACGGGCAGGAACCGTGGTGGGGATGTCCTGCTGGAGGTGCCGGAGGAAGTGCGCCAATGGCTGATCGAGGCTATGGAACCGGGCGAGCTGACGGAGGTGCTGAACCAGCTCGATGCCGAGGACCTGGCCTACATCGCGGACGAGCTGCCGGAGGACGCGCTCCAGCAAAGGCTCCAGTCCCTGACCCTGCAAGACCGCCAGTGGCTGGTTTCCACCATGGCCTACGACGAGGATGCCGTTGGCCACCTCATGAGCCCCGACATGGTGACCGTGCGCGAGGATTTCACCCTCGGCCAGGTCCTGGAAACCCTGCGCAACCTGGAGGCGATGCCCATCCACAGCGACAAGCTGCTGGTGGTGAACGGCCGGGGCATCCTCACTGGGGTACTGAGCCTCTCCGCCCTGCTGCTCGGCTCCCCCAGCGGGACCGTGGCCGGGACCATGGCCACCAATGTAGTAACTTTCCGGCCCGAGGAAATGGCGCGGGAGGCGGCCAAGGCCTTCGAACGCTACGACCTGGCCTCGGCGCCGGTGGTGAACGAACGCGGCAAGCTGCTGGGGCGACTCACCGTTGACGTAGTGATGGACTACATCCGCGAGGAGCAGGAGGAGAAGATCCTTGTCCGCGCCGGCCTGAGCGGTGGCGAAGACCTCTTCGCCAGCGTCTGGGACAGCGCGCGGAATCGCTGGCTCTGGCTTTCCATCAACCTCTTCACCGCCTTCCTGGCCTCCCGCGTCATCGGCCTGTTCGAGGGCACCATCGCTCAGGTAGTGGCCCTGGCGGCCCTGATGCCCATCGTTTCGGGGGTGGGCGGCAACACAGGCAACCAGACCACAGCCATCATCATTCGCGGCCTGGCCCTGGAGCAGATCGGGCACACCAACCTCTGGCGCTTGGCGCGCAAGGAGCTGGCCGTAAGCCTTCTGAACGGACTGGTGTGGGGTGGGGTGATGGGGCTGGTGGCCTATGGCCTCTACTGGAATCCGGGGCTGGGTCTGGTAATGGCAGCCGCCATGCTGCTCAACATGCTCATCGCCGGGGTGGTGGGACTGGCGGTGCCCCTGGGTCTGGAGCGCTGGGGACGCGATCCTGCGCTGGGGTCCAGCGTGCTCCTGACCGCCACCACCGACGCGATGGGCTTTTTTATTTTCCTCGGTTTGGCCAGCCTGTTCCTGCTCTGATGGCGGAACGGCCTGGCTCGACCCACTTGGAGGGCTTCCCCCTTGGCCGATGAAGCAACCGATGCCCAGACGAACCGCCGGCTGAAACTGGAGGATATCCTGCCCCCGCTGGTGGCGGGAGGCCTGATCACCGAGGAGGAAGGCGCCAAGCTGGAGAAAATGTACATAGGAGCCCAGGCGGCCAAGAGCGGTATTCATCCCCTGGTGTGGATCGCCGAGCGGCGTTTGAAGAACCCTGTCAATCCGGCCGAGGAGCTGACGCTGGAACGCCTCTCCCGCTGGCTGGCCAGTTATGTAAACCTGCCCCATTTTCACATCGATCCCTTGAAAATCGACGTGGAATCTGTGACCAGCCTCATCTCCATCTCCTACGCCTCCCGCTACCGCATCCTGCCCGTGGCGGTGACGGACGAGCTGGTGACCTTCGCCACCGCTGAGCCCTTCGAACGCGCCTGGGAACAGGAACTCTCCCATGTACTGCGGCGCGAGATCACACGGGTCATCTCCAATCCGCTGGACGTGGCCCGCTATCAGGAGGAGCTGTTCGGACTCAGCCATTCCATCCGCAAGGCGGGCCTCAGCGATGCCTGGAAACCCCTCGGGGTGACCAACGTGGAGGCTCTGGTGGAGCTGGGCAAGGCGGGCAAGCTGGACGCCAACGACCGCCATATCGTCAGCATCGTGGACTGGCTGTTCCAGTACGCCTTCGATCAGCGCGCCAGCGACATCCACCTGGAGCCCCGGCGAGAGGTGGGCAACATCCGCTTCCGCATCGACGGCATGCTCCATCTGGTCTATCAGGTGCCGACCCCGATCATGCTGGCGGTGACCAGCCGCATCAAGAGCCTGGGGCGCATGGACATCGTCGAGAAGCGCCGCCCCCAGGACGGCCGCGTCAAGACCAAGACCCCCTCCGGCCAGGAGGTGGAGCTGCGTCTCTCCACCATGCCCACCGCCTTCGGCGAGAAGCTGGTCATGCGCATTTTCGATCCCCAGGTCCTGGTGCGTAGCCTCTCGGAGCTGGGCTTCAGCAAGGGCGATGCCCAGAACTGGTCGGAGATGACCGCCCAGACCCATGGCATCGTCCTGGTGACCGGCCCCACCGGCTCGGGCAAGACCACCACCCTCTACTCCACCCTGAAGGCACTGGCTCGGCCGGAGATCAACCTCTGCTCCATCGAGGACCCCATCGAAATGGTGGAGCCCTCCTTCAACCAGATGCAGGTCAACCACGGCATCGGCCTCGACTTCGCCACCGGCGTCCGCACCCTGATGCGCCAGGACCCGGACATCATCATGGTGGGCGAGATCCGCGATCTGGAGACGGCGGAGATGGCCATCCAGGCGGCCTTGACCGGTCACCTGGTCCTCTCCACCCTGCACACCAACGACGCCTCCTCCGCCCTGACCCGCTTGCAGGACATCGGCGTGCCCCATTATCTGATCAGCGCCACCCTCCTTGGGATAGTGGCTCAGCGTTTGGTGCGGACCCTTTGCCCCCATTGCAAGGCCCCTGCCAGGGAGCTGGACGAGCTGGCCTGGAAAGGGCTGACCTATCCCTGGAAACTGCCCCCGCCGGAGCAGATCATGGGTCCGGTAGGCTGCGACAAATGCCGTGAGACCGGCTATCTGGGACGCATGGGGATCTACGAGATCCTGCGCATGACGCCCGAAATACGTAATCTCGTCGGACCGGAAAGCAGCATGGAACGAATCGGCAAGCAGGGGCTCAAGCAGGGCATGGAACCCCTGCGCATCAGCGGGGTGCGCAAGATCATGGCGGGGCTCACCAGCATGGAGGAGGTTCTGCGGGTAACGCCGGTATCGCAATTGGGGGGACGGAGTTGATGAATCGAAACGAACCGCTTATCCACGACCCAGACGCCTATTTCGAGGCGACGGAGCTGGAGGTCATGGACCGGCTGCTGCCCCTGAAGGATGCTGTGGTCCTGGAACTAGGCTGCGGGCGCGCCTGGATGACCCGGCGCCTGGCGGAAGACTTCCCGGTGGCGCGGATCGTTGCGACCGAGGTCGATCGCATCCAGCACGAAAAGAATCTGACCATCAGCGATCTGCCCCAGATGGCGTTCAGGTACGGCGGCATGGAGGCGATCGATCTGCCGGACGATTCGGTGGATGTCGTCCTGATGCTCAAGTCTCTGCACCATGTCCCGGCGGAATTGATGGACCGGGGCTTCGCGGAGATCCACCGGGTACTCAGGCCCGGCGGGCTGGCCTATATCTCCGAGCCCGTCTATGCCGGGGCCTTCAACGAGATATTGAGGCTATTCAACGACGAGAAGCGGGTACGGGAAGAGGCCTTCGCCGCCGTCTGCCGGGCTGTCTCTGGAGGCGGTTTCGCGCTGGAGGCGGAACTCTTCTTCGAATCCCCAGGCTGCTATAAGACCTGGGAAGAATTCGAGGACCGCATGCTGAAAGTGACCCATACCCAACACGAGATCGGCCCCGAGCTTTACGGCCGGATACAGGATGCCTTCATGGCCCACATGACCCCGGACGGGGCCTGCTTCAAAAAACCGTCGCGGGTGGATCTGCTGCGCAAGGGGGAACCTCGCCGGTGATGGACCCGCATCAGTCCATGCGGTGGCTTTTCCGGGGATGGTTTCTGGGGGTTCTGCTCCCCCTGAACGCCTTCGCCGGGGTCTCGCAGGAGCAGCAGCGCGAGCTGACCGAGGCCCATAACCGCTGGCGGGCCGATGCCGGAGTCGATGCCCTGGCTTGGGCAGCCGATCTGGCGGACGTGGCGCAAGGCTGGGCCGACCGTTTGAGCACCCACGGAGGATGCCGGATGAGCCACAGCCGGAATCCCTCCCTGGGGGAAAATCTTTTTTGGGCAAGCGCCTTGCGATGGTCCGATGGCCGCCGGGAATCCCAATCAATCGTGGCCTCTCAAGTGGTCGATGCCTGGGGTGCGGAAAAAGGCAATTACAACCCGGCGCGCAACCGGTGCCGCTTCGGCAGGCGTTGCGGCCATTACACCCAGCTCGTCTGGAAGGCCAGCACGGAGGTCGGATGCGGCATGGCCCGCTGCTCCGATCAATCCCAGGTCTGGGTCTGCAACTACCGCCCGGCAGGAAACCGCAGAGGCGCGCGCCCTTACTGAAACTCCCGCCGATGTTCATTGTCGAAGCTATGGTCAAAGACGCGCCGGTTAGGCCGGCCTACCCATAACCGCGTCCAAGAAGGTGCATTACGAATACGACGCTGTCGATCATGCGCCTTGCCAATCCGCCGCAACCATTGATCCAGGTTAGAATAGGCGCCCTGTGGCCCCCAGGCCCAAGCAGTCTGAATTGAACGGAACACCATGCGAACATCGATAATGCGAATGCTCAACTTTCTTCTTGCTGCCGCGTTCATTGGCCTGCACGGCTGCGCCACCACTGGCGCCCCCGCTCCCAAGGAGCCGGAAGCGGCGCCTCAGCCGAATCTGGTCAACGTCTATTACGCCACGGGGCGCCAGCCGAGCGCGGAGCGGGATGTCTATTTCGGCGCCGAGCGGGCCGAACTCAGTTACGGCATGGCCGATGTGGGGATCCCTTCCAGGCACCTAGTGGGCCGGCACGAAGAACCCACCTTGCTGCGGTTCGAATCGACCCCCGACGACCGCAAGCACATCACCGTCCAGCGCAAGACCAACTACAGCAAGGATGCCTTCTACTACTACCTAAACAAGGCTATAGCCCGATCGCCGGGAGGCAAGGTCTTGATCTTCGTGCATGGCTATAATGTGGAATTCGCCGAGGCGGCCAGATCCCTTGGCCAGTTGGCCAGCGACCTCAAATTCAGCCCGGTTGTGCTCTTCAGTTGGCCTTCCCAGGGCAGCTTGACGGGCTACACGGTAGACGAGACCAATGTCGAATGGGCCCAATCCCAATTCCTGGAACTGCTCAACGGCATCATCGACCAAACCCCGGCAAAGGACATTTACGTGGTCGGACACAGCATGGGCACCCGCCTCATCGCCCGCGGCATGACCACGCTTGCCTCCGACCGCTCGGCGGGGGACTTGATCCGATTCCGCGACATCGTCATGATCGCCCCCGACATCGACTCCGATGTCTTCCGCCGTGACGTGGCCCCGCGCCTCGCCCGCACTAACATCCACGTCACTCTCTATGCCTCCTCGGGGGACAATGCCCTCATGGCCTCCAGGGCCTTCCACGGCTACGCCCGCGCCGGCGATTCGGGCGAGGGGCTGGTTGTGGTGCCCGGCGTGGAGACCATCGACGCATCCATCGCATCGGGGGGACTGCTCGGCCACTCCTACTTCACCGAGGACCCCCGCATCATGGAAGACCTCTTCTCCCTGTTGCAATCTGGGCAACGCGCCGACAACCGCTTCGCCCTCCAGCCCGTGGAAGACAAGGACGGACGCCACTGGGTTTTCCGCAAGTAATGCCTGATGGAGCAGGAGACATCACCCGAGGGGCGTCTCCTCTTCTACGCCTGCGACGCCCTGGGTGACATCTTCGTCCTGGACGAAGGGCCACACCGGATACTGACATTCGATTATCAGCACGAGCAGAGCCGCATGGACCTGGGGGCGCCACAGCGCCTGGTCCACGAGCACGCCCAGTCGATGATGATGGTCCTCGCCTTTCGTGAGCCCCATCGCGCCATCCTATTGGGACTGGGGGGCGGCTGCCTCCTGCGGGCGCTTCACCACCTCCTGCCCCAGTGCCAAATCCACGCCATCGAACTGCGGAAGAAGATCCATGAAATCGCTGAGAACTTCTTCGGCCTTCCCGAGGCCCCCGAGGTAACAATCGGCATCGCGGACGCCAGGGAGGCATTGGAAAACAGCCCGGCCGGCAGCGCGGACCTCATCCTGGCCGACATGTTTCACGCAAATAGCGTGGCCCCCCTGCAACGGCGGCAGGAGTTCATGGCGGAATGCCACCGGGTACTGAACGAAAACGGCTGGCTGGTGGCCAACTACGACGGCCCGGCGAACACCGGCGAGCCCCTTTTCCACTGGATGGGCGAATTTTTTCCCGAAATCCTGCTCTGCCCCATCAAGGACGAGAACCACATCCTCTTCGCAGGAAAACAAAAACTGCCCGATGATTTGGAAGACCTCCATTCCCGCGTCATCGCACTGGGGGAGCGGTTGGAGGTTTCCTTGTTACCCCTTTTTGAGCGGGTGTTTCGTTTGGAGACGAAAGCGGGCTGAGCGTCAGTCTGTTCAGGGTTCAGACCTTGCCTATCCGGTTGATTGCCAACCACTCACTTCGTAGTCTGTCGACCTACAGGCCGACGCATGGCATTGACTCCCCGAACTGGCAATCAACCGGCATTACGGGCGTCACGGTGTGCATCCCGGCGTAATTCCCAGGGAGGTTCAGCGCCGTTGTATCCGCCCATCCACCTCCACCCTGATATCGCCCTTCTCCTCGAAGGCGGCGGCCACCATGTCCAGAAGGAGGTTGCCGGTACCGGTCTTGTCCTTCAGCGCTTGCGCGAAGAGGCCATAACCGTCGCCGCCTTCGGCCAGGAAATCGGAGGTGACGATCCGGTATTCGGCGGACGGGCCCAGGGGCTTGCCGCCCACCATGACATCGACCGCGCGCCCGGCTTCGATGGTGAAGCTGAGGCCGGAGACCTGTAGGAAGCCGCCAGGGTTGTCTTCTGGGTCGAGGGCGGCGCTGTGGTCGAGCGCCTTTTGCAGGTCGGCTCCGAGAAGAGTCCCGGTGACCACTTCGTTGCCGAAGGGAAAGACGCGATGGATCTTGCCGAGGGTCACGGGTCCTGCCGGGATGGAGTCCCTGAAGGTGCCACCGTTGATCAGGGCCACGTCGGTTCGGGTCAGCTTGCGCGCCAGATCGGCGGTAAAGTCCCCCAGATTGGATTCGACGCGACGCGCCGTTTCGCGCCGGCCATCCAAAAAAACCAGCGACTGGCCGACCACCCGGTCCATCGCCTTGGATACCTCCTGGCTCAGCGCATCAACAACGCCGGCCATCCTCCCGTCGAAGGGGGAATCGGCGTTGATGGGGATGAGGCGGTAGGATTCCATCTCGATCCGGTCCCCCTCGATCTTGAGATCCATGCGCCCCAGCCAGCGGCCCCGTTCGCCGGCCTGGACGATCCATTTCCCGCCCTCCTGCTTGGGTTGCGCGAAGAGGAAGTGATTATGGCCGCCGACGATCAGGTCGATGCCCTTGAGTTGGTTCGCCATGCGGCGATCCTCGGAAAATCCCAGATGGGAAAGCAGGATCTGAACGTCGGATTTGGCCGTCAGCTCGGCCAACTGCGCATTGGCGGCCACCAGGGGATCGGTCATTTGAACCCCTTTGGAGTTGCGCGGGTGGGTGGTGGTCACCAGTTCGCTGGTCGTGAGACCGAGGATGCCGATACGCAACCCCCCTTTACCTTCGATGATCGCCGTCGGCCGCAGCAATCCCTGCGCGCCCGGAATATCCGCATTGGCCGCGAGCCAGGGGTACTTGGCCTCTTTCAACAGGGAGAGAAAATTCTCCTGGCCGTAGTCCAGTTCGTGGTTGCCCATCACCGCCGCATCCACGCCCATGGCGTTGAACATCTCCACATCGGGGTGACCGTGGTGGAGGCTCGACAACATGGAGCCTTGCAGCAAATCGCCCGCAAACAGAAGAATGAAGGTCCGGTCCGGCGATTCCCGGCGGATGGCCTCGACCGTCCCGGCCAGGCGGGCGATGCCCCCGAGGCTGTCTTTGACCGGGTCTTCCGGATAAGGCGTCAACTGGCCATGAAAATCGTTGAAATGGAGCAGGGTGAGCCGCTGTGCCTGGGGTTCCCTGTGCAATGCCAGCCAAAGAATCGGCAACAAAAGGAGGGACAACAGGGCGATGCGGCGCCAGACGCGGATGGAAAGA
>MGZB01000018.1:0-132708 GCA_001801995.1 Gammaproteobacteria bacterium RIFOXYD12_FULL_61_37 | reverse complement strand
ACTAGCTCCTCCAGCCTCAAGCCGCCAGCCTCTGGTCTGGGGTGATGCCTTGCCCGTGGGCGTTTAGAAAGGCAATCCGTGCGCGAAGGCCGTCATGCCCAGCAACATGGGGATGGAGAGCATGGCGTTGGTGCGCGAGGCGAGGAAGGCGATCCGCTTGGCGCTGGCCTTTTGCGCGTCCGTGGCAGCCACCAGGCCGAGCAGTTTTTTCTGATTGGGCCAGATCAGAACCCAGACGTTGAACAGCATGATGGTGCCGAGCCAGGCACCCATGCCGATGACCTCAAAGCCGGGCTTGAAGCCGAAGGCGGCCATGACGCCGGAACCGGGGGCGGTATGGAGAACTTCCAGGGCCATGGAGCCGCTAAGCCAGGTGGCGATGGCGGCCCAGCGGAACCAGAAGAGCGCGCGCGGGGCGATGTACTTGTTGATGGCGGCTGGACCGGGTTCCTTCTCGGCCAGGGCCTGGTTCAGGGCGGGGACCTGCACGAAATTGAAGTAGTAGAGTAGGCCGACCCAGGCAATGCCGGAGACCACATGGAACCAGACCCAGAACTCCCAGGGGTTGAAAGCGCCCTTGGGACCGAGCAGGAAAATGAAAAGGACGGCCAGAAGGATGCCGGCGATGACGGTGCCGCCACGGGTGTCTAATGGGTTCATGGGGAATATCTCTTGTGAATGATATGACCAAGAACTTTACTTGGTTAATCTCCCCGTTTCAATCTCGATGCGGGCGATGACAGAATGAACCTGGAAATGATCGAAAACAAAACAGGAACAGGCAATGTGCGGCATCTGCGGTGAATTGAGATTCGACGACCGGCCGGCGGATATGGCCGCCGTGGGCCGGATGATGGAACGGCTGGAGCGGCGGGGGCCCGACCATGGCGGCAGTTACAGCGACGGTCCCCTGGGCTTCGGTCACAGGCGACTGGCCATCATCGACCTGTCGGAACAGTCGAACCAGCCCATGGTGGATGCTGAACTGGGGCTGGCCCTGGTTTTCAACGGCACCATCTACAACTACCGGGCGCTACGGGAGGAGCTGCGCGGCAAGGGTTATCATTTCTTCTCCGGCGGCGATACGGAGGTGATCCTCAAGGCCTACCGGGAGTGGGGCGATGCCTGCGTGGAGCAGCTGCATGGTATGTTCGCCTTCGCCCTCTGGGACATGCGGGCAAAACGGCTCTTCCTCGGTCGCGACCGCTTTGGCATCAAGCCGCTTTACTACACGACCGACAGCAAGCGGTTCCGTTTTGCCTCCAATACCCAGGCCCTGTTGGCGGCTGGCGATATTGATACAGCCATCGATCCGGTGGCACTCCATTTTCAATTCAGCCTGCACGGGGTGGTGCCTGCCCCTCGGACCATAGTCCAGGGTGTGCGCAAACTGCCGCCGGCCCATGTGATGGCGGTTGAGAACGGCGTGCTGACCCCCTTGACTCACTATTGGCGGCTCGATGCCACCCGGCCGGACAGGGCCTTGAGCGACGGTGAATGGATCGAGGCCATCCATCAGGCCCTGCGCGCCGCCGTGCAGAAGCGCAACGAGGTGGCCGACGTGCCGGTAGGGGTGCTGCTCTCCGGGGGGCTCGATTCCAGCCTGCTGGTGGCCCTGCTGGCCGAGGCCGGGGTCTCCGACCTACGCACCTTCTCCATCGGCTTCGAGGACCACCCCGACGAGAAGGGGAGCGAGTTCGAATATTCCGACCCGGTGGCGGAGCGGTATGGGACGCGCCACCACAAGTTCCTGGTCCCCAACCACCAGGTCCTGCGGCGCCTGCCCGAGGCGGTGGACGCCATGGCCGAGCCCATGTTCGGCCAGGACGCTGTGGCCTTCTATCTCCTGGGCGAGCAGGTGGCCCGCGAGGTCAAGGTAGTCCAGTCGGGCCAGGGGGCGGACGAGGTCTTCGGCGGCTACTTCTGGTATCCGCGCATGGCCGCCGAGACCGGGGGCAGCCGGATCGACCGCTTCCGCAAGCACTACTTCGACCGGGATCAGGCCGAGTTCCTGACCCTGGTCCGGCCCGCCTTCCGGGGTGATGACCATACCGGCCGCTACATCGCCGAACGGCTCAACGAGCCGGGGGCGGAGACCTTCATCGATGCCGTATTACGCCTGGATGTGACGACCCTGATCGTTGATGACCCGGTCAAGCGGGTGGACAACATGACCATGGCCTGGGGGTTGGAGGCCCGCGTCCCCTTCCTCGATCACCAGCTCGTGGAGCTGGCGGCCCGCTGCCCGCCAGCATTGAAACTGCGGGACAACGGCAAATATCCCCTCAAGGCCATTGCCAGGGGGCTGCTGCCCGATACTGTCATCGACCGGCCCAAGGGCTATTTCCCAATGCCAGCGCTGAAATATGTGCGCGGAGAGTTCCTGCAATTCATGCGGGATATCCTCGATTCCAGGGCCTGCCGGGAGCGTGGCATTTTCGAGCGCAGCACACTGGAACTGCTGCTGGCGGCCCCGGAGATGCACCACACCCGCATCCTGGGCAGCAAACTTTGGCATTGCGCCCTGTTCGAATTCTGGCTGCAACGGCACCTCGACCATGGTTGAAATCAAGGATACCGAACACAACCTAGGCCATCATCAAAACCACAGAGACAGAGAACCTTGGTTTTTGAATGGCTTCTTTCTCTGAGAATTCCGCGTCTCCGTGGTGAAAACTATTTTTTGAGCAATGAGGCGAGTGTGATGGATGTAATAAAACGAATCAAAGAACAGGTCGAAAACAACCCCGTCATCATCTTCATGAAGGGTACGCCCCAGTTCCCCCTATGCGGTTTCTCCTCCCGTGCAGCGGAGGCGCTAAAGGCATGCGGCAAACCCTTCGCCCACGTCAACGTCATGCAGGACCCCGAAATCTTCGAAAACCTCCCCCGCTACGCCGATTGGCCCACCTTCCCCCAGGTCTATATCAAGGGCGAGTTGATCGGGGGCTGCGACATCATTCTGGAACTGCAAGCCAGCGGTGAATTGCAAAGGATGGTCAATGAGGCGATGGCCGGCGGCGAAGCCTAGTGCGGAGCCACGCAGAACCGGCCCCGCTGATTGTTATCAGCGGCGAAGCCGGCGAGAGGAACTCCCTTCCGCGGCTTAGAAGATCAGCGTCAACAGACCCAGGATAACCAGCCAGACCGTCAAGGATCGCCAGACGAGGGAGAGGGCGGCCTCGACTTGGGCGGAGTTGGCTTCTTCGTCGTCCTCATCCTGGATCATCAGCGCCCCATTACCGGCCTGGATCAGAAGCCCTTGCGCTTCTTCCCCACGGAATTCGGCGGGCCGCTGCCTTTCCCAACGGCGCCAGGCTTCCAGGGTATTCTCGAAGTTCCCTGCCAGGGCAAAGGCGAGGACCAGGGCGCGTGTGGGAACCCAATCGAGGATGAAGACCAGGCGCTGCCGGCCTTGGAAGAATTCCTCGCTCCCGGTTTCCTCCTGAGTTTGCAGGAGATAACGGGACATGCGGTAGAGGGCGGCACCCAGGGGTCCCAGGATGAGAAACCAGAAGATGACGCCGAAAATTCGCCTGTTGGACTGGTAGAGGATGGCCTCACGAACTTGGCGGACAAGCCCTGCGGGGGAATCGGCGGGTTCGCCGTCGCAGAGTTTGGCGGCGGCCAGGCGGGCCTTTTCCTGTTCCCCTCGCTCTTGGGCGTAGAGAAAGTCGGTGGCTTGGTTGTCCAAATCGTCCGGGCCGAGGCAGTAGATCAATACCGCTAGGCCGAAAAGGAAGGCAGGTATGCCGCCGAGGGAGTCTCCCACGAACCATTGGAACAGCGCGACAGCGGCAAGGGCGGGGGTGAGGACGGCCGCAGGACCCCAGAAGCGGCTTGTGATCCAGCCGCCTTGGGGGTGGTGCGCGAGGGCAAGGTAGTAGCGCTGAAACCAGTCCGTTTTGCGCCAGTCCCGTTGATCAAGCAGAAAGCGTTCGGCAAGCAGGGCAAGTAACAATACGATGAAGGTCATGGGCATCCCCCAGTGGATTGGATCAGGGCGCGGTAACGTGTCCAGTCGAACGCAGGGCCGGGATCGGTTTTGCGGTCCGGGGCGATGTCGCTGTGCCCGACGATGCGATCAAGACTGATGCTAGGATACCGCTCCCTTATGATTCCGGTAACCCTGACCAGCCGTTCGTATTGGGCATCGGTGTAGGGAGTTTGATCGCTCCCCTCCAGTTCGATGCCGATGGAGAAATCGTTGCAGGCGGCGCGGCCCTGGAACCGCGAGAGGCCGGCATGCCAGGCCCGCTTGCCGAGCGGGACGTATTGGATCAGCTCCCCATCCCGGTGGATCAGTAAATGGCAGGAGACCCGCACCCCGGCAATCCCGGCGAAATAGGGGTGGGCATCAGGGGGAAGGGCATTGGTGAACAGCAGGTCGATCCAGGGTCCGCCAAATTCTCCCGGCGGCAGGCTGATGTTGTGGATCACCAGCAGGCTGATTTCACCCTCGCCGGGCCGCTCGTCGCAGTTAGGCGAGGGGCTTTGGCGGGCATCCGCTAGGAGCATGGCCGATGACCTGGCGCTGGTCCGGTCAGGCCTTTCCGTACCGCCACACTACGGCCGGCGGGATATTCCACAGAACCCGCGCGACCGGCTGGCCGGTCAGGCCCAAGCGGCGCTGTAGGACGGGATGGACAGGGGAACCGAGTCCGTAGGTGAATTGAATGAAACTGCCGCCATCGCCATCCAGGATACGAAAACTCTCCCGCAGAATCTCCCGTTGCAAGCTGATGCCCAGGGACAGGAGCGGCAGGCTCGAAACCACCGCCGACACCTTCGGAACACCCGCATCTTTCAACAGCTTCCCCAGCTTGCTGGCATCGCCTTGGAGCACCCTTACGTCGGGAAAGCGGCCGTGCAGCAGGTGGCAGAAGTGGGGGTCACGCTCGACCAGGAGCAGCCGCTCGGCAGCAATGCCGTGATGCAGCAGGGCGCGGGTGACCGCACCGGTTCCTGGCCCCAGTTCCACGATGACCCCCTCTTCCTTTGAATCGATCTCGCGTGCCATGGCCCTGGCCAGCGCATCACTGCTTGGCGTCACGGCGCCAACCTGCATGGGTGAACGCAACCAACTGCTGATAAATAGTCCGAATTCTTGTAAAGCCATGGATATCGCTTGCCCCGATGGGTGTTTGGGCCGTGGAGAGGCTTATTTGACTCTCATCATACGTGTGACGGGATTCTTTATCAGACAAAAAACCGGCACCCTGCCGTTCCCTGCCCCTGTAATTATTTTATGTTCGATGCGAGGGCATTGGAGAGACCACTTCAGCAACCTTCGCCGCCTAGCGCATAATCTTCGCACTTTATCGCACTTCTCGCCCATATCACCATGCTGAGTTACCAACATCTTTATCACGCCGGCAACCCCGCCGACGTACTCAAACACGCCGTACTGACGCTGCTGATGCAATCCCTGCAACGCAAGGAGAAGCCCCTGCGGGTATTCGATACCCACGCCGGATCGGGGCTCTATGACCTGGAGAGCGCCGAGGCGTGCAAGACCGCCGAATACCACGAGGGCGTCGGGCGGCTGTTTTCCGCCACGGACGCACCCGGCCAGCTTTCGTCCTATCTGGCCCTGGTGCGTGACATCAACCCGGATGGCCGCCTGCGGCGCTACCCCGGCTCCCCATTGATCGCCGCCAAATTGTTGCGCCCGGACGACCATTTGGAGCTGATGGAGCTGCACCCCCAGGCATTGAGCGAATTGCGCGCCTGCCTCGGCGGCGAGCGCCGCGCCCATATCCACAACCGCGATGGCTACGAAGGACTTCCGGCCCTGCTGCCTCCCCGCGAACGCCGGGGCCTGGTCCTGATCGACCCCTCCTACGAGATCAAAGAGGAATTCCGCCGGGTCATAGCCTTGCTCAAGGAGGGGATAGGTCGCTGGGCCACCGGCTGTTATGCCATCTGGTATCCGCTGCTGGACCATCCGGCAGCAGCCGATTTCCTGCCCCGCGTGGCCGCCACCGCCATCCCCCGGATCTTCCGCGCCGAACTCGCCGTCCTTCCCAAGACCCACCCCGGCATGACCGGCTCCGGCATGCTGATCGTCAATCCGCCCTGGGGCATGGAGGAGGCCCTCAACCAACTGCTGCCCTGGCTGTGGGGGCGCCTAGCGGCGGAAGGCGCCGGCCACTGGCGCGCCGATTGGTTGACGCCGGAAACCTAATCCAGCCACCCTCATCCTGTCCGCTTTTCAGGTTGCAAATCCTTTCGCAATTTGCAAATTCCATTTTCGCGACTCCCGGTCAGCCGCTACCGCCCCAGCGGGGCGCACTGCCTTACATATCAATGGGTTGGCAAGCGACAGAAAGTTGGCACGGATGGTGCTCAATAGAAATCAGAGCATCAACCAATCGCGCAGGAGCAAGGCCATGGACCTGAAATTCACCAACACCCCCAAGGGCGACCTGGTTCTCAAGTTGAGCGGGAAATTGGATACCGAGGGCTGCGCCACCATTCGCTCCGCGCTGAAAATCATTTCCAACAGCACCGATGCCGACAGGGTGAAGCTCGACATGGAAGAGGTCAGTTTCCTCGATCTCAGCGGCGTCAAGCTGATCGTCGCCTTCTACAAACGGCTGAACGCCAGGGAACGCGCCATGGAGATCATCAGCGCCAACGGCCAGCCCCTGGAACTGATGGATTATCTGCACATCGACCACGCCATCCCGGTCCTGTGAGCGGCGGGCTTTCAGCCTATAAAGCGCTTAGGCAGAGTTTCGCAATCTGCTATCCAGATCGAGCAGCCGCTGCGGGGTGCCGATATCCAGCCAGTTGCCCCGGAAGTGTTCGCCAGCAACCAGTCCCCGCGCCATGGCATCACGCAGCAGGGGCGCCAGGGGAAAGGCCCCGCTTTCACAATTTGCAAAGAGATCGGGGCGATAGACGCCAATACCGCTGAAAGTCAGCCGAGCCGCCCCTTCGCTGGAGACTCGGTCCTGGGACAGGGCGAAATCGCCGTTGGGATTGTGCTCGGGGTTATCGACCAATATCAGGTAGGCCAGCCCATCCGGTTCCAGTCCATTGAAGCGGCTGAAATCGAGATCGGTCCAGACATCAGCGTTCAGCACCAGAAAGGGGGTTTCTCCCAGCAGCGGCAGTGCCTTGAAGATGCCGCCGCCGGTCTCCAGGGCCTTCTGTTCCGGCGAGTATGAGATGGAAACCCCCCACTGGGCGCCATCACCGAGCCTTGCCTCGATCAGGGCGCCTAAGTGGGCGTGATTGATCACCAGCTCACGGAAACCCGCCGCAACCAGCCGTTCGATGTGGTGGACGATGAGGGGCTTGCCGCCAGCTTCGAGCAGGGGCTTGGGACAGTGGTCGGTGAGGGGACGCATCCGCTCGCCGCGACCGGCGGCGAGGATCATGGCCTTCATGGGGAATGTCTCAGCCCTTCATCGCATCGAAGAAATCGTTGTTGGTCTTGGTGATCTTTAGCTTGTCGTAGAGGAACTCCATGGCGGCCAACTCGTCCATGGGGTGCAGTATCCGGCGCAGAATCCATATCTTCTGGAGCGCGTCGGGCTTCATCAGCAGATCTTCGCGGCGGGTGCCGGAGCGGTTGATGTTGATGGCGGGGAAGATGCGCTTCTCGGCGATGCGGCGATCCAGGTGGACCTCCATGTTGCCGGTGCCCTTGAACTCTTCGTAGATCACGTCGTCCATGCGTGAGCCGGTATCGACCAGTGCCGTGGCGATGATGGTAAGGGAGCCGCCCTCCTCAAGGTTGCGCGCCGTGCCGAAGAAACGCTTCGGCTTTTGCAGGGCGTTGGCGTCCACGCCGCCGGTGAGCACCTTGCCAGAGGAAGGGATGACCGTGTTGTAGGCACGGGCCAGGCGGGTGATGGAATCGAGCAGGATCACCACGTCGCGCTTGTGCTCGACCAGGCGCTTGGCCTTCTCGATCACCATCTCGGCCACCTGGACATGGCGGGTTGCCGGTTCATCGAAGGTGGAGGAGATCACCTCGGCGCGCACGGAGCGCTGCATCTCGGTCACTTCCTCGGGCCGCTCGTCGATCAGCAGCACGATCAGGTAACACTCGGGGTGATTGTGGGCGATGGACTGGGCGATGTTCTGCATCAGCATGGTCTTGCCCGCCTTGGGCGGGGAGACGATCAGGCCGCGCTGGCCCTTGCCGATGGGGGCACAGAGTTCGATGGTGCGGGCAGTGATGTCTTCGGTGCTGCCGTTGCCCATCTCCAGGGTGAATTTCTGGTTGGCGAATAGCGGCGTGAAATTCTCGAACAGGATCTTGTTCTTGGCGTTTTCCGGCTTGTCGTAATTGATCTCGTCCACCTTGAGCAGGGCGAAATAGCGTTCGCCCTCTTTGGGAGGCCGGATCTTGCCTGAAATGGTGTCGCCGGTGCGCAGATTGAAGCGGCGGATCTGGCTGGGCGAGACGTAAATGTCGTCCGGGCCCGCCAGGAAAGAACTGTCGCCCGAACGGAGGAAGCCGAAGCCATCCTGCAATATCTCAAGAACGCCGTCCCCATAGATATCCTCCCCCTTCTTGGCGTGCGCCTTGAGTATGGCGAAGATGAGATCCTGCTTTCGTGATCGGGCCATCCCCTCGATTTCCATCGTCTGGGCCAGATCGAGCAATTCGGGAACAGGTTGCTTCTTGAGTTCGGTGAGATTCATAGGGTTTTTTGAGTTGTGGGGAAATAGCCGTTCGCGGACGCGACGGCTTTGGGGATTGACAGGGTTTGTGGGATTCTTGTCGGGCAGAGGGTCCCGATCAGGACATGGCATCGGAATTTAACACCATCGGTTTTATTTCACAAGCAAACCGTCCCGGCGTCCTTGGCACAAGACATCCGGGCGGTCCGCTTGCGCGAGCCAGGTCAGAGATTACTGTCGATGAAGGCCGTCAACTGGGACTTGGAGACAGCGCCAACCTTAGTGGCCTCCACCTCGCCGCTCTTGAACAACATCAGGGTGGGAATGCCACGGATGCCGTAACGGGGGGGAGTCAGGGGATTAGCATCGATATTGAGTTTAGCGATTTTCACCTTACCCAGATACTCGCCTGCGATATCGTCCAGCACAGGCGCGATCATCTTGCAGGGACCGCACCACTCGGCCCAATAGTCCACCAGCACGGGGACACCAGACTTCAACACTTCGGCTTCAAAGCTATCGTCGGACAACTGAACAATATGTTCGTTCACAATCCACTCTCCAGGGTTAACCGAGCCAATGGGCGCTCATAACAATCTCGTGTCCGGGTTATTTGAGCCCAAGATAGCAACCAATGCAACATGCGCGCTGATTTACTGTATCCTTGCGCTTCATGAGCAAACATCACCTGACCCAAGTCACTTTCGACAATCTGGCCATCGGTCCCGAAATCCTCCAAGGCATCCACGAGGCCGGATTCCACTACTGCACCCCCATCCAGGCCCAATCGCTGCCCGTCGCCCTCTCCGGCCAGGACGTGGCCGGCCAGGCCCAGACCGGTACCGGCAAGACTGCCGCATTCCTGATCGCTGTATTTCAGCGGCTGCTCGGCACGGAACCTGACCCGTCCCATCCCAGGGCCGTCATTCTGGCCCCGACTCGTGAACTAGCGGTGCAGATCCACAAGGACGCGGAAGTGCTGGGCAAGCATTGTGGCCTCCGCATCGGCGTGGTGTACGGCGGCTCGGATTACGAAAAGCAACGCGATATGGTCAAGGCGGGCCTGGACGTGCTGATCGGAACCCCCGGCCGCTTGATCGACTTCCACAAGCAACACCTTTTCAACCTGAACCATGTCCAGGCGGTTGTGCTTGATGAGGCCGACCGCATGTTCGATCTCGGCTTCATCAAGGACATCCGTTTCCTGCTCCGGCGCATGCCGTCGCCCCATAAACGGCTGGGCATGCTCTTTTCTGCCACCCTCTCCTACCGGGTGACGGAACTGGCCTACGAGCATATGAACAACCCCCAGAGCGTGGTGGTGGAGACCGAAAAAATCACTGCTGACAAGGTGCTGGAGTGCGCCTATATGGTGGCCAACGAGGAGAAGATCCCGCTCTTGATTGGCCTGATGCGCCACTCGGAACCCTCGCGCACCATCGTCTTCGTCAACACTAAGCGCTCCGCCGACAAGGTCTGGGGGTATTTGGAAGGCAACGGCATCCCCTCCGCGATCCTTTCCGGCGACGTACCGCAGCAAAAACGGCTCTCCCTGTTGAAGAAATTCCAGCAGGGGGAGGTCAAGGTACTGGTAGCAACCGATGTGGCCGCACGCGGCCTCCACATCCCCGATGTCAGCCACGTCATCAATTTCGACCTGCCGGACGACTGCGAGGACTATGTCCATCGCGTCGGCCGTACCGCGCGGGCCGGGGCCTCTGGCGACGCCATCAGCTTCGTCTGCGAGACCCACGCCTTCTCGCTGCCCGACATAGAGACATTCATCCGCCACAAAATCCCGGTGAAGCCGGTCGAGGGCCGAATGCTGGCCGAGATCTCACGGGACAGCCTGGTGCGCCGCGAGGCATTCCACCCCTCCCAGGAAAGAAGGGGCGGAAGTGGCGGCGCCCGCCACGCAAGTCCGCCTAATCCATCCCCGAGCCCCGTGGCTGAATCTCTGTCCATCGCCCCGGTCGACGCGACCATTTACCCGGAAGGACGGCTGGATGTGCTGTCCCGGTTCGAGGTCGATCATTTGCTCGACCGCAGCAAAGGGGGCCTCTACCAGCTCTTCCGCAACTGCTCCCTCGCCGTCCTCAATAGCGGTGGCGACATTGACGACGGCAAGGAACTGCTCGAACGGTTCAGCGACTTTGACATCCGCGTGGTGCAGGAAGAGCGCGGCATCAAGCTGGAGCTAAGAAATGCCCCGCCCAAGGCCTTTGTCGAGGGCAAGATAATCAAAGGCATCAGCGAGCACCTGTTCACGGTCTTGCGTGATGTCATCTTCATCCACGACGAGATCGACAACAGCCCCAGGTTCGACCTCAGCCATTCCAGCGGAATCACCAACGCCGTCTTCCACATCCTCCGCAACGCCGGCATCCTGCGCTCCACCGCGCAACCCAGCCTGGTAGTCTGCTGGGGCGGTCATTCCATCCCCCGCAACGAATACGATTACACCAAGGAAGTGGGCTACCAGATGGGCCTGCGCGGGCTGGATATCTGCACCGGTTGCGGCCCCGGCGCCATGAAAGGTCCCATGAAAGGCGCCACCATCGGCCACGCCAAGCAACGTATCTGCGGTGGCCGCTATATCGGCATTTCAGAGCCGGGGATCATCGCCTCCGAACCCCCCAACCCCATCGTCAACGACCTGGTGATCATGCCGGACATCGAGAAGCGGCTGGAGGCTTTCGTGCGTACCGGCCACGGCTTCCTGGTTTTCCCCGGCGGCGTGGGCACGGCGGAGGAGATCCTTTATCTTTTGGGGATACTGCTCCACCCCGACAACGCCGGCATGCCCTTTCCCTTGATCTTCACGGGACCGCGAACGGCCGGGGACTATTTCCGCCGGATCGACGATTTCATCGGCGCGACCCTCGGTGCCCAGGCACAAGGACTCTACCGCATCATCATCGACGACCCCGTGGCGGTCGCCCGCGCAATGGCCGAGGGCATCATGCGTGTGGAGGGGTTCCGCCTATCTCAAAACGACGCCTTCTACTTCAATTGGAAGCTTCGCATCGGCCTTGAATTCCAACAACCCTTCGCCCCTACCCATGAAAACATGCGCGGACTTGCCCTGCACCGGGAACAGCCGGGCCACCTTCTGGCCGCCAACCTGCGCCGCGCCTTCTCCGGAGTGGTGGCGGGCAATGTGAAAGAAGAAGGCATCCGCGCCGTGGAACGCCAAGGACTTTACGAGATCTGCGGAGAGCCTGAAATCATGGAGCGCATGGACGAACTGCTCGCCTCCTTCGTCGCCCAGCACCGCATGAAGCTGCCAGGCAGGCAGTATCTACCCTGCTATCACGTCGTCCGGTAACACCTGCCGGACCGGCATCACTTCGGAAAAATCCTGCACGGCGGGGAATTCCTGGGGATCACGCGCCGGTTGTTTCGAATCGGGCCTAAGCACCGCCAATAACCAGCGAATGCCGTAGTGCCGGGCGGACCGGAGCATGGAGAGGCTGTCGTCCACGAAAAGGCTGCGTTGCGGATCGAAGGGCTCCAGCTCTTGCAGCTTGTGCCAGAAGGCCTGCTCCTCCTTGGCGTGGCCCAGGTCGTGGGCGCAGACGATGTTGTCGAAATGGCCCTGGAGCTGGGTCTTTTCCATCTTCAGCCGCAACGACTTCTGATGGGCGTTGGTCACCAGCACCACCCGCTTGCCGACCCCGCGCAATCCCTCCAGGAAATCGGCCACATGGGGATGAACCGCGATCAGGTGACTGATCTCTTCCTTCAGCAGGGCGATGTCCAGCTCCAATTCCCGGCTCCAGTGATCGACGCAGTACCACTCCAGCGTCCCCTGGATGTCGTTGTAGCGTCCCAGCAGTTCCCGCTTAGCCTCCTCCAGCAGCAGTCCCCGCGCCTCCGCGTATCGTCGGGGTACATATTCCAGCCAGAAATGGTTGTCGAAATGGAGATCCAGCAGGGTTCCGTCCATATCCAGCAGCACCGTATCGATTTCACGCCAGTTGATCATGGAGTTGGGTTCTCGGGGTGGGTAAGGCGCTAAACTCTACACAGGATTTCCCAACAACACAGCATTCACGCCAAACCCCATGCCGACACCACCCAAGATCCACAAGACCGGCCTCATCACCGACACCGGTATCTTCCGCATCCAAACGCTGGACCTGGAGTTTTCCAACGGCGCCACCCGGTGCTACCAGCGCATCCTGGGTTCGCCGGAAGGGGCCGTGCTGGTGGTGCCCCTGCTCGATGCGGAAACCGTCCTTCTCATCCGCGAGTACGCCGCCGGCATGGACCGCTACGAACTGGCCTTTCCCAAGGGCCACATTGAACAAGGCGAGACACCGGAACAGGCCGCCGACCGCGAGATCCAGGAAGAGACCGGCTACGGCGCGCACGTCATCGAACCGCTCCACTCCGTCACCCTTGCCCCCGGTTACCTGCAACACACCACACACATGGTGGTCGCACGGGAACTCTACGAATGCCGCGCCGAGGGGGACGAACCCGAACCCATCGAAGTGATCCCTTGGCGCCTGGCGGACAGTCACCTCCTCCTGGGCCGCCCCGATTTCACCGAGGCAAGGTCTATCCTGGCCCTCTTGCTGCTGAAGATGCGGCTGGGGATAGGGTAAGCTTTTTCTCCTATCAGAGTTCCTGGGCAACAACCCTGGGCTGCATGTGGCTTGAAGCCCAGGGCAGCGATAGACCACACGTTTTTCAGTTCTGTTATACGAGGAACCCCATGCGTCGCTTGCCGGCCCTGATTGGTGCATGCCTGGCCATGCTTACCATGTCACTTGCCGGTGTTGCGGAGATACCCGCCCTGGTCCGGCACCCCGACATCACGCCCGATGGACGGCGTACCACGGCCAAGGCCTGGGCTCGCTCGCTGGGGTTTTCTACGCCCCGTCGCTGATCTTTTTCGATGAACGCGGGAAGGAGATCATACGGGTCGATTCGGTGGTGCGTTTTTTCCGTCTGAATAACCTGCTCCGCTACATCAGCAGCCGTGGCTATCTCGACGAACCCAGCTATTTGCGCTGGCGCATGACCCGCGGCGCACGGCCTTGATAACCGGTCACCGGCAAAGGGTCCGCATATAATCTTCGATCTGCCGGCGCCGTTGCCGCATATGTTCGCCGGCGCTTGCCTTGTAGCCTTTCCGCAGCTTCCATTGCAGGGTTTCCAGTTGCTGTTTCTTGGAAAAGCAGGCCCTGTCGTTTTGTTTCCGGGCCTTTTGCATGTAGCTCCTTGGGCCATGGCGGGCTTCCTTGTCGAGACCCAGATCCACCTTAGGCACGGCGCGAGTGCCGATCCGGTAATCCTCAACCTTGACCTCGGTAGATAGCCCTTCGGCGCAGGGTGTTTCCTGGAAGCTGGTGCCTGCCGGGGTTTCGCAGCGGTAGATGGCCGCCTGTAGCGGGAAGGCGAATGTGAGAGCAAGAATGATGAAGGGATAACGCATGACCGACCTCCTTGTAGGTGAATATTATTGCCGCCTCCAAGGCTAATGCGCCATCGGAGAAAAGGCAATGCTGGCCCCGGCGGCGTCCCAGCGCGGTTGCAATGCGATGGGTGCGGGAGCAAAATCAAACCAGACTATATGTCTCAAGAATTACAAACACAAATGCTGCGACACCAGGAGGAAGCATGCAATCCAAGAATCTAGCGGCTGCCGCGATTGTCGCTGTCCTTGGCACCTTCGCTTCCGTTGCGGAAGAACCGCCGCCGCCACCCAAATGTGATGTTGCGGCTGTCATGGCAGAGGCCCAGACTGCCCAGAAAAAGGCGCAATCTGTGGGTGGCGAATGGCGCGATCTGGGAAAAGCCCTGGAGCAAGCGGCGGAAGCGGCTGCCGAAGGTGATTGCGAGAAGGCTGTCAAAAAATACGCCTCGGCCAAGTCACAAGGGGAACTGGGCTATCAGCAGGCCTTGGATCAAGCTGGCGCGGGCAATCCCGAATATCTGTCCAAATAACTCTACCCAAAGGACCCCGGCAGGCCTCATCAGGGCCGCCGGGGTTTTTTATGGCAGTCAGTAGAGACGGGGAATGAGGATGAGTCCCCACACCACCAGCACCAGGACGATACTGAGAAAGACGGCAGCGGAGCCGATGTCCTTTGCCCTGCCGGAGAGTTCGTGCCTCTCCGTGCCGATTCGGTCGACGACGGCCTCAATGCCGCTGTTGAGCAGTTCGGTGATGGGAACCAGCAGCAGGCTGGCAACCATCAGCGCCCTTTCGACGGGCGAGTTGCCGAGCCAGATCCCCGAGGGGATAAGAATGATCAGGGCGAAGATCTCCTGACGGAAGGCCTCTTCATGGAGGAAGCAGGCGCGGAAACCGGCCATGGAATAGCTGTACGCATGTATGAGGCGCTTCAGGCCGCGATTGCTGTGGTGAACGCTTCCCATCTCAGTCCCTTTCTCTCCAGGCCAGGTCCAGTTCTCGGGCGGCGCGGACATCATCCAGCCGCCGGACGGGCTGGTTGTGGGGGGCGCCCTTGACCCGTTCTGGTTGGGTTCTCGCCTCCTCGCGGATCTTTACCAGTGCCTCGATGAACCGGTCCAATTCCTCCTGGGACTCGGTCTCGGTGGGCTCGATCAGCAGGCATTCAGGCACGAGCATAGGGAAGTAGGTGGTCGGCGCGTGGAAGCCGTAATCGAGCAGACGCTTGGCGAAGTCCATGGTGTTGACGCCCAGTTCCTTGGCCTCGCGCTTCAGGGTAAGGATGAATTCGTGGGTGGCGCGGCGATCGGGGAAGGCGGCCTCGAAGCCCTCGGCCTGGAGGCGCTTCAACATGTAGTTGGCGTTCAGGGTCGAGTATTCGGCGACCCGCTTCATGCCCTCGGCCCCCAACATACGGGCGTAGACGTAGGCGCGCAGCAGGATGCCGGCATTGCCTGCGAAGGCCGAGAGACGGCCGATGCTCTGGGGCCGCTCCGCCTCGGTCAGCCAGCTATAGTCGCGGCCGTCGAAGGCCACGAAGGGGACGGGGAGGAAGGGCTCCAGCCGCGCGCTGACCCCCACGGGACCCGCCCCCGGACCGCCGCCGCCGTGGGGGGTGGAGAAGGTCTTGTGCAAGTTCATGTGGATCACATCGAAGCCCATGTCGCCTGGCCGCACCTTGCCGAGGATGGCGTTGAGGTTGGCGCCGTCGTAATAGAGCAGCCCCCCGGCCTGATGCACCAAATCCGCGATCTCGCGGATGCGCCGCTCGAAGACCCCCAGGGTCGAGGGGTTGGTGAGCATGATCCCGGCGGTTTGCGGTCCCAGGGCCGCTTCGAGCGCGGCCATGTCCACGTCGCCGTCCGCCAGGGTGGGGATCTCTCGCACCTGGTAGCCACACATCACTGCCGTGGCGGGGTTGGTCCCGTGGGCGGCGTTGGGGACGATGATCTCTGTTCGCTGATGGTCGCCCCTGGCCTCATGGTAGGCGCGGATCATGGCGACACCGGCGAATTCACCCTGGGCGCCGGCGGCGGGGGTCAGGGAGACCGCCTTCATGCCGGTGACCTCCTTCAACATTTCCTGCAAATCATGGAGGCAAGCCATGAAGCCCTGACTGTGACTGTCCGGGGCATGGGGGTGGCGCGCCAGGAAGCCGGGCAGCATGGCCAGGCCGTGGCCCGCGCGCGGGTTGTACTTCATGGTGCAGGAGCCGAGCGGATAGAAGTGGGTGTCGATGGAAAAGTTCTTCTGCGACAGCCGGGTGTAGTGGCGGACGACCTGCATCTCGGACACCTCGGGCAGCGCGGGCGGCCGGCGGCGGCGGAGATGTCCCGGCAAGTCGTCGAGGGGCGCCATTTGACTGGGGGCTTGGGCGGAGGCGCGCCGTCCGGGTTTGGAGTGCTCGTGGATCAGCATGATTCCGTCCTGTCAGAATTTGGGCCGGGTAGGGCAGGTGGGTTCGGTGCGGGCGCGCAGCACCCGCCCCAGCTTGTCGGCGTACTGATCCATCTCCGCAGCGGTGCGTTTCTCCGTGGCACAGACCAGCAGGGCATTGCCCAGTTCGGGGTAGTCGCGGCCCAAGTCATAGCCCCCCAGGACATTGTGCGCCGCCAGGGAACGCAGCACCTCAGGCACGGGGGCTGCCAGCCGGTAGGGGCGTTCGTGGAAACAGGGCCGGTCGAAGAGGGGTTCGACCCCCTCGATGGCGGAGAACTTGGCGTTCAGGGCCAGACTATTGGCATGGCTGGCGGCTGCCGCGCGGGCCAGCCCCTCCGCCCCCAGCAGGGCCATGTGGATGGTGGCGGCGGTGACCATCAAGCCCTGATTGGTGCAGATGTTGGAGGTCGCCTTGGAGCGGCGGATGTGCTGCTCCCGTGCCTGTAGGGTCAGGGTGAAACCGGGCTTGCCGTCCAGGTCCAGGGTGCGGCCGATGATGCGGCCCGGCATCTGCCGGACATGGGCCTCCCGGCAGCACAGGAAGCCGAAGTAGGGGCCGCCGGAACTGAGGGGGATGCCCAGGGGTTGTCCTTCCCCGCAACAGATATCGACGCCCTTTTCCCCCCAGTCCCCCGGCGGCGACAGGATGGCCAGGGCCAGGGGATTGACCACCCCGATGCTGATGGCGTTGTTCCGGGCGGCCCAGTCGGTGAGGGCATCGACCTCTTCCAGGACGCCGAAGAAGTTGGGCTGAGGGATCACCAGGGCCGTGATGTCCTGGCCCGCGTAAGCTTCGAGCGAGGCGGGGTCCGTGTGGCCAGCCTCCGGGTCGAAGGGGACCTCCACCAGTTCGATGCCCTGATTCCTGACGATATTGTGCGCCACCTTGCGGTAGGCAGGGTGCAGGCTGCGCGGCACAAGCACCTTGCGGGAGCTGGATTTGCGGTTGAGCCGCACCGCCATCAGGATGGCCTCGGCCAGGGCGGAGGCCCCGTCATAGAGCGAGGCATTGGAGACATCCATGGCGGTCAGCGCCGTCATCATGGATTGGTATTCGTACAGCAGTTGCAGGGTCCCCTGGCTGGCCTCGGCCTGGTAAGGGGTATAGGCGCTGTAGAACTCCCCACGACCGACCAGTTGCCAGACCGCAGCCGGGATGTGGTGATCGTAGGCGCCAGCACCGATGAACATCAGCGGCTGACCGTCCGCGCGGGCGCGCTGTTCCATCAGGGCGCTTACCTCCATCTCGCTCATGCCGGCGGGGATGGCGCCCAGTTCGCCGGCGCGTAGCCCGGCGGGGATCTCGTCGAAGAGGGTTTCCAGGCTGTCCGCGCCGATGGCGGCAAGCATGGCGTGGATCTCTTCCTCGGTGTGGGGGATGAACGGCATCTCAGTGATCGTCTTCGGCCATGACGGCTGCGTAGCCGTTGGAGTCCAGCAGGGCGTCGAATTCGCTGGCATCGCTCATGCGGACCTTGAAGATCCAGCCTTCGCCGAAGGCCGATTCATTGATGATTTCGGGGCTGTCGCTCAGCGCCTCGTTGACGGCGATGATCTCGCCGCTGACAGGGCTGTAGATGTCGGAGGCGGCCTTGACCGACTCGACCACGGCGCAGTCGCCGCCGGCCGTCACGGTCGCGCCGATCTGGGGCAGATCGACGAAGACCAGATCGCCGAGTAATTCCTGGGCGTGATCGGTGATGCCGACGGTGAGGGTGCCGTCACCCTCGTTGCGGGCCCACTCGTGGGTCTTGGTGTATTTCAGCTCGTTGGGCAGATCGCTCATGGTGTTCCCCTCTGGGTCAAGATTCGATTAAGGACTGGCCGTGACGGACGAAGTTCGGCTTTACCCGCCGGACCGGCAGAAATTTGCCGCGCATCTCGACCTGGATGGCCCCTTCGACATCCGGTGCGATGCGTGCCAGGGCGATGGAGAGTTGCAGCGTGGGCGAGAAACCACCCGAGGTGATCTCGCCGATCTCCCGGTCGCCCTGGAAGAGTTTCTGATGGTTGCGCAATACACCTTTCCCTTCCAAAAGCAGGCCGACGAAGCTTTGCAACTCTCCCCTGGCCTTTTGCGCCTCAAGGGCCGAGCGGCCTATAAAGTCACGGTCGGCCGGCTCCCAGGCCAGGGTCCAGCCGAGACCGGCCTCCAGGGGGGAGGTCTGCTCGTCCATGTCGCTGCCGTAGAGATTCATGCCGGCCTCCAGGCGCAGGGTGTCGCGGGAGCCCAGGCCACAGGGCTGGACTCCGGCGTCATGGAGGGCATGCCAGAAGGCGACCGTTTTCTCCTTGGGGAGCATGACCTCGAAGCCGTCCTCGCCGGTGTAACCGGTGCGGGCGACCACCCAGTCCTTGCCCAGGACGGCGTTGAAGGGGGCGAGCCCAGCCGCTGCCGCGCAATCGGCGGGCAGGAGGGGAAGGGTCTTGGTGCGGGCGTTGGGACCCTGGATGGCGATCATATCCAGATCGGCCCGGTGCAGGATTTCCAGCTCGAAACCCGAGGACTGTTGCCGCAGCCAAGCCAAGTCCTTTTCCGTGGTGGCCGCGTTGACGACCAGGCGGTAGAAGGCGTCACCCAGCCGATAGACGATCAGGTCGTCGATCACCCCGGCATTTTCCTTCAGCATGCAACTGTAGAGCGCCCGCCCGAGGGACCGGAGCTTGTCCACGTCGTTGGCCAACAGGTGCCTCAAGTAGTCGCGGGCACCCCGGCCCATCAGGTCCACCACACTCATGTGGGAGACATCGAACATCCCCGCATCGCGGCGGACGGCATGATGTTCCTCGATCTGGGAGCCATAGTGGAGCGGCATGTCCCAGCCGCCGAAGGGGACCATACGGGCGCCCATCTCGCGGTGGGTAGTATTGAGGCTGGTTTGTCGGGTCATGTCTGGGTTCTCGCCATAAAGAAATAAAGGGGCGGCGCGGGACAAAGGTCACGCGCCGCCCCTCTGTCCGGGAACCTGAGAGTTTGAAGCGGTGCGATTCAAATCATTCCGCTTCTGCCCCGTCGGTGGGCGAGCAAATCGCCTCTCTCCAGAGTCGGCCATATTCCCCATGGTCCTTTTGCCTGAGCGATTCCGGGCGGGATTGCGCCTTCGGCGCCGGTATGGTTACCGGGCTCTCCCAAGGGGTTTTGGGCCGAGGAGCAACTATAACCAGTCGCCGTTCATTGGCGCAATCGGGAAGAGGACTATTTAGAGATCCATTCCACGAAGACGTATGGCGAGAGGTGGCCGCTCCCCTTCCAGGCCGAGCGCCTGGCGCATGAAGCAGTGGTTGAGGAGGGGGATTCGGTCGGCCAGGTTCAGCCCCAGGCCACGCGCCAGTCCTAGCAAGGGGTTGTGGTTGCTGAACAGGCGTTTAAAGGTGTCCATGGCGGCCAGCATGGCGATGTTGTTACCCTTGCGGCTGCGTTCGTAACGGCGCAGGTCGCGGATATCCCCGGCCTGACGTCCGGCGTTGCGGCCTTCGACCAGGCACTGGGCCAGGGTGGCGGCATCGAGCAGGCCGAGATTGACCCCCTGGCCGGCCAAGGGGTGAATGGCGTGGGCGGCGTCGCCCACCAATGCCAGGCCTGGAAGTACGTAAGACAGGGCATGTTGCAGCCGCAAGGGGAAGACGGCCCTTGGTCCCACGGCCAGGATCTCCCCGAGCACCTCTTCGCTGGTCTTGGTCAATTGGCGAAGGAATTCGATCTCTTCCAATTCGCTCAACCGGGCCGTTTCTTCCGGAGAACTGGACCAGACGATGGAGCAGCGGCCGTCGTCGACGGGCAGGAAGGCCAGGGGACCGGTGGGCAGGAAGCGTTGCCAGGCTGTTCGGCAGTGATCACCGGCGGGGGTGACGGTGGCGACCACAGCATGTTGATCGTAGGACCAGCCGTGCGCCTCGATCCCAGCCATCCCCCGAATAGGCGAATCCCGACCGTCGGCGGCAACGATCAGACCGGCGTGCAGCACTCTGCCGTCTTCCAGTCTGAGGGAATGCCCTTTCAGATCGAGGTCTTGGGCGCGGGCGGGATAGAAGCGCTCGATGCTCTCGATGCCTTCCATCTCCTGCCAGAGGGCCAGCTGGGTGACGCGATTCTCCACGATATGACCCAGATCCGGCTCGCCGATCCTGGCGCAGTCGAAGCTGATACGGCCGCTACTTCCCGCATCCCAGACCTCCATGCGCCGGTAGGGGTAGATGTGTAGCGCGGCCATGCGGGGCCAGGCACCGAGATTGGTCATGATATTCTGCGAGGCACGGCTCAGGGCCGAGACGCGCAGATCGATCTCACCCTGGGGCCACACCCGTTGCGGCTCGCGGCTTTCCACCAAGCCGACGCGAAAACCCTCGCGTCCGAGTGCACAGGCCAGCGCGGAGCCCACCATGCCGCCGCCGGCGATGACAACGTCAAAATCCAGGATTGTCATCGCTGCAACCTCGGCAACCTGCCACCCAGTCCCATGGCATTGCGGGCGAGCAGGTGCTTGGCCCCTGGCAGCAGATCGAGGGCGAGCATACCCAGGTCGCGGGCGACCCGCAGGGGTGGCAGAGGGCTGGTGAAGAGACGCGCCAGTATGTCGGTGATCAGGGTCGTCCCTTGTTGATCCCTGTCGCGGCCAGAGGCATAGGCTTGCAGCAGGGTCTCGGCGCCGGGGTCGCCCCCGGCGCGGGCGGCTTCGATCAAAAGTTCGGCCAGGAGGGCCACATCGCGGATGCCCAGATTGAAACCCTGACCGGCGATGGGGTGGGCCGCATGGGCAGCGTTGCCGATAATGAGGGTCCGCTGACGGTAGTGTTCGCGGACCTGCCTCATTTTGAGGGGGTAGGCCGTCCGTTTGCCTACCATGCCGAAGCGGCCGAGCCGGTGACCGAATCGTTGCTGGAGCCGGGACAGAAAGGCGTCATCGTCCAGCCCCATGATCTCCTCGGTTTGGTGGTCGAGGGCAGTCCAGACGACTGCGCAACGGTTGCCGGGCAGGGGCAGGACCGCCAGGGGGCCGCTATCGGTGAATCGCTCATAGGCAACACCCTGATGTGGAAGGGTAGGGGTGACATTGGCGGTCAGGGCATGATGGCCGTAGCGCCATTCACGTACAGGGATGCCCAACTGGGCACGAATGGGGGATTCGGTCCCGTCGGCGGCAACCAGGAGTCGCGCCCCGATCTGGATGGGTTGCCCCTGCTGGCGAAGGGTCAGATCGACCCGGTCTGGACCAGCGGCGAAATGCTCCAGAGTGGCGGGACAGAAGAGATGCAGACCCTCCGCCGTCCTTAGGCCAGCGGCCATGGCAGCCCCGATGGCATGAGCGGTGGCGACATAGCCCAGGGCATCGACCCCCTCCTCCTCTGCGTCCAGATGGGTAAAGCCAAAGTGGCCGCGGTCAGAGACATGGATGCGTAGGATGGGTTCGGCGTTTTGCCGAAGAGGTTCCCAGGCGCCGATGTCGTGGAGGATGCACGCGGTGCCATGGGCCATGGCGATGCTACGGTCGTCATAGTTGGGACGATATCCGGCGTCCAGGGCCAGGGACTCGATCAGGGCGACGCTCAGGCCGCTGCCGTTCAAGGCTAGGGCCAGGGCGGCGCCGTTCATGCCGCCGCCGACAATGGCGATATCGAACGTCCGCCGGGTCATGAGGCCATCCATGCCTCGATCTCGTCGATCTCCTTTGGCGCGGCAGCGCTGAGGATCTCATGCCCCTCCGCCGTCACCAGGACATCGTCCTCGATGCGGATGCCGATGCCTCGCCACTGCTTCGCAACCTCCTTGCAATCCCTGGGGATGTAAAGTCCAGGCTCGATGGTCAGGACCATGCCGGGTTGCAGGGGACGCGGCTTATCGCCCTGGAAATAATCACCCACGTCATGCACGTCCATCCCCAGCCAGTGGTTGGTGCGGTGCATGTAAAAACGTTTGTAGCCCTCCTTCTTGATCAGGCGCGAGAGGGGACCTTTCAACAGTCCCAGCCTGATCAGGCCCTTGGCGAGGAGACGAACGGCGGCCTTGTGGGGGGCGTCACAGGAGTTACCGGGCCACACCTCGGCGATGGCCGCATGTTGGGCGTCGAGGACCAGTTGATAGAGTTCTTTTTGGACTGAGCTGAAGACCCCGTTGACCGGAAAGGTGCGGGTGATGTCCGAGGCGTAGTAGTCGAATTCACAGCCAGCATCAATCAAGACCAGTTCGCCGTCCCGGAGCAGGTCCCTGTTTTCGGTGTAGTGGAGGATACAGGCGTTGGCGCCGCCGCCGACGATGGCCGAATAGGAAGCCTGCCGCGCCCCATGGTGGGCGCACTCATGGAGAAATTCCGATTCCAGCCGGTACTCGGGCATGCCCGGTTTGCAGGCCCGCATCATCCGCTTGTGGCCTTCGGCGGCGGCGGCGGCTGATTGCCTCATGGCCTCGATCTCGGTTTTGTCCTTGAATAGGCGCATCTCGTGGAGGATGAGGTCGAGGGCGACGATCTCTCTCGGGCCTCTGATCCCGGATCTGGATTTGGCGCGGGTGAGGGCGATCCACTCCGGCAGGCGCCGGTCCAGTTCATCATGGCTGCCGATGGCGTAGTAAACCCGCTCACTGGACTCCAGCATGCGCGGCAAGGCCTCGTGCAGCTTACCGATGGCCAGGGCCTCGTCGGCGCCGTACCGTTTCTTGGCCCCCTCCAGCCCGGCACGCAGGCCGTTCCAGAGCTCCTTCTCGGGGTCGCGCTCGCGGCAGAAGAGGAGATATTCGCCCCCTTCATGGCCGGGACGGAGTACCGCGACCGCCTCGGGTTCCGCAAATCCGGTCAGGTAATAGAAATCACTGTCCGGGCGGTAGGGGTGTTCCACATCGCGGCTGCGGGTCATGGTGGGGGCGGTTGGCAGAATGGCTATGTCGCCCTTGCTCATCATACGCATCAGGCTACGGCGTCGCTTTTTGAACTCAGTCATGCGCATCGGCTTTATTCGCCCCTCGGGTGATGCACCAGCTCCTCCCGTACCAGCATGGCGGCGACCCAGATGAACTCCGTGATCTCGGTAAGGTCGATCTCATCTTCCTCTCCGCTGCCGAGGGCATCCAGGTCGAGCTTGGTGACCTCGACGATGTCCTTGAGCCCCTCTTGGGTCTCTTGGCTGAGTCCGTCGAATCGAGCCTGGGCCAGGCCGAGCCCGTAGAGAAAACCTTGGCACCAATCGACAAGAGCGGAGGCTCGGGTTCTAAGGGGCTGATCTTCATCCGGCAGCAGCAGCTCGAAGCCAACCCCCGGACCTTCAAATGCATCCAGGGTTTCCTGGAAAAACCGTATGAGAGACTGGCGATGCTCCGGCGGCAAGGGGACCGCTGTCCCATCTTGGTCAGGGATCAGTTCCTGGAGCCATAAGGACTGGGCCTCATCGTGCCCTGTGCACAGCAGTCCGCAGAGTAAACCCTGAGCCTCGGCCGGGCTAACGGAGACGTCTGCTGCGGATAGTTTCTTTTCCAGCTGTCCGAAATCGGTTGTGGGAGCGGTCATCATTTCTTTGCAAAGATAGGTAAACTTTAATGCTACCATGTGCGAACCGGATCATTGACCATGGAAAGTGCAAACTCTATATTCATCACATGATTAAGACAGCCCACAATGAAGTGACGGAACTCGATCTCCGCAAGCTTGAGTCGCGGGTTGAGGAATTGATTGAGCAGTGCGGCAAGCTGGGTGAAGAAAACCGGTCTCTACGCGCTCAGCAAGAGAAGCTGGTGGCCGAGAGAGCGGCGCTTATCGAGAAGACCGAGCTGGCGCGCAGCCGTGTGGAGGCGATGATCACTCGACTGAAGGCGCTGGAATCCGGTACGTGAGCGACGCCAACCTTTTCACCGTCAAAATCCTCGATAAAGAATACCGGGTGGCCTGCGAAAGGGGCGAGCAGGAGAATCTACTGCGCGCGGCTCGCCATTTGGATGAGCGGATGCGCGAGATCCGTAGCAAGGGTAAGGTGCTGGGCGGTGAGCGGATCGCGGTGATGGCCGCGCTGAATATTTCTCACGAATACCTGCAACAAGATACCGAAGGCTCCGTCAGACG
Source organism: Gammaproteobacteria bacterium RIFOXYD12_FULL_61_37 (assembly GCA_001801995.1). GTDB lineage: Bacteria > Pseudomonadota > Gammaproteobacteria > Chromatiales > Chromatiaceae > YD12-FULL-61-37. The sequence goes on along the minus strand of MGZB01000018.1, from coordinate 108,156 downwards.
TAGGGAGATCGAGACGCGCTTGCGTAGCTTGCAAGAAAAGATCGAACATGCCCTGCATCAACATTCTCAACTGGAAGTCTGAGTCTATTAGCGGTAATGTAAGGGTCAGGCGCTCCTGCCGTGTTCGTGTTTCGACTGGGTATTTTCTTGAGCCTTAAAGTGTGCCCTGGGAGCATAATTTCGACGCCGTTGTGCATGTTCGTCTTGCGACGGAAAGCCTGAAGCGTCACTGTTGCTTCCACTTGAACCTACCGGTTCAGGAACGAGGTCGGCAACGGCACAGGCGGGCGCGCCGTTTTCCTATATGCGTCCTCTTGCCTCCACTCCCTCTCTCAGAAAGAGCCTCCGCCAGGCTCGACGTTCTTTGTCGCCAAAAGCGCGACGCCAAAATGAAATCCGCATTGCCGAGGCCCTGGCCCGTCACCCGCTGATCCAGCGGAGCGGCACAGTCGCGCTCTATCTCTCCAATGACGGAGAAGTAGATTTGGCTCTGTTGCTTCGGTATTTCTTGAGGAAGGGCAAAAGGGTCTGCCTGCCCGTGCTGCGTCCGGGAGGGGGCCGCCGTCTCTGGTTCGCCCCCTTTGCACCAGGGGACGCCCTCTATCTCAACCGGTATGGAATTCTTGAGCCCGATACACGGAGGCACTCCCCCCTTAAACTAAGGGCCATTGATGCCATATTGATGCCTTTGGTCGGATTTGATGCCTCGATGCATCGCCTTGGCATGGGGGGCGGGTATTACGACAGAACCCTCGTACCACTCAAGAGAAGCTGCTGGCATAGGCCGCGCTTGATCGGTGTCGCGCATGAATGCCAGAGGGTTGGTTTGCTGGAGGTTCGTCCCTGGGACATCCCCATGGACTTGGTGGTGACGGAGCTTGGCCCTGTTCTGTGTCGATTGCCTGGAGGAGGCCCTGCGGCTGCACGGTAAACCGGACATCTTCAACAGCGATCAGGGTTCATAGTCCACCAGCACGGTCTTCACCGACGTCCTCAAACGGGAGGATATCCGGATCAGCATGGACGGACGGGGCCGGGCACTGGACAACATCTTCGTCGAGCGGCTCTGGCGGAGCCTCAAGCATGAAGACATTTATCTGAAGGGCTATGCCGGCATGGGCGAGCTGATACGCGGACTGTCGGATACTTCGCCTTCTACAACGCCGAGCGGCCGCACCAATCACTCTCCAACAATACCCCTAACCGAGTGTATGTGATGGAGAATGGGGGGCAAAGGTTCTGGACAAGCTCGCCAAGGAGGAAGAATCAGAAACCAGGGCAGTGGGGCAGTGCCATTCTGCTGCGTGTGAAGTGGATTGTGCAGCTTAAACTCGGGATGTTGCGGCTGTCCTCAGTCAACTACCAGCGCACTATGCCTGTCTGTTAACCCAAGGGGAGGGACGGGGGAGGGTATTTCCACAGCCTCTCAGGCTCCGTCCCGCCATTTCGGCCGCAACCTCGATGGCGTAGCGCAGGCTGCCGGTATCGATCCGGCCGCTGCCCGCCAGTTCTAGGGCTGTGCCGTGATCCACGGAGGTTCGGATGATGGGAAGGCCCAGGGTGATATTCACGGCCTGGCCGAACCCCTGGTATTTGAGCACCGGCAGTCCTTGGTCATGATACATGGCGAGCACTGCGTCGGCCTGTTGCAGCGCACGAGGGGTAAAGGCCGTATCCGCCGGTAGAGGACCTTGCAAACGTAGGCCTCTCGCACGCAATTCGTCTAGAACCGGGATGATCACGTCGAGCTCCTCCCGCCCCAGATGCCCTGCCTCTCCGGCGTGCGGATTGAGGCCGCACACGAGCAGTCGTGGCTCGGCGAGCCCGAAGCGCGTCCGCATCTCATGCCACAAGGTAAGGATCACCCCATGCAACAGTTCCCTGGTTATGGCCGCGCTTACCTCCCTCAGCGGCAGATGGGTAGTTGCCAGCGCCACCCTTAACCCGGAGGTGGCAAGCATCATGACCGGGTTGCCGCCGGTCCGCTGCGCCAGGTACTCGGTATGGCCTGTGAAGGGTATCCCCGCCTCGTTGATGATTCCCTTGTGAACGGGGCCGGTCACCAAGGCCACAGCCTCACCTCCGAGGCAGAGGCCGGCGGCCATGTCCAGCGTCTTCAGGACGTAGCCGGCATGGGCCGGATTCAAGACCCCGCAAAGCGCCGCTGAGGGCAGCTCCACCGGCAGAACCTCCATACAGCCCGGCTCGGCTTTGTGAACTGTAGAAGGTTGATAGGGTATCAATCGGAGGGGTTTACCCAGGCGTTCAGCGCGAGACAGGAGAAGTCCGGGGTCAGACACTGCGACGACGCGATGGGGGCCAGGTTGCTGGGCCAGTTCGACGCAGAGGTCAGGGCCAATGCCAGCAGGCTCACCGGGGGTCAGGAGTATCGGATTTGCTTCCATCGCTGCCATGCCGCCAGGGGCAGTGCCACCCCGGATTCAATCTTTATCGATTTCTTTCGGGAGCCGTATCTCCACATAGGCCTCGTCGCGTAGTCTCCTCACGTACTGATCGACGGCTTCATCACCCTTGCGCTGCTTGATCGCTGCACGGGCTTTGTTCCTGCGCACATCATCAGTGCTGTCATAGACCCGGCGCTCCAGAACCTGCATCAGGTGCCACCCCGCCTGTGTACGAAACGGCTTGCTAATCTCGTTTGGCTGAAGGGCATCCATCTCCTGCTGAAAGGCCGGAAAGACATCGCCGGGGCTTAGCCAACCCAGATCGCCCCCCTTTACCGCGCTGGCGGTATCGTTCGAATGGGAACGAGCCAAGGCCTCAAAGTCGTCACCACCGGCAATTCGCGCCCTCAACTGCTCCAGCCGGGCTTTAGCCTCGTCATCTGATGTCACTTCATCGGTTCGAAGTAAGATATGCCGTACATGGGTCTGATTTACTACCTCACGCGACAATCCCTTCTTTTCGAGCATTTTGACGATGTGGAAACCGCTGGGGCTACGAATGGGGTTGCTGACCTCCCCTGGTTTTAGGGGAACGATTCCTTCGACCAGTAAGCCTGGTAACTCCCCCCGCTTCCGCCAACCTAAATCTCCGCCATCCAGGGCATTGCTTGCATTTGAGTATTTTGCGGCGGTATCACGAAACTCGGCCCCGGCGCGCAATTCCTGGACTAGCTTTTCGGCCTTCGCCTGTATTTTTACCAGCTTCTCCGATTCCGCCCCCTCTGGAACTGAAATCAGGATATGACCAACCCGATAAGACACATCCTCGTCGCCCGCTTGCGCCTCCTTGGCCAGAAAAGCATCGATATCCCGCTCAGGGACTTGGATTTTGCTCAGTACATTCTGGCTATGAAGGCGGCTTATTAAATATTCTTCGCGCATATCTTCCTTGAATTGCTCAAAACTCAACCCGGAGGACTCCAGCGCCTGGCGGAACTGACCAAGGCTCATTTTGTTTCTTTCGGCCAGATTACCCAGGGTTTTTGCAATGATCCCCTCATCAACCGCAATTCCTGCTGCCCTAGCGGCATTGATCTGTAGCCGGCGGACGATAAGCCGCTCAAGCACCTGCTTTTCCACCACCTCCTTTGGAGGCAACTGCTGGCCCTTTTGCTTTAACTGTATAACGACCTGTTTGATACGCCGGTCCAGCTCGCTACGCATCACCAGATCCTCATCGATAACAGCTACGATGCTATCAACATCTTTGATCTCTTCCGCGAACAGAACGCTCGGCAACAACAAAAGAACTACAAAAAAATACCTGAGCCACATGATCAGTGCTTAACCTTGTATCCTAATACGCCATCCTCGATCATCTTATCGACGCTTTGTCCAATAGCACCCAAACCGGTCAACTCAAGTTGAGCAAAAACACCCGTCGTTGTTTCGTCGTTGTTCACAAAATGACGCCCTACGACCCGGAACGCCCAACAGCAACTGTTGTATTCGACCCCCCCAAAGCGATCAAGTGTGGACTCGTCCAGCATGGAGTAATTCCATCGGCCAACTAAACTCCAGCTTGCACTTACAGGCCAGTGGAACGAGGCATCGACTTGATCCTGAAGATTGGTTTGGTTCTGCGGATTTACTTCGTATCGGTAGGCCAAATTGACAACGCGCATCTCGTCATCCTTGTAACGAATCATGGCTGCGGTCTTCTCTGTATCACTGTCATGCGTGTTCCATTGGTAAAAGATCCTTGTATACCAATTCGGCGCGAAGTTGCTGCTGACCTCAGCCACCATAGAGGAACTACTGTTCTGTACAGTTGTAGTTCCTGGGATTTGCACGTCCCGATCCTCGAAATAAAGGATCTGGCCTAAGCCGAGATTGAGCCACTCCCGTCCTGTTCCATCAGAAAAAAAGCGGCTGGTGAGTGCCGTAGTTAACTGATTGGCGTCACCCTGGCGATCAGCGCCACTGAATCGGTTTTCACGGAATAGACTGTCAAAAGACATGCCGTATTCGGAGGTATCGAAGATGGGTAGTTCGTCCTGATTAACATCGGGGGTATAAAGGTAGAACAGTCGTGGCTCTAAAGTTTGCACCGCCGCGTTTCCGAGCCAATCCGTCGACCGCTCGAACACCAGGCCAGTATCCAGGCTCAGGATCGGCAAAGCTCGATCTGGGTCGCTGGGCCGCCCTGCTGTTTGGTCTTCCAGCGCATAGGTCGTATAACGACCACTAACCTTGGGAATAAGGTGTCCCCAGGGTCGCATAACCGGATAGCTGACGCCAGGCATCAAATCCAGCCGCTGACCAAACACAGCATCTTCGTGGAAGAAGTGGGCATACTCACCCAGAAAGTGATACGTCAGCCCGGTCGAAGCATCGGGCTGCTCCAAATTGAACAACATTTGGGGCAAGCGGCTGTACGGCTTGTTCGCTGCGGCGACGGTGTTATCAATCGTCTGATAGTCCTGCACCAAGCCGGTAAGACTCCAATAGTCTCCCGAATAGCTGGTTACAGCGGTTCTTTGGAGGTGGACCGCACTTGTCACACCCAGATTCGAGCCGAAATCGGTGAGATAGGTGTCGTCGGACGCATAATCCACATGCACCTGGGTAGCCCAGCGCGGTGCCGGGTTTGCCGCATAACGCAATGCCAATGAGCCGCGCGTACTCTCGGTCTCCGGACGATTACCCCTGTCATCCGGTAAAATCTCTGCCCCGATCAAACCGCTGGAATTTTCTGTCAAAAAACGGAACTCGCCCCCCAACATCATCCCACGATCGGACATGACACGCGGATAGAGGGTTGCATCGTAATTTGGCGCCAAGTTCAAATAATAGGGTGCAGTAACATCAAGACCTGTTTTGTTCGAGTTCCCGATCGACGGGGTGAGAAAGCCCGACATACGTCGGTCATCTATGGGGAATTTGAAATAAGGGGCATAGAGAATGGGGGTGCCCATGAACCGCACAGTTGCATCCTTAGCCTCCCCCCAACCCGATTCTTTATCTATCTCCAGCTCGTCTGCGCTGATATACCAGTCATCGTTGCCGGGGCGGCAAGTGGTATAGGTGATATTTTCGTGTCGACTATGGTTGGCATCCATTACAACGATCTTGTCCGCTGTCCCGCGACCATCGTTATCCGGGAGGCGGTAACCCTTCACCCCGGTGGTGCTGCCCCTTTTCTCGTTCAGGTAAAACTCGCCTTCGTTGGCTAGGAGCCGTAGCGACGGAGTCTCGTAGTAGAAGTCGCCCTTGACATTAACCTTTCCGTCTCTGCGTGAATAGCGCAACCAATCCGCTTCTAGATACTGATTTTCTTGGTACGCCTCTATATTGCCTGTAAACAGCGCGAGCTGGTCATTTCTTTCCCAGCTCACCGCATCAGAACTGACATTGAGGTCCCTGTCCGCTGGACGTCCCCTCGATATTGAGGACTGGGTCGCAGGGACACCGCAACGCTCCCAAGCCAGCCCCTCGTCCAGCTTGGCAAGCCGGTCTCCCCGTGCATATGTGTCGGCGGGCATCGTTTCGCGAACGCCCTGTTGCTTTTTGGTGAGAGACGCTGGCTGGCTTGCAGAACGGCTTGGCAGCGTGGAGGTGGAAGTATCATTCGCAGCAATAGCTAACGGCTTTGTATCCGTCCATTGTGGCTGATCCAGTTTAGCCGGGCTCGAAGATGCGGACGAGAGTGTATCATTCTCCGCCAGCAGCGGGCGAACCACTGCCCCACCACCCGCTTCATCCGGGCAATTCCATTCAAAATCGTCAACACCGCACCCACCTGATCCGCTCGGACCCGCCGCGGCAACCATTGGGACCATCAACAGCCCCCTGACAATAATGGTCAGCATCTTCTTCTTGGACACATTCATCCCCATTGCACGCATGAGTCGCTTCAGCCAAGCCCTCGGCCGAGGCAAGGTCGCATAATATCACCCAGAACACTGCTTTCTTCAATAGAAACAGTCTGTTATGTCACAACCGACATTACTAATGTGGCGCAACAGGCTGAAATGAAAGGAGATGGACCAGGAATGCCGGCTTGGGATATGAGGAGTCAGCAAACCATGAAAAAAGGCCCGTTAAGGGCCTTTTTAAATATTGGCTGGGGACGAGGGATTTGAACCCCCACATACGGAGTCAGAGTCCGCTGTCCTACCATTAGACGAGTCCCCAAGGAAATCAATCCTTGCCGAGCGCCGAAGCCAAATCAGCGCTTGGAGTACTGCGGACGCTTGCGCGCCTTGTGCAGGCCGACCTTCTTACGCTCGACCATACGGGCGTCTCGGGTCAAGTAACCGGCCTGGCGCATGGTGCTGCGCAGGCCTTCATCGTACAGGGATAGGGCGCGGGCAATCCCGTGGCGAATGGCGCCGGCCTGACCGCTGATGCCGCCACCGACGACGGTGATTTGCAAATCCACCTTTTCCAGCACGGCTGCTGCTTCCAGGGGCTGACGGACAATCATCCGGGCGGTTTCGCGCCCGAAGAAATTCTCCAGGCTACGGTTGTTGATGGTGATGTTGCCGTTGCCGGAAGAGAGGAAGACGCGGGCGGTGGAGGTCTTGCGACGTCCGGTGCAATTGATGACTTCAGCCATGATAGTGTTCCGGTTCAGATATCGAGTATTTTCGGCTGCTGAGCTTGATGCTGATGCTCGGCCCCTGCATAAATCTTCAACTTGCCCAACATGGCGCGGCCCAAGGGGTTGCGCGGCATCATGCCCTTCACCGCCTGCTGGATGACTCGCTCGGGCGCCTTCGCCAGCAGCTTTTCCAGGCTGATGGACTTGAGGTTGCCGATAAAGCCCGTGTGATGATGATACATCTTGTCCTTCATCTTGTTTCCCGTCACGGCCACCTTCTCGGCGTTGACCACGACGATATAGTCGCCGGTATCGACGTGGGGGGTATATTCGGGCTTATGCTTGCCGCGCAAACGACGGGCTATCTCCGAAGCCAAGCGTCCCAGGGTCTTGCCGGAGGCGTCTACCACATACCAGTCACGGCGAACGTCCGCTGGTTTAGTACTCACTGTTGTCATTTAGGCTGCTCCAAAGGCAACGAAATGAATTGATCTCGAAAAAGATCGCAAACTATACCTGCACATAGGCAACCAATCAAGGCTGGCGAACAAATAAATCACTCAACCCTCCCGCCCGGTGCGGAGACGCAATCTCTCCACGACCTTCCCAGCCACCAGGTGATCATTGAAAATCTGATCCAAATCCTCGTTATCCACATAGGTGTACCAGACTTCATCCGGATAGATGACCAATGCAGGCCCATCGTCGCAACGCCCCAGGCAGCCCGCACGGTTGATCCTGACGCCATCAGGCCCGTGGATACCAGCCTCCTTGGCCTTGTTCTTCAGGTACTCCCCGGCCTTTCGCGCCCCGAACATGGCGCAACATTGACTGCCATCGTCGCGCTGGTTGGCGCATATGAACAGATGGTATCGGTAAAAAGCCATGCGACGCCTCCCTCGTAATTTCGATAATATTCAGGCTCCAGTATACCTCTGGCCACCAAAGCCCATCGCATTGAACGACGAACAACTGTTACGGGAGGCCGACCTTTGCGTCAAATGCGGCCTCTGCCTGCCCCATTGCCCGACCTATCGACTAAGCCTCGACGAGTGCGAGTCCCCGCGTGGGCGGATTGCCCTTATCCAAGGCATGGTTTCGGCTGGCTTGCCCGTTGATGGCCCTATGCGCCGGCATCTGGAAAATTGCTTGCACTGCCTTAATTGCAGCGATGCCTGTCCATCCGGGGTCAAGTATTCAACCATCATTGATGCCGCCATTTGCCGCCTGCCCCGTCACTTCGCACCTGTGGCCGATGCCCTGAGCCACCTCGCCACATCAGCGTTCGGCAGAGAAACCGTCAGGAAATTCCGAAAAAGTCCTCTATACCCGGTTACCCTGAAATTGGCCCCGCGGAAACAGCAAGACCTGTTGCGTCTATTGCCCCCTTTATCCGAGGAGCTATCGCTAGAGACCGTTAGTCCGGCCAACGCGAGTACCTCGCTTTTCCTCGGCTGCCTTTCGCAACTGACGGATCAGCCTGTTTTCGCGGCGTTCAGTTCCATTGCTCAGAGGCTTGGAGTCCTGGTCAGCGTACCCCGCAGCCAGGGCTGCTGCGGCGCCATCCACGGTCACACTGGCCATCAGGCCAAGGCGGACAAATGTCGGCAACGCAATATCCAAGCCTTTGATGGGGCAAATAGGGTCATTTCATTCGCCAGCGGCTGTGGCGCTTATCTGCAAACCTACCTCGGCGAACGGGTGATGGACGCATGCACCCTTCTTGAGCAGGCCACCTCGCCCCTGGATCTTCGGCTGAAGACATTCGACGGACTGATTGCCGTCCATACCCCCTGCTCGCTTCGTAACGCCATGAAGTCCGAATCGCCCGTTTTCCGGTTGCTCGGCAAGATACCCGGTGCCGCTTGTGTACCGCTATCCGCCGGTTACGGTTGTTGTGGCGGTGCCGGCATGCACCTGATGGACCCCGACGGGGCTTCCCAGCAATTGCTGGAACCTATCCTCGATCAGATTGCCCAACTTAGGCCTAAGATTGTCCTTACCTCCAATACCGGATGCCATCTTCACATGAGGCGTGGCCTTGAAAAACGAGGGATCGACATACCGATTCGCCACCCGGTCGAACTTATCGCAGGTCTCTTGCCTCTTCCCTAAGGAACATATGCCATGCCGACCCGAAACCTGACCCCCATGGACAGACTGGTGATCAGCCTGGACAACAGCCTTCGCACTGTTTTCGGCAGGCCCCGCCTGACCGAGCGGCCCAACCCCTCCTCCGGTCTGCCGGAGCATGAGATGGACGAAAGCGAACGGCGCCTCGCCGCTCGCTTGATGCGCATCAACCACAGTGGCGAGGTCTGCGCCCAAGCCCTTTATCAAGGCCAGGCGATGACCGCCAACTTGCCGGAGATTCGCATGGTCATGGAGAGGGCGGCCCTAGAAGAAAACGACCACCTCGATTGGTGCGAGAGGCGGCTGGAAGAACTCCACGACAGAAAGAGCCTGCTTAACCCCGCCTGGTACGCGGGCTCTTTTCTGATCGGCGCGGCCGCAGGAATCGCCGGAGACAGGTGGAGCCTGGGATTTGTCGCGGAAACCGAGAAACAGGTGACGGCGCATCTGGAAAACCATCTTTCCCGGCTCCCTCCCCAGGACGAGAAAAGCAAGGCCATTCTGGAGCAGATGAAGGAAGACGAGATGCGGCACGCTATCACGGCGGTCGAGGCAGGTGCCGCCGGCCTCCCGTTCCCTATCCGGTCAGCGATGAAGCTGGTATCCAAGATCATGACAAAGTCGGCCTGTTACCTCTAAATTACCTCAGTCATCCGTCTCATAGGCCAGATTCGGTCCCAGCCAGCGCTCGACCTCAGCCAAGTCCATTCCCTTTCGTGCGGCATAATCCTCGACTTGGTCCTTGCCGATTTTACCGACGGCGAAATAGCTCGCCTTGGGGTGGCTGAAGTAGAGGCCACTCACCGATGCCGTCGGAATCATGGCCTTGGACTCGGTCAGGGTCATGCCGATGGTGCGCTCGACATCCAACAGGTGCCACAGAACATCCTTCTCGGTGTGGTCGGGGCTGGCGGGATAACCCACGGCTGGACGTATCCCACGATATTTCTCCTCGACCAGCTCCGCCTTGCTGAACGACTCGCTGGCAACGTACCCCCAGTATTTCTTGCGTACCTGCTCGTGCAGCCATTCGGCCAGGGCCTCGGCGAGACGATCAGCGAGGGACTTGAGCAGAAGGGCCTGATAATCGTCCCTGTCCTGTTCGAATTCGGCCACCTTGGCGTCTATGCCAATGCCTGCGGTACAGGCAAAGGCCCCGATACTGTCAGCCTTGCCCAATCCCATGGGCGCGACGAAGTCTGCAAGACAGTCGTTGTATTGGCCTGCGGGTTGGCGGCCCTGCTTGCGCAGATTGTGCAGGGTAGCGATCTGCTTCTCCCGTGTCTCGTCGGCAAAAAACTCAATGTCGTCGCCCTGGGCGTTGGCCGGGAAGAGGCCGATGACGGCGGCGGCCCTGAGCCATTTGCCGTCGATAATCTGCCGCAGCATGGCCTCGGCGTCGGCGAGGAGCTTTCGCGCCTCTTCGCCCTTCTCTACATCCTCCAGGATCTGCGGATAGCGGCCCTTGAGCTGCCAGGCATGGAAGAAAAAGGTCCAATCGATATAAGAAGTTATGGCTTCCAGGTCAATATCGGGAAGGACATGAACGCCCGGCCGCGCGGGAATCGGCGGCTGATAGCCGCTCCAGTCGATGGGGATGGGATTGGCCCTCGCCTCGGCGAGCGTTACCAGGCTCTTTGCCTCGTTCCGCGCCGCGCGGCGTTCCCGCACTGCCGCATGTTCCGCGTTCAGCGCCTGGATGAATGCCGTGCTCAAATTCTCCGAAAGCAAGCTGCTGGCGACACCGACCGCACGCGAGGCATCCGGCACATAGGCCACTGCCCCCCGATATTCCGGAGCAATCTTGACGGCCGTATGGGCCTTGGAGGTGGTGGCACCGCCGATCATCACAGGGATGTCCATGCCGAGTCGCTGCATCTCCTTGACCACATGCACCATCTCGTCAAGGGAGGGCGTAATCAGCCCGGAGAGGCCGACAATGTTCACCTGCTCCTCCTGAGCCCGTTTCAATATGGTATCGGCCGAGACCATGACGCCCAGATCTATGACCTGGTAGTTGTTGCACTGCAGCACCACGCCAACGATGTTCTTGCCGATGTCATGGACATCGCCCTTGACGGTGGCGAGCAGGATCTTTCCCTGGGCTCTGGCCAGGCCCGATTCAAGCAGAGCGGCCTTTTCGGCGTCCAGGTAGGGCTCCAGATAGGCCACGGCCTTTTTCATGACGCGCGCGGACTTGACCACCTGGGGCAGGAACATCTTGCCGGCGCCGAACAGGTCGCCGACGACATTCATGCCCGCCATGAGGGGTCCCTCGATCACCTCTAGCGTCCTCGATACCTGTTGCCGCGCCGCCTCGGCGTCCTCATCGATGAACTCGGTGATTCCCTTCACTAGGGCGTGTTCCAGGCGCTTTTCCACGGGCCAGGAACGCCACTCCAAAGTCTCTTTCTGTTCGGCAACCCCCTCTCCCTTGTATTGGGGGGCCAACTCGATCAGCCGCTCGGTGGCGTCGGGACGGTGGTTGAGGATCACATCCTCCACCGCCCGGCACAGCTCCTCGGGGATCTCGTCGTAGACCACCAGTTGCCCGGCGTTGACGATACCCATATCCATGCCGGCCTGGATGGCGTGGTAGAGGAAGACCGCGTGGATCGCCTCGCGTACCGGGTTGTTGCCGCGAAAGGAGAAGGAAACGTTGGAAACCCCGCCAGAGACCAGGGCGTGGGGCAGGTTGTGCTTGATCCAGCGCACGGCCTCAATGAAATCGACGCCGTAGTTGTTGTGCTCCTCCATGCCGGTGGCGACGGTGAGGATGTTGGGATCGAAAATGATGTCCTCGGCCGGAAAATCGACCTGCTCGGTCAATATCCGGTAGGCGCGGCCACAGATCTCCTGGCGCCGGTCCAGGCTGTCGGCCTGGCCGCGCTCGTCGAAGGCCATGACAATCACCGCCGCGCCATAGCGGCGGCAAAGCCGGGCGTGCTCGACGAATTTCGCCTCGCCCTCCTTGAGGGAGATGGAGTTGACAATCGGCTTGCCCTGGACGCACTGAAGCCCCGCCTCGATGATCTCCCACTTGGAGGAATCGATCATGAAGGGCGCTTTGGCGATCTCGGGCTCGGAGGCCATCAGGTTGAGGAACCGGCGCATGGCGGCTACGCCGTCCAGCATCCCCTCGTCCATGTTGACATCGACGACCTGTGCGCCGTTTTCCACCTGGGCGCGGCAGATATCCAGGGCCTTCTCGTATTCTTCGTTGAGGATCAGCCGCTTGAACAGGGCGGAGCCAGTAACATTGGCGCGCTCGCCCACGTTGACGAAATTGAGTCCCTTGTCGATGTTCAGGGGCTCCTGCCCCGAGAGGCGGCAGGCCGGCGCAGGACGTGGCGGCTGGCGCGGCCTCCGGCCTTTCATCGCCTCGGCGATGGCCTTGATATGGAGCGGCGTGGTGCCGCAACAGCCCCCAACGATGTTGAGAAAGCCGCTGTCGGCCCATTCCGACAGATAACCGGCCATATGGGCTGCGTCCAGATCGTACTCGCCGAATTCGTTGGGCAACCCGGCGTTGGGGTGGGCAGAAACCCGGAATTCACAGATGCGGGACATCTCCTCCACATACTGGCGCAACTGGCTGGGGCCGAGGGCGCAATTCAGACCGAAGGAAATGGGCCGGGCGTGGCGCAGGCTGTTGTAGAAAGACTCCGTAGTCTGGCCCGAGAGGGTGCGCCCGGAAGCGTCGGTGATGGTGCCGGAGATCATGATCGGCAAGCGGATGCCATCCTCCTCGAACACGCGCTCGCAGGCGAAGACGGCTGCCTTGGCGTTGAGCGTGTCGAAAATGGTCTCGATCAGCAAAATATCCGTGCCGCCCTCGATCAGGCCCCGCGCCGCCTCGCAATAATCGGCTACCAATTCGTCGAAATGGATCGCGCGGGCGCCAGGATCGTTGACATCCACCGACATGGAGGCCGTCTTCTGGGTCGGTCCCAGCACCCCGGCGACGAAACGAGGCTTGTCCGGCGTGGAATAGCGGTCGGCCGCCTCGCGGCAGAGCTGGGCGGCCGCGACATTGATTTCATGGGCGAACTCTTGCAGGCCGAAACGCTCCAAGTCCTTGGCGGTGGCGCCGAAGCTGTTGGTCTCGATGATGTCGGCGCCCGCCGCCAGATACTGCTCGTGGATACCTTGGATGATTTCAGGCCGGGTCAGGACGAGAAGATCGTTCATGCCCTTCAGATTGAACTGCCAATCGGCAAAACGCTCGCCCCGGTAATCCGCCTCTTGCAGTCCATGGCGCTGGATCATCGTACCCATGGCCCCATCCAGAATTAGGATTCGCTCTTCAAGCAGAATTTCGATTTCTTTGCTATTGTGTTGGGGCATAGGGATTTTTTCCCGCGTCAATGACGTGTATGATAGAAAATAATCTAGGTTTCGAGCTGGCGCTCAACGCGCCTGGTGGGTAAGCAGATGGCCGATCATAGAGGATTCACCGGTTGGGGTGAAGTTGGCGGAAAACAGCGAGGATTCCTGCGGGGTGAAAACCTGAGGATCATCTTGGTCGTCGGCATCATTGGGCTCTTGGCATGGAATATCTTTTTTGTCGACTGGGACGAGCCCGGTATCGCCAAACCTGGCTCCAAAGTTGACGAGAAGCCTTTGGCTCAGGGCGCGGCCGCACCAGCCACCGAGACATCACTTGCCGAGGAAGAAGGGCAAGCCGATGCAAGGGGCGGAGAGGAAGCGCGCTCCCTCATCGCTAAAGCCCGGCAGGCGGCTGAACCTCCGCAAGCCGCCGAAATTTTTGCCCAGGCGGAGGAGTACAGCCGGGCCGGGAAAAAGGCGGACGCTTATCTGCTGCATTTCTATCTGGTAAAACAGGGACACGGTCCTTCCGCCATGTTGCTGGCAGAAATGGCTGATCCGAGTTTTCGTAACGCCAGCACGAGTTTTCTGGATGCCCCCGATTTCACCCAGGCCCATAAATGGTATGTCCAGGCCCTGATACTGGGCCAGGAGCAAGCAGAGAAGAGGTTGACCGATCTTAAGTTGCGGGTGAAGGCCGCAGCGGCCGGAGGGGATGAAAATGCGCGGCGTCTGTTGGTGGGATGGTAAAGGTCTTGGAGTAGACACCATGACGAGAGTTGTTCGAGGACTGTTGATCATTACGGCGCTGCTGGTTTCAGGCAGCGCCTTGGCGCAAGAAGCCGGGGAGAGCAAGCCACTGTTGATCGAGGGCAAGAAGTCCCTCTATCAACGGGCGCTGGCCAAACCCGGCGCCAAGCTTGTTTCCATCCCCGGCAAGGGCGATGCCGCTCCCGTGACACCCTTCACGGCCTTTTACGTCTATAGCCGCGTTGAAATCGAGGGCAAAAACTGGGTCCAGGTCGGCTACGACAGCCACGGCAAGAAGGGCGGCTGGATTCCGGACCAAGATCTGATCGAATGGAACCATGGCCTGACCGTCTCCTTCCGGGACCCGGCAGGACACAACCGCGCCATGTTGTTTCGTGACGCGGAGCAGGCCAGCAAACTGGGGGCCGGAACCAACGGTGCCGAACTGGATAGCCTATACCAGGCCGCCATCAAGGATCAGTTGCCTCCCGACAGCCCCGTGGTGGCCTTGCAACCTTCGGCCTACGTCGACATAAAGGATGACTTTTATCTGGTTCCGATCCGCGAATTCAAGGATGTCTTCGTCGGTCCCGAACAAGGACGGCTGTTGCGCGTATCCACGGTTCCCCACAATGCCCCGGTCGAGGCTGTGGCTACGCCGCCAGCCACACCCGAAAGCGGGAAGTCCCTGTCTACTGGCGTGGTGTTCGTCATCGACTCCACCCTCTCCATGGCGCCTTACATATCGCGAACCAAGGCCGCCGTGCGCAAAATTTACGATCGAATCGCCAAGAAAGACCCGCAGGGAAACATGGCATTCGGCCTGGTAGCATTCCGCGACGAGACAACCTCCGTCGAGGGGCTTGAATATCGCACAATGGTTTTTGCCGATCTCCAGAAGGGATCAACCGCTAAGGAGTTCTTTTCGCAGGTGGGTGAGGTAGAAACAGACAAGGTCTCCAACAAGGATTTCATCGAGGACTCCTACGCCGGGATCAAGCGCGCCATCGACGATATCAGTTGGGGCGATTTTCAGGCGCGTTACATAATTCTTGTCACGGACGCCGGCGCACGCGAGGGCAATGATCCGCTCTCCGGGACAAAAATGGGCGCCGATACCTTACGCCAGCTTGCGCGCGACAATAACGCCGCGATCTTTGTTCTGCACCTGTTGACACCCGCCGGGGCCGATAACCACGCAAGCGCCGAAAAGCAATACAAGGCACTCTCACTCTATCCCGGTATCGGCGATCTCTATTATGGCGTTAAAGGCGGAGCCGTCAGCGAGTTCGGCCGGATAGTAGACCTGCTCACCGATCAGCTCGTGGCCCAGATGCGCCGCCCGGACACGGCAGAACCGTCCACGCAAGAAGCCGGTGCTACCCAAGATCAGCAACTGACCCAGCTTCAGGAGAAGGTCAATAAACTCGGATACGCATTGCGCATGCAGTACCTCGACCGCCCGCGCAAGGGCAATATCCCCGTGGTATTCGATGCCTGGATGGTTGACCGGGACCCCAAGGAGCCCCAGCGAAAGACCGTGGATGTACGAGTCCTTTTGACCCGAGACCAGCTCAGCGAGCTTTACCAGATGTTGCGCGAAGTCCTGGAGACTGCCGAGGAGGGGTTGTTGTCGCCTCGCAACTTCCTTGATGACATCAAGAGCCTAGCTGCCACCGCCAGCCGCGATCCGGAACGAATGGCCGGCAGCACCCGGTCGAGCGGGGCCAAAAATCTCTCCGATATGGGCTTCATGATGGAATACATCGAAGGCTTGCCCTATACCGGCGAGGTCATGTCCGTTTCGCTTGAAGATTGGCGGAACTGGCCCGCCAAGCGCCAGCTTGAATTCATTCAACGCCTCGAAGAAAAAGTGAGCTATTATCGCGCCCTGCATGACCACACCGATCTTTGGGTCTCCCTTGATGGCGGTCCGGTGGACGGTGACTCGGTCTTCCCCGTTCCATTAGAAATGCTGCCTTGAGGATGGTAATGGAGAACTCCACAGAGGCCGTGCTGATACGGCCGTCGGATAAAGTGTTGATCTATCACCTGCGTGACGTTGTCAGAACTCGCGAGGCTGAGGGGACGGGCTTCCGGTTGCGGGTTCCCAGTCTGCAAATCGCCATGGGTGAAAAGATCGCGTTGATCGGCCATAGCGGTTGCGGCAAAAGTACATTACTCGACATGCTGGCCTTCATTCTCCAGCCGACCGAATCGGGGGCCTTTCGTTTCCGCCCGGAGCGTAGCGATGAGCCCATCGACATAGCCGCCTATTGGGACAAGTCCCGCCAGAACCACCTCGGCGATTTGCGCAAGAAGTACATCGGATATGTGATGCAAACCGGCGGGTTGGTGCCCTATCTGACCGTGCGCGACAACATCTCCCTCTCTCGCAACCTCCTGCAAATGACCAACAACGACAAGGCGGTGGAGGAATTGGCAGGCCATCTCGGCATTCGCCGGCACCTCGATAAATACCCCAGCGCCTTATCAACAGGTGAGCGACAACGTGTCGCCATTGGGCGCGCCCTGGCTCACAGACCCTCCATCGTAATCGCCGATGAGCCCACCGCCTCCCTTGATCCCATCGCCGCCGAAAAGATCATGAATCTTTTCATCGAGCTGGTAGATGAGCTAAACATTACAGTGATCGTCGCCAGCCATGCCTGGCGGCACATCAAAAAACTGGGCCTGAGACAACTGTCGCACCGTACCCAAAGAACGAGCGACGGCAAATTGACAGAAACGGTGGTGACTGGCTGATGGCGCACTTTAGCGAGGCATTGAGACTCTCCGGCAAGGATTATCTGCGCGAATGGCGCATATCCGGTTCCTTCATCGTCGCCTTGGCCGCCGTACTGGGACCCATGATGGTCCTTTTTGGGCTCAAGTTCGGCGTGATCGGCGGCATGGTCGTCGAATTGGTGCAAGATCCTCGTAACCGTGAGGTCCTCTCCCTTGGCAATGGCCACTACAATCTCCAATGGATCGAAAAGATGGGGCAAAGGCCCGATGTCGCCTTTGTCGTTCCCAGGACTCGCCGCATCGCTGCCGACATCCAGCTTTCAAATAAGGGAAGCAGCCGGATCGTCAATGTGGAACTGGTCCCTTCCGGCCCCGGTGATCCCTTGTTGCAGGGCATCGGCAACACCCCAACTGGGGCCGATCAGATCGTCCTCTCAGAATTGGCCGCAGAAAAGCTCATGGTGAAAACCGGCGACACGATTGACGGCAGTATTTCGAGAATGTTTCGTGGGAAAGCCGAACGTCAGCACCTCGATCTCAAGATCATCGTGGTTGCTCCGGCGGCTGTTTTTAACCGCGAGGGCGCCTTCGTCTCCGTGGAGTTGTTGCAGGCGGTGGAGGACTTTCGAGACGGCCGGAAAGTGCCCTCATTGGGCTGGGATGGCACGGAGTCTGGTGGCGAGCGTGTCTACCCCGGTTTCCGGCTCTACGCCAAAACTATTTACGATGTCGCCGGTTTGCAGAAGGACCTGACCGCCCAAGGCCTGCAAGTACGCACCAGGGCAGATGATATCGCCGTGGTGCAGGATATGGACCGCAACTTGACCCTGGTCTTCTGGGTAATCGCGGTGATCGGTTTGGCGGGATTCGCCCTCTCCCTCGGCGCCAGCCTGCTCGCCAATGTGGACCGCAAGCGCAGGGAGCTGAGTGTCCTGCGTCTGGTGGGGTTCCATACAGGCGACATCGTGCTCTTTCCAGTCGTGCAATCGATCTTAACCGGCCTGGTCGGCTGGCTCCTCGCCTCCGGCATCTTTTTCGGCGTCTCCTTTGCCATCAACAAGATGTTTGCGGACCAGTTGGAGGTAGGCCAGTCTGTTTGCCGGCTGCTCCCTGAACATTTCATTGTCGCCTTGGTACTGACCATCACTGCCGCTGTGATCGCGGCCATGCTGGGCGGCCTCAGCGCATCACGAATCGAACCATCAGAGGGTCTGCGCGAAATTTAACAGCTATTGAGGCGATAGCGGCGCCGCGTGGCTGGGCTTATTTAGGCGAAACATCTGCTCCACATCGACCGCATCGAATTTATACATCCGGTTGCAGAACTCACAGGTGGTTTCGATATTTCCCGTAGCGGCCAGCATAATTTTCAGTTCGCTTTGGCCAAGCGCCACCAGCGAGGCGCCCACCCGCTCTCGGGAACAGGTGCAACGGAATGCGACAGGCTCGGGATCGAATAGCCGGATATCCTCTTCATGATAGAGACGGCGTAACAATTCCTTGGGAGAAAGCCCAAGCAGTTCCTCCCGGCGGACACTGGATGTCAGCAGACTGATACGAGCCCAATCATCCTCCGTACGCAGCTCTGAGGGCAAAATCTGTATCAGCAGCCCGACAGCCCGCTGCGTGTCGGCAGCCAGCCGTATCATGGTGGGGAGTTGCTCCGAGTGCTCGAAATAGTGCTCGATCGCATCCTGCAATCGTTCGCCTTCAAGTCCGACCACCCCTTGATAGCGCTTCCCTTCGATAGGATCAATCGTCAGCACGAGATGTCCATCGCCCGTGACTTCAGTCAGCGTCTCCTCCTCTTCAGGCTCGTAACTCCAACGGGCCAAGGAGCGGAAATGGCGGTCATGGGTAGCCTGGGCAATCAAGGCAGTGACTGGGCCAGGTCCCTGGGCCTGAAGTATCAAGGCCCCTTTTAACTTGAGGGTCGCGGACAACAACAGTACAGCCGCGCTCATCTCGCCTAGGTGCGGAATCACGGCAGCGGGATAGGGGTGTCTTTCCAGCACGGCCTGCCAAGCGGCATCGAGATGCACCAAGGCACCGCGAACGCCTATGCCCTCGAAGAGGTAACGATAAAGCCTGTCATTACCCGAAGGGTTCATGCGGGGCGCTCCCGGTTAGGAAATTATTGTTTGGCTTTCTCGCCAAATACTTCATTGAGAAAGGCTTGTGTGCGAGCCCACGACCGCTGGTCTGCCAGGGGATCGTATTTGAGATTCTCGATGCCGTATTGATCGGCATCCGGGTTTGTGAAGCCATGCCGGACACCGCCATAGGCATCCATTTCCCACTTGATGTCGGCGTCCTCCAGCCTCGCCTGAAAGTTTGCGACAACCTCAGGAGAAATGAAGGTATCGGCCCGTCCCTGCAAAAGTAAGAGACTGGACTTTACCTTCAGATCGGTCACCTCAGGGACGGCAGGCGGAGAACCATGGAAGCTGACCACGCCCTTAAGATCTTCCCCAGTGAAAGCCATTTGCAGGGCCGAACTACCCCCGAAGCCGTACCCAATCGCCGCAATTCTCATCGGATCAACTTGGGAAAACCCCTTGAGTTGGTCCAAGGCGGCAATGGTGCGCTGAAGCCAACGCCCGCTATCGGATACGACTCCCTGCATCCATTCATTTGCTTGATCTGTATTGTTAGTGACCTTGCCCTTGCCGTACATATCGGGGGCGAAGGTGACATACCCCTCCTCCGCAAGCATTCGAGCGCGCCGCTGGGCTTGCTCGTTCAACCCCCACCATTCGTGATACACCAGCACTCCAGGCCTCTTCACCTTCACGGAATCGTTCCAATACATGACGCCTTGAAGCTGCACCCCCTCATCCATGTATTCAACTTCCTGGCTGACGACTCCCCCATGGGCAAGTCCTGAGAAAAACAGGACCGATAGCAGCAATCTCCTCACGATGGCAATTACCTTTTCTGGAGAACAATTACGTCATCCGCTGTGCCAAAGGTCTTATCGGGGCCAGCGGAGCTGATGCTGAACTCGCTCTTGCTCGGTTGATAAAGAATTTTAGTGCCCCAGGCGTCGGTAAGATCGTCGTCACTGACGCCCATGTCCCTCTGCAATCGGGAAATAGTGACTTGATCCGTATCATAGCCACCACCGAACTGGAGCATCCAGACCCGCACGGATTGTGCCAGTGATTTGAGCTTGAGCTTCGTCAGTGACATCTCGGAATCGCGCAAGGCGGGATCATTCAGATTAGACACGTCAAGTGCGGGAGATGTTTTTTGGGGCTGACTGCCGACAACCTGTTCTGGTCCCGTTTCCTCGCCAGGAAACAAAATGAAATATGAAGCCCCCGCGAGCATCAAAACGAACATTGCTACCAAAGCAGGCCGATGGGATTTGACGGACGGCTTCTGTGCCACTCCCTCAGCCGGTTCCCCTTCATGGGCAGATCCCTCATTCTGCTGAATCACCGAACGGTGGCTTGAAGCCTTGTGGCCCTCGCCATGCGGAGGCCGAGCCTGAGCCGTGGGTTTCTGGCCCGGATCGTCCATCGCCTTCTTCGATGAATCATCAGGCAAGGATCTCGTCACTGGCGGCATATTACGAACATAAACATTCTCATGTTCCGGCTCAGCCTCCTTCGCCTCTTTTTTGTCCTCCATCTCCACAAGGGACCACTGCGGTGTCCCCTGGACTTCCTTGAGTTCACAGCCCGCGCCAGCCTCTTGCAGAAGATGCATCACCTTCTCTGCCAGCCGTTTCTCCAGTTTCTTTCCCATTGGCGTAGGGGCACCGTTGAACAGGGTTCGCCCCTGCTCTACCGGTATCCCAAATGCCTTTGAAAGGATGACGGCGGCCTGATCGGGACTTCGTCCCTCCTTCAGCTTGCCAGTCAGTACGATAAAAAAAAGTTCAGTCGGCATATGATCGTTGCGATTTTTAGTGAATTTTCTCGACCTGCGACACGGCCCCACGGACCCCTGTGGCCCTGACACAGGGCTGGCCCCGTATTTCTCGCCTTAAATCTTCTAAGTATCGTGTTGGCCGTGACTGATGTTTCAAGTATAACCTCGCACCGGCGATCGTTTGAAAATCCAATCCTCGGCGCTGATGCACTCTGCGTCAGGGCCATATGCCGCGTTGCAGGGTGATGCGGGCAATGCGCTCGATGGCCTCGACCAAGGCCGCCGTGCGCAAATCGCGGCAGAGCCCCTCATCCGCCGATTGCATTTGGTTCCAGCGATCTATCACCTTGTCGACGGCAAAATCCATTTTCTCCTTTAATTGCGTCTGTACCTCGGATATCTCCCAGTCCCGATTCTGAATATTCTGCACCCACTCAAAATAGCTGACGACGACACCGCCCGCGTTGGCCAGAATGTCGGGGATCACGACGATTCCTTTGCGGCTCAGTATATCGTCCGCCTCGGGTGTTACAGGGCGGTTGGCCCCCTCCATGATGATCTTCGAACGGATTGAACCCGCGTTATCGGCGCGGATCTGGCTTCCCAGGGCGGCAGGCACCAGGATGTCGCACTCCAGGCTCAGAAGATCCCTATTGCTGATAGGACAGGTACCCGGCAGGCCCGCCACTGTTCCGTTCTGGCGTTTATGCTCCAGAACCCTGTCGATATCGAGGCCATCATCGCCGATAGCTTGAACCCCCCCTTGCGAATCGCTGATGGCATGGATGACAGCCCCGGCTTCCTTCATGAGGCGGGCCGTGGCCCGGCCGACCTGGCCGAGCCCTTGCACTACCACCCGCGCGCCGTCCAGGGAGGGCAGAGAGGGAACCGCTGCCCGATCCAGGAATCGCTGGATCACATACAGCAGACCCCGACCGACCGCTTCATCCCTGCCGACACAACCGCCCAGCTCCAGGGGTTTGCCCGTCACCACAGGGCGATTGTTACGGCCGGGATGCAGTATGTCATAGGTGTCGAAGACCCAGGCCATGGTCTGCTCATCGGTATAGACATCAGGTGCGGGAATATCGGTGTGGGGGCCAATACTATCCGCCAGTTCGGCAATGAAGCGCCGGGTGATACGGCGCAGCTCTCCCTTGTCCAACCCTTTGGGATCGCAAATCACGCCGCCTTTGGCACCGCCGAAGGGAATCCTGACCAACGCGCATTTCCACGTCATCAAAGTGGCCAGGGAGACCACTTCCTCGCGCGACACATCCGGGTGATAGCGAATCCCCCCCTTGCCGGGTCCCAGGACGTTGTTGTGCAGTACTCGGTACCCGACGAAGCTCCGCACCGACCCGTCAGCCATCTCTATGGGAAAACAGACACTAATAATCCGTTTGGGGTTGTTGAGAAAATCCACCAAGCCCTTTTTCAATCCCAGCAGGTGGGCATTGGCACGGCGAAATTGCTCCCGGCTGATCTCAGCAGGATTCAGATTTTCCACTTGCGAAGGCTGCCCCATCGTTTCAACCCATTTCCATGACCAGAGGCCGAACCGGCGTCAACTTCCATATCTCCCGGTTATATTCCTGCATGGTGCGGTCCGTGGAGAAACGCCCGCTTGATGCCGTATTCAGGATGCTGCTCCGAACCCAGCGTTCACTCCATCCATAATGCTCGTTGGCCTTGCGCTGCGCCTCCACATAGCCGGCAAAATCCGCCGCGACCACCCAGGGATCACGAGGATTGCGGATGCATTGGATCAGCTCATCGAACATGCCCGGCTCAAACTGATTGAAATGGCCATTTTCCAGCAATGCCATGACCCTGGAAAAATCCTCGTTACCGGTGACAAAGGCGTTCGGGTCGTAATTCCCCTGAAGGGCTGCGACCTCTCGCGCGTTGTGCCCGAAAAGGAAGAAATGGTCCTCGCCCACCGCCTCGCGGATCTCGATATTGGCCCCGTCCAGGGTGCCGATGGTCAGGGCGCCGTTCATCATGAACTTCATGTTGCCCGTTCCCGAGGCCTCTTTGCCCGCCGTCGAAATTTGTTCGGAAAGATCGGTACCGGGACAGATATGTTCCATGGCCGTCACACGGTAATTGGGTAAAAACACCAGTTGCAGGTATTCCTTTACCTCACGGTCGCGGTTGATCACCCTGGCCACGTTATTGATCAGTTTGACGATCAGCTTGGCCCGTTGGTAGCCGGGCGCGGCCTTGCCGCCGATGAGTACGCAACGCGGGGTCCGCTGCTCTATGTCGCCCTGCTTGATCCGGTCATAGAGGTGGATGACGTGCAGCACGTTCAGCAGTTGGCGCTTGTACTCATGGATACGCTTTACCTGAACATCGAACATGGCATCGGGATCGAAGCGCACCCCGCACTCCTGCCAGACCATTTCGGCCAGGTGGACCTTGTTCTTACGTTTGACCTCGGACCACTTCTCTTGGAAAGCGGCGTCCAGGGCAAAAGGCTTCAATGCCTCCAGCTCGCTCAGGTCATAGACCCATCCCTCGCCGATGGTTCCGTTGATCAAATCCCGCAAGCCGTGATTACAGTTCGCCAGCCAGCGGCGCTGGGTAACACCGTTGGTCTTGTTATTGAATTTTTCCGGCCAAAGATCATGGAAATCCTTGAACAACCCCTCCTTCAGCAGAGTGGAATGCAGCTCCGCCACACCGTTGACTGAGTAACTGCCGACGATGGCCAAGTGGGCCATGCGTACCTGCTTCTCATCTCCCTCCTCAATGATGGACATCCGCCCCAGGCGGAATTTATCCATGGGCCAGCGCGAGGAAACCTCGCTGAGAAAACGGGCGTTGATCTCGTAAATTATCTCCAACAGCCTCGGCAGCATCCGCTCGAACATGGCGACCGGCCAACGCTCCAGCGCCTCGGGAAGCAAGGTGTGATTGGTATAGGCGATAGTCCGGGTGACGACTTCCCAGGCCTCATCCCACTCCAGCCGCTCGATATCGATCAGCAAGCGCATCAGCTCGGCCACGGCAATCGTGGGATGGGTATCGTTGAGCTGGAAGCCATTCTTATCCGAGAAATCCCTAAAATCCTTATGCACGCGCTTCCAGCCGCGGATGACATCCTTCAAGCTGGAGGATGCCAGGAAATACTGCTGCTTCAGCCGCAGCTCCTTACCGTTAACGCTGGAGTCGTTGGGATAGAGCACCATGGAGATGTGCTCGGCCTGATTCTTGGACTCAACTGCATCCGCATAGTCACCGGCGTTGAATTCATCCAGGTTGAACTCGTCGGTGGCGGCCGCCTTCCACAATCTCAGGGTATTCACCGTTCCATTGCGGTAACCGGGGATCGGGGTGTCGTAGGGCACGGCGAGCACATCGCAGGTATCCACCCAGCGCGCATGCCGCCGCCCCTCGGGGTCGGTGAAGTGTTCGACACGCCCGCCGAAGTGGATACGCTGGGTATATTCCGGCCTTTCGATTTCCCAAGGGTTACCGTCTCTAAGCCAGTGATCGGGCTCTTCGACCTGATTGCCGTTATCGATCACCTGCCGGA
The DNA here is from genome assembly GCA_001801995.1 of Gammaproteobacteria bacterium RIFOXYD12_FULL_61_37. Lineage (GTDB taxonomy): Bacteria > Pseudomonadota > Gammaproteobacteria > Chromatiales > Chromatiaceae > YD12-FULL-61-37. Next base: position 83,762 of record MGZB01000018.1, on the reverse strand, counting down.
ACATGCCGTACTCATAACGAATGCCGTAACCCGTCACAGGCAGTTGCAACGTGGCGCAACTATCGAGGAAGCAGGCAGCCAAACGCCCCAAGCCGCCATTGCCGAGACCGGCGTCGGGCTCCCTTTCCACGATTTCTTCCAGCTTCAGACCGAATTCCTCAAGCCCCTCCCGGATCTCTTCCTCCACATCCAGATTCAGCATGGCATTGCGCAGGGCGCGGCCCATGAGGAACTCCATGGAGAGATAAAACGTGCGCTTACAGTTGGACTCGTCGTAGGCATAACGGGTATTTTTCCAGCGCTCCATGAGCCGGTCCCGCAAGGTCTGAGCCAAAGCCTTGTAGTGATAGTGAGTGGATTTACAGTAACGATCCCGCCCCAGGGTATGGGTGAAATAGTGGCGGAAGTCCTCGGTCAGGCTTCTGTTATCCATTCCCAGTGGCGGCATGTCCGTCAGCCCGTTATGTCCGTTGGATTCGCAAAGCTCCGCGAAACTGCACATCTCTTTGCGGATATGATTGGTCATTACAACCCCTTGATAAAAAACAAATCTGTAAGCCTAGGCGCCTCGGCGAAGCCAGCAGCGCCCAGGCTCCGGCTAAAAATCGTCGTCGGTGCGAAGCGAAAAATCCGTTGACTCAGGATCGCCCCCCGCCCCCTCCGCGAGCCGGATTTTAAGGGAGAGATTATTGCGCGAGTCGGCATTGTGCAGGGCCTCTTCCAGGCCGATTTTGCCTTGGCTGTACAACTCGAACAGCGCCTGATCGAAGGTCTGCATGCCCCGCTGAGCCCCTTGCTCCATGGCTTCCTTGATGGCGTGGACATCACCCTTCTGGATCAGCTCGCTGATATAAGAGGTCAGCAACATGACCTCGGCCGCTGCAATCCGTTTTCCGTCGGTTCCTCGGACCAGACGTTGCGAGACCACTGCCTTCAGGTTGAGAGACAGGTCCAAAAACAACTGGCGATGGGCGCTATCCGGAAAGAAGTTGATGATGCGATCGAGGGCCTGGTTGGCGTTGTTGGCATGCAAGGTGGACATGCAGAGATGACCGGTTTCAGCATAGGCGATGGCCTGCTCCATGGTGGAGCGGTCGCGGATTTCACCGATGAGGATCACATCCGGGGCCTCGCGCATGGCATTCTTCAGCGCCACCTCGTAGGACTTGGTGTCAAATCCTATCTCGCGCTGATTGACGATGGACTTCTTATGGCGATGCAGAAACTCGATCGGATCTTCCAGCGTAAGGATATGGCCGCACTGCTGTTGATTGCGGTGATCGATCATGGACGCCAGCGACGTGGATTTGCCCGAACCGGTGGAACCGACCATGAGGATGAGGCCACGCTTCTCCATCACCAGATCCTTCAGCACCAAGGGCAGATTGAGCTGCTCGATGGAGGGTATCTCTCCCTTGATGTAGCGGATCACCATGGCAACATCGCCCCGCTGGCGGAAGATGTTGACGCGGAAGCGCCCGACCCCTTCGGAGGAGAGCGCCAGGTTGCACTCCATTTCGCGATCGAATTCGCGCGTCTGCTCATCGTTCATGATGGAATACGCCAGCTTACGGACTAGGCCTGGCCCCAACCGGGTCTCGCCGATCGGCACGGTCCGCCCTTCCAGCTTCAAATGGACCTGAGTCCCTGTGCTAAAATAGAGGTCCGAGGCATTCTTTTGCACCATGAGCTTGAGATAGGGGGTGATATCCATCGGCTCTACACAACTTTCTCTGGAAACTTCCAATAGTATCCGATCTTTGAATAAGACCATGAATAATGAAGGACCATAGGCAACCCCTACCCCTCAGCCTTTTGCAGCTCCTCCAACTCCTCGCCGATCCTTATCCATGTGTCTTCCACCTCCTCTATGCACCTGTCGAGGCCGGCACGCTCCGCCAACAGGCTCTTAAGCTCATCCTTGCGCTTTTCGCCGTAAAGATCGCTATCGGACAGCCTTTGCTGAAGGAGGTCCTTGCGGTCGTTGAATACCTCCAGCTCCCGTTCCAGCTCCTTGAGGCGCTTGGTCAGCGGCTGTAAACGCTGCCGTTGCTCCGCTTCCTGCCGCTTGCGTTCCTTGCGTCCGGCGGCGGAATGTTCCGCCACCTCCTGCAACGACCTCTCTTCCGCCAGGGTCAATGATTGCTGCCGGGCCAGCCAGCGCGGGTAGTCGTCGATGGTATCGGGGAACTCCGTCACCTTACCCTCATTCACCAGCCACAGCAGGTCTGCCGTGCTGCGCATCAGATGCCGGTCATGGGAAACCAGGAGCACCGCGCCTTCGAAGGACTGCAAAGAAAACGACAGGGCCTGGCGCATCTCCAGGTCCAGGTGGTTGGTCGGCTCATCCAGCAACAGCAGATTTGGCCTCTGGTAGACCAGCAGGGCCAGCACCAGACGGGCCTTCTCCCCGCCGGAAAAGGGAGCGATGGGATCAAGGGCGCGCTCCCCGGAAAAGCCGAAGCCACCGAGAAAATTCCGGAGTTGCGGTTCCGCCGCGCGAGGATCGAGTCTCAGCAGATGTTCGACCGGCGTAAGCTCGGGATGAAGCTGTTCCAGTTGATGCTGGGCAAAGTACCCAATCTTGAGATCCTGCGCCTCGAAGCGATTCCCATCCAATAGCGGCTGTTCGCCCGCCAGGGTGCGAACCAGGGTCGATTTGCCCGCGCCGTTATGGCCCAGCAGCCCGATCCGGTCGCCGCTGTTGAGCACGAGCCGCTCGACCGTCAGCACCTCTCTCCCTGAGTAACCCATTACCGCTCGTTCAAGGGACAGCAAGGGGGTTGGATTTTTCTCCGGCGGCAGAAACTCGAAGTGAAAGGGGGAATCGACATGGGCCGGTGCGATCTGCTCCATGCGCTGCAATGCCTTGAGGCGGCTCTGTGCCTGCCGGGCCTTTGATGCCTTGGCGCGAAAGCGGTCCACGAAATGGCGGATGTGGTCGATGTCGCGCTGCTGCTTGTCGAAGGCTGATTGCTGCTGGGCAAGACGCTCGCACCTTATCCGCTCGAAGGCGGAGTAGTTACCGCTATAGAGGGTTATGCGGCCCTGCTCCATATGGGCCACCTGATCCACCACGGTATCGAGAAAATCCCGGTCATGGGAGATTAGCAAAAGAGTTCCGGGGTAGGCTCGCAGCCAATCTTCCAGCCAGATGACCGCATCGAGATCCAGATGATTGGTGGGCTCGTCCAGCAGCAAAAGATCGGAACGGCACATCAGCGCCCGCGCCAGATTGAGCCGCATGCGCCATCCACCCGAAAAGGCTTTGACCGGCCGAACCTCATCCGGCGAACTGAAACCGAGCCCGTGCAGCAGGGTTGCTGCGCGGCTGGGGGCGCGATAGCCATCAACCGCCTCCAGCTCGGCATGGAGTACCGCCTGGCGAGCGCCATCCCCGGCCGCCCCGGCCTCAACCAGCGACTGCTGAATTGCGCGCAATCCGGCGTCACCGTCAATCACATAGTCGATGGCGGAGCTATCGGTCGCCGGACTCTCCTGTGCCACATGGGCGATCTCCCACTTCGGCGGCAGTGAAAACTCGCCGGTATCGGCGTGCAATTCACCCAGAATCAAGGCGAAGAGGCTCGACTTACCAGACCCATTGGCCCCGGTAAGGCCGACCTTCTGGCCTGGAAAAATGGTGAAATCGGCCTTTTCAAAAAGGCATTTGGTGCCGCGCCGTAACGCGAGATTGTTGAACTTGAGCATGGCGAGGGATTTTAGCAGGTTCCGTGACTACCTCTCGCGATCAAAACGGCGGTAGCCGATGGCCTCCGCCACATGGGCCCCCCTGACCTGATTTTCTCCCGCCAGATCGGCGACAGTCCGCGCCACTTTGAGCACCCGGTGATAGGCGCGGGCCGAGAGGCCTAGTTTATCCATCGCCCCTTGCAACAGACGCATTCCCGGCTCGTCCGGCCAACAGAACCGCTCGATCTGCGTGGGAGTGAGCCCGCTGTTGGCTGTACCCGCCCGCTCCAATTGCCGCCGCCGGGCCTCCGACACCCTTGCCCGCACCGTCGAACTCGGCTCTTCGCTTGCGGCAGGGGACCGGTCGAGCAATAAATCGGCGGGCACCTTGGGCACCTCGATCTGCATATCGACACGGTCCAGCAGGGGACCCGAAATTCTTCCGCGATACTGCCTGATCTGCTCGCCCGTGCATCGGCATTGCCGGGTCGAGTCGCCGAGATAACCGCAAGGGCAGGGATTCATCGCGGCCACCAACTGAAAGCGGGCGGGAAACTCCGCCTGCCGGGCGGCACGGGAGATGGTTATGCAGCCATTCTCCAAGGGCTCCCTTAGTACCTCCAGTACCCGGCGGTCAAATTCCGGCAACTCGTCGAGAAAGAGGACGCCGTTATGGGCGAGGGAGATCTCGCCCGGACGGGGATTGCTCCCACCTCCTACCAGGGCAGGGCCGGAAGCGGAATGGTGCGGTGAACGGAAGGGACGCCGACCCCAGGCCGCAGGATCAAAGCCCCCGCTACTGACGGACAGGATCGAGGCACTCTCGATTGCCTCCTTTTCTGTCATCGGAGGCAGAATCCCCGGCAAACGCCGGGCCAACATGGACTTTCCCGTCCCCGGCGGGCCAAGCATCAGCAACGAATGCCCCCCGGCCGCGCAAATCTCCAAGGCTCGCTTGGCATGGGGCTGACCCCTCACCTCCACCAGGTCGGCCACTGGCGCACCAGGCTTGGAACCCGCCGACCGGGAGCAGGTATCCAGGACCTTTTCGCCGCGCAGATGGGCGCACACATCAAGTAACCGGCCCGCCGCATACACATCCAGCCCGCTCACATGGGCCGCCTCCTCCCTGTTGGCGAGGGGAGCCACAAGGGAATGGCCCGCATCACGGGCCGCCAAGGCTGCCGGCAATATCCCCTTCACTGGACGCAGTTCGCCGGAAAGCGCCAGTTCGCCCATGCACTCCAATCGCTCATGACCCCGGTTCGGAATCTGGCCCGAGGCCGCCAAGATCCCCAAGGCAATGGGCAAGTCGAAGCAGCCGCCCTCCTTGGGGAGATCAGCCGGGGCCAGATTGATAGTGATGCGCCGGGGAGGAAATTCGAAACCGCTATTGAGGATGGCGCCGCGAACGCGATCCTTGCTTTCCTGAACCGCCTTCTCGGGCAGGCCTACGATGGAGAGAGAGGGGAGACCGTTGGAAAGATGGACTTCAACCGCCACCAGAGGGGCGGAGATGCCGTTGCGAGCCCTTGAATGAATGAGTGAAAGTGACATCGCCTTCCCTGGCCGGACCCTTTTGGCGCCGTTCGGCTACAGTTTGGCTGGAACCCGGCGTTCCAGTTCGGCAAGCTGTTTTTCAAGCCGGTCCAGCTTCTCGCGGGTCCGGCGCAACACAGCGGACTGCACATCAAATTCCTCGCGGGTCACCAGATTCATACGCGAGAGCGCCGCCTGCACCAGGGAATGCAGGTTCTTTTCCACGTCCGCCTGAAGGGTCTGAAAGCCTTTCGGCAAGCCATCCATCAGGTTCCGCGCCAAATCGTCGAGGTGTTTTGGGTCCATGCGGGCACATTAACGGTCATCGCCTGGCCTGTCCAGTGACGGCACAGATCAAACCGCGCCTCGCGATTGTGCAAGCCACCCGGCCCAGAATCTCGCCGCGCCCCAAAAGGGCGCACGCCATTTCCAGCCGCTGGGCAGCAATTGCTGCATATCCATTTGTTTCAGCATAAGAAAACAGGGTTGGCACGACTCATGCTGAAATAAAAGCAGGAAAGCTGTCTCGTTTTGCCGAACGGAGATTACTGAATGAAACAGACACTCCTTTACCTCACCCGCGCCACAGGTTTAATCGCCAGCGCGGTCAATGGCAGCAGCCTCGGCGGGACCAGTAACAGTCACAGGGGCTTCTCCTTGACCCAAAAACTTTAATCCAGACGGGAGACATCATCGATGAAATTAATCACCGCCATTATCAAACCCTTCAAGCTAGACGACGTTCGAGCCGCGCTTTCCGAAATAGGCGTGACCGGCATCACGGTCACCGAAGTCAAGGGGTTCGGCCGCCAGAAGGGCCATACAGAACTCTACCGTGGAGCCGAATATGTGGTCGATTTTCTGCCGAAGATCAAGCTCGAAGTAGCCGTCAGCTCCAGCTTGGTGGATCAAGCCATTGAAGCCATCACCAAGGCTGCCCGCACCGGCAAAATCGGCGACGGCAAGATCTTCGTGTACGGCGTCGAGCAAACCATTCGTATCCGTACCGGCGAAACCGGTCCTGAAGCCCTCTAAGGAGTACCTGAAATGAAGAAATGGCCCTTTTATTTAGTAATACTCATCGGTCTAGGCCTTGCCGCCCCGGTTTTCGCTGACGCGCCCACACCCAACAAGGGCGACACCGCGTGGATGCTGGTCTCCACCCTGCTGGTCATCATGATGTCCATTCCGGGGTTGGCGCTCTTCTATGGCGGCCTGGTGCGCAGCAAGAACATGCTGTCGATCCTCATGCAAGTGTTCTCCATCTTCGCGTTGATCACCGTGCTTTGGGCGATCTATGGCTACTCGCTCGCCTTTACCCCCGGCAATGCCTTCTTCGGCGGCTTGGACCGGCTATTCCTCAAAGGGATCTATGACCCCATGACCGGCACGGTAGCCAACGCGGCGACCTTCAGCAAGGGTGTTGTGATCCCCGAGTTCGCCTTCGTCGCCTTCCAGGCCACCTTCGCGGCCATCACCGTCGCCCTGACCGTAGGCGCCTTCGCCGAGCGCATGAAGTTCTCCGCCATGATGCTGTTCTCGGTCCTCTGGTTCACCTTCGCCTACATCCCCATGGCCCATATGGTCTGGTTCTGGCCCGGCCCTGATGCCTTCACCGACGCCGACGCTGCAACCGCCGCCGTCGCCGCTTCCGGCTGGCTGTTCCAGAAGGGCGCCCTCGACTTCGCGGGCGGCACCGTAGTCCATATCAACGCCGGTATCGCCGGCCTGGTCGGTGCTTACGTCATCGGCAAGCGTGTCGGTCACGGTAAGGAAGCCTTCACCCCCCACAGCCTGACCATGACCATGATCGGCGCCTCCCTGCTGTGGGTGGGCTGGTTCGGTTTCAACGCCGGCTCCGCGCTGGAAGCCGGCGGCACCGCCACCCTGGCCTTCATCAATACCCTCAACGCCACCGCTGCCGCAGCCCTCTCCTGGACCTTCGCCGAGTGGCTGCTCAAGGGCAAGGCCTCCATGCTGGGTGCGGTCTCCGGCGCCGTAGCGGGTCTGGTCGCCATCACCCCGGCCTGCGGCTGGGTCGGTGTCGGCGGCGCCCTGGTCATCGGTTTGACTGCGGGCGTGGTCTGCCTCTGGGGCGTATCCGGTCTGAAGAAACTGCTGGGCGCCGATGACGCGCTGGACGTGTTTGGCGTGCACGGGATCGGCGGCATCCTGGGCGCCCTGTTGACCGGCGTGTTCAACACCTGGTCCCTGGGCGGCACTGGCATCATCGACTACGTCAACAACACCATTATCGACACATCCATCGGCACCCAGGTGTGGATACAGGCCCAGGCCGTCCTGACCGCCCTGATCTGGTCCGGCGTCGTGGCATTCGTCTGCTACAAGCTGGTTGATCTCATCATCGGACTGCGCGTACCCGAGGAAGAGGAACGCGAAGGTCTGGACACCACGCAGCATGGCGAGCGTGCCTACAACCTCTAAAGGCTAACGGACGCCATTCAGAGGGGGCTTCGGCCCCCTTTTTCAATCCAGCACCCGCCGCACCGGCAAGAGCCACCCGGATTCCGCCCAAAATGACTCATCGTTGTCTACCCTTAGCAGTAGACGTTCACGAGACAAGAGCCATGACAGACAAGCCCCCCTTCCGCCTCGCGCGAAATCGCCGCCCGGAGAGCCATCACTGGGCTCCATTGTTTATCGGCCTTCTGCTAGGGGGCGCCGCCGCCCAGGCCGGGCAGATTTATAGGTGGGTGGACGAACAGGGAAAGTCCCATTTTGGCGACCGGCCTCAAAAAGACGTGACAACTCAAGAGGTCCAGCTCAATCCCCTGAACAGCGTTGAGGGTCCCAAGGCCGCCCGCCAGGAACAGCAGCAGAAGTTGTTGGAAAGCTACGACCGCAGCCGGGAAGAAAAGGCCAAGACCGACGAAGAGCAAAAGCGCCAGCAAGCCCAGAAGAATCGCCAATGCGACAAGATGCGCCAGACTCTGGAACACTACGAGCGGTCCTCGCTCATGTTTGAGGAACAAGCGAATGGCGGCAGGCGCTACTTGGACAACAAGCAACGGGATACAGAGGTCGCCAACCTGAAAGCAGCCATAGCCAGAGACTGCCGGTAAGAAGAATTCCCCTCACTTCACGCGCCATATCAGTCGAATTAGCAATTGATCCTTCTGGACTGACTCCCTTAGTCTTTTCGGATTGACAATCCGCAATCCGGGGCCGCTATGACCATCGAGCAATTCGAATCCCTCTCCCTGACCTTTGGTCTCACCCTCCTGATCAGCTACATGTTCTTCATCATCTGGCAACTCGCACGCGAGTCCAAGGCAGGCAAACTCGGCACCTTCATCCTCTTCCTCGTCCTGGCCGCCGGTATCGCCGAATTCCTCGGCAAGGAGATCCTGCAATACTTCCTAGGTCTATGAGCACGGATTACCCCCACCCAGCAACCGCCTGTTTGAAGAATTCCGGCTGGGCGAGGGCGCCGCGATGGATGTCGGCGTTGTAGTAACGGGTTTGGAAGGGGCGTTGCTCCACGTCGGCCTCCCGGAAGCCTTCGATCTTGCCGCCTTTGCGGCCGATGGTGGCGCTCCACCAGCCCGAGGGGTAGATGGGCTGGGGGAAGAAGAGGGTGCGCACGTCATCGAATCCGGCTTTGCGCAGGCTCCTGTGCATCTTTTCGATTATTTCCATGTGGAGCAGCGGGGACTCACTCTGCTGCACCACCATGCCACGCTGGCCCAATGCCTCGTGACACCCCTTGTAGAACTCGGGGGTGAAGAGGACTTCGCCGGGGCCGATGGGGTCGGTGCTATCGACGATGATGACATCCAGTGATGCGGCCGGGGCCTCGCAGATCCATTTTATTCCGTCATCGAAGAGGAGTTCGGCGCGGGGGTCGCCGTTGGATTCGCAGAGTTCGGGGAAATGGACCTCGGAGAGGCGGGTCACCCGTTCGTCGATGTCGATCTGGGTCGCCTTTTCCACGGTGGGGTGTTTCAGCACCTCGCGCAGGGTGCCGCAGTCCCCGCCGCCAATGATGGCCACGTGGCGCGGGTTTTCGTGGGTGAACAATACGGGGTGGGACATCATTTCGTGATAGAGGAAATTGTCCCGACTGGTTACCATGGTGCAACCGTCGATCACCATGAAGCGGCCCCAGTCAGTGGTGTCGTATATGGTGATTTTCTGAAAGGGGCTCTGTTCCTCGTCGAGTTTGCCTTTGACTTGCAACGAGAACGCCGAGCCGGTGCCATGGTGGATTTCGGTAAACCAGTTTTCATCCAGAGACATGTCAATCACCCTATTGAAAAGATGGCGGCATTTTAGCCTATTGGCGCTGCTGCCCTTCATGATTTTGGCCTCCTCCGCCCATGAGATCTTCGCGCAGGCGTCCGCGAATCCCGGTAATACCCAGGCGCGGGTCCAGATGTATTTCTTCTGGTCCGCCAAGTGCCCCCATTGCCGCGAGGCGCTACCTTTCATCAAGTCCCTGCAACAGGAGCTTGATTGGCTGGATGTTCAGAGTCGCGAGCTGACCCAAAGCCGCGAGAATGTCCATCTCTACCAGTCCATGGCGGCGGAGGTTGGGGAAGAGGCTCGCTCGGTTCCGGCCTTTTTCATCTGCGGCCGTATGTACGTGGGCTACGACAACCCCGACGGGATGGGCAGGACCTTGCGACAGGCCTTGCATGACTGCCGCCAGGGATTGGCGGCCACGGAGACTTACCCAGCCCTGCCGGGGGGCATAGACCCGAACCGGATGTCCCTTCCCCTCTTTACTCTCGCCATTGCCGCCCTCGACGCCTTCAACCCCTGCGCTTTTTTTGTCCTGCTCTTCCTGCTCAGTCTCATGGTCAATGTTCGCAACCGCTGGCGCATGCTGTTGGTGGGCGGGGTCTATGTGCTTATTTCCGGGGCGATCTATTTTCTGTTCATGGCCGCCTGGCTGAAGCTTTTCCTGGTGGTCGGGGCGCTGCCCTGGGTCACCGGCGGTGCCGGTCTGCTGGCCTTGATCATCGGTGTTCTGAACATCAAGGACTTTTTCCTTTTCAAGAGCGGCCCCTCCCTCTCCATTCCCGAGGCGGCCAAGCCGGGGCTGTTCGACCGCATGCGAAGACTGCTGTCGGCGGAGAACATGACCACCATGCTGATCGGAACCGCCTTTCTGGCGGTGGCCGCCAATGGCTATGAATTGCTCTGCACCGCCGGATTTCCCATGGTTTACACGCGGGTGCTGACGCTACAGACCGGGGCCGAGCCTGCTTATTATCTCTACCTGCTGCTCTACAACCTGGTCTACGTCACCCCCTTGCTGGCCATCGTGTTGATCTTTACCGCCACCATGGGTCGCCGGAAGCTGAGTGAGCGGGAAGGCCGGGGCCTGAAGCTATTGTCCGGCCTGATGATGGCGGGGCTGGCCTTGCTCCTGCTGGTTGCGCCCCAGGCCCTCAACAATCTCATGTCGGGCGTCGTTCTGTTGGGGGCTTCGGGGGCCATCACCCTGCTGGCCCTGCGTTTTGTGAAAAATGGGCCATAGGTCCGGCGCCATTTGATTTTCGTCAGCCGGACGATACGCCACCCATGTTTTCATGCACGCCACCCACACTTTTCGATGGAGTCTTGGCATGATCTCTGAAACCAGTCCGTTCAATCTGAGCAATACCGATGCCTACCTGTCTTGGCGCGACGCCAAGCTGGAGGCTTATCCAACCCGTATCGAGGACTTGGTCGTCGAGATCAAGGACCCGCGCCAACTGACTCCCGCAGAGCGGGGGGCTGTCATGGAGCGCGTTCGCAAGACCAATATGGCGGTTTATGTCAGCGACACGGTGGGTGAGGAGGACAAGGAGATTTCCCACCGCTTGGGCGCCCAGTTCGGCCTCACTCGACTCTGGCTCGATCCCAACCGCCTGGCCGATGATGACGGCATTACCTCGCTGAGAGTGCGTGAGGACGACCAGATCCGCACCCTTTACATCCCCTATACCAACCTCCAGATCCACTGGCATACCGACGGCTACTACAACGAACCGGACAAGCAGATCGGCGGCTTGAATCTGCACTGTGTGCGGCCCGCCAAGGAGGGGGGAGAGAATGCCCTCATGGATCATGAAATGGCGTATATCCTGCTGCGCGATGCCGATCCCGGCTATATCAGTGCCTTCATGGCCCAGGATGCGATGACCATCCCGCTCAACGACCAGCACGGCTTTGACCGGCCGGATCGCCCCGGTCCCGTCTTTTCGGTGCATCCTGAGAAAGGTTATCTGCACATGCGCTACACAGCCCGCAAGCGCAATATCCTTTGGAAGGATGACGAGGAAACCCGCCGGGCGCTCAATGCGCTGGAGACCCTTCTTGCCGGCGACACGCCCTATATCTACCGTGCCACCCTGCAGCCCGGCATGGGCCTGATCAGCAACAACATTCTGCATGACCGCAGCGGGTTCAACGACGATCCCGCGTTTCCGAGATTGCTCTACCGGGCACGGTTTTATGACCGGATTGGAGGGACCTGAGCGAATCCACTGCATTTCCCAGGTGACGATCGGGCCATTTCGTCACTAGAATTGCGGTAGACCCGCAGGGCTTATAGCCGTGCCCCTCTCCCCAACATCTGGAGCAATCTCAACATGCGGAATTATGCCCTTGCCGTTCTTCTGGCCACTTTCTCTCTCCCCTTCGCCGTCAACGCGGATGATGCGGATTTCCGTGCCCAGTGCGAGAAGTTCGCCACTGAGGACAGGGTAGCCGCTGATGAGAAGGAGGCGTACATGAAGGACTGTATCGTCTATTTGACCGAGGAGCAGAATGCCGGCGAAGACCCTGACGAAGCCAAGGCCGATAAGGAAGGAAAGAACTGACCACCCGGCATTCTTACGCCAACCCGCAACAAAGGGGCTTGAACGGTCAGCGGCATAATCCTCAGCGTTCTTCCGGGGGGATGACCAATCCCCCCGGCCCCCGCATTCCGAAGTCTGGTATTGGCGCCCCTCCCTTGATGAACCTTGGCATCCCGCGAAAAAGAGACCGCCGCTACTGAACCTTCGGACGCAATTCTCCTCCAACGTTGCTGAAACCTAATTCTTGTCACAGATTGATAGGCATGATGCGACTTCTTTTTTTACTACCTTTTCTGCTCCTCTCCTTTGCCCTGACCGGGGCCGAATCCGAGGAGCCCAGGGATTGGCTCGAAACTGCGGACCGGGCACTGGATGCCTATAAAAAAGAGCTTAAGGGGTGGGACCTGGACCCGCCCTCGGATGCAAGGGTTGGGAACCTGTACCGCGAAATCCTTGAGTTTAAAAATTCCGCCGACGCCTGTGTCGATCAGGCAAAGCTGGACCAAGAATCCGCCAAGGGAAAGGCCGAGGCCCTCGGCCCCTCCACCAAGGGCGAAGATCCCGAACTGGGCAAACGCCGCCGCGAAATCACCAACGAACAGAAGCAACAAGAACGCCGCTTGGCCTTCTGCCGGTTGCTCAGTCTTTCCGGCATCGAGTTGCAGAGCCACATTCAACAGTTCCGCCAGAAGACCTTTTCGCAGGAGCTGGGAACGCGTGAAACCCCGTTGTGGAAGGCGGTCAGCGATTCATTCCAGGCATTGGCCAATGGCGGAGAGAATCTGCCACCGGCCCAGCGGCCACTGCAATTCGAACTGGGTTGGAACTCCACCAGCCTGGGTATCACCGCTCTGATCATCCTGTTCCCCCTGGCCTTTGGCCTTCGCGGCTGGCTGCTTACCCGCCTGAAAGAGAAGGGGGATGGTCCGCGTGGCTACTCCCTGGGCCGGATGTACGCCTACCGGTTGCCCTGGGTCGCAGGCCTGCTGGTGCCGGTCCTTTTTCTCTACGGTGCCGGCGCCAAGCCGCTCTTTGCGCCGCTGCTGGCCATTGCGGCCGCCCTGCTGCTGTCGCCGTTGATGCAATTGCTGATCTGCCGAAGCAAGGAGCAGTGCTCGGAGGGATTGCCCGTGCGAACCCTGTTCGCGCTCATCCTGCTGGCTGCAACGCTTCATTTGGTGCGTGTCCACGACTACCTGCCCGAACCCATCTACCTCTCCCTGCGCGCACTGGTCCTTCTGTTGCTGCCGGTATTGGCCCTGTGGCTGTTTAATAGGCTGTCGCGGCGCGAGGATATGGGGCTGCTCGACGCCTTCCGCAAGGCGACCATACTCGCCCTTCTGGCGGGACCCACTGCGGATTGGCTGGGTTATCGCAACCTTGGCAATTTGCTGCTTTTGGGGGTGTACGGAACCGCTACCGGGGCCTTTCTTTTTTGGCAAATCTACCGCGCAGCCTCTTCCGCATTGCTGCGGCTGGAAGGGGGAGATGGAGCGGCCGCTCGCTTTAGACAACTGTTAGGTTATGCCGACAATGAAACCATTCAGGGCCTCGTCCTTATCCGTCAGGCTATAGGAGCCCTGTTGTTGGCCGCCTTTGGGTATTGGCTCCTGCGCGTCTGGCAAATCTCTCCTGCCGACACCGCCGTTATCTACGACATACTGTTCAACGGCTTTCAGATCGGCGCCGTCAATATCGTTCCCCTACGGCTTTTGGTCGCCGGCCTGACTTTTATGGTCCTCTGGGTTTTCGCTAAATGGTTGCGGCGGCAAATGCACGACCGCTGGCTGATGAACAGCCGCCTTGACGCAGGCGCACGTCAATCCATTGTCACCCTGACCGGGTACACCGTCATCGGCGCGGGTCTGCTGGTGGTGCTGAGCATCATGGGCGCCGATTTCCAGAATCTGGCCATCATCGCCGGCGCCCTCTCGGTGGGTATCGGTTTCGGGTTGCAAAACATCGTCAATAATTTCGTCTCTGGACTCATCCTTTTGTTCGAGAGGCCGGTGCGGCCGGGTGATTGGGTGGTAATCGGCGGCACAGAGGGATACGTCAAAAAGATCAGCATCCGCTACACCCTGATCCAGACCTTCGACCGAGCCGATGTCATGGTGCCCAATTCCGAACTTATCTCGCACCAAGTCACCAATTGGATGCTGCGGGACAGCATCGGCCGCGTCATCGTGCCCGTGGGTGTGGCCTATGGAACCGACACCGAACGTGTCAAGGAAACCCTCTTGCGGATCGCCAACGCGCACCCCATGGTGATCGGTAAGAGCCATGGCGTCGCTTCGCCCAATGTGCTTTTCATCAGTTTCGGCGACAGTTGCCTCAACTTCGAGCTTCGCTGTTTCATACGCGATATCGACAAACGCTACTCTGTTCGTAGCGATCTCCTGTTTGCCATCGAAAAGACCTTCCGCGAGGCCGGCATAGAGATCCCCTATCCGCAGCGGGTTTACCACATAGCGCCCCCATTGCCCGTAGAAAAGACGCCTCCGGAGCATCCGCTTCCGGAATAACGGGTAATTCCGATTATTTTGATCCGGCGTGGATCAGGGCATCGATACGGGCCAGAATCTGCTGGGTCTTTTTGTCTGCCGCTAGTTGTTTGCCTTTTTGCTCGAAGAGCAGCGACTCGACCTTCTCCGCCCCAGGTTCGCCCTTATCAAGGGCTGCACGGGAAATTTCCCTGGTCCTCAACGTCACCTGTACTCTGGCGGGCTCTTTCTTTGGCGGACTTATAACTTCGATTTTTTCCGGAACGGCATGGACCACGCGCGGTCCCCCTGCCGCCCTGTTGTCGTACCAGCGAAACAACCGCTTCCGGCTGATCTCCTTGTCCGAAACCTCCACCAGGGAGACCTGACCGAAGACCTCTCCCTGGGCGATATCCGATTCGTTGCAAACCAGAACGTTTCCCTCCTTCCCGGCATCCAGTTTCAGACGGTCATTGAGGCGAAATCCCGGTTTGTAGTAGACCTGTTTATAAGACGGCGTGTCCGTTGCGGAAACCAGCAATAAGGCGCCACCGTAGCTGGAGGAGTGCGCCTCGCACCCGTCCAAGTCCAACAGCAATTCCTCCGTTTGCTTGCCCGTAAAACGGCCTCGAATCAGGTGGCTGATCTCCAGGCCTTCATTCGAACCCGCTCGTCCGGTGAATTTAGGACAGTCGAAGCAACGCACCCCGCTGTCTTTGTTCTCGTAATCCCCTTCACCGCATACCGCCTTCCCGATCAACTCCCTTTCCTCCTCCGTCAGGGCAGGAACCGGGCCGGTTGCCCGGAAATCATCGGCTGCAGCTATACAAAGCGAGGCGACAAGCGCCATGTGGCCGGCTATCAGGATGTGGCGGAATTTCACGCATCTACCCCATTGAAAGGATGCCCCGGTATTTTAGCCGTTGCCTGCTCTGTCTTTGATATTTCGCATTCGATTCCCCGCCGCTTCCCTAGCCCTTCGTACTCTGGGACACTAACGGCCCACCTCCCTTTCCGATGCGGCATTCATGACGGACTCTCTCGAAAATTTCCATCAAACATACGGTATCGGCCGCTGGGGTAGCGGTTTTTTCGAGATCGGCGAGAACGGCCACCTTTTCGCTCGCCCCAATCCCCTCGGGAAGGTCCGTATCGATCTCTATCAACTGGCCAATGAGATCCGCGAGACGGGTCTTTCCTGGCCTGTTCTGGTCCGATTCACTGACATCCTCCATCACCGGGTCGCCAGCCTATGCGCCGCTTTCCGGGATGCCGCCGCGGAGTCCGGCTATAGCGGAAGGCACAGCTCGATCTACCCCATCAAGGTGAATCAGCAGCGGATCGTGGTTGAGGAAATTCTCGCCAAGGGTGGCGATTGCGTGGGGCTCGAAGCGGGGAGCAAGCCGGAGCTGATGGTGGTGCTGGCCCTCTCCCGGCCCGGCAGCGTCATTGTCTGTAATGGCTACAAGGACCGTGAATATATCCGCCTGGCCCTTATTGGGCTGGCCCTGGGCCACCGGGTCTATATCGTCATCGAGAAGCCCTCTGAGTTCGATCTGGTATTGGAGGAGTCGGTCGATCTGGGCATCCGTCCTTTGCTGGGGGTCCGGGTGCGGCTGGCCGCCTCGGCTTTGGGCAACTGGCAGAACAGCGGCGGCGACAAGTCCAAGTTTGGCCTTGCCTCCATGCAGGTGCTGGAGTTGATCGAGAAACTGCGCCAGGAGGATCTACTCGACTGCCTGTGTCTTATCCATACCCACATCGGCTCCCAGGTTCCGAATCTGCGCGACATCCGCCGTGGCATGGGGGAGGTTGCTCGATTCTATGGCGAATTGCGCCGGCTGGGGGCCAACATCGAGATCGTGGACGTGGGTGGCGGATTGGGCGTGGATTACGAGGGCACAGCCACCCGCCATTACTGCTCCATGAACTACAGCATGGAGGCCTATGCCCGCGAGGTGGTTAAGGCACTGAATCGTATCTGTCTCGAACAGGGACTGCCGCCCCCCCACATCTTCACCGAGTCAGGCCGCGCCGTCACCGCCCATCACGCCGTCCTGATCGCCAATGTCAGCGACCGCGAATACGCCCCTGAAGTCACGCAGCCCCCCCCTGTGCCGGAGGATGCCCCCGAGGTTCTGCATACGCTGGCATACAATCTCGATCATGGCCATGAAGTCTCCGTGCTGGAACTCTATCAAGAGGCACGGCATGGCCTGGAGGAATCACATGAACTCTTCCAGCAAGGAGGGATGACGTTAGAACAGCGCGCCCTGGCGGAGCAGCTTTTTTACGCCACCTGTCACCAGGTCTATCCGCTCCTGCAACCGGGGTCTCACCGCCACCGGGAAATCCTGGACGAACTGCATGAAATTCTTGCCGACAAACTCTTCATGAACCTGTCCCTCTTCCAATCGATGCCCGATATTTGGGCCATCGACCAGATCTTCCCGGTCGCACCCCTGCACCGGCTGGATGAAGAACCGACGCGCAGTGCCATCATGCATGACCTGACCTGCGACTCGGACGGACGCATACAGCACTATGTCGAACAGGACGGCGTGGAATCCACCCTGCCCGTGCATGCCCCGGTCCCCGGTGAGCCCTATCTCTTCGGTTTCTTTCTGGTGGGGGCCTATCAGGAGATCCTGGGCGACATGCACAACCTTTTCGGCGATACCGACGCCGTCAATGTGGAGCTGACCGCAGACGGCTACTGCCTCACGCAGCCGGAGCAGGGTGATACCGTGGACGAGCTGTTGCGCTACGTCCACTTCGATATCGAGTCCATGCTCGACAGCTATCGCAAAAAACTCCATACCGCAGGAATACCCGCACGGGCCGCCGATCAGTACTATGACGAACTCAAGGCGGGGTTGCACGGATACACCTATCTTGAAGATTAGTAACGCAGCCATGCCGCAAGACAAGCCCCTGATCCTGGTCGATGGCTCTTCCTATCTTTACCGCGCTTACCACGCTCTGCCGCCGCTGACCAATTCCAAGGGCGAGCCCACCGGGGCCGTGGTGGGTGTGGTCAACATGCTGAAGAAACTGCTGGATGAATACCGGCCCAGCCACATGGCGGTGATCTTCGACGCCCCAGGCCCCACCTTTAGAGACGAACTTTACAGCCAATACAAGGCACACCGCCCACCGGCCCCGGAAGATCTCAAGGCGCAGATTCCCTTGCTGCATGAGGTGGTTCGCGCCATGGGGTTTCCCTTGATCATGGAATCGGGGGTCGAGGCGGACGATGTCATCGGAACCCTGGCTGTACGCGCAGCCGGTCCCGTGCTCATATCCAGCGGCGACAAAGACATCGCCCAATTGGTAAACGACCGCGTCTCTCAGGTCGATACCATGAGCGAACGTGTCTTCGCCCGGCAGGGGGTACTCGAAAAATTCGGCGTGTCCCCGGAACAGATCGTTGACTATTTGGCCCTGATCGGCGATGCCTCGGATAACGTCCCTGGGGTTCCCAAATGCGGCCCCAAGACCGCGGTCAAATGGCTCCATGAGTACGGCAGCATCGACGGTCTGGTGGCCCATTCCAGTGAAATCAGCGGCAAGATAGGCGAAAATCTCCGCGCCGCCCTGGACCAATTGCCGCTCTCACGGAATCTTGTCACCCTCAAGCTCGATGTCCCGCTGCCGCAGGCGCCCGAAGAGCTTTGTATCATGCCTCCGGACAAGGACCGCTTGCGTTCCCTCTTTGAGGGCATGGGCGCCCGGCGCCTGCTCGCCGGTCTCGATAACACCCCTGGCGAAGAGGCACCCTCGGCTGAGAGGTCAACGGATACGGCCAATTACAGCATCATCCTCGACCCACAGGAATTCGAACGCTGGCTTGCGCGTCTTCAAGAGGCAGAGCTGTTCGCCTTCGACACGGAGACCACCAGTCTCGATTACATGCAGGCCGAGTTGGTGGGCCTGAGTTTTGCCCTGCAACCGGGCGAAGCCGCCTACGTCCCCCTTGCCCACACCGCGCCGGGAACACCGCCGCAACTGGATCGCGCCTGGGTTCTGGAGCGGCTCAAGCCCCTGCTGGAAGACCCCGGCAGGCCCAAGGTCATGCAGAACCTCAAATACGACATGAGTGTGCTGGCCCGATACGCCATCGGCCTGCGCGGCGTTGCCCACGACACCATGCTGGAATCCTATATGCTGGATGCCGCCGGTCGTCACGACATGGACAGCCTGGCTCAAAAGTACCTTGGTCTCCGGACCATCAAGTTCGAGGATGTGGCGGGCAAGGGTGCCAAGCAGTTGGGTTTCGACGAGGTTCCCTTGGAGAACGCCGGACCCTACGCTGCCGAGGATGCCGACGTGACCCTGCGCCTGCACCGCCATTTGTGGCGCATGCTGGAGCCGGAAAAAGCCCTCTCAACCCTTTACTCCGAGCTGGAGCTGCCGTTGGCTTCCGTCCTGTCGCGCATGGAGCGCATCGGGGTACGTATCGACGCCCCCATGTTGCAGGCACAAAGCCACCTGCTGGCGCGACGTATGATCGATCTGGAGCAGCGCGCCTACTCGCTTGCGGGGCATCCATTCAACCTGGGTTCCCCCAAGCAGATCGCACAGGTCTTTTTCGAAGAAATGGGATTGAAGCCCGTATCCCACACCCCCACCGGAGCGCCATCCACGGCGGAATCCGTGCTGGAGGAACTGGCGCTGGGGCATGAGTTGCCGAGAGTGCTGCTGGAGCATCGCGGCCTGAGCAAACTCAAGTCCACCTATACCGACAAGTTGCCGCAAATGGTCAACCCGGTCACGGGCAGGGTGCATACCTCTTATCACCAGGCCGTGGCGGCGACGGGCCGGCTAAGCTCCAGCGATCCCAACTTGCAGAACATCCCGGTCCGTAGCGAGGAAGGCCGCCGCATCCGCCAGGCCTTCGTGCCCGAACCCGGCTACCGCATGGTGGCGGCTGACTACTCCCAGATCGAATTGCGCATCATGGCGCACCTCTCCGGCGATCAGAATCTTCTGAAGGCCTTCGCCAGCGGTGCCGATATCCACCGCGCCACCGCTGCCGAGGTTTTCACCGGCGGCGATATGGCGGCGGTCACGCCGGAACAGCGGCGCTCCGCCAAGGCCATCAACTTTGGGCTGATCTACGGCATGTCCGCCTTTGGCCTGGCCCAGCAGTTGGGCATAGGCCGGGCCAGCGCGCAGCAATACGTCGATCTCTATTTTCAGCGCTATCCCGGCGTGAAGGTGTTCATGGACCGCATCCGCGAGGAGGCCCATCGGAGCGGATACGTGGAGACCCTGTTCGGCCGCCGTCTCTACTTGGCGGAGATCAACTCCCGTAACGGCAACCGCCGGGCCGCCGCCGAACGCACAGCCATTAATGCGCCCATGCAGGGCACGGCCGCCGACATCATCAAGCGCGCCATGCTGGCTGTGGACCGCTGGATTCAGCAGGAAGCAGGGGCAGACAGGATACGCATGCTGATGCAGGTGCATGACGAGCTGGTGTTCGAGATCCCTGAGGACCTCCTTGAACCCTCCATCGAAAGGATTCGCCAACTGATGGAGGGGGCCGCCGAGCTTCGGGTTCCGCTACTGGTGGATATCGGTGTCGGCGGCAACTGGGATGAGGCCCACTGATCCAGCCCAACGGATGGATTTCCTATAAAAACGATTAGGAATCCCTGAACTTTCTTTCATAGACCCGGTCTCAGTTACTGAACGACGAGAAGGAAAGGGCCGTTTCTCCTCCCTAGACGGTCCACTCCCGAGCCCTTCGGGAGTTCGTTCAGCCCCGGTCAGCATATTCCCCCATGCACCGGGGCTTTTTTTATTCCCCCTCCGGCGCCGGCATTTCCAGCCAATGATCGAGACAGGCATGGATCTCGTCTATTCCCTGCTTTTTCAAGGAGGAGAATAGTTGCACCGACACTTGGCCGCCGGCATTGGCGATAGCGCTTTGGACCTGGAACAGGGCCTTGTTGGCCTCGTTTTTCGTCAGCTTGTCCGCCTTGGTCAGGATGATGTGGCAGGGGATTCGGAAATGCCTCGACCATTCCAGCATCATCAGGTCGAATTCCTTCAGTGGATTGCGCACATCCATGACCAGGATAATGCCCTTGAGACAATCGCGCGTCTCCAGGTAGCGACCCATGGAGACCTGCCACTCGCGCTTGATGCCCTCGGACACCTTGGCATAGCCATAACCGGGCAGGTCCACCAAGCGGCGCTCCTCGTCCAGGGCGAAAAAGTTGAGCAACTGCGTGCGCCCCGGCGTCTTCGATGTCTTGGCCAGACCCTTCTGATCACAAAGGGCATTCAGCGCGCTCGATTTACCGGCATTCGAGCGTCCGGCAAAGGCCACTTCATAGCCCTGATCAGGCGGGGCCTGCTCAGGACGGGCCGCGCTGGTGAGAAAACAGGTCTTTCGATAGATCGGGTTCATTCTTCCTCTAAATCCTAACTGCATGCTTTTTTGAGTCATTTGACCATTTGGCATGGCGAAATGCCGCACCATCCAGCCCCTATTCCAAAATATCACCCCAAGGGGCTCTCCACTCGATTCAGCTCAATTTTCCGGATCGATTTATTCCATAATCTGTCATTCATGTAGACAGCCGGTCCTGAAGGGATTATCTATCCATGCCCCATAGATTTCTGATTATCGCCATTTTGCTCGCCACCTTTGCCTTAAGCGCCATTCTGCTTTGGCGTCAGGATGCATCCACTACTTCTAGTCCACTGACCATGACGCCAGCCGGTGGGGATTTCACCCTGAACAGCAAGGATGGCCCCGTCTCCCTCCGGGATTTCAAGGGTAAGGTCGTGTTGCTCTACTTCGGCTACACCTTTTGCCCCGATATCTGTCCTTCCTCGCTCGCCCTGGTTTCCGCCGCCTTGCACCGGCTTCCTCCCGAAGATCAGAAACAAATCCAGCCCCTGTTCGTCAGCGTCGATCCCGAGCGCGACAGCCTGGACCATTTACAGCAATACAGCCGGTATTTCCATGAGAGCTTCATCGGCCTTACGGGCTCGCCCGATGTGATCAAATCCGTCGCCGACAGCTACGGCGCCGCTTACCGCAAAGTGGCGGAGAAATCTTCTACAGCCTACACGGTAGACCACTCCGCCAATCTCTATTTAATCGACACCCAAGGCAAACTATCCGGCCAGCTTGCTCACGGTACACCACCGGAAGAGATAAGTTCGGCCCTTTCGAAGCTGCTACATCCCCAAACCAAGGAGTAATCCATGAAACGCGCCTTTATTTCCACCCTGTTGGCCCTGACCCTCTCAGGCCCCCTATTGGCTGCCGGAAGCGACAGCATCCAGGCCAGTGATCCTTATGTTCGCGCCGTGCCTCCCGGCATGGCCAATTCCGCCGCCTTCATGCAACTGATGAACAACGACAAGAATGGCCACGCCCTAGTCGCCGCCGAAAGCCCGGCGGCTAAGGCGGTCGAACTCCATACCCATGTCCACGAGGGCGGCATGATGATGATGCGCAAGATCGACAAGATCGATCTGCCCGCCGGCCAGCCGGTCGCCCTCCAGCCCGGTGGTTTGCACGTCATGCTCCTGGGTCTCGTCAAGGACCTCAAGCCCGGCGACCAGGTCGAGCTGACCCTGATCTATGAGGACGGCAGCAAGAGCAAGCTCAGCGCGCCGGTAAAAATGATAGAAGGCATGCCGATGCAGCGCGGACAGATGTCCCACTAAGGGATTCCGCATCCCCCGCCGACTCTCTGTTCTGCCGGAAAATAAGCCCGGCCCCTTCGTGGGCCGGGCTTAGGAATCCAGGAAATCAGTGCGCCGATCATCCCGGAATCCACTACGCTGCTTCCGGGCTACTCGCTGAAATAAAAAACCCCCGCAAAGCGGGGGCCAGGTAAAACGGGGGGACAGGAGGGGAACCCCCCATTTACCCTCAGTGCGCTACGGAGCCCTCGGCATGGATGCCGGTGTTCTGGCGGACGTAGAGCTCGTCCCACATTTCTTCGGAACGCTTGTCGCGGGTGAACAGCGACAGCAGGATCACGACCAGGAAGCCGAGGGGGATGGAGATCAGACCGGGGTTCTTCAGCAGGAAGAAGGGCTTCTCCAGGCCAAGCATGCTGGTGGTCTGGCCTTCCAGCTTCTTAATGTCGCCCTCGGCCTTGGCCTTGGCCTTTTCGGCGGTGGTGATCTCTTTCTTTGCGGCCTCGATTTCCTTGGGATCGGTCAGCGACGGCAGCTTCTCGTTCAGCTTGGCCAGCTTCTCGATGGCGCCGGGCTTGGCCTCGGTGGCCTTCTTGGCCGGTTCGGCCTTCTGGCAGACCGCGAAGAGTTCACAGACGAAGCCCTCGCTGGCCTTGGCCTCGACTGCTTCCTTGGCGGGAGCGCCCTGCAGCACCTTGTTCGCCTCGGCGATGACGGCTTTGGGATAGGTCATGTTGGGGGAGATCATCACCAGGGCGATGGCGGAGAAGGCGCCGATGAACATGCCCCAGACGACGCCGTTGGTGTTGCACTTCTTCCAATAGAGGGTCAGGAAGACGGCGGGCAGGTTGGAGGAGGCGGCAACCGCGAAGGCCATGGCCACCAGATGGGCGACGTTCTGGCCCTTGGCCATGATGCCGATGACGATGGCCGCGATACCGACGATCACAGAGGAGACACGGGCAGCCGTGACCTGCTCCTTCGGCGTGGCATGATCACCCTTGATGACGCCAACGTAGATGTCATGCGCCATGGCGGAGGCGGAGGCCAGCACCAGGCCGGCAACCACTGCGACGATGGTGGCGAAGGCGACGGCGGCGACGAAGGCCAGGAAGAAGTTGCCCAACAGGGAATCGGCGCCGCCGCCCAGATACTGGGCCAACAACGGGCCGGCCATGTTGCCGCCCTTGTCCACTGCGATGATATTGGCAGGACCCACATTCATGGCGGAGCCTAGGCCCAGGAACAGGGTCAGGACGTAGAAACCGCCGATGATGGCCATGGCCCAGATCACCGATTTACGGGCGTCCTGGGCGGTCGGTACAGTGAAGAAGCGCATCAGGATGTGTGGCATGCCGGCGGTGCCCAGCACCAGGGCCATGCCCAGGGAGATCTGGTCGATAGGGCTCTTCAGGAACAGGCCCGGTTCCAGGAAGCGCTGGCCGAGTTCTTCCGGCGTCATGGTGGAAGCGGCATCGCCCAACAACTTGGCCACCTGCTTTTGCACATCGGCATCGCCGACCACTGCGGTGAGGAAGCCGGGCAGAGAGAAGCCGTAAGGCGCCCAGGTGAAGATCACCAGCAGGATGGAAGCGGTCACCAGCAGTGCGGCCTTGACGATCTGCACCCAGGTGGTGGCGACCATGCCGCCGAACACCACATAGGTCAACATCAGGATGCCGACGCCGATTACCGACACTTCGTAATCGATGCCGATCAGGGTCTTGATCAGCACGCCGCCGCCGACCATCTGTGCCGTCAGGTAGAAGATCGACACGGTGATGGTGGAAATGGCGGCGATGGTTTTCGTCTTTTTCGGGTCGTTGCGGAAGGCCAGCACGTCGCCCAGGGTGTACTTGCCGATGTTGCGGCAGGGCTCGGCGATGACGAGCAGCACGGTGATGTAGGCCACCAGCCAGCCCACCGAGTACATGAAGCCGTCGTAACCGTAGAGGGAGATCAGACCGGCGATGCCGAGGAAGGAGGCGGCGGAGAGATAGTCACCAGCAATAGCCCAGCCGTTCTGCACGCCCGAGATGGAGCGCCCGGCGGCATAGAACTCGCTGGTGGTGTGGACCCGTTTGGCGGCCCAGACGGTGATGTACATGGTGACGGCGATGATGGCGCCGAAGACCACGAAGGTGAGCCATTTGTATTCGTCGGCCACGGCACCCTCGCCCGCTTGGGCGAGGCCTGTCATAGCCAGTGCGGCAAGGCCGCTGAGCAGTTTGAGATTCATGCGGGTCCCCTTAGCGGATGTTGTGGGCGTCGTTGGCGATTTCCTGCGCCATGGTGTCGAACTCACGGTTGGCGCGCTTGGCGTAGACCCCGGCGATGGTCCAGGCGACCAGGAACTCGGACAGGGCGAAGAGGATGCCGACATTGACCGGACCCCAGACCTGGACCTTGAACAGCTCCTGGAAATAGGCCGCGCCGATGGGCAGCAGAAAGTAATAAACCACAGAGAAAATCATCAGACCCCAAAGAAAGTGGGTCTTTTTGGCATGAAGCGCCTGGAAGCGCGGGTCGGCGTCTATGGCCGCCCAATTCATCTGACCTGACATCTTGAACCCCCTGGAAATGGATCGGACCCCGCCCATTGGCGGAATGTCCGAGCGATGCTACGGGGATATACTTACGCCTACCTTACGCCCCGGAGACATCACCCCTTGCGCATCCTGATCGTCGAAGACGACGGACTCCTGGCCGACAGCCTGATCCGGGCCATGGCGGCGGCGGGCTATGCGGCGGATCTGGCCGGTGACGGCGAGCTGGCCCTGAAGATGCTGCTGGACGGTTGCTACGACCTGGCGATCCTCGACCTGAACCTGCCGCGTCTGGACGGGCTTGCGGTGCTGAAACAGCTCCGCGCCGCCCGGCGTGCCCTGCCAGTGATTATCCTGACCGCCCGCGACATGGTGGAGGACCGGGTAAAGGGGCTGGATCTGGGCGCCGACGACTATCTCACCAAGCCCTTTTCCCTGGCCGAGCTGGAGGCGCGGGTGCGCGCCCTGTTGCGGCGAGGGCAGGGCGGGGGCGGTGCCTGCATCGAATGCGGCGATCTGTCCTTCGACAGCGCCGGACGGCGCGCCAGCCTCTGCGACGAGACCCTGGACCTCTCCGCCCGCGAGCTGGCGGTGCTGGAGACCCTGCTGTTCCGCCAAGGCAAGGTGGTCAGCAAGGAGCAGCTCATCGACAGCCTCTGCGCCTGGGACGAGGAGGTCTCCCCCAACGCCATCGAGGTCTACATCCATCGCCTGCGCAAGAAGCTGGAGCCAGGCGGCGTCGTCATCCGCACCCTGCGCGGCCTGGGCTACCTGATGGACAAGGCCTGATGCCGGCCCCCATCGAGGACGACATCCTCTCCCTCAAACACCAGTTGGTGAACTGGCTGTTCACGCCCATCTTCCTGCTGCTGCTGTTCACCATGGCGGTGGGCTATGTGGCGGCGATCAAGCTCTCCGGCCAGCCTTACGATCTGGCGCTGCTGGAACGGGCACGGCTTCTGGCTAGCCAGCTCGACCGGACGGGGCCGGATGTCGCGCTTTTGGCTTGGCCGGAGCCTGAAGGGCTTTGGTTCAGCCTTTCCGACACCCAGGGCAAGCGCCTGGCCGCCAATGCCGATCTGCCCCAGCCCCGGCCCGACGATTTGGCTGCCGCCACCCCGCGTTTCCGCGATGCCTTTTTCCTGGGCAGGAAGATCCGCTTGGTCACCTACCGCTTTTCCACCAGCCGCTACCAGCCGGGAGGGGAGCTGGTGGTCCAGGCGGCCGAGGCCGTCGAGGACCGGGTGAAACTCAGCCGCAGCATCCTCAGCTATATCGTCGTGCCCCAATTCTTGTTCATCCTCATCGCCGGGCTGGCGGTCTGGCTGGGCCTCAAGCGGGGCTTCGAACCGGTGGAGCGGTTGCGGCGCACGGTGGCCCGGCGGCGCGGGGACGATCTGAGCCCCCTCGACGAGGAGATGGCGCCCAGCGAAGTGCGGCCGCTCATCCGCGAGATGAACCGGCACATCGCCCGCTCCAGGGGGCTGATGGAGCAGCACCAGCGTTTCGTCGCCAACGCAGCCCACCAGTTGCGCACCCCCTTCGCCGGGCTCAAGGCCCAGGCGGAACTGGCGCGGCGCGCACCAGTTCCTGCCGGGACCGATGCCTTGCTGGAGGGGATCTGCGAGGGGGCGGTCCGGTGCAGCCATCTAGTCAACCAGTTGCTCACCCTGGCGCGCAACGAGCCAGCTCCCCGTGACCGGGAGATTTTCAAACCGCTGGATCTGGAACGGCTCGCCCAGGAGGCGGCTAGAGACTGGGGACCCGAGGCCCTGCGCCGGGGGATCGACCTGGGTTTCGAGGGGACCGGGACCAGCCTTACCTTGCCCGGCGACGAGCAGGCCCTGCGCGACCTGATCGACAATCTGCTGGACAACGCCATCCACTACACCCCCGCCGGCGGCTGGGTCACTTTGCGTACCGGCAACGGGGACGGGGCCTGGCTCGGCGTGGAGGACAACGGCCCCGGCATCCCGGAATCTGAACGGGAACGGGTCTTCGACCGTTTCTACCGGGTCGCCGGATCGGGGCAACCTGGCAGCGGCCTGGGTCTCGCCATCGTACTGGAGGTGGCGCGCCGCCACGGAGCGGGAGTCGAATTGGGGACTGGGCCGGGCGGCATAGGCGCCTCTTTCCGGGTGCATTTCCTCCCTTACGGAGCAAACGGCTTGCCCGGCAAGGAATGAATTCGCACAATGCGGGGAACTGCCGTACCGCCTCACCTGGAGAAAGACCCATGAATTTCACTGCCTGCCGCCATCGCCTGCGTGCCCGCCTGTTCACATGGCTGCGCCGGCCCGGTGATGCGGCGGAAGAGTACCGCCAGCTCCTGGTATCGGACCCCGGCTCTACCATCGCCCTCAACGGCCTAGCCTTCCAGGCGGCGGCGCGGGGGGAGTCAGCCGAGGCCGAGCGGCTTTTCCGGCAATCCCTGGCGGCCAAGCCCGAACAGCCTGCCGTCTGGCATAACCTGGGTTATATGCTCGACCGCCAAGGGCGCCACGAGGAGGCTGTTACCGCCTTCACGGAGGCGACCCGGTTTGCCCCCAAGCTGGATCAGGCCTGGTATGGGCTAGGCCACGCCAGCGCGGCCCTCGGTCGTCACGCCGATGCCGTCACGGCCCTGGAGAAGGCCATGGCACTGGTCCCGGACAATCCCCATGTGCTCTACAGCCTGGGCATGGCTCACCACAAGCTCGGCGACGCCGACAAGGTGACCGGCATCGCCGAACACCTCAACCGTTACGACCGCCGCACGACCCTCCAGTTGATCCGCGACTCGGGGCGCACCGACCTGGAGCACCTGATCGCCGACTACGAGCCTGATTTCTTTAACCGCAAAGAACGCTAAGGGCGCAAACTCGTAGGTTGGGTTAGGCGGTATTTCCGCCGTAACCCAACATTGGGCGCTAACCCAACCTACAGGCTACGGGCGCCGGACGCGGGATCAACAGCCCCAGGGGCGCCAAGAGCAGGGTCACGCCCAGCAGGAAGAGGTGCAGATTGACGGCGGCGCCGATCACTTTGTCCGCTGCCAGCCCCATGGGAACCAGCACGGCCGCCATGGCCAGTTCGTAACTGCCCGACCCGGCCAGGCCGTGGATCGGCAGTACGCTGCTGAGCTCCGATCCCATGACCCCCATCACCGCCTGGTGCAGGGGCATGGGGAGAAAGTGGCGCAACACCGCCACGAAGGCGATGAACTTCGCCCCCCAGGTGATGAGGGTCCAGAGGTAGGCGCGCAGGAAGGCTGTCTGCCCGGCGGGCAGGGATTCCAGCACCCGCCTCGGCAGGACCGCCAGCTTGCCCTGTTTCCCCTCCAGCCAGCTCAGCAGCGGGGCGCGCAAGGGATAGACCAGCAGCAGGCTGCCCAGCCAGCCCAGCATCAGCAAGGGCCAGTGGAGACCGGGGGCGCGCAGCCAGAGGGCGCCCAGGGCGATGAGGATCAGCAGGTGCAGGTCCAGGCCGCGAATCCAGAGCAGGGAGAGGGCGCTGTCCATCATGCCCTGGCCGAAATAGCGTTTCATCAGGATCGGGAACAGGGCCTCGCCCGAGCGCATGGGCAGCAGGTTGTTGGCGAAGTTGTGCAGGAAGGTCAGCCGTAGGGTGGCGGGGAACTCCCCCCGCAACCGGCCGTGAAAATAGTCGTAGACCCGCACCGCACGGACCCCGTAGCTGAACAGGGCAAGGGAGAACAGGGTGAGCAATTCCAGGGGCGGCATTTCCCGCCAAGGGGCGAGCAGCGTTCCCCAACCGATCCGGGTTTGCACCCAGTAGACCAGCGCGGCCAGGATCAGCCCGCCGATGGCCCAGTCACGAAAACGACTAACCATAAGCTGAACACCTCGGTTTAACCACAAAAGCGCAAAAAAGGACCAGCAATCCCGCAGGCGCCCATAATATTCGCTTATCTCCTGCGCGGGGGGATCTTCACTTCGTTTTCTATCCGTGCAAGACTAAAAAATATAGGCTCATAAAATCCCTATTCACCTGCACTAGAGGAAACGCCATGTCCGACGAGAAGGTTTACGCCGTCCCAGCCGATTTTGCGGCCCAAGCCAACATTTCCGATGCCGAGTATCAGTCGATGTACCGGCGTTCTGTCGATGATCCGGCCGGATTTTGGGCCGATCAGGCGGAAAAATACCTGACCTGGTTCAAGCCCTGGGACAAGACGCTGGATTGGAGCTTCCAGCAGGACGATCTGCATATCGAGTGGTTCAAGGGCGGCAAGCTCAACGTCTCCTACAACTGCCTGGACCGCCACCTGCCGGCCCGCGCCGATCAGACCGCCATCCTCTGGGAGAGCGACGACCCGGCCAAGGACCGCAAGGTCAGCTACGGACAGCTCCACGCCGACGTGAACAAATTCGCCAACGTCCTCAAGAGCCGGGGTGTGAAGCGGGGCGAGCGCGTCTCCATCTACATGCCCATGATCCCCGAGGCGGTGGTCGCCATGCTGGCCTGCACCCGCATCGGCGCGGTCCATTCCATCGTCTTCAGCGCCTTCTCGCCGGACGCCCTCAAGGACCGCATCCTCGATTCCGACTGCCGCTATCTGATCACCTCCGACCAGTCGATCCGCGTCGGCAAGGCCCTGCCCCTCAAAGCCAGCGCCGACAAGGCACTGGCCAACTGCCCCAACGTCCACACCTGCATCGTCGTCCAGCACGGCGGCGAGCCCGTCAACTGGACCGAAGGCCGCGACATCTGGTATCACGAGGCCATGGCCACCGCCGATCCCGTTTGCGAACCCGAGCAGATGGACGCCGAGGACCCGCTGTTCATCCTCTACACCTCCGGTTCCACCGGCAAGCCCAAGGGCGTGCTCCACACCACCGGCGGCTACCTGCTGCAAGCGGCCATGACCCACAAGCTGGTGTTCGACTACAAGGAGGGCGAGGTCTACTGGTGTACCGCGGACATCGGCTGGGTCACCGGCCACAGCTACATCGTCTACGGCCCGCTGACCAATGGCGCCACCAGCCTGATGTTCGAGGGCGTGCCCACCTATCCCGACGCCGGCCGCTTCTGGCAGGTCTGCGACAAACACCAGGTCTCCATCTTCTACACCGCGCCCACCGCGATCCGCGCCCTCATGGCCGTCGGCGAGGAACCGGTGAAGAAGACCTCACGCAAATCCCTGCGCCTGCTCGGCACCGTGGGCGAACCCATCAATCCCGAGGCCTGGGAGTGGTACCACCGCGTGGTCGGCGAGCACCGCTGTCCCATCGTCGATACCTGGTGGCAGACCGAGACCGGCTCCCACATGATCACCCCGCTCCCCGGCGCCACCCCCCTCAAGCCCGGTTCCGCCACCCTGCCCTTCTTCGGTGTGCAGCCCGTGCTGCTGGACGATCAGGGGAACGAGATCCAGGGCAATCCCGCCAGCGGCAACCTAGCCATCAAGCACCCCTGGCCCGCGCAGATGCGCTCCGTCTATGGCGATCACAAGCGTTTCTACGAGACCTATTTCGCACTCTACAAGGGCTACTACTTCACCGGCGACGGCGCCCGCCGCGACGCGGACGGCTATTACTGGATCACCGGCCGCGTGGA
Source organism: Gammaproteobacteria bacterium RIFOXYD12_FULL_61_37 (assembly GCA_001801995.1). GTDB lineage: Bacteria > Pseudomonadota > Gammaproteobacteria > Chromatiales > Chromatiaceae > YD12-FULL-61-37. The sequence goes on along the minus strand of MGZB01000018.1, from coordinate 53,456 downwards.
CGACGTGCTCAACGTCTCCGGCCACCGCCTCGGCACCGCCGAGATCGAGTCCGCCCTGGTGCTGCACGAGAAGGTCGCCGAGGCCGCCGTTGTCGGCTACCCCCACGAGATCACGGGGCAAGGCATTTATGCCTACGTCACCCTGATCCACGGGGTCGAAGGCACCGACGCCCTGAAAAAGGAACTGGGGGATATGGTCCGCAAGGAGATCGGCCCCATTGCCAAGGTCAACATCATCCAGTGGGCGCCCGGCCTGCCCAAGACCCGATCCGGCAAGATCATGCGCCGCATCCTGCGCAAGATCGCCGCCAACGAGCTGGACAGCCTGGGCGACACCTCTACCCTGGCCGATCCCAGCGTGGTCGATAGCCTGGTGGAGAATAGGGCGAACAAGTAAAACCCGAGTGCTTGCGGCGTGAAGGGGAAACCCTTCACGCCGCGAGACGCGCCGGAGTTAATGGATAAATGAGCCTGGCCCCTGTTTCCTACGGGGCTTGACGAGAAAAGTGACGCCCCAACAAAAAGCCCCGCAGAGCGGGGCTTTTTTTCATAGGCGCAGTAACCGAACCTATTACTTGTGTACGCCCAGCTTCTCGCGCCAGCCGGGGAAGATCTTGTCGGCGTCGAAGGGGAAGGATTCGAAGGCGCGGGCAAACTCCTTGTGCTCCTTGGCCCACTCGATCGGGTCGGCACCGGCCTTCCAGCACTCGTAGGACTGACGCAGGGAGATGGCGCCGGCTGCCGGGCTGTCGATGTGGCCGTAGGCGCCGCCGCCGGCGGTGTTGATGACGTTGCCGTGACCGAGGTTCTGGAAGAAGCCGGGCAGGCGCAGGGCGTTCATGCCGCCGGAGATGATGGGGGTGGTGGCGCGGATGCCGTCCCACTTCTGGAAGTAGACCGGACCCTGGCACTCGTTGCGCTCGATCATGTAGGCGATGACCTTGTCGTCTCCTTCGCCTTCCATTTTACCGTAGCCCATGGTGCCGACGTGGATGCCGGAGGCCCCCTGGAGGCGGGACATCTTGGCCAGCACGAAGGCGGTGTAGCCGCGCTTGGCGGAGGGCGAGGTGACCATGCCGTGACCGGCGCGGTGGTAATGCAGGAACTGGTTGGGGTACTGACGGCGGGCGGTGGTGACCATGCCGGGGCCGCCGACGAAGCCATCGACCAGGAAGGCCAGCTTGTTGGCGTCGGCGCCGAAGGTCTCCAGGGCGAAGTCGGCGCGGGCGCACATTTCGTAGTGGTCGTCGGCGGTGATGTTCATGGAGAACAGCTTGGCCTGGCCGGTCTCGTCCATGGCGCGCTTCATGGCGTCATAGACCAGGGGCATGACCTTCTTGATCGGGGCGAAGACTTGGTTGCCCTGGGGCTCGTCGTTCTTGATGAAGTCGCCGCCGAGCCAGAACTGGTAGGCCGCGTGGGCGAAGGGCTCGGGGCGCAGGCCGAGCTTGGGCTTGATGATGGTGCCGGCGATGTAGCCGCCGTCCTTGGTGGAACGGCCGAGGATGCGCCAGAGGTCTTCGATGTTGTAGGCCGGGCAGTCGAACTGGCGGATCGCTTCCGGCGGGACATGGAAGTCGATCATTTTGGCGTGTTCGATGTCGCCCATGCCCTGGTTGTTGCCGATGGTCAGGGTCAGGAAGGAGACCAGCATCATGCGCCCGTCAGTGACGTTGCGGTCGAAGAGCTCCATGGGATAGGCGATGCGCATATCCTCGGTGGCCTCGTCGATGTAATAGACCAGGGCATCAACGCCCTTGGTGAACTCATCGGTGGTGCAGACCTCGACGTTGGTGCCGGTGGAGGATTCGGCAGCAAAATGGGCCGCGGCCTCCAGATAGCCGGTGCCAGCCTTTGGCTTCATCTTGTAGGCGCAGAGGATATGCTTGCCGCCGGCGATCAGGTCTTCTTCCTTCAGGTTCAGGTCGGCGTAGCGGGATGATTGGTCTAATGCCATGGTGTGGTCCTCGATAAAGTAGTGGTGTTTCGTTCGGCCGGGGCCGATTTCCCTATTCAAGCCCCGCTGCCGGGGTCTCTACTCAAGTGGGTTCAGAATAGCCTTGAAAAGGCACGAAAAATATTCATTTTTTGTGATCGCATGCATAAGGGAATTATTATCTGCCGGAGTTGATCAATAACCCCATTTCAAACCCCAGGTGATAAAACATGCGTCTGACCCTCCGGCAATTGAGCGTGTTCGAGTCCGTAGCCAGGAACCTGAGCTTCACCCGCGCGGCGGAGGAGCTTCATCTCAGCCAACCAGGGGTCTCCATGCAGATCAGCCAGTTGGAAGAGGCGGTGGGACTGCCTCTGTTCGAAAAGCTGGGGAAGAAGATCTTCCTCACTGAGGCCGGGCGGGAGATGTACCGCTACAGCCAGACCATCAGCCGCCAATTGCAGGAGGCGGAGGAGGTGATCGAATCCCTCAAGGGGGTGACACGGGGCCATCTGCGCATCAGCGTGGCGACCACGGTCAACCACTTCGCCACGCGCGCCCTGGCGGCGTTCACCAAAGCGTATCCCGGCACCAGCTTCTCCCTGGATGTCACCAACCGCAAAAGCCTTCTGGAACAACTGGCGGCCAACGAGACCGATCTGGTGATCATGGGGCGCCCCCCGGAAGGGCTGGAAGTCACGGCGGACGCCTTCATGGACAATCCCCTGGTAGTGATCGCCCCGTCCGGTCACTCCCTGTTCGAAGAATTCAAGGCCCGCCCCGTCCCCCTCGACCGCATCCGCGAAGAGACCTTTGTGGTGCGCGAACCCGCCTCGGGCACCCGCATCGCCATGGAGCGTTTCTTCAGCCAGCGCGGGCTCCGTTTGCAGGCGGGCATGGAGATGACTTCCAACGAGGCCATCAAGCATGCCGTGGAAGCGGGGCTGGGGCTCGGCATCGTCTCCATCCACACCATCGAGCTGGAACTGGAGACCCGCCGGCTGGCCGTACTGGAGGTGGAAGACTTCCCCATCATGCGCCATTGGTATCTGGTGCAGGGCAAAGGCAAACGCCTGCCGCCCGTGGCTCAGGCCTTCAAAGAGTTCCTGCACAATCGGGTAACGACCTTTAGCCCAGCAGCTTGATCAGCATCCGGTAGAAGATCTCCGTCAACCGCTCCAGTTCTTCGACCTCGACGCATTCGTTGACCTGGTGGATGGTGGCGTTGCGCGGCCCCAGTTCCAGGACCTGGGCGCCGGTGGGGGCGATGAAGCGGCCGTCGGAGGTCCCGCCGCTGGTGGATAGCTCGGTCTCGAACCCCATCACCTCGCGGATGGCGGCCTGGGCCGCTGTCACCAGTTCCCCCGGCTGCGTCAGGAAGGGCTGACCCGAAAGACGCCAAGTCAGCTCGTAATCCAAACCCTGTTTGTCGAGGATGGCGGTGACGCGCCGGTGGATGATCTCTTCGTTCAGCTCGGTGGAGAAGCGGAAGTTGAACTGGGCCTTGAGTTCGCCGGGGATGACGTTCTCCGCCCCGGTGCCGGCGTTGAGGTTGGCCACCTGGAAGCTGGTGGGGGGGAAGAATTCATTGCCCCGGTCCCAGACCTCGGCGGTCAGCTCGGCCAGGGCGGGGGCGAAGGCGTGGAGGGGGTTCAGGGCCAACTGGGGATAGGCCACATGGCCCTGCTTGCCCTTGACGGTGAGGAAGCCGTTGAGGGAGCCGCGCCGGCCGTTCTTCATCACGTCGCCCAGGACATCGACCGATGAGGGCTCGGCCACCAGGCACCAGTCGATCTTCTCCCCTCTCGCCTCCAGGGTCTCGACGACACGGACCGTGCCGTCCTTGGCGATCCCCTCCTCGTCGCTGGTGACGAGGAAGGCGATGGAGCCCCTGTGATCGGGATGGTCGCGCACGAAGCGTTCGGTCGCCACCTGCATGGCGGCGAGGGAGCCCTTCATGTCCGCCGCGCCCCGGCCGTAGAGGATCCCGTCGCGGATCTCCGGCGCGAAGGGATCGGAGGCCCATTTGTCGAGCGGGCCGGGCGGCACCACGTCCGTATGGCCGGCGAAGCAAAAGAGCGGGGAGGCGTCGCCGCGTCTCGCCCAGAAGTTATACACCTCGCCGAAGCGGAGGTTCTCGCAACGGAAACCGGCGGCGCCGAGGCGCCCCATCATCAGGGCCTGGCAGCTGGCGTCGTCTGGGGTGATGGAGCGACGACCGATCAGGTCGAGGGCGAGTTCGAGGGTCTCTGTCATGGTTTCTTCTTGGTTGGGATCGGGCCTTGATAACGATAATGGCCGGTGATGGGGAACAGGAAGAGGATGTCCTCCAGCTTCGGCCCCTGGCCGATGTTGTGGACGATCAGGGGCCGCTGGCCGTCCTCGGAGAATTGATCGACGACGATGCCGGAGTGGGGCAGGTTGCCGGGCAGCATCCAGGTGACCAGGTCGCCCGTCTTGTAGTCCTCGGCCCGGTCGGTGATGGGCAGCGGCTGGCCCTTGCGCTTGAAGAAGACTTGCAGGTTGGGCACGCGGCGGTGGTCGATGTTGGTGTCGGGCCTGCTCAGGCCCCAATACTTAGGATAGGCGTCGAAGTGGTCGCGCATCTCCTCATGCACCTCCTTTTGCAGGTCGATCCCCAGCTTGCGGTAGGCGCGGATCAGGACATCGGTGCAGACCCCCGTATCGGCCGGCACGTCACCACCGGGGTAGGGGATGGGCACATAGGCCCCGTCGTAGCGGACCCGGTGCTGGGTCTGCTCCATGGCCGCCGCCGCAAGCCGTTGTTCAAAGCCGGGGGTTCCACCCATGGCTGCACCGGCGCCGAGAAGCGCCAGCAGGAGAAGGCCGGTTCTAACCGAAAAGGGATTCATACTCCACCTCGCTGAAACCCAGATGGCGGCGGTCGCCCAGATCCAATAGGGGCCGCCGGATGATGGAGGGATTCTCCAGCATCAGGCGGATCGCCTCCGCCTCGTCAATGCCGTCCCGGACCGCCTGCGGCAATTTGCGCCAGGTCGTGCCGCGCCGGTTGAGCAGCGCCTCCCAGCCCAGCTCGGCCACCCAGGCGCGCAACAGGGCCTCGTCGAGCCCCGCATTCTTGTAGTCGTGAAATTCATAGGCCAAGCCATGGCCCTCCAGCCAGCACCTAGCCTTTTTCATCGCATCGCAGTTGGGTATGCCGTAGAGCTTGATCATGCCGTTCACTGTGAGGGTTGGGTAAACCACCATGGTACAAACAGGATTCTGTCCTGTCCTCCCCCATGATTCCCACCGGCTCTGGAACCTACCGCCACTGTTCATGGAATTCATGAAGGACCACGCCGACAAGCGCATCCTGCGCTTCGAGGAAGTTACCCCGGAACTTCCGGCGTGGCTGGACGCAGGGAATTTCGACTGATCGCGAATTGCGCTTGATGGGTTCGCCATCCCTGCTAAGATAGTAATCGATTACTATCTATTCTGGATTGGCAACATGGATACCCCATCAAAACACCTCCCCGCCGATGAGCGCCGGGCGGTCACGGTCGAGGCCGTGATCGCGCTGGCGGGCTCGCACAACCCGAGCGACATCACGACCGCCGCCATCGCCAAACACATGAACCTGACCCAGGGGGCGCTGTTTCGCCACTTTCCCAGCAAGGAGGCGATCTGGGAGGCGGTGATGGAATGGGTGTCGGAGCGGCTCCTTGCGCGGCTCGACCGAGCGGCCCAAGGGGTCGCCTCCCCCCTGGATGCCTTGCAGGCCATGTTCATGGCCCATATGGAATTCGTGGCCGAGCACCCCGGCGTGCCGCGCATGCTGTTCGGCGAGCTGCAACGGTCTGAATCAACCCCGGCCAAACGCATGGCCCAGACCCTGATTCAGCGCTATGCCGAACGTATCGGCAGGCGCATCGAGCAGGGCAAGGCAACGGGAGAAATCGCCTCCCAGATCTATACCCATGCCGCCGCCATCCTGTTCATCGGGACCATCCAGGGGCTGGTCGTGCAGTCCCTGCTATCGGGCGATATCCAAGGCATTCGCGCGGAGGCGCCGGGGGTCTTCGTCCTTTACCGGCGCGGCCTGGAGGCAAGGCCATGAAGCAATTTTTCTCGATCCACAGGCGGACAATCACCCTGGCCGCCATCCTGCTGCCCCTGCTGGCGCTCTTTGCCTTTGCCGCCTTGCGTTCCGGTCCCCTGGCCCCGGTGCCCGTGACCCTGGCCCGCGTGGAACACCAGTCCATCAGCCCGGCCCTATTCGGCATCGGCCTTGTGGAGGCCCGTTACACCCACCGCATCGGGCCGACCTTCGCGGGCCGGATCAAGTCCGTGGAGGTCCAGCCGGGGGATCGAGTGGAGGCAGGGCAGTTGCTGGGCGAGATGGACCCGGTCGATCTCGATGACAAGATTGCTGGCCAGGAGGCCGCGATCCGGCGCGCCGAGGCCAGCATCAAGGCATCGGCGGCGCAGATCGAGGAGGCGACGGCCCGCTCCGAGCTTGCACAGGGACAGGCCAGCCGCTACTCGCAGTTGTTGCCAGCGCAGACGGTCAGCAAGGAGTCGGCCGATACCAAGCAACAGGAGTACCAGGCCGCCAAGGCAGCCCTGGCTGCGGCCCGCGCCAATCTGGAAGTTTCGCGCCAGGAACTGGAACGCCTGCGGGCGGAGCGGGAAGGGCTGCTCCGGCAGCGGGCCAACCTGCGGCTGGTCTCGCCGGTGAAAGGCCTCGTGACCCGGCGCGATGCCGATCCCGGTACCACCTTGGTCGCGGGGCAGGCCGTGGTCGAGGTGGTGGAGCCCGGCAGTATCTGGCTCAATGTCCGCTTCGACCAGCAGCGGGCCTGGGGGCTGAAGGCCGGGTTGGCGGCGCGCATCCTGCTCCGCTCCCAAGGGGGGACGCCGCTGGCCGGACGGGTCAAGCGCGTGGAGCCCCTGGCCGACGCGGTGACCGAGGAGGTCCTGGCCAAGGTGGCGTTCGAACGGACGCCCGCGACGCCACCGCCCATCGGTGAGCTGGCCGAGGTCACCCTGGCCCTGTCCGCGCAGGAACCCAGGCTGGTGCTGCCCAATGCCAGCGTGCATCGGTTCGAGGGGCGGATCGGTGTCTGGATCGTCGAGGGGGACCGCTTGCGCTTCACCCCGGTCAAGACCGGTCTGACCGATCTCGACGGCCGGGTGCAGATCCTGGAAGGCCTCCAAGAGGGCGAGCAGGCGGTGGTCTACAGCTACAAGGCGCTGGGCGCCCGTAGCCGCATCAAGGTCGTCGATCAGATTCTGGGCAAGTCGCCGTGATCAGTCTGGCCGGGCGCGACATCCTCCATGCCTGGGGTAAGTTCCTGTTCACGGGCATGGGGCTGGGGCTGCTGATCGGCGTGACGCTCAGCATGGCCGGTATCTATCGCGGCATGGTCGATGACGCTGAAGTGTTGCTCGACAACAGCGGCGCCGATCTCTGGGTGGTGCAACGGGACACGCTGGGGCCCTATGCCGAGCCGTCGAGCCTCTATGACGACAGCTATCGCGGCATTCTCGGCATGCCGGGCGTGGTGCGCGCCGCCAACATCACCTACCTGACCATGCAGGTGCGCCTGGCGGACGCGGCGGCTTCGGCCGATGTCCGGGCGATGGTGGTCGGCATCAGGCCCGACGGGCCTGGGCATCCCGGACAGCCGGGCTTTCTGGTGGCCGGTCGCCACATCACCCGCAGCCACTACGAGGCCGTGGCCGACATCGCCACGGGCTTTGCGCTGGGCGACCGCATCCGTATCCGGCGCAATGACTATGATGTGGTCGGCCTGACCCGGCGCATGGTCTCCTCGGGCGGCGATCCCATGGTCTTCATCCCCCTCAAGGACGCCCAGGAGGCGCAATTCCTCAAGGACAACGACGCCATCCTGCGCCAGCGTGCCCGCACCGCCCAGAACCGGGAGCTGAACCGGCCGGGTGTGCCCGGCCTGCTGGATGCGGTGATCGCCTCGCAGAGCACCAATCCCTACGTCAATGCCGTGCTGGTGCAGATCGAGCCCGGCGCTGATCCCGATGCCGTGGCCGATCCCATCCGGCGCTGGAAGCGCCTGGGCGTCCATACCAAGGCCGGGATGCGGGAGATCCTGGTCGCCAAGCTCATTGCCACCTCGGCCCGGCAGATTGCCATGTTCCTGGTGATCCTCTCCATCGTCAGCGCCGCCATCGTGGCCTTCATCATCTATACCCTGACCCTGGGCAAGATCCGCGAGATCGCGGTGCTCAAGCTCATCGGCACCCGCAACCGCACCATCGCCGCCATGATCCTGCAACAGGCGGTGGGGCTGGGGCTCATCGGCTTTGTGGTGGGCAAGACCGCCGCCACCTTCTGGGTGCCTTTCTTTCCCAAATATGTGTTGCTAGAACCCGGCGACGCGGTGCGTGGCTTTGTCATCGTGGTGGTGATCTGTGTACTCGCCAGCCTGGTGGCGATTCGCGCGGCGCTGAAGGTGGACCCGGCGGAGGCGATCGGTGGATAGAACAGATCAAGAAACGACCGGCGGCATCCGCATCGAGGGCCTGCGGAAACGCTACGGCCAGGGCGACACGGCCGTGGATGCCCTCAAGGGCGTGGATATGCAAGTCGGGCCGGGCGAGGTGGTGGGCTTGGTCGGCCCCTCCGGTTCCGGCAAGAGCACCTTGCTCAAGTGCCTGGGGGCCATCATCGAACCGACCGCCGGGCGCATGACCCTGGGCCGCGACCTCATCTATGACGACGGCTGGCGGATACCCGACCTGCGCGCCCTGCGGCGCGACAAGATCGGTTTCGTGTTCCAGGCCCCCTACCTGATCCCCTTCCTGGACGTGACCGACAACGTCGCCCTGCTGCCCATGCTGGCGGGCAGGCCCAACGGCGAAGCTCGCTGGCAGGCCCTGGAGCTATTACAGGCGCTGGACGTGGCCCATCGAGCCAAGGCCATGCCCTCGCAACTCTCGGGCGGCGAACAGCAGCGGGTGGCCATCGCCCGCGGCCTGGTCAACCGGCCGCCGGTCATCCTGGCCGACGAACCGACCGCCCCCCTCGACAGCGAACGGGCGCTGGCGGTGATCCGCATCCTCAACCGCATGGCACGCCAGTTCGACACCGCCATCATCGTCGTCACCCACGACGAGAAGATCCTCCCCACCTTCAAGCGGATCTACCACATTCGCGACGGTGTGACCTACGAGGAGGCCGGCGAGGGGCGGGGGTTCGATTGAGATTCAGCCGGAGGCCTGCCTGAGCGGCAGGGCCAACCAGGCCTCCAGTCCTCCGGGATGCCGAGGCCACGGTCAAGGACCCCGATTTGCACACCGTCCGCAGCTACCTTGGCGGTTACGACAATCGGCTGCCCGTCGCCATAACGGAGCGCATTTCCCAGGAGATTGGACAGTATCCGGCACAGGGCCAGGGGGGGCGCCAACTGGGCAAGTTCACGGGGACCGTCTTCCGGCAGCAACTCGGGTGTCTCGTCGCGCCCCAGACTGGCGAAGAACGCATGGCGACGAAGGCCGCCGAGGGAAGACCGATGTGGGGAGCGGCAAGCGCGCCCGCATTCAAGGATATCGACACCAACGGCGACGGCAGCCTGACCCCCGAGGAATTGACCACCGGACAGCAATCCCACATGCGTCAACGTGGCGGCATGGGGCGCTGACGGGGATCGGTAAGACTGATTCCGAGTCCTGGCGGAGGGAGATTGCCGCACCCCTCACCCGCCAGGCCCTTAGGGAGAGAAGCTGAGGGTCACTGCACCCGGAAACCGTTGTGGCAGGCCACGCATTGCCGGATGAGCTGCCCCAACTGGGCCAGGACCGGCTTGACATCATCCGTCACGGCGGCGTCGTGGGCGGTGACGGCGAAGCGGCTGGCTGCGTGGTGCATTTCGCTGCCGATGGCCTGCATCTCCTTCGGCATGAACTGCGAACGCTCGAAGGCCCCGTGGGACTCAAGGGCCGACATGCCGAGGCGCAGCTCGGCGATTTCGCCGGCCTTCTCGTACTCCTCGCGGGACAGCGCCTCCTGGATCTCCCCCAGTGCCAGCAGATGATCCCGCATGTTGCCCAGGGTATGCAGCCGGAACTCCTCCGGAAAACGCACGATGACACGGGCGTCCTGGACCGGGGCCGCGCCGGGGGCCTGTTGATGCTGCATATGCTGCATCCCCATGCCTTGATCCTGCTGAGCCTGGACAGAGAGGGCTACGACCATGGCGGCACCGGCGGTGATAAGTGTCTTTATCGACATTTTGTGTTCCTCTTCGAATGATCATAAGGCCGGATGCCCCTATGAAAGCCCCCTAACCCGCCAGAAACTCCTGGAGATACCGCAAGGCCGGGACCAGAAGGCAGAGGACGAGCAGCAGCTTGAGCAGGCGGGCGGGGATGTGGCGCTGGAGCCTTGCCCCGCAGTACATGCCCGCGACGCCGCCCAGGCCGAACAGCAGGCCGAGGCCCCAGTCGGGGGCGATGGACATTTCGGGGTAGAAGGGGGCGATGAGGTGGTAGAAGGCCACGCCCGCCACCGAGGTGACCAGGGTCGCCAGCAGGGCGGCCCCGGCTACGGCGTGAACGGGCAGGGCGAAGACGCTGACCAGGAAGGGGGCGATGATGGCCCCGCCGCCGATACCGTAGGCGCCGCCGACCACGCCCACGGCCAGGGCAAGAACGAACAGTCCGTGGCGGCTGGCGCTGTACGACTCGCCGCCGTAACGGAAGCGGAACCGCGACCTCTCGCCCTCCAGGATCTCGACTGATCCCACCGGTGCAGGGGCTGCCCGGACGGGGCCTCGGGTGGGGGCGATCAGGTCGCATCCCAGCCGCAGGGCGATGTAAAGCAGGACCGAGGCTACCAGCAGCTTGAAGTCGCGGGGGTCAGGCAGCCAGGCGATGCGCATCAGGGCGCCGAGGGCCACCCCTGGCAGGGTCCCGGCCAGGAGGACCCAGGCCAGGGGCCAGAGCATGCGTCCCTCGCGCAGGTAGCGGTAGATTCCGCCCGGCGTGGCCAGGATATTGAACACCTGGTTGGTGGCGCTGACCGCCGGGCTGTCGAAGCCGAGCACGCTGACCTGGAAGGGCAGCAGCAGGAAGGCCCCCGAGACCCCGCCCATGGAGGTGAAGAGGGAGATGCCGAAGGCCACCGCCGGGGGCAGCCAGGGGGAGACCTCGATGCCGGCGACGGGGAAGTACAAAGGATCAGATGTCTCGCAGCAGCTCGTTGATGCCGACCTTGGAGCGGGTCTTCGCGTCCACCTTTTTGACGATCACGGCACAGTAGAGGCTGTACTTGCCGTCCTTGGCGGGCAGGTTGCCGGAGACCACGACGGACCCGGCGGGGACGCGGCCGTAGAGGATCTCGTCGTTTTCCCGGTCGTAGATGCGGGTGGACTGGCCGATATAGACCCCCATGGAGATGACCGATCCCTCCTCGACGATGACACCTTCCACCACCTCGGAACGGGCGCCGATGAAGCAGTTGTCCTCGATGATGGTGGGGGCCGCCTGCAAGGGTTCCAGCACACCGCCGATGCCGACGCCGCCGGAGAGGTGGACGTTCTTGCCGATCTGGGCGCAGGAGCCGACGGTGGCCCAGGTGTCCACCATGGTGCCGGAGTCCACATAGGCGCCGATGTTGACGTAGGAGGGCATGAGAACACAGCTCGGGGCGATGTAGGCGCCCTTGCGCGCCGTGGCGGGCGGTACTATGCGCACACCGCTGTCGCGGAACTCGCGGGAGTTGTAGTCGGCGTACTTGGAGCGCACCTTGTCGTAGTAGTTGGTGAAGCCGCCCTTGATGACCTCGTTGTCCTCGATGCGGAAGGAGAGCAGCACTGCCTTCTTGACCCAGTCGTTCACCACCCACTGGCCGCCGATCTTCTCGGCCACCCGGACCTCGCCCCGGTCGAGCAGGTCGATGGCCTCGCCGACCGCGTCCTTGACCAGGGTATCGACGGTACGGGGGGTAATACTGGCCCGGTGCTCGAAGGCATCGGCGATGATCTGTTGCATGTCGCTCATGGGGTTCTCCTGGAGATTTCAGAATAGTTTTTCGACGTATTCCCGGATGCGGCCGGCGGCGTCGAGGCATTCGTCCAAAGGCGCCACCAGCGCCATGCGGACGCGGCGGGCGCCGGGATTGTGGCCATCAGCCTCCCGCGACAGGAAACTGCCGGGCAGCACGCTGACGTTTTGGGAACGATAGAGGCCCAGGGCGAATTCGGTGTCCGCAACCGGCGTTTCAGCCCAGAGGTAGAAACCGGCATCGGGGCGCTCGACCTTCAGACAGCCGCCCAGGCGCTCCAGCACGGCATCGAATTTCTCCCGGTAGAGGGTACGGTTCTCGCGCACATGGGCCTCGTCACTCCAGGCGGCACAACTGGCGGCCTGGGCCTGCAAGGGCATGGCGCAGCCGTGATAGGTGCGGTATTTGAAGTAGCCGGCCAATATTTCCGCATCCCCGGCGACGAAGCCCGAGCGGAGCCCCGGCGCGTTGGAACGCTTGGAGAGGCTGTGAAAAACCACGCAGTTCTTGAAGCTGTCGTTGCCTATTTCGATCGCCGCCTGCAGCAGGCCTACCGGCGGCTGTCCTTCATCGAAATAGATCTCGGAATAGCATTCGTCGGCGGCGATGACGAAGCCGTGGCGATTGGCCAGCTCGATGAGCTGCTTGAGCCGTTCCAGGCCGATGACGGCCCCTGTCGGGTTGCCGGGGCTGCACAGGTAGAGCAGGCGGCAGCGGTCCCATTCGGCCCCACTGACCGAATCAAAATCGGGCAGAAAGCCGTTTTCGGCGCGGCAGGGGATGAAGCGCGGCTCGGCCCCGGCCAGCAGGGCCGCCCCCTCGTAGATCTGGTAGAAGGGGTTGGGCATCATCACCAGGGGCCGCGCCTCCTCCCGCCCGATAACCGCCTGGGCGAAGGAAAACAACGCCTCGCGGGTGCCGTTGACCGGCAGGACCTGGGTCTCGGGATCGACCGCCCCCTCGGGCAGTTTGAAGCGGCGGATCAGCCACTGGGCGATGGTCTCGCGCAGACGCGGCAGGCCCCGGGTGTTGGGATAGACCGAGAGGTTGTGGAGGTGGGTCAGCAGCTCCTCGGTGATGAAACCGGGGGTCGGGTGCTTGGGTTCACCGATGGTGAGGCCGATGGGGCTGAGGTCCTTCGGGGGCGCGCTGCCGGCGAAGAGGGCCGCGAGTTTCTCGAAGGGATAGGGTTGCAGCCTGCTAAGATCGGGGTTCATCTCTCATCGCTATTCATGACGGCAAGGCACGGCAGTATAGGTCATCCATGACGAACTCGGCAAAAGGGCCAATCATCGCCGTACTTTATTCGGCCGGCTTCTGGGGACTGGCCTGGCTGCCCCTGCGCCTGTTGCAGGGACAGGGACTCTCGGGGATCTGGATCACTTTTTTCGCCTACTTCCTCAGCCTGCCCCTGGTGCTGACGTTGAGCCGGTCCAGCCGGGGCCTTCTGATCGCGCATCGCCATTGGCTACTGCTCCTCGCCCTCAGCGCGGGCTGGGCCAACCTGGCCTTCATCCTCGCCATGCTGGACGGCCTGGTGGTGCGGGTCCTGCTGCTGTTCTATCTCTCGCCCCTCTGGGCGGTGCTGCTGGCCTACCCCTTGCTCGGGGAATCCCTGCGTCCGCACATGGCCGGTGTTCTCATGCTGGCCCTGGCCGGGGTAGTGCTGATGCTGTGGCGGCCGGGCAGCGGAAACCTGTTCCAGTTCAGCCTGGTCGATGGGCTGGCCCTGTCCGCTGGCCTCACCTTCGCCCTCAACAACGTCATCGTGCGGCGGCTGCCGGAAACGGCCATGGCAGAGAAACTTTTTGCCGCCTGGACCGGCATACCGCTAGTGGCACTGGGCGGGGCGCTGGTCCTGGGCGAACCCTGGCCGGTGGCAGCGGCTCCGGCCTATGTGGGCGCTGCCCTGCTCGGGACACTCGGCTTCTACACAGCGGCCCTATGTCTCTACTACGGGTTGACGCGCATGCCGGTCCAGCGCGCGGCGGTGCTGCTCCTGTTCGAACTGATCATGGGCGCGGCCTCTTCCGCCTGGCTGGCGGGAGAGTGGCTGTCGCCATCCGAGCTCGCCGGTGGCGGCATGATCATTCTGGCGGGTTATCTGGTCGTGCGTTGGGAGGAAGCCACGCCGAGTCCATGACTCCATGAAGGGTGGGAAATGAAAATTGAGGGATGATATGATCGAACGCTAATAAACAACTGGAGACAAGGGGATACAATGGCCGTCGTTGAACTGAACAAAGATAATTTCGAGCAAATCATTACAGACAACGCATTTGTCATTGTCGATTTTTGGGCACCCTGGTGTGGTCCCTGCCGCTCCTTCGCCCCCACCTACGAAAAGGTCTCCGAGGATCACCCGGACATCGTCTTCGCGAAGATCAATACAGAAGAAGAGCAAGAGATCGCAGCCCACTTCAATATCCGCTCCATCCCCACCCTGATGCTGTTCCGCGAGCAAGTGATCATCTACGGTGAGGCGGGTGCCCTGCCCGAAGGCGCCTTCCGCGACCTGATCGAAGGGGCTAAGGAACTGGATATGGCAGTAGTCCACCAGCAGATCGAGGCGGAGCGCGGAGAGGCCTGACCGGGCTTGAGGCCAGGGACCAGACGAACCCCGGTTTAACCGGGGTTTTGTTTTTAGCCGGGCTTCGAAGTAATTTGAAACCCTTGGGAAAGCCGGTATCTTGAGCGTTGCATTGGTTTCTGAATCAGAGAGAACCCATGAAAAAAATTCTGACATTGCTTGTGCTTTCGGTGGCCCTGGCCGCTTGCGGTGGAAAACCCCCAGACAAGGGTAAGGCTACCGAGACCCCAAAGCCCGCCCCGGCGGCGGCAGAGCAACAGGCCGCCAGCCCCGCAGCGCCCCCCATTGAGAAACCCGCCGAGCCCACCGCGCCGGTCATGAAGCCCTCTCTCGAACCCGTACCCCCAGCAGCCGGGGAAGACGACGATCCGGATATCGCCGCCGAAAAGGCCGAGGATGCCGAGATCGAGGCAGAGGAGGCCGCAGCCAAACCCCCAGCCCCAGGCCGGTAAGGCACGCAAATCCATGCCTTCCTGGCCGCTTGAGACGAGAGTCACGGTAATTTTAGGGCCGGTCCTATCCGCCCCCCCTGCCAAAGGAGGCTTGAAACCGGTCAAATTGCGGTATTGCCTGCTCCTCCTCACCCTGATGGCGCTGGCGCCACCGCTTCACGCCGCGACCGAGGCGGAGGATGGCCTCAGGGTCTGCGTCAATTACGGCTGCAAGGCGAAACGGAATATCCCTCTTCAAGGAGACGAATGGAAGCAGGTGGAAGCCCTGTTTTCCCAGTCGCCCAGTGACGCAGCGGAAGAGCGCCGGCGGATCGGTCTGGCGGTGGGCCTGATGGAAAGGCACGCGGGCGGCATCACCGGCACCTCGGCCGACAGAGGCAGGAATAACGCCACCGGTACCAAGGGACAGCTCGATTGCATCGCCGAGTCGACCAATAGTGACCGGTATTTGCACCTGTTCGAGGCCAAAGGCTGGCTCAAATGGCACGCTGTCGGTGAGCGAGTGAAGCGGTCCCCTTGGATCTTCGACGTTCACTGGACAGCGGTGATCGAGGAAAGACCCGGCGGCAAGCGATACGCCGTAGACTCCTGGTTTTTCGACAATGGTCATCCCGCCCACATACAGCCCTTGGAGGATTGGTTCAGAAAGCTGGACCCGCCTTGAGGCCCAGATAAAAACGGCAGTTAACCCCATTACGCGAAGCCTTCACCACTATCGACCCAACCCGAATCGCTTCGAAATTGCTGAAAACTCAAGGGTTGTGGTAAATTGCGCGGCCCGCATTGCGGCCCCCTTGGCCACGCTCCCATCCGGAGCAGGGCCTGCATTTTCATCAACAACGGTTTCTCCCAAAGGCCATCCTTTCCGGGAAGAGATCCAGGCAATCGAGGTATTGAGCCAATGACCGGACCCTTGGCTGGAAAGATCGCACTGGTAACCGGGGCCGCTCGTGGTATCGGCCGCGCGACGGCCCTGAAGCTTGCGTCATCCGGTTGCGATATCGTGGCGAACTATTACAACAGCCACGGCGAGACTGAATCGCTGTGTGGGGAAATACGCGCCATGGGGCGTAGCGCCATTGCGGTACAGGGCAGCGTCGGCATGCCCGACAGCGTGGATGAGATGTTCGCGGAGGTCCGCAAACATTTCGACCGGATCGATATCGTCGTCAGCAATGCCGCCAGCGGCGTGCTCAAACCCGCCATGGAGATGCGCCTCAAGCATTGGCGCTGGTGCATGGAGACTAACGCCTTCGCGCTCAATCTGCTGGCGCAGGGGGCTGCGCCCCTGATGACCCAGGGTGGACGTATCGTCGCCCTGTCGAGCCTGGGCGCCTATCGCGCCATCCCTTCTTACGGCTTCATCGGCGCCTCCAAGGCCGCGCTCGAAGCCCTCGCCCGCACCCTGGCGCAGGAACTGGGACCCAAGGGTATCAGGGTCAACGTGGTGAATGCCGGTGTAGTGGATACGGATGCACTGAAGCATTTCCCCAACCGGGATCAGCTCTTGTCCGAGTTTTCCGAGCGGACCCCGGCGGGTCCGGTCTTGACCCCGCAGGATGTGGCCAATGCCATCTACCTGCTCTGCCTGCCGGAAGCGGAAATGATCAACGGCCATACGCTGTTCGTGGACGGCGGTTTTGCAATCTCTGGGTAAGGCGGTCATGACATTCGATTCAGGCTTGAAAGACAAGGTCGCCTTGGTGACCGGGGGCAGCCGGGGCATCGGCCGTGCCATCGTGGAGACACTGGCCGCCGATGGCGTTGACGTTACCTTTTTCTACCGGGGCAACGCGGATGCGGCACGCGAGGTGACTGCTGCAGGCGAGGCGGCAGGCTGGCGCATCAAGGCTGAACAGGTGGACATTACCGATCCCCAGGCCTGCGAAGCGGCAGTCGAGCGGCTGGCCGACCGTAGCGAGCGGATCGATATCCTGGTGAACAACGCCGGGGTGATCCGTGATAACATCCTGGGCCTGTTGACGCCTGACGACGTGCGAACGGTACTGGATACCAACGTTGGCGGTGTTTTCAATGTCACCCGGGCCGTAGTGCCCTATATGATCTCCCAGCGTTCCGGCC
Organism: Gammaproteobacteria bacterium RIFOXYD12_FULL_61_37; assembly: GCA_001801995.1. Lineage (GTDB taxonomy): Bacteria > Pseudomonadota > Gammaproteobacteria > Chromatiales > Chromatiaceae > YD12-FULL-61-37. Next base: position 36,387 of record MGZB01000018.1, on the reverse strand, counting down.
GGATCATCAATATCAGTTCTGTATCGGGGGAGAAGGGTGGTCGTGGCCAGACCAACTATGCCGCCAGCAAGGGGGCGATCAACGCCATGACCCGTGCCTTGGCAGTGGAGTTGGGGCGGCGCAAGATCCTGGTCAACGCGGTCGCCCCCGGCGTCATCGAAACAGAGATGTCCCAGGGTGTCCGTGATCTGGCGGGTGACGAAATCAAATCACGCATCCTGTTGAAGCGCTACGGTCAGCCGGATGAGATTGCCCACGCGGTGTGGTTCCTCGCATCGCGTTTTGCGAACTACATTACCGGCCAGGTGTTGAGCGTGGACGGCGGTTTCAAGATGGAGTAATTCATAATGTCGAACCTTGAGATTACAGAAGAAGAGATCCAGACCGTCTATCCGACGGTGGCCAAGACCATCGCCGATGCCCTCGGCATGGATGAGGACGAAGTTGAACTGAAGCATTCGCTGATTGAGGACCTGGACGCCGAGTCCATCGACTTCCTTGATCTGGTGTTCCGGCTCGAACGTGCCTTCAAGATGAAGATCCCCCGCGGCAAGATCGTCGAGGACGCGCGCGGCGAGATGCCCGAGTCCGAGTTCGAACAGAACGGGATGGTTACCGAGGCCGGCATGGCCCGCCTCAAAATCTTCCTCAGCGAGGTCTCTGCGGACCGTTTCCCCTCTCCCCTCAAGGCTGCCGACATCCCGCGCCTCTTTACCACCGAGACCTTCTGCAAACTGGTGGTGCGCTCGCAAAAGGATGCGACCGCCGGTTAATCCGGCGGCGGGACATTGCGGCCCATGGCTGAGCGTTACAACGCCTTTTCCTTTGTCGACCGGATCAGCTCGCTGGAGCCTGGGATCAGGGCCAAGGGACATTTTCGCGTCCCCGGTGCGGTAGAGGACTTTCCTTCAAGCCTGGTTGCGGAAGCAATCGGGCAGCTTGCTGCTTGGGTCTCCATGGACCAGCTCGATTACCGGTTTCGGCCGGTAGCGGGCATTGCCGCCGAGCTTACATTCTTGCGCGCGGTCCAGCCTGGCCAGCGGCTGGACTTGGAAGTGGAGATCGACAATTGCAGCGGCACCGACGTGGCCTATGGTGGCCGCGCCCTGGTCGATGGCAAGGTCGTTGTCGAGCTTCATCACAGCTTGGGCCCCATGCTGCCGATGGAGGAATTCGACCAACCGGCGGATGTACGGGAGCGGTTCGCGCTCCTACGTGACCTTGGTGCCCCTGAGGGGCGTTACCAGGGGGTGCCCGAAATCGAGCTGGTTCCTCTTGAACAGATCCCCGGCCAGATGCTCAAGGCCACCCTGAGGGTTCCCGAGACCGCCCCCTTTTTCGGTGACCACTTTCCGCGCCGTCCGGTCTTTCCCGCCACACTGTTGCTGAATACGCAGCTCAAGGCGGCGATCCGTCTGGCCAGTGAGTCGGATTACTGGCCCCGGAACACCCCCCTCTGGGCGGGCCGGGTCCGTGACCTGAAAATGCGGTCCTTCATCCTTCCCGGACAGGAACCGGAGATCCGTTTAGCGCTGGCTGATCCGGTCCAGGGTTTCGCCTTGGCCACTATGACGACCCACATTGGGGGGAAGCGGGTGGCGCATGCCCTGGCCGAAATCGGCCCTTTGACCGTTTCTCCGGAGAAACGGTGATCATGCGCGCCATCAGCGCGGTTTTTTCGCAGGCAGGATAAGAGTTCATGACAGAGAGACGCCGTGTCGCGATCACTGGACTGGGTATGGTTACCCCGGCGGGCAACGATGCGCCCGCCACCTGGGCCGCGTTGTTGGCTGGGCACAGCAAGGTTGGCCCCATCAGCCTCTTCGACGCCAGTGGCTTTTCCACCCGCATAGCAGCCGAGGTGAAGGGCTTTGATCCCCTGGAGGCCATCGGGGACCGCAAGCTGCTGAAATACGCCCACAGGTCCCACCGTTTCGCCCTGGCCGCCTCGGAACAGGCCCTGACTGACGCTGGTATCCGGCCGACGCCGGAAGACGGTCACCGCTGGGGCTGCGTGGTGGGGGCCGGCATGATGAGCTCCGAGTTCAGGGAACTCGACGGCGTTCATCGCCACAGCACCCTGAATGGAGAACTGGACAGCAACCGATTGTTAAGCGACGAGACCGCTCGCGACCCTATCGTCTTTTGCACCAATGCCGAGGTGGCCGGACTCTCCCTGCTGCTGAAGCGATATGGCATCAAGGGTTACTCCTCTTCGGTACATACTGCCTGTGCCTCCGGCGGCCAGGCTGTAGGCACGGCCCTGAAGCTGATCCGTCGCGGCATTGCTGACCGCGTGCTGACCGGGGGCTTCGATTCCATGATCTCCCCCGTCGGCATTTCGGGCTTCTGCCTGCTAAGCGCCGTCTCCCCCGATAACGATAGCCCCGAGCGCGCCAGCCGCCCTTTCGACCTGACGCGCAATGGTTTCGTGCTGGGCGAGGGGGCAGGATTCCTGGTACTTGAAGAGTGGGAATCGGCGCGCAAACGTGGCGCCCGTATCTATGCGGAGCTGGCCGGCGATGGCAACTCCCTCAGCAGCTATCGCATCACCGATTCGCACCCGTCCGGCGACGGACCGATTCAGGCTATGACGCAAGCCCTCGCCAGCGCGGGGGGTACGCTCGATCAGGTTGACTATATCAACGCCCACGGCACCTCCACGCCCATGAACGACCGCAGCGAAAGCGCGGCCATCAATCGGATGTTCTGCGACAGGGCCAGCCCCGTACCGGTCAGTTCCACCAAGAGCGTGATGGGGCACCTGATAGCGGCGGCCGGCGCCGTGGAGGCCGCAGTCTGCGCCCTGACCATCCGCAATGGGCTTTTGCCGGTCAACGCGAACCTGGAGCAGAGAGACCCCGACTGCGATCTCAATATCGTCGCCGGAGCCCCGCGTCCCCAGCGCGTCCGCCTCGCCATGTCCAACTCCTTGGGATTCGGCGGCTCCAATAGCTGTCTGGTGTTTCGTAATCCCGAAGAGGTGGATGGCAGGCCCGGCTCGCCGGACTGACCTTACTGTAAAAACACGCTGAATTTCTGCGGAGAGCATATGGCGGGCAAAGAGAAAATCGTCATTACCGGTACCGGGGCCGTCTGTGCGGCTGGCAAGGAACCTGCCGAGATATTCGGACAGGTGAACGCCGGTTCATCCGCAATCGGCCCCATCGCCCGCTGGGATGTATCGGACTGGCCGGTCAACTTGGCAGGCGAAATCCGGGACATGAAACCACGTGACCTGGTGCCTGAACGCAAGACCCACAAGTTCATACGCCATACCGATATGCTGGGTCTCTATGCCGCCAACGGCGCCATCACCCAGTCGGGACTGACCGGCTACCGGGATTCCCTAGGAGAAGAGGATGCCACAGTCTTCAATGACCGCACGGGCATCTACGTCGGGTCCGGTGGTGGTAATTTCGAGAACCAGTACGACTTCTTCCCCCTCATGGATGCGGCCCAGGGCAGCCTGGAGACCTTCGGCCGGGAGCTGTCCAATCACGTCAACCCCATGTGGCTGTTGCGCACCCTGCCCAACAACGTCCTCTGCCATGTGGGCATACAGCATGGACTCAAGGGACCGAACGCTTGCATCACCTGCCATGCCACCAGCGGCATGCAGGCCATCATCGAAGCAAGCGAGGCCCTCCGCGCCGGTGAGGCCGACTGCGCCGTGGCCATTGGGCATGACGCGCCCATAGAGCCGCAGAAACTCCTCTATTACCAGCAACTGGGGCTCATGGCCGATAAAGCGATCCGCCCCTTCGATGCCGACCGTAACGGCACCCTGTTCGGCGAGGGTGCCGGGGCGCTGGTACTGGAGACCGAAACCTCGGCTGCCGCACGGAACGCCAAGGTTTTTGGCGAAGTGCTCGGCAGCGGTAATGCCTCGGACGCCGAAGGGCTTCTGGCCCTGCGCGGCGACGGGGATGGACTGGTCCATGCCATCAATGCCGCTCTCAAGGATGCAGACCTGAATCCCGGACAGGTGGGCATGATCCTGGCCCATGCCAACGGCACCCCCCAATCGGATGCCTCTGAAGTTGCGGCGATCCGGCGGGTATTCGGTAACAACCTGCCCCCCGTTACTGGCTTCAAATGGGCCTTCGGCCATCTGATCGCCGCCTCCGGCATTGTCGAAACGACCCTGGCATTGCAGGCCCTGGCCGCCGGCCAAGTGCCGGGGATACCGACCCTGCGCCAGCTCGACCCGGCCTTCGCCGGTCTGCCGGTATCGACCGCTGTGCAAACGCCACGCAGCAACATTGCCCTGGTGATCTCGCGGGGCTTCAGCGGGGCCAACTGCGCGCTGCTGGTCCGTGTGTGAAAGAAGCCCCGGAAAAGGGCGAACGGGAAACCGCCTTCAACCGCTGCGGTATCGACAGCGTCGAAATCCCTCGCATGGAGCGGCTTTTGCTCGACGCCTCCCGCGAGGAGTTGCTGCGGATCTTCAGCGCGCAGGAGCTGGACGACGCCGGTGAAGGACAGGGTCGAGCGGCCCGGCTCGCCGCACGATTCGCCGCCAAGGAGGCCTGTCTGAAACTGTTCCCGCGCGAGACCGCGCTGGAAAACGTCACCGCAACCGATTTCTCCGTGGTCCGCGGCAATTACGGCGCCCCGCGCGTCCGTTGCAGCGCCAATGCCGCCATCGCCCTGGGCCGGAACCGCATCGCCCGTATCGAACTCTCCCTGACCCATGACCGGTCCGGCGCCACCGCCATCGCCCTGGCCGTGCCCGACGCCATCCAACCCTCCCTGGCGGGCAGAATTCTCTACCACCTGCTGCCCTTCCGCCGGGAGATCATTCTCGGCAATCTGCGCCGCGTCTTCGGCGGGCGCATTGCCGAGAGCGAGATCGTCCGCCTGGCGCAGGCCCATTACGGCCATCTCTGGCGCATGATCGTCGAATTTCTGACCTATCCCCTGATGCCGGCCGCCAAGCGGGAAGAAATCGCCCGAGTAGAAAATCTGGAGGCCCTGAGAAGGGCGCTGGAGCAGGGCAAGGGCGCGCTGGTGCTGACGGGGCACTTCGGCAATTTTGAGATCGCCACGGCGGGCGGGATCAGCCGTTTTCCGGAGGCACGGGGCCGCTTCTACTTTCTCCGGCGGCCCTTCAAGCCGCGCTGGCTGGAAAACTATGTAGCCAAACGCGCGCTCAGGGCCGGTTTCGGCACATTGCCCAAGAACGGCTCCCTGGACTGGCTCATGCAGCGGCTCGAAGCCGGTGACTTGGTCGTCTTTCCCTTCGACCAGCACGCTGGCCGGCGCGACGGCATCCGGGTCGAGTTCTTCGGCCACGCCGCCGGCACCTTCCGCAGTCTGGCCCTGATCGCCCAGGCCAGCGGCGCCCCGGTGGTGCCCGCCTCAAGCTGGCGCGAGCCGGGCGGAACCCATGTTCTTCGCTTCGAAGAGGCGCTGCCCCATATCACCTGCGACGACTTCAGCGAGGAGATTCGCCGCAATACCCGCGCCTACAACAAGGCGCTGGAGCTTCTGGTCTTGCGTCACCCCGAACAATGGTGGTGGGCTCACCGGCGGTGGAAGTAATCGCTCTCTTTTCATAGTGAATCGAGGATTCCTGCATGATCCGACGCTTTCCCGCCGAATGGGAGCCCCAGGACGGGGTGATGATGACTTGGCCCCATGACGGCGGTGATTGGGCGCCCTATCTGCAAACCGTGGAACCGGTCTTTGTCCGGATTGCCACCGAGATTGCGAAACGGGAGAGGTTGCTGCTGGTCTGCCGGGACGAGGCCCATCGCCGATATATTGAGAAACTGCTGAACGGTGCCGGCGCCAATCTGGTTCACGTCCGCTTCCATTGCATCCCCTCCAACGACACCTGGACCCGCGACCATGGCCCAATCACGGTGCTCGAGGGGGATAAACCCTTTCTCTGCGACTTTGGCTTCAACGGCTGGGGCGGCAAGTTCGAGGCCGGGCTCGACAACCGAATCACCGCCGCGCTGCATGGACAAGGAGCCTTCGGCGGGGCGCCGCTGGAGAGGATCGACTTAATTCTTGAGGGCGGCGGCATCGAGACCGACGGCCTCGGCACTCTGCTCCTCACCCGCCGCTGCCTGCTTAGCGAGACCCGCAACCCCGGCATGACCCAAGAGCGGATGGAGGCCCTGCTGGCCCGGCATCTCGGAGCCAGGCGCTTCCTCTGGCTCGACGAAGGCGGCCTCGACGGCGATGACACCGATGGACACATCGACACCCTTGCCCGCTTCAGCGATCCGAACACCATCCTCTACCAAGCCTGCGACGATACCCAAGACCCCAACCATCCAGGGCTCCGGGCGATGGCGGATGAGTTGCGGACCTTTCGGGACGCCGGGGGAAAGCCCTACCGCCTGATCCCCCTGCCATCCCCCTGCCCCATCCGTAACGCCGAGGGGGACCAGCTCCCTGCCAGCTATGCCAATTTCCTCATCATCAATGGCGAGGCTTACCGCTCCCAGCTCACGCCCCTCACCCCCATCCCTGGGGGTGAAGCTTGCCGCTCCCAGCTCACCTCCCTCACCCCCATCCCTGGGGGTGCCGTGCTGGCCGCCATCTACCAGGACCCGGAGGACTCCGTCGTGCTCGAAAGGCTGGCAAGCGCCTTCCCCGGCCGCGAAATCGTCCCCATCGACTGCCGCCCCCTGATCCTTCAGTACGGCAGCCTCCATTGCGTCACCATGCAGTTGCCCAGGGGTGTCCTGGGTAAAACCTAGCGGTCATCCCGGAGAATCGGCCATGTACGACGTTTTCAGCCTGCCGGAGATCCGCTTCCCCGAGGGCTTCCTCTGGGGCAGCGCGACCGCCGGGCACCAGATCGAAGGCGACAATATCCATTCCCAGTCCTGGCACAATGAGCAGCAGCCTGATTTTTACCAGTATGACCCGGAGCGCAAAATCCTGGCGCCCTCCGGCAAGGCCTGCGACCACTACCGGCTCTACCGGGAAGATGTTGAACTCATCGCAGCCTTGGGCCATCAGGGTTACCGCATGTCCATCGAGTGGAGCCGGATCGAGCCCCTGGAAGGCTGGGCTGAGGTACGAAGCCCAACACTCGGGGTCAGCGTTCGTTGTTGAGCTTCCAATAGTGTCCCTTCCAAAAGCGATAATTGCGATTAAGTGTATTTAGTAAACTGTCGCCGTAATCAAGTCGTTCCTCGGCCAAACCCCTCAGCCTCAGATCTAATCGCAAGCTGAACAGCTACGTCGGTTCCAGTCGAGCGCGAAATCATCAATTCCATAGTAATATCATGACTATAAAGACACAGAATCAAAACTCACCGCGCCTCATATAAGGTGTTAAGGGGAAGAAGTGAAAGCCACCGAAGCAAATCTGCTGAAATTCCTGAAAAAATCTCCCCAATTCGTCATCCCGATTTATCAGCGAAACTATTCCTGGACAGAAGAACAATGCCGCCAATTGTGGGCTGACTTGCTGCGGGCTGGCCGTGACGACAATGTCAACGCGCACTTCATCGGAGCTATCGTTTATGTGGAGCGCGGGCTCTCAAATGTTGTCCAGCAAGACGCGCTCTTGGTTATTGATGGCCAGCAACGCCTGACTACTGCGACCCTTTTGATTTCGGCGCTGGTCAAGCATTTTGAGAGCAAAGGAATTGGCGAGCTGCTGGAGACATTTTCGGCAAAAAAATTACGCAATTATTACCTGCTCAATCCTGACGAGGACGGCGAACGTCATTTCAAGCTTCTTCTTTCGGAAACGGACAAGGAAACCTTGCTGGCGATTCTTCATGGCACTCCGATACCCGCCGAGAGCAGTGTTCGCATCAATGAGAATTACGCCCTATTCCAACAATTGATCGGACAAAATGGAAGTGAACTGGAGGCGATTTGCCAAGGGCTTGCAAAACTGGTGATCGTTGATGTCGCGTTGGATCGCTCTCAGGATAACCCTCAGCTCATATTCGAGAGCATGAATTCCACCGGCCTTGAACTTAGCCAAGCCGACCTGGTCCGCAATTTCATTCTTATGGGTTTGGAACCGAAGCTCCAAACAGAATTGTATAAGACCTATTGGCGTCCAATGGAGAAAGGATTTGGACAGGCAGCCTACGCAGTTCATTTCGATGCATTTATGCGCCATTACCTTACTGCCAAGACCGGAGAGATTCCGAATGTGCGTGAGGTCTATAGTGCCTTCAAGGCCTACGCGCGTTCGCTCAAGGGAGATACGCACGATCTCGTTACCGATATTCATGCCTACGCAACCTATTACTGCGCTATAGCTTTGGGTTCTGAATCTGATCCGTCCCTAAAGCAGGCATTTCATGACTTACGCGAGATCAAAGTTGATGTTTCATACCCATTCCTTCTGGATGCCTACAATGATTATCAACAGGAACGTCTTACGGCAGGCGAGCTTGTACAGATTATACGGTTGGTTGAAAGCTATGTTTTCCGTCGAGCAATTTGTGCTATTCCAACCAACTCGCTGAACAAGACTTTCGCTGGGTTGTCCCGTTCGCTGAAGAAAGATCGTTATCTTGAAAGCGTTCAAGCTGCATTCCTACTCATGCCATCCTATCGTCGTTTCCCGCATGACGAAGAATTCCAACGCGACATTAAACAGCGAGATTTGTATAACTTTCGCAGCCGCAGTTTTTGGTTGCGCCGCCTGGAGAACCAAGGTCGGAAAGAGCGCGTGGTTGTTGAGAATTACACTATCGAACACATCATGCCGCAGAATGAAGCGCTGTCGAAGGAATGGCAAACAGGGCTTGGGCCTGAATGGCAGCGCATTCAGCAAACGTGGCTGCACACCTTGGGTAACCTCACACTGACCGGATACAACAGCGAGTACCGTGATTTCCCATTTGCTTACAAACGTGACCAGGTCGTCGATAAGGAAGGAAACCCTGTCGGATTCGCCCACAGCCCTCTCAAGCTGAATCTTGGCCTTGGGCAAGTTACTGTTTGGAACGAGGATGCCATTAAGGCACGAGCGGATCGTTTGGCGTCAGAGGCGGCGAAAGTGTGGTGTTCTCCCAAGTTGCCCCCCGATGTACTTAACGCATACCGCCCAATAGCTGTTATGGCCAGACAGCAATACAGCATTGAAGATCATCCACATCTCGCGTCAGGGCCGATGCGCGAATTGTTCGACGCCTTCAGTGAGGCTGTATTAGCGCTCGACCCATGCGTCAGCGAAGAATTTTTAAAGCTCTACGTCGCATACAAGGCCGAAAAGAATTTCGTTGATGTGGTGCCGCAAGCAAAGAGATTGCGCCTCGCAATCAACATGCCTTTTCATGAAATCGACGACCCCAAAGGAATTTGCCTCGATGTCACCAACCTCGGACGTTGGGGTAATGGCGATGTTGAAGTCGGTATTACCTCCAAAGATGACTTGCCCTATGTAATGGGGCTGGTCAGACAGTCATTTGATCGCCAGATGGGCGAACCTCAGGATGCTTGAACACTAAATGGATTATCAGGAACTGAAATTACTCGAAGACGATTCGTGGGAAGACTGACCAGTTACCAAAAATTTATAGAGATGCCCTATTGCTGTACGACACCCGGAATTATAGCCATCTCCAGATAGACTCGGTAATGAACCGAAGGGGCTTCAACGGGCAAAGCACGGGGTCAAAAGCACGAAGCACGGAGTCAGCTTAGAATCTTCGAGATCAGGTGGTCTGAGGTTGGGCTGACGCTAGGAAGCCCAACAACGAACGCCGACCTCAAGTGTTGGGCTTCGTGCCTCAGCCCATATATGGACTCCTCCCGTTTGCAAGCCTTTTCGTCATTGATGCGTCGGTCAAGTAACGCAGTTGCTGCCATATATCCGGCCTGTGAGTGAGGGGTGTTTCTGTTCCCTCTGGCCCTGATGGTTATCCGCGTGTTTTCGTCTCTATCAACCTATCGGCCTCGAAGGCCCGTGCGCTGAGCGGACTTCTGAAAACACCGGTCTGACCGGTCTGCCATCAACGTTGAAAAGTGCTTCGCAACTGGGGTGGGTTGCTCGTTAATAAATCATTGTTTTCCGGCCCGGTGCCCGTCAGGCCGCCACGGGGGCGCGGTAGTCCGCATCCCCCGTCAACAGCGCCCAGGCGATCCGTGCGTTTTTGTTGGCGACCGCCACGGCGGCGATGTTCTGGTTGCGCCTTTGCACCAGGTCGTTGATCCAGCGGCTTTGGGCATCGTCTTTGTTCCGGGCTGCCTTGACTACGGCGCGTGCCCCGTGGATCAGCAGGGTGCGCAGGTAGCTGTCGCCCCGCTTGCTGATCCCCAAAAGCCTCTCCTTGCCACCACTGGAGGCCTGCCGTGGCGTCAATCCCAGCCAGGCCGGGACCTGCCGCGCCCGCTCGAAGGCGCTGCCGTCGCCCACCGACGCCACCATCGCGGTGGCACTGAGAGGTCCTATCCCATTGACCTTCAGGAGCTTCCGGCAGGCGGCGCTCTCCCGGCAGATGGCTTCGATCTGGCTCTGGTATTTCGCGACTTGCTCGTCCAGGTGGACGATCTGTTGCCGGAGTTCGGCAAACAACTCCCGCGCCGGGTCGCTCAGGTTGTTTTCGGCGTCTTCGAGGATCTCCGGCAGGCGCCGCCGCGCCTGGGTGATGCCTTTGCCGATGACGATGCCGTATTCGCCCAGGAGCCCGCGTGTCTGGTTGACGGTGGCTGTCCGTTCCTTTACCAGCCCGCTACGCACCCGGTGCAAGGCTTGCAGGTCTTGCTGTTCCACGGTCTTGACTGGCACGAACCGCATGTTGGGACGCCCCACTGCCTCGCAGATCGCTTCCGCGTCGTTGGCGTCATTCTTGTTGCCCTTGACGTAGGGCTTGACGAACTGCGGGGCGATCAGTTTGACCTCATGCCCCTGCTTCGCCAGTTCCCGCGCCCAGTAGTGCGCTCCCGCGCAGGCTTCCATGCCAATCCGGCAAGGCGGCAGGTTGGCGAAAAAGGGCAATACCTGGGCACGCTTGAGGGTCTTTTTCAATTTCACCTGTCCCCGCTCATCTACGCCGTGCGCCTGGAATACGTTCTTTGCCAGATCAAAACCAACCGTTGTAATCTTCATGGTGACTTCTCCTCTTCCCGTTTCAGGTGGTGGTTCAGTGCTCCCACTTTGGCACAGCGCGATGCCGGTTGGGGAGGGGAGGAGTCCATACCATTAACCTACCTCGCTGATCAAAGGCAAGATAGATCAGTTGGCGCAGTCGCCAGAGTCCATGTCCCACGTGAAGAGGTTGTCGGGGATGGAGGGGTATCGCTTGCGGGTGGGGGATTGGCGCGTGGTGTACACGCTGGAGGAGGCGCGGTTGATTATTGCAGTTGTGGATATCGGATCAAGAGGCGGGATTTACAAATGAAGGCACAGATCATCGAGCGGGACGGCGCGCCGGAATATGCCGTCATTCCTTATGGCGATTACCTGAAGCTGGTCGAGCATCTTGAGGATGAAATGGACTTGGCGCTGGTGCGAGAGTTCAAGGCCGATCTTGCGGCGGGGAGGGAAGAGCTGATTCCTTCGGCGGTGGTGGATCAACTCTTGGATGGCGTTAATTCTATCAAGGTATGGCGGAATCACCGGGGCTTGACGCAAGAGCAGTTGGCCGTGGCGGCGGGGGTCACCAAGCAATTCATCTGGCAGCTTGAGAACGGCGCCAGTAAATGCAGCGTTGACACGTTGGTCAAATTGGCCGGGGCGTTGCGCGTCGATCTGGATGACCTGGTGGATTGAAGCCTGGCCGTGGTCAGGCACGGACCGCACCGCTGCACAGGGTTGATGCGGTTCGTGTCTCACCGTAGCCTACGGGCTGAAGGTGTTCTTTCTGGGAAACGAAACAAAGGAACAGCCATTCAGCCTGGTAACGCGGTAATCTCGGAGAATCAGCCATGTACGACGTATTCAGCCTGCCGCCGGTTCGCTTCCCCGAGGGCTTCCTCTGGGGTAGCGCAACTGCCGGGCATCAGATCGAAGGCGACAATATCCATTCCCAGTCCTGGCACAATGAGCAGCAGCCTGATTTTTATAAAGATGACCCCGAGCGCAAAATCCGGGCGCCTTCCGGCAAGGCCTGCGACCACTACCGGCTCTACCGGGAGGATGTGGAACTCATCGCGTCCCTGGGCCACCGGGGTTACCGGATGTCCATCGAATGGAGCCGGATCGAGCCCCAGGAGGGCCGGTGGGACTCGGAGGCTGTCGATCACTACCTCGATCTGCTGGAACGTCTGGTCCAAAGGGGGATCAAGGTCTTCGTCACCCTGCACCACTTCACCCACCCGCTCTGGTTCGACCGGATGGGGGCCTTTGGCAGTACCGCCAATTTCCGCTACTTCGAACGCTATCTGGCCTTCCTGGTGCCGAAGATCACCCCCTTTGTCAGCGGCTGGAATGTATTCAATGAGTTCAACCAGTGGGGCGGGCTGACATCGGGGCCGGGGGTCGCGCCCCTCAAATTCAACATGATCCGCCTGCATGCCCTGGGCTATCACCTGATCAAGCAACATTCGACGGCCCCGGTGAGCAGCGCCCACGCCTTCATCCACTGGTTTCCCCGCCGCTTCCACGACAGCCTGGACCGGTGCATGACGGGGTTTGCCGACTTCACCACCAACGAGTTCTTCTTTCACGCCCTGCGCACCGGTGAGCTGGTCTATCCCAACCATGACGCCGAATACGACCCCGATGTGAAGGGCGCTTTGGATTTTTGGGCCGTCAATTACTACACCCGCCACATGATCGATGCGCGCTTCGCCAGCTTGGATGGAGCCCGTTTCCATCACAAGGAACTGAAGATGGTCCCGATGCCGTTCTATCTGGAGGAGATGTATCCGGAAGGGCTGATTGCCAACCTGGAGCGGCTGAACGACTACCCGGTCTACATCACCGAGAACGGCTGTTCTGCGGACGACGACCGTTTCCGCATCGTCTATTTGGCGCTGCACCTCTCCGCGCTCCGGGAGGCGATCGATCGTGGCGTGGATGTGCGCGGCTATTTTTACTGGTCGTTGATGGATAATTACGAGTGGACCTCCTTCATCCCGCGCTTCGGTCTTGTGGGCGTGGATTTCCAGACCTTCCAGCGCACACCTAAGCCCAGTGCGCTATTCTATCGGCAGGTCATCCAGGAAAATGGATTCAGCGGAGAGCAGATCAAGCGCCACTTGGATGCCTTGCCGACGCTGAGGTAACCAGTCTAGTACCGTAGGCCGGGCTTTAGCCCGGCATGTCGGCCTGAAGGCCAACCTACAGATCGGCTCCCCCAACCCCTGATAGCGACCTTCTCATGCCGAATCCCAGCAATTTCTTTGTCGAATTCCTCCGTCTATCGAGAAAGTTCTGGTGTTCGGAACAGAAGCGAAAGATACGGGGCACCGTCTTTCTCCTGGCCTTCCTGACGGTAATGCAGAACGTCCTGGCCGTGGTGGTCACCCACTGGAACGCGGACCTGTTCGATGCCCTCGAACAGCACTCCATGAGCGGGGTGAAGATGCAGGTCATCCTGCTGATCATCATCTTCATCACCGACATGGCCCTGACCGGGTCCCATCTGGTCATCAAACGCAGCCTGGAGATCTGTTGGCGCGATTGGCTGACGGACTATGTCTTCTCCCGCTGGATGCGCGACGGCCGGCACTACCTGATCTCCCACCTGCCGGGCGAGCATGACAACCCGGACGGCCGTATCGCCGAGGACTGCCGTATTGCCACCGAATCGGCGGTCTCCCTGGGTCATTCGCTGTTCTACTGCATCCTGCTGCTGATCAGTTTTAGCCATATGCTCTGGACCCTGTCGGGGGTTGTGACGCTCGATCTGGGTGTTGTCCAGATCCCCATTTACGGCCACTTGGTCTGGATCGCGATCCTCTACACCGCCCTGGCCTCTTGGTTGGGCCTGCGGGTCAGCCGCTCCCTGACCTCCGCCACCAACAGCAAACAGACGGCAGAGGCGAACTTCCGCGCCGGGTTGATCGACGCGCGGGAAAACAGCCAGGCCATCGCCCTGATCCAGGCCGAGAAATTCGAGCGGCACCACTTCCGCGAGCTGTTCGACATGATCCGCCAGAGCTGGAACGCGCAAACCAAGGGATGGCGGAACATCCTGATGTTCAATACGGGTTATTCCGTTCTGAACATGGGCGTCCCGATCCTGATCTCCGCCCCTCGCTACGTCCTGGGGCAGATCAGCCTGGGCGGGCTGACCCAAGTGGCCCAGGCCTTCCAGCGCATGGTCTCCGCCCTCTCCCTGCCGGTCAACGCCGCGGGATCGATCGCTGAGTGGCGTGCCTCGGTGGAACGCATCCTGGGCCTGCTGCGGGCGCTGGACAATGTGGAGACGGAGATCGCCAAACCGGAGAACCATTGGATTCAGTTGAAGGAGTCCGACCGGCCGGTGCTGACCTTCCGTGACCTCAGTATTGCCAAGTTCGAAGGTCCGACATTGGCACAGGGCATCAACATGGAGATCGCCAAGGGCGAGCATGTGCTGATCACCGGCAATGCCTTCACCGGCGCCAAGCTCTTCCGCGCCATCGCCGGGATCAGGCCCTGGGGCAGCGGCGTCATCGAACTCCCCTGCAACGACCGGCTCTTCTTCATGCCGCCCCGGCCCCATCTGCCCACCGGCACATTGCGCAAGGCCATCTGCTATCCCGCGCCCTGCGACCATTTTGCCCAGGCGGAGATCGAAGAGGCGATGCATCGGGTTGGAAAGCTGGATCACCTGATCCGCGAGTTCGACCTGACGGACACCTGGTCCAGCGCCCTGGCCCGTGGGGAGCAGCAACGGCTGGGCATGGTCCGCCTCCTGCTGAACCAGCCCCATTGGATATTCCTCCAGGAGGCCTTCGACTCCCTCGGCCCCCAGGAGGAGGAACGGATGTTGCGCCTGATCTGCGAACGGCTCCCCGACGCCACGCTCATCGCCATTACCCATTTTTCCAACGGCGCGGCCTTCTTCTCGCGCCGGTTGCACCTGTAATGATCATGGCGATCCGCCCCCTACAGTTGATTTTTCCGGTAACCCCACCTACGGAGATATGACCATGGTTAGCACCAATGTCCAGGCAAACGGCAGCAAGCTTCGCGGCGTCAATCTCGGCGGCTGGCTGGTATTGGAAAAGTGGATCACCCCCAGCCTGTTCGAGGGACTGAAGGCCACCGACGAGACCTCCTACTGCGTCGAGCTGGGCGAGGCCGAGGCGACGCGGCGCCTGCACCAGCATTGGAACAGCTTCATCGGGCGCGACGACTTCGCCTGGCTGGCCCAGGCCGGCATCAATGCCGTGCGGCTCCCGGTGGGCCATTGGCTCTTCGGCAAGGACTATCCTTACCACCGCAGCTACGGGGATGCGCGATATCCCTTCGTAGTCGGGGGGCTGGAGATCGTCGACAGGGTCTTCCGCTGGGCCGAGGAGTTCGGCCTGCGGGTGGTGCTCGATCTCCATGCTGCACCGGGCTGCCAGAACGGCTTCGACAATGGCGGCATCATGGGGGTCTGCGAGTGGCATACCAGCGAGGAGTACCTCCAGCACTCCCTGGATGTGCTGGAGCGCCTGGCGCAACGTTATGCCGACCGGCCGGCGCTAAACGGCATCCAGGTGCTCAACGAGCCCCGGTGGGACATCGATACCGAGCTTCTCAAGCGCTACACCAGCGACGCCTATCACCGCATCCGCCGCCACTGCCCGCCCGAGCGGGTGACGGTGGTCTTTCACGATGGCTTCCGTTCCCACCGGGAATACGCCGGGTTTCTCCAGGCGCCCGAGTATCAAAACGTCGCCATCGACATCCACCGCTACCAGTGTTTTGCCCGTGACGACATCGACATGGACATCTTCGGCCATATCCGCAAGAGCGCCGTGGACTGGCGGGGCGAGGCGGACGAGATCATCCGCGAGTCGGGCTTGCAGGTCTATTGCGGCGAATGGAGCCTGGGCATGAACCTGAAGGTGGTCTCCCTCTGGGCGGAAGGCCCCTTCAACCACGCCCTGGAGGCGATGGACGAATTCCAGATGGCGGCGGCCTATCGCGGCTATGCCGCCGCGCAACTGCTGACCTTCGAGAAATATGCCGGCTGGTTCTTCTGGACCTATCGCACGGAGACCACCCCGGAGTGGTGCTATCGGGACTGCGTGGATCAGGGCATCATCCCCGACCTCGGCAAGCCGGAGCAGTTCGTGGGGATACGTTCCATGCTCGAAAGGGCGGGGGGAGAGGTGGCCTGAGATCCCGCCCATGATCAAGGTGATGAGCTTCAACATCCGTTACGGCCTGGCCGATGACGGAGAAAATCACTGGAACCGGCGAAAGTCCTTCGCCCTTGCCAGGGTCCGGGCCTTCGAGCCGGATCTGCTTGGGCTCCAGGAGTGCCGCGATGACGCCCAGGCCGAATTCGTTCGGGCCCATCTGCTGGATTACCCATTTTATGGCGTTCATCGGGAAGGTCCTGGCGACACGGCGCTGGAGATGGCGCCACTGCTGTTCCGGCGGTCGGCTTTTCAACTTCTCAAGACAGGGCACTTCTGGCTCAGCGAGACCCCGGAAATCCCCGGCAGCAAGAGCTGGGGCAGCGTCTATCCTCGAACGCTGACTTGGGCCCAGCTCACCCACCAGCCTACGGGGCGGCCCCTCATCTATGTGAATACACATTTCGACTATGAGCCGACGGCCATCGATGGGGATGCCCTGTTTCTCCGCCAATGGCTGGACCAAATTTGCGAGGAGTCGCCGGTCATCGTCACGGGCGACTTCAACGCCGATAAGCAGTCAGACGCCTACCGGCGCCTGACCGGCGATGGAAGGCTGATCGATGCGTTCCGCCAGATCCATCCCAGCGGAGCGGATGAAGCCACCTTTCATGCCTTTGGCCGACCGGAAGAGATGGCCCCCATCGATTGGATTCTGGTCTCCGACCATTTCCGCGTCCTGGATGCCCAGATAGACCGTACCCACGAAGGAAACCTGTTCCCTTCCGATCATTACCCCGTAACGGCCGTGCTGGACTGGAAGGATTGAAGCGCCGCTGTCGATGGAATGCGAGTTGACGCGCGCGCCTTCAGGCCGAATCCGGTCCGCTGCCCTGCTCCACCGGCAAACCGCTGCTCTTCCATTCGGGAAAACCATCCTGGAGCCGCCGGGCCTGAAGGCCCTGTGCGCGTAAGCGGGCTACTGCCTCGAAGGCCAGGATGCAGTGGGGTCCCCGACAGTAGGCGACGATCTCCCGATCGGGGCCGAATTCTTCCAGGTGCCCCTCCAACTCGCCGAGCGGGATATTGACCGCGCCGGGCAGGTGGCCGGCAGCAAATTCCTCGGCGGGGCGCACGTCCAGCACCATCACCAGCCCCTCTCGCGCCCGGCTCAAGAGTTCCGCGCGCGGGATCGGTTCGAGTGCATCGCGGCTGGAGAGGTAATCCCGCACCAGCAAATTCACCTCAGCCAGATGACGTTCCGCCACTTGGCGCAATCCCTTGAGCAGATCCACCACATCATCACCGCTCAGGCGGTAGTAGACCCGCAGCCCTTCCTTGCGCGACTCGACCAGCCCCGCCAGCCGCAACTGTTGCAGGTGCTGGGAGGTGTTGGCCAGAGTCATGCCCGACACCTCGGCCAGGGCATCGACCGGACGCTCCCCCTGGGCCAGAAACTCCAGCAGTTCCAGGCGGTTGCCGCTGCTCATGGCCTTGGCGACGCGGGCGAATTGGTTGAAGAGGTCGTGCTTGAAATTACCGGTTGACATACGGCTCCCCATGTAATTCAATTAATCAAGTGATCTATTGAATAATAAGTGCTTGGGCACAGAGTGCCAAAGCCTAACCGGAGGAGTTCAGCCATGTCCATTTCCGTCATCCTTGCCGGGCTCGTCACCGGTCTTCTGCTCGGGGTCTTCGGCAGCGGCGGCTCGATCGTCACCACGCCCGCGCTGCTCTATCTGCTCCAGGTAGAGCCCAAATCGGCCATCGCCATGAGCATGGGGATCGTGGCGATCACCGCGACCATCACCGCCATACAGCACTGGTGGCGCGGCAATGTCAACCTGAAGGTCACCGCCATCTTCGGCCTGTTCGGCGTGGCGGGGACCTATGCCGGGGCGCTGCTCGGGGTGGTCACGCCGGTGGTGGTGCAGTTGGGGCTGTTCGCCCTGGTCATGTACGCCGCCGCCTGGAAGATGCTGGAACCCGCCTTGTCGGCGCATAAGTCCGTCGGCGCGGCGGCGGCGGAGGGTTGCATCGGCGACGATTGCGAAGAACTCCATTACAAGGAAATCGCCCTCCACGGCATCGGTGTCGGTGTGCTGACCGGTTTCGTCGGGGTGGGGGGCGGCTTCCTGATCGTCCCGGCACTGGTGCTGCTCTCCGGCCTCTCCATGAAGCGGGCGGTGGGAACTTCCCTCAGCATCGTCTCGGTCAAATCCTTTGCCGGGTTTGCGGGCTACGCCGGGGCAGTCGCCGTCGACTACCGGACCATGGCCATCTTCACCGCCATCGCCATCGTCGGCAGCTTCGCCGGCGGCATGATCGGCCACCGCCTGCCGGCAGCCCATCTGAAAAAGGCCTTCGGGGTCTTCCTGGTCCTCGTTGCCAGCTATATTTTGATCAAGAGTGTGTTGTTTGCCTGATCCAACGGAGACTGCCATGAATATCCTCATCATCCTCAACGACCCGCCCTACGGTAGCGAGCGCAGTTACAACGGGCTGCGTCTGGCCAAGGCCCTGAGCAACGACCAGACCCAGGTCAGCCTCTTCCTCATGGCCGACGCCGTAACCTGCGCCAAGCGGGGGCAGAAGGTGCCGCAGGGCTTCTACAACATCGAGCTGATGGTCAAATCGGTACTGCGAAAGGGCGATGTGCTGCTGTGCGGCACCTGCATGGACGCCCGCGGCCTGACGGACGAAGAGATCCTGGAAGGCGCCCGCCGGAGTACCCTGCAGGAACTCAGCGAACGCACCCTGGCGGCCGACAAGGTACTGGTGTTCTGAGAGGAGCTATTCCCGTCATGTCCAAAATAACCGTCATCTCCAAGCAACCACCCGGCGGCCGTTGCACCCTCTACATGCGCTTCGCCGAGGTCATCGGCCAGCGCGCCGGTCTCGATACCCAGATAAAATACTGCGGGGACGAGGCCCAGGAAAGGCACCTTCCCCCGGCGATGCTGATCGGCGAGACCCTGATCGCACCCTCCGACGGCGTCATCATCACCCCCGAGGATCTGATCGCCGGTCTGACCGGGCGATGCTCTGGAGATGCACTCCAGGAACTGCACCAGGCCCTTCACCTGGTGCAGGAGCGGATGATGGAGGAGTGGGCCAGCGCGTGAGGGCAGGGGACTACGACGCCTGGTATCGCACCGGACGCGGGCGCTGGATCAGCGGCCGGGAGTTCGATCTGATGCGGAGGCTGCTGAACCCGGAGCCCCGGTCCGCCCTGCTGGATGTGGGTTGCGGCACGGGGCACTTCAGCCGCCGCTTCGCCGGAACAGGGCTGAAAGTGACCGGCATCGATCCTGATCCCGCAGCCATCCGATTCGCCCGTGCGCAAGGCGGCCTGGTTCGCTATATTGAAGGGAGCGCCCTGCAACTCCCCTTCAACGACCATGCCTTCGATTACGCCATCGCCGTCACCAGCCTCTGTTTCATCGCCGATCCCGTCGCAGCCCTGCGGGAGATGTGGCGCGTGAGCCGGCACGGCCTGCTGCTGGGGCTGTTGAACCGGCACAGCCTGCTCCATTGGCTCAAACGGGACCGGGGCGGTTACCAGGGCGCCCGCTGGGACGAGGCGCGGGAGATCGAGAAGACCTGGCTGCCCCGCCTCGACCCCGCCCCGGTTGAAACCCGGCTGGCCTCCGCCCTGTTCTTCCCTTTGGGCGAGCGATGGATGCGCCTAGTTGAGGACCGGATTCCCCAGGCGAGCTTGAGCGGCGGTTTCCTCGCCGTTTCGCTGAGGAAACCGGCTTGAACCTGAGCCGGGAGCCGCCCACCCCGCAAGGCGAGGGCCGGATCTGGCCCTCCCCCGGCTATCTCCTGCAGGTCGAACGGCTGCGGGAGGCCATCTGCCAGCGGATCTACCTGGTCGAGATCAAACCCGGCGACATCAACCTGGGGGTCCGGCTCTCCGACACCGCCTACGAACTGCTCGGCGTGCTCGACTTTCCCCGCCCCGACCCCCTCAAGGGCCTCGCCCCGCACCTGCTCCTGCTCGATGACGGCCGGGGCCTGAACCTGGGGCGCGTCATCCGCGTCACCATCAACTCCCCCTTCAGCCCGCCCGCGAGCGACATCCTCTACCAGGAATCCTTCCTCATGGAACGGCTGCTGACCCGAGAATCCCGTCTGAGCAAGGAGTCCATCGCCGCCCGCTCCAAGGCGATGCTGGGCCGGATTCTGGGCAAGCGGACCGATCTTGCCGGCCCCGAGTGACTATTTCCGGCCAAGCTGGCGGAAGGCGCGCCAGAGGAGCCTTCGGGGTCTAACATTCCAACAAATATTGAAATGTTAGACCTGACTTTTGCGACCCCTCGCCCGTGACCCATTTCATGCCCCGGCTCCCGTAGCCAGGGTAAAGGCCAGCCCCACCGCCGCGCAGACTCCGATAACCTTCATGATGTCGATCTTGTACTTCCACAGGGCCAGGAAACTGGCCAGGGCGACGATCACCGGCAGCCATTGGAAGGGGCCGGCGAAGGGCGCGGCCTCGGTGGCCTGGGGCCAGAAGCTGTGCCAGGCGAAGAAGACCGCCAGGTTGAGGATGACGCCGACCACGGCGGCAGTGATGGCGGTGAGGGGGGCGGTGAATTTGAGATCGCCGCGCGTCGCCTCCACCAGCGGCCCGCCCGCCAGGATGAAGAGGAACGAGGGCAGAAAGGTGAAGAAGGTGGCGACCGAGGCCCCGGCGAGGCCCGCCGCGATGGGGTCGGCGAACACCTGTTTGGCCACGCCGCCCAGGTAACCCACCCAGGTCACCACCATGATCAGCGGCCCCGGCGTGGTTTCGCCCAGGGCCAGGCCGTCCATCATCTGTGCCCCGTTGAGCCAGCCGAACTGCTCCACCGCGCCCTGGTAGACGTAGGGCAGCACCGCATAGGCCCCGCCGATGGTGAGAAAGGCGGCCTGGGTGAAGAAGACGCCCATATCGGTCAGGGTCTGCTGGCCGTCGATGGCCAGCATGGCGGCAGCCCAGAGGGAGACGAAGGCGGTCAGCTTGAGGCCGAGCCGGGTCCAGGAGAAGGCGGCATGGGGCGGCGGCGGGGTGTCGTCGTCGATCAGGGCCGGGCCGTATTGCTTATGACTCGCGCCGTGGCCGCCGCCGCCCTGGAACTTGGCCGGGGCCAATTTTCCACCGATAACCCCCAGGATCGCCGCCGCCAGCACTATCCAGGGAAAGCCGATCTTGAAATGGAAGATACCGATGAAGGCCAGGAGGGCGATGCCGAGCAGCAGTTCGTTCTTGATCGCCTTGGAACCGATACGCCAGGCGGCAAACAGCACCACCGCCACCACGGCGGGCTTGATGCCGTAGAAGATGCCCGCCACCAGCGGCACGTCCCCCCAGGCCAGATAGACCGCCGCCAGCCCGGAGAGCAGCGCGAAGGCGGGCAGGAAGAAGAGCACCCCGGCGACGATGGCGCCGGGGATGCCGTGCAGCAGCCAGGCGATGTAGATGGCGAGCTGGATCGCCTCCGGTCCCGGCAGCAGCATGCAGTAGTTGAGGGCGTGGAGGAATCGGTGCTCCGAGATCCAGCGCCGTCGCTCCACCAGTTCCTGGTGCATCATGGCGATCTGTCCGGCGGGGCCGCCGAAGCTGATGAAGCCCAGCTTGAGCCAATAGGGCAAGGCCTGGGCCAGACTGGGATGTTCGGGGCGTTGCAGGTCGGTCATGGGGTTTCCTTGAACGAGGAGTAGATGAAATCGAAGGCGCCGCAAGCTGCCGTCAGCAGATTGTCGTCATCGGCGATGGCGGCGCGCATGCCGTTGAGCAGGGCCTCCAGTCCCGCCGCCTCGGGCGCGGGCAGGCCGCCCGTGTCCAGGTAGTGGACGATGCGGGCCAGCCGGGCCAGTGCCGGATCGGTCTCCAGGGCGAAGCTGGCCAGCAGGGTCTCGAAGCTCACCCGCTCCCCCACATGGCTGAAGGCGGCCCCATCGAAATCGAACCCCAGAGCCCCCGCCGGGCAATCGGCCGGGTTCTCCAGCCAGAGGAAACGGGCGTTCGTGTCGATGAAGCGGCGGATCAGCCAGGCGGAGGCGAGACGGTCTACCCAGGGCCGCTTGCGGGTGGCCCAGAGCCGGCCTCGGTAGGCGGCCGGATCACAGGGTTCGATGGCGGCGGCGCGGGGGCTTGGCTCGTCCGGCGAGAGGCGGGCTCGGATGGCCCCCTCCAGGGCGTCGAGCAGGGAGCCGGCCTGGGACTGGGCCGGGCCGGGAAAGAAATCGATGACCCGGATGGCCTCAAACCCCTTGCGCAGCTTCCTCGCCAGCCGGGCCAGATCGGTGGCGGCCACCCGGTCGAGATCGCCCTGGCAGAGGTCGATGTCGGTGGCCAGTTGCCGGTATTCGGCGGTGCGGTCGAAGAGACCAGCGAAGTCCTCCCCCTGGGCCTCCAGCAGATAGGCCGTGCCGCCGGCGTTGCCGAGATCCCCGGCGATGGTGGTCAGGGCCACGCGCCGCTCCCCGCCACTGGGCAAGAGATAGACCCCGTCCCGCAAAACTGCCGCGCCGGCGGCCTTGAGGGCGCGCCAGGCCCGCATGCGGGCGGTGGCGTTTTCCGTGGGGAGGCTGAGGATAAGAAGTAGCCAATCATTCATGTGTAGATGTTATTACATAAAAGCAATAGGCACTACATCATAACTCAGTCATCACCTTGATCACATAGACATCGTACTGGGTCGCCTTGCCCTCGATCAGCGCGACGGTGGTCGTCGTCAATCCGGCCTGACCCTAGCAGTTGGGATGGCACTGAAGGGATCATCGGGCCAGTAGTGCTTGGGGTAGCGGCCCTTGAGTTCCTTTTTAACCTCTTGATAGGTCCGCTGCCAGAAGCCGCGCAGGTCTTGGGTGACTTGGACGGGGCGCTGGGCGGGGGAGAGGAGGTGGATCATGACCGGGACGCGGCCGTTGCAGACGGCGGGCGTATCGTGCAGGCCGAACATCTCCTGGAGCTTGACCGCCAGGACGGGCGGTTCGCCGGGTTTGTATTCCAGCCGCTTGCGGGAGCCGCTGGGGACGGGGATGTGGGTCGGGGCAGCGCGGTCCATTTCCTGCTGCCGATTCCAGTCCAGCAGGCCGCGCAGGATCTTTTCCAGGTCGAGGCGTTGCAGGTGGTCCAGACGGGAGGCGCCGTCGAGCCAGGGGCCGAGCCAGTCAGCGAGATTCGCCAGCAGCGCCTCATCCGAGCAATCGGGCCAGCCCACCTGGGGCTCCCATTGACGCAAACTTAGTAGCCGCGCTTGCCAATCGCGGGCCTCGCGGTTCCAGGGCAGGCAGTCCAGGCCCTGCTGGCGGATGCCCGCGAGCAAGGCGGCGCGGAGCTGTTCGGGATCGACCGCCTTGGCGGGCCGTTCTTCCAGTACCAGGGCCTCATAGCGCACCAGCTCACTTGCCCGCACCGCGCCGTCCCGCCAGGCCACCTCCGTCAGCCGTTGCAGATGGGGGCCGAGGCGATGCCCGATCTCCCTGGCCGTGACCGGCACGGCGCTGAAGATGCGCCCGTCGCGCTGACCGGCGTCCATGGCGGCCACCACCAGGAAGGGGCTGCCCTGCAACTGATCGGCCTCGGGGAGCTTGGCGCCACCGCCCAGGGCCAATTTGTACCGCAGCGGATCGGCCCCGGCCCGCCCGGCCAGGCGGTCGGGGAAGGCGGTCAGCAGGAGGCCGCCGATTTCGCCATCCTCCCCCTTTCCACGAAGCGAACCACGCAACTGTCGGCTCAGTTGATCGATCCGCCGGAAACCGGCGGCGTCCAGGCCCGGCCCGGCCCGTTTGTTGCCCCGCCACTCCCACAGTAATCGTAGCCGCAGTTCCAGATCGACCGGGCGTTGCGGTCCGCTCAGAATGTCCCGTTCACTCAGGAGGGCCGCCAGATCGGCGGCCAGGCCGCTGCAATCCTCCTGTTCCCCCGCCAGTAGAAGCCGCCCGAGCCGGGGATGGACACCCATCTCGCTGACCCTGGCGCCCTTCGGGGTGATACGGCCCTTGGCGTCGAGCAGATCGAGCCTTTGCAGCAATTCGCGGGCCTGGGCCACCGCCCCGGCGGCGGGGGGATCGAGCCATCTCAACTGGGTGGGATCGGCCGCGCCCCAGCGGGCGGTCTCCAACAGCAGTTGGGAGAGATCGGCGTTGCGGATCTCCGGCGGGGTGGCTGGGATCAGTTGATTCTGGCGGGCCTCGGTCCAGAGCCGGTAGCAGACTCCCGGTCCCAGGCGCCCGGCGCGGCCCGCGCGTTGATCCGCCGCAGCTCGGGAGCAGCGCCGCGTCTCCAGCCGGGTCAGGCCGCTGTTGGGATCGAAGGCGGGCAGGCGCGACAGGCCCAGATCGACCACCGTATCGATCCCTTCGATGGTGAGGCTGGTCTCGGCCACGCTGGTGGCCAGGACCACCCGCCGCGCCGCCGGGTCGGGAAAGAGGGCGCGGTCCTGTTTCTCCCGGCTCAGGTCGGCGTAGAGGGGCCGGACAGCCACTCGTTCCGGCAAGTTCTGATTCAGGGCCTCCTGCACCCGGCGTATCTCCCCGGTCCCCGGCAGAAAGGCCAGGATGTCGCCCGATTGTTCCCTTAGTGCCCGGCGAATCCCTTGCAGGGCGAGATCGACCGGGCGCAGTTCAGACTCCCGTTCCTGGTAGCGGATCTCGACCGGGAAGCTCCGCCCCTCGCCGCGCACCAGGGTTGCGTCGTCCAAAAAGGTCAACAGGGTATCGGCCTCCAGGGTCGCCGACATGACCAGGATACGCAGGTCGTCGCGCAAGGCACCGGCCACGTCGAGACAAAGGGCCAGGGCCAGATCGGCCTGTAAATTCCGTTCGTGGAACTCGTCGAAGATCACCAGGCCGACGCCCTTCAGCTCCGGGTTCCCTTGCAGGCGGCGGGTGAGTATCCCCTCCGTGACCACCTCGACGCGGGTCTCGCGGCTGACGCTGCTCTCGTGGCGTATGCGGTAGCCGACCCGCTGGCCGGGCCGCTCGCCCAGCAGGTCGGCCATGCGCAGGGCCGAAAGCCGGGCCGCCAGGCGGCGCGG
Source organism: Gammaproteobacteria bacterium RIFOXYD12_FULL_61_37 (assembly GCA_001801995.1). Taxonomy (GTDB): domain Bacteria; phylum Pseudomonadota; class Gammaproteobacteria; order Chromatiales; family Chromatiaceae; genus YD12-FULL-61-37. The sequence goes on along the minus strand of MGZB01000018.1, from coordinate 11,191 downwards.
CTCCAGCATCAGGATCGACCGGCCCGCCAGCCAGGGCTCGTCGAGCAGGGCCAGGGGCACGATGGTCGTCTTGCCGGAACCGGTCGGAGCGGTCAGCACCGCATGGCGATGGGCGGACAGGGCGCACCGCAAATCGGGCAGGGTTTCGTTGATGGGCAGCGGGGGCAGGTTCACAGGCAAGTCACAATAATCTGAAGGGTGATATTATTCATCGGGTTAGAAGAACCACCAAGGTAAACCCGATGACCCGATTCACCCAATGTCTTGCCCCCGGCGCCGCGCTCGCCTTTTTCCTGGGCCTCGCCGGCAATGCCCTCGCCGACGGCTGCAACAACACCCCCTTCGCCGACTGGCTCCAGGAGGTGAAGCAGGAGGCCGCCGCCAAGGGGATATCCCCGGCGGCGATCCAGAACCTCGACGGCCTGACCTATGACCCCAAGGTCATCGCCATGGACCGCAAGCAGGGCGTCTTCGCCCAGACCTTTCTCACCTTCGCCGGGCGCATGGCCAACAACTACCGCCTGACCAACGGCAAGAAATACATGGATGAGTATGCCGGTCTGTTCAGCAAGCTGGAGGCCGAATTCGGCGTACCGGCCCCCGTCGTCGTCGCCTTCTGGTCCCTGGAGACCGACTTCGGCGCCAACACCGGCAGCTTCGACACCCTGCGTTCCCTCGCCACACTGGCCCATGACTGCCGCCGGCCGGAGAAATTCCGTCCCCAGTTGATCTCCGCCCTGGAGATCATCGAAAAGGGCTACCTGACCCCCGCCGAGATGAAGGGCGCCTGGGCCGGCGAGCTGGGCCAGACCCAGTTCCTGCCCTCCGACTACATTGAAAACGGCGTCGATGGCGACAACGATGGCCGCATCGACCTGCTCAAGAGCAAGCCCGACGTGCTGGCCTCCACCTCCAAGCTGGTCGCCAGCTTCGGCTGGCGCCGTGGCGAGCCCTGGCTGGAAGAGGTTGCGGTGCCCGAGAACCTGCCCTGGGAAAAGGCCGACCTCAAGGTCATGCTGCCGCGCAAGGACTGGGCACGAATGGGCGTGACCCAGGTCGGCGGCGCACCCATCAAGGCGGACGGCCTGGAGGCATCCCTGCTGCTGCCCATGGGCAAGAACGGCCCCGCCTTCCTGGCCTACCAGAACTTCCGCGTCTATACGGAGTGGAACAAATCCCTGGTCTACTGCACCACCGCAGCCTACATGGCCACCCGCATGGCCGGTGCCCCCGCCATGAGCCCCGGCCGCGCCCCCATCGAGACCCTGAGCCTGGAAGACACCAAGCAGTTGCAACAGATCCTCCAGTCCAAGGGCTACGACGTGGGCAAGATCGACGGTGTCCTCGGTGAAGGCAGCCGCGCCGCCGTCCGCGAGGAACAGATCAAGCTCGGCATGCCTGCCGACAGCTATCCCACCAAGGAATTCCTGATCCGTATGGGCGGCACACCCACCCCTGCCGAACCGGCCAAGCCAGCCACCCCGGCAGCGCCCGCTGCCCCGGAGGCAGCCCCGGGAGCGGTTCCGGCCCCCAAGGCCAAGCCCGCCTTGGTACTCTGATACCCAGGACCGCAAAGACGCAGGGATGGCGTCTTTGCGGCTGGAGCTATTTAGCGCCCCAGAACCGGCAATCCCCCTGCAAACTGCAATGAAGCAAACAATGCCGGTCTGCCTTCATCTATGATTCAAAGAATATCCACGAATATTCTGCCTCCGGGCTCCGAACGGGGGACTATAAAATATGCCGAACAGAAGCCACATCCCGCCAGCCAGCTTGGGAAAGAAGGTTTTCACCAGTTTCGCAGCGTTGATTGTGATCATCTCGCTCATCCTGACCTTTGCCTTTTATTGGGAGTTCCATATCCAACTGCGGCAGGACGCCAAGGAGAAGCTACGCGACATCGTCGCGGTCGCCGCGCTTCAGATTGATGCCGAGGCCCACAATGGCTTGACGAAGCCCGAACAAGAGGGCAATCCGGCCTATCTCAGGATTCGCGGCGTCTTGCAGAAGATCCGCGACAGCGTGGCCGGGGTCCGGTTTGTCTATACCCTGGTTCCAGGGCCGGACGGCACAATCATGTTCGTGGTGGACGCGGAGACGAACCCGGCCGATGTCTCGCACCTGGGTGATATCTACGACGACGCGGGGCCAACCCTGGTGGCGAATTTCGCCAAGCTCGACAAACCCCTGGTGGAACAGGAGTTCTACAAGGACAAATGGGGCACCTGGCTTACGGGCTATGCCCCCTTCCATACGAAGGACGGTAAACGCGCCGGTGTTGTCGGCATCGATATTGCCGCCACCGCCATCAAGGCGAGGGAGCGTTATCTGATCCTCACCTCACTGCCGATCCTCGCGGCGGCTGTCTCTGCGATTCTCCTTATCTCATGGGGCATCGGCCGCTGGCTGGCCGGAACCGCCAAATCGGCGCTCGAAGCCCAGCGGCTGAGCGAGGAAAGGGTCCGCAATATTCTCGACCACAGCACCAACCTCTTCTATTCCCACACCCGAGATCACGTCCTGACCTACCTCAGCCCTCAGACCCGGCAATTCCTCGATTGCGAACCCGCAGAGGCGATGAATCAGTGGATGGAATTCACCACGAACAATCCGGACAATCAAAAGGGATACGAGTTGACCCAGAAGGCGATCGATACCGGTCTGCGGCAGCGCCCTTACGAACTGGAGTTGATCGGAAAGAAGGGGCGAAAGATCTGGGTACAGGTGAACGAGGCCCCAGTGACCCGCGATGGCAAAACCCTGGCCATTGTCGGCGCCTTGACCGACATTACCGAAAGCAAGCTGTCCGAACAGGCGCTACAGGAGAAGAGCGCCTACCTGGACAGCATTCTGCGTTCCTCCACGGGGACGGCCATCATCGCCACCGACCTGAATTTCCGCATCACCTATTTCAACCCGGCGGCGGAAAGGATCTTCGGCCACAGTGCCGGGGCGCTGATCGGACAATCAGTCTTGAACACTCTGGCCATCAACGTGAACCCGGTACAGTTCGCCAAGGCAATCGAGGTCCTGAAGCAGGAAGGCGAATACCGCTACACCATCGAACGTGAAGAGAGCGATGTAATCCACTATATCGACGCACGGCTTTCCTCGATCAAGGGCCATGAAGAGACGCTCATCGGTTACATGATGATGTCCGAGGACATCAGCGACCGCAAACGGGACGCGGAGCTGATCGAGCACCAGGCCACCTACGACGCCCTGACCGACCTGCCCAATCGGCGCCTGCTGCTGGACCGGCTGAACCAATCCCTGGCGTACTGCCGGCGGCATAGACAGATGGGCGCGCTGCTGTTTCTCGACCTCGATCAGTTCAAGCACATCAACGACTCCCTGGGCCACCCCGTGGGTGATGCCCTGCTGCGCGAGGTGTCCCTGCGGCTGAAAAAGGGCCTGCGCGAGGAAGACACCTCGGCCCGTCTGGGCGGCGACGAATTCCTGGTGCTCTTCTCCGAACTCAGCGACGACCAATCGAAAGTGGCGCAATACGCCCAAGTGGCGGCGGAAAAGATCCGAGCCCTAGTGTCGCTGCCCTACGCCATCCAAGGTCTCGAACTCCACATCACCCCCAGCATCGGCGTCGCCCTCTTCCCCACGGAAGACGAGAACGCCGACGACGTGGTCAGGCACGCCGACACCGCCATGTACCAGGCCAAGGAGGCAGGCCGCGACACCATCTGTTTCTTCGTCCCCAGCATGCAACAGGCTGCGGAGGAACTGCTGCGGCTGAAAAACGACCTGCGCCAATCCCTGCAACGGCAGGAATTGCAACTGCACTTCCAATCCCAGGTAGACGCAGAGGGTTACGTAGTAGGGATGGAGGCCCTGTTACGCTGGCGGCATCCGCAACGTGGCTTCATCCCCCCCGACAAATTCATACCCGTGGCGGAAGAAACCATGCAGATCCTGGTAATCGGCGAATGGGTACTCGCGACTGCATTGACACAGTTCAAGCAGTGGACGGAATCGATGCCCGATTTACCCCTGCGCGACATCGCCGTCAACGTGAGTCCCTACCAATTCCGACACCCCAACTTCGTTCCCCTCGTCGAACGTGTCCTCCAAGAAACGGGCGCCGACCCTGCCAAGCTGACCCTGGAAATCACCGAAAGTGTCCTGGTCTCCAACCTGGAAGATGCCGCCATGAAGATGAAGGCATTGAAGAATCTGGGGGTTCACTTCGCCATCGACGACTTCGGCACCGGTTACTCCTCGCTAGCCTATCTGAAGCGCCTGCCCCTGGACGAAATCAAGATCGACCGCACCTTCGTCCGCGACATCTCCACCGACCCCGAAGATGCCAGCCTGGTGGAAACCATCATTACCCTCGCGGAAAAACTCGGCCTGCACGTCACCGCCGAAGGCGTCGAAACCGCCGAGCAATTCCAATTCCTGCTGGATAAAAAATGCGACCGGTTCCAAGGCTACTACTTCAGCAAACCCCTACCGGCAGAGGCGTTTGAAAAGATGCTCAACGCCCGCCAGTGACCCAGCCGAGCGCCCTGGGACAGAGGGCGGTCAACATCCGGTGGATCAGCACCAGCAGGGCTATGACCAGCGCCGGAATGAAGAGGTAGCGCAGCAGCATGGTGAAGGCCCCATCCAGCGGTAAGTATTACGTTCCCACGCTCCGCGTGGGAATGCCGCCCACGACGCTCCAGCGTCGCGCTTCGGGACGCAGAGCGTCCGGGGATGCGTTACCACGCGGAGCGTGGTAACGATAAACCGACAGGCCGTAAGCGCGGGGGCGGGGAAGACTTCGTTTGCGCCTTCGCCCTACTCGACCATTCCAACAAATGTTGGAATGTTAGAACTGACCCCCGAATCTATCTTGATAAGTAAGGATGGAATTTGCGTATTTAATAAACTGTCGCCGTTTCTCAAATTCAGCGGTGAGCGAAGCGAGTCCGCTGGAATGCAGAGTTAGGCAAAGGCTGTAACGGGGCAGCGATGTGTTTCCAACCCTCCGCGTCGCTTTGAATTTCAGATTTACGAATCTCTTCGGCCATGCGACGGATGTTGAAGCCGGACGCTTCGGCTAATGCCTCTTTAATTGCTCTTACCTCGGCGATGATTTCGTCATTCATTTTCTTCTCCTAACAGTTCTTCCGGTGTACAGATGAAAGGTAGCAGCAAGCCAATATCTTCCAGATGTGCGGCGATTCGTGCCTGAATAACTGGATTGGCAATGTGGCGGCAGTTCCATGTCAGCAAGAAATCCATGCCGTGAGCGGTAGCGATGGCGATATGTAAAGCATCTTCAGCCGCCTTCTTCGGGACAATGCCCAGAGCCAGCAGTGACTCTGCAATCCCAATGGCCCGTTCGTTGATCGCCAACGACGAAAACTCACGCACCGCGTCCAGTCTGCGTAGAGCGGCAGCCGGATCTCCAGCCCGACATTCTCTGATAACAACATCTGACACAAAACAACGGTAAAGGTTGCGACGATCCCACCACCTCCGGGTGACTAGCTGGTGAGCCGCACCGAGCAAGGAACCACTCTCCCGTGCAGAAAGGTAACTCACGATGGATGTTTCAACGTAGACCGATGGCAGTGGATTTTCCATATTTGCACCTTGAAGAACCGTAGTCTGTTGTTCTGCCATCGCCGTCACACCAGCGCCGACTTTTCGGAAAACGACCCCGGCCCATTTAATTCCGCTTTTAGTTTCGAACTGCCTCCAATGTACGGAACTTCAACCCAAGAGGGTACGGTTCTACTCATTGATGGACGATATTTCTTCGACACCAGCAATCTCAGCGAGCATTCCCATGTAGCTCTTGAGATTTACCTGCAATTCCTTCAACTCTCTTCTAAAAAGAGTGCACTGCTCCCGATCTTTAAATGCCTTCTCTTCAGATAGCATGTGCCAGCGAGCTGTGAAGGGTCGAACTATTTAGTTTAGAACGATGATGGCGATTTTTGCAAATCCTATTGAGTCCTTCCCATATTTTCTCAATATGCCTCTGGTAATGCCAAAGAGGCTGTAAACACTTTCCAAAGCACTAGATTCCATTCCCGAATTATCAGGTAGGGGCTGAGTGGCGATTCTCGTCAGCAACTCTACATACATTTCCCAAGCCGCCTCAGAATCTTTCACTTGAGGCTCCCATTCGGTTTCAACGAACCCAAGGTTGAGTTTCAACCCTTTCATATCCCAGTTTTCAAAAAGTTTTATTATTTTCATAGTTAAAATATCCCAACATGCCAGTGCGATTCTAATCAGGTGATTTTCCTGCTAGCTTGGTCAACCCTTTTCTGGGCAGCTGAGAAATCAAATGGGTCATCTAGAACTAAGTTCATTCCACTCTTATTCTGCTGCTCTAACTCATAAAGGAATGTGGCTACATCTTCACTGGCAATTAATTCTTTGCTTTCACCAATGTGATTTTTATAGCCAATTAATGCAAGGTCAATAGGTGGGGCAGATTTACCAAAGTAGTAAAAATGATTTGATACTAGTACGTTCTCGGCGGATGTATCTCTCTCCATATTTTTTGGATTTGTCGTGCCAACAGAGTTGCTGTGGTGTGAGTCTTCTTGAATCCAAGAGTCGCTCCCTGGCTCTTGATGATATATATTATCCCCCACCATCATTACTAAACTACCGTTCCTCGTCGGCCTCTTTCTTAAGAACCGTGCATCAGACCAATATTCATTGAAAGTTAATATCTCAGAAACTTTCATTAGATAGATACTCTTGCCTGTCGCTTTTAGTCGACATCCACCAACCCCCATAATCCAATCGCCAATCTGTGCATGACGCCATATTTTTGGCTTGCATGTGGCAAGAGTGCAATATCCATGAAATGGATTTGGAGCAAAACCAAAGTCTCGGTCAACGACGTAAATGTAAAGGTAATTGCCCATCGCTTCTAACCTGAATCCGTGACGAAAAAAGGCCTGGCATATATAACGCCATGATTACAAAAGATATTCCAGTAATACCTGACCACCATCTTTGGTTAATGAAGATATTCCGATAACCATGATGGAATCAACTGGTTACAGCGAAGCATCAGGTTTTCGTCACGGATTCAGGGTCTAACAGACTGCATGATCACCGTCTTGCCTTGGGCTTAGGCTGCCGTCAGGATTTTGGAATATCGAGTTGCCGTTAACAGCATTGATTATGCTTTCTGCGTTCCAACCGACCTGCGATGTACCATAACTCTTCAGTGCCTCCGGTAGCTCAACCTTGTCTTTCAGACCTTGCTCATAAACACCCACTATGTTCTTGCCTTGTCTTTGAGCCTCTTTAATCTCCCAGTTTACCCAAGGCCGAGTATGCGTTTCCTTGCCTACGAGAACGCTAACCGTACCGGCCCAAGACATTTTCATTCTGAGCAATCTCTCGATGGTTTTCTCTTTGACAAGTCCCTTATCTAATCTCTCTTGGTTAGCAGGTTTCGCACGAATCGAACTATTACGAATTTCACAACCATTCTTGCTGAGCAAGCTCGTCATCTTATCGACCAAGGCATCATCTTTGTGATGATGGCTAATAAACACGTTTTTTATGCTCATCTCCCCCCCCCCTAGATCATAGATGCGATGGATTACGGAGCCTTACTCGTAGCCATATTTTTTTCAGGCGATACGGTTAATTTATTGGCATCAAGGCGTTTCGTGTCTGAGATTGATTTTTCACTATTCAATGCAATATTCTGTTCCGTGAGCCTATCTACTTTATCCATTAATTGCTTAATCTGATAGCCCGCTACTCCTGTAATTAAAATACCTAATAACGAAGTAATTGCAATAAGGTTTGAAACTTTCGTATCTATTTTGTGGACATCATCTTTGATGTCGCTTTTAAACGATTGGACACTTTCAGAAATTGCTTGTGGCGAGAAAATAGGCCCATGAATAGGGTCTAAGATTTTGAGATTCAATTCGGTTATAGGCTTGTTATTCTTTACTTTCGTTGTTTGACGATCCAAGTCAGCAAGCCACATTAAAAAGAGCGGCATGCCACGTTGAAGTTTTATTGGCGCTGGGCCTGCATTGAAAACAGAAAATACCAGTCGGCCTTTGTATCCTGGGTCAACATGAAACCCGGAGACGTTCACAAGCCCCTTGAATTTTGTTGAGGCCTTCATCGAAATAAACGCAATACATTTATCCGATATGCTAACTTCCTCCTCAGTCAGCAAGAATGCAAACTGTCCAGATGGAATGTTAAAAGCCTCGTCTATCGCTAGCTTTCTTTTGGTATTTTGACTTGGGTTAGGTTCATAATGGTCTGGTGTAATGAATACTTCAGGCCCGACATGCAACGTATACGAGGCGCAGTCAATATTTTCAGCCCCATACCCCCCTGTTGTTATGCAACTCGCCAGCTCTGCTTCAAGTTTTTCTCCACTCCAGAATGGCATTTCCTACCCCCGTTTTTTTGCTAGCCAAAGATTCCAAATGTTGACTAAGGTTTGATTCCCACATGACTCAATTGCCTCACCAATTTCATGTTTCCAGCCTCTTTTCTTTGCTGCATAGGCACAACTGATTAATAATAAATTTTTATACCCCGTTGGCATACTTGAGCTTTCAGCAGAAATAAGGCTGCCAAGTCCTGCTGCCGTTAATTTGTTGGAGGCTAGCAAATGTAATCGACTATACACCGAGCTGATAACCTCGTCCGAATCGTGCTTGCTCAGTGCCAGGTTGTCAGTGTTTTTAACTGATTCGCGGTCGTGATCCAGTGAGTATTGCTCAAGGTCATGAGAGTAAGCATGAAGGCTATCGCTAATTAGGTAGTAGGCTCCTAATTCTAAATTTAACCAGCCTGCTAATATTTCTTGAAGAGTTGTGAATTGGATAATGTTATATGGCATGCCAAGAAACACATCATTGCTTCTCATTACTTGGAGCCACTCAAGTTTATTATTCCGTATTTTTGGCATTGAACAAATATTGCATGGAATATCCGCTGCAGCAGGTTCACCTGTGCTCTTTGGAAAATCAGTTCTAGGGTCCCATAGCTGAATAACGACCTGTCGCGTCTCAGGATTATTTGTTAAAGCTTGGTATGCCGCTTCCAATTGATCCAGGCCAAATTGTTTTTTAATCCTATATCCATATGCGCCATGATATGTATTTCCATTTCCTGCGAATTTCGGCAAACTTGGATTCCAGAAATTCATAAATTCGGCATTGTTATCACCACTTAATATCCAGAAAACTTCAGCTATTGCGAATGCTGGGCTAATTGCAGGGGTTCTTGAAGTAATCCAACGTTGCCTTGGATCAGATATTTGAAAGCTGGCGTGTATTAATTCTTTACTCTCACCCAGCCGAGTCATTTGGATTGCGCTATCCCCATTGATTAGTGTTTCGGCAGCCTTTCGCCAAACGCTATTCGCATCAGAACCTTCAAAAGTGTTAAACATCTGCCGCGCGCCACACAGATATTCGATTATTAATATCCCATTTTGGAGGATACCAGGGCTCTAACTTGTCTAATTTCATTTGGAATGTTTGTTTAATTCGCGTTCTTTTCGATTGCCCCTGTACTTCTGGGAATTTTACCCGCGCATATTTATCTGTCTCACAGAATATGTTTTGGCAATCTATCAATTGCAATTGTCGGCCCCAAAGTGTCTTAAAGTTTATGCCTAGCCTTGCAAACTCTTTCTCCTGTATATCAGCCATCATTTTTATGACATCTTCGGTTGAGTAATCGCCTAAGCTTGTGAAGCATTTCTGTATACCATTTAAAGCGCCAGGCCCAGGCATTACATAACTCGTTTCAGGAAAATTTGTTAACTCGCTGTAATTTACATCTGTTGCGAATTGATAAGCCAAAAAACTCCCAATCATTGGATAGCCTAGCAAGAGCTTATATGCTTTTTCCATCGATGTGCTGTAAAATAATTTTTCCGGAAGGTGATCATCCATCATCATCTGTATTAGCTTTAGGTGCGCTTGGTGCTTTTTGCCTGCCCCAAATACTTTAGCGCCCGATGCCATAATGTATGCGGCGGAGTATATTCTCTTCCCCTCATTCATAGCCCCGCTCAACACCGCGTCATAATCACGGTAATTAAAACTTTCAAATGAAATGTCAGTTAATTTTTCATTCAAAAGCTCCCACGTCTCTATCTTGTTAAATAACTTAAACAGGATAATTCTAAAGAACACTTCGTTATGCTCTTGAGAGCCTTTGTATATTACATTTTTGATTAGATACTGACTGACTCTATCTGAAGCGCGGTATGCATTCGTGAATTTATGCTTTTGTAAGATTGGGTCGTAAGTCCAAGGGCCCAAATCATCATTGAACCTTTTAAAAAAAATGTTCTGCCTTTCTGCTGCCAAATACCAATATGAGTCATAGACAACTGAAGGTATAGGTTTGGTCATTATTCTGGCTTTTACCACGGCATTAAGCTAAACCCACAATGCCGTCTAATTCATGGTGATTAATGATAAAGGCACCTGAATAGCAAGATACTTCAGCTAGGCACGGCGGGCCAAGTTTTGTGGGGCATTTGGGCCGGAATAGGCGAAAAAACGCGCATTCACCGCCCCCCACGCGCCTCCAAAGGCCCCATTTACGACGCTGGCTGAGGTATCTTGCTAATCAGGTAAAGGCATGACAAATAGAAACTCTTTTACAGTTCTTCATTTTAGACATGCCTAAAATTTTGCGGATGAGAGTTAAAGTAATTCCTCAACATTCGCCCAATTCAGATGGCAAGGAACATGCCCGTCACCCCCCTGTCTATGATTCCCCATCATCCTCGTGGTTTCCGTTCCCTGCAACCGGTCACCTGGAGAATCAGAAAAATCCTACAAGGGGCAACATTCCGGACTTGCTGTCTTCCACCCTGCCGGGCAGCCCTTCGCACTGCCGCTGGAGTCACCTCGCAGCAGGTAGATGATGATGTTGTTGGTATCCAGCAACCAGTTCACAACTCATCCATTACCGTGAAAGTCGCGAACCAGAAATGTAGCCCGGATGGAACTGGACAAATCGGCAGGACAGCCGGTTTGCACGCCCGGAGGCTGCGGCAAAGGGATTTGCCGCATGCATCCGGGTAATCCGTGCGCTGAATCCCCGGATTCCGCCAAGCTCCATCCGTATATGGACTCCTCCCGTTTTGCCAGCATTTTTCGTTTTTGGCGGTAGGCTCGACTGCTCACGTATATTCGGCCTTTGTGTTGGG
>MGZB01000017.1 GCA_001801995.1 Gammaproteobacteria bacterium RIFOXYD12_FULL_61_37 | reverse complement strand
GGACTGAAGATCCATTCGAGGTGAACGAAAATGTCATACAGCGAAAAGGTCCTAGACCACTACGAACATCCCCGCAACGTCGGCACACTGGACAAGGACGCCACCAATGTCGGCACCGGCATGGTGGGCGCCCCCGCCTGTGGCGATGTCATGCGGCTCCAGATCAAGGTGAGCGACGAAGGTCTCATCGAAGACGCCAAATTCAAGACCTACGGCTGCGGCTCCGCCATCGCCTCCAGCTCCCTGCTGACCGAGTGGGTCAAGGGCAAGACCCTGGATCAGGCCCTGGAGATCAAGAACAGCCAGATTGCCGAAGAACTGGCGCTGCCGCCGGTCAAGGTCCACTGCTCCGTGCTGGCCGAGGACGCCATCCGCGCCGCCGTCAACGACTACAAGCAGAAGCAGCAGGGCTGAGGTAGGACAGTGGCGATTACATTGACCGAGGCCGCGGCGAGCCATATCGCCAAATTCCTGAAGAATCGCGGCAAGGGTGCCGGCCTGCGCCTGGGGGTCAAGACCTCCGGTTGCTCCGGCATGGCCTATCTGCTGGAGTTCGCCGATCAGATCGAGGCGGAGGACAGTGTTTTCGAAGACCACGGCATCAAAGTCATCATTGACCCTAAGAGCCTGGTCTACCTCGACGGCACCGAGCTGGACTTCGTCAAAGAGGGGCTGAACGAGGGCTTCAAGTTCAACAACCCCAACGTCAAGGGCCAGTGCGGCTGCGGCGAGAGTTTTCAGGTCTGATCCGTAGCTGCGTGGATGCGGACGGGGCTTGGCCCGTTTTGCCTTTCCAGGTCAACTGATTAACCCTAAAAACCTCTGTTTAACCGCGAAGGACACAAAGAACGCTAAGGAAAACAATCCGATGCCTTTGTTCATGCTCACACCTTCCTGGTCAGGAACGAAGCCTCGACAAGCCGATGAAATCCTTTGCGTTCCTTCGCGTCCTTTGCGGTAAAAATTCGTAATGCTGGATCTCAAACAAAACTACTTCGAACTCTTCGGCCTGCCGGTCGCCTTCCCCATCGATGGGACCGATCTGGCGAGCCGTTACCGCGAGCTGCAACGGCAGGTCCACCCCGACCGCTTCGCCGCCGGGGACGAGCGCGAACGCCGTTTGGCCATGCAGGGCGCCGCGCGAGTGAACGAGGCCTACGAGACTCTCAAAGACCCCATGCTGCGGGCGCGCTATCTCCTTTCGCTGCACGGCGTCGAGATGGACGTGACCGGTGAGGCCACCCACGACATCGCCTTCCTCACGGAACAGATGGACCTGCGCGAGGAGCTGGAAGGGGCGCGGCATTCGGCCGATCCCTACGGGGTGACGGCCCGGCTGATGGAGCACATCGACCGGGGCATCAAGGCCCTGGTGGCCCGGATGACCGAGCAGTTCCAGGAGGTAACCCCCGAGCGGCTCGAACAGGCCCGCGAAAACGTCCGCAAGATGCAGTTCCTGAAAAAGCTTCGCTACGACGTGGAGCTGCTGGAGTCCGAGCTGGACGAGGCGGTCTAACCTTATTGTTCCCAGGCTCCAGCGTGGGAATGCCGCCTGCGACGCTTCAGCGTCGCGGGGGCTGATTATGCATCAACGCGCAAACCGATTCGGGACGCTGGAGCGTCCCAGAATGCATTCCCACGCCAGAGCATGGGAACGATGAGAACCACGGGATAAATCATGGCCTTGTTACAAATCGCCGAGCCGGGGCAATTCGCCGCGCCGCATCAGCATAAACTGGCGGCGGGGATCGACCTGGGCACCACCAATTCCCTGGTCGCCAGTGTTCTCAGCGGCATGGCCGTCACCCTGCCCGATGCGGCCGGCCGTCATCTGTTGCCCTCCGTGGTGCGCTATGCCGCCGAGGGCGTGGTGGTCGGCGACGAGGCCAAATTAGCCGCGGTAGAGGACCCTCTCAACACCGTCCAATCGGTCAAGCGCCTCATGGGGCGGGGCCTGGCCGACCTCAAGACCCTGGGTAGTACGCTTCCCTACGATATCGCCTACAGGGAGGTAGGCGAGGGGCGTGAGCCGGGAGCGGTAAGCTTAGACGGCTCTGGCGCCGTGCCGCGCATCCGCACCCGGAGCGGTGAGGTGACTCCGGTCGAGGTCTCGGCCGAGATCCTCAAGACCCTGGCCCGGCGGGCCGAGCAGAGCCTGGGCGGCGAGCTGACCGGCGTGGTCATCACCGTCCCCGCCTATTTCGACGACGCCCAACGCCAAGCCACCAAGGACGCCGCCCGGCTGGCCGGGCTCAATGTCTTCCGTTTGCTCAACGAGCCGACCGCCGCTGCCGTTGCTTATGGTCTGGATCAGCGGGCGGAAGGGGTTCACGCGGTCTACGACCTGGGCGGCGGCACCTTCGACATCTCCATCCTGCGGCTCCATCGCGGGGTCTTCGAGGTGATGTCCACCGGCGGTGATTCTGCCCTGGGCGGGGACGACTTCGACCGCGCCCTGGCGCAATGGATCATGGCCCAGGCGGGCTTGGGCGAGGACCTGGACCCGGTGATGCAGCTGCGGTTGACCCGCCTGGCTACCGGGATCAAGGAGCAACTCAGCAGCGTCGAGTCCGCCGAGATCCATCTCGAACTGCCCAACGGCGGCCGCTGGCAGGGGAGCATCGACCGCGAGACCTTCAACGGCCTCATCGATCCACTTATCGCCAAGACCCTGGCGGCCTGCCGCCGCGCCCTGCGCGACGCCGGGGTGACCGCCGAGGAGATCGAGGATGTGGTCATGGTGGGCGGCTCCACCCGTGTGCCGCGTGTGCGCGAGAGGGTGAAAGAGCTGTTCCGGGCCGAACCCCGTGTCGATGTCGACCCGGACCGTGTGGTGGCCATCGGCGCCGCCATCCAGGCCGATGTCCTGGCCGGTAACAAGCCCGACGAGGAGATGCTGCTGCTGGACGTGATCTCCCTGTCACTCGGCATGGAGACCATGGGCGGCCTGGTGGAGCGCATCGTGCCGCGCAATACCACCATTCCCGTGGCCCGCGCCCAGGAATTCACCACCTTCAAGGACGGCCAGACCGCCCTGGCCCTGCATGTGGTGCAGGGGGAGCGCGACCTGGTAAGCGACTGCCGCTCCCTGGCCCGTTTCGAGCTGCGCGGCATCCCGCCCATGGTGGCGGGGGCGGCGCGCATCCGCGTCACCTTCGAGGTGGACGCCGACGGCCTGCTCAACGTCACCGCACTGGAAGAGACCAGCGGCGTCAAGGCCGGGGTAGTGGTCAAGCCCTCCTACGGCCTGAGCGACAGCGAGGTGGAACGTATGCTGCGCGACTCCATCGCCCACGCCGAGGACGACATGGCTGCCCGCCGCCTGCGCGAGGAACAGGTGGAGGCTGAGCGGGTGACCGAAGCCCTGCGCGCCGCCTTGGCCCAGGATGGCGATCAATTGCTTGACGCCGGAGAGCGGGCGGGGATCGAACAGGCCCTCAAACACCTGGTCGAGACCGCCGCCAGCCAAAACCACCTGAGCATCAAGCGCGCCCGCGAGGCCCTGGAAAAGGTCTGCGAACCCTATGTGGAACGTCGCATGAATACCAGCGTCCGCCAGGCCATGGCGGGCCACAAGTTGGATGAATTCGAGTCCTAAATCCTGAGTTTTATAACTGCAAAGGCCGCAAAGTGACGCAAAGAGAGGGTATTTTGCTGGAGTTATGGGAGCGGCCAGGGAATCCCCTTCGCGTTTCTTTGCGCCCTTTGCGGTTAGTGTAATAGGAGGTTCTAATGCCCCAGATCATCATCCTGCCCCACGAGGAACTCTGCCCGGAGGGGGCGGCGTTCGAGGCCGAACCCGGCGAGGTCCTCATCGAGGCCATCCTGCGCAACGGCGTCGAGCTGGAGCACGCCTGCGAGAAGTCCTGTGCCTGCACCACCTGCCACGTCATTCTGCGCGAGGGTTTCTACTCCCTCAACTCGGCCGAGGAGACCGAGGAGGACCTGCTGGACAAGGCCTGGGGCCTGGAGCCGGAATCGCGCCTGAGCTGCCAGGCGCTGGTCGGCAATCAGGATCTGGTGATCGAGATCCCTAAATACACCATCAACATGGTGTCCGAACAGCACTGAGGAGAACCGCCATGGCCCTGAAATGGACCGATAGCCGCGACATCGCCATCGAACTCACCGAGGCCCATCCCCATATCGACCCACGGACGGTCAACTTCGTCGATCTGCGCGACTGGGTCCTGGCCCTGGACGGCTTCGACGACGATCCTCATCACTCCGGCGAAAAAATCCTGGAGGCCATCCAAATGGCCTGGATCGAGGAAACCGATTGAGTTTCGATTTCGACCGCCCCATTGACCGCACCGGCACGGCCTCGGTCAAGTGGGACGGGAGGAAGGCGATGTTCGGTGCCGATCATGCCGATGTCCTGCCGCTCTGGGTGGCGGACATGGACTTCGCCGCACCCGAGGCGGTGACCCGCGCCCTGAGCGCCCGCGCCGCCCATCCCATCTACGGCTATACCCTGTTCCCCGACAGCCTGTTTACCGCCCTGGCGGGCTGGATGCAACGGCGCCACGGCTGGACCATCGAACGCGAGGAGGTGATCTGGTCGCCCGGCGTGGTGCCCTCCCTCCATGCGGCTGTCCTCGGACTGACCCGTCCCGGCGAGGGCGTCATCGTGCAATCGCCGGTCTATCCCCCCTTCTTTTCCGCCGTGCATGCCACCGGTCGCCAGCTGATCGAGAACCCCCTGCGGCTGGAGGGGGATGGCTATGCCATGGACCTGGAATATCTGGAACACTGCGCCAAAGCAGCCCGGCTGCTGATTCTCTGCTCGCCCCACAACCCGGTGGGGCGGGTCTGGAAGCCGGATGAACTGCAAGCGGTGCTGGCGATTGCCCGCCGCCACGGTCTGACGGTCCTCTCCGACGAGATCCACCATGACCTGGTCTATCCCGGTGAAACCCATACCGTCCTTGCCCGGCTGGCGGGGCCGGGCGACCGCGTCATCACCGCCGCAGCGCCCAGCAAGAGCTTTAATATCCCCGGCCTGGGTCTCTCCGCCCTGATCTGCCCCGACCCGGAAGACCGCGCCGCCCTGGTCCGCGCCTTCGATCAACTGCACGTCAGCGCCAGCAATCCCTTCAGCATCGCCGCCTTCGAGGCCGCCTACCGGGAAGGAGCCCCCTGGCTCGACGCCCTGCTGGGCTATCTGGCCGGGACGCGGGCCTTCGCACTCGATTTAATCGCCCGCGAATGCCCCGGCATCCGGGCCATCCCGCCCCAGGGGACCTACCTCCTCTGGCTCGACTGCCGGGAGCTGGGTCTGGACGACCAGGCGCTGAAGCGATTCTTCCTGGAAAAGCCCCGCCTCGGCCTCAACCCCGGCATCAGCTTCGGCGCACCGGGCAGCGGCTTCATGCGCCTCAACCTCGGCGCCCCGCACGCCACCATCGCCGAGGCCCTGCAACGGCTGGCACTGGCGTTACGCCCTCAGCCTTTGGCGGAAACATCATTGGGATGTAAGCAATAATGACAAATTGTCTATAATGACAGGATTATCCCGGGGTCAATTAGGATCATCCGCTTATGTCTGATGAAAAGGCTACGGTCTTCATCGTCGAGGATTCCAAGACTGGCGTGGCTGCCTTGAGGTCGGCGCTGTCCGACGAATTCCGCATCGAGTCGGCCCTGAGCGTTCACGAGGCGCTGGCGGCCATCCCCGAGGTCAACCCGGACTTGATCCTGCTGGATGTGGTGATGCCGGAGATGGATGGCTTCGAGGTCTGCCGGCGCCTCAAGGAAGATCCCGCGATCGACGGCACCCCCATTGTGTTTGTCACCGCCATGGAGTCCGTGGAGGACGAGGCGCGGGGCCTGGAAATGGGCGCTGCGGACTATATCACCAAGCCCATCAACCCCTTGATCGTCAGGGCCAGGGTTCGCAACCTCATCCAACTCAAGCGCTACCGGGACCGTCTGCTCAATCTGTCGGCCATCGATGGCCTCACAGGCATTGCCAACCGCCGCCGCTATGATGAACAGTTCGATAGTTCTTGGCGCCAGGCCTACCGGCGCTGGGAACCTCTCTCTCTGCTGATGGTCGATATAGATGCCTTCAAGGCCTACAACGACAACTACGGCCACCTGGCCGGGGACGAGTGCATCAAGAAGGTAGCCAGTCTCTTGAAAGGGATGGCGAGGCGTCCGGGGGATTTCGTGGCCAGATACGGTGGCGAGGAGTTTTCCTGCATCCTGGCCGAAACCGATATCCATGGCGCCCGTGAATATGCACATCTGTTGCTGGAAGGCATTTCCGGCTTGGGGATTCCGCACGCATTCTCGCCCGCTGCCGGGGTTGTCACCGCAAGCATTGGCGTGGCCACGGTGATCCCCAGGGATCAGATGGCGCCCGAGGAGCTATTGGAAGCGGCCGATAGCGCCCTCTACGAGGCCAAGCGGACAGGGCGGAACAAATTCTGCGTCTCCAATTTCACCTAAATCCGGCCAACGCCAGCTCCCTTTTTTTCTCCCCTTGCGGAAACAAATACAACATTCCAACTGTATTAGGACAAAGCATGAATAAGATACTTGCAATGACTCTGGCCGCCTCAACCCTGCTCGCGGCAGGTTGTCAGGAACAAGCGCCTCCGGCACCGGCGGACTCCGCCCCCCTCGTGGAGGCCCCCATGGTGGAGGCCCCTACTGTGACTGCTTCCACCGACACTGTGGCGGTCTTCGATATCGACAGGATCGTCAAGGAGGCCGGTCTGGCCAGCCTGTTCGAGCTGAAGATCAAGACTAAACGGGATGAGCTGCTTCAGGAGCTAATCAAGTACAAGGAGGCCTTGCAGGCGGAATTGCAGAAAGAGGTGAAGAAACTCGGCCCCCAGGATCGTGCGAAGAAATTCGCCATCCTTCGCCAGGCCGCCGAGATGCAGTTGTCCAAGGCCCAGCGCAAGGCCGATCAGGTGCTGAATATCCATCGAGGCGCCGTGATCATGGAATTCCGGGAGCAACTGAAGCCCATTGCCCGCCAAGTGGCCAGGGACAAAGGCTATAAGATGGTCCTGTTGAAGAACGACGGCATTGTCTTCGAGTTCGCCGAGGAACTGGACCTGACCGCCGACATTCTGGCCAGTTTCAAGGACCTGCATCCAGGGATGCTGAAGGATGCCGAAGACGCAGCCGCCAAGCTGGCCGCGGACGCAGCCAAGGCCGCCGAGCAGAGGGCCGCCGCGGAAGCCAAGGCTGCCGAAGAGCGGAAGGCAGCCGAGCAGAAGGCCGCCAAGGCCCGCGCGGCAGCCAAGTCCGCCCAGAAGCCGGATGGAGAAGCTGCCCCGGCCGAAGGTGCTGTCAAGGCTCGCCCCGAGACCAGCCCCGTTGCTCCCAAACCCCTGGATCTCAGGCCGGCCCCGGCCGAAGGACAGGCGCCGCCCGCGAGGTAAAAAGCAGAATTGATGCCCTCCACCTACTGGAATGTAGGTGAGGGGCACTTCCGGCGGCCCGGCGGTTTCAGGTTCACAAGCAGCAAGAGGGACTTACGATGTCCAAGGTCAATTACGTCTTTTCCTTCGAAGAGGGTAACGGCAAGAACAAGCAGCTCTTGGGCGGCAAGGGGGCGAACCTCTGCGAGATGACCCAGATCGGCCTGAACGTGCCGCCGGGGTTTGTGATCTCCACCGCGGCCTGTCTCAGCTACCTGGCCGATGCCGGACACCAATTGCCGGACGGCCTGGCGGGGCAGGTCCAGTTACACATGGCGGAACTCGAACGGAAGACCGGCAAGGGCTTCGGTGACGGCGAGAACCCCCTGCTGGTCTCGGTACGCTCCGGTTCCGCCATGTCCATGCCGGGCATGATGGACACCATCCTCAACCTGGGCCTGAACGAGCGGACCCTCAAGGGCCTGATCGCCCAGTCGGGCAACGAACGCTTCGGTTACGATTCCTACCGCCGCTTCATCCAGCTCTTCGGCAAGGTGGCCCTGGGGGTGCGCGACGAGGCCTTCGACGCCCAGTTCGAGGAGGTCAAGAAGCGGGCCGGGGTGAAGCAGGATATCGGCCTCTCGGCCCGTGACCTCAAAGAGATATCGGATCGCTTCCTCGCCGTGGTGGAGCGCGAGACGGGCCGGCCCTTCCCGTCCGATCCCAACGAGCAGTTGGATATCGCCATCAAGGCCGTGTTCGGCTCCTGGATGGGCAAGCGCGCCATCGACTACCGGCGCGAGTTCAACATCACCCCCGCCATGGCCAACGGCACCGCCGTCAACGTGGTGGCCATGGTGTTCGGCAACCTGGGCGACGACAGCGCCACCGGGGTCGGTTTCACCCGTTACCCCGACACCGGCGAGAATCGCATGTTCGGCGAATACCTCACCAACGCCCAGGGCGAGGACGTGGTGGCCGGCATCCGCACCCCCCGGACCATCGACGCCCTGCACGAGGAGATGCCGGAGCAATACCGCCAGCTCGTGGAGCTGCGCAACCGGCTGGAAGGCCACTACAAGGAGGTGCAGGACTTCGAGTTCACCATCGAAAAGGGCCGCCTCTACTGCCTCCAGACCCGCAACGGCAAGATGAACGCCGCCGCGCTGGTGCGCACCTCGGTGGAGATGGCGCGGGAGGGCCTGATCGACCGGCGCCAGGCCCTGTTGCGCATCCAGCCCGATCTGCTGGAACAGTTGCTATTTCCCCGTCTCGACCCCTCGGCCAAATCGGTGCCCGTCGTGCGAGGCCTGCCGGCCTCGCCCGGCGCCGCCGTGGGCATCGCCGTATTCGATGCCGACCGCGCCGAGCAGCAGGGGAGGGCGGGCGAACGGGTCATCCTGGTGCGCGAGGAGACCAAGCCCGAGGACATCCACGGCTTCTTCGCCTCCCAGGGCATCCTGACCTCGCGCGGCGGCAAGACCTCCCACGCCGCCGTGGTCGCCCGTGGCATGGGCAAGCCCTGCGTGGCCGGGGCCGAGGGCATCCATGTGGACGTGCAGATGCGCAAGGCCTTCATCGGCGAGGCGACCATCAGCGAGGGGGACCTGATCACCATCGACGGTACCAGCGGCCATGTCTACCTCGGCGAGGTGCCCATGCGCGAGGCCGAGTTCTCCCCGGAACTGGGCACCCTCCTGGCCTGGGCCGACGAAGTGGCCGCCCTCAAGGTGATGGCCAACGCCGACACCCCCCATGACGCCCGCCGCGCCGTCGAGTTCGGCGCCCAGGGCATCGGCCTCTGCCGCACCGAGCGCATGTTCAACGCCAGCGAACGGCTGCCCCTGGTGGTCGAAATGATCCTGGCCGAGGACTCCCTGACCCGCCAGGCCGCCCTCGACAAGCTGCTGCCGATCCAGCGCGGCGACTTCCGCGAGATTCTCAAGGCCATGGCCGGCCGGCCCGTGACCATCCGCCTGCTCGACCCGCCGATCCACGAATTCCTGCCCACCGAACACCAATTGGAAGAGGAGCTGGATCAGCTGGAGCACCTGCGCGAAACGGTGCGCGGCATGGACATCCTCGCCGAGGCCATCGAGTTCATGTACCGCAACGCCGACAGCCACCCCGGTGTCGGCCGGATGGCCGATCCCCGCCTAGTGGACGAGGCCATCGAAAAGAAGGAGACCATGCTCAGGAAGGTGCGAGCCCTGCACGAGGTCAACCCCATGCTGGGCCATCGCGGGGTGCGCCTCGGCATCACCTTCCCCGAGATCTACGCCATGCAGATCCGCGCCATCCTGGAAGCGGCGGCCGAGTGCATCAAACAGGGGATCGAGGTCCACCCCGAGATCATGGTGCCCCAGGTCTGCACCCAGCAGGAGCTGCTGCGGGTCAAGGGCATCGTCGATTCCATCAAACAGGCCGTCGAGGCCCATTACGGCGTGCGGCTCGACTTCAAATTCGGCTCCATGCTGGAGGTGGTGCGGGCCTGCATGCGCGCCGAATCCCTGGCCGAGGTGGCCGAATTCTTCTCCTTCGGCACCAACGACCTGACCCAGGCCACCTTCTCCTTCTCCCGCGAGGACGCCGAGAACAAGTTCCTGCCCATGTACAACGAAAACCAGATCCTCCAGGACAACCCCTTCGAGGTCTTGGACGTGAAGGGCGTCGGCAAGATCATGGCGCTGGCGGTCAACTGGGGCCGCGCCGCCCGCCCCGGCATGAAGGTCGGCATCTGCGGCGAACACGGCGGCCATCCGGCCTCCATCCGCTTCTGCCACGAGATCGGCCTGAGCTACGTCTCCTGCTCCGGCCCCCGCGTCCCCATCGCCCGGCTGGCGGCGGCCCATGCGGCCTTGAGTTCATGACCACTTTATGTGGTGAGTAGTGAGTGGGAGCGCTTTTTAAGCGCGATGCATCGAGATCGCGCCTACAAGGCGCTTCCACCGACTGCGGCCACGAACTTGATTGGATGCGCTCGACCGGGCGGACCTGGCCAAACTAGACGAACCACTGGGAACGGACACAACGATGCCGACCTCCTTCGATGTCTTCCTCAGCCACAACAGCAAGGACAAACCCGCCGTGCGGGAACTCGCGCAAGCCCTGCGCAAACGCCGCCTCAGCGTCTGGCTGGACGAAGACGAACTGCGCCCCGGCCTCAACTGGCAAAAACAGTTGGAAAGCGGGATAAGGCTATCCAGGAGCGTTGCCGTTCTGATCGGCAAGGACGGCCTCGGCCCCTGGCAAACCGAAGAGATGGAGGGCGCCTTGATCCACGCGGTGAACGACGGCCGCCCGGTCATCCCCGTTCTGCTGCCGGATGCCCCCCGGCAACCCGAGCTGCCCCCGTTTCTCAAGACCCGCACCTGGGTTGACCTGCGCCCGGCCGTGACCAAAGCCAACCTGGGGCGGCTGGTCTGGGGCATCACCGGCAAAAAACCTCTACCGTCAACGAAGCCGCCCCAAGTCAATCGGGTGGAGCCCAAGCCGGAGCCGGAGCCGGAGAAAATCGAACGCGACAGGTTGTCGGGCATGGACCTTGTCTTGATCGAAGGCGGTCGATTTCTGATGGGCAGCCCGGAGTCGGAACAGGGCCGTTCCAGTGACGAACGGCAACACCCCGTGCAGGTCAAGGGGTTCTACCTGGGCAAATACCCAGTGACCAACGCCCAGTATCGCCGTTTCAAACCGGACCATGACAGCGGGCAAGGCCTCAATGGCGAAGATCAGCCGGTGGTCGGGGTGAACTGGCATGACGCCATGGACTACGCCGACTGGCTCAGCCGGGAAACCGGCGAAAACTACCGGCTGCCGACCGAGGCCGAATGGGAATACGCCGCCAGGGCCGGCACCACCGGCCGCTGGTCCTTCGGCGACGATGAACGCGAGCTGGACAATTACGCCTGGTACGACGGTAACGCCGGTGGCGTTCCCCACCCGGTGGGTCAGAAGCGGCCCAACCCCTGGGGCCTGTACGACATGCACGGCAACGTCTGGGAGTGGACCTGCTCGGGCTATGACGCAGGGTACGGTGGCGGGGAGCAGCAGTGTGCCGGCAAGAATGATGCCAATGTCCCTCGTGTGGCGCGCGGCGGTTCCTGGTTCAGCTTTCCCAGGTTCGTCCGCTCAGCCAATCGCAGCAGGTGCGGCATCTCGTCGAACCGGTACGGCAGCTACGGCTTTCGTCTCGCCAGGATCATTTCACCTTAGGCCCTTTACCCCTTTACTCCTTATTGGATGTTGCCTTTCGGGGTCCAGGGGCGGAGCCCCTGGCGCGCGATTTTTGATCGTTCCCAGGCTCCAGCGGTTGGGCTGAGGTACGAGGCCCAATATGACAGCCGGTGGAGCAGGCGGTGCTGGATCAGGCCAACTATTACTTTCGCAACCTCTGGGGTGACAGGGGCTCAGCCCCCGGCAAACATCCCCAGCGGCAGTGCCCAGAGCGGCGTTCCCTGATGTTCGCCAAAAGGCAAAGGCCTTTTTCCCCCATAAATCAGGGTTCCTTGCCGGACCCGGCCGGGGTTTTGTTCGATGAAGTGTTTTATGTGCGTGAAATCGGCGGGGGTGACTGAGAAGGCCGCCTTGACTTCGATGGCGGTCATCTGCCTGCCGTCGGTGGTGCGGTAGAAGCTCAGCTCAACGGGTTTGACGGTGTAGGATCAATGGGGTCGGACTCGATTGATTTACAGCAACGTTGCCCTGAATGAAGCCATTCTGAGTTATGAGTTACAGTTCCCGTCTAAGCACATGCAATAAAACAAAACCCCACCTGATTACCCACAAACCTCAGCCAGTCCTGTAGGTCGGCCTTCAGGCCGACTGAGGCGCTGCGGACTGGCTGAATGCGGCCGTTGCTTTGTGGCCACGTCCTGCCAGCGGCTGTCGGGCTGAAGCCCGACCTACCCCTGGCGGCGAGCGTGGCCCGCCCTATGCTGCGCGGCAAGCTCAACCTCAGATCCTGGCTGAGATACATGGGTAATCAGGAAACCCCATAACTCCCATGGCACTGGATCAAGGACAACCGCCGTTGACCGTCCGTTACAGGCAGGTCATTCCCAGCACCCTGGCGGCCTTGTTCAGGCGCGTATCGAAACAGGCAAAACAGACGGGTGTTTGCGCGATACGCCCGGTCTCGAACGCAGCGGCAAGCTGAACACTATCGTAGCCGCGCAAGGCAAAGGTATCGGCATAATCGCCGGCACGCACCACCAGCGGCTGATCCACCTCCATCACCACAAAGCGCGGCCAATCCTGCGCCAGCGCCGCCTTGGCCTGTTCGATCACGGGCGCGTCTTCCGGCACCTCGCGCGCCCGGCGCGACAAAGCGGCATGAGCTTCCGCCCAGGCGATGCGGCACAGGGCCACGGCCTCAGCCTCGGCCACCCGCGCCTTCACCGCTTCGCTGCCCGCTTCGATGATGTAAAGCTTGAGCAGCGCCGAAGTATCGCAAAACAGGATCATCCGCGATCTTCCAGCACCAGTGCGGACATCGGCTTACCACCGGCTTGCAACGCCAATGCCGCGCCCTCGGGTTTGCCGCCCTGCCAGCTTGCCACGCCCGCCGCCAGCAAGCGGGCGACGCCCGTGCTATCCGTCGGCGGCACCCCTATGAGACGCGCCACCACCTTGCGATGTGAAGTCAGCTCAATCGGCTGCCCGGCTTGCGCCAGCAACACGTACTGAGATAAATGGGACTTGAATTCACGCATGGAGACTTCCATTTGTGACCTCTTTAATGATAAGAACCAGGAAATTGTGTGCCGTTGGTGCCGATCAAGTCAAGTTTGCCGTCACGAGGGAAGGGGGGCTCGATGCGGCTTGTGTCTCACCGCATCCGGTCCTAATCCCAGCGATCCACTTTCAGGGGCAGCTCAGCAAGCTACCGTCGGCGGCCTTGTCCGAGCTGCGCAGGCGTCCGCTGTTGGCCAGGATGAGCGCGATGGGGGCTACCTTTTGGTCCGGGTCGCAGAAGGTCAGGGTAAGGTTTGATCCGGGGCTGGACCCGTTCGACTGATAGGTGATCTTGCTTTTGCTGCCCGAGTAGATGCCGATCTCATCGTTGGGGGGGCGGTGGATGCGCAACAGGGGTTCTTCTTCATCGTGATCGGCGTCGGCATCGGTATCGACGAAGAGCAGGACCGCCTCCTGCCAGGTATTGATGCCGGCGCAGTTCAGGTTGTCGGCTGTGGGGCAGAGCACCACCCGCGTTCCCCGCTTGATGGCCTCGCTGCGGGCGTAGCTCATGACGGCGTTGAATTCGTTCAGGGTCGCGACGAGGCGGTTGTTGGCCAACAGGGCGGAAAAGGAGGGGATGGCGGTAAAGAGGGTGATGCCGATGATCGTGAGGGTGATCATCAATTCGATCAGGGTGAATCCCTGTTGCCAGCAACGCTTCCGGTTCTCCATCTGCCGTCTCCCTTCTGAATGCGATTAACGTGAAAGTAGCGAATCCTGCGTTGGTGGGTAGGTCGGCCTTCAAGCCGGCTGCCGCGCCGATGGACGGCCTGAAGGCCGTCCTACCCTTTTTTCATCTTCCGGGGTGGTTCGCTTCGCCCCATGGTCGTTAGCCGATAGTCTATCGTCGGCAACAAGGATTGCTATCGGAAATGGCTGAAGATTTTGTAGGAATTTTCTGATTTTGCTGGGCTGCCTGCCATTCGGCCAGTTGCCGGATGGTGGTACCATCCCCGCCATGAACGACAACGACCGGAACAACCTCTTCGCCCGCGCTCGCCTCTGCCTGCTCTTGTCCGATCCGGACGGGAAGCTGGCGGCGGTCAAGGCCCTCTATCAAGAATGGCAATCGGGCTCGCTCTCGACCGAGGCCATCGATCTGCCGGATGTGGTGGAGGCCGGTTTTCCCGACGGCATCGCACGGGTGTTTCCGAGAAAGCTGCCCAAGCGCAGTTTTCATACCCCCCAGGGCCGGGCGGCCCTGATTCATGCCGTCACTCACATCGAATTCAGCGCCATCAACCTGGCCCTGGATGCCGTTTTCCGCTTTCGCGAGATGCCGCCGGCCTTTCACGACGATTGGCTGCGCATCGCGGCGGAGGAGGTCGATCACTTCATTCTGCTGCGGGGCCGTCTGCGCCAGCTCGGCCATGATTATGGCGACTTCCCCGTGCATCTGGGCCTGTGGGAGACGGCGCTCGGAACCCTCCACGATCCCCTGGTGCGCATGGCCATCATCCCCCGGATGCTTGAGGCGCGCGGGCTCGATGTCAATCCGGGGATGATGGAACGCTTCCGGCAGGTGGGAGACGAGACGACCGCCGAGGCGCTGACGGTCATCCTGCGCGACGAGATCGGCCATGTGGAGGCGGGAAGCCGCTGGTTCCACTATCTCTGCGCGCAACGGGGACTGGAGCCGGAGGAGACCTACTTCGAGCTGCTGGACCGCTACATGAAGGGCGAGGTGCGCTGTCCCCTCCACAAGGAGGCCCGCTTGCAGGCGGGTTTCAGTCCCGCCGAGATCCGGCGGCTGGAGACCCTGTGCGCGCGCCCTGCCTTAACCCGGAAAATTCCAGTCCCCGGCGGCCAGCCAACGTGAAAATACTGATACTGCGCCACGCCGTGGCAGAAGAGCCGGAGGAATCCTCCCCAGGTATCAGCGATGACAGAAGGCGCCCCTTGACGCTTCAGGGACGGGTCAGGATGGAGCAGGGCGTCGCAGGGCTCCTCAAGCTATTGCCGGAAATCGGCATCATCGGCCACAGCCCCTTGCTCCGCGCCCAGCAGACCGCCGATATCCTTTGTGCCCGGTACGCCAAGGCAAAACGGGTCGAGGCCGATGAACTGGAACCCGGTGTCGGCGCCCAGGCCATCGGCCACTGGCTCAGCCACGCCAGTCCAGATGCCCCAGTGGCCTTGGTTGGGCATGAACCGGATCTCTCCCGTCTGATCGGCTGGTTGACCACCGGTGAAGAAAGCAGCTTCGTGCGGATGAAGAAGGGCGGCGCCGCGCTGCTGGAATGCAGCGGCAAACCGGCCGCCGCCAGGGCCGAACTCCAGTGGCTGCTGACGCCGGGGCAATTGCGGCTCCTTGCCGGTGGCTGAATAATTCGGGAAGCCATCAGCCATGTTTCTCTCCCCTTCTCTCCTGGAAAACCCATTGCAGACGGTCGCCGCTGTCGATCTGGGTTCCAACAGCTTTCACATGATCGTGGCCAAGATGGACGAGGACGGTCATTTGCAGGTGGTGGACCGGTTGCGGGAGATGGTCCGTCTCGCCGCCGGGCTGGATGAAGGGAAGTTCCTCACTCCGGCGGCGCGGGAGCGCGCCCTCGGCTGCCTGAGCCGCTTCGGTCAGCGCCTCAAGGCCTTGCCCGAGGGAGCGGTGCGGGCCGTGGGCACCAATACCTTGCGGCAGGCGCGTAATGGGGAGGCGTTTATCGCTGAAGCGCAGCGGGCGCTCGGTCATCCCATCGAGATCATCGCGGGACGCGAGGAAGCCCGGCTGGTCTACCTCGGGGTTGCCCACGGCTTGGCGGCCAAGGAAGGGCGGCGTCTGGTGGTCGATATCGGCGGCGGCAGTACCGAGCTTATCGTCGGTGAGGGTTTTGTCCCCATCGAGCGGGAGAGTTTGCACATGGGTTGCGTCAGCATGACCCTGGCCCATTTTCCGGACGGCAAGATCACCGCCGAGTCGATGAAGCGGGCCGAAACCATGGGCGCCTTGGAACTGCGCCCGGTCAAATCGGAATTCCTCGCTGCGGGATGGACGGCCGCCGTGGGCAGTTCCGGGACCATCCGGGCGATTCGGGAGGTGGTCAAGGGCGAGGGCTGGAGCGATCAGGGCATTACCTACACCGCGCTGAGGCGTTTGCGAAAGGCCCTCATCGAGGCCGGCAGTCTGGACCGGCTCGACTTTCCCGCCCTGACACCCGACCGTCGTCCTGTCTTTCCCGGCGGCGTGGCCGTGCTGCTCTCCGTGTTCAAGGCGCTCGATATCGAGCGGATGATGGTGTCCGATCAGGCCCTGCGGGAGGGGCTTCTCTACGACATGCTGGGCCGCATCCGCCATGAGGATGTGCGAGATCGCACGGTTGCCTCGATCTCGCGGCGCTACGGAATCGACGAGGCCCACGCCCAACGGGTTGAGGGCACGGCGAAGGCCTTATTGAACCAGGCGCGGCAGGCGTGGTCCTTCGGCTCCGCCGACACTGCCGATATGCTCGGCTGGGCCTGCCGTTTGCACGAAATCGGCGTGGCCGTCTCCCACGTCCAATATCAGAAACACGGTGGCTATATCCTGCAAAACGCCGACATGTCGGGTTTTTCGCGCCAGGAACAGATGCTGCTCGCGGCCCTGGTGCGCGGCCACAGGCGGAAATTCCCGGTGCAGGATATCTTCGGCGCCCTGGCTGAAGCGGTCCGTCCCAACGTCATACGGCTCTGCGTATTGCTGCGGCTTGCCGTGCTGCTGCACCGGTCCCGTTCGCCCGCCGGCAAACCCGCCCCCCTGCTGAAGATCAGCGGCAATCGCTTGCAGATCGGTTTCCCCGAGGGCTGGCTGGATGCCCATCCCCTCACGCGGGCGGAACTGGAAGAAGAGGCCTTGCGCCTGAAGCCCGTGGGGTTCGAACTCAGTTTCTGAATCGGGTTATAACCCGCCCATGCAGAGATACTTGATCTCCAGGTATTCGTCGATGCCGTAGCGGGAGCCCTCTCGCCCCAGGCCGGATTCCTTGACGCCGCCGAAGGGGGCGACCTCGGTGGAGATGAGGCCCTGGTTGACGCCGACCATGCCGTATTCCAGCGCCTCGGAGACACGCCAGACGCGGCCGATGTCGCGGGCGTAGAAGTAGGCGGCAAGGCCGTAGGGGGTGTCGTTGGCCAGACGGATCGCCTCGGCCTCATCCTGGAAGCGCATCAGGGGGGCCACGGGGCCGAAGATCTCCTGTTGTACGCAGGCCATCCCTTCGTTCACACCCGTCAGCACCGTGGGTTCGTAAAAGGTCCCGCCCAAAGCATGGCGTTTGCCGCCGCAGAGGGCGGTGGCGCCTTTGGCGACCGCATCGGCCACTAGGGACTCCACTTTGTCGATGGCTGCCTGGTTGATCAGAGGCCCCTGTCCGCTGTCTTCCATGCCCGGTCCCACCCGCAGTTCCCGAACCGCCGCCGTGAAGCGTTCGGCGAAGGTGTCGTAGATGCCGTCCTGGATCAGGAAGCGGTTGGCACAGATGCAGGTCTGGCCGCTGTTGCGGTACTTGGAGGCGAGCGCCCCGGCCACCGCCGCGTCCAGGTCGGCGTCGTCGAAGACGATGAAGGGGGCGTTGCCGCCCAGCTCCAGGCTGATCCGCTTCACCGTGGCGGCGCAGTCGGCCATGAGTCTCTTGCCCACCTCGGTGGAACCGGTGAAGGAGAGCTTGCGCACCGCCGGGCTCTGGGTGAAGGCGCGCCCCACCGGTGCCGGGTTTTGGGTGGTAAGGATGTTGAATACCCCGGCCGGTATCCCGGCGCGTTGTCCCAACTCGGCAAAGGCCAGGGCGGTCAAGGGCGTGTCCTCGGCCGGCTTGGCGACCACCGTGCAACCCGCCGCCAGTGCCGCGCCCGCCTTGCGGGTCAGCATGGCCAGGGGGAAGTTCCAGGGGGTGATGAGGGCGGCGACGCCGATGGGTTGCTTGATGGCGAGGAGGCGGCGGTCATGGGCGGGGGAGGGGATGACATCGCCGTAGACCCGCCGGCCCTCCTCGGCGAACCATTGCAGGAAGGCGGCGCCGTATTTCACTTCGCCCCGGGACTCGCTCAGGGGCTTGCCCTGCTCCAGGGTCATGATCCGGGCCAGGTCCTCGGCGTTCTCCAGGATCAGGTCGTGCCAGCGCATGAGCAGGGCGGCACGCCCGGCGGCGGTCCGGAACCGCCAGGCGGGCAGGGCGGCCTCCGCCGCCGCGATGGCCCGCTGGGCGTCATCGCCGTCCATGTCGGGGACATGGCCCAACAGACCGCCATCGGCGGGGTTGGTCACCGGATAGACCGCGCCGCTGGCGGCATCGATCCATTCTCCGGCGATGAAGGCCTGGGATTTGAGCAGCTTTTCGTCGGTCGATGGCATGGCGTTTACCTATCGTGCTTGATGCTTTTTCCAACGCGCCTCGATTGTGTCAGCGGATAAGTCAGCTCCACATGCCCATTCAACGAAGTATTCGCCGTTATGTATCTTCTTAAATTCCTCTTTGTTCTTTAACGGCTGAAAAGCCTCGGAATTCAAATATGGGCTTACGTCGAATACTCCCGTCTCTCCGTTCTCCGACATGACATAAAGGATAAAATCATCTTGAGGCCTAACTTCGACAAGTCTCATTGATCAAGCCCTCTGATTGAAAATGGTTTGCTACCGATAACAGCGAGTTGCCAATCCGCCAATAACTCTTCTTGATGTATTTCAATCCAGGCTACGACGAGTTTGTGTTTCCTTCTGGGCAGCTCACCCGCTAACACAGTCCCATCCTCGATTGCATAGACAGCAATCTGACCTTGATATTCCGCATGTATATGGGGTACATGATGTTTGTCCGTATCATAGAAAAACATTCTGATGAGAATGCCATAGAACATTGAAATTGTAGGCACGATCATTTCCCCCTTACATCTCGCGTTGTCTACAAGAAATAATCGGTTCGTAGGATGCGATGAGGCACGAACCGCATCATTCGTGTCTGCTGGGCCAAATGATGCGGTTCACTACCTTTCAACCCATCAGATTTTCTTGATATCGGCGATGCGCACGCGCCATTCGGCCGGACCGCTTTGGTGGATGGCTTCGCCCCGGCTGTCCACGGCGACGGTGACGGGCATGTTTTCCACCTCGAATTCGCGGATGGCCTCCATCCCCAGGTCCTCGAAGGCGACCATGCGGGAGGCACGGATCGCCTGGGCGACGAGGTAGGCCGCGCCGCCCACGGCCATGAGGTAGACGGCGCCGTGCTTCTTGATCGATTCGATCGCCGCCGGGCCGCGTTCGGCCTTGCCCACCATGCCCATGAGGCCGGTCTCGCCCAGCATCATTTCGGTGAATTGGTCCATGCGGGTGGCGGTGGTGGGGCCAGCGGGACCGACCACTTCGTCGCGCACGGGATCGACCGGGCCGACGTAGTAGATGAAGCGGTTTCTAAAGTCGGCGGGCAGGGGCTGGCCGGCGCGCAGCAGGTCCTGGATGCGCTTGTGGGCGGCGTCGCGGCCGGTGAGAAGTTTGCCGTTCAAGAGCAGCCGGTCGCCCGGCCGCCACTTCGCGATCTCCTCGCGGGTGATGGTATCCAGATCGACGGGGATGGCCTGGTCGCTGGGCTTCCAGGTGACATCGGGCCAGTCCTCGGGGCGGGGTGGTTCCAGCCGGGCGGGGCCTGAGCCGTCCAGCTCGAATTCCACATGCCGGGTGGCGGCGCAGTTGGGGATCATGGCCACGGGCAGGGAGGCGGCGTGGGTGGGGAAGTCCTTGATTTTCACGTCCAGCACCGTGGTCATGCCGCCGAGCCCCTGGGCGCCGATCCCCAGGGCGTTGACCTTTTCATAGAGTTCGAGGCGCAGCTCCTCCAGGCGGTTGGCGGGGCCACGGGCCTGGAGTTCCTGGATGTCGATGTGATCCATCAGCGATTCCTTGGCGAGCAGCATGGCCTTCTCGGCGCTGCCGCCGGCGCCGATGCCCAGCATCCCCGGCGGGCACCAGCCGGCGCCCATCTTGGGGACGGTCTCCAGCACCCAGTCCACCAGGCTGGCGGAGGGGTTGAGCACGGTGAATTTCGCCTTGTTCTCCGAACCGCCGCCCTTGGCCGCCAGCTTGACTTCAACCCTGTCCCCGGCCACCAACTCCACATGGATGACCGCCGGGGTGTTGTCCTTGGTGTTGGTCCGGGCGCCCAGGGGGTCGGACACTATGGAGGCCCGTAGCACATTGTCGGGGTGGGTGTAGGCGCGGCGCACCCCTTCGTTGACCATGGCGGCCAGGTCCATTCCGCTCTCCCAGCGCACCTCCATCCCCACCTTGACGAAGGCCACCACAGAGCCCGTGTCCTGGCAGATGGGCCTCTTGCCCTCGGCGCAGAGGCGCGAGTTGTAGAGGATCTGGGCCATGGCGTCCTTGGCGGCGGGCGACTGTTCCCGCTCGTAGGCCGCGCCCAGGGCCTGGATGTAGTCCTTGGGGTGGTAGTAGGAGATGAATTGCAGGGCGTCGGCGATGCTCTGGATAAAGTCTTCTTGTTTGATGAGGGTCATGGTGCGTCCGTTTGGATGAGAGGTTTCTAGTGGGGGGTTTTTCGCGTGGTAACTCATGCCGCAACATCTATATACTCAACCCGGCTCGCCGGATTTGGGATCGGCAGGCCATCTTCCCGCAGGCCTTCGAGATGGTACTCAATGGCCTCCCGGATCTCCTCCTCGACCTGCTCCAGCGTCGAACCTGTGGCGATGCAGCCGGGAAGGTCGGGAACATAGGCGGAATAGTTGTTCTCGGCTTTTTCAATGACGATGGCGTAACGCATTGGAACCTCATTTCTTCAAACAGGCCTGCTTCAAAATGCTATTCAAGGTGCCTGGGGCAAGATCATCGCCGGGCTTGCCGGGAACGGTCACGCGGCCCGGTTTGATGGAGTGCTTGAACTGGCGGTGGCTGCCCCGCGTCCCGACGAGAAACCAGCCATCATCTTGAAGCATTCTGAGTGCCTCGCTGACTTTCATTCAGCACATCCCCCCGCATTCCTGCCGGGATTGTCCCCGTTTATCGCCGTGCAGCGGGACATCGATGGACCTGAACCCACAGAATCATCCTACGACTCCTTGTCCATGAATGTCATCCAGGAATTGTCGAGCTTTGTCAGTGGAAACTTGAATTGATTGGGGTAGTCCAGGATTCTTGCTCCCCCCTGCCACCACAGCATGTGGGGAGGGGGGGCAAGGAGGATCAGAGTACGGACTTGAGCAACAGGCCCATTTCGGCCGGGTTCTTGGTGGTGCGGATGCCGCATTCTTCCAGGGTGGCCAGCTTTTCCTGGGCCGTACCCTTGCCGCCGGAGATGATGGCGCCTGCATGGCCCATGCGCTTTCCGGCTGGGGCAGTGACCCCGGCGATGAAGCCGACCACCGGTTTCTTGTTGGAGCAACCGGCATACCAGCGGGCCGCGTCTTCTTCATCGGAGCCGCCGATCTCGCCGATCATGATGACCGCGTCCGTGTCCGGGTCGTTCATGAACAGTTCCAGAACCTCCTTGTGCTTGAGACCATTGACCGGGTCGCCGCCGATGCCGACGGCGGTGGACTGGCCGAGCCCTAAGTCGGTGAGCTGGCCGACCGCTTCATAGGTCAGGGTGCCGGAGCGGGAGACGACGCCGATGCGGCCCTTTTTGTGGGCATGGCCGGGCATGATGCCGATCTTGATCTCGTCCGGGGTGATGATGCCGGGGCAATTCGGACCGCAGAGGATGGTCTTGCTGCCCATCTCGCGCATGCGGTTCTTGACTTCGACCATGTCGCGCACCGGGATGCCTTCGGTGATGCAGATGACCAGGTCCAGCTCGGCCTCGACGGCCTCCCAGATGGCGGCAGCGGCGAAGGGTGGCGGCACGTAGATGACGGAGGCGGTGACGCCCTGCTTTTCCTTTGCCTCCTTGACGGTGGCGTAGATGGGGATCTCCTCGAAGGTCTCGCCGGCCTTCTTGGGATTTACGCCCGCGACGAAGCAGTTGGCGCCGTTGGCGTAGGCCTTGCAGGCGCTGGTGTGGAACTGGCCGGTTTTGCCGGTGATGCCCTGGGTGACGACTTTGGTGTCCTTGTTGATCAGGATGCTCATGGGGATTCCTCTTACCTCTTAGTGGCCGGCAACGGCGGCAACGACCTTCTGGGCGGCCTCCGCCATGTCGTTGGCGGTGATGATGGGCAGGCCGGACTGTTCGAGGGTCCGCTTGCCGATCTCCTCGTTGGTGCCGCGCATGCGCACCACCAGGGGCACGGAGAGATGGGTCTGCTTGGCCGCTTCGATGATGCCGTCGGCGATGGTGTCGCAGCGCATGATGCCGCCGAAGATGTTGACCAGGATGGCCTTGACCTTGGAGTTGGCGAGCATCAGCTTGAAGGCCTCGGTCACCTTCTCCACGGTGGCGCCGCCGCCCACGTCGAGGAAGTTGGCCGGTTCCGCGCCGAACAGCTTGATGGTGTCCATGGTGGCCATGGCCAGGCCGGCCCCGTTGACCATGCAGCCGATGTTGCCGTCCAGGGAGATGTAGGAGAGGTCGTGCTTGGAGGCCTCGATCTCGGCCAGGTCTTCCTCGTCCAGATCGCGCATGGCGAGGATGTCCTCGTGGCGATAGAGTGCGTTGGAGTCGAAGTTCATCTTGGCGTCGAGGGCGATAACCTTGCCGTCGCCGGTCAGGATCAGGGGGTTGATCTCGGCCAGGGAGGCATCGGTGCCCCAGAAGGCGTTGTAGAGACCCTGCAACTGGGTGCGGGCCTGGGTGATGCTGGCATCGGGTACACCGATCTTGCGGGCCACGTCGTCGGCCTCGGCGTCGGTGAGTCCCTTGGCTGGATCGACGAAGACCTTGTGGATCTTCTCGGGCGTGTGGGCGGCCACCTCTTCGATGTCCATGCCGCCTTCGGAAGAGGCCATGAGGCAGACCCGCTGGGTGACGCGGTCAACCACCATGCCCACGTAGAGTTCCTTCTTGATGTCCGCCCCTTCCTCGATCAGCAGGCGACGGACCTTCTGGCCCTCGGGGCCGGTCTGGTGGGTCACGAGCTGCATACCCAGGATCTGGTCGGCGTATTCGCGCACCTGGTCCAGGGACTTGGCCACCTTGACGCCGCCACCCTTGCCGCGGCCGCCCGCGTGGATCTGGGCCTTGACCACCCAGACGTTGCCGCCGAGGGA
Organism: Gammaproteobacteria bacterium RIFOXYD12_FULL_61_37; assembly: GCA_001801995.1. Lineage (GTDB taxonomy): Bacteria > Pseudomonadota > Gammaproteobacteria > Chromatiales > Chromatiaceae > YD12-FULL-61-37. The sequence continues at coordinate 51,836 of MGZB01000017.1, read as the reverse complement.
TTCGGCGGCCTTGACCGCCTCGTCCACGGAGAAGCAGGGGACGCCGCGCGGGGTGGTGACCCCATGGTTGCGCAGGATCTCCTTGCCCTGGTATTCGTGAATCTTCATGGAGAGTTTCCTTGTGTTTCTGTGGTCTTACAATAATGTTGCCGATCGTATCACAGCAGTGTTTTGCGTCCACATCGGGGGAGACCTCGGGCGGTCCTGGTTGAATCGCGGGGACGCGCGGTTGGGCAGGCAGGGCAGGGGAGTCCCATAACTAAAACGTCCGGCGGCTTTCGCCGCCGGACGTTGTTGCCTGAATCCCCTTGGCCTCCTGGCCTGGGGTCAGTGGATCAGAACCCCATTCCCATCTGGATGTAACCCGTCGGGCAGGCCTCGAAGCACACATGACAACCGGTGCAGCCGGTGTAGTCCGTGAACATCACGGTGCCCTTGGGGCGTTTCTTGTCGCGATGGATGGTCTCCTGGGGACAGTACACCCGGCACTGGTCGCAGACGTTGCAGAGGCCGCAGCTCAAGCAGCGGGACGCCTCGTTGATGGCCTGCTGGGTCGAGATGGTCTGCTTGATCTCTCCGAAGCCGGTGATTGCATCGTCGAGGTCGATCTGCCCCTCTTCGTTGCGCGCGGCGGGCTTGTAGTAGTCAAGCCGCAGGTCCGTCACCTTGACCGGAGTGCCCATGTTCGGCTTCCTGTACTCCTTGCCGGTGAGATAGGCGTCCATGGCGCGAGCAGCAATGCGGCCCTGGCCCACGGCCTTGGTGGAGATCCCCAGTCCCAGCACGTCCCCGCCAGCGAAGATGCCCTGCTGGGAGGTGGCCTGGACGTTGTTGGCATCGACCCAGCCCCACTTGTTGGCGAGGGCCTCAAGGCCGCCCGCCAGATCGGGGGTCTGGCCGATACCGACCAGGACCGTGTCAACGGCGACGCTGAACTCCGAGCCCTCGATGGGAACCGGACGGCGGCGGCCCGACTTGTCAGGCTCGCCCAGCGCCATGCGGATGCACTTGATGGCCGTGGCACGGCCGCCATCGGTCTCGAAGCCGACCGGCGCGACCAGATACTCGATCCGAACACCCTCGGTCAAGGCATCGTCCACGTCGTGGGAGATGGCGGGCATCTCCTCGCGCGTGCGGCGATAGAGCATGATGACCTCAGAGTACTTGGATTTCCGCTTACTGGCGCGCGCGGCATCCACCATGGCCTTGTTGGAGACGGTCTCTTCGGTGGCGATCTCTTCCTCCACCGCAGCCTCGATCTTGGCCTCGTCATTGGCATCCAGGTGATGCTTCTCGTCTTCCATCAACTGGTGCATACGCAGGGAGACACGAGCGGCATCGACGGCGCTATCCCCGCCGCCGACCACCACGACCCGACGGCCGATGTCCACCTGGGCTCCACTGTTGACCCGGTTAAGGAAGCTGGCGGCGGTGAAGACGTTCGCGGAGTCTTCGCCATCGACACCCATGTTCGCGCCCTTGTGGGCGCCCATGGCGAGATAGACCGCATCGTAATCCTCGCGGATCTTTTCGAAGGAGATGTCCACACCGATCTTGGTGTTGCACTTCAGTTCAACACCCAGGTCCAGGATCTTCTGGATCTCTCCGTCGAGGACGGCTTCCGGCAGGCGGTAGTTGGGAATGCCGTAACGCAGCATGCCGCCCGCTTTCTCGAAGGACTCGAACATCGTTACCTGATAGCCCCGGCGGGCCATCTGATAGGCTGCCGAGAGCCCGGATGGTCCCGACCCGATCACTGCCACCTTCTTGCCTTTGGCCTCGTCGCTGATCCGCTTGAGCTGGAGATTGCGCTTCAGCCCATGATCGCCGATGAAGCGTTCCATGTTGTTGATGGCGACGGCCCCGTCTTCCTTGTGCTTGCGGTTGCATCCGGTCTCGCAGGGGTGCGGACAGATGCGGCCGTGTACGGCAGGCAGCGGGTTTTTGTCGGTGATGGTGTGCCAGGCCTCGTCCAGGACCTGTTCCATGCCCTTGCCGAAATAATCGGCCTGGGCGATGTTGGTCAGATAGCCGCGAATGTCCTCGCTGCTGGGACAGGCGTCCCGGCAGGGCGGCGTGCGTTGCACGTAGACCGGGCATTTCCAGCTCCGGCCATTGCGGACCACGATATCATGGGCGTCGAAGAGTTTGAGGCTGTCCTCGACCTCATCGCGCGATAGCCCATCAGCATATATTGTGCGTTCCATTAACCTTGTACCTCTCGTTTGTTGTACAGGGTGGCGTTAGAGACGGACATGGGACGACCGGTTGAAGGTCGTCAGCGCGTCCGGACCATCCTCGATGTGGTACCTGGTGAAGGGGAAGCCGGTCTTCTCGAAGAATTTCGCCCAACCGATGCGCTCGATCCATTCGCCGACACGTTCCCAGGGCTTGCCGCCTTCCTTATAGGCTGCAAGTATCTTGCGCACGGCGTCCGATGCTTCGGGCCAACGGGGCGGGTTGTTGGGGATGCCCCACACCGCCAGTTTCATTTGGGATGGGCCGCCACGGGTGCTGGAGGCCTTGCCGCCGACCCAGATGGACAGGGTGTCGGTATCGGCGTCGCGGATTTCCATGCTGGGGCACTGGCCATGGCAGGCGCCGCAGTACATGCACTTCTCTTCCACCACCTCGACGGAGGTCGCGCCGTTCATCATCTTCGGCCGGATGGCCGCTGCCGGACAGATGGCAACCACCTTGGGCAGTTCGCAGATCATCATATTCTTATGGTCGATGCGAGGGGCATGGTGGTGCTGGACGATGATGGAGATGTCCGCATGGCTACCGCAGTTGATCTGGCAGCAGGAGGTGGAGATGTGGACGCGGTTGGGCATCTCTTCCTTCTCGAACTCGTCGATCAGGTCGTCCATCAACGCCTTCACCGCACCCGAGGCATCGGTGGCAGGCAGGTTACAGTGCAGCCAGCCCTGGGTGTGGGCGATGTTGGAGACGGAGTTGCCGGTACCGCCGATGGGGAAGCCCAACTCCTCTTTGACCGCCTTGATGATGGGCTCGATATTTTCCGCCTTATCGGTGGAGAACTCCACGTTACAGCGGATGGTGAAGCGCACGAAACCATCGCAAAAACGGTCGGCAATATCGCAGATCTTGTGGACCGTGGCCGGGCTCATGGTGCGCGGCGAGCCGGCGCGGACCACGTAGAGGTTGTCGCCGCTCTCGGCGGTATACCGGATGACGCCGGGCTTCAGCCGCTCGTGATGGTCCCATTTGCCGTAGTTCTTCGCCATCATGGGATGGAGGTGCAGGTTGTAATCGGGAGCCCCCTGATTTCTGGGCCCCATGGTAGATTCGCTCATCTTTTTCCCCTCAAAATTCAATTCGTTTGATCAAGCCTGTGATCGTGCCGGTTGGCCCTTAGGATTCCAATACTTCAGGTTCCCTTTGCCAGACGGGAGGATTCTGGTTTTGCTCTCCGCCGAGCCGCGGCGGCGCCAGTTCCTCGAACTTGATGTAAGGCGAGGTGCGGGGGCGGGCCACCATGTTGGGGTCCGGCTCCATGCCGATCCCTTTGAGGAAGGTGGCGAGGCCGGCACGCGAAATGAACTCGATGACGCGCTCGTGGTCGTGAGCGTTGTCGTTCCAGTATTCCCAAACTTGGTCGATGAGTTCCGCCAGCTTCTCGTAATCCTCGTCGGACTCCAGCTTCATGAAGGGCACCAGCATAAAGCCCATGGTGTCGCCGATCTTCAGGCTGCGCTTGCCGCCGAGGAGGACGGAGATCCCCTTGTCCAGGCCGGGCTTGAGCGCCTTGTGCATGACGTTGATACAGTGCATGCAGCGGACGCAGTTATCGTTATCGACCACCAGTTCCTTGCCCTTCAAGGACATACAGCGGGTGGGGCAGCGGGTGAGGACGTTGTCGATGACGGCCTCAATGCCCTTTTCGTCGATAAACTCAGCCACCTTGGCCTGGTCGATTTGCATGGGACCGCGCCAGGTGCCGATGATGGGCATGTCGGAGCGGTGCGTGGCATTGGCGCAATCGTTGGCGCAGCCGGAGAGCTTGAATTTGAACTTGTACATGAATTCCGGCATGTGCAGGAAGTCGATGTAGTGGTTGGTGAGGAAGCGCGTGGCCTTCATGGTGTCGAAGCAGGCCATTTCGCAACGGGCCTGGCCGACGCAGCATTGCAGGGTGCGCAGGGCGCCGCCCGAGCCGCCGATGTCGAATCCGGCCTTCATGTACTCTTCAGCGGCGGCAAAGGTGCCTTCGTTGTCGAAGCCCAGCACCAGCAGGTCGCCGGTCATGCCATGCAACTGCATGATGCCGGCGCCGTGCTTCTCGCCGATGTCGGCCAGTTCGCGCAGCTTGGCGGTGTTATAGACGAAGCCGGGAGGTGGGATCAGTCGAATGGTATTGAACTGGGCCAAGTCCGGGTATTTATCGGCCTTCTGCGAGAGACGGGCGATGACGCCGCCGCCGTAGCCGGAGACGTTAACGACTGCGCCGGTCCAGTAGTTCCAGCGGTTTTCGTAGGACTCCTCCAGCTGATTGAGGAGTTGACCTACCTGTGGCCGTTTTTCAGCCAGCCCTTTCAGGTCTGTCACGAAGCTGGGCCAGGGGCCGTCTTCGAGTTGATCGAGCATCGGGGTATTGAGGTCCATCTTTAGCGCCCCCTTCTTCTCCGTGGTGTTATCAGCCATTACCAAACCTCCCGCACTGAGCTTGAACTCAATATTGTTGATGAAAAAAGTAATGCCGAGTCTAAGTCCCTGCAAATTGGTCGAGCAACAGCAAATTCGATCGTTTTGTTGATCCTTATCTATATTTCAGGCTTTATTCAGGTGGCGACCGGCGCCTTCCTGGGCCTTCGCTGGACGGATTCTCTGAATCAGATGCCCGGCGACGCTCATCCTTTTGATAATAATATATATTTATTTTATTAATCGTATAATAAGCCAAGCAAATGGCATTGTGTGAAATGGGTTGTCCCTACCGGCGCCCCTATCTCGACAAGCTGCCGATTAAGACAATAACCTGTTCTCAATTGTGGTATTTGGGAAGTAATAAGAAGGGGCCGGGGAGACTGGAAAGACCTAACTGCTATAGCTTGCCCGGTGCATCGGGCAAGCTATATCCACCATCCGCTGGAACCCACGGCGGGGCAGTGAATAGCCCCGCCAGCGGGTCCTTACTGACCGTCGGGCAGGGGCTTGGGCAGGCCTGATAGCTTGCACAATTCGGCGACGGGATCGCACTGAGCACAGTTGAAGATCTTGTAAAGGTGCTTGCCTAAGGCCTTATGGTTCTGATGGGTTTCGCCGATGCATCCACCGATCTCCTTGCAAAGCTGATGCATCGTGGGGTGGGTCTGATGCTCCTCGAAATATTCGCGGAAGAAGTCAATAAGTCCCTCATGATCGTCCTTCAGCTCGAAGCCATCCAGCGCAGCCATGGCGGCGGGCACGTCCTCATTCCAATCATCCAGATTGACCAAAAAACCTTCTTCATCCGTTTCAATGATTTTACCGTTAACTTCAAGCGCCATCTTCACTCCCTCCTAGGGGTCTGTGGATTAGATTGTGGGAATAATTGCACAAGGGTGACTATTGGCTTTCGCCTCGGGCCGGTATGTCCGGACGCGGTCACCACTCTGCGATTTCTCCCTCGGGACATTGGTAGAAGTGATAAACATCCCTTGAACCTACGATAGCATGACGCTGTAGCCTGGGCTTGTTCGGAAAGTGATCGAGGTCAACTTATGGCGCAGATTCGGGACGCCTTCGTTGGTGCTGATCCGGGGTTATAAACGGCAGGTCCGGAAGGCTTTGCGCGGGGGTAAAAAGGGAGAAGGCGCTCAGGGACATTGCCCCTGAGCGCCTTTCCATTTCGTATCCAATCAGGCGAAGAGGTGCCTGATCTCGTCGTGCTCCTGCTGGAGTTCGTCCAACGATCTGTTCATCATTTGCCGGGAGAAGTCATCTATCTCCACATCCTTGATCCTTTCCCAGTGTCTGCCGTCACAGACGCAGGGCACGCCGTAGATCATGCCCTCGGGGATGCCGAATGAGCCGTCCGACACAACCCCCATGGTTACCCAGCGGCCATCTGAACCCAGCACCCAGTCGCGCATGTGTGAGATGGCTGCGTTGGCCGCCGAGGCAGCGGAGGAGAGCCCGCGAGCGTCGATGACAGCGGCGCCCCGCTTGCCCACCCTGGGGATGTATTCGTTCAGGTACCAGTCCTCGTCGATCAGCTTCTGTGCCTTGCGCCCGGCAACGGTGGTGTAACGGATGTCGGGATACATGGAGGGAGAGTGGTTGCCCCAGACCACCAGCCGTTCAACGGAATCCACCGGCTCGCCTATCTTGCCGGCGAGCATGGACATGGCCCGGTTGTGGTCCAGGCGCATCATCGAGGTGAAATTCTCCCTGGGCAGATCCTTGGCGCTGTTCATGGCGATCAGGGCGTTGGTGTTGGCCGGGTTGCCGACCACCAGTACACGCACGTCTCGCGAAGCCACTTCATTCAACGCCCGGCCCTGCTCGGTAAATATCTTGGCGTTTGCCAGCAACAGATCCTTGCGTTCCATCCCAGGGCCACGGGGGCGGGCGCCGACTAGAAGCACATAGTCCGCGTCCTTGAAGGCGACCTTGGGGTCGTCAGTGCCGACGATATCCACCAGCAGGGGGAAGGCGCAGTCCTCCAATTCCATCATGACCCCTTTCAGGGCCTGCTGCGCTCGTTCGTTAGGGAGCTCCAACAGTTGCAGTATGACAGGTTGGTCCCTGCCCAGCATTTCGCCGCTGGCGATGCAGAACAGCAGGGCATAACCAATCTGTCCGGCGGCGCCGGAAATAGCTACACGTGCGGGAGCTTTGGCCATAGAGGTCTCCTTGCAGAACGGAATGGAAGAATAAATGGGCTCCTGGACGGCCTAGAGGCTGGCCAGAATAGCCTCCACACTCGCCTTGGCATCGCCATACAGCATGCGAGTGTTGTCCTTGAAGAACAGCGGGTTGTCCACGCCGGCATAGCCGACACCCTTGCCGCGCTTCATCACCACCACCGCGCCTGCCTTCCAGACCTCCAGCACCGGCATGCCGGCGATGGGGCTGTGGGGATCGTCCAGGGCGCTGGGGTTGACGATATCGTTGGCGCCGATGACCAGCACCACGTCGGTGTGCGGCAGGTCCTCGTTGATCTCGTCCATCTCCAGCACGATGTCGTAGGGGACTCGGGCCTCGGCCAGGAGCACGTTCATGTGCCCCGGCATGCGTCCGGCCACCGGATGGATGCCGAAGCGGACCGTCACGCCCTTGGCGCGCAGCTTGCGGGTGATGTCGTTGACGGTGTGCTGGGCCTGGGCCACGGCCATGCCGTAGCCAGGCACTATGACCACTTCCTTGGCGTTGGACAGCATCTCGGCCACCTCGTCGCCCGCGATGGCAGGGGCGTATTCCTGCTGCTCGCCGCTGGCCGCCGCCACCGTGCCGCCCGCCGTGCCGAAGCCGCCGGCAATGACCGCCAGGAACTTGCGGTTCATGGCGCGGCACATGATGTAGGAGAGGATGGCGCCCGAGGAACCGACCAAGGCGCCGGTGACGATCAGCAGGTCGTTGTTCAGCATGAAGCCGGTCGCTGCCGCCGCCCAACCCGAGTAGCTGTTGAGCATAGAGACCACCACCGGCATGTCGGCGCCGCCGATGGCCATGACCATGTGGACGCCGAAGACGAAGGCGATCAGGGTCATGAGCACCAGGGCGGTAATGGCCGCGGTGCTGTGATGGCCGCCGACGAATTGCGCGCCCAGGACGATACAGGCAACGCCCAGACCCAGATTGAGCCAGTGGCGCGCCGGCAGCATCAGGGGCTTGCTGGTGATGATGCCGCGCAGCTTGCCGAAGGCGATGACCGAACCGGTAAAGGTGACCGCGCCGATCAGGACGCCGAGATAGATTTCGGTCTCGTGGATGATCATCGCCGCGCCGGCCAGGGTGTGGGCCGGGTCGTCCACAGGACCGAAGTAGCCTGCGTAGCCGACGAGCACCGCAGCCATCCCCACGAAGCTGTGGAGCATGGCCACCAGTTCCGGCATCTCGGTCATCCGCACCTTGATGGCCAGGAAGAAGCCGATGGCGGCGCCGACGATCATGGCCCCGCTTAACCAGGCATAGCCGCCGCCATGGACCTGATCGCCCATGAAAATGGTCGCCACCAGTGCCAGGAGCATGCCGACGATGCCGTAGGCATTACCGCGCCGGGCCGTTTCCGGATGGCTCAGGCCGCCCAGGGCCAGGATGAAGAGGATGGCGGAGATGAGATAAAAAGCCGTTTGTAAACCTGAATTCATTGCCACTTCCCCTTATTTCCGGAACATGTTCAACATGCGCTGGGTCACGAGGAAGCCCCCAGCAATGTTGATGGTGGCGATGAGGGTGGCGACGAACGCCAGCCCGACCACCAGTCCGCCCGCACTGGATATCTGCAACAGGGCGCCAATGACGATGATGCCGCTGATGGCGTTGGTCACCGACATGAGCGGGGTATGCAGGGCGGGTGTGACGTTCCAGATCACCATGTAGCCCACGAAACAGGCCAGCAGGAAGACGGTGAAGTGGGAGAGGAACTCCGGCGGCGATACCTGACCCAGGGCCGCCAGCAGCAGGCCGCCGATGCCCAGGCCGATGACGCCCCCCAGTCCGTCCTTCTTCTCTTCCTTCACCGGTTGCGGCGGGGCCGCCGTGGCGGGTTTGGGCTTTGGCGCCGCGGATACCTGGATCGGCGGCGGGGGCCAGGTGATCTCGCCCGCCTTGACCACGGTGGCGCCGCGGATCACATCGTCCTGCATGTTGACGTTGATCTCGCCGTTCTTCTCCGGAGTCAGATCGGAGAGGAGATGGACCAGATTGGTGCCGTAGAGCTGGCTGGACTGGGCCGCCATGCGGCTGGGCAGGTCGGTGTAGCCGACGATGCTGACGCCGTGCTTCACCACCACCTTGCCCGGCTCGGTCAGGGCGCAGTTGCCGCCCTGCTCGGCGGCCAAGTCCACGATGACGCTGCCGTCCTTCATGGATTCCACCATGCCGGCGGTGATCAGTTCGGGTGCGCGCTTGCCGGGGATCAGGGCGGTGGTGATGATGATGTCCACCTCCATCGCCTGTTCGGCAAACAGCTTCATCTCCGCCTCGATGAACTCCTTGCTCATGGTTTTGGCGTAGCCGGTGTTGGGGGAGCCGTCGTCGGACTCCTTGAATTCCAGCATCAGGAATTCGGCGCCCATGCTCTCCACCTGCTCCTTCACCTCGGGGCGGGTATCGAAGGCGCGTACCAGAGCGCCCATGGAATTGGCGGCGCCGATGGCGGCCAGGCCGGCAACGCCGGCGCCGATGATCAGAATCTTGGCCGGCGGCACCTTGCCGGCGGCGGTGACTTGACCGGTGAAGAAGCGGCCAAAGTTATTGGCCGCTTCCACCACCGCGCGGTAACCCGCGATATTGGCCATGGAGCTTAGGGCGTCCAGCTTCTGGGCACGGGAGATGCGGGGCACGCTGTCCATGGCCAGCACCGTGGCCTGGCGTGCCTTCAGCTTCTCCATCAGCTCGGGATTCTGGGCGGGCCAGATGAAGCTGATCAGGTTGCCCCCTTCGCGCAGCAGATCGGTCTCGTGGGCGCATGCCGCAGGGTTCGCTTCAGGCGCGCGCACCTTGAGAACGATGTCGGACTGGGCCCAGAGTGCCTTCACATCCTCCAGGATTTCGACCCCCGCCTCGCGATAGGCCTCATCGCTGAAGTTCGCATCGGCCCCGGCGCCCGCCTGGATGGCGACCGAGAAACCAAGCTTCTTCAACTTTTCGGCCGTCTCGGGGGTGGCGGCGACCCGCCGTTCCCCCTCGTGACACTCTTTGGGAATACCGATCTTCATGGCCATTGTCTTAGGTTACCTTTAGGTTATTGCTCAACCCTTATAGGTTGCCTTGAACAATGGCAGGGCGCCACCCCCTTTCAGGGTTTCCACGTCGCCGGGTTCAAAGGCGGGCTTGAGCGGGAGTTTCTCGCCGTTGACTTCCAGGAAGATGTCGCCTTCCAGGTTGCTGACATCGATGGAGACCTTGTCGCCCTGGCCGAGCTTGTCGTAGTCCGAGGCGTTGGCGAAGGTCAGGGGGACGATGCCGAAATTGACCAGGTTGGCCACATGGATGCGGGCAAACTGGGTGGTTACCACGGCGCGCACGCCGAGCCAGCGGGGGCAGAGGGCCGCGTGCTCGCGGGAGCTGCCCTGGCCATAGTTCTCGCGGCCGACGATGATGCCGTGTCCGTCGGCATCGCGATGCTCGCAGGCGCGCTTGGAGAAGCTCGGGTCCACCTGATTGAAGGTGGCGCGCATGGCGTATTCCTTGACGTTGGAGCGCAACGGCAGGAATTTCCCGGCGGGCTGGATGTCGTCGGTGCTGATGTTGTCGCCCAGCTTCAGCAGGATCTCGCCCTCCAGCTTGGCGGGCAGGGGTGCGAAATCCGGCAGGGCCATGATGTTGGGGCCGCGGATGACTTGCACCTTTTCGGCCTCCGCCTGGGGCAGGGGCTTGAGGAAAGAGGCGGTATCCAGCATGACCGGCTGCTGCTTGAAGCTCACGTCGCCCTGGGGCGCCGTGATGACGCCGGTAAGGGCGGAAGCCGCCGCCACCAGGGGGCTGACCAGATGGACCTCGGCGTCCGGGGTGCCGGAACGCTTGGGGAAATTGCGGTTAAAGGTGCGCAGGGAGATGCCCTTGCTCACCGGCGAGCCGCCCTGGCCGATGCAGGCGCCGCAGCCATTTTCCTGGATACGCACGCCGGAGGCGTAGAGGGAGGTCATGTAGCCGGCCTCGGCCAACTGCATGGCGACCGCGCGGGAGCCGGGGTAGAGCAGGGTGTCCACCACCACGCGCTTGCCCTTGAGCAACTCGGCGAAGGAGGCGATGTTTTCGTAGGAGCTGTTGGTGCAACTACCCACCGAGACCTGGTGGATCTTGGCGCCGGCGCGGGCCGATACCTTCTCCACATTGCCGGGGGAGGGGTAGATGGCGATCAGGGGCTCCAGGGCGGAGAGGTCGATGTCGATGACATTGGCGTACGCGGCGCCTTCGTCGGCCGCCAGGGACTTGTAGTCCTGACCACGGCCACGGCTTTCCAAAAATTCTTTGGTGCGTTCGTCGCTGGGGAAAATGGAGGTGGTGGCCCCCATCTCGGCACCCATGTTGGTGATGGTGGCGCGCTCGGTCAGCGACAGGCTGGTCACGCCGGGGCCGGCGTATTCGAAGATCACGCCCTTGCCGCCCTTGACGCCGTTGATCTCCAGCATCTTCAGGATCACGTCCATGGCCATGACGCCGGGCTTCAAGGCCCCGGTCAGGTTGACCTTGACCACCTTGGGCATGGGCAGGCTGTATTCGCCGGTCGCCATGGCCAGGGCCACGTCGTAGCCGCCCGCGCCCATGTAGATGGCGCCGCAGCCGCCGGCGTTGACGGTGTGGCTGTCCGCGCCCACGCCGGTCATGCCGGGCTTGACGAAGTTTTCCATGTTCAGGAAGTGGCAGATACCGGTGCCGGCCGGGGAGTAAACGATGCCCAGCTTCTGGGACACGGTCTTCAGATACTCATGGTCGTCCGGGTTCTCGAAACCCATCTGCAACATGCTGTGATCGACGAAATTGACGGAGAGGGGTTTGACCTGCTTCACGCCCATGGCTTCCAGTTGCAGCATGGTCATGGTGCCGGTGGCGTCCTGGGTGAAGGCCTCGTCCACGCGGATCTTGATGACGGTGCCGGGTACCGGCAGCTCTTTGCCGTCCACCAAGTGGTCGAGCAGGATTTTTTCCGTCAGATTCAATGGCTTCATGATAAGAATTCTCCTAAATGGATGCGTTAGTTATCGTTTCTGTCGAGTTCAAAAAACTGTTTTCAGGGCCGATCTCGGGGCACTTCGACGAATCAAGGGGCGCGGCCTTGTCTGGTTTGCCTTTGGCGAGCGTCAAGCCCATCTGGCCGTTCATTGGCCTGGTCTATTAATATTATTAATACTACAACAGCGAGTTATTGTGTGGCCGCCGGTGACGGGTCTCAAAATAGTTCGCGGGAAAATAATTCAGTATGCAATAAAGGGTCAATATGCCTTGTTATTCTCCAAAAGAAAATAACTGTTTTTGTTGATCCAGGCCAGATTCTCCATAAAACAATTTTGTGCTGGATGAATTAATGCTTTGAGTAATGGAGGTCACACGGCAGGCCGGGCACGAAAGACGCAATCAGTTAACGCATTGAATTTTAGCGTTATTTGATTGGTTTATCAGAAGATTAACGGAATGAATATTTACTATTATTAATAGGATACGCAGTTTCCGCGTTCTTCGGGGAAGTAACTTCAGCGCATCTCACCCTTCCGTGGCCGCCGGGGTACGGCCACGCCCCGGCATGGGCGTATAGTCGGTCAGGCCGTTGCCGGTGTAGATCTGGCGGGGGCGGGCGATGCGGGTTTCGGATTGGTTCTGTTCCCACCAGTGGGCGATCCAGCCGGGTAGCCGGCCCATGGCGAAGATGACGGTGAACATGTTCACCGGGATGCCGATGGCGCGCAGGATGATGCCGCTGTAGAAATCGACGTTGGGATAGAGCTTGCGCTCCACGAAGTAGGGATCTTCCAGGGCGATCGCCTCCAGACCGCGGGCGATGTCCAGCAGGGGGTCCTTCTTGCCCAGTTTGGGCAGCAGCTCCTCCGCGATTTGGCCCAGCAGCTTGGCGCGGGGGTCGAAGTTCTTGTAGACCCGGTGGCCGAAGCCCATCAGACGCACGCCGCTGGCCTTGTCCTTGGCCAGTCTCATGTATTCCTGGGGCGTCAGGTGGCCCTCGTGGATCTTTTGCAGCATCTCCAGCACCGCCACGTTGGCCCCGCCGTGCAGGGGTCCCCAGAGGGCGCTGATGCCCGCCGAGCAGGAGGCGAACAGATTGGCGCGACTGGAACCGACCATGCGCACCGTCGAGGTGGAGCAGTTCTGCTCGTGGTCCGCGTGCAGGATCAGGATCAGGTTGAAGGCGTCCCGCACCAGCTCGTCGCAGATGAAGTGGTCGTAGGGCATGGAGAACATCATGTGCAGGAAGTTGGGCACGTACTTCAGATTGGGGTCCGGGTACATGTAGGGCAGGCCCCGCGAATGGCGGTAGGCGAAGGCGGCGATGGTGCGGATCTTGCTCATGAGACGGGCGGCGGCGGCCCAGAACTTCTCCGGGCTGTCCAGCTCCAGGAACTCGGGGTGGAAGCAGGAGAGGGCGTTGACCATCGAGGAGAGGATCGCCATGGGCGCCGCCTTGCGCGGGAAGCTGTCGAAGTGGTGCTTCATCCCCTCGTCGATGTTGGCCTGATGGGTCAGCTCGCGGGCGAACCCGGCATATTCGTCGCTGGTGGGCAAGCGGCCGAAGATCAGCAGCCAGGCCACCTCGATGAAATTGGGGCCGTTGGCGAATTGCTCGATGGGGATGCCCCGGTAGCGCAGGATGCCCCGCTCGCCATCGATATAGGTGATGGCACTGCGGCAACTGCCCGTATTGCCGAGGCCCTGATCCAGGGTGATGAGCCCCGTCCGCGCCCGCAGGGTCGAGATGTCGATGGCAGGCTCGTTTTCCGTACCGACGATGACGGGAAAGTCGTGGGACTCGCCGTCGAGGATCAGGGTTGCAATCTGGGACATGGGGCTCGCCTCTGCCGATGGATTTCTGGAGATTGCTTAAAAGTGTAGCCCAGCGCGCCGAGGGTAACGGCCAGGACGGGAGGGGAAATGGCCCTTCGCATATCGGGTCCCGGCTTTCGGTTACCGAAAAATACGCGAAGCCCCTTCGCTCCCTACCCTCTTCCGGGGGAGGGTTGGGGTGGGGGATCGATCAAGGGGCGAGGCGCCTTTTTCATGTATTTGGAGTGGCTCGCCTCGCCCCATGATCGCTACACTAAAGGCATGCAACGACAACCCTCAGCCCCCGATACCGGTCATGATGATGCAAAGCGAAGGACGGGCGCGCAGGGAGCGGGCCGGGCGGCGGAATGCAGTCCTCGCCCGCGGCTGCCCCGTTTCATCCTCCTGGCGGCGGTCCCCCTGACCCTCCTCAGTCTCACCTTTGTTCTCTACTGCGCCGATCTTCTCGAACAGCTCCATTCCGCGCGCCTGGAGTTGCAGGGGGTGGAATATGCCCGCAAGCTCCAGCACACAAACATGGCCCTGGCGCGGCTGCGGGGCCTGACCCGCATGCGGGCGGCCGGCGATGTGGGGGTCGAATCCCAGATCGCCGTGGACCGGGTGAGCCTGGAGGCCGAACTCGCCGATGTCCTCGCCGACCCCGCCGGCGAGGCCTTCGGCCTGCACGGGGAGGTCCTGGAGATCGAACGGACCCTCTGGCAAGAGCTGGACCGGCCTGCCGCGCCTGATTCCTTCGCGCGGCTGACCGCGCAGATCGACCGTTTGCGCGAGCTGTTGCTGCGGACGGCCGAGCGGTCCCGCCTGCTGCTCGATCCCGATATCGATGGCTATTATCTGGTGACGCTGCTCGTTGACCGCGTGCCCTCCCTCATCGAATCGATCGGCCAGCTTCGCGGCCTCGGCGCCGGTTTCCATGTGGCGGGCGCCATGGACCGGGAGCAACTCTCCCTGGTGGAACGGCGCGTGGAGGGCATCCGCCACGACATGGCGGTCGTCGGCCGCATGGTGCGCGCCCTCCAGCAGGCCGAGGGCCGGTCGATCGAGCAGCGTTTCGATGCCTCCCGCGACCACATTGAACAGTTCCTGGCGGCCTCCCTGGCCATCGCCACGGGAAAGGGTCCCGATTCACTGCTCTTTTTTGAACTGGGGAGCGAGGCGATCAGCCTCTGCCGCGGCGTCTGCCGGGAGGCGCGCGCCCTCCTGGTCTCCCTGCTCGAACACCGCATCGACCGCCTGCGTACCCGGCTCGGCCTGGGTGCGGCCGCCTTCACCGCCACCCTGGCACTCGTGCTGTTTCTCTTCGCCGCCTACTACCGTGGCGAGGGGCGCTTCATCCGCCGCCTCCAGGAGCTGGCCACCGTCGATCCCCTCACCGGCGCCGGCAACCGCCGGGCGTTCGACGAGGCACTGGCCCGCCAGATCGAGACGGCAGACCGTTACGACCGCGCCTTTTCAGTGGTCGCCTTCGACATCGACTGCTTCAAGGAGATCAACGACATGCACGGACACGAGGCGGGCGACGGGGTCATCCGCCGCCTGGCCGGCATCGCAAGGGAAACCATCCGCCACCCCATCGATAGGGTCTATCGCACCGGCGGCGACGAGTTCCATCTCCTGTTGCCTGAAACAGACCTCGCTGGCGCGCAGGGGCTCGCCGAACGCTTCCGCGCCGCCATGGCCGAAAACCCCTTCGACGACACAGGCCCCGCCAGCATCAGCCTGGGCGTTGCCCAATACCGGCGGGGCGAGATCCTGTGCGATCTGCTCAAGCGTGCCGACATCGCGCTCTATCTCGCGAAACGGGATGGCCGCAACCGCGTCGTTGCATCCCCGGAAGAACCCCCGGCTTGAGCCCGGCACGACCGTCCGGGGATGCCAAAAAACACCCTTGAAATCCCGGAAATAATGGCCATATTGCGCCTACTCCCTTTTTCCCGTCGTCTGACGACGCCCATGAACCACATCTTCCGGAGGTTATTGAACTATGACGGTCGCCGCCCATAAGGAAACCCTCAGTTTTCAGGCCGAGGTGAGCCAGGTATTGAATCTGGTGATCCGCTCCCTCTACAGCAACAAGGAGATCTTCCTGCGCGAGCTGATCTCCAACGCCTCGGACGCGGCGGAGAAGCTGCGCTTCGAGGCCCTGACCGACGATGCCCTCTACGAGGGGGATGCCCTGCTGCGTATCCGCGTCAGCTACGACGCAGACGCCCGCACCGTCATCATCGCCGACAACGGCATCGGTATGAGCCGCCAGGAGGTGAACGACACCATCGGCACCATCGCCAGCTCCGGCACCAAGAAGTTCCTGGAGTCCCTGACCGGTGATGCCTCCAAGGACAATGTCCTGATCGGCCAATTCGGGGTCGGCTTCTACTCCGCCTTCATCGTCGCCGACAAGATCACCCTCACCACCCGCCGCGCCGGTCTCGGCGCCGAGCACGGCGTGCGCTGGGAATCGGAAGGGAAGGGCGACTACAGCATCGAAACGGTCGAAAAGGCCCAGCGCGGCACCGAAGTGACCCTGCACCTGCGCGAGGACGAGAGCGAGTTCCTGGCCGGTTACCGCCTGCGCAACATCATTTCCAAGTTCTCCGACCACATCGCGCTTCCCATCGAGATGCTGGAAGAACTCTACGGCGAGGACAAGGACAAGAAAGAGCCCCAGTGGGAGCAGGTCAATCGCGGCACCGCCCTCTGGCAGCGCAACAAGGCCGAGATCGAGGACGAGGAGTACAACGAGTTCTACAAGCACATCGCCCACGACTTCGAAGCCCCCCTGCTCCACATCCACAACCGGGTGGAGGGCAACAACGAATACAGCGCCCTGCTCTACGTGCCCGGTCGCGCCCCCTACGACATGTGGGACCGCGACCCCAAGCACGGCGTCAAGCTCTACGTGCGCCGCGTCTTCATCATGGACGAGGCCGAAAAGCTGATGCCGCACTACCTGCGCTTCATCAAAGGCGTGGTCGATTCCGACGACCTGCCCCTCAACGTCTCGCGCGAGATCCTCCAGCACAACAAAAAGATCGATTCCATCCGCACCGCCAACACCAAGCGCGTCCTGGGCGAGCTGGAGAAGCTGGCCGCCAACGACGCCGAGAAATACACCCGGTTCTGGAAGGAATTCGGCAAGGCCCTGAAGGAAGGCCCGGTGGAAGACCATGCCAACCGGGAGAAGATCGCCGGGCTCTTACGCTTCGCCTCCACCCAGGGCGACGAGCAGAGCGTCTCCCTCGACGCCTACATCGAACGCATGAAGGAAGGCCAGGAGAAGATCTACTACATCACCGCCGAGACCCTGGCTGCCGCCAAGCACAGCCCCCACCTGGAAGTCTTCAAAAAGAAGGGCATCGAAGTCCTGCTCATGACCGACCGGGTGGACGAATGGCTCATGTCCCACCTGCACGACTACAAGGAAAAGTCCTTCCAGTCCGTCGCCAAGGGCGAACTGGACCTGGGCCAGATCGGCGGCGAAGAAGAAAAACAGGCCCAGGAAAAGGCCGCCGAAGCACACAAGGACCTGCTCAAGCGCGTCAAGGACGGCCTGGGTGACAGCGTCAAAGAGGTCCGCGTCAGCTCCCGTCTCACCGAATCCCCCGTCTGCCTGGTGGTGGAAGAGCACGACATGAGCGCCAACCTCGCCCGCGTCCTCAAGCAGATCGGCCAGGACGCCCCCCTGCCCAAGCCCATCCTGGAGATCAACGCCGAGCACCCCCTGGTCCAGCGCCTGGAAGGCGAGAAGGACGGCACACGCTTCAACGAACTGGCCAAGATCCTGTTCGACCAGGCACTGCTCGCCGAAGGTGGTCAGTTGGATGACCCGGCGGGGTTCGTCCACCGGCTCAACAAGCTGATGTTGAGCATGGCGGGGTGAGCCACTGGCGCCTCAAGGAAATGAAAAAACCGCCTTCGGGCGGTTTTTTTGTGGCGAACTAGGGTGGCGTACTGCCCGCGATTTGTGCGGTTCGTGCCTCGGCAACTGCTCCATGCGTTGCCCTACCACCTCCATCCGTGGAGGCATTACCGCACACTACGGCCCTCACCCCGCCATTCAAACTCGGCCTGCAAGCCTGCCAGTGAGTGCCCGAGTTGAATAGCCGTATCCGGGATCAACAGGTAATGCCAGGGTTTCCCTCCGATTTCGGCAGCATGCTGATTGGCATAGCCGCACCAGCGTACTGCCGCCCGCGCTTTGGCCTGAACTTCATATTGTTCCATTTGATCTGCCCGTTTGGGTTCGATAAGCAGGCAAGCATCTGTCGTTTCCACCACGAAATCCGGCTCGTAGTTTCTTCCGCTCAGGTACTCGATGCGGAATTGTCCCGGCGCCGGTTTCATCCATTTCAGTACTGCCGGTTCGTCCTCCAGTACTTGTGCCAGCCGCCATTCGCCTTCCACCGACTGAAATTTCTGGTAGGGGTAGCAGCACTTCCGGAAGCCCTTGAACACCATCTGGCGAATCAGGCGCTTGTCCACAATAGGGGCGCGGAAGTCGCGGGGCTGCTCGCCGGCCGCCAGTGTGAAACTGGCGGGTTTCAGTACATCGAAGCCCTGGGTGACCTTGCCGACGTAATCCGTGGGGGTGATCCAGACATGTTGTTGCATCTGCGCCCAGACGAACTCGCCCAATTGCCTTTGCCAGTAGATGAGCACGTTTTCCAGTTTTTCCGCATCGCCGCTCAGGTGCTCGCGCAAACGGGCGACGAGTTGACCGGCCAGCCCGTAAAGCAGGTCGGCGTGTTCGTCGTAATCGATGGCGTCCTGGTCGATCAACTGGCGGACGATGTAATCCTCGGGGCGGACTTCCTGAACATCGGAACCCTCCCACTGGATACGTGCTTGCCGGTTGTCTTCAAGGTGGCGCAACAACAGTTCCTGGCTGACCGGCTGGAAGTTGATTTTCTCCAGACCTTCAAGTTTGAATTCCTGAAAGCGGTAATTGACCTCCCGCGTCGGCAAAACCACGATCTGGGGCACGTCGATGGTCAGTTTGATCAGGCGCTCGGTCACGTGGCGGACTACCTGCGCAATCTGCTCGTCTCCCGGTGTAGGTGCGAATTCATTCGCACCGTTTGGCGATACGGTGCGAATGAATTCGCACCTACCCTCGTTCAATCCCGGCAACTGCGGCTGCGCCGGCGCGGCTTCCTCAGCCCAACGCCGGACCTTGGCGACCAACCGTTGCTGCACTTCGGTATCGTTCAAAGCCTTGCTCGAAGGCAGGCTGGCCGCCTCCTGCTGCAAGGCGCGCAAGGCCAGCTCCGCCAGGCGGGACTCCCCTGGACTGATGGGCTTCGCGGGCGTAGGCCAGATGATGGCATCAGTGACTGTCTTTCCATCCTGTTCCGGCAGATGCCCGGTGCAGAGTATGTCCACCATCGACCCGGTACTCAGCAACTGCGGCTGCTTGTCGGGCACTTCGGCATCTTCCGTGGCGCCGATGTAAACGGTCTTCTTGATGATCGATTCGGGGTCGTTGGCACGATCCACGATTTCCTGAAAACGGTCATGGGCGATGATGCACAGCCGGTCCACCGCTTCCACCCCCGTGCGCTTGCCGAAGGGCAGGCGCAGCCCCCGGCCGATGGTCTGCTCGGTCAGAATCTCCGAGGCCGAAGCGCGTAGCGGGACGATGGTGTAGAGATTGGTGACATCCCAGCCCTCCTTCAGCTTGTTGACGTGAATCACCACCTCGGTGAGCGCGTCCTGTTCCACCGCCAGCAGGCGCTGCATGGCCTCGTCGGATTCCTCGCCGGACTGGTTGGAATGCACCTCAATGACCCGGCCCTGGTAGTGACCCTGGAAGAAACCCTCGGATTCGATCTTGGCCTTCAGTGCCGAGGCATGGGCCGTGTCTTGAGCCACCACCAGCATGAAGGGCTTGACCACCGGCTGCTCGAAGCTGCGGGCGTAGTTCTCCAGTTCCACCTTGACGAATTCGTGGTGGTGAATGCCGTCCTCCAACTTGATTTCCTCCAGCCGCTCGGGGCTGTACAACTCCGCGCGAAAGTCCTTGCGGGTGGCGACCGCCGGAATCTTCACGTAACCATCCTGCAAGGCGCGGGAGAGCGGGTAGTGATACACGATGTTGGCGAACTGGCGCGGATTGGCGCCCACGGTCTTGGGCGTCGCCGTCAGTTCGATGCCCAGCACCGGCTTCAAGTCGTTGATCGCCTTGGCTCCGGCGCTGGCGTAATAGCGGTGCGCCTCGTCCATCAGCACCACCAGGTCGGGCAGGGTCGCCAGGTAGTCGAAATAGGACTCGCCCAGGTATTCCTGATAACGGCGCACCCGCGCCACGCTCGACTTGGCCGCGCCCTTCTTGTTGTCGCGGGCGTTGATCTTGGAAATGTTGAAAATGTTGATATGCGGCGCCGAGTCCGCGCCGAACAGGTCGCCGCTCAAGGTCGCCGGCACGGCAAAATCCAGCCGCACGCCGCGCCCGTCCTCGTAATCCTCGCCGGTGACGATGACCGGCGGCATCTGGGCCAGTTCGGGAATGCCGGCAAACACATACTTCGGATTACCCAGCGTGAAATCGTTCTTGAGCTTTTCGTAAATGGTCAGGTTAGGGGCGAGCACGAAGAAATGGCGGCTGCGTCCGGTGATGAACAGCCAGGCGATGAGGGCGCCCATCAGCCGGGTCTTGCCGACGCCGGTGGCCAGCGCGAAACACAGGGTCGGGAAATCGCGCTCGAATTTCTCCACCGTCGGGTACTGGGCACGGATGGTTTTCAGCCAATGTTGCAGGTCGGCGTCCTTCTCCAGTTCCAGCTTTTCCAGCAGCCCGGCAAGGATGTCCAGCGATTCGCGTTGCGGTCCGCGCAGGGAAAGCCGGGCGGCGATTTGCTGCGCGGCGCGGCTGCCGTCGATAGGGTCGTTCATCGGTCCTCTCCGGTGTAGGTGCGAATTCATTCGCACCGGGTTGTCTGAGTCGATGCGAATGAATTCGCACCTACAGCCAAATCGCGTCCCAATGGGAGTAGTCGCCAACCATCCGGACCAGCCCTGCCCGCAGCGGGTTGGCGCAAATGTAACGAGCGATCTGCCGTACATCTTCGTCCCGGCGCAGGGCGTGGTCGTAGTAGGCCTTCTGCCAGAGCGGGCCCTGCCGGTTCAAGCGCTGGTTGATTCGGTGGGCAGAGCGCGCCTTGAGGTTCTTGACAACCTGGGCCAGGGTCGCTGCCTCACCTATCTGAAAAAGCCAATGCAAGTGATCGGGCATTACCACCCAGGCCAGGGAATGTACAACGCCCGCGTCGTGAAGCCGGCGCATTTCGGCAACCATGATGCGTGCCAGCCATAGGTCGGTGAAATAACGCCGGTCACGTTCCGCCAATACGGTCGTGACGAAATAAGCCCGGTTCGCTTCACTGAAGCGGCCGATGCGGAGGCTATCGTAGGGCATGGCCCGTAGGTGCGAATTCATTCGCACGAAACGCCCCGGACGTGCGAATGAATTCGCACCTACACATCATCGTCGTCCTCGTCTTCTTCGGGCAGCGGCTCCGGTTCGGCCAGCACGTCAACGGTGAAGCTGTAGTCGTCCTGATCCCATTCGCACTTGTGCAGCACCGTCTTGGGGATTTTCTTCAAAGTCAGGTTGGGGAAGGCGGCGATGTTGCCCATGAAAGCCTTGCAGCAGATCAGCAGCGAACGCTCGTTCCCGACTTCCTTGCTGATGACGCGCAACTGGTCATGGCTGAGGCTGCCGGTAGTGACGTAGATGAAATCGGTTTCGGTACTCTGGCCGTGCTGCCAGAACGTGGTCTGGCTGGGCGCGTAGGTAAAGCCCATCAGCTTGCACATGGCCTCGGAGAGCATTTCGCCGTTGTATTCCGGGTTGATGACCCAGTGGCCCCATTTGTCCTTCTTCAACAGCGACGGCGCCAGCCGGTAATAGCGGAAACCGCCGCCACCCTGCCAGCCCACCGCCTTGGTAATGCCGCCGGGGTCTTGGCCGTCGATGACCTTTTTCAGGCGCGGCACGATGTGGGTATGACAGTGCTCGCCCAGCTCGACCATGATCCAGCGCCGCCCCATCTTGTGCGCCACCGCGCCGGTGGTGCCGGAACCGGCGAAGGAGTCGAGGACGAGGTCGCCGGGGTTGGTAGACATGTCCAACACTCGTTGAAGCATGTCTTCTGGTTTTGGGGTTTCGAAGACGTCTTCCTCACCAAACAGAGTTTTGTGATGTGCTTTAGTTTGGCGCGTCGTATCCAAGTCATTCCAGATGGTTGGATGAGGACGTGATGGATTGCTTGGCGCAAACTCTCGCGTGTACGGCACCCAACGTTGCCCATCTGCACCGTCTCGCTTTTTCCAGATCAGTTCATTCTTGTCTATGAGGTTGTCAACCGCTTTTTTGCCTAGAGCCCAACGCGCCTCTCGGCCATCGTCGTGAATGGGAAATATCTCGGTGCCATCTGGTGCAGAAACCGGAAAAAACATTGATGGCCTGTCTGATCGGAGGCTATTTTTGCCGTTCTTCTTTAGCAGACGGTCTCGATAAGGGCGGTCCGATTCAGCGTCGGGTTTTCGATAGGCATCGAGAATTGAGATGTCAGACCTTTGCTTGAATGGACGAAGCCCCTGCGTCTTGCTGAAGCACAACAGATACTCGTGGTCTGGCGTGATCGGCACCTTGTTGTCGTTCGGACTATCGACCTTTTTCCAAATAAACGAGGTCACAAAATTCCCGCGCCCAAACACCTCATCGCAAACCACCTTGAGATAGTGCGCCTCGTTGTCGTCTATCGTGATCCACAACGAGCCATCCTCCGCCAGCAGCGTGCGGATGATCTCCAGCCGGTCGCGGATCAGCGTCAGCCACATCGAATGCTCCACCCCGTCGTCGTAGTGGGTGAAGGCGCTGCCGGTGTTGTAGGGCGGGTCGATGAACACGCATTTGACCTTGCCGGCGTATTTGCCTTCCAGCGCCTTGAGGGCCAGCAGGTTGTCGCCGTGGATCAGCAGGTTGTCATAAAAGACGGCAGGCGCATCCGCAGCCTGCTCCACCAAATCGGCGGCGGGCGGCGGCGCGGCGTGATGGGAGAACGCCTTCTCTTCGAGCAGGATGCGCGGCTCCAGGCGGGGCCGGTTCTGCTTGCCGGGCCAGGTGAGTTCCAGTTTTTGCTTGCTCATCGATCGGTCCTGTAGGTGCGAATTTATTCGCACCGGGTAAGCGCGTTCCGAGGTGGTGCGAATGAATTCGCACCTACCGTCATGCGTCATTCCAATAGTGGCGGCTTGCTATCGAATTCGATCTTCATCGGCTGCCTTCTTCAACGCCTGGAGTTGTTCGATCAGCAGGGGAATCTCGTTTTGGATGATGTCCCACACGACTTCATCCTTGATTCCCAGGTAGCCGTGAATCAGCCGGTTGCGCGTGCCGACGACCTGCCGCCAGGCGATGTCACCGGCAAAGTCCCGCACATGGTCGGGAACGTGGGTTGCAGCTTCGCCCAACAGGATGAGGTTGTGCAGCGTGGCATCGTAATTGAGGCCGCTGGCGACGAATCGCGCCTCATCCATGCCGTCGGTGTAGGCGATGACCTTTTCGGCAAAGCCGATCATGTCGGCGATATAGAACCGCCATTCTCTCGACGCTGGCTCAGACATGGATCAGATCCTTTTCGATATAGGGCTGCAATTCGGGACGGATGACGCCTTCCTGCACCAGGTCCACCGGGCAGCCCAGCAAGTCCTCCAGATAGAACTGCACCCCGAAATAGCGTTTGGCGGTGGAGCGTCCATCGAAACTCACCATCACGTCGATGTCGCTGCCGTCACGGGCTTCATCGCGGGCGGTGGAGCCGAACAGGGCGAGATCGGTAATTCCGAAGCGCTGGATCAGTTCCGCTTTGTGTTGAGCCAGCAGTTGCAAGGCATCCTGTTTGCGCATCTTGTTTCTCCGAAGTGTCGCTGCGGTCATTCTGCCGCGAACTGCGCCAGCAGCCCGTTTTTCTCGCGGCTGGCGGCGTAGATCGTAAGCTTGAGTTCGGTGTGGTCGATCTGTTCGTAGAGCGAGCGGCGCAGCGATATTCGAGCAGTTTTCATGTCTCATCTATTTGCATCAAGTTGCAGCATCTTAACTTGTGTAGTAGGGCCAAGGCCAACGAGGGGGTTTTTGAAGAAATTTCGCCCACGACTTCGAGGAGCCGCTGCTCCACATCCATAACCTGCCACGTGCCCTACGACATGGGGGACCGCGACCCCAAGCACGGCGTCAAGCTCTACGTGCGCCGCGTCTTTATCATGGACGAGGCCGAAAAGCTCATGACGCACTATCTGCGCTTCATCAAGGGCGTGG
This sequence comes from Gammaproteobacteria bacterium RIFOXYD12_FULL_61_37, assembly GCA_001801995.1. Classification (GTDB taxonomy): domain Bacteria; phylum Pseudomonadota; class Gammaproteobacteria; order Chromatiales; family Chromatiaceae; genus YD12-FULL-61-37. The sequence goes on along the minus strand of MGZB01000017.1, from coordinate 27,835 downwards.
TCGATTCCGACGACTTGCCCCTCAACGTCTCGCGCGAAATCCTCCAAATGAAAAAACCGCCTTCGGGCGGTTTTTTCGTGGGGCACTGCGATAGCGAAGCATCGTTTGCCGTCTGCGATTTGTGCGGTTCGTGCCTCGGCAACTGCACCAGGCGTTGCCCTACCTCCTGCAACCGAGGAACCGGATGCGGGAAAACCGCACGTCCGGGTCTGTGGCGGGGGTGCCCGGTAACGGGCATCCCTACGCCGGAATTCCCGTAATTCCCTTTGCGCCTGGTGGCTTGAGGTTCGAGGGAGGCTGCTCAGTAGGGGCGGGTTTGAAACCCGCCCCTACGAGGCCATCAGAGAGGCTCAGGAATAGATCTGCCCCGCCTTATTCCAGCAGCCCATGGTGCGCGAAGAGGCCAATCATCTCCCGGCAGCCTTCCTCGACTGATTGGCGTAGACGTTGCGGGTGGTTCTTTTGCCCTGGTGACAGCAGTTTTGCCAGTTCGGGTTCCGACGGCATTATGGCCGTCATCGCTTCGATGATTGCTTCCAATGGGTTACTGCCATTACAGAGGAGCGCTATCCGGTAGCCAAAGGGATCAAGCTTGATGCTGGCGAGGTGGGCTGCGGTCAGTTGCCGCATGCCCAGGGCGAGCTGTTCCCGTGCCAGCGCGTTTAGGCGGGGCACGGCCGGATTTCCCTCTGGCCATTGACGGGGCTTGATTCGCACCCCTACGGCCTGATGGCTGTAAAGGGCGAACAGCTCGCTCTGCATGGCATCCACTTCCTCCGCCTGGCGCGGGTTGCCCGCTTGGGCAACCCGTTGGCGGGCTTCCTCGGTCAAGGCATTCAAAGGGATGGCATCGGGATAGCATTCGCCCAGCAGCGAGAGGGCAGCCTGGGTCAGGGGGTGTTCCACTGAATGGCGTTCGCCGCCGGGGCGGATGAATTCGACGTCCTTGTTGCCCCGGCGAAGGTCGAGTTTGTTGGGCGGGCGCAGGTTGGCGAAGAAGCTGTAGCCGGTAAACCGGCCGAGGTCGATTTCGTAACGCGGCGTCCGGTCGTCGCGGCATAGCAGGCTTTGGCGGAGGTTGCGGTTGGCGGCGAAGTCGAGATATTGCCACAGGGTCAGCATGTCGCCACTCTGTTGTTCCACCCAGGCGCCGGTCTCGTCCCCCAGGGATTGGCTGAACATGGCTTGCAGATCGGACTCGCAGACGTAGCTCAGGCCATGCCGCCCGGCGTCGGCGACGAATTGGGTGAAGAGAAAGGGGTGGTTCTCGCTCTCCAGGTACTCGTGGTAGAGGTAGCTCGGGTGATGGCCGCGGATGCGCTTCAGCTCCTGGCGCAGGAAACGGGCATTGAGGCTCTGGTCGTTCGCCATGCCCTGTTCGACGAAATCCAGCAACTGCCAGGCCCGCTCCATCCGTTCTCCCGCCGTGCGCGCCTCGCGGACGTGAAACAGCAGCATGTCGCGCAGGATGCCGCGCCAGCGCCAGCCGGGCAGGGTGTTGTAACTGATGTAGGCGATGCCGTTGGGGGAGAGCTGTTGACGTATGAGGGTCAGCATCCCTTCCCTGACTCCGGCTGGCACCCAGGAGTAGATGCCGTGGGCGATAATGTAGTCGAAGCCTTCCCCCGCCTCGTTGAACTGGGCGATGTCGCCCTGGCGGATCTGGATATTGCCGAGTCCTAGCCGTTGGATCAATCCGGCCCCATCGGCGGCCTGGCGTTCGGAGAGTTCGATGCCGAGGAAGCGGCTTTGCGGCAGCTCCAGGGCCATGGGAATCAGGTTGCCGCCGCTGGCGCAGCCGATCTCCAGAACCCGGCACCCCTCGGGGTCCGGGGCCTCTATGCCGAAGAGCCTCGCCAGGGGGGCGAGCGCGGCGGGATGGGTCTCGGGGAAGGGGGTACTCTCGTAGGGAATTTCGTCGTAACTGTCCATTCCGCCAGCCTCAGTCTTCACGGCAGCCTTTTTTACAGCTATTCGGCCGGAGTCTGTTTGGCACCGCTTGCAGTCTTCTCCGGGGCGGCATCATCAGGGAGCTCCTTCTCCTGTTTCGCCGCGTCCTTTTCGGTGGTTTCCTTTGCAGGCGCGTCCTTTTTCCGCTTGGGCATTCCGTCGTCTTGCAGACCGACCGCCTGGAGCGCGCCGCTCAAGATACCGGTGCGTTCCTTGTTGTCCGGCACCGTGACGATGGTTTCCTTCTCGATGGTTTCGGCGCCCGGCTCGGGGCGCAGATCACCCTCCACGTTGACCAGAAGATCATCCTTGAACAGGAGGGAAACGCGCTTCTTTTCCTGCACGCGGCCGCCTTTCTTGAAGGTGTAGATATAATCCCAGCGGTCCTGATGGAAGGTATCGACCAGCATGGGCGTACCCATGATGTAACGCACCTGGGTCTTGTTCATGCCCGGTTCGAGCTTATTGACCTGTTCCTGCGTAATGACATTTCCTTGCTGGACATCGGCCTTGTACATGAAGGGGGTTTGCGCCATGGTGTCCGTGATAGGATCGCTCATGTCACTGTTGCTGATACAGCCGGAGAGGCCGTGGGCGCTGATTGCCAGTGTACAAACGAGAAGAATTCGCATTTAACAGCCTCAAATTTTCGCGTATATTAACATGATCTTAATCCGCCGGTGGTCTCAAGCGTAATCCCGGCGTAGCGACTTCGGAGTCAATCGTGGACGATCTGGAAATCCGTAAAGCGGGCTTGAAGGTGACCCTGCCGCGCATCAAGATCCTTGAACTGTTGCGGGAACATACCGATCGTCACCTGTCCGCTGAAGATGTCTACAAACTGCTCATCGGGTGCGAATCGGATGTCGGTCTGGCCACGGTTTACCGAGTCCTGACCCAGTTCGAGAGCGCCGGTCTCGTCAAACGCCATAACTTCGAGGGCGGACAGTCGGTGTTCGAGCTGGACCGGGGCGGACACCACGACCATATCGTATGTCTTGACTGCGGCCATGTGGAAGAGTTCATCGACGAGGTCATCGAGAAGCGCCAGCGCACCATCGTCAAGGAAAAGGGCTTCGCCTTGGAGAAACACGCCTTGATCCTCTACGCCCACTGTTCGCGGGGCAACTGCCCCAATCGAAACCGTTAGACCCTGAATTCACCTGGTTGTTCAGGCGCCGCTTTGCGCCCGCCCGATCATCTCCTTGGCGTGGGCGCGGGTCTGCTGGGTGATGTCCACGCCGCCGAGCATGCGGGCCACTTCGTCGATTCGTTGGTGAGTATCCAAGGGCTGGATCTCCGTCACCGTGGTCTCGCCGTCGGTCCTTTTTCGTACTTGGCAGTGGTGATGGGCCTGGGCGGCCACCTGGGCCAGGTGGGTGACGCACATGACCTGCCGGTTCTTGCCCAACTGCCGCAGCAGCCGGCCGACGATCTCCGCCACGCCGCCGCCGATGCCCACATCCACCTCGTCGAAGATGAGGGTGGGTACGCGGGTGCAATCGGCCGTCGCCACCTGGATGGCCAGGCTGATGCGCGAGAGTTCGCCGCCGGAGGCGGTCTTGGCCAGGGGCTGCAAGGGCTGGCCGGGGTTGGCGCTGACCAGGAAGCCCACCTTGTCGAGCCCGGCGGGGCTTGCCTGATCCAGTTCCAGTTTTTCGAAACCGATTTGGAACCGTCCGCCGGTCATGTTCATTTCCTGCATGAAGGCGGTGACTTCCTGAGTCAGGCGGCCGGCCGCCCCGTAGCGGGCCTCGCGCAGGCGGGCGGCCAGTTCCAGGTAGCGCTGCTTGAGGGCCTCGCTCTGTTGTAGCAGGCCGTCCAGGGTCTGATCGGCGTGTTCCAGTCCGTCCAGTTCTTGCTGGAGGGCGGAAAAGTGGTCCGGCAGCTCTTCCGGGTGGAGCCGGTGCTTGCGGGCGATGTCGTGGATGTCCGACAACCGCTGCTCCAGCATCTGGAGCCGGGCCGGGTCTAGCTCCAGGTTGTCGAGGTAACGCCCCAGGCCGGAGATGGCGTCGTCGATCTGGATCAAGGCGCCGTCGATGGCCTGGGAGACATCCTCCAGCCCCTTGTCCAGCCGGGTCAGTTCGTGAATCTCATGCAGGGCCTGGGAGAGCTGGCCGCGCAAGGGGTAGTCGCTCTCGCTGAATTGTTGCAACAGCCGGCTGCAACCCTCCTGCAACCGGCCGGCATGGCTGAGTCGGCCGTGCTCCTCGTCGAGGGTGGCCAGCTCGCCGGGCTTGAGGTTCAACTGCTCCAGCTCGCCGGTCTGGAAGCGCAGCAGGTCGATGCGGGCGCTCCGTTCCTCCGATGCCTGGCGCAGGCGCTCGAATTCCTCGTCCGCCTGGCGCCATTGGCGATGGATCTCTAGGATCTCGCGCCGCTCGCCGCCCAGCCCGGCGAAGTCGTCGAGCAGGTCGCGCTGATGGCTGAGTTTCAGCAGGGATTGGTGGGCATGCTGGCCGTGGATGTCCAGCAGCAGCTCGCCCAGCTCCTGGAGCAGGGGCGTGGGGGCGGTGACGCCGTTGATGTAGGCCCGCGTCCGTTTGTCGCGGGTCAGCACCCGGCGCAGGATGCACTCGTTGTCCGCCACGGCCAGGTCGTTGCGCTCCATCCAGGCCAGGGCCTCGGGGCAGTCGCCCAGGTCGAAGGTGGCGGTGATCTCGGCCCGCTCCTCGCCGGCGCGGATCATGGCCGGGTCGCCCTTGTCCCCCAGGGCCAGCCCCAGGGCCTCGATCAGAATCGACTTGCCCGCGCCGGTCTCGCCGGTGAGGGCCGTCATGCCGGCGCGGAAGTCCAGCTCCAGTTCGGTCACTATGACCAGATTGGTGATGTGAATGGATGTCAGCATAATCAGGATGGGGTTGGGTGCTCGCTCCAGCCCAGCTTGGTGCGCATGATATTGAAGTGGTCGTGGCCCTTGGGGTGGATCAGGCGGATGTCGCGGGGATGGCGGCTGATGCGCACCACATCGCCCCGTTCGATGGCCTGGCCGGGCTGGCCGTCGCAACTGACGCGGACATTTTGCGGATCGGTCGAGCCGCAGACGATGAGCTCGATCAGGCTGCCGCCGCCCACCACGATGGGCCGGTTGCTTAACGTATGGGGACAGATGGGCACCATCAGGATAGCGTCCAGGCTGGGCTCCATCAGCGGACCGCCGCCGGAAAGGGCATAGGCGGTGGAGCCGGTGGGGGTGGAGATAATCAGCCCGTCGGAACGCTGGAACTCGACCAGGCGGCCGTTGACGTAGGTCTCGAACTCGATCAGCCGGGCCGTGTTCCACTTGTGGATCACGGCGTCGTTGAAGGCGAGCTGGCTGGTGGTGACGCGGCCCTCGTGCAGGATCTCCGTGCGCAGCAGGAAACGCCGCTCCTCGTCGAACTCCCCCTGAAGAATGGCCGCCAGCCGTTCGGTCATGCCGGTGGGGGAGATGTCGGTGAGAAAGCCCAGGCGGCCCAGGTTGACGCCCAGCAGCGGGATATCCCGGTCGGCCAGCAAACGGGCGGCGCCCAGCAGCGTACCGTCACCCCCGACCGTAATCAACAGATCGGCCGAGGCAGCCAGGGCAGGGGCCTCGTAGATCTCGTGCCCAGAGCCCGGCAGAAGCGAAGCCGTCTCCCGCTCCAGCGCCACGGTGCAGCCCAGGCCGGAGAGGAAAGCGGCCAGGGTCGCCAAGGTCTCAGATACGCCTGGATCGAGCTTGGCGATAAGGCCGATTCTGTTGAACTCAAGTGTCATGGGCCGCTTTGGGACAGAAATAGGGTCGATGCGTGGAACGTTAACACGCGCGGCGAGGTGCGCCAACCGTCAGCGGCCGCAAGCCCCGTGGCTCCTTTTTCTGGCGCGGCGGCGCCCTTTTCGTTACCTTAACGATCATGGGGCCGGGCAACCGCCCCGGTAGATGAAAAGGGGTAGGCCGGCCTTCAGGCCGACTATCAGCGCCGCAGTCGGCCTGAAGGCCGACCTACCCAACAACGTCCTAACCAGACAATCTCAGCGGAGAGAAAAAATGCCCTCGTTCGATGTGGTTTCCGAGGTGGATCTGCAAGAGGTCCGCAATGCCGTGGATCAGGCTAACCGCGAGGTAGGCCAGCGGTTCGACTTCAAGGGAAGCGGGGCCGAGTTCGAGTTGAGCGGCGCGGATGTAACCCTGCGGGCGCAAAATGATTTCCAGTTGAAGCAGATGATGGATATCCTGGAAATGAAGCTGGTCAAACGGTCTGTGGACATCGGTTGCCTCGACAAGAAGGACTCTGTCGTCAATCTGAGCGATGCGCGACAGACGGTGACGGTCCGCCAGGGGATCGAGTCCGATACCGCAAAAAAGATGGTCAAGGACATCAAGGCGACCAAGATCAAGGTCCAGGCCCAGATCCAGGGTGAGCAGGTGCGGGTGACCGGCAAGAACCGGGACGATCTGCAACAGGTTATCGCCTTCCTCCGTCAAGCCGATTTCGGATTGCCCCTGCAATTCACCAATTTTAGAGACTGAATTTAAGGTAGTTCCATGCACATACTGAGACCCATTTTTTTCCTTGCAGCCCTGTTCGGCGCCGTCACGGTTTCTCTTGCGGCGGAAGAAGGCAAGGGACCGGCGGCTGATGCCAAGCTGCTGGAGCGGTTGCAGCAGATGATGCCGGGCGTGAAGCCCGACAGCGTCAGCCCCAGCGCCATCCCCGGCCTGTCCGAGGTGGTCATCGGCCCCCGTGTGGTCTATATGACCAATGACGGCCGCTACCTGTTGCAGGCCAGCATCATCGATCTGGATAACGAGAAGAACATCACCGAGCCCCGCCGGCAAAAGGCTGTCTCCGACGCGGTTGATAAGGTGGGTGAGGAAAATATGGTGGTCTTCGGCGACAAGAAGGCCGCCCACACCGTGACTGTCTTCACCGACATCGACTGCGGCTACTGCCGCAAGCTGCATAAGGAGATGGAGAGCTACAACAAGGAAGGCATCCGCATCCGGTATCTCTTCTATCCGCGCTCGGGCATGCATAGTCCTTCTTATGTGAAGGCCGTTTCGGTCTGGTGCGCCCCCGACCGCAACAAGGCGATGACCACGGCCAAGGCCGACGGCAAGGTCGAGCCCAAGGATTGCACCAATCCCGTGGCCGATCACATGCGCCTAGGCGAGATGATCGGGGTGCAGGGCACTCCGGCGATGGTGCTTCCCGGTGGCGAGGTGCTGCCAGGGTATGTGCCGGCCGATAAACTGGCCCAATATTTGAAGCAAGGCGAAAAGAAGGCGGACTGACCGCCCCTGAAATCGACTTCAGCAAAGCCCGCGCTCAGTTGAACCGGGCTTTTTTGTTTTTCCCCCGGGGAGACGCATGGGTTTCACAAGCATTCAAGGCAAGCTGCTTCTGCCGCCGCTGATTGCGATGGCCTTGATTGTCAGTCTGATCCATTTTCATTGGGAGCCGCGCCAGATCGAAAAGGCCAGGGTCGCCTTCGAGGCCAGGGCCGTCGAAGTGCTGCGGGCGGGCGAATCGGACGTGGTGCGCAGCTTGCAGACGCGCGACCTGGCTGCGCTGTTCGCCGCGATGAATCACCACGAAGAACAGCATCAGGGGCAGTGGTACAACCTCAGCCTCTACAGCGGCGCCGGTAAACGTCTCTATCCCCTGTTCGATAAGACCCCTTCCACTCTTCCCGCGCAGGAGAATCTGGTGCATGTCCAGCATTTCCTGATGGCCGGGGGGACCAAGCTGGGCCGCCTGGAAGTGGATGTGGATTGGACCGAGGCCAGGGTCCAGGCCATGGAAGGGCTCCAGGGTCTGAACAAGCTGATTCTCTGGCTGATGGGGATACTCCTGTTCACCGGCTTCATCAGCCAGCGTCACCTGCTGCATCTCCCTTTGCGCCGCCTGGAACGGGCGGCGGAGCGTATCGCCGAGGGCGATTTCAAGGTCGAGCTGCCCCCCTTCGGCCAGGACGAGATCGGCCGCCTCAGCATGGCCTTCCACGCCATGCGGGGCGAGCTGCAATATTCCAACGACGAGTTGCGCCACGCCCTGGCCGGTGTCCAGGAGAGCGAATCGCGCCAGCGCGCCATCCTGAACACCATGGGCGACGGTCTGCTGATTCTTGACGCCAAGGGGACCATCGTCTCTGCGAATCCCGCCATCCAGCGCATCCTCGGTCACGAGCAGCAGTCGCTGGCGGGCAGTGACGTGGACAGCCTGATCCCGGAGCCTTTGCGCGGTCAGGCCGAGCAATCGCTGAAGTCCCTCTTCAAGCGTGGCGGGAACGGCGGCGACAGGCAGGGACAGGCGCGGCATCTGCGGCTGCTCCACCGGGACGGGAGCGAGATCGACGTGGCGGTCACCCTCGGCGAGATCGACCTGGACGACGGCAGGCAATACAGCGCCGTCATCCGCGATGTCACCCAGGAGAAGATCGCGGAACAGGCGCTGATCGACGCCCGCGAGGCGGCGGAGACGGCCAATCGCTCGAAGAGCCAGTTCGTGGCCAACATGAGCCACGAAATCCGCACCCCCATGAACGCCATCATCGGCCTGTCCTATCTGGCCCTGCGGACCGATCTGACGCCCAAGCAGCGCGGCTACATCGACAAGGTCCACCGTTCCGCCGAGTCGCTGCTCGGCATCCTCAACGACATCCTCGATTTCTCCAAGATCGAGGCCGGCAAGCTGGATCTGGAGATCCGCAACTTCCGGCTGGAGGAGGTCTTCGACAATCTGACCAACCTGGTAGGTCTCAGGGCGGAAGAGAAGGGGCTGGAACTGCTCTTCGACGTGGCGGCCGACGTGCCGACTGCCCTGCTTGGCGACCCCCTGCGGCTGGGGCAGATCCTCATCAATCTGGGCAACAACGCCGTCAAGTTCACCGACAAGGGGGAGATCATCGTCGCCGTGCGCCTTCTGGAGTCGCAGGGGGATCGGGCAAGGCTGCATTTTTCCGTGAGCGACAGCGGCATCGGCATGACCGGGGAGCAACAGGCGAGACTGTTCCACTCCTTCAGTCAGGTCGATGCCTCCTCCACGCGCCGCTTCGGCGGGACCGGCCTCGGCCTGGCCATTTCCAAGAGCATCACCCAGATGATGGGCGGGGAGATCTGGGTCGAAAGTACGCCCGGCGAGGGCAGCATCTTCCACTTCACCATCGAGCTGGGCTGGCGGCAGGAGGAAGAGGTCCAATGGCCCTCGCAACCGGACATGGGTTCCCTGCGGGTCCTGATCGTGGACGACAACGCCAGCGCCAGGGAGATCCTCGGCCGTATGGCCGCCGACAGCGGATTCGACATCGCCACGGCCCGAAACGGCAGCGAGGCCCTGAAGCAACTGGAATACGCCGCCGTCGCCGGCCGCAAGTTCGATCTGGTGCTGATGGATTGGCAGATGCCGGAGATGGACGGGGTGAGCTGCGTCTCCCAAATCCGCCAGCGCCTCTCCTCGCCGCCCCTCGTCATCATGGTGACCGCCTTCGGCCGCGACAACGTCCTGCGCGAGGCGCGAACGAACCACCTCAACATCGACAACATCCTGACCAAGCCCGTGACGGCCTCGAATCTGCTCGACTCCATCTCCGTCTCCCTGGGGCGGGGCCTGGTCAAGGGCGGACGGGAAGGCAAGCGCGACAAGCACTACCGGGAAGCGACCCAGCGCCTGCGGGGGGCGCGGCTGCTGCTGGTCGAGGACAACGAATTCAACCAGGAACTGGCCATCGAATTGCTCAGCGCCAACGGTATCTCGGTGGCGGTGGCCACCCAGGGCCAAGAAGCGCTGGACATGCTGGCGGAGGAACCCTTCGACGGCGTCCTGATGGATTGCCAGATGCCGGTCATGGATGGTTACACCGCGACCCGCGAGATCCGCAAGATCGAACGCCTCGCCCAACTGCCGGTGATTGCCATGACCGCCAACGCCATGGTGAGCGATGTCCAGAAGGCACTGGAATGCGGCATGAACGGCCACATCGCCAAGCCGCTGAATGTGCGGGAGATGTTCATCACCCTGGCCAAATGGGTCCAGGTGTCCAATCCCCAGCTCTCCGGCCCTGAGGGATTAGACCCCTGGGACCTGCCGGGGGGGGACCCCCTGCCGCAACTGATACACATCGACGCCGGCGCCGGTCTCAATGGGCTGGAGGGGAATCTCCCCTTCTACCTCAACATCCTCAAGATGTTCGCCGTTGATCAGAAGGACGCGACGGCGAATATCAGAGGCGCCCTGGAAAGGGCCGACCGTCCCGCCGCGACCCGCGCTGCCCATACCCTGAAAAGCACCGCCGCCAGCATCGGCGCCACCCGGCTCAGGACCCTGGCCGCCACCCTGGAAGAGTGCCTCAAGTCCGGCCATGAAGATGTCGCTAAACCCCTCTCGGCCGTGGAACAGGAACTGGAGTCGGTGATGGACGAGATTGGGACGCTGCCGACGAATCCCTGAGCCCTGAATCCCCCCTTATCAGGGGTTGGCGGTTCTCTCCCGCTTTCCGGCATCCTCCCTCTTTGGGGGAGGATTGGAAGGGGGAACAAATTCACGGTGATTCCCTTCCCCGTCGCAACTCCATCTCCGTCAGGGTCTGGAAGGCATCGGGGTGCTTCAGGTTGAAATCCCGCGCGTGTTGCCGGTAGGCGGGGTCGAATCCCTCCTCCCGGATCTGATCGATCAGTTGGCCGAATCCTTGGCTGAATTTCTCCCCGGTGCCGAAGGGGGAGCGGGGGAGTTGATGGTCGGCAACGATCTTGGCGCCCCGGTTGATGCCGTCCCCGTCGCCCCGGTCGTCGGTGTAGTACTGGGAGAGCACCAGGAGGCGGGTGCCGAGAAACGCGGCCTCTCCCAGGTCGTGGGTGACGAAGAAGAGGGTCATCTGCTCCTGTTCCCACAGCTCCAGCAGAAAGAGCTGCATGTCCTCGCGAGTGTCCGGGTCCAGCGCGCCGAAGGGCTCGTCCATGAGCAGGATCTCGGGCTTCATGATCAGGGATTGGGCGATGGCGACCCGCTGCTGCATGCCGCCCGAGAGCTGGTGGGGGTATTTGCCAGCGTGCTCCGCCAGGCGCATACGCTCCAGGTATTGCATCGCCTCGGCGCGGGCCTCCTTGGCGGAGACGCGGTTTCCCAACCTCAACCCGAGCGAGACGTTGTCGGCGACGCTCAGATGGGGAAAAAGCGAATAGCGCTGGAAGACGATGCCGCGTTGGACGCTGGGCGGTCCCAGCAGCTTGCCGTTTAGGCTGATCCGTCCGGCGGAGGGCTGTTCTTCGCCCAGGATCAGCCGCAGCAGGGTCGATTTGCCGCAGCCGCTGGGTCCGACCAGGGTGCAGAACTCGCCGTTGCGCACCCGCAGATCCAGATTGTCCAGGACCACCTTGGTCCCGTAGGACTTGTAGACATCCTCGACGATCAGGCCATTCTCCAGATCCATGCTATTCCCCCTCCCTGTTGGCGTACCAGGGGAAGCCCCATCGCAGCAGGTAACGCAGCAGCAGGTCCATGCCGTAACCCAGCAGGGTGATCCAGAGCACGTAGGGCAGGATGACATCCATGGCCAGATAACGGCGCACCAGGAAGATGCGGTAGCCCAGCCCGTCGTCGGCGGCGATGGCCTCGGCTGCGATCAGGAACAGCCAGGCGGCGCCCAACGACAGGCGCACCGCCTCGATCAGCCGGGGCAGGATCTGCGGCAGAACGATACGGTAGGCCAGCGCCAAGGAGGATGCCCCCAGGGTCAGGGCCTTGGTGATCTGCTCCCCCGGCAGCTTGCGCACGGCCAGTTGGATGTCGCGGGTGATCAGCGGGAAGAGACCGATGAAGATCAGCATCACCTTGGCCAGCTCATCGACCCCGAAGCTGATGAAGAGGATCGGCAGGATGGCCAGGGGCGGGATCATGGAAAGGAAGGTGACGAAGGGGCTCAGGGTCGCGCTCATGCCCGGAAACAGCCCCATATTCAGCCCCAGCAGCAGCCCGGCGCTGGCCGCCAAGGTCACGCCGGTCAGCAGCCGCTTGAGGCTGGAAATCGTGTCCTGGGCCATGGGATAGGTCCCGGTGCGGCGGTCTTGCTGAAAGGCCATGCGATCGAACGCCTCGGCCATCTGCACGGGCGCCGGCAACAGCTTGTCGTTGGGATTGTCCCGGTGGCGGATGTCCGAGGCCCAGAGATAGAGCCCCAGCGCCAGCAGAAAGGGCAGGGCGGCCAGCGCCCAGCCCAGCAGCTTGCCGGGCTGGGCGTGGATGCCGAAGAGGCGGGGTGATGAATTTGTCATGGCTATGATCGCTCCCATGGCCCAGCGTGGGAACGTCTCGGGCGATGTCGGTGAGAGTAATTGTTGGCGCACATTAGGGCACCTCTAAAAATCCAATTTTCGTTGCCATGCTGTGTTGCTCACAAAGAATTACTCCTTACATATCATTTATTATTCGGCGCATCCTTGCGCCTCGCCTGGCTTAGAAATCGGGGTGTCTTCGATCTCGTTATACGTTTTGGGACATCCAAGTCCCCAAAACGCACTCGATCTTCGACAACTTTTTGTGCCCCGATCGCCCTGCGTCCGTTGCGACTCCGGACTCCCTCGTGGGGAGCCCTCCGTCACAACTCCCGCAAATGGCTTAACGGCGTGCCGGGATGCGCTCTGCATAGGGCCTCCGCTGGTTGCGGGATTTCCAATCCCTCCACCAACTCCGGCCCCACGCACGCGCCCTACGCCTATCGGGGACTACCAGCCTTCGCTTCGCTCTCCATGGCTGGCAGCGATTGAATTTTTGAGATGCCCGTTAGCCATTCGATGCCAGGCCGAATCTATTTGCCAAGATGGAATCGCGATCTCCTAGAGCCACGGTCTCTTTTTCCACTTTCCCATTCCTTACGGTCTTTAGCACATCACCGAAAAGGATCGTTCTTCCAGTTTGGTCATGAAGCACGACAAGCAGTTTTTGTACGAAAACGGCGTCCGGGTGCGTGGAGTTAAGGTAATTGGCAGGCACGAAATCAATCCACTCTTGCGGTGACAAATCGAACGCATATTGATTTGCCCACTCTCCATCGACGAATGCCTTCAACAAATAGTCGCGGTTATTCTCATTGATCAGTACAAAGGTGTCATCGTCCTGTGTTATTTCAATATTAACTGCATCAAGCCGCATGGGCGCTCTAATGCCATAACTGCCAAAACCTAAGTCACATAGCCATTCCTCGCCATCCATCTCCAACACAATAGCCATGTGTGTTTTTGGTCTTCTCACGGGGTAGAACATGGGCCGTGCAGCTACAAACCGGTAAGGAATGCCGAGTGCATAAAGCGCCATGGAGAAAAGACCATTTACCTCATAGCAATATCCACCACGATTACGCTCGACAATCTTCTCAACAATCTCCTCCGGAACCAACGAAACAACCTTGCCTGCCTGAACATCGAGGTTCTCAAACGGTACGGTAAATAACTGACACCTCATCAATCGGGTTACGGTGGCAATATCCGCCTTTGCATCGCCTCGATAACCAACTCTATTGAAATAGTCTTGAAGGACGAAGTTGTCAGCTTTCATGCTTGTACGCCTAAATATTTACAGTTTTGATCGTCCCCATGCTCCAGTGTGGGAACGATGGGATTACTACAGCCGGCTGTGTGTGTGGTGTGTTGGTTGTGTGTGGGTTCATGCTCCAGTGTGGGAACGATGGGATTACTACAGCCTCCCTCCGCCGCCATGCATTTTGCGGGGCGCAGCTTGACAGCTTGGCGAAACCGGGGTCCGGTCCAGGATTGTAACCCATCGGACCAATAGGGAATGGGGTATAAGCCGAGAAATACGAAAATCACGAAGACTATCAATGAATTGTCATTACATGGATTGATCCGCATTTGGGGGTATCATCAGCGTAAGCCTTTGCTAAGGGAGAGAGGGCCGGGTACTTGCCCATTTTCCAGTCTCTAGTCCCATAGGGTGTTTTCAGCTTCTCGGGGGTGCCCAGTTGGCCACAAGAACCGTCTTTTTCCTTTCCGACCGGACCGGCATCACCGTCGATGTCTTTGGCAGCAGTCTCCTGTCCCAGTTCGACGGCATCGACTTCAACCGGATCTATATCCCCTACCTGGACACGGAGGAGAAACTGGAGGACGCCATCCGCCGCATCGAGGCGGCGGCGGAGGCGGAACACCATCCCCCGCTGGTCTTTTCCACCCTGGTCCAGGGCCAGTTGCGGGAGCGGCTGCGCCACTCCAACTGTAGCGTCTACGATCTGTTCGACACCTTCATCTCCGCCATGGAACGGGACCTGGAGTCCCATTCGGTTTGTGCCGTGGGCCGTTCCCACGGGATCGGCAACCTGGAAGAATACGAGCGGCGGGTAGAGTCCATGAACTTCACCCTCAGCTACGACGACGGGGCGCGGCTCACCAATCTGGAGCGAGCCGATGTGATCCTGTTGGGGGTCTCCCGTTCCGGCAAGACGCCTACCTGTCTCTATCTCAGCCTCCATTACGGCATCTATGCCGCCAACTACCCTTTGACCCAGGACGATCTCGATCATGGCGGCCTGCCCCGCGCCTTGGCCGCCCACAAACCGCTCCTGTTTGGTCTCACCATCATCCCCGAACGCCTCGCCAAAATCCGCGAAGCGCGCCGTCCGGGCAGCAGCTATGCATCACTGGAGACCTGCCGGCGCGAGGTGCGCCAGGCCGAGGAACTCTATCAGCGGGAAGGCATTCCCCTGGTCAACAGCAGTTCCCTCTCCATCGAGGAGATCGCCACCGCCGTCATGCACCGGATGAACCTGATGCGACACAGTTAACGGTTTGGCCGCTGGCGGCTGCCTAGACTGGAAGCGTCAACCGATCGGGCGGGGAGGAGTCATGGATATCCGGCGCATCCTTATCTGGCTACTGCTGTCGGCGCTGAGTTTCGATTGCCCGGCAGAGGTCTTTCGCTGGGTCGATGACCAGGGACGGGTTCAGCTTGGCGACCGCCCACCCGCAAACGTGAACGCCCAATCCCTCGATCTCCACATCAATACCTACAGTCCCCCGGAGCGGAGCGAGGCGCGACCGGCCGCCGCCAGTAGCGTCAAGGCGGTGGTGGTCTACTCCACCACTTGGTGCGGCGCCTGCAAAAAGGCCAAGTCCTATCTCCAGGCCAGAAACATCCCCTACACCGAATTCGACGTGGAACGGTCGGAACAGGGCCGCCGGGACTACAAGCGCCTGAACGGAAAAGGCGTACCCCTCATCCTGGTGGGCGAGTCACGCATGACCGGCTTTTCGCAATCGCTGTTCGATCAGCTTTATAGGCCCCTCTAGTCGTCAGTCAATCTGAAACGGCGGGCTGTAGGTTGGCCTTCAGGCCGGCATGTCGGGCTAAAGCCCGACCTACGGTGGTGGCGTTTCATGTTGACTGGCTACTGACACTCGTTGCGGGTTGCGGGTTGCGGGGCATTGGCCGGGCAGGCAGAGATTGACCTCGATGGTCAGGTGATCAAGGTTCGGCACCTGCGCGAGTTGATCCTTGTAGTAGGGGAGGTGCTTCTGGCTGTGGGTCACTAGGGAGAGGATGCAAGCGCGGCTTTCCGGCCCGACGCGCCAGAGGTGCAGGTCGGCGATGCGGGTGTCGGGATCGGCCTCCACCAGGGCGCGGATCTGTCCCTCCAGGTCGTCGTGGTCCTCGGCGTCGAGCAAGATCCGTCCCGTGTCGCGCAGCAGGCCCATGGCCCAACGGGCGATGACCAGTGCCCCGACTATGCCCATCAGGGGGTCCATCCAGATCCAGCCGAAGGCGGAACCGGTCCAGAGGGCGAGGATGGCCAGGACCGAGGTCAGGGCGTCCGCGACCACATGGAGATAGGCGGCGCGCAGGTTGTGGTCCTGGTGATGTTCATGATCGGAATGCTGATGGTCATGGTCATGGTCATGGTCATCCAGCAGCCAGACGCTGGCCAAATTGACCGCCAGGCCAATCCAGGCCACCACCATGGCCTCGCTGAAGTGGACGTTCACCGGTTCGAACAGGCGCGAGAGGGATTCCGCCGCCATGAGCAGGGCCACGAGCGCCAGCGCCACGGCGCTGGTGTAGCCGCCGAGAATGGCCACCTTGCCGGTGCCGAAGGTGAAGCGGGGATCGGCGGCGTGGCGGTGGGCCATGTGGTAGGCGAAGGCTGCGATGCCGAGCGCCCCCACATGGGTCGCCATGTGCCAGCCGTCCGCCAGGAGGGCCATGGAGCCAGTGAGGGTGCCCGCGGCCACCTCCACCAGCATGGTGACGGCGGTCAGGGCGATGACCCAGCGGGTGCGCCGCTCGGCGCTGTGCTGGTCGAGGCGGAAGTCGTGGTGGTGCTGCCAGTGGCTGATGTCGTGCATGGGCCGTCTCAATCGTTCTCCCTCCAAGCATAGATCTCCACCGTGGCACTGTCGCATTTGCAGCATCCGCCGCCGCAGGCGGTGCCCTGGGGGAGCCTTTCCACCAGGCCCTTGGCCATCAGCCGTTCCAGCATGCCGCGCAGGGCGCCCGGATCAGCGTCGAAGCGGATGGCCATGTCGGCCAGGGCGGCGCGGCGATTGGTTTTCAAATAGTCGCGGAGTTGGGAAAGGATCATGGAGTACTCCTGGCCAGACGAAAAAAGATTGGTCATGATAACCATTCTCATATAAGATGAGAATGCTTCTCAAGATATCGAGTAATTGATGGCCGTGTCAATCCTGCGTCGTACTACTTCGCCGGAGCTGAAAAACCAGAATCACTCGATCCCGACGAAGCAGGGGCTGCACAGGTGCTCGCCCCGTTTCATTCAGCCAGTCAGCCGTTTGCCCGTCGGCATCTGCGGCAAGCCAGCCGGATCTTTCATTTTATCCGTTAGAGGTTTGTTATGTATTTCAAACGCACATTGTCGTTGTCATTCGCCGCCCTCTGGGCGACATCCGCCTTCGCCCTTGAATTCCCGGTCGGTACGCCGCAGAACCTGGCCGAGATGGAGATCGCCGCCGTCTATCTCCAGCCGGTCGAGATGGAGCCGGAAGGCCACATGAGGAAGGCGTCGGAATCCGATATCCACCTTGAGGCCGACATCCACGCCCTCGCCAAGAACCCAAACGGCATTCCCGAGGGCTTCTGGGTGCCGCACATCCTCGTCAAGTACGAGCTGATCAAGGACGGCGACAGCGAGGCCATCAAGGGCGACATGATGCCGATGGTCGCCAGCGACGGCCCGCACTACGGCGACAACGTCAAGCTCAAGGGTCCCGGCAAGTACAAGCTCAAATTCACCGTTTATCCGCCCAGCGCCAAGGAAAACCCCGCTGGCCATATGTTCGGACGCCACACCGACCGTGCCACCGGCGTAAGTCCCTGGTTCAAGCCCGTCGAGGCGGAGTGGGAGTTCACCTACGCCGGCGTCGGCAAGAAGGGCGGGTACTGATATGGGCAGGACACCGATTGCCACCCTGTTGCGCGCCAAACCCTGTTTTTAAGGAGGTCCGCCATGCCTGTCGTCCTGTCCCATCTCATGTTGGCTGCCGCGTTTTGGCTCGGGTTGGGCTGGGCGGCCGACACCCCTGCGGAGGAACTGCCGACCTTCGAGGTCATCGCGAAGGAGGGCCGGTTGTTCCCCGAACGGCTTGAGGTTCCCGCCGGCCAGCGCATCAAGCTGGTTGTCCGGAACCAGGGCAAGGGGCCGATCGAGTTTGAGAACCTCGATATGCGCGTCGAGAAGGTGCTGGCGCCCGGCGCCAGCTCCTTCGTCGTGCTGCCGAAGCTCAATCCCGGCGAATACGAGTTCATCGATGAGTTTCACATGGACACCGGCAAGATGCGGGTCATCGCCAAGTAGGGGGTAGATATGGGAAATGCCTTTATCGTCGTCTGGCGCGAGAGCCTCGAAGCCATGCTGGTCATCGGTGTGCTGCTCTCCTGGATCGCACGCCAGGAAACGCCGTTACCGCTTGCGCGTGGCCTGTGGGCTGGCGTGGCCGCCGGGGTCGGGCTCGCGGGGGCGCTCGGTTTCGCGACCTGGGCGGCGCAAAGCGAGTTCGCGGGCGCGGCGCTCGAAAAGTTCCAGCTTGCCATGGTGCTGGGCGCAGCCGCGCTGATCCTCCACATGGTGCTCTGGATGCACGCGCACGGCCGCCACATGAAGCGTGAACTGGAGCGCCAGGCGGAGCAGGCGATGGGCGCATTCGGCATCGCCGCCATCGCGGCGCTGGCGGTGGCGCGCGAGGGGGCGGAGACCGTCGTCTTCCTCTACGGTCTGGGCATGGAGGGCGAGACGACGCGCCTGTTCAGTGGCGCGGCGGCGGGATTCGCGCTGGCGGTGGCCACTGCGTGGCTCGTCGCACGCGGTGCGCGGCATCTCAACGTCCGCACCCTTTTCCGCGCCAGCGAATTCCTGTTGCTCCTGATCGCCACAGCACTCCTGGCCGCCGGCATCGACCGCCTGATCGGCATGGAATGGCTGCCGCCGATCATCGATCCGCTCTGGGACACGGCGGCCTGGCTGCCGGACGGTCGCGGCCCAGGGCGCTTCCTCGCGGATTTCGTCGGCTACCGCGCGCGCCCCGCCGCCACACTGGTGATCGCAATCGCGGCGTTCTGGTCCTATGCCCTCTGGCGCATGGGGAGGATCGACCGCATGCCGCCGTCCGTCCGGGGGTGATTGCCGCATGTTCGTCCATTGGACCAATCGCTGCCATGTTTGAACCCGAAATCATTCCAAGCGTCGCCGCGACCGCGTGCCGGACGAAAAGGGTGCTCATCCATAACGGTGCCCGCACCACGCGCCGCTCGGAAGTCGTCGAGGCCTTTTTCCTGCGCCACCGCGACAAGCTGGTCTGGGTACATGCGGCGATGTTCGTGCTGTTCCTTGCCGTCATCGTCGTGCCGCTGTTCCTGCCCGACCCGCCCGAGACCGCGACGCCCTGGACGCACTACACCAGCTTCGCCAACTATCTGCTTTGGGGCGTCTGGTTTCCGCTGGTGTTCCTCTCGGTGATCTTCACCGGGCGCTCCTGGTGCGGCATCTTCTGCCCGATGGGCGCCGCCACCGAGTGGACCAACAAGCTGGGGTTGCAATGGCGGATTCCGCGCTGGATGCGCTGGGAGGGCACCCCGGCGGTGAGCTTCATCCTCGTCACCCTGCTCGGCCAGACGCTCGGCGTGCGCGATCACCCAGAAGGGGCGGCCATCCTCTTTGGCGGCACCATGGCGATGGCGATGCTGGCCGGTTTTCTCTACGGCCGCAAGAAGCGCGCCTGGTGCCGCCACCTCTGCCCGATCGGCCGCGTGCTGGGTCTCTACTCGCGCCTCGGCCCGGTCAACTTCGAGCCGCAGGTCAAGATTCCGGGCCGTGACATCTATTCGCTCAAGGGCGCCTGTCCGACGATGATCGATCTGCCGCATAAGTCGGAATCGCGCCACTGCATCGAATGCTTCCGCTGCGTCAATCCCGGCGCCAAGGGCAGCGTGCGCATGGTCTTTCGCCGCCTCGGCAGCGAGATCGAACACATCCGTGACCACCGCGCCAACTTCGCCGAGGCCTGGCTGCTCTTCCTCGACACCGGCGTGGCGCTCGGCGGTTTCCTCTGGCTGATCCTGCCGCAATACCAGCAGATGCGCCAAGCGCTGGCGGAATACGCCCTTGGGCGCGACTGGTCCTGGCTGTTCCAAGCAGGGCCGTCCTGGCTGATGAGCGTGCATCCGGAACGCGCGGAGATTTTCTGGTGGCTGGATTTCGTGATGATCGTCTCCTTCATGTCGGGCTTCATGGTGGCCATGGCCGTTGTGCTGGGCGGGCTGACCGCCGCCGCGGCCTGGCTGTCCGGCTTGATGGGCGGCGATTCGAGTCTTCGCCAACGCTTCACCGAACTCGGTTACCAGTACGCGCCGGTGGCGATGGTGTCGCTGATCGTCGGCCTCGGCAGCATGCTGTTCGAGCCGATCAAGGAGACCCCGCTCGGCCCGGCGGGCGTGCAGGGCGCGAAGGCGCTGCTGTTTCTCGCCAGCGTGGCCTGGAGCCTCTGGCTCGGCGAGCGCATCCTCGCCCGCCAGGGGGTGCCCGCCCCCCGCCGCTGGCTGCCGTTGTTGCCGGGCATCCTTGGCAGCGCGGTGGTCGGCTTGGCCTGGTGGCCGGCCATCTTCGGGCCGTGAGTGGGCTCTTTCGCGGCAAATGGGCTGCGAGGAGGCGACCGGCCTGCGCCTTTAATCCGTAGCGTTATTTGATGTATGCGTTACAAAATAACGTATAGGCTATGACCTCATTAGTGATGAGTTGGTTGACATCGTATCGATAACCATTATCATCAAGAGCGGTATTTGAATCATCGCCAGCCAGTCAAGAACCAGCCAGCCTGCTTTTGCCTCAGGTCCTCACCGTCTCCTCCCCGTCCCCGAAAGGGGGCTCAGAGCCGCGAGGAATAGAGCCTGTCCACATTCAGAATTTGATTGATCCAGGAGCACTCCATGAGAAAGAGGTTATTGACTGCCGCCATTGGCGCCTTGCTATGGCAAGGGGGCGCCGATGCCGGTTCCGCTGTGAACATAAGCTGGCTGGTCGAGATCGAGGCCATGCGAACGGATGACAGGGATCTGTTCGACCCTGTCGTCAACACTGATCTCAACAAGCTCGATGTGCCCAAAATCGAGCTGGGCGTCGATGTCGATCTCAGCGACTGGGCCAAGACCCACTTACTGTTCCTCATGGAGGAAGGGGATAGTGGCGGCAAGGAAATGACCGTCGATGAGTACAACATCACCATTGCCAGCGGGGATCGGACACCCTTCTCCCTGACGGCCGGACGCCTGCCGGTCCCCTTCGGCGCCTTTGAGACCAACCTGATCACTGACCCGCTTACCCTGGAGATGGGCGAAACCAAGGAGGAAGTCGCGATGCTGGGCTACGAAGCAAAGGGCTTTACCGCCAGCCTTTACACCTTCAATGGCGATCTGGATGCCGGCGGCGGCAATAAGCTCGATAACCTGGGCGCGGCCCTGGGTTATGGAAACGGCAATTTCACGGCCGGCATGGGCTGGATCAACGATATCGGCGATTCCGGCGGGCTGACCGATGCCATCGGCGCCAATCCCTATGCTTCCAACATTCCCGGCGCAGAGGCGCACGCCAAGTTCACCCTGGGCCGGTTCAACCTGATCGGCGAATATCTGGCCGCCACCGAATCCTTCGATGCCGGCACACTGGCATTCAACGGCCTGGGCGCCAGGCCGGAAGCCTGGAATCTGGAGGCGGGTTACACCTTCGAAAATGGCATCCTCGGACGAGAGACCACCATTGCCGCAGGGGTACAGGGCACCGCCGAGGCCCAGGCACTGGGCCTGCCCGAGGAGCGGCGCTCCCTGGGCGTTTCGATCGCCCTCTTCGAGAAGATCAAGCTGGGCCTCGAATGGCTCCATGACAAGGACTACGGCCTAGCCGATGGCGGGACCGGTGATTATTCCAACAGCTACACCGCCCAGTTGGCGGTCGAGTTTTAGCGCAAAGAAATCATGCAAATTTCCCCCGCCGCTGGCGGGGGAGATTCCTGGGGTTCAGGGATGAACTCTGCCTTGCATCCCGCTTCCCCCCCTCAAGAACGCCCCATCCGGTAAGCGCTCGCCTTCAAGACCAGCTTCCAAAGGCAATTTTTCGAGTCGCAGCCCAGGCATCTCATGTCGGATGTACAGATGAGGCCCGCCTTCAGAAACTCAAGCACTTGGGTCCTGGGTATTTGGACCCGGACCCAGTCATTGCCCTTTTCGGGGGTAATCGTCGCGTCGTTCATATTCATACGGTTTGTGATCCGGCGGAGTGAATTCATTGCCCGTTTGACAATTATAATGCGAACCATTATCATTTGCAAAACATCAGGTGACCTATAAGCAAAGCTCATGAACTCGAATGCAAATCTCTCGTTGAAAAAGCAGACGCCGGATCTTCCGGACTCCACGAAAAAAACGGTTCGGCGCATCGCGTCTGACAGCCTTTTCCTAGGGGATTCCCGGCTGATCATCACCCATGGCGGACAGGACTACTGCTTGCTCATCACCCGTAACAGCAAACTGATACTGACCAAATAGATCTCTGTCCCGCCAGCCGACCGATAGCAGCGACGCCAGCCGGATTGACGCAACCATCCCCACCAGGAGAACGCCGGCATGTCCTCGAACGATCACAAAGCTATTGCCATTGCAGCGCTGAACCACCTCGATTCCGAGATCCTCGAACAGGACCTGGAGTTCGTCATGCTGCGCTATCAGCGGCACCGCTCCCCTTTCATGGCGGCGACGAGCAGCGTTGCGTCTATCGCCGCCTGGCGGCCCATTGGCGCCATCTGGCAGGTTATCAGAGGCGCGGTCGCCGGGGGGGAAGCCATGTGTCAGCCCAGTAGTTTGGGTATTAACGCAAAAACCGGCATAGAGCTGACGCTGCGAATTTTTCCCTCCCTTTGAGAGGGTGTCGCTTATCCGGCCTGCGTTCACCGAGTTTTACGACAGCCTCCTTGAGGGGAAGGGAAAGGTCAGGGCTTCGGCGCCTTGGGGGGGCCGGCGGGCTGGGGCGCGGCGGCAGCCCTGCTGCGCTCCATGGCTTGTTGTGCCAGATAGCTGTCGCCGTAGCGTTTGACGTTTTCCATCTCATCGTCGAATTGCCCGTAGTGGCGCTCCTCGTCCATGACCAGGTCCTCGAACAGCTTTTTGGTGGCGGAGTCGGCGTTGGCCGCGCATTCGACGGCGAACTGGTTGTACATGCGGATGGCCGATTGTTCAGAACTGTCCGCCCATTCCAGCATGGCCTTCACATCATGGATGGGTTCGACCTTGGCGGCGGCCTCCATGACGACATCGCCCTTGAGGAAGAGGATGCGGTCCGCCAGCCGTTCGATGTGCAGCATCTCTTGGATGGCCGTCCGCTTGAACAGGGCGGAAAGTAGATCGACGCCCTGGTCGTCGCAATGGAAGTGGAAATACATGTATTGGTGAACGGTTGCCAGTTCGTCGGCAACCGCGCGGTTCAACAGATCGATGCTCTTTTCGTGCATGGCGTGTCTCCTGTCCGGTTGTAAGGGGTTGGAGGTAATTCTAGCAGGCCCGCGACCCTCCACTTGACAGCCATTTGCCGAAGCAGATACAAGTTCAACGCGCCCTCATGTCGGGGGCTTGTAGGGGTGCGTCAGTGTCGAAGGTTGCGAAATGGGACGGGATCGTAGACGAACGGGCCCAGCATTTTCTGAAAACGCTCATCGAGCGGTATATCCGTGACGGCCAGCCGGTCGGTTCCCGCGTCCTCGCGCGCGACAGCGGCCTCGACCTCAGCCCCGCCACTGTCCGCAACGTCCTGGCGGACCTGGAAGACCTGGGGCTGATCGTATCGCCCCACACCTCCGCCGGACGGATACCGACCGTGCGGGGTTACCGCCTCTTCATCGACTCCCTCCTCACCGTCAAGCCACTGGATGACCGGCAGGTTGAGCAGTTTCAGGGCCAACTGTCTTTGACCGGCGATACCAGCTCGGTACTCTCCTCCGCCTCGCGCTGGTTGTCCGAGATGTCGCACATGGCCGGCGTGGTCACCATGCCGAAGCCGGAGCAGGTGGTCTTCCGGCAGATCGAATTCGTGCGTCTTTCCGCCGCCCGCGTCCTGGCCATCCTGGTGACAGTCGACGGCGAGGTGATCAACCGCGTGATCCAAGCACGGCGCGACTACACCCCTTCTGAACTGGAACAGACCGCCCGGCTTCTCAACGAGACCTTCAGCGGCCTTTCCCTGGCCAAGGTCCGCGAGCGGCTGCTTTCCGACATGCAGCAGGCCCGCGACGACATGAACCAGATCATGCGCCGCGCCGTGGAGATGGCCGAACAGGTGCTGGGAGTGAGCGAGGAGGGCGATTGCCTCATCTCGGGACAGACCAACCTGATGGGCATGGACGAACTGGCCGAGATGGAGCGGCTGCGGCGCCTGTTCGACGCCTTCACTGAGAAGCACGAGATCATCCACCTGCTGGACGACTGCATGTCGGCCGAGGGTATCCGGATCTTCATCGGCCGCGAGTCCGGCTACAAATCCTTTGATGGATGCAGCTTGGTCACGGCGCCCTACAAGGTCGATGATCAGGTCATGGGTATGCTCGGTGTCATCGGTCCGACCCGCATGGCCTACGATCGCGTGATTCCCCTGGTGGACGTGACCGCCCGCCTGGTGGGCGCCGCTCTGCGCAAGGATGTCTAGTAGCCAGTCAACATGAAATGCCATCAGTTAGCCCGGCATGTCGGCCTGAAGGCCGACCTACATCCCACTGTTTCAGATTGACTGACTTCTTGATCGAGTTTTTACAGCATCTCAGTCGATTTGGATACAGAAAGCCATGCAAATTGCGTCCCTCCAACCCCATCCCGACACCCCTTGCTCCGCGGTAAAGGCGATCCAGGTTCTGCTCCGCTTCCGTCCGGACGGGGCCTTGCTGCTGGACTACCGGATCGAAGGGGACATGGTCGCCCTGCGCATCCCGGACCCCGTGCCGCCGGCGCGGGTGGATGGCCTTTGGCAACATACCTGTCTTGAGGCCTTTGTCATGGCGGGGGAGGGACCGGGCTACCGGGAGTTCAACCTCTCCCCCTCCGGGGCCTGGCAGGCCTACGATTTCCGGGGCTACCGGGATGGGGGCGAACCTGCGGCGATTGCGCTTTCCCCCAGCCTGTGCGGCCGTTCGCCCCAAGCCTGTTCCCTGGCGGTGGCCCTGTCGCCGCTGCCTCCGGGACCGGTCCTGCGCCTGGGGCTCTCTGCCGTCATTGAAGAGACGAACGGCCGACTCAGTTATTGGGCCTTGCGCCACCCGTCCGGCCGACCCGACTTCCACTATACTGGCGCCTTCGCCCTTACCCTGGAACAGCTCGCATGAGATTCGGCATCGACCGTCTGCTGGAAGACCGCGATTTGCGCAAGCCGCTGCAAGGGCGCCGTGTGGCGCTGCTGGCCCATCCCGCCTCGGTGACGCGGGATCTCACCCATTCCCTGGATGCCCTGGCGGCCCTCGGCGACATCAGGCTCACCGCCGCCTTCGGCCCGCAGCATGGCCTGCGCGGCGACAAGCAGGACAACATGGTGGAGTCGCCGGATTTCCAAGATCCGCAGCTCGGCATCCCTGTTTTCAGCCTCTACGGCGATGTGCGCCGGCCCACCCCCGCCATGATGGACAGCTTCGATGTCCTGCTGGTGGACCTCCAGGACCTGGGCTGCCGCATCTACACCTTCATCACCACCCTGCGCTATGTGCTGGAGGCCGCCGCCCTGTACGGCAAGCAGGTCGTCATCCTGGACCGGCCTAATCCTGCGGGCCGGCCGGTGGAAGGTCTGACCCTGCGCCCCGGCTGGGAGAGCTTCGTCGGCGCAGGACCCATGCCCATGCGCCACGGCCTCACCCTGGGCGAACTGGCCGATTGGTTTGTTTCGTCGTTGAAGCTGGATCTGGACTACGCTGTGCTCGGCATGGAAGGCTGGGAGCCCGATGCCGCCCCCGGCCACGGCTGGCCCCTCCATGAACGGACCTGGATCAACCCCAGCCCCAACGCCCCCAACCTCGGGATGGCCCGCTGCTACGCCGGGACCGTCATGCTGGAAGGGACCAGCCTCTCGGAAGGGCGCGGTACCACCCGCCCCCTGGAGATCTTCGGTGCCCCGGACATCGATCCCCGCAAGTTGATCGCCACCATGGAAGGACTCGCCCCCCAATGGCTGCAAGGCTGCCGTCTTCGGGAATGCTGGTTCGAACCCACCTTCCATAAGCACGCGGGCAAGCTCTGCGCCGGGGTGCAGATCCACGCCGAAGGCCCCTGCTATGACCACCAGACCTTCCGCCCCTGGCGTCTGATGGCCCTGGCCTTCAAAGCCCTGCGCCAATTGCAGCCCGATTATGACCTTTGGCGGGATTTCCCCTACGAATACGAATTCGACCGCCTGGCCATCGACCTCATCAACGGCAGCGAACTGCTGCGCCAATGGGTGGACGACCCCGCCGCCACCCCCGGCGACCTGGACGCCCTGACCCTGCCCGATGAACAGGCCTGGCGGGAAGAGCTGGAGCCTTTTCTTCTATACCGGTAGGGGCTGTAGGTCGGCCTTCAGGCCGTTATGCCGGCCTGAAGGCCGACCTACTATACCGGTAGGGTTGTAGGGAACGATGTCAAATCCAGCCTCTCCCCCATCCCCGCGATCTTCGTCTCCAACCCCAGGGTTTCGCCAATCTTCTGCTTGAAGGCTTGCTTTGCCTCGTCCTCGCCGTGGACCAGATAGACCTGGGGCCGGTTGTCGAAGCCGCCCAGCCAGCGTAGCAGGCCCTCTTGGTCGGCATGGGCCGAGAGGCCGCCCACCGTGTGGATCTGGGCCATGACGCTGTAGGTCTCGCGGTGGATGCGCACCTCCTGTTCCCGGTTGACCAGCCGCCGGCCCAGGGTGCCGTTGGCCTGGTAGCCGACGATGATGACGTGGTTGCCCCGGTTTTCGATGTTGTGCTTCAGATGGTGGACGATGCGCCCGCCGTTGCACATGCCGCTGCCGGCGATGATGATGGCCCCGTTCCGCACCCGGTTGATGGCCATGGACTCCTCGGGCGTGGCCGTCAGGTGCAGGTTGCGCAGTTGCGGCATCTCGTGAAGCTGGCGGCGCAGTTTGGTGGCCTCCGCATCGTAAAGCTGCGGATATTCCCAATAGATGCGGCTGGTCTCGATGGCCATGGGACTGTCGAGGAAGACCTGCCAGCGGTCCAGATCCCATTCGTCGTAGTGCAGGCCCAGGTAGTAGAGAATCTCCTGGCTGCGGCCGACGGCGAAGGCCGGGATCAGGATGTTGCCCTTGTCGTGACGGGCCGCGCGGATGATCTCGCCGATCTCCCGGATGGTCTCTCCCCGGTCCCGGTGCAGGCGGTCGCCGTAGGTGGCCTCCATCAGGACCAGATCCGCCTCGCCGATCCGGGCGAGTTTGACTTTCCCGGATTTTATACTGATCGAATCGAGCGCTGTGGAGCTTGTGGGCAGCCGCCGACCTGTGGGGTATCCGTCCGGTCGACGACACCTTCAATCCCTGTAGCGGGTGTGGCACCGTGACGGCTTTTCTGACGGGGAAGGATCATGAAGCAGGAACAGCGGCAAGCCAACCGGGAGCGGTGGCAAGCGGAGATCGACGCCTGGCGCGCGAGCGGCGAGCGATTGTCTGCCTGGGCGCGTGAGCGCGGCCTCTCGCGGGACGCGCTGGAATACTGGAAGGGGCGCCTTCCTGCCAGCCGCAGTGTGCAAGGATGCTCGCCGCTGACGCTGATCCCGCTCCGTCCGGAGCGTCCCGTCGCGACCGATACTGTGCCCATCGAACTCGCCGCCGCCCGCCCCGGATGGCGCATCCGCCTGGCGGCCGACTTCGACGCCGCCTGTCTTTTCCGCCTGCTCGACGTTCTGGAATCCCGATGCTGATCGGCACCGGGGTGCCGGTCTATGTCGCGCTGGAAGCCGTCGACATGAGAAAGTCCATCGACGGTTTGGCATCCTGGGTGGAAGCCAGCCTGCTGTGAACAGTGACCAAAATCCGCGTAAATCCGGCGAAGGATTCAGAGCGCGGTAGGGGGTTGTACGGTCAAGGGATGGGGGTAGCTGACGGGCGCCAGGGGTAAGGGGTAGAAAGGGGAGCAGTCGAAGGAGCGGTCGCGACACCGGCAGCTGATCGCCAAATCTGTTCCGGTGCCGCGCCCCAGCCGTGCCGGGCACGGTTGCAGCGCCAGTATCCTCCGTGGCGAGGGACGGCGTCCAGGTGAGTCTTTGGCCGCAAGAACTGGCTCTTCGCCGGCAACACCCGCGGCGGCGAGGCCGCCGCCATCGTGATCTGGCAAGCCTATTCCGGACACAAAATCACGCGGCATGTTGAACACTTTGCTCGAATCTTGCGGGTGACTGATAACCGATGGTGGAAT
>MGZB01000016.1 GCA_001801995.1 Gammaproteobacteria bacterium RIFOXYD12_FULL_61_37 | reverse complement strand
CATTCCACCATCGGTTATCAGTCACCCGCAAGATTCGAGCAAAGTGTTCAACATGCCGCGTGATTTTGTGTCCGGAATAGGCTTGCCAGATCATGCGCCCGAAATGCGCCACTGCGGGGTGAAATGGGTCAGATCGAGGCTTTTCTACGCATCTGAATGGACAAGAAGCGACGACGAGGGCGAGAAATGAGACAGTTATTGATAATTTAAATGCATGCATCGCCTAGTATTATCAAGATTGTCCGGAGAATCGGGGTAAGTCCGACGGGCTGCTAGGCCTTCTCCTTCGGCGCAGCGTACTCGAACGAGTCGTAGAACATATGTTCATGGCCAAGTCCCATGGCAGCGAAGGCGTCCCGTCCCGCCTTGACCATGGGTGGCGGGCCGGCCATGTAAACGTCGTAGCCGCCCATGTCCGGATGGTCTTCCAGCACGGACTCATGCACCCAACCCGCGCGACCGGTCCAGTCGCCGTCCGGTTCGGACAGGACCGGGGTGTAGCGGAAATTGGCGTGGCCCCTCTCCCAGTCCCTCGGCAAACCGTCCAAATAGAGATCCCGCTTTGAACGGACACCCCAGTAGAGGTGCATCGGGCGGGCAACTCCCGTATGGAATGCATGCTCGATGATGCCTTTGATGGGGGCGAACCCGGTGCCGCCCGCAACGAAAATCATCGGGCGGACGGAGTGCTCGCGCAGGGTGAAGCTGCCCAGCGGGGCTTGAATCCGCAGAATGGCCTTCTCATGCAGATCGGTGAAGACGAAGTCAGTGAACTGTCCTCCTGGGATATGGCGGATGTGCAGCTCGATGAAAGCGTCGTCATGGGGGGCATTGGCGATGGAAAAGGCGCGCCGCCTTCCGTCGGACAGCAGGATGTCAAGGTATTGGCCGGCGAGGAACTGGAGCCGCTGATCGTCCGGCTGCTTCAGCCTCAGCCGAATGACATCATGGGACAGGGCCTCCACCTGCTCGACACGGCAGGGCAAGATCCGCACCTCCATCTCCTCTGCTTTCTCCAGTTCATTGGCAGAGATCACTAGATCCCCGAGGGGAACGGCTTGACAGGTAAGACAGGCGCCGGGTGCCTCGTTCGCCAACGGATCGGGGGCGCCATTGGGATAGTAAACTTCTCCCTCTTTTATACGACAGAGGCAGGTGCCACAAACCCCGCTGCGGCATCCATAGGGGAGTCCAACTCCATGACGCAAAGCCGCATGGAGTAGTGTCTCTTCCCTATCCACGGTGAAGGCGTGGCCCGATGGCTCGATCTGAACGCGGAAGCTCATAGAATTACTCTTTTGCGGCTCATTGAAGTGAAACCAATTCTGACCGAAGGGAAGGGAGAATAAAACCTATGAGAAACGTCTTTATTGTTGGCTGCGGATATGTCGGACTTAGGGTTGCCCGCCGGCATAAAGATCGCGGCGATGGGGCAACCGGGATCGTCCGGGGCGATGCGAGCCTGGAACGGTTAGGACGGGAGGGCATCGCGGCGCTGAAATGGGACCTGGATGGCGAGCCCTTCAGCAAACCGGCCGATCTGGCCGGCGCGTATCTCTATTATTTTGCACCGCCACCCCGCGAGGGCGATGGCGACCCGCGCGTCGATCGAATGATCGGCGCCTTCGATCGATTTGGGCATCCCGCGCGGGTGGTCTATATCAGCACTTCCGGGGTCTATGGCGATTGCGGCGGGGACTGGATTGACGAGGAATGGCCGTTGAATCCCCAGGCGGCACGTAGTCGGCGGCGGGTCGCCGCTGAAAATAGCTGGCGGAAGTGGAGAAAAATTGAAGGCAGAGAGTTGGCCATATTGCGGGTGGCGGGGGTCTATGGGCCTGATCGGCTGCCACTGCGGCGGTTGCGCGAGGGTTTGCCCCTCCTGCGTGAGGAAGATTCGCCATACACCAACCGTATTCAGGTGGAGGACTTGGCGGATGTGTGCGTTGCCGCCATGGGTTCGACGAAACGGGAAGCGGTCTACAACGTGAGCGACGGCAATCCCTCGACCATGGTGGATTATTTCCGCCAAATCGCCGACAGGGCGGGCTTGCCCCATCCGCCCTTGATTCATAGGGCAGAGGCGGAAAAGGCCCTCTCATCTGGCATGCTCGATTACATGAATGAATCCCGGCGGTTGTCCAACGACCGAATGTTGCAGGAGCTGAATATCGAACTACACTACCCCAGCCTCAAGGAAGGTCTGGCAGCTTCTCTGCCCGTGGCCGAGATCACCCCAATCCAGCTCTAAGATCAGAATTTATGGAATTCGGTGCAAATCCCTTCAGTGAGACAGCTTTTTGGGCCATGGCGGCCCTGGACGGGCTCATTCTCGCCATCGCCTTCTGGCATGCCCCTTGGCAGCGCTTTATCGAAGACCGGCGTTCCAATGTCTATTTTGGCATCTTGGTCGTATTGATGCTTCTGTGGGGCATGCGCGTCGAGGTGACTAACGGCCTCCAGTTTCATTTGCTGGGGGTGACCAGCCTGACGCTGATGTTTGGCTGGCCGCTGGGTGTCATCGGGTCGGTGCTGGCGTTGGCGGGTGTAACCCTGGCGGGCTGGTCGGAATGGGCGGGTCTGCCATTCAGTATCGTTACCATCGGTCTGGTCCCCGTCAGCCTGACCTTCATCATCATGCTGGTCGTAAGGGCCTACCTGCCCAAACACTTTTATATTTTCGTCTTCGTCAATGCCTTTGTCACAGGCGGACTGGCGGGATTGACCTGTGGTTATCTCGCGGCTGGGATGTTGGCCTTGGGCGGGGTGCAGTCTTTTGGTCACTTGCGGGAAACGGTGATGCCGTTCTTCCCCATCATGTTTTTCCCCGAAGCCATGTTCAATGGCTGGATGATGACCCTGATGGTGGTGTTCAAGCCAGATTGGGTCTATTCCTTCAGCGACAGGGAATATCTCGCGGGAAAATAGGCCTCGATTCAACCCGAGGCCAAGCCATCGAGCCCGAGTTCAGACCAGATCCGATCGACGCGCGCCTTAACCGCTGCGTCCATGATGATGGGACGCCCCCATTCGCGGCTGGTCTCGCCCGGCCATTTGTTGGTGGCGTCGAAACCGATCTTGGAGCCGAGGCCGGAGACCGGGGAGGCGAAGTCCAGGTAGTCGATGGGCGTGTTTTCGACGATGGTGGTGTCGCGGCCGGGGTCCATGCGGGTGGTCATGGCCCAAATGACATCCTGCCAGTCGCGTGTGTTGATATCCTCGTCCACCACGATGACGAACTTGGTATACATGAACTGACGCAGGAAGGACCAGACGCCGAACATGACCCGCTTGGCGTGCCCAGCGTATTGCTTCTTCATGCTGACGATGGCCATGCGGTAAGAGCAGCCCTCGGGAGGGAGGTAGAAATCGACGATCTCCGGGAACTGCTTCTGCAGGATGGGAATGAAGACCTCATTGAGCGCGACGCCGAGCACGGCGGGTTCATCCGGCGGGCGGCCGGTGTAGGTGGAGTGATAGATGGGATTGTGCCGGTGACTGATGCGGTCGATGGTGAAGACCGGGAAGCTGTCCACCTCGTTGTAGTAACCGGTGTGGTCGCCGAAAGGTCCTTCCGGCGCCGAGTCGCCAGGATGGATGTGTCCTTCCAGCACGAACTCGGCGAAAGCAGGGACTTGCAGATTGTTGCCGATGCTCTGGCATACCTCGGTGCGGCTGCCCCGCAACAGGCCCGCGAAGCCGTATTCGGAAAGGCTGTCGGGCACGGGCGTCACCGCCCCGAGAATGGTGGCGGGGTCGGTGCCCAGGGCAACGCTGACGGGAAAGGGTTCGCCGGGGTGGCGCCTTTGCCAGTCGCGGAAGTCGAGCGCCCCGCCGCGATGGGCCAGCCAGCGCATGATGACCCGGTTGCGGCCGATCACCTGCATGCGGTAGATGCCCAGGTTTTGACGTGGCTTCTCTGGGCCTCGGGTAATCACCAGGCCCCAGGTGATCAGAGGACCTACGTCCCCCGGCCAGCAGGTCTGCACCGGTAGTTTGGAAAGATCGGCCGCCTCGCCCTCCAGGACCACTTCCTGGCAAGGGCCGCCCTTGAGAACCTTGGGTGCCATGTCCAGCACCTTGCGAAACAGGGGCAGCTTTTCCCAGGCATCCCGCATCCCCTTGGGTGGCTCCGGTTCCTTGAGCTGGGCCAGCAATCCGCCGACCTCGCGCAATGCCCCGACCGATTCTTCGCCCATGCCCAATGCAACCCGGCGGGGGGTGCCGAAAAGATTTCCCAGGAGGGGGAATGCAGAACCTTTAACTTTCTCGAACAGCAGGGCAGGTCCGGCGGCGCGTAGGGCGCGATCGCAGATTTCGGTAATCTCCAGCCGGGGATCGACCTCAAGACGGACACGCTTGAGCTCGCCCAAGGACTCAAGTTGCGCGATGAAATCCCGCAGATCCTTGTATTTCATGGAAGGCTAGAGACCCAACCCGCCGAAACGCCGCCGGGAACGCAGATCGAACAGGGCGAAGCCCGCCACGATGCCGGTGATGAGGGTGAGCAGCAGCATCAGATAGACCCAGATAGGCAGGCCTTCTGCCTCCTGCTCCTTTGCTGGGGAACCAGATTTGTCATCGACTTTAAGGAGGGCGGACGCCTTCTCCATGCGTTCCCTGAGCGCGTCGTTCTCGGCGAATACGGCCTCTTGTTCCATGCTGGTGCGCTTCGCCAGCTTGACCTGGCTTTGCAGCAGCTTGGCCTCTAATTCCTGGATTTTGCCCTGTAGCTCGGATGAGTCTTTGCCAGAGTAGTTTTCCTCACCCAGCGTCTTCACCTGATCGTCCTTGAGCTTCAACTGCTCTTCGAGTTCGGTAACGCGCTGATTGGACTTGCTCAGGCTATCTTCAAGCTCCTTGTTGGTGGCCTTGACCTTGTCCACCCCCTCATGCTTTTTCTTTAACTCGTCAAAATCGGCCTTGGTCTTTTCGAGATTGCGCTGCAGCAGCTTGTTCTCTTTCTCCAGATCTGTCAGCTTGGCTTGCGAGGGGGCGTCGTCGGTCACATAACGCAGTTCCACCCAGCCGATGGAGCCGTCGTTCAGCTTCACTTTGATATAGCCCCGCTGGCGTTCCAGTATCTCAACCGCCGTGCCACTGGAAAGGATCTTGATGGGTTTGCCGAAATTTTCCAGGTTCTCGTAAAGGCCTACCAACAGCTTGTCGGTGATATAGGCCGCCTGCGCCGAAAGGGCAGGCATCAGCGTCAGCAAAAGCAGGGGTAAGATTCGGCGAGGCATGCGGGAATCCTAACATTAAACCAGTAAGTCGCCAGATTATTGGTTAATACCCGAATGCCGCAGCAAGGGGGCGATGTCGGGCTCTCGTCCGCGAAAGGCAGTGAACAGGTTCATGGCGTCTTCTGAGCCTCCCTTTTCAAGGATGTTCCGCAAAAAGGCCATACCGGTCTCCGGGTCGAATATCCCCTTCTCCTCGAAGAGCGAGAAGGCGTCAGCCGACAGCACTTCGGCCCACTTGTAGCTGTAGTACCCGGCAGCATAGCCTCCGGCGAAGATATGGGAGAAACCGTGGGGGAAACGGTTCCACTCCGGCGGGCGGACCACTGAAACCTGTTCCCGAACCCGGTCGAGCATGGGATTAATGCGGCCGCCCTGGGCAGGGTCGTAGTCGCGGTGGATGCGCAGATCGAACAGGGAAAATTCCAGTTGCCGCACCATCTGCATGCCGGACTGGAAATGCTTGGCGGCCAGCATCCGTTCATACAGCTCGCCGGGAAGGGGTTCCCCCGTCTCGTAATGGCCTGCAAAAAGGGCCAGGGCATCCCGTTCCCAGCAGTAGTTTTCCATGAATTGACTGGGCAGCTCCACGGCGTCCCAGGCCACACCGTTGATCCCCGAGACAGCGGGATAGTCGATCCGGGTCAGCATGTGATGCAGGCCATGACCGAACTCGTGGAACAGGGTCTCCACCTCGCTATGAGTCAGCAGGGCTGGCCTGCCGCCAACGGGCGGGGAGAAGTTGCAGGTGAGATAGGCAACGGGGGTTTGCCGGAAACGATCATTGACGAAACGTCCCGCGCAGTCGTCCATCCAGGCGCCGCCACGCTTGTGGGGGCGGGCGTGGAGGTCGAGATAGAATTCACCACGCAGCTCGCCGCCGGGATCGCGGACCTCAAAGAACTGGACCTCCGGGTGCCAGACATCGACCCCTTGGACCGGCGCGATGCGAATGCCGAACAGCCTTTCGGCCACGGCAAAGAGTCCGGGGATCACCCGCGTCGCAGGGAAATAGGGCTTAAGCTCTTCCTGGCTGATGGCATAGCGATGGCGCCGCAACTTTTCGCTGTAGTAGCCGATGTCCCAGACCTCCAGCCCCGAAGCGCCGTGAGTTTCCATTGCGAAGGTCCGCAGCTCGTCCAGCTCATGCCTTGCCTGCGGCAGGGAGCGCTCGGCCAGATCCAGCAGGAATCGCTCTACCTGCTCGGTGGAGGACGCCATTTTTGTGACCAGGGAGCGTTCGGCGTAATTGGCGAAGCCCAGGAGCTGGGCGGCCTCATGCCGCAGCGCGAGGATCTGCTCCATGGTTTCGCCGTTATCCCAATGTCCCGCGTGGGGTCCCCGGTCGGAGGCGCGGGTGGCATAGGCCTCGTACATTTCCCGGCGGAGAGCCGGGTCGTCGGCATAGGTCATTACCGCGTAATAGGAA
Organism: Gammaproteobacteria bacterium RIFOXYD12_FULL_61_37; assembly: GCA_001801995.1. Classification (GTDB taxonomy): domain Bacteria; phylum Pseudomonadota; class Gammaproteobacteria; order Chromatiales; family Chromatiaceae; genus YD12-FULL-61-37. Next base: position 130,625 of record MGZB01000016.1, on the reverse strand, counting down.
GGAAAGTCCAGGGTGACTATCCAGCCCTGTTCCCCGCGCTCCTCGGCGGTTTGGCGGGCCAGGCCGAGATCGGTGGAGGGAAGGCCGGCCAAGGCGGCGGGATCGGTAAAGGTTTTGCTCCAAGCATGGGTAGCATCGAGCAGGTTCTGCTCGAATTTGCTGGTCAACCGGGATAGTTCTTGGCTGATTTCCTTGTAACGGGCCTTCTTCTCATCCGGCAGATCGACCCCGGCCAGGTGAAAGTCGCGTAGGGCGTTGTCGAGGACCTTCCGCTGGACCGGGTTGAGATGGGGGTCCTTCTCCGCAACCTCGCGGTAAGCGAGATAAAGCGCCCGGTTGTGGCCCATCTCGGCGGCGTATTCGGCCAGTTTCGGCAGGCAGGTATTGTATGCCTCGCGCAACTCGGGGGTATCGGCTACGGAATTCAGATGGCTGACCGGGGACCAGGCAAGGTCCAACTGGTTATCCAGTTCCTCGATGGGGGCGATGAGGTTCTTCCAGGAATAGCCATGCCGGTTCTGTAGGAGCCGGGCTATGCCGGTCCGGCTGTCTTGCAAGAGATCCTCGATGGCGGGGAGCACATGCTCGGGTTTGATACGGGAAAAGGCCGGTAGCGGGGTAGGTTCAAGTAAGGGATTGCTCATGAAAAAAAGGTCTCTGCCAAATTATGCCGATACCTCGATTGTATCCGAGCATTGATTGAAATATAGGGAGCCTTCCTGTTCAATTGCCACGAATTGAGTGGGCAAGCCCGCGGCTCCGAAAAACAACCTAGTAAAATGGCATGGATCAGATGCAAGAACCCCAGACACCGGACGATCATGAATACGAGTTTTCCCTGAAACCCAACCCGGACGAGGAGTTGGGCCAGTATGTGCTGGGTTTCTGGGGAAAGGCCATATCCTGGAGCGATGCCGGAGAAGAGCAGGTGGTGGGCGAGCTCAGCGGTCATCGAATCGATATCGCTTTGGCCGTGCATGATGGTTTCGATCCCGTCCTGCTGTTCGATTCTGTTGTGCCGGAAATCGCCGATTTTGCGGAAACTGTGTTGCGCAATAAGGCTTGCATACTGCCCGAATCGGCGGACGGGGAGGTTGAGCAAACCAACTGCGAATGCCTGGTATTCATCTCCGAGCTGAAGGTGAGCGCGTCCCATCGCGGGCAGGGCGTGGGGTCGGCGCTACTGGGGCGCATGGGACGGATGATCGACCTGACCAACTGTCTCATCGCCCTGAAGGCATTCCCTTTGGCGGACGAGCTGGGCAAACCGGCCGAACCCGAGGAGATCGCGCGGGTGAAGCGTTTCTACGAACGCTACCAGTTCATCCACGCCGGGGGCGAATTCATGATCAAGGATGCCCGCCTCTGCGACGCCATGAAAAAGAAGATGGCCCTGCGCAAGGGGAAATGAGGTTCAGCCCGCGAAGCGGCCTAGAAAGAGAAAGAGAGCGAGGCCGCTCCCCGCCATGCCCAGGAACAAGGCCAGGTAGCTCCAGAGCCGCAGCTTGTCTTTGAGTTCGGTCTCCTCCTTGGTGGCCAGGATGTAGGGCTGGCCTTTGTTATGGGGCTTGCCAAGCATGTGCGGCACCTGATTGGCTTGGATCTCCCGGTACTCCTTTTCGGCGAGGGCCGCTGCCGTTTTGCGGGCGGCCTCCCATTCCCCCATGTCGATGTCCCCGCTGCCGTCCTTGTCGAACCGTGCCAGCAGGGCGGGGCGGTCTTCCTTCCATTGGCGCAAAAGGTTGCGCATGATCTCGCCCCGTCCCTCCTGGTGATCCATCTCGCCAAGGGAGCGGAACAGGCCGATAGCGTAGAGGGGGTTGCCTGGAAAGATGAACTCCTCGGTATAGCGGTAACTCCCCAGGCCGATGCCGATGCCGATGCCGAAGCTGAGGCCGCCCCCTCGCCTCGATGGTCCCGGAACCCTGCTGGAGCCGTACCATACATTCTTCACGAACGGCGTGACATCGGCTCCTTCGGGGTCGATGAGGCAACGCCCGGTGTCGTCCTCCAACAGAAAGGGGCTGTCGCTGACCCCCGACTCCACCAGATTCCATTGGTTCTTGCTGCCCCTGCGTTCGATCCGGTATCGCCACCAGCAGCAAGTGGTGCCAGTCAAGAGAGAGCGGATCGGCTCGCCATCCATCAACAAGGCGCGCCCCGCGAGTTCGATATAGCCCTGGGCGGCGGAACGGACCTTGGAGGTGGGCATGTCCTCGATCAGGCGGGCACGGAAGCTGTTGCGGAAGAAATAATAGAAGCCGCCGACGCCAACGCAGGCGGAGAGGATCAGGAGCGGTACAGCATCTTGCAACGCCATCGGCATGGTCAGCCCTCGGAGATGGTGCGATGGTTTACCCGAACAACTCCTTGATATTCACATCCTTCTTCTCCTCCTCGCCGAACTCCAGCAGCTCGGCCGACTGGAAGCTGAACATCCGGGCGATGATCAGGTCCGGGAACTGCTCGATGCGGACATTATTGTTATTGACCGCCTCGTTGTAGAACTCGCGCCGGTCGGCAATGCTGTTTTCGAGGCCCGTGATGCGGGTCTGGAGATGCTGGAAGGTCTCGTTGGTCTTGAGATCGGGATAGGCTTCGGCCACGGCGAACAGGTTGCCCAGTCCGAGACGGAGCTGGGTCTCCGCCTGGCCCAGGGCGGCCACATCACCCTGCTCGCGGGCATTGAATACGGCACTACGGGCACGCAGGACCCTTTCCAGGGTCTCCTGCTCGTATTTCATGTATTGTTTGCAGGTCTCTACCAACTTGGGCAACTCGTCGTGGCGCTGCTTGAGCAGCACGTCGATGTTGGCCCAGGCCTTGGCCACCGTGTGCTTGAGCGAAACCAGGCCGTTGTAGATCATGACGAGATAGAGCGCGGTCAGGACTGCTGCGCCGAGAAAAACGAGTGTGCCTGCTCCCATGGGATTCTCCTTCGGATGTCCGCTTGGTTGATTGGGTGCCCTCGCCAAGTATAACAACCCCTATCGGGAGTATCGTGACGTGAGCAGCATTCGTCCCTTTAACGGCATGGCACCCAAGATCGCGGCCGATGCCTGGATCGATCCGACGGCTGTGGTGATCGGCGACGTGGAAATCGACGCCGGGGCCAGCCTCTGGCCCTACGTGGTCGTACGTGGGGACATCCACCGCATACGCATCGGCGCGCGCAGCAACATCCAGGACGGCAGTGTGCTCCACGTCACCCACGACAGCGCCTTCGTCCCCGGCGGCCATCCCCTTGAGATCGGCGAGGGTGTCACCGTTGGACACAAGGTAATCCTGCACGGCTGCCGTATCGAAAACCATTGCCTAATCGGCATGGGCGCCATCGTCATGGATGGTGCTGTGCTGGAGCCGGAGGTGATGCTGGGGGCAGGGAGTCTGGTCCCACCGGGAAAGCGCTTGACGGGAGGCCATCTCTGGGTGGGTTCCCCCGCTCGCCAGATACGTCCCATCACCGACAAGGAACGGGCGCACCTCCACTATTCGGCGGAGAACTACGCCAGATTGGGGCGAAAATACGCCGAAGGCTGATCCGGTCAGGCCTTTTTCAGGAAACAGGCCTTGAGAAGGAAACTGCCTGCGTCGGTCTTGCAATCCACGCCATGGTCGCCGCCGACCAGCCGGATGCTCTTGATCTTGGTGCCCACCTTCAGGGTGGTGGAAGTACCCTTGACCTTGAGATCTTTGATCAACACCACGGAGTCCCCATCTGCCAGAACAGTGCCGTTGGCATCTCTCACCACCTCGCCATCAATATCCCCGGTCGATACATCGTTCCCTGCCTGCCACTCATGCCCGCAGTCGGGGCAGATAAAGAGGCCGCCGTCCGGATAGGTGTTATCCATGGCGCACTGCGGGCAGGAAGGGATAGAGGTCATTGGGGTTTCCGGGGAGTTGTGGTTTGAGGCGGTAATTATGGATTAGGGGCGTTCCCTGGGGCAAACCTCTGTGCCGTTACATTCGCCTGAGTAGTCCTAAAGAACCCGGTTTCGGCGATCGCCTTTTAAGAAGGCTGAGATATTAAGCCTTACCTCCTCGACGAGACGCTGACGTGACTCGCGTGATGCCCAGGCGATATGGGGCGTGATCAGCAGATTGGGTAAGGAATCGAGCAAGGGGTTGCCGGACGGGGGCTCCTGACTCAATACATCGATGCCTGCCCCACCGATGCGGCCGTGCCGCAGGGCCTCGGCCAGGGCCGCCTCATCGACGATGCCGCCACGCGCCGTATTGATCAGGATGGCGTCGGGCTTCATCAAGGCGAGTGCCCTCGTATCGATCAAGTTGCGCGTGTTGTCAGCCAATGGGCAGTGGAGGCTGATGATATCGGCCTGCTGCAACAGCACGTCCGTGGGGACACGGCCGGGCTGAGAGGCGCCGCCGGGCCTTTGGGCGATGAGCAGCTCCATGCCGAAGGCCTTCGCGACCTTTCCTACCTCCTTTCCCAGCTCTCCATAGCCGATGATGCCCAGCTTGCGCCCGGCAAGTTCTCGAATGGGGTAGTCGAGCAGGCAGAATTGCCCGGCATCCTGCCAGGCACCTGCTCTCACGGCGGTGGAATAGTCCAGCAGACGGGTCTGCAAGGCAGTGATCAGGGCGAAGACATGCTGTACCACCGAGGCGGTGGCGTAGCCGGTCACGTTGCAGACAGCAATACCATGCTCCTCGGCGGCTTCGAGGTCGATGTTGTTAGTGCCCGTGGCGGCGGCGCAAATGAGTTCAAGGGCAGGGGCGGTCTCGATGAAATCCCTGTCGATGACGACCTTGTTGGTGATGAGGATGCGGTCCGAACCCGCCCGCGCAGCCAACTCATGGGGATGAGTTTGCTCATGGACCTTCAGGCGGGGAAGTAATTCCTGCAAGGGGGCGAGACTGACATCGCCGTCATGGCCGATGGTGGAGAAATCGAGCAAGGAGGCGGGGATGGAATCGGGCATCTCGATGGTTCCTGGAAAAGACAAAAATGGATGGGCAAAGCCGGATGCTGGGCTAATATATGGCTCTTCTCAAGAGCGATGCCTGGGGATATTTTCACAGTCTCTCCGCCCAGGATCGCTGTTGACCCGCTTCCGTCATGGTCTTGATCGATGAAAGAGTCCCGCCCTTCACGCATACGTGAAATCCCCTACAACTACACCTCCTTTTCCGACCGCGAGATCGTCATCCGACTGCTCGGCAAGGAGTGCTGGCGCCTGATCGAGGAGTTGCGGGGATCGCGGCGCACAGGGCGTTCGGCGCGGATGCTGTTCGAGGTCCTTGGGGATATGTGGGTGGTCAACCGCAACCCCTATCTGCAAGACGACCTGCTGGAAAACAGCGATCGCAGGAAGTCCCTGATCGGCGCCTTGAATCACCGGCTGGATCAATTCGATTTGCGTACCAATGACAACCAGCAGGCCATCACCCTCTTGCGGGCGGCCCGGCGTGCCTTGGAGGGATTCGAGTCCTGCCTGGTGGAACAGATCGGCCGCCGCGCCCTGGTGAGGAAGCGGCTGCTCAAGGTGACCCGACCGGACAACATCGATTTCAGCGGTATGGCCCGCGCTGCCCATGCCACGGACGCGACGGACTGGCGCGTAGAATTGCCCTTCGTGGTGATAACACCGGATCATGAGGAAGAAGTGGCCCCCATCGTGGCGGCCTGCATCGAGACCGGATTGACCATCATCCCCAGGGGCGGCGGCACGGGCTACACGGGGTCGGCCGTGCCTTTGGAACTCCTTTCCGCCGTGATCAACACCGAGAAGCTGGACCGCATCGGCCCGGTGGAGCGGATGCGCCTGCCCGGAAGCCCCGCTGAGGCGGCAACGGTTCAGGTCGGCTGCGGGGTCGTGACGCGGCGCGTTTCGGAACTGGCCGAACGGAACGGCCTGGCATTCGCGGTTGATCCCACCTCCCAGGACGCCTCTACCATCGGCGGCAACATTGCCATGAACGCTGGCGGGAAGAAGGCGGTTCTCTGGGGGACGACCCTGGACAACCTTGTCTCCTGGCGCATGGTCACGCCGGATGCCAACTGGCTGGAGGTGGAACGGCTCGACCACAATCTGGGCCTGATCCATGATCAGACACGGGTGCGTTTCCGCGTCAGCCGCTTCCAGGCGGACGGGAAGATATCGCTGGGCGCCCCCGAGGAGATAGAGATGCCGGGATCGGCCTTCCGCACGGCGGGGCTCGGCAAGGATGTAACCGACAAGTTTCTGGGTGGATTGCCTGGGGTACAAAAGGAGGGCTGCGACGGGCTGATTACCTCTGCCCGTTTCCTCCTGCATCGCATGCCGCCGCACATCCGGACCCTCTGCCTGGAGTTTTTCGGCAGCGACCTCTCCCGCGCGGTGCCAGCCATCGTCGAGATCAAGGGATACCTGGACGCCAACGGCCAGGTCCAACTCTCGGGGCTGGAACACCTGGACGAGCGTTATCTCAAGGCCGTGAAGTATTCCACCAAGGCGGCGCGGCAGCAGTTGCCCAAGATGGTGCTGCTGGCCGACGTGGTGGGAGAGGAAGACGCAGCGGTGGCCGAGGCCGCCGCTTATGTGGTGGAACTGGCAAAGGCGCGGGGTGCGGAGGGTTTCGTCGCCCAGAGCCCGGAGGCGCGGCGCCGGTTCTGGCTCGACCGCGCCCGGACGGCCGCCATCTCCGCCCATACCAACGCCTTCAAGGTCAACGAAGACGTGGTCATTCCCCTCGATCGCCTCGCCGACTACAGCAAGGGGATCGAGCGCATCAACATTGAGCAGTCGATCGAAAACAAACTCCGCATCATGGATGGGGTGATCGACTACCTGAAGGGGGAGATCCCCGAGGCGCGCATCGACGAAAGGGGCGAGGATTCGGATGAAGATACCCAGATCCTGAACCCAAAGCGTGAGGCGGCCTTCGAGCGAGTGACAAGCGCCAGACTGCGATGGGCCAAGATCCTCGCCTCGCTGGATGAGCCCGCCTCGTTGCACATCGACCTCCTGGCGGAGGGTCACGGCGTCGAGCCGGGGCAGACCGACAGCCTGCTGGATCTGATGCTGCGCCGGGAGCTGGTGCTCTCCTATCGGCGGGAGGTGGCGAGACAGCTCCGGGAGATATTCAACGGCGAGACCATGGCGGGAGTCCGGGTCCGGCTCGATGCCATCCATGCCGAGATCAGGAATGCGCGGCTCTTCGTGGCGTTACATATGCATGCGGGAGACGGCAACGTCCACACTAACATCCCGGTTCACTCCCAGAACTACGAGATGCTCCACCAAGCAGACCGCATCGTCGATCGCATCATGGCCCTTGCCCTGTCCCTGGGTGGCGTCATCTCCGGGGAACACGGCATCGGCCTCACCAAGCTTCAATACCTGGAGCCGGAAAAGCTGGAGCGCTTCGTCGCCTACAAAAAGGTGGTGGACCCCCAGGGGCATTTCAATCGCGGCAAGCTCATGCCCGGCTCGGGGCTGGAGATGGCCTATACCCCCTCGCTGCAATTGGTCGAGCAGGAGGCCCTGATTCTGAAGGAGAGCGAGCTCGGCCAACTGAACGACGAGATCAAGCATTGCCTGCGCTGCGGTAAATGCAAGCCGCACTGTATGACCCATGTGCCCAGGGCCAACCTGCTCTACTCGCCGCGGAACAAAATCCTGGCCACCGGCTTGATCATTGAGGCCTTCCTCTACGAAGAGCAGACCCGAAGGGGGCTCTCCCAGCGTCACTTCGCCGAGATGAACGATGTGGCCGATCACTGCACCATCTGCCACAAGTGCCGGACACCTTGCCCGGTCAACATCGATTTCGGGGATGTGACAACCCGGATGCGGAAGATCCTGGTTGAGCGCGGGAAAAAACGGCGCAACCTGGGCGCCTGGGCGGCCCTGACCTTTCTCAACGTGGTCGATCCACGCGCGGTGAGAGTCCTGCGCACCCTTTTGGCCAGAATCGGTTTCAAAGCGCTCAATCTGGCCCATCTGGTGCTGAAACGTAGCGGTCTGCTGCCGAGGCCGGGCGACATCCCCGCTGCGACCACGGGGAGTCCCAGAGAGCGGGTGCGGAACCTGGTGCAGCGGCCGGTGCGCGTGGCCGTCCCCGCCACCACCTTGCGGGCCGATCTGGGGTTGGAGGATCGGACCACGGTGGCGATCATCCGCGATCCTAACCGCAAGGAGGAGGATTCCGAGGCGGTCTTCTATTTCCCCGGTTGCGGCTCCGAGCGGCTGTTCAGTGAGGTCGGGCTGGCGACCCTCGCCATGCTCTACCAGACCGGGGCCGAAACCGTGCTTCCGCCCGGCTATCTCTGCTGTGGATACCCACAGGCAGCTGCCGGGTTGTTCGATAAGGGGCGTAGGATCACTACCGAAAATCGAGTGCTCTTCCATCGCGTCGCCAACACTCTGAACTACCTGGACATCCGCACGGTAGTCGTCTCCTGCGGCACCTGCATGGATCAGTTGCGGGAATACGAATTCGACAAGATCTTCCCCGGCTGCCGCCTGCTCGATATCCACGAATACCTGATGGAAAAGGGGGTCCGGCTCCCCCGCGAAGAGGGGAAGGCCATCATCTACCACGACCCCTGCCACAGTCCCATCAAGCAATATGATCCCTTGCTGGTGGGAGAGAAGCTGCTCGGCACCAGGCCCCTCCTCTCGGATCGTTGTTGCGGTGAGGCGGGCACCCTGGGAACCGCCCGTCCCGATATCGCCAACCAGCTTCGGTTCCGCAAGCTGGAGGAGTTGCAGTCGGCCATCCGGACGCTGGGAAGGGATAAGGAGAAGCGCTTGCTGACGACCTGTCCCGCCTGCCAGCAGGGGCTGAGCCGCTACACGGACGATACGGGCCTGACACCGGCCTATATCGTAAGCGAATTGGCGCTGGCCACCCTGGGCGCGAACTGGCGCCGGGAATTCATCGATCGCGTGAAGCAGGGTGGGATCGAGCGTGTGCTGCTCTGATCTGGCGGCCGGTTAATTGACGGAGCTGCCTCCGGCCTCCATCAGATAATCCTCCATCTGTGCGAGCCGATCCTGGGCGGTTTCCGTTCCAGCCCGGCCATTCAGCAGCATCCGGGACTCTGAGACAAGTTCGGAGAGTTGCACCGCATCGAAGAGGGAAAGGGCCGCCGCCAGAGCTTCGGGTGTTTCGCCCAGCAGGGTGGCAGCCAGCTCGTCGGCCCCGATCAAGGTGTCTGGGCGTAGCAGATCGGCGACGATGGGGTATTCCAGCAGGGCGTAATGGGCCGCGCGTGCCTGTTCCTCTGCCTCAAGTTCCGATTCCGCAAGCCGATCCCCGTCGGCCCCGCTACGAACCGTCTTCATGATGACCACCGTCAGCTCGCGGATGGCGGAATGGTTGCCTGACTGGTCATCGGCGAGACCGGAAGAGGTTTCGTAAGCCATGTCCAAGTCCTCCTTGAGTGAGAGAATCTGCTCGCTTGGGACATTCGGTGGGAGGCTGACGGCTCGGGTCACCAGTCCGTGAAGATGGGAAATGAATTGCACCAGCTCCCCGTGGTCCAGCCGCTGGGCCTCCAGCAAGTCGCTATCGCCGTATTGTTCGACCGGGCGGGGGAAAAGGGAATTCTGGATCTTGCGGCGGAAATGCCGCTCATGCCGGCCAGGAAGCTGGCTGAATGGAATCTTCAGGGTCATAAGAGCTGACTATTGGAAATTGGGCATCGGATTGGCTCGCAGCCACCCCCGCTCGGGGTAATCAAACCATTGCTGAGAGTCGACCAATTCGCGAACTATCTGCCGGTCCTGGAAGATGTAACGAATTCTAACCTTTTGCTGAGCGCGATCCTGTTCCATCTGTGGCGGCGAGATCACCTCATAATCGGTGATCTTGATGTTGCTGAGATTGGCCGGGGGCACGGTCTGCTCGGCCAGCTCTGGGGTCAGGAATTTGTAAGCGTCGGCGATGCTGGTCCAGCGAAGCGTAACCTCGTAACTCCTCAGTGTTGTCCTCAGCTTTTCCTGGGGAGGGGTCAAGGGCATGCTGTCGCAACCGGAGACAAGGATCAACAGCGCTAGAAAAGGAAGGATAAGCGGATAACGGGACATGTTCGGTTCTTGTGTGGTTCTCGCGCAACCATAGCAAAAAAACCGGGACCCGAGTTGGATTTCAGCACGACCAAGATCGGGCCGGACTGGGTTTCGCGGATTGCTGGCTGGGAGGAACTGACACCCGCACTGTTGGAAAAGTCCGCCCGCATGACCCAATTGACCCAACCCTGTTCCGAAGCTGAGGCCGAGCAGGTGGCGGAAAGAACCCTGCGCCAGTCGGCCCGGCTTCTGGGGCAGCCGTTTCCCAAAAAGAGCGGCGAACCGCACGGCTATCGCCTGGATTGCCTCAACATCGGACTGGACATCCCCTCAGTGATCGCCGGCCTGCGCCGCCGTCCTAGCGGCTTCTGCTTCTACGGCCCGCCCGGCACCTGGCCCAGGCGTTGGACCGCCCGCTTCTCGTCAAGCGTGCCTCGGGCCTGCTCTCCAAATGGGTCGGTGAGGCCGAGCAAAACATCGCAGCCCTACTCCGCCAGGCGGAACAGGAAGGCGATGTCCTGGTGCTGGACGAAGCGGATGGTCTGCTTGCCGACCGGCGCGATGCCAGCCAAAACTGGGAAGTCACCCAGGTGAACGAGGTGCTGATCCAGATGGAAGCGTTCGACGGCATCTTCATCTGCACCACCAACCTGCTGGAGCGGCACGACCCGGCTTCCCTCCGCCGCTTCGCCTTCAAGGTGCGCTTCGATTACCTAGAACCGGATCAGAGCCGGCTTCTGTTCGAGGAGACTTGGCGCCTGACCAGCAAGGCTCATAATCGTCGATAAGAGAGCAGCATGTTCTGGTTCTATGAACCAGTCACTAATCGTATTGGTCGTGACCGTCACGGTCACTGAAACCCTGAAATCTGCTCGCTTTTGAAGGCTCAGTAAAAACTGAACTGGATTACTCCACCGTAACAGATTTCGCCAGGTTGCGCGGCTGATCCACATCGGTCCCTTTCAATACCGCCACGTGATAGGCAAGCAGTTGCAGTGGCAAGGTGAAGGCAATGGGCGCGGTGAGTGGCGGGCAATGGGGTAAGACGAGCACCCTGTAACCCTCGCCGCTGGCACTGACTGAGACGCTTTCGTCGGCAAAGACATAGAGTCGCCCGCCTCGGGCGCGCACCTCCTCAAGGTTTGACTTCAGCTTGTCCAGCAACGTGTTGTTGGGGGCTACGGCGATGACCGGCATTTCCTCGTCGATAAGGGCGAGGGGCCCGTGCTTGAGCTCTCCTGCTGGATAGGCCTCGGCATGGATGTAGGATATTTCCTTGAGCTTCAAGGAACCCTCTAAGGCGATAGGGAAGTTGCTGCCCCGTCCTAGGAAAAGGGCGTGCTGTTTGTCGACAAACTCTTCCGCCAGCTCCCGAATGGAGCTATCGAGTTCGAGGATTTTATGGCACAGGGCGGGTAGTTCCCGGAGCTGCTCCACCAGCGTCTGCTCGGTGATTTCCTTCAATCCGGCAGCCTTGCCCAATGAACCGACCAGCAGCAGCAGTGCAGTCAGTTGAGTGGTGAAGGCCTTGGTGGAGGCAACGCCGATCTCGGGTCCAGCGTGGGTCAGGAGGCAGAGCTGGGATTCGCGCACGAGGGAACTCTCGGGCACGTTGCAAATAGCAAGGGTCGCCTTATAGCCGATCACCTTGGCCTTGCGCAGGGCTGCCAAGGTGTCGGCGGTCTCGCCCGACTGGGAAATGGTGACGAAGAGGCTGTCTGGGAGGACTACCGGGACACGGTAGCGGTACTCGCTGGCAACCTCCACGTTGCAGGGGAGGCCGGTAAACCGCTCTATCCAGTAACGTGCAACCAGCCCAGCGTGATAGCTGGTGCCGCAAGCGACTATCTGCACAGCCTTGATCTCGTTCAACAGCCCTTCCGCCGCGTGACCCAGGGCGCTGGCAAGGATGTGGGAGCCGCTGATACGTCCTTCCAGGGTATCGGCGATGGCGCGTGGCTGCTCGTGGATCTCCTTGAGCATGAAGTGGCGATACTCACCCCGCTCGACCGTGTCGGCAGAAAGCCGCGACTCCCGGATCTCCCGTTCAACAGGGCGTCCCTCGGCATCGAAGATGCGGATCGATTCTGTAGTCAGTTCCGCTACATCGCCCTCTTCCAGGATAATGAACCGCTGGGTCACCGGCAGCAGGGCGGAGATATCCGAGGCGATGAAATGCTCGCCGAAGCCGATGCCGATGATCAGGGGGCTGCCGTGACGCGCCGCAACCAGCCTGTCCGGACTGTCGACCGAGATGACGCCAAGTGCGTAAGCCCCCTCCAGCTGGCCCAGGGTGTTGCGCACGGCGTCCAACAGCACTTCTCCCGCGACCAGCCGGTCGTGGACCGCATGCACAATGACCTCGGTGTCGGTCTGGGAGCTGAAGCAATGCCCGCTCTCCATCAGCCTGCGGCGCAGCTCCTCGTGATTTTCGATGATGCCGTTGTGGACCAGGGCAACGCGGTTGCCGCTCAGGTGAGGATGGGCGTTCTCTTCCGAGGGCGCGCCGTGGGTGGCCCAGCGGGTGTGGGCGATACCGAGCCTGCCGCTCAGATCTTCTGCCTCGACCGCATCGCCCAGGCACTGCACCTTGCCGAGGCGGCGGATGCGCTGGATCTGGCCCTGGGCATCGAGGACGGCAACGCCAGCCGAGTCGTAGCCACGGTATTCGAGCCTGCGGAGGCCTTCGATCAGGATGGGGGTAATGTCTCTCTGGGCAATGCCGCCGACGATGCCGCACATGCTATTTCTTCTCCTTGATGGGGCGTCTCCAGCCCTCGATAGTGGTCTGTTTGGCGCGCGAAAGGGTCAGCCGCTCCTCCGGCGCGTCCTTGCTGATGATGGAGCCGGCGCCGATGGTTGCGCCGGGGCCGATTGCTACCGGAGCCACCAGTGCCGTGTTGGAGCCGATAAAGGCACCATCGCCGATGCGGGTCTGGTGCTTGTTGGCGCCGTCATAATTGCAGGTGATGGTGCCGGCACCGATATTGACCTTTCTGCCGATGACGCTGTCGCCCACATAGCTAAGGTGGTTGATCTTGCTCCCCTCATCGATGCGTGACTTCTTGATCTCGACGAAGTTGCCCACATGGTTCGCTCCCACCAGCTCAGTGCCGGGCCGTATACGGGAGAAGGGACCGATACGGCAGCCGGGGCCGATCTTGGCATCCTCAATGACGCAATTCTCCCGGATATGCACCTCATCCCCGATACAGCAGTTGCGCAGTACCGTATTGGCGCCGACATGGACATCGTCGCCGAGGGTCACATCGCCCTCGATCAGGACATTGATGTCGATAGTCACGTCCCGTCCGTAGCGAAGGGTGCCGCGCAGGTCGAACCGGGCGGGGTCGAGCAGAGTGACGCCCTGGCGCATCAGTTCGGCGGCGCGCTGGCGCTGATATTCCCGTTCAAGCGCGGCCAGTTGCACCCGATCATTGATACCCATCAGCTCGGCAGCGTTGTCGATCATTACCCCTTCCACGGGGACCCCGTCCGCAACCGCTAGTCCAACGATATCGGTGAGATAAAACTCTCCCTGGGCATTGTCATTGCCGATGCGGGCGAGCCAGTCGTCAAGATTTGACCGGCCGATGCTCATGATACCGCTGTTGATTTCGCAGACACTCAGCTCGTCCGGGGTGGCATCCTTCTGTTCAACGATGCGCATCACGTGGCGTGCATCGTCGCGCAAGATTCTCCCGTATCCGGTGGGATCGGAGAGTTCGACGGTCAGCACGCCAACTCCCTGGGCCGCTCGATCGTTCAAATGCCGTAGCGTCTCGGCGCGGATCAAGGGGACATCGCCATAGAGGACTATAACGCGATCAAGCCCTCTGGTCGCCTTCATCGCTTGTGCAACGGCGTGTCCGGTGCCGAGCTGCTTTGCCTGTTCCACCCATTCGACCGGCTCGGTGCTGAGTGACTCCGGCACCAACTCGCCGCCATGCCCGTAGACTACGGCGATAGTCTCTGGTTCGAGTTCCTTTGCACAGTCAATGACATGTTTCAATAACGGCTTGCCGGCTAGGGGATGCAGCACCTTAGGCAGCTTGGAGCGCATGCGGGTGCCTTGTCCGGCGGCGAGGATGATGATTCCGAGTTTCATTTGAGTAACAGGATTTGGAAAAAACGATCAGGCCAGTATACCCCAAGGGCCCCCAGCGGGAGGCGAGTTCAGGGAATAAAGGACCGCCCTGGGCTAGTCAGGGCGGTCATAATAGTTTTACCGCTCGCGCCGGGTCCGCCCAGCCCTGGGATCGCCCTCCTGAAGCGGGAGGATCAAAGGGGTGATGCGCCGGAATACAATGCGGCGATTCAGGGGTTCCGGCCCATCGGTACCGATCCTCAGGAAACGTTCGCCATAGCCCTGCGTTGCCAGGTTTTCGGGGGGGATGCCGAACACATCGCTAAGCACCACGGCCAGATTCTCAGCGCGTCGATCAGATAGGGCGAGGTTTTCGACCTCGGGACCCATCGCGTCAGTATGGCCCTCGATGAGGAAGGTTTCCGCAGGGTTTTTCTCCAGCAACATCAGAATGGCGCTTGCCAGGCCCGCGAGTCTGTCGATCTGCCTTTCAGGGATCTCAGCCGATCCGGAGGCGAAGGGGAGATTGCTCATTTCGATACGCCTCACCTTGTCCCTCAGCCGGGCAGATCGCTTGACCTCGTTCAGGGAATAGAGGCGCTCAATCCGTTCCACGGGGGGCTTCTTAAGAAATCCATAGAATTCACGTTCATCCTCCACCCGCTCTGCGTCAAGGACGTAGTCGCCGGCAGAAACCGCAAGGCGCAACGGGGGAAGGTTGCGCCCTGGATCGCGCCAGGCATTCTCCTCTTTCTCCTCGGAACGGTGGCCATAGGAGAGAAAGACCTCGCGCCCGTTGGGGAGGATACGGGAGCGTTGGATGATGTCGCCCCACCGGTTGTAAATCGTGACAATTTCGTCCCCATTCGGACGGATGATGGTTTCGCGGGTACGATTGCCGGGCAGCCGCTCGACAATCACCTCGTCCCTCTGCCGGGCAATGCGTGCTGTATCGGGAGTTTCGACAATGTTGGAGCGATCTACGGAGAAGATGCGTCTGTTGCCGGTTCCGCCGAGGCTTTGTGCCTGTCCGGGCCGTTGCGACTGTCTGCCCGAGCCCTGGCGCTCACCTCGCTCAGCCCGCGATGATCGGGGAGGGGCCGATTCCATCTGGGTTTGGGCGCTCAGGTCATCGGCCGGCGGTGGGGCATTGGCAGCCCCCTCCCGCGCAGGTCGTTGACGTTGGGTGGCGACCTCTGGCCGGGGCTCACTCGTGGTCTCCTTGGCGCTATCCAAAATAGGGGCAGGATTCTCGGATACCAAGGTTGGGCTTGGCTCTGGCGTGAGCGCCGGTTCGGAGGGGGAGGACATGGATGCGGCATTTCCCTCCCGGCCGGGATGTTGCCTTTGTCTTGGCGGAGTGGACGGGGCCGGGCTTTCGGGAGTAGCGGCGGACTCAGGCGCGGAAGGCTGAGTCTGGGCGGCATCCGGCTCAGCCGCCCCCGGTAGAGGGTTGGGAGCGGCTCGGGTGGGTGCTGCCCCGGATTCCGCTTGCTGGCGTGACTGCTCCTCCGCAGCACGGTTTGCTGCATCCTGTTCTGCCCTGGCAGAGGCTTCTGCTTCCGCTTGGCGGCGAGCCTGCTCCTCAGCTGCGCGGTTGGCTGCATCCTGTTCTGCCCTGGCAGCGGCTTCTGCTTCCGCTTGGCGGCGAGCCTGCTCCTCAGCTGCGCGGTTGGCTGCATCCTGTTCTGTCCTGGCGGCGGCTTCTGCTTCCGCTTGGCGGCGAGCCTGTTCCTCAGCGGCACGGCTGGCTGCCTCTTGCTCTGCCCTGGCTGCGGATTCAGCCTGTGCCTGTCTACGCGCTTCCTCTTCGGCAGCAGCCTTCGCAGCCGCCTCAGCCTCTGGGTTTGCTCCACCCACCGCTGTCTGTTCAGCTTCCGCCAGCAGAGTCAATGGAAAGATGGCAGGGGCAATCGGCGCATCCCGCATAGGACCTGCCAGTACCGGCAAGGCGAGGAAAAGGGATAGCAGGGATACCCCCGTTGATCTTTGCATCAAGCGCATGGTCTTTCATCTCGCTGAATAGAGACACTTGCCTTGAGGTGTAACAGAAACCTCAATACTTGAATAGGGGCGTATAAAAAAAGGCCGTCCAAGGGGACGGCCTTTGATGCTGGGTTGAACCCTGAATCAGAGCATCGGCACGATCAGCAGCGCGACGATGTTGATGATTTTGATCAGCGGGTTTACGGCAGGGCCAGCGGTGTCCTTGTAGGGGTCGCCGACGGTATCGCCGGTGACGGCGGCCTTATGGGCGTCGGAACCCTTGCCACCGTAATTGCCTTCCTCGATGTACTTCTTGGCATTATCCCATGCGCCACCACCGGTGGTCATGGAGATGGCGACGAAGATGCCGGTGACGATGGTGCCGACCAGCACACCGCCCAGGGCTTGCGCGCCCAGGGTCAGGCCGACGATCACGGGGACCGCGACCGGCAGCAGCGAGGGGACAATCATCTCCTTGATGGCAGCCTTGGTCAGCATATCGACGCAAGTGCCGTATTCAGGCTTGGCGGTCCCTTCCATGATGCCGGGAATCTCCTTGAACTGGCGGCGCACTTCAACCACCACGGAACCGGCGGCACGGCCAACCGCTTCCATGCCCATCGCACCGAACAGGTAGGGCACCATGCCGCCGATGAACAGGCCGATGATGACCATGTGGTTGGACAGGTCGAAGGTCAGGTTCTGGCCGCCGGCGGACAGTGCGTGGGTGTAGTCGGCAAACAGCACCAGGGCGGCCAGTCCGGCGGAGCCGATGGCGTAGCCCTTGGTGACAGCCTTGGTGGTGTTGCCCACAGCGTCGAGCGGGTCGGTGATGTTGCGGACCTTCTCGTCCAGGTTCGCCATTTCGGCAATGCCGCCAGCGTTGTCGGTGATGGGACCGTAGGCGTCCAGTGCGACGATGATGCCGGTCATGGAGAGCATGGAGGTGGCAGCAATGGCGATGCCGTAGAGCCCGGCAAGTTCATAGGCTCCCCAGATGGAGGCACAGACTGCGAGTACCGGCAGAGCGGTGGACCTCATGGAGACGCCCAGGCCGGCAATGACGTTGGTGCCGTGGCCGGTGGTGGAAGCTTGGGCGATGTGGCGCACCGGCGAATACTCGGTGGCGGTGTAGTATTCGGTGATGATCACCATGGCAGCGGTCAGGACCAGACCGATCAGGGCGGAGCCGTACAGCGCCCAGGTGTTGTATCCCTCTACGCCGCTCATGAAGAGGACGGTGACCGGGAGGAAGGCGATGGCGGCAATACCGCCGGAGACGATCAGACCCTTGTAGAGAGCGGTCATGATCTTGGTATCGCCCTCTTTCGCCTTGACGAAGTAGGTGCCGATGATGGAGGCGATGATCGATACCCCGCCCAGCACCAGCGGATAGATCGCGGCCTGCATTTCGGCGCCTTTGACCAGCAGGGTGCCCAGCAACATGGTGGCGATGAGGGTGACGGCATAGGTTTCGAACAGGTCTGCGGCCATACCGGCGCAGTCGCCTACGTTGTCGCCCACGTTGTCGGCGATGACGGCGGGGTTGCGTGGGTCATCTTCCGGGATGCCGGCCTCGACCTTGCCCACCAGGTCGGCGCCGACGTCAGCGCCTTTGGTGAAGATGCCGCCGCCAAGCCGGGCGAAGATGGAGATCAGAGAGCCCCCGAAGCCAAGGCCCACCAAGGCGTGGAGCACCTTGTCCTGGGGCATGCCCATGGCGGTGAGCACGGCGTAGTAACCCGCCACACCCAGAAGGGCGAGTCCGACCACGAGCATGCCGGTGATGGCGCCGCCGCGGAAGGCGATTTGCAGGGCCGCATTCAGACCGTCGTTTGCGGCCTGGGCGGTGCGCACGTTGGAGCGGACCGAGATGTTCATCCCGATATAGCCGGTTGCCCCCGACATCAGGGCGCCGATGGCGAAGCCGATGGCGGTGGCGGCGCCCAGGGCAACCCACAATATGACGAAGAGGACTGCGCCAACGATGCCGATGGTGGTGTATTGGCGGTTGAGATAGGCCTTGGCGCCTTCCTGCACGGCAGCGGCGATCTCGCGCATGCGATCGTTGCCGTCGGGTTGGGCGAGTATCCATTTGACCGAGACGTAGCCATAGACCAGCGCCAGGACGGCGCAGATCAAGGCAAAGAGTAATCCAGCTATCATCGAGTTTCTCCTGTTGGTGGTTTCAGTTGTCAGTGGCCGGTGACACCGGCGAGAGTGATGCGGGAAATCCCGCCGTAAGCCAGTTCCAGCCCCATTTCCTCTAAGAAGCCGGTTGGCCGCCTGCAAGCCTTGATCCTTGCCGGGTTCAAATCCCCGATTGCGCGGGGCCTAACTCTTCTTCTTGTCCAGGGTCATGGCATTGATTTTTCTCAAGCCGCGTAAAAAAGGGAGCGACAAGGCCCCCTCAATACAAACGGCTTAAAGCTTGAACTCCGTGAGTTTTTTCGGCACGCCCGCCAGCTTGAGCGTCACATAATCCGGCATGCCGTTATCCTTATAGGGGGGATAGGCCTCACCTTTGATCAAGGGGTAGAGGTAATCCTTGCACCCCTGGGTAATCCCGAAACCGTCCTCGGTGATGAACTCCATGGGCATCATCTTTTCGACGTTGGCCACTTCGCTTAGCGAGGCCTCGCCGATGCTCCAGCGGTAGGGGCTGGTGGACTCGCGCACTACGGTCGGCATGATGGAGTTTTTACCCTCCAGGGCTTTCTGCACGGCGGCGACGCCCAGGGCATAGGCCTGCTCGACATCGGAAGCGGAAGCCAGGTGGCGGGCCGCGCGTTGCAGATAGTCGGCTACGGCCCAGTGGAATTTGTAGCCGTGGGCCTCCTTGATCATGTTGGCGACCACCGGGGCGGCGCCCCCCAACTGGGCGTGTCCGAAGGCATCGCGGGTACCCTGCTCGGCCAGAAACTTGCCGTCGGGCCAGTGACAGCCCTCGGAGACCACGACGGTGCAGAAGCCGTGCTGCTCCACCTTGGTCTTGACGGTGACCAGGAATCTCTCTTTGTCGAATTCCACTTCGGGGAACAGGACCACGACGGGAATACCGTTGTCTTCCACCAAGCCACCAGCTGCGGCGATCCAGCCGGCGTGGCGGCCCATGACCTCGATAACGAAAATCTTGGTGGAGGTGGCGGCCATGGAGCGCACGTCGAAAGAGGCCTCCAGAGTGGAGACGGCGATGTACTTGGCCACGGAGCCGAAGCCGGGACAGTTGTCGGTGATGGGCAGGTCGTTGTCCACGGTCTTGGGGACATGGATCGCCTGGACCGGGTAGCCCATCTTCTCGGAGAGCTGGGAGATCTTGAAGCAGGTGTCGGCGGAGTCACCGCCACCGTTATAGAAGAAGTAGCCGATGTTATGGGCCTTGAAGACCTCGATCAGGCGCTCATATTCGCGCTTGTTGGCCTCAAGGCTCTTGAGCTTGTAGCGGCAGGAGCCGAAGCCGCCGGAAGGGGTGTGCTTGAGGGCGGCGATGTCGGCACTGGATTCCTGGCTGGTGTCGATCAGGTCCTCGGTCAAGGCGCCGATGATGCCGTTACGGCCCGCGTAAACGTTGGCGATCTTGTCCTTGTGTTGGCGGGCGGTCTCGATGACCCCGCAGGCAGAGGCATTGATCACGGCGGTTACGCCGCCGGACTGGGCATAAAAGGCATTTTTCGCGGTCATGTATTCCCCTTTAGTTCAATTCAAAATTCTGAAATTCGGCAAAAAAAAGCGTAACCCAGAGGTCACGCCTGAATTGCTAACGCCGCTTCTGCGGTATGTCCCCTCTTTCCTGCGCGACGTAGTCGGCCTGAGTCTGAAGCAAGGAGACGATGCATTCGGTCAGATCGTCGTACTCGCGCACACCGGTGCCGTATTGCTGGTAAAGGCGGTAAAAGAATTGCCCACGGTAGTTGCGTTCACCGGTCTTGAAGATGATGAAGTTGCAATCCTCAGCCTGCCAGAAGATGACCGGCACCTGGGTCAACTCGCGATCCGAAGGCTCGATGCGAATCTCGCTGTCGGCAACCTCAGGGGCGATGGGCTGACCATACCGCTCAGCTAGAGTGGTCCTGGCGATCCAGAGCTCGGTTTCCGTGATGTCCGGGATTTGCCGCATAAATCTCAACTGTCAAGCCGAAATGAAAAGACGCCGTAGTCTATCCCACCCTTATCAGATGGGGCTAATGCAAAACGCGGATGCGACTATGTGTTTTCCTTATCCGATTGAAAAAGACTGTTTGCGGCCTGCCGCTATTTGCGATAATCGCGCGCCGATAAGGGGGGAAGGTCCCCCGTGAATCACGAGGGGCTAAACATCATGGTGGAAACCGGAACCGACAAAGACCCCAGGCTTGCCGCCCTGCGGCAATGGCTCGGCGGGCTAGGCTGTCTGGGCGAGTTCGATATCAGGCCGGCCTCCGGCGACGCCAGTTTCCGGCGCTATTTCCGCGTCAGCCTCCGGGACGCTGGCACCCTGATCGCCATGGACGCCCCGCCGGAAAAGGAGAATTCGGCCCCCTTCGTCCGCATTGCCGAATCCTTTGCCCGCTTCGGTATCCATGTCCCCCAGATCCACGCCATGGACCTGGAGCAGGGTTTCCTCCTCTTGAGCGATCTGGGCTCGACCCATTTCCTGGACGTGCTCGATCCCCAGACCGTCGAACGGCATTACGGCGACGCCATGGGGGCGCTGATCTCCATCCAGGCCTGCGGTCCCTGCGAGGGACTTCCGCACTACGACCGCCGCCTGCTCATGGCGGAGATGGAGCTGTTCCGCGAGTGGCTGGTGCGGCGCCACCTGGGGATCAAACTCTCGGATCTGGACCAGGAAATGCTCGACCAAACGTTCGACCTCCTGGCCGCCAACGCACTGGAACAGCCCCAGGTTTGCGTCCACCGGGACTTCCATTCGCGTAACCTGCTGGTTTCCAATCCCAATCCGGGGGTTCTGGATTTCCAGGACGCAGTCTGCGGCCCCGTCACCTACGATCTGGCCTCCCTGCTGCGTGACTGCTATATCGCCTGGCCGCGGGAACAGGTGCTGAGCTGGGTCCAGGGCTATTTTCAACTCGCCCTCCACTCCGGAGTCGTCAAGGCAGAGCATGAGACGAGGTTTCAGCGCTGGTTCGAGCTCATGGGCGCCCAGCGCCACCTCAAGGCCGCTGGCATCTTTGCCCGCCTCAATATCCGCGACGGCAAACCGGGTTATTTGAAAGATATTCCCCGCACTCTGGGTTATATCGTCGAGATCGCCCCCGACTACCCAAAACTGGCTGGGTTGGCGGCGCTGATCGAAGACCGGGTGTTGCCGACGCTATAAAAATCAACGGGGACCAGGGGCTTGAGAGGTATGCCCGGTCGCTCGACCGTTGCGCGATTTTTCTTGGGATTGAACCAGCATCACCCTCAGCTCCGGAATGCAGGAACCGCAATTGGTACCTGCCTTCAGTGCCTTGCCGATGGCGTCCAGGCTGCTGATCCCGTTGGTGTCAATAGCATCCTGGATGGTTTTGTAGCCGACGTTGAAGCAGGCACAGAGGGTGGGACCGGCCGGATTCCGCCCGGCTGCCGGGCGGCCGGACATGAGGCTGCTCCGGTCGTCAGGCGGCAGTTGATCTTCCAGAAACAGTCCACCCAGCCAGCCCCGCTCCGGCAGATCTTGCCGAGTTGAGATGAAAATGCAGGATTCCAGACGCCCCTGGTCCAGGCGCGCCCCCCGGTAGACTGCCTTGGTGGTGTCTTCGTACTCGATCCAATCGCCGCCGTCTCCCAGCAGTCGCCTCGCACTTGCCGGACCGCCGAAAGGAGTGTCTCCCGCCAGTTCGTAGCGGATGTGTCCCTTGCCCGGCACCCGTATCCAGTAGGTGGTTTCGGGCAAGACGAGTTCCCTGCGCGTGAGGATGAAGGCGTGCCAACGGGGATGATAGGGCTGGAGGCGGGCTGGAGTGTGCTTGAATTGGGGCTGCCCCGAGATGGGATCGCGGACCGGATTGACCAAGGCGCCCGCGCGGCACTGGCTGCCAAAGGCATCGCTCCAGTGCATGGGTACGAAGAGGGAGCCGGGCTGCTGTTCAGGGCTGATTCGTACCCGCGCCAGCATGGACCCGAAGCGGGTGGTGATCCGGGACAAGGCACCCTCTTCCACGCCGTGACAATCGGCATCTTCCGGGTGAATCTGGACAAGGGGCTCGGCAATGTGCGAGGTCAGCCGTGGCGTCTTGGCGGTGCGGGTCATGGTGTGCCATTGATCGCGGATTCGGCCGGTGTTCAGGATCAGCGGATACTCCTGGCAGTGGCCAGGGATTGTGGCCTGGGCGACGGGGACGAAGAATGCCCGTCCGTTATCATGGAAAAAGTGTCCATCGGCGAACATCCTGGCGGTTCCGGCCCCGGATGGATCAATTGGCCACTGCACAGGTACCAGGGCATCGTATTCGCGCACATCGAGCTGGGCCAGGGCAGCAATATCGAAATCGCGCCGTCCGTTGTTGTCGAGGCCGCTGAGGGCAGCATGTTCGACGAAGATCTCGTGGGGGTTTTCGTAAGGGAATGTCGCCGAGAAGCCCATATGACGTGCGACCTGGGAGATGATCCACCAGTCCGGACGGGCATCCCCCGGCGGATCGAGAAAGGCCCGTTGACGGGAAACGCGCCGCTCCGAATTGGTCACCGTGCCCTCCTTCTCCCCCCAGGTGGTTGCTGGCAACAGCACATGGGCACAGGCGGTGGTGTCGGTGTGGCGCGCACAGTCAGAGACCACCACGAAATCACAACCCCGGATCGCCTCCCGTACCCGGTCGGCGTCGGGTAGGCTGACTGCCGGATTGGTGGCCATGATCCAAAGGGCCTTGATCCGGCCGTCGCCCACCGCCTCGAACAGATCGACTGCCTTCAGGCCTGGGCCGGTGGCCATGCGCCCGGCCTGCCAATACCTGCCGACGCGCTCAATATCCCCGGCAACAAAATCCATGTGTGCTGCGAGCTGGTTGGCCAGACCGCCAACCTCCCGTCCGCCCATCGCGTTGGGCTGGCCGGTGAGGGAGAAGGGGCCGGCGCCGGGCCGGCCTATGCGCCCGGTGGCCAGGTGGCAGTTGATGATGGCGTTGGCCTTGTCTGTGCCCCAAGACCATTGGTTGATCCCTTGGGAATAGGCGGTAATGCTTCGCTCGGTTTCACCGAACCAGGCGAAAAAACGATCAACCTCGTCAACCTTCAGCCCGCAAGCGGCGGCAGTGACAGTCGCCGGATCATCCCCACAGTCGGCTGCCGCGATGGCTTCATTGAAGCCCTGGGTAGAGCTGTCGATAAAGGTCTTGTCGATATGGCCATGCCGGACCAGATAGGCCAGTAGGCCGTTGAACAGGGCGATGTCCATGCCGGGGTGGATCGGCAGATGGAGATCGGCGATATCGCAGGTGGCGGTGCGGCGGGGGTCGATCACAATCACCCGCATCTCTGGTCGCCGCTCCTTGGCCGCCCGGATGCGCTGAAACAGGACCGGGTGGCACCAAGCGGTATTGGAGCCTGCCAGAATGATGAGGTCCGCCTGTTCCAGATCCTCAAAGCAGCAGGGAACGGTATCAGTGCCGAAGGCGCGCTTGTGCCCCGCGACCGCCGAGGACATGCAGAGCCGCGAATTGGTATCGATGTTGCCGCTGCCGATGAAGCCTTTCATCAGCTTGTTGGCGACGTAGTAGTCCTCGGTCAGCAACTGGCCGGAGACGTAGAAGGCCACCGCCTCCGGGCCGTGATCGCGGATGACTTGGGTGAAGCGGCCAGCCACCAGGCCCAGTGCCTCGTCCCAGGAGGCGCGCCGCCTGGCAATCTCGGGGTACAGCAGGCGCCCCTCCAGATCGAGGGTTTCCGCCAATGCCGCTCCTTTGGAGCAGAGTCGGCCGAAATTGGCCGGATGTTCCCGGTCCCCGGCGATGGTGATGGCGCCATCCGCCGAGCGCGTTACCGCCAGGCCACAGCCGACCCCGCAGTAGGGGCAGGTGGTCTTAATGGTCTGTGCCGTTTTCATCTTTGTCATCTATGTGTAGGTCGGGTTTCAGCCCGACAACAGCGTCTGATGCCGGCATGGCAGGGTTTGTTCTTGCAAACCTTCTGCATTTCCTCCCTCCCTGGAGGTCAAAGGCCGACTTGCCACGGCTCAGGCCGCCGGTTCCCTGGAGGAGAAATCGAGGTAGATCAATCCACCCTCCAGCAGCACGGGGTAGGTCGTCACGCAGCCATCGTCGGGGGCGACGGCCTGGCCGGTCTTCAGATCCAGGCTCAGGTTGTGCAGGGGGCAGGCGACGGTAGCGCCATAGACGATCCCCTCCGACAGGGGGCCGCCCTTGTGAGGGCAGCAGTTGCGGATGGCGTAGATCTCGTCCTCCGCCGTGCGGAACACCGCGATGTCACCCTTGTCCGTCTTCACCACGCGGGCACCCTGGCGGGGAATGTCTTCAGCCCGGCCGATTTCGATCCATTCAGTCTTCATGTTTCACCTCATCGTTTGTTTCTAAAGGCGCTGTTACCGGCCTGGAGGCCGGCCTGCGGCCAGACGCTCAGCCCAGGATCTTCAGGGGCTCGAACTCGTGGGCCTCTCTACCCTCGGCCCGTTCGCGCCAGGGGTCTTGCTTGGCGATCCGCTGGGATTCATGGAAGCGCTTAGCCAGGGCGTTCCGGCCCATTTCGTCTTCCAGAAGACGCTGCTTGACGTAGGAGAGTCCAACCCGCTCCAGCCAGGGGGCCGTGCGTTCCAGGTAGCGCGCTTCCTCGCGGTAGAGCTGGATGAAGGCGGCGCAGTATGCCTTGACCTCTTGGGTACTCTTAACCCGGCACAGCAGGTCGGTAGCGCGGACCTTGACGCCGCCGTTTCCGCCGATGTGCAACTCCCAGCCGGAGTCGATGGCCACCACGCCGAAGTCCTTTATGGTGGCCTCGGCGCAGTTGCGGGGGCAGCCGGAGACAGCCATCTTGAACTTGTGCGGCATCCATGAGCCCCAAGTCATCTGCTCCAGCTCGATCCCCATGCCGGTGGAGTCCTGGGTGCCGAAACGGCACCAGGTGGAACCGACGCAGGTCTTCACCGTGCGCAGGGCCTTGCCGTAGGCGTGGCCCGAGACCAGCCCCCTCTCGCCGAGGAAGGCCCAGATGGCAGGCAATTGCTCTTTTTTCAGTCCCAGCAGATTGATGCGCTGGCCGCCGGTGAGATGGACCTCTCCGACGTGGAAGCGCTCGGCGGCGTCCGCGATGGCGCGCAGCTCATCCGGGGTGGCACGGCCGCCCCAGAGGCGCGGGATCACCGAGAAGCTGCCATCCTTCTGGATGTTGCCGTGAGCCCGCTCATTGATGAAGCGTGACTGGGGATCGTCTCTGGCCTCCCCTGGCCAAGTGGCGATCAGGTAATAGTTTATGGCCGGACGGCAGGCCGGACAGCCGTCGGGGCGGCGCCAGGCAAGGGCCTCGAAGACCGCTCCCAGGGAGGTCAGGTGCTGTTCGCGGATGGCTTGGCGCACAGCGTCGTGGGTTGCGTCGGTGCATTTGCAGAGGGGTTTCAGTTCCGGCGTCGAGTAATCGCTGCCCAATGTGTCGGCCAGGATCTGTTCCACCAGCCCGGTGCAAGAGCCGCAGGAGGCGGCGGCCTTGGTGTGGGCCTTGACTTCATCCAGGGTGAATAGACCTTTGGTGGTGATGGCCTTGACGATGGTCCCCTTGCAGACGCCGTTGCAGTCGCAGACTTGGGCATCGTCGCTCAGGGTGGATGCCTTGCTCTGGCCGCCGTGACCGGAGTCCCCCAGATGGGCCTCGCCGAACAGCAGCCGGTCACGGATATCGGCGATGTCCCGTCCTTCGCGCATGAGCTGAAAATACCAAGCCCCGTCGATGGTGTCGCCGTAGAGCACGGCGCCGGCGATCCGGTCATCCCGGATTACCAGCTTCTTGTAGATGCCGCCGGACGGGTCGCGCAGCAGGATTTCCTCACTTCCGTCGCTGCCCTGGAAATCCCCGGCGGAGAAGAGATCGATACCAGTTACCTTGAGCTTGGTGGCGGTCACCGAGCTTGTGTACCGCCCATAACCGAGCCCCGCCAGGTGGTTGGCGCAGACCTTGGCCTGTTCGAACAGGGGGGCCACCAGGCCAAAACACTGGCCCCGGTGCTGCACGCATTCACCCAGGGCGTAGATGCTGGGATCGAAGGTCTGGAGACAGTCGTCCACCAGTATGCCCCGCTCGCACCGGATGCCTGCCCGTTGCGCCAGTTCGATGCTGGGGCGGATGCCCACGGCCATCACCACCAGGTCGGTTTCCATCTCGCTGCCGTCGGCAAACCGGATGCCGGTCACCCGCTGGTTGCCCAGGATGGCGGCCGTCTGGGCCTCCATCAGGAAGCGCATGCCTGTCTCCTCCAGGGATGCCTTGAGCATGGCTGCGGCAGGCTTGTCGAGCTGGCGCTCCATCAGGCTGTCGAGCAGGTGGACCACTGTCACTTCCATTCCCTGCTTCATCAGGCCGTTGGCCGCCTCCAGCCCAAGCAGGCCGCCGCCGATGACGACCGCCTTCTTATGGCTCTTGGCAGCCGCCAGCATCAGTTCCACGTCGCGTATGTCGCGAAAGCCGATGACACCCTCTAGGCTGGCGCCCGGTACGGGGATAATGAAGGGGGTCGAGCCGGTGGCGATCAGCAGCCGGTCGTAATCCGTCTCGATTCCCGAGACGGTCCTCACCTTGCGTCTGACCCGGTCGATCTCCTGGACCGGATCGCCGGTATGCAGACGAATGCCGTTCTGCTCGTACCATTCCCGGCTGTTGAGGATGATGTCGTCGAAGGATTTCTCCCCCGCCAGGACCGGCGACAGCAGAATGCGGTTGTAATTGGGGTGGTGTTCGGCGCCGAAGACGGTGATCTCGTAGATCTCCGGGGCCAGCTTAAGCAGCTCCTCGATGGCGCGTATACCCGCCATGCCGTTGCCGATCAGTACCAGTCGCTTTTTGTTCATCAATTTGCTCCTAAAGTGCAGATGCCCGGCGTTCAATTCCGGCGGCATGACATTCCCGCTGCCCGGCGCGCCAGAGCCGCTTTAAATCATCGTCCAAGGGGAATGCCGGACAGGAAGTCTCGAATCCCTCCAGGTAGCCCAGGGGATCGGAGGGATCGAACGGCTTGCCGTCGAGGAAGGCATCGGCGCCCAGGGTCAGCGGGGCGTTGGATTGCTCCAGGGGCCAGGCTGTCATGTGTAATCCCTCAGCCTTGCGGTCGACCGGCGGCGTCGCGATGCCGAGCCGATCGGCTGCCTGACGGTAGATGGCGGGGCGGTAGACGCGGTCGGCTATCTCGTGGATATCGAAGGGATGATCGATTTGTCCCCAACGGACCATCTGGGTCATGAGCCAGATGGCGTGCGAGCGCCAGGGGAAGTTGGCCGCGTAGCGGTGGAAGACGTTGAAATCCGGACGGCTGCGCGGAAATTCGTTGTGGGCGTATTGGAAGGTGCCCATCATGGACATGCGGACCACCTCGGCGGGGGCGTTCACGTGGATGCTGCTGGAGATCAGCTCCACCGCCTCCAGCCGGTTGGCCGGTTCGTCCAGCCAGCGCAGGGCCTCCAGCAGAGCGGAAACCAGGGCGAGATGGGTCGCCGGATGCTGCTCGGCCCACTCCTCGCACACCCCCAGGACCTTCTCTGGGTGGTTGTTCCAGATCTCGGCGCTGGTGCAGATTACCCGCCCCAGGTCCTCTCGTACCGCCAGGGCGTTCCAGGGTTCGCCGACGCAATAGCCGTCCACCGCGCCCTTGCGCAGTTGATTGACCATCTGCGAAGGGGGTATCACGATCATTCGCACATCCCGGTCCGGATCGATACCGGCAGCGGCCATCCAGTAGCGCAGCAGGTAATTATGGCTGGAATAGGGAAAGACCGTGGCGAAGGTCAGGGGCGGTCGCCCTTGGCGCCGGTCTTCCTCGATCAGCCGCCTCAGCGGCAGGGCGCTGAGGGTCCCTTGTCCTGCGGCGGGATCGATTTCCCGCAGGCGTTGAAAGAGCGCCTTGGACAGAGTGATGGCATTGCCGTTGAGATCCAGGCTCAGGGCCGTGACCAAGGGCTTGTCGATGGCCGAGGGAACCAGGTGGCTGGCCAGGGCCATGGGCGCCAAGAGGTGGGCGCCATCCAGTACGCCGATGGCCAGCTTGTCGCGGATGCTGGCCCAGGAGGTCTCTTTGGATAGATTGACTTCCAGTCCGTATTTCTCGAAGAAGCCCTTCTCGCTGGCCACCACCAGGGGTGCGCAGTCGGTCAGCGGTATGTAGCCCAAACTAAGCCGGGTTTTTTCGAGGATCATGGGATGGGTTTCCGTTGTGGCGCGATTCGACCGGTTCATGGATCAGCCCACCCTTTTTAGTCGTGGCTGGGATTCCGCTGGCGTTTCCCGCGAGCCGGAGGAATTTCGATGCCGCTCGTGGAGGAATTTCACCACCTCGGCCCGGTAGTGGTTGTAGGTCGGGTTCTCCGCCAGGGCCAGGCGGTCTCGGGGACGGGGCAGATCGACACGGAGGATGTTGCCGACGGTCGCCGAAGGCCCGTTGGTCATCATGACGATGCGGTCGGAGAGCAATACCGCCTCGTCCACGTCATGGGTGATCAGGAGGACGGTATTGTTGAGCCTTGTCTGGATCTCCATCAGCGAGTCCTGCATGTGGGTGCGGGTCAGGGAGTCGAGGGCGCCGAAGGGCTCGTCCATGAGCAGGACCTTGGGTTCCATGGCCAGGGCGCGGGCGATACCGACCCGCTGCTTCATGCCGCCGGAAATCTCGTCGGGCTTGCGCTCCAGGGCATGGCCCATTTGCACCAGCTCCAGGTTGTGCAGGGTCCAATCGTGGCGCTCCTGTTTGCTTTTGGTACGCTTGAAGACCTGGTCCACTGCCAGACGAACGTTGCCATATACCGTCAGCCAAGGCAGCAGGGAGTGGTTCTGGAACACCACCGCCCGGTCTGGACCCGGTTCGTTCACCTCCCGGTTCTCTAGGAGGATGCCGCCCTCAGTGGCCTGCAACAGGCCAGCGACAATGTTCAGCACGGTGGATTTGCCACAGCCGGAGTGCCCGATCAACGAGATGAACTCTCCCTTCTCCACCCGGAGATTGACAGCGTCGAGCACCTTCAAGGGTCCTTTGGTCGTGGGAAAGCTGATGCCGACGTGGTCGATGCTCAGATATGTATTCATGGCTTTACCTTAAGCTTGAAGGGATAGGTCGGCCTTCAGGCCGATCGTCTTTGCGCGAAATAGAATTCAACGAAGCACCGCGCCCTTGTCCCAGCTCACCCGGCGTTGGAATACCAGCATGGCCTGATCCAACAGGAAACCAATGAAACCGATGACCAGCACGGCGACCATGATGCGAGCCAGAGAGTCGGAACTGCCGTTCTGGAACTCGTCCCAGACGAACTTGCCCAGGCCGGGGTTCTGCGCCAGCATTTCGGCCGCGATCAGCACCATCCAGCCGATACCCAGAGAGAGCCGCAGGCCGGTGAACATCAAGGGGATGGCCGAGGGCAGGACGATCCGGACCACACGGGTCAGCCAGCCCAGCCGCAGCACCCGGCTGACGTTGATTAGATCCTTGCTGACCCCGGCGACACCCACTGTGGTGTTGATGATGGTGGGCCAGAGGCAACAGAGGGTCACGGTGATCGCCGAGTTGAGGAACGATTTGGGGATGGCCGGGTTGTCGCTGGTATAGAGCGCCGAGACCACCAGGGTCACCAGCGGCAGCCAGGCTAGGGGCGACACCGGCTTGAAGACCTGGATCAGGGGATTCATCGCCTGATAGAGGGTGGCACTCATGCCGCACAGGATGCCCAGCGGGATGGCGATCAGCGAGGCGAGGATGAACCCGGTGGCCACGGTGATCAGGCTGGTGAGAATCTGATCGGCGAAGGTCGGCTTGCCGGTGTATTTGCGCCCTTGCACCTGCGCTGTGTTGCGCTCCGCCTGGCGCTGGTAGAAGGCCGCCTCCTTCTGCCGCTCCGCCTGGTGCTCCTGGTAGAGGGCGATGACCTGCCCCCATACCTTGACCGGACCGGGCAGTTGTCCCAGCGAGGTCTGTACATTCCGGGCCCCCAGCCCCCAGAGGCCGAGGAACAGGACGATGGCGAGGGTGGGGATCAGCAGCCCGCTGATGAAATGGACCAAACGCTGGCCGGCCACCTCGATGAAGAGGCCGTTGCGCGGGGTTCCTGCGGTTGTGGCTGAGGTTGTCATGGTTTTTTCCTCGATTCAGTCCGTGGGATGCGCCTCGTATCTCAACGCACCCCACGGGTTCGCCGGTTACGGCTGCTCCTGCCCCTTCAGCCCCAGTTTGAGGCTGTCGATGTAGGCATTGGGTTTACTGCCGTCGTAGCTGACTCCGTCGATGAACTCGGCCTGCGGCGCACGGAAACCGCTCTCCTTGTCGAACCCTGGGAATTCCTCGGCCTTCATCTTGCCTTCGGCGATCAGCGCCTCAGCGGCCTTGCGGTAGATGTCGGGCCGGTAGACCTGCTTGGCCATCTCGAAATACCAGTTGTCCGGCTTGGCCTCGGGGATCTGGCCCCAGCGGCGCATCTGAGTCAGATACCAAATGGCGTCCGAATAGTAGGGATAGGTGGCATGGCCACGGAAGAAGACGTTGAAGTCAGGCACGGGGCGTTGGTCCCCTTTCTCGTATTCGAAGGTGCCGGTCATGGAGTTGGCGATTACCTGGGCGTCTGCCCCCACGTAATTGGGCTTGGCGAGGATCTTCACCGCCTCGGGACGGTTGGCGTTTTCGTTCTCATCAAGCCACCGGGCAGCGCGCAGCAGAGCCTTCACCAGCCGGATCGTGGTGTTGGGGTATTTCTCTGTGAACTCCCTGGTCATGCCGAACACCTTTTCCGGATTGCCCTTCCAGATCTCGACGTCGGTGATGACGGGCACGCCGATCCCCTTGAACACCGCCTGTTGGTTCCAGGGCTCACCCACGCAGTAGCCGTTGATGGTGCCGGCCTCCAGCGTGGCGGGCATCTGCGGCGGCGGGGTGACCGACAGCAGGGCGTCGGCCTTGATTTGGCCGGTGATGTCACCCTTCTGCGGGGCGTAGTAGCCGGGGTGGATGCCACCCGCGGCCAGCCAGTAGCGCAACTCGTAGTTGTGGGTCGAAACCGGGAAGACCATGCCCATGCTAAAGGGCTTGCCCTCGGCCTTGAACTTCTCCACCACCGGCTTCAGCGCGGCGGCGCTGATCGGGTGCTGGGGCTTGCCGTCGGGCTGTTTGGGGATATGGGCCTTCATCTGTTCCCAGACGGCGTTGGAGACGGTGATGCCGTTGCCGTTCAGGTCCATGGAAAAGGGAGTGACGATGTTGGCCTTGGTGCCGAAGCCGATGGTGGCGGCAATGGGCTGGCCGGCCAGCATGTGGGCGCCGTCCAGGCGGCCGTCGATCACGCCGTCCAGCAGCACCTTCCAGTTGGCTTGGGCCTCCAGGGTTACATATAGGCCCTCCTCCTCGAACCAGCCCTTTTCATAGGCGATGGCGAGGGGGGCCATGTCGGTCAGCTTGATGAAGCCGAGCTTCAGGTCCGCTTTTTCTGGCTGGCCCACGTCCGCCAGGACCGTGCCCGCAGACAGGGTGAGTCCCGCCGCCAGGCCCAGGATGCCCAGGGCCCTGCGGATTGGCCGCCAGGGTTTCTTGATGTCACTTGTGGTCGGATTCATTATGTAAACCTTTCTGTTGTGCATAAAAAAACGGCGTCGCGTCATTCCGCTCCTGGGGAAGGAGAAGCGGAATGACGGACGCCGTTGTCCTGTCTTGGCCACCGCTGGCCGGTCATTTGTCGCAAAGAATGCTCGCTTGATCATCCTTCGCTACCCGGTACGACTCGCCGTTGAGTCTGCCCGCCTTTGGGTTACTGGGTCTGTTAACTATATCAGCAATAGTCGTGCCATGTATTTAACACGTTGAGTATCAAGGAGGAGGATGCCCTAACCCCTCCGTGCATGCAGAGAAAGGCACTATGGAGGTTCAATTTGCCGGGCCGAAGCACCGGACTGGTGCGGGGTTATCCCGAGTTCCCCAGAAGGTCTGCCGCCGCGATGATCTGGTCCGCCACTTCCGCCATACGTAGGTTGCGGTCCATGGCTGCCTTGCGTAGCAGTTGGTAGGCCTCCTGTTCCGGCAGCCTTCGCCGGGACATGATGAGCCCCTTGGCACGCTCGATCGACTTGCGTTCCAGCAGTTGCATCCGGGTCTTGTCCAGTTCAGTGGACAGATTCCTGAATTGCTCGAATCGGGCAATGGCTGCGTCCAGGATCGGCCGGACACGTTTCGGCTGGACCCCGTCAACCACATAGGCGCTGACGCCGGCCTCTACCGCGCGGCGAATCGTTTCACGGTCGCCGTCCTGGCTGAACATAACCATGGGGCGCGGTAGGGTGGATTGGACGGTGCGGAGATTTTCCAGGGTGTCGCGGCCGGGGGCGTCCATGTCGATTATGACGACATCGGGCCGGTGATGGGAAATCAGCTCCAGGAGATCATCCGAGGGATCGACGGCGGCAATGATCTCGCAATCAGCGCACAGAATCTGCGCCTGGAGGGCCTGGCGGCGCCCGGGCTTGTCATCGACCAACATGATGCGGAGCTTGGGCATGGTCCAGTTTCGGATGGAGGGGGAATGCCCCATGCTGCAAATATCATTCCACAAGATCGAATGGCTGGCCTCTCAGCCGCTGTAACGCAATGGCTGCCGGCAGCGCCGGCAGAGATAGCTTTGCCGCCCTTGCTGGACGCGGTTGTGGCGCGTGGTGCTGAGCTGGTGGCTGCCGCATCCGCAGGCGTAGCCCCAACGCGCTTGGCGGTGGACCTGGATGCCTTGAAGGTCGAAGTTGTGGCAGCGCTCGGCCTGGGGGACGCCGAGGAAGGCCATGACCTCCCGCCATTCCTGCCCGTGGGGCCGGACCCTGCCATGGCAGATGTGGGTTACCAGGTGCGCGACCTCGTGGGGAACGGTTCGCTCGATGAAGGTATCGGGCTGCTGCTGGGCGATCTGGAGGTTGTAGCGGATGGAATAATGGCGTCCCCGGTGTATCGCCTGGCCGGCGGTCAGGCCGGTCAGGTCGAAGCGGGTCTCGACCCCCTTCAGGGGCTGTTTCCGGGCCGTCCGGAAGAGGGGTTCCGCCAGGGCGAAATATTGATCGGTCGCAGCCCGCAGCCGCTCGATGAGTTGAAGCGGGTTCAGTGCGTCTCTTCCCGCTCGATGGCGCGATAGCCGATATCCCGGCGATAAAAGACCCCATCCCAGCGGACTTTTCCCGCCAGGGTATAGGCCTTGGTTTGGGCCTCTCCGACGGTGGCCCCCAGCGCCGTGGCGCAGAGGACGCGGCCGCCGCTGGTGACGGCCTGTCCATCCCTTTCTGTCGTACCGGCATGGAAAAGCTTGACCCCTTCCTGTTCCTGCCGGGGCAGGCCGGTGATGGGTAGGCCCTTAGCGTATTCGCCCGGATAGCCGCCCGCCGCCATGACGATGCCGAGACCGGCCCGCTTGTCCCACTCCGCAGTCTCCCGGTCGAGCCTGCCGTCGAGGGCAGAGAGGCAGTGGGCCACCAGATCGGACTTCATGCGCAGCATGATCGGCTGGGTCTCGGGGTCGCCGAAGCGGCAGTTGAACTCAATGACCTTAGGGACGCCGTCCGCCGATATCATGAGTCCGGCGTAGAGGAATCCGGTGTAGGGCATCCCCTCCTGGGCCATGCCGCGCACGGTGGGGAAGATGACCTCGTCCATGATGCGCCGGTAGACTTGGTCTGTGACCACCGGGGCGGGGGAGTAGGCACCCATGCCGCCGGTGTTGGGGCCGACGTCGCCGTCGCCGGCACGTTTGTGGTCCTGGCTGGTGGCCATGGGCAGGACATTCTTGCCGTCGGCCATGACGATGAAGCTGGCCTCCTCACCGGCGAGGAATTCCTCGATTACCACACGATGGCCCGCCTCGCCGAAGGCGTTGCCGGCCAGCATGTCACAGACCGCGGCCTCGGCCTGTTCGAGGGTCTCGGCGACTATAACCCCCTTCCCCGCAGCCAGCCCATCGGCCTTGATGACGATGGGGGCGCCCCGTTGCCTCACATAGGCCAGGGCCGGATCGAGATCGGTGAAGTTGCCGTAGGCCGCTGTCGGTATCTTGTGGCGGGCAAGGAAATCCTTGGCGAATGCCTTGGAACCTTCCAACTGAGCTGCCTTGGCCGATGGGCCGAAGCACTTGAGCCCGGCCTCGGTGAAGGCATCGACGATACCTGCCACCAGGGGGGCCTCGGGGCCGACGATGGTCAGGCCGATGGCATTGTCGCGGGCAAAGGCGACCAGGGCATCGATGTCGTCGCTGGTGATGGCGAGATTCTGGGTCTTTTTTTCGTGGGCAGTCCCGGCATTGCCCGGTGCGACGTAGATCCTGGTGGTGAGTGGGGACTGTGCCGCCTTCCAGGCGAGGGCGTGCTCGCGTCCACCGGAGCCGATGATGAGAATGTTCATGTCAGCCTTCCCTCCCTTTGGAAATCAGGCCCCGTTTACTGGCCTTGACGAATTCGAGGATGTGTCGAATATCATCGCTCGGTGACTCTGACAACCCCTGGTGCAGCGCCACCACGCCCTGCGGCCCTTCGCCGTAAAGCAGCCGGTAGGCCCGCTTGATGGCGGTCCGGCGCCCCTGGTCGAAGCCGTTGCGGCGCAGACCGACAAGATTGAGGCCGGAGAAGCGGGCACGCGAGCCGCTGGCCAGGGCAAATGGGGGTATGTCCTGGGCGACGCCGCAGACGCCGCTGACCATGACATAGGCCCCGATGCGGCAGAATTGATGCACCGCCACATGGCCCGAAAGGAAGATGTGGTGATCCATCTCCACATGGCCGCCAAGGGTGGCTGCGTTGGCGAAGATGTTGTTGTCACCTACCAGACAGTCATGGCCTACATGGGAGAAGGCCATGAAATAGTTGTTGTTGCCGATGACCGTCC
Organism: Gammaproteobacteria bacterium RIFOXYD12_FULL_61_37; assembly: GCA_001801995.1. Classification (GTDB taxonomy): domain Bacteria; phylum Pseudomonadota; class Gammaproteobacteria; order Chromatiales; family Chromatiaceae; genus YD12-FULL-61-37. Next base: position 95,524 of record MGZB01000016.1, on the reverse strand, counting down.
CATGGTCCTCCTTGATGCCATGACTGATATTGACACCTTCCTTGAAGTGGTTGTTGTCGCCGATGCTGAGGGGCTTGGCCCGGTCACGGCTATAGCCCAGGTCCTGGGGTTCGCTGCCGATGGTGGCGCCGTGGCAGATCCGGTTGTGTTTGCCCATACGGGCCGGACCGTAGATGCGGACGTTGCTGTCGATAACGCAACCCTCACCGATGACGGCGCCGGATTCGACGATAGAGAAGGGACCGACCCTCACGCTGGGGTGAAGCTCGGCGCCCTCCTCGACGATGGCGGTGGGATGGATATTCATCAGACCGGTACGAAATGGATCAATGGCGGAAGTGGCGCATGCCGGTGAAGATCATGGCCATGCCGTGCTCGTTGGCGGCTTGGATGACCTCCGCGTCGCGCATGGAGCCGCCGGGTTGGATCACGGCGGCGATGCCCACTTGGGCGGCATTGTCGATGCCGTCGCGGAAGGGGAAGAAGGCGTCGGAGGCCATGACCGAACCCTTTACCTGCAAGCCCGCGTGTTCCGCCTTGATGGCGGCGATGCGTGCCGAGTTGACCCGGCTCATCTGGCCCGCGCCGACGCCGATGGTCTGCCCTGCCTTGCCGTAGACGATGGCGTTGGACTTGACGAACTTGGCCACCCGCCAGGTGAAGAGCAGGTCGCGCATCTCCTCTTCGGTGGGGGCGCGCTCCGACACCACCTGGGTGTCGTTGAGAAGCTGTAAGTCGGCGCCCTGCACCAGCAGCCCGCCGGTGACACGCTTGAAGTCGAGGCGGGGCAAGTTCTCTGCGCCCCAGGCGCCACACTCCAGCAGCCGCACGTTCTTCTTGGTCCCCACGGCCTCGATGGCGGCCTGGGAGACCTTGGGGGCGATGATGACCTCGACGAACTGGCGCTCGACGATGGCCTGGGCGGTGGAGCCGTCCAGTTCGCCGTTGAAGGCGATGATGCCGCCGAAGGCCGATTCCGGGTCGGTGGCGTAGGCGCGGTCATAAGCCTCTAGCAGGTTGGCCCCCAGAGCGACCCCGCAGGGATTGGCGTGCTTGACGATGACACAGGCCGGACCCTCGTTGAACTGCTTGATGCACTCCAGGGCGGCGTCGGTGTCGGCGATATTGTTATAGGAAAGTTCCTTGCCCTGGAGCTGGCGGGCGGTGGCAATGCTGGCCTCTTTGACATTGTGCTCGACGTAGAAGGCCGCCTTCTGGTGCGGGTTTTCGCCGTAGCGCATGGCCTGGATCTGCTTGAACTGCATGTTGAAGGTGCGCGGGAAACCGGCTGTTTCCGTGCCAGTGCGCAGGCCCAGCCAGTTGGCGATGGCCCCGTCGTAGCGGGCGGTGTGCTCGAAGACCTTGACCGCCAGATCGAAGCGGGTGGCATCGCTGACAGAGCCGTTATTGGCCTTCATCTCCGCCAGGACGCGGCCGTAGTCGGCGGCATCGACCACCACGGTGACATCGCGATGGTTCTTGGCGGCGGCGCGGAGCATGGTGGGCCCGCCGATGTCGATGTTCTCGATGGCGTCCTCCTGGGTGCAGCCAGGCTTGGCCACGGTCTGCTCGAAGGGGTAGAGATTGACCACGATCAGATCGATCGGCCCGATCTCGTTGGTGGCCATGACCTGGTCGTCGATCCCGCGCCGCCCCAGGATGCCGCCGTGGATCTTGGGGTGAAGGGTCTTGACGCGGCCGTCCATCATCTCGGGGAAACCGGTGTATTCGGATACCTCAATGACGGGGACATTGCTTTCGGTCAGCAGCTTGGCGGTGCCGCCGGTCGAGAGAATTTCCACGCCTCTTTCCGCCAGGGCGCGGGCGAAATCCACAATGCCGCTCTTGTCGGAAACGCTGATCAGGGCTCGGGTGATGCTCATGGGAACTCTCTTGATCTCTATTTAAATTGAATGGATATGGGGGCGCTTGATGCCCAGTATTTTTTCAGGTCATCCCATGTTGGGCGAGTTTTTTTCGTAGGGTACTACGGCTGATGCCGAGCATGGCAGCCGCCCGCGACTGGTTGCCGCCGGCCTGGGTCAGCACGGTTTCCAGCAAAGGCTTCTCCACCTCGTTGATCACCAGCTCGTAGAGGCCGGTCGTATCGTGTCCATCGAGTTGCGCGAAGTAGTGATCCAGCGTCAGCTTGACGCACTCCCGCAAGGTCTTGTCCCGGCTGTGGTCCGGGACCCGGAAACCCGACATATTGGCGCCGCCGCTCATGCAGCTAAAACTCCCTGGTAGCTAAGGCGGTCAAAGAAACCGCAGATGAGATCCCGTTGCTCGCAAATGCTTTCCGATTGGTTGATCCTCCCCCGGAAATGATTTCCTCCAGGGAAGGTCTTGCTGTACCAGGCGATGTGCTTGCGCGCGATTCGTACTCCTTGCCGCTCGCCATGGAAATCCAGCATGAGCGCGTGGTGCTCCAGGAGCAGGTCCCTGATCCATTCGGGCGAAGGGGGCGGGAGCCTCGCGCCGGTGGCGAGATACTGGCTGATCTCTCGAAATATCCAAGGGCGGCCCTGGGCGGCTCGACCGATCATCAGGCCGTCGGCCCCAGTGAATGCCATGACGGACTGGGCCTTCTCCGGCGAATCGATGTCGCCGTTGGCGATGACCGGGATGGTGACACTTCCCTTGACCTCTTGGATAGTCTCGTATTCCGCCAGACCCGAGAAACCGCAGGCGCGGGTCCGGCCATGCACGGCCAGTGCCTGGATGCCGCTCTCCTCGGCTATCCGGGCGACCCGGACCGCATTCCTGCTATCCCGGTCCCATCCTGTGCGAATCTTGAGGGTGACGGGGACATCCACGGCCTCGACTATCGCTGCCAGGATGCGGCCGATCAGGGGTTCATCCCTGAGCAGGGCGGAGCCCGCCGCGACCTTGCAGACCTTCTTGGCCGGACAGCCCATATTGATGTCGATGATCTGGGCGCCCCGGGCGACATTGATCCGCGCCGCTTCGGCCATGGTCACGGGATCGGCGCCCAGGATCTGAACGGAGATCGGCCCAGGCTCGCCAGCATGATCGAGCCGGCGGACGGACTTTGAGGTCCCCCAGAGGCTGCTGTTGGCGCTGATCATCTCCGACACGGCCAAGCCAGCTCCCAGGCGCCTACAGAGCGCCCGGAACGGCTTGTCCGTGACGCCAGCCATGGGCGCCAGGATCAGGTTGTTCTGGAGTCGATGGGGTCCGATCCGCATCAATCGTTGCAAGGTACGTGGGAAAACCCCGTACTCTACTATAGGCGGAACGCTAAAGGAATTTGATCTCGAAGCCGCTGATGTCGGGACCCGGATCAACCAGTTCCAGACGGATATAGACGGCGTGATTGGGCGTGAGGAGTTCGGTTTCGGGTTTCTCGCTCAGATACTCCTCGGGTTCGAAAATGCGCTGCCCGGCCGGTTGGCGATTGGCGTCGAAGAGATCGAGCTGGAGGTGGGGGTAAGGCTGTGAGAAATCGGCCTGATTCGCCATCACCAGCAGAAAGAGTAGGGCGTTTTCAGTCTGTGGGTGGCTGGACATGTCGCGGCTAAGGACGCGGAACTTGTCGGTCGCTCGCCGTGGCGGGAGTGCGCATTTGACTAGAACGCACATGGATGCCAGAAACCTTCTGCCTTGCGGGTCCTGAGTCAAGGCTCGGCGCTCCAGCCAAGCCAGTTGCGCGGCGGCGGTGACGGTCAGGAACAAGGCCAGGAGCCACCAGCCGATACCCGGACCCTTGCGTTGCGGCTGCGACAGCATGTCGATGGCCGGTTGTTCAGGTGGCTTTCTCGCTACTATGGGTGGGGGTTCGATTTTCTGGGGTGCTGGGGCGGCTTCCTCTAGGGGAGGCCGTGGCGGCGGCGCTATCGGCGCGGGAGGCTCTGCCTTGGGTGCGGGAGCGGGAGCGGTTTCCAGGGATTTGTCCGCCGTCTTGCGCAAATGTTCGATGGCGTTGAACACCTCATTGCATCGGGAGCAGCGGACGCGGCCCTCCGCCGCCTCGATTTGAGCGGTGGTGAGACGATAAAGGGTGTCGCATTTGGGGCAGCGTGTGAGCATGTCCAGCCCTGGCTTTTGATTGCTGTGAGTTTATCTCACCCGGAGGCCGTGCAGTAATATCCACTCGTCATGCTCTCGTGGCGGGTCCATTCGAAACCAGGGCTTGAAGGCGTTGGAAACCTCTTCGGCCTGGTGCGCCAGTATGCCGGACAACAGCAAGTCTCCCCCCGGTTTCACCAGCTCCGCCAGAGTTTCCGCAAGGGTGATCAGGGTGCCGGAGAGGATGTTGGCAAGCAGGATATCCGCAGGCTCCCGGATGGCATCCCCTGGGCCGTACAGTTCAAGCCGCTCGGAAACACCATTTTTCATGGCGTTGTCCCGCGAAGCCAGAATGGCCTGGGGGTCATGATCGGCCCCGAAGGCGATGCGGGCGCCGAGCTTCAGGGCGGCAATGGCGAGAATGCCGGAGCCGCAACCGAAATCGATGATGGATCGGTCCGTGAGGGCTGCGCCGTCCAGCCACTCCAGGCAGAGGGCCGTGGTGGGGTGGGTGCCGGTGCCGAAGGCCAGGCCGGGGTCCAGGTCAACCACCAGGGCATCCGTCTGGTCAATCGCCTGACCGTTGGGCCGGACCCAAAGTCTCCGGCCGAAGCGCATTGGATGGAAATGATCGAGCCAGGAGCGCTCCCATTCCTGGTCCTCCAGGATCTCCAGGGTCAACTGGCGGCAAATGTCGGCGTTGAGAGCGCGTGCGAGCCCCGCGCGCAAGCTGTCGGGATCCTGGTCGCCAGGAAAGAGCGCGGTAGCGCGGATCTGGCTCCAGAGCCGCGTCTCGCCGGGACCAAGTTCCAAGATGGGTTCATCGCCCGCATCGGCGAAGGTGACCGAGAGCGCGCCCGCGTCTTCGAACAACTGTTCGATTTGGGGGGCGAGCTTTTTGTCGATGGTCAGGTGCAGTTGAAGCCAGGACATCTCATTGGCCGGTAGAGATAGTTGGTCTGGCTTTCGTCGTGCCCGAAAGAGTCTTCCTCAAAGTCCGAGCTTCTTTTCCAGGTAGTGAATGTTGGCGCCGCCAGCCTGGAAGGCGGCATCGCGCATGATCTCCTGGTGCAACGGTATGTTGGTCTTGATGCCTTCCACCACGATCTCACGCAGGGCGGTGCGCATGCGAGCCAGGGCGGAGTCACGGGTCTCGCCGTGGGTGATCAGCTTGCCGATCATGGAGTCGTAGTGGGGCGGTACGCGATAGCCGTTGTAGATATGGGTATCGACGCGAACGCCTGGGCCTCCGGGAAGATGCAACCGCGTGATGTCGCCGGGGGAGGGCATGAAATTCCTCGGGTCTTCGGCATTGATGCGGCATTCGACGGCGTGTCCCCGGAGCTTGATGTCTTTCTGCTTGTAAGAAAGTGCCTGGCCGGAGGCGATGAAGATCTGCTCCTTGACGATATCGACGCCGGTGATCATCTCGGTCACCGGATGTTCCACCTGGACGCGGGTGTTCATCTCGATGAAATAGAACTCGCCGTCCTCGTAGAGAAATTCGAAGGTGCCCGCGCCGCGATAGCCGATTTGGCGGCAGGCTTCGGCACAACGTTCACCGATCCGGTGTCGCTGCTCCTCGGTAATTCCAGGGGCAGGGGCCTCCTCCACAACTTTTTGGTGACGGCGTTGCATGGAGCAATCGCGTTCGCCCAAATGGATGGCGTTGCCATGGGTGTCGGCCAGGATCTGGAACTCCACATGGCGCGGGTTCTCAAGAAATTTCTCCATGTACACCATGCTGTTGCCGAAGGCGGCGCCGGCTTCGGCGCGGGTCATAGACACGGCGTTGAGCAGCGCTGCTTCCGAATGGACCACGCGCATGCCGCGTCCGCCACCGCCACCGGCGGCCTTAATAATGACCGGATAACCGATTTTGTGGGCCAGTCCGATGGTACGTTGGTCGTCGTCGTCCAGCGGGCCATCCGAACCCGGCACGCAAGGGACCCCTGCCATTTTCATGGCGTTGATGGCAGAGACCTTGTCGCCCATCAGGCGGATGGTTTCAGGGCGGGGGCCGATGAAGACAAAGCCGCTGTTTTCCACCCGCTCGGCAAAGTCGGCATTCTCCGAGAGGAATCCATAACCGGGGTGAATGGCGACGGCGTCCGTCACCTCGGCAGCGCTGATGAGGGCCGGTATATTCAGGTAGCTGCCGGCGGAGGGCGCAGGGCCGATACAGACGGTTTCATCAGCCAGTCGGACATGCTTGAGGTCGCGGTCGGCGGTGGAGTGAACGGCGACCGTTCGGATGTCGAGTTCCTGGCAGGCACGCAGGATGCGCAAGGCGATCTCGCCCCGGTTGGCGATGACGATTTTTTCGATCATAGGGCTTACTCGATGACGAACAGCGGCTGGTCGTATTCCACCGGTTGGCCGTTTTCGACCAGGATCTTCTTGACGGTTCCCGTCTTGTCGGTTTCGATCTGGTTGAGGATCTTCATTGCCTCGACGATGCAAAGGGTGGCTCCGGCCGAAACCTGGCTGCCCACCTCGACGAAATTCTTGGCGTTAGGTGCCGGGGCGCGATAAAAGGTGCCCACCATGGGGGAGCGGATGACATGGCCGCTGAGTACTTCGGCAGCCGGCTCGTTCGATGGGGATGTCGGGGCTGGGGCGGCAGTTTGGATGGCGGCCGCTCCCTGGGGCATGGGGACCGGTGCGGTTGGCATCATTCCGGCGTAGCGGCTGATGCGTACTGATTCCTCTCCCTCGTGAATCTCGATTTCTGCCACGTTGGACTCTTCGAGCAGTTCGATCAGTTTTTTGACTTTGCGGATATCCATGGATCAACTCTACTTGTGGTTGTGCGCCAAGCGCGCCGCCGCAGCCATGAACGCCAGTTCGTATCCCTGTGCGCCCAGACCCGTGATGACGCCAACGGCGATGTCGGAAAAATAGGAATGCGCACGAAAGGGCTCGCGGGCATGTACATTCGATAGATGCAGTTCGATGAAGGGTATGCCTACGCCCAGCAGGGCGTCGCGAATCGCCACGCTGGTGTGGGTAAACGCGGCCGGATTGATGATGATGAATCGTACGCCACTGCGAGGGGCCTCGTGGAGGCGCTCGATCAGTTCGTGTTCCGCGTTGCTCTGAAAAAAATCGAGTTCATGATGGGCGTCGAGGGCAAGCCGCCGCAGCTTGGCATGAATGTCTTCCAGTGTTTCGCGCCCGTAAATGCCGGGTTCGCGGGTGCCCAGCAGATTGAGGTTTGGGCCATTGAGCACCAGGATTCGAGACATGATTCAGTAACAGGACATTGATAATTTACTTTATGCCGATTCTGCTGAATTGTTTTGAACTTGTCCAGTTTTGAGGTTAATTGATGCAATCGAGTTCTGTACTAGAGGCATGCGCGCTGGAGTGGCCAGCCTGGCTGCGGCCAAGGTTTCGGCCGTTCATGCTGGATTTGCCATGCTAGACTGACCTGAGGAAGGCGCCTGGAGGCAGAGGAAGTGAATCGAGCGAGGGCCGAAATGGTTGAGCTGAGTTGGAAGTTGTTGCTGAACACCCTGGTTCAGCGTCATGGACGCAATCCTGTCCGTCTGCTGCAAATGCTGCGAGAGGTCCAAGAGTCGAAGGGCTGGATCGCGCCTGAAATGATTGCCGATTTGGCTGACTGGCTCGGCCTGCCGGGGTCGCAGGTGAGAGGGGTCGCAGATTTCTACAGTTTTCTCCATACCGGCGGCCCTTGCCGCTATCGCGTCCTTTTTTCCGACAACATCACCGATCGCATGCAGGGCAGCGAGGCGCTGCTGGATTACCTTTGCGGCCGGCTTCTGTTGGAGAAGGGGCGTGTCTCCGAGGAGGGACTGGTATCCGTGGACACCACCTCCTGCACCGGTTTGTGTGATCAAGGTCCGGGGCTGCTGGTGAATGGCTGGGCCATCCCTGGCGTTACGCGGGAGCGACTGGATCAGATCGCCGAATTGATCCTGGGGCGGCGGCCGGTCGAGCAATGGCCGTCCGATTTTTTTGTGATCCAGGACCACATCCGCCGCGCCGGCATTCTTCTGGGCAGCGGCCTCAAGCCCGGTGAGGCCCTGCGCGTGGCGTCGCAGCGAGACCCTGTTTCTCTGCTGGAGCAAGTGAAGGCCTCGGGTCTGCGCGGCCGGGGCGGGGCGGGTTTCGCCACAGGGCTCAAATGGGAAGCCTGCCGCAACGCGCCGGGCGATCAGCGCTATGTGGTCTGCAACGCCGACGAGGGCGAGCCCGGTACCTTCAAGGACCGGGTTCTTCTTAGCCGCTACGCGGACCTGGTATTCGAGGGCATGACCCTTTGCGCTTATGCCATCGGCGCCGCCGAGGGTTTTCTCTACCTGCGCGGCGAATACCGCTACCTGCTGGAGCCGCTCCGGGAGGTCCTTAACCGCAGGCGCGCCGAAGGGTTGCTGGGCAGAAATATCCTTGGCCGCCAGGGCTTCGATTTCGATATCGAAATTCATCTGGGCGCCGGGGCCTATGTCTGCGGCGAGGAGTCGGCCCTGATCGAGTCCCTGGAAGGTAAGCGAGGCATCCCCCGCAACCGGCCGCCCTATCCGGTCACCCAGGGCTATCTGCAACGGCCCACCACGGTCAACAACGTCGAGACTTTTTGCGCGGCGGCCCTGATCACCCACAAGGGCGGCGACTGGTATCGCTCCATCGGCACCCCCAAATCTGCCGGAACCAAGCTGCTGTCTATTTCCGGAGATTGCGCAAAGCCGGGCATCTACGAATACCCCTTCGGCACCTCCATTCGCCAGATCCTGGCAGACTGCGGCGCCGAAGATGCCCAAGCGGTGCAGGTGAGCGGTCCCTCGGGCCGCTGCATCGATGCGACTGAATTCGGCCGCCGGATCGCCTTCGAGGATTTGCCGACCGCCGGCTCCTTCATGATCTTCGGCCAGGAGCGGGACATGTTCGAGGTGGCTCGCAACTTTGTCGAGTTCTTCGCCCATGAGTCCTGCGGTTTCTGTACTCCTTGCCGGGTGGGGACCTCCATGCTCAAGGGGGCCATGGAGAAGATTGCGGCAGGCCACGGCACGGCATGCGATCTTGGAGAGATCGAGGCGCTGGACCGGGTGCTGAACCAGGCGGCCCACTGCGGGCTGGGATCGGCTGCCTGCAATTCCACGCTGGATACCCTGAAGAAATTCCGTCCTACTTACGAAAGGCGGTTGAAGTCCCTGGAATTCGAGCCGGCCTTCGATCTGGACGGCGCCCTGGCAAGAGCCCGGCGCATGACGGGCCGGGACGATGCCGGCGCCCATTTGGAGACCGAGGCATGAGCGAGCGACAAGAGTTTCTTCTGGATGGGGAAGAGGTCCCTTTCATTCCTGGGCAAACCGTCTTGCAGGCGGCGCTGAGCGCTGGGCGCTATATCCCCCACCTTTGCTACCACCCGGAGTTCAAGCCCCACGGCAGTTGCAAGGTCTGCACGGTGAAGTCGGGTGGGCGTACACACGCCTCCTGCACCCTGCCGGCCCGAGCCGGTCTGGAAGTGGATAGCGCTACTGAAGAGATGAACCAGCTCCGGCGCACCCTGGTGCAGATGTTGTTCGCCGAGGGCAACCATTTCTGCCCCTCCTGCGAGAAGAGCGGCAACTGCGCCTTGCAGGCCCTGGGCTACGACCTGGGCTTGACCCATGCCGGTTTCCGTCATTTCTTTCCGGACCGTCCGGTGGATGCCTCCCACCCCAGCCTGCTGCTCGACTTTAATCGCTGCATTCTCTGTGAGCTTTGCGTGAGGGCCTCCGCTGAGGTGGATGGTAAGAACATCTTCTCCCTCTCGGGGCGTGGCATCGGCAAGCATCTCATCGTCAACGCGGCCAGCGGCCGTCTGGCGGATACCGGCATTGCTGCGACCGATAAGTCCGTGGCCGTCTGTCCTGTCGGAGTCATTTTGAAAAAACGGGTGGGTTTCGCCGTGCCTATCGGCAAGCGCCGGTATGACGAGCGTCCCATCAGCGCCCAGGCACTGGAGGATGCACCCCGGCCGCCAGCGGCCACCGCCATCCAGGAGACCCAATGAGCGAACCCGTCGAGAAAAAACTGCGCCTCGCCACTACCTCGCTGGCGGGCTGTTTTGGCTGCCACATGTCCTTTCTGGATATCGACGAGCGGCTGCTGGAACTGCTGCCCTTCATCGAATTCGACCGCACTCCCCTGACCGACATCAAACATTGCGGCCCCTGCGACATCGGGCTGGTGGAGGGTGGGGTCTGCAACGCTGAGAACGTCCATGTGCTGCGTGAATTCCGCAAGAACTGCAAGCTGCTGGTGGCTTTGGGCGCCTGTGCCGCTACCGGCGGCCTGCCCGCCCAGCGCAACCACCTCGATCTGGCCGACTGCCTGCAAGAGGTCTATGTGACCGAGGCCAGCCTCTCCAGGGGCGGAATACCCAACGACCCGGAACTACCCCTGCCTTTGGACAAGGTCCACCCCATCCACGAGGTGGTGAAGGTGGACTATTTCGTTCCCGGCTGCCCGCCCTCGGGGGATGCCATCTGGAAATTTCTCACCGATCTGCTTGCCGGGCGCTCGCCCAAACTGGGGCATGGTTTGATTTCCTATGACTGAGGCTGTCTACCCCATGAGCAACGATCTGGAAAACGCCCGGCATCCCGAGAACCTGCGCCGCGTGGCCATCGAGCCCCTGTCGCGGGTGGAGGGTCACGGCAAGGTGACCCTGTTGCTGGATGCGGATGACCGTATCCAGCAGGCGCGGCTGCACATCGTCGAGTTCCGGGGTTTCGAAAAATTCATCCAGGGCCGGCCTTATTGGGAGGCCCCGGTGATGGTGCAGCGCCTCTGTGGCATCTGTCCGGTCTCCCATCACTTGGCGGCCTCTAAGGCCATGGACCAGATCGTCGGCGCCATACAGATCACCCCCACGGCCGAGAAGCTGCGTCGGCTCATGCACTATGGCCAGATGCTCCAGTCCCATGCCCTGCACTTTTTCCACCTCTCCTCGCCGGACCTGCTGTTCGGCTTCGATTCGGAGGTAGCCAAGCGCAATATCGTTGGCGTCATCGCCGCATATCCCGAGGTCGCCAAGCAGGGGGTGCTGCTGCGCAAATTCGGCCAGGAGGTGATCCGCCTCACCGCCGGCAAGCGGGTCCATGGCACGGGCTCGGTACCCGGTGGCGTCAACAAGAACCTTTCGAGGGAAGAACGCGATTTCCTGCTCAAGGATATCTATCAGATCATCGCCTGGTGCCGCGATGCCGTGCAGTTGGCGCGGCAGTTGTTCGAACAGAACAGGGAGCTTTACAACAACTTCGGCCGTTTCGAGGCCCACGGGCTGTCGCTGATCCGCGCCGACGGGGCCATGGATCTTTACCACGGCGGCCTGCGCGCCCGCGACAAGAGCGGCGAGACCCTGTTCGATCACGTCAACTACGACCACTACTGGGAAAAAATCCTGGAAGAAGTGAAGCCCTGGTCCTACATGAAGTTCCCCTACCTGCGGGAGCTGGGGCCGGAGCAGGGCTGGTACCGAGTGGGGCCGCTTACTCGCGTCGCCCAGTGCGACTTCATCCCCACCCCCTTTGCCGACCACGAGCGGCGCGACTTCCTGGCCTACGACGCCGGCCGCGCCGCCGGGGCGACCCTAGGCACCCACTGGGCGCGCATGATCGAGATGCTGCACAGCGCCGAGGCCATCAAGGAACTGCTGCACGACGACGACCTTTCGGGGGATGAGCTGCTGGTCCAGGGCGAACGCCAGGAGCGAGGCGTGGGCGTCATCGAGGCCCCGCGCGGGACCCTGATTCACCACTACCGGGTGGACGGGGACGACCTCATCACCCGCTGCAACCTCATCGTCTCCACCACCCACAACAACCAGGCCATGAACGAGGCCATCCGCCAGGTGGCCCGCCAATACCTGGATGGCAGGAAACTCACCGAGGGCCTGCTTAACCACATCGAGGTCGCCATCCGCGCCTTCGACCCCTGCCTATCCTGCGCCACCCACGCCCTGGGCAAGATGCCCCTGATCGTGGAACTGCTGGATGCCGAGGGGACGCCAGTGGATAGCTTGGTCCGCGAGAGCCAGGGCATTTGTTGAGGGAGATGAGGCTTTAGGAACAATGTCTTGTAGCCTCAAGCCAAATGACAAGATGAACCTGCCTCCCACCCTCATCATCGGCATCGGCAATCCCAGCCGGGGCGACGATGCCCTGGGGCCTCGCTGTATCGAACGGCTGGAGGCCATGGCGCTGCCCGGCGTCGAACTGCTTACCGACTTTCAGCTCCAGGTGGAATATGCCCTGGACCTGCAAGGCCGGGAGCAGGTGATATTCATCGATGCCGCAGCCAGCGGCCCGGAGCCTTTCCTCTACGGGCCAGTAGCAGCAATGGAGGATGTCAGCTACAGCAGCCACGCCCTCTCCCCCGGCGCCCTGCTCCACGCCTACCAAAAACTCTACGGCGAGCCGCCCCCTGCCTGCGTCATGGCCATACGGGGCTATGGGTTCGAATTGGGCGAAGGATTGACCGAACAGGCGGCCGGTAATCTGGAGGCTGCGTTGGCCGCTTTGACGGAAACGATGGGATGTGGGTCGGCTTCAGGCCGACAGTCGTCCTGAAGGGCGACCTACAGGGCAGCGAGTAGCCCGAGGTGATGGCGTACGGATTTCCTGGATTCCACTGCGTTCTATCCAGGCTGCTCGCTTCGCTACCAGGCTTTCAGAGCATCACGAAGGCTTGGAAGATCTTGCTCAACCACTGACCAGATTATGTCTAAATCCAGCCCGAGATAATCATGAACCAGAATATTGCGAAAGCCAGCGATATCCCGCCATGGGATCGCAGGATGCTTTGACTTTTCCTCGTCTGACAGTCGTTGGCTTGACTCGGCCATAATTTGAAGATTTCGAACCACGGCATCTTGAAGGCGTTTTGGGACACCGGAGGGTAATTGGTTATTTCCACGCCGGAGCAGCGTAATGGGATCAATCACGAAACTACTCCAACCCAGCTACATCCTCAAACACCCTTTCCATTTCCAGCGTCAAACCGACCGATTCGAAGCGGCAGGCGGGCTCGGCGGCGTAGTCGTGCAACAACCATTCGTTGCCGGGCTGGCGGCGGAAGACCTCGACGCGGAGGTCGTCAATGTCGACCAGGGCATATTCTTGCAGGTCGGCGATCTGCCGGTAGGCGACGAACTTGGCGCCACGGTCGTGGGCGGCGGTGGATTCGGAGAGGACCTCGACGATCAGTTTGGGGTGTTCCAGGTAGAGGATGGCAGACTGGCGGTCGCGCGCGTCGCAACTGACCATGATGTCGGGGTAGAAAAAGGCGTCGGCGGTGGCGACGCGCAGCTTCATGTCGGCGATGAAGGGTAGGCAGGGGGAACCGCGCAGGTGTTCGCGCAGGGCGGAGCCGATGTTCAGGGTAACGGTGGCATGTTCCCGCCGCACTCCGACCATGGCGAAGACCTCGCCGGCGACGTATTCGGATCGGTCCGGCTGTTCGGCCTCCCAGGCGAGGTAGGCGTCGGCGTCGAAACGGGGTTTGGTTTGCGGCAATCCCATGGTGTCATCCTCCAATCGTTGGCTCAGTCTGCAAAGTATTGCCGGGGGAGGCCGCCGGGGCAATGGCCGCGTCCGGCTTTGCCGCGACAGGGGGGCCGCCCTACAATGCGCATCCAGCTTCAAGCCCAGCTCCGCCGCCATAAGGCCGAGGATTCCTCCATGAGTAGCCCGTCCCCAGAAACCCCGCCGGTCCAAGCCCCCTTTGTGTTCGACATCGAGCAGCTCCAGGCCCTGGCCGATGAGCAGCGGGTGCGGGAGGGGCTGGACGATTTCAAGGCCAACCGGGTGACCTGGGCGGAGGTGGAGGGCGGATTGCTGGTGGCGCGGGTGGAGGATGCCGTCTCGGAGGAGGAGGTGGCATTGGAGATTCGATCCGGCATCGATGGCAATCTCCTGGCCGAATGCGGTTGTGGCCGGATTGACGGTGCCCTTTGCCGGCACGGTATCGCGGCCCTCTTTGCCTATGCGGCCCAGGCGGGCGCGTCGCGGGAGCTGATGAGCGCGAACGAGGGTGCCATCAAGGAGCGTATCCAGAGCGCCCGGTCCGAGGTGCGGGTGGAGCACCTGTCCGCCGAGCCGGGTTACGGCCCCTGGCTCGCCTGGTCGGTGTCGAGCGCCACCCACTTCCCGCGCCGCTATGAGGTGCACATCCGCTCCCTCGTCCGCCGGGCCAACTATTGCGGTTGCCCCGACTTCGCGGTCAACCAGCTCGGCACCTGCAAGCACATCGAGGCGGTGCTGCACAAGTTGCAGAAGCAGCGCAATTTCAACGGCCTGAAGATGCAGGCCCCGCCCCATCCCTATATCTACCTGGACTGGGAGGGAGAGGAGGCGCCGGGGGTGCGGCTCCATCGCGCGGAGGACGCGGCGAATCCGGAACTGTCCCGGTTGCTCGATAACCACTTTGATGATGCGGGCGGCTTCCGCCTGCGCATGCCGGAGGACTTCCTGCGCCTGGCCGGCCTGCTGGAGGGGCAGGAGGCGATCGACATCGGCGCGGACGCGCTCGCCTATGCCCGCCGTCTGGCGGGGCAGGCGGCCCATGAGTTACAGGCGGAACGCATCCGTGCCCGGATACAGGCCACGGGCGGCCATATCCCCGGTGTCCGGGCGCGGCTCTATCCCTATCAGATGGAGGGGGTGGCCTTTCTTGCCGCCAACAGCCGAGCCCTGCTGGCGGACGACATGGGGCTGGGCAAGACCCTCCAGGCCATCGCCGCCTCGGTCTGGCTGCGCGACAACGCCGGGGCCGAGCGGGTCCTGATCGTCTGCCCCGCCTCGCTCAAGCACCAGTGGGCGCGGGAGGTCGAGCGCTTTACCGATGCCCCGGTGCAGATCGTCCAGGGCAACGCCGAGGCGCGCGGGGTGCAGTACCGGCGCGGAGCGGTCTTCACCATCCTCAACTACGAGCTGGTCCTGCGCGACCTGAGCCTGATCGGCGAGACCCTGCGCCCCGACCTGCTGATCCTGGACGAGGCGCAACGGATCAAGAACTGGCGCACCAAGATCGCCTCGGCGGTGAAACAGATTCCCTCGCGCTACGCCTTCGTGCTGAGCGGTACCCCGCTGGAGAACAGGCTAGAGGACCTCTACAGCCTGATGCAGGTGGTGGACCCCCATGTGCTGGGGCCGCTCTGGCGCTACCGGGTCGATTTCCATGTCACCGACGACAAGGGCAAGGTGCTGGGTTACCGCAACCTCTCGGAGCTGCGCCGGCGGCTGAAACGGGTGATGCTGCGCCGCGACCGCCGCCTGGTGCGGGATCAACTGCCGGACCGCATCACGCAACGCATCGACGTGGAGCTGACCGAGGCCCAGTGGGAACTGCACAATGCGGCCCTGACAGCGGCGGGCAACATCGCCCGGATCGCCAAGCGCCGCCCCCTAACCCCCGGCGAACAGAACCGCATGATGTCCGCCTTGCAGACCGCGCGCATGGCCTGCGACGCCGCCGGTCTGGTGGACAAGGAGACCCAGGGCTCGCCCAAGCTGGACGAGCTGTCCAACCTGCTGGACGAGCTTTGCGTCCAGTCGGGGCTCAAGGCGGTGATCTTCTCCCAGTGGGAGCTTATGACCCAGATGGCGGAGGCACGGGCGCGCGCCCTCGGCCTGGGCTGCGTGCGGCTCCACGGCGGCATCCCTACCGATAAGCGCGGTGCACTCATGGACCGCTTCCGCGACGACGACGCCGTCCAGGTCTTCATCTCCACCGACGCGGGCGCCACCGGACTCAATCTGCAAAACGCCTCGGTCCTGATCAACCTCGATATCCCCTGGAATCCGGCGGTGCTGGAACAGCGCAACGCCCGTATCCATCGCCTGGGGCAGCGCAACAAGGTCCAGATCATCCTTCTGGTCGCCGCCGGGGCCTACGAGGAGTCGGTGCTCTACATGGTGGAGGGCAAGCGCAACCTGTTCGACAACGTGGTGGAGGGCGACGCCACCGAGGATGTGGTAGGGGTCTCCAAAAGGCTGGTCGAGGTGCTGGTGGCCGACCTCAACAAGGAGGAGGCAGCCGCCTCGCCGGTGGAGTCCCCGCGACCCCCAGACGGGATCGACAGGGACCGGATCGCCCGGCGCTGGAAGGGTGAAAGGGCCGAGGCGGTGCGCGGGGTCATCGTCGCGCTGCAACAGGGTTTCGGCTGCCGGATCGAGCGCATACTCGGCGCGGGTGGGGGTCTGCTGGTGGTGCTGGATCGGGTGGGCGAGGAGGACGAACGCACCGCCGACGGGCTCTCCGATGCCGTGCCCGTCGCCCTGATCGATCCGCGTACTCTCAAGGGTCTGGGGCGGCTGGGGGCGGGTTCGCCGGTTGCCGAGGCCGACACCCTGTTCGAGGCAGCACCCCCGGTCGAGGTCGAACCGCCCCTGCTAAGGCAGGCCAGGGAAAAGATTCGGGCCGCCGACCTGCTCATCCAACAGAACTGCCTTGGCCCCGCCGTCGAGCTTTTGATCGGCGGCCTCCTCGCCGCCGCGGCCTCCCTGGCGGGCGAGACGGCCCCCCCCGAACCGCAACGGGCCGGGGTCTGGCTCTATGGGGAGATCTTGCCCAGGGGACTGCTCGATCAGGGCCAGGCCGCGCTGTTGGCGCGCGCCTTGGCGCTGGCCCAGAGCGGTGGCGATCTGCCGGAGGCGATGGTGCGGGAGCTGGCGGGGGACGCGGCGGGTTTTGTGGGCCGTTGCACGGCCTTTCCGTGAAATGCTGTGCGTAGTGCGGAGTAGAAGTGCGAGAAATTCCGAACGCACTCCGCACTTTTTTCTTCCGGGGCTCGCCTCGCCCCTGATCGTTAACTGGACGCGACGATCAGTTGCGCGATGTTCCAGAGATTGGGCAAATACTCGACGGCGGCTCTCATGGATTTGTCTCCCTGGTTGCGTTGCTGGGTGGCGTAGAGCCGGTGGTAGAAGTTCGAGAAATTGACGGCGACACCTTCGGCTTCCATGTCGGCGATCATGCGTTTTACGTTGCCCGCGCCCCAGTTGTAGGCCGTGATGGAGAAGAGCCAGGCGTCGGCCTCCGGCAGATTGGCGACCTTGGCGAAGTAGTACCAATAGCGGCGTAAATGGATCTGTGCCGCCTTGGTGCTTAGGGCGGGGTCGGAGCGAATTATGTCAGGGTGGGTCACCTTGATGTCGTCTGGCGTGTTGTCCAGCGTTTGGATCTCTTCGACCACATAGCGCCCTATCTGCCAGTAGCCGTAATCCTTTTCGCGCAGACCTGCCTGACTGTTCCATTGGGACTCCAGGTAGGGCATGAGGAGGATGATGTCGGGCATTCCTTGAAGGTCAACCGACTTGATGAAGGGATAGGATTGCCGGAATGCCTCGATGTAGGCATTTTTCCCTTGATCGTCGCGCCAGTTGATATTGCGACGGACGCCATTGGAGACCTGCTGAAAGACCCTTTTCCCATCGCCGCGCAGGGATTTGTCCAGGAAACGATTGAAATTGTTGAGTTGCTTGCGCGCGAAGAGCCTGGGTGCGGGTTTCGAGGTGGCTGTGTGGCCGCTCCGCCATTCAGACAGGCTGGCCTGGACCGTGCCCGCCGCCATCAGGAGTGAGATGAGAACGGCCAGTGTTCGCGCGAGTTGAGATAGGTGGGGTATGTAGGGAGCTGACATGGGAAACAACGGGTTTCTGATGCTCAAAAAATGCTTAGGGGATGAATTTTATCCTCTGATGAGAGTGAATAACAGATAAATCAATCACAAAGCCTACGATCTTTAATTGATTAGTCAGCTTTGAGCGGAATCTCAATGATCTTCCGGTTGGTGCTGCGGAATTTGGTGTGTGCTCCAATGAATATGCGCATTTGAAGGAGGGCGCAGGCTATCAGCAAGAGTCCGCTGAACAGCCCGGCATAGCTGTAGCCGCGCAGGGCAACGGCTAAGCTGGGCAGCAGCAGTATCAATAGCGCAAGCAGAATCCAGGGGCTTGTGGCGTCGATAAAGCTGTTCATGTGGGGAATGCGGATAACGAAGCGCCCCAATTTTGACTGGTTGTTTTGCAGTTGGAGCCAACTTAGAAAGGGGATGATCTTGAGCAGCGTACCGCACGGCATGATCACACCAACCCCTATCAGCGCCAGGGCTGCAACGGTTTCTCCCTGGCCGCCAAACAAAAGCAGCAGGCTGGCGATGAAGAGGGTCAGTGCTGAAACCTGCCAATAAAAAACGACCGGGTCCGGCGTCTTGCGCGCCCTCTTTCGCAGGAGCCTGATGAAGAGCAAGGAGAACAGCATGGCTGTTAGAGACAGCAGGTTCGTGGCGATGGAGGGGTCCAGCTCCAGCAGGACAAGCGTCATGCGGAGACATAAAAGAGCGAGGATGGCGATCCCTGCCCCTTGTCTGAACCAGGAGGGAAATTCGCCGGTGATGAAAAACAGGGGCGTTAGCTGAAATGAGATAGACATGGCCAAGAGCCCCAGCCAGCCAGCCAACGCCAGGGTGGCGTGGGTATCGACGTGGGTGGTGAGCCGCTCGGACGGGAGCCAGTTATTCAGGACCGCCACCAGGAAAAGGCCGTAGCAGACGACCAGGAAAAAAACGGCAAGGGCGAACCGAATTCCCCTGATGGTGAACGTTGGGGCATCGCGTTTCAATAGGGGAAAAAGGGCGATGAAAATGAAGGGGAGAACGGCAAGGGCGACGGATGCCGCACCTACCGCAAGCAGGGAGAAATTGCCGAAGAGAAATCCCGCCCCCATACAAGGCGCGCCGAGATTCAGCGACAGCCAAGGCAGGAGGCTGTTCCGTTCCAGTCGGCCCAAGGATATGCCTGAAAGCACCGGCAGCAACTGGAAGAGGCTGCCGATCATGATCTGCGTCATAAACCCTAGGGCCACCAAATGGACAGATGCCAAGACGGCGGGGGACCAGCGTGAGCCCAGCTCGCCGGGATTCAGGGCGATTAGGATACCGGCCAGCAACAAGTGAAGGGGGGCGGCTAGGAAAAAACGGAGCGGCACCTCGACCGGCGGGGCTTGTTCCAGACTGAGGCCGGATGTGTTCAAAAGAGTTCCGCCCCCGGCGGCGCTTCCTGCTCCTCCGGCCAGATCAGGATTTCGATCGAGGTGACCTCGCCGGGTATGGTGGACCAGCAATAGCCCATGTTTCTCAGCATCCCATACAAGGGATAGGGTTCCCGATGGTGCAGGACCTTGAGCCAGTCCCCCGGCGCCATCTCGGCGAGACTGTCGAGAATCCTCTCCAGGGGCTCAGGCGGTTCCAGTTTGCTGACGTCGATGATCCGTTCCATTTCTGCTAGGCAGCTCCAGCCAGCTCCCGCTCCACGTCGTAATAGATGTTCGAGTCCAGGGTTTGATCCAGCATGGGGTAGAGGATGTTCTCTTCCTTCAGATTGTGCTGCTGCATCATGATGAGAATGGTCTCGCAAACCCCCCGGACTGCGCGGGCGTCCTTGTCGCCGACGGACTCCAGCAACTCATCGAGCAGGCCGCGCATCTGGATATGTTCCTGGCGCATGATGGAGGTGGGTCCCCCGGTCATGCCGGTGATCGTCTCGAAGGCGGGGAAGAGCTTTCCCTCCTCGATGGAAAAATGCTTTTGCATGGCTCCGACGAATCTATGGGCTTCTTCGGAACACTGCGGCCAGTTGTTCTTCAAGGCGAGGGATTCAAGCCGGAAAAAGAACTCGTCACATTCTCGGTGATCCTGCGTCATGATTTCCGAGATTTTCATGGTCTCTCCAATTCCTAGTGGGCTCGATTGCCTCAGTATTCATTTTGGCTGGGGGGACTCCTTGATAAAGATCATGCATATCCAGAACGGGAAGCGGGAGCCAGGGGGTGTTTGATAATAATCAAGGCGACTGGAGGGGCTCGTCTCTAGCGTTTGGCCGGCAGAAGGCGGTATGGCGCAAAGGCCGGTGCCGGCTGGTGAAACGAAATATCTCAGGGTGGGTTATGAGTCAGATGGGCAAGGTCTATTTGGTCGGGGCGGGGCCGGGCGATCCGGATCTGTTGACAGTTAAGGCGCTACGGCTGCTCAAGGCGGCGGACGTGGTGGTCTATGACCGCTTGGTTTCCGCCGAGATCCTGGCGATGATTCCCGAAAAGAGTAAGCGCTGGTCGGTCGGCAAGTCGGCAGGCAGACATTGCGTCCCCCAGGACCAGATCAATCCGCTGCTCTACGATCTGGCGAAACGGTATCCCTCGGTGGTTCGGCTGAAGGGCGGGGACCCCTTCATTTTCGGGCGTGGCAGCGAAGAGGCGGAGTATCTGGGGCAGCGGCGGGTGGCTTTCGAGGTTGTGCCCGGCATCACGGCGGCGGCGGCTTGCACCGCATACTCGGGCATCCCGCTCACGCACCGGGGCATGAGCCGCGTCGTTCACATTGTTACCGGCCATTTTCGCGACGACGAGCCCATCGACCTCGATTGGGAGCGCCTGACCGGGCCAGAATCCACTTTGGTGGTCTACATGGGACTGTCGAACATCGAGAGGATAGCCGAAGAGCTTATGCGAGCGGGCATGCCGGGGGCGACCCCGGCAGCGGCTATTCAGAACGGCACCACGCCCAATCACTTCTGCTTGGCCAGCCGTCTGGACCGGTTGGCCTTGGAGGTGAGGGAGGCGGGCCTATCCGCGCCCGTGCTTCTGGTGTTCGGTGAAGTTGTGCGCATGGCGGAGGTCATGGGCGACTGGTTTTGCCCCACCACCTTGACGCAAGCGCTGGTTGGGGAGAGATAGGGCTATTTCTCACCTTTCTCCCGTAGATAGGGGCTGTATTCCTGGTCCGTGCCGTTGATGTGGTTCACCAGCCAGACCTTCAGGTATTCGGCCACCTGATCGAGCGCGTCTGAACCCTTTTTCTCGTACTCGGCTACAAACCTTTCCACTTCCTGAATCATCTCATGATGTTGCCGCTTGTGATCAGCAAAGCCGGGAAAGCCGTGCTTTTCCATCAGGGATTCCTCGCGCCCGAAATGGAAGCGGGTGTAATCGATCAGCTCGTTCAGGGACTGCCGCTCGAACTGCTCTCCCGTGTGGTAGTGGACGGATGCCTGGAGATTGTTGATCAAGCCAAGCAGCTTTTTATGATCGTTATCGATGGCCTCTATTCCCGTGGAATAGCTGTCATGCCAAGTGACGAAGCGGCGCTTTTCCTGTCTGGAAGAGAAGTAGGGAATGGTGGCGATCGCGGCCAATACCACCCATGGGATGGGGGAAGCAAGGCCCAGTGCCACGAATAACATAACGTCCACGACCAGTAATACGACCAATGCAAGTGAGTACATCAACATGCTGACACTTTGTTTCATCTCTGCACCCCTTGGGTTCTATGGTAGTTGGCGTGGCCCATGGTTGACGAGGAAACTGTGCTTCCCAGTCGTATCCTAGCACCCTCATACGCACGTTAACCGCTCGCCATTTTTACGAACTTGACAAATATCAAAGCCCTAGGAAGCGGAAGGATTAGGGTGGAACCCTAGCGATGCCAAGGCTTTTTTGGGCCTTTGCGTCCTGGCTTGATATCAATTCCGGTCACACCAACGGGGGAATCAACATGAGTAAAATACGATCAGGTCTTAGCGCGTTAAGCTTGGCGGTAGGCCTTGCATTGGCGGGCGGCTCTTCGGTGCTGTATGCCGAGGGGGAGCCCACCCTGAGTAAGGAGGACTTTGAAAAGTCCAAGAATATCTACTTCGAACGTTGCGCAGGTTGCCATGGCGTGCTCCGTAAAGGCGCCACCGGCAAGAATCTGGAGCCCAGCTACGTCAAGAAGAACAAGGACGGCACCGAGGAGCCTGCGGGCACCCTCAAGCTGGGACAGGAGCGCTTGGAGAAGATCATTACCCTCGGCACCGAGGGCGGCATGGTCAACTATGACGACATCCTGAGCAAGGACGAGATCAGCAAGATGGCTACCTATATCCAGATGCAACCCCCGGTTCCGCCGGAGTGGGGCATGAAGGATCAGTTGGGCAGCCACAAGTTGATCGTGCCGCCGGATCAGCGGCCGAAGAAACAGATGAACAACATCAACCTGTCCAATGTCTTCTCCGTCACCCTGCGTGATTCGGGTGAGGTAGCCCTGATCGACGGCGACACCAAAAAGATCGTCACCATCGTCAAGGCAGGCTACGCGGTCCACATCTCCCGCCTCTCCGCTTCCGGCCGCTACATCTACACCATCGGCCGCGACGGTCTGGTCAGTCTGATCGACCTCTGGATGGAGACGCCGCAGGTGGTGGCCACCGTCAAGTCCGGCATGGACGCACGTTCGGTGGATACCTCCAAGTTCAAGGGCTTCGAGGACAAGTATGCCGTTGTCGGTTCCTATTGGCCGCCACAGTACACTATCTACGAAGGCGACACACTGAAGCCGCTGAAGATCGTCTCCACCCGCTCCATGACCGTGGATGGCGAATACCACCCCGAGCCGCGCGTGGCCTCCATCGTCTCCTCGCCGTTCAAACCCGAGTGGGTGATCAACATCAAGGAGACCGGCCTGATCAAGCTGGTGGATTACTCCGACATCAAGAACCTGAAGGAAGTCACCATCGAGTCCGCCAAGTTCCTGCATGACGGTGGTTGGGACGCCTCCAAGCGTTACTTCCTGGTGGCCGCCAACATGTCAAACAAGGTGGCGGTGGTCGATACCAAGGAAGGCAAGCTGGCTGCCCTGGTGGACACCAAGGCCAAGCCCCATCCCGGCCGCGGCGCCAACTTCGTTCATCCCAAGTACGGTCCCGTTTGGGCCACCTCCCACTTGGGCGCGGACGTGATCACCCTCATCGGTACCGATCCCGAAAAGCACAAGGACCAAGCCTGGAAGGTGGTCGAGGAGCTTAAGGGCCACGGTTCCGGCTCGCTGTTCGTGAAGACCCATCCCAAGTCCAGCAACCTCTGGATGGATGCCCCGCTGAATCCCGAGAAGGAAATCGCGGAATCGGTCACGGTCTATGACATCAAGGACCTGAGCAAGGCGCCGGAAGTGCTGAACATCGCCAAGCTGGCTGAGCTGGGTACGACCAAGGGGACGCAGCGCGTGGTGCATGGCGAGTACAACAAGGCCGGTGACGAGATCTGGTTCTCCGTCTGGACAGGCAAGACCGACCCCGCCGCTATTGTCGTGATGGATGACAAGACGCGCAAAGTGAAGACGGTGATCAAGGACCCGAAACTGGTCACTCCGACCGGCAAGTTCAACGTCTATAACACGCAACACGACATCTACTGATTGCCCAAGGCCCTTCGGGGCGCGGCGGGGTCTGTTGGAGACCCCGCCGCTGGCGAGGGGGAGGCCCATCCTCCCCCTTTATCTTGAGATTTTGGCGGAGATGGCTCCATGATTGGCATGACAAAATTCGGTTTTTTGGCCCGTAGGACCCTGTTCGGCGCCACCGTGGGGGGTGCGGTCCTGTTCATGGTGTTCGGCGTGATCATCTGGGGTGGTTTCAACTGGACCCTGGAGGTAACCAACACTAAAGAATTCTGCATCTCGTGCCACGAGATGAAGGATAACGTCTATGCCGAATACCAGGGCAGCATCCATGATGCCAACCGTAGCGGTGTGCGCGCTGGCTGTCCCGATTGCCATGTGCCTCGGCCCTGGATTCACAAGATCGTCCGCAAGATCAAGGCCAGCAACGAGATATTCCACAAGCTTATGGGGACGGTAAATACCCCGGAGAAGTTTAACGAGCATCGCCTGGAAATGGCCCAACGGGTCTGGTCGGCGATGAAGTCCACCGATTCCCGTGAGTGCCGCAACTGCCACGACTTCGACACCATGGACCCGGCGCATCAAAAACCGAGGGCCCGCAATCAGCATTTGTTCGCCATGGAGAAGGGCAATACCTGCATCGATTGCCACAAGGGCATAGCGCACAAGCCCGCCCACAAGAATTTGCCCGACGAAGAGCTGGAGCGTCTAGCTCAGCCTAACCCTGACTATATTCGCCCGATCCCCGAGAGCTTCAAGGCCGGCATG
Organism: Gammaproteobacteria bacterium RIFOXYD12_FULL_61_37; assembly: GCA_001801995.1. Taxonomy (GTDB): domain Bacteria; phylum Pseudomonadota; class Gammaproteobacteria; order Chromatiales; family Chromatiaceae; genus YD12-FULL-61-37. The sequence continues at coordinate 71,508 of MGZB01000016.1, read as the reverse complement.
GAACGGGCCAAGGCCGCCGATGCCAAGGCCGAGGCGGAAGCCGCCAAGACTGCCGTGGCTGCGGCGCCTGCTGCACCCGCAGCCAGTTCCGCCGCTACCGCCGGAGCCGCCACAGGAGGGCTTGGGGTTGATTGGAGCAAGGCGCCGGCTCGCCAGATCACGATCTTCTATCCGGGCCAAGCCTCCATGGAGTGGACCCTGGTGGGCTCCATGCACGGCGGGGCGCGGCCCTTCAAAGCCGGTGACCGTTGCTTCACCTGCCACGACAAGGAAACCGCCGACATGGGCCGCAAGATCGTGAGCGGCGAAAAGGCGGAGCCCACGCCCATTCCCGGCAAGCGAGGCTCCATCCCGGTCGCTGTGCAGGCTGCCCACGATGCTGACAATCTCTATCTGCGCTTCCAGTGGGAAGCCACTGCCCATACCCCCGCGCCCTTCGTGGAGGGGGGAAAGATGGACCCGGCTCACGCGGTCAAACTGGCCTTCATGCTGGCTACCGATGCGCCGCAATACGCCGACCGGGCTGGGTGCTGGGGCACCTGTCATCATGACCTGCGTTCCATGCCGGAGGCGCCGAAGGATGCCTCCCTGGCCGGGCTAGACCTCGCCAAGGGAGTCACCAAATACATCAAGGAATCCCGCACCGCCGTGGAAGAAGCCGGGCGCATGGGGGCCAAGCTGGGCGGCTGGGACAAGCTCAAGGATGCCGGTGCCCTTGCCGAGTCCCTCAAGGCCGGGCACTACATGGATCTGGTGCGAGTGAAAAGCGACGGCAGCGTCGAGGATGGTCAGGTCCTGGAGCAGCGCGTCATGACGGGCGGGCAAGGCGTTCAGGCCAGCATCGCAGAGGCCGGCGGTCGCTGGACCGTGGAAATCAAACGTCCCTTGAAGGCCGGCAAGCCGGGGGATGTCGGCATCGAACCAGGTGTGCTCTACAACTTCGGATTCGCCATCCACGACGACTATACCGATGCCCGTTTCCATCATGTCTCCCTGGGTTACAAGCTGGGGCTGGACAACGACCAGGCCGAAATCAACGCCAAGGGGCGGTGAGGATGAAATCCAGAGGCATAATGCTTCTCGTCGTGGCCGGGCTGCTGGGGTCGATGACCTTGGCCGCCCAGGCGGAGACGGTCGAGGTCATCATGCAGAAGTACAGCTTCCAGCCGCAGGAGTTGCGCATCAAGGCGGGGGACAGTATTCGCTGGGTCAACCGGGAAAAACGGCAGTTCCACAGCGTCCTCTTTCCGGGGCAGGCGGAGTCCGACTACCTCTTTCCGGGCGATACCTTTGAGAAGGCCTTTCCGGCGCCCGGCGTCTACCCCTACCATTGCGGCCCCCACCCTGAAATGACCGGAACCGTCCATGTGGACTAGCCTCCGGAACTGCTTGATGAAGGTCAAAGTCTTCGGGCCGCTCAAAGGAGAGAGTGTTCAGAGCGACATGGGCTGAGGGGGCGGAAGTGATGGTCAGATCTGTTTGCATGAGATTACTGCCTATTCTCCTTGCACTGCCGAGCGGCATCGCCTGGGCGGAGACGGAGCGGCAGCAGGAGCTGAGGCATCTCGTCAAGCACGATTGCGGCTCCTGTCATGGCCTGACCCTGCAAGGGGGGCTTGGCCCCTCACTGACGCCAGACCGGCTCAAGCCATTCACGGCAGAACAGCTCGCCATGACCATCGTACATGGCCGTCCAGGAACGGCCATGCCGCCTTGGCTCCCCTTTCTCAGCGAGACCGAAGCGGTCTGGCTGGCACAGGGTCTGAAAGAGGGGGTTTTTCCATGAGGTTGTATCTAATCGCAGCAGCCCTTTTCTGGGCCGGAGTGCTTCAGGCCGAAGGGCCGGAGGCGCGCGCTACCGGCGACCTGGGTATCGTCATTGAGCGCGAGCACGGCAGCCTGCAATTGATCGAGACCAGCGGCAATAGCCTTCTGGCCGAGATCCCCGGCCTTGGCGATCTTTCGCACGCCTCTGCGGTTTTCTCCCGTGACGAGCGGTTTGCCTATATCTTTGGCCGCGACGGCGGCCTGACCAAGGTCGATCTGCTGGAACGCAGGATCGTTGCCCGTGTGTTGCAGTCCGGCAACAGCATCGGCGGCGCCATTTCCCAGGATGGCTCTCTGGTGGCGGTTTCCAATTACACCCCAGGCGGGGTCAAGGTCTTCGATGCCCGCACCCTGGAACAGGTGGCCGATATCCCAGCCGAATACGACGGCGGCAAGCTCTCCAAGGTGGTTGGGCTGGTGGATGCCCCAGGCAATCGCTTCGTCTTCAGTCTTTGGGACGCGGGCGAGATATGGGTGGCGGACTTCACCGACAAGACCAAGCCCGCCGTCGTGAAATACCGCGACATCGGCCGCAATCCCTACGACGGCATCATCACCCCGGACGGACGCTATTACATTGCCGGCCTTTTCGGCGAGGATGGGCTTGCCCTGCTGGACCTCTGGCGTCCGGAGGCCGGGGTTAAGCGCATCCTGCCCGATTACGGTAAGGGGGAGGAGAAGCTGCCTGTTTACAAGATGCCCCACCTGGAGGGCTGGGCCATTGCAGGCAACCGGGCCTATCTCCCTGCCGTTGGGCGGCATGAGGTGCTGGTTGTGGATACCCTGAGCTGGCAGGTCGTCCAGCGCATTCCAGTCAAGGGCCAGCCCGTATTCGTCGTCGGCCAACCCAGCGGGCGCCATGTCTGGGTCAACTTCGCCCTCCCCGACAACCAATACATCCAAGTCATCGACACCCTGGACCAGAAGGTTACGCAGACCCTGGAGCCGGGCAAGGGTGTGCTTCATCTGGAGTTTGAGCCACGCGGCGAGGAGGTCTGGGTCTCTGTTCGCGACTCGGACCAGCTCCATGTCTATGATACGAGTAGCTATGCGCGCCGCACGGTCATCGCATCCATGAAGCCGAGCGGCATCTTCCTGACCGCACGCGCCCACCGTGGCGGTCTCTAGGGGGAAGGATGCGGGAGTCCAACGAAATCACCGCGCTTGATCGGACCCTCCTCGACGGCTTTCAGCGGGACTTTCCCCTGGAGCCCCGGCCCTTCGCCCGGATCGCTGAGTGCCTCGGCATCGGGGAGGATGAGGTGATTGAGCGGCTGCGTCTGCTTCAAGAGGCTGGTCTTGTCAGCCGGGTAGGGCCGGTTTTTCCGCCCAACCGGATCGGGGTGAGCACCTTGGCGGCACTCGCGGTCGAACCCGAGCGATTGGAGGAGGTTGCAGCCCTGATCAGCGCCCTCCCCGAGGTGAATCACAACTACGAGCGAGAACACCATTTCAATCTCTGGTTCGTCGCGACCGCGCCGAACCGGGCGCACCTGGATCGGGTGCTGGAGGAGATTTCTGAACGGACGGGGCTTGAGGTGCTTGATTTGCCCATGATCCAGGACTTCCACATCGACCTGGGGTTTCGGCTGCAATGGACATGAAGGTATATCCCAATCCGCTGGACTGCGATGCATCGGCGCCTCAAATACAGTCCGAGCTGGACGATCCGGTCCAGAAAGCCCTGATCAAGGCCATTGAGGGGGGCTTGCCCTTGACGGCGAGACCCTACGCCCTCATCGGCGAGCGGCTGGGTATCTGCGAGGCGGAGGTGATCGGACGCATCCAGCTCCTGTTCGACAACGATCTGATCAAGCGCATGGGCGTGGTAGTGCGCCACGGCCAGCTCGGCTACAAGGCCAACGCCATGGTGGTCTGGGACATCCCCGACGAGCGGGTCGGCGAGATTGGCCGCTGCTTCGGTCGCTTTCCCTTTGTTACCCTCTGCTACCAGCGGCCGCGCTGCCTGCCCCAATGGCGCTACAACCTCTTTACCATGATCCACGGCCGGGGCCATGACGAGGTCCGTGCGCGGATCGAGACCATGGCGGACCACTGCGCCTTGCAGGACAAGCAATACGAGGTGCTCTTCAGCCGTCGCTGCTTCAAGCAGCGGGGGGCGCGTTATGTCTCCCTCGACGGCGAGCCGGGGCAGTCTGAATGAGAACGAAATGGGTGTCTTGAGCCCTCTGGAGAGGGCCTTCGTCAACTGTTTCCAGGGTGGGGTCCCGCTCGTGGAGCGGCCCTACCGGATAATGGGGGAGGAGTTGGGCGCCAGCGAAAGCGAGCTTCTGGATTTGATACGCAGTCTGCTGGAACGTGGCCTGCTGACCCGCTTCGGTCCCTCCTACGATGCCTCCCGGATCGAGGGCGAACTGACCCTGGCGGCCATGGCCGTGCCCGAGACGCGTTTCGATGCGGTCGCCGATCAGGTCAATGCCCTCCCGGCGGTGGCCCACAACTACCGGCGTGATCACGCCCTCAACATGTGGTTTGTCGTCTCCAGCCTAGAAAGGGGCGGGGTGGCTGCGTGCATCGGCGAGATCGAGGCCATGACGGGCCTGAAGGTCCATGACTTTCCCAAGCAGCGGGAATTTTATCTGGGGCTCTGGCTCCATCTGGACGAGGACGGCCGAGTGGAAACCATGCCCGCGCCCCTTGTGCCGGAAACCCCTGCCGATGGCCGGGGTGAGCCAGGCGAAGATATCTGCCTCGGGATCATCCGGGCCACCCAGGATGGGCTGCCGTTGGTCGAGGCCCCCTTTGAAAAGATCGCCCGGACAATCGGACTCACATCCCAGACGGTGATCGAAGCCATGGGGGGGATGCTGGTCAAGGGGGCCATCCGGCGGATCGGCGCCATGCCCAACCACTACAGACTTGGCCTGCGCGGCAACGGCATGACGGTCTGGGATGTCCCCGATGAATGGGTTGATGAGGCGGGCCGGGCCATCGGCGCGCTCGATTTCGTCAGCCATTGCTACGAACGGGTGCGTCACCCCGGCGTCTGGCCCTACAACCTCTTTGCCATGGTGCATGGCAGGGACCAGGAGGAGGTCCGGCTGAAGGCGGAACGGATCGCGGCCCTTCTAGGCGGCCGCTGCCGGGGCCAGGATACCCTCTCCAGCACAGCCATCCTGAAGAAAAGCGGTCTCAGAATCTGAGGAGATAGCGATGTTCCGCCTGACCCGATTTCTCAAGGCCCTCGCGGATGGTCCGGAGGGCATGCGTCCGCAGGTAGCACCCCCAAGTGGGCCGGTGGTGATCTGGAACCTGATCCGGCGCTGCAATCTGACCTGTAAGCATTGTTACTCCACCTCGGCCGACAAGACCTTCGCGGGCGAATTGAGCGGCGAGGAGGTGGGGAGTGTCATGGAGGATCTCAAGGCATTCGGCGTACCGGTGCTGATCCTCTCCGGCGGGGAGCCCCTGATGCGGCCCGATATCTTCGACATCTCGCGCCGGTCCAAGGCGATGGGTTTCTACACAGCCCTCTCCACCAACGGGACTCTGATCTCAGAAGACAACATCGGCGAGATTGCCTCCGTGGGCTACGATTACGTCGGCATCAGCCTGGATGGCATCGCCGGGACCCACGACCGCTTCCGCCGCCGCGAGGGGGCGTTCGACGAATCCCTGCGCGGAATCCGGTTGTGCCGGGAGGCGGGAGTCAAGGTCGGCATCCGTTTCACCCTGACGGCTGAGAACGCGGCGGACTTGCCCGGACTTCTGCGCTTGATGGAGGCTGAGCGGATCGACAAATTTTACCTTTCGCACCTCAATTACGCCGGGCGCGGCAACAAGAATCGCGCTGGCGATGCCCATTTCCGCGTCACCCGCCTGGCCATGGACCTGCTGATCGAGAGCTGCTGGAACAGCATAAGGCGCGGCAGGCCCAAGGAGTTCGTCACCGGCAACAACGACGCCGACGGGGTTTTCCTGCTCCATTGGATCAGGAGGAACCTGCCCGACAGGGAGGCCAAATTGCTCCCCATGCTGCGGCGCTGGGGTGGCAACGCCTCCGGGGTCCATGTGGCCAATATCGATAATCTGGGTAATGTTCATCCAGATACCATGTGGTGGGATTATAATCTCGGCAACGTGCGCGACCGGCCCTTTTCCTCCATCTGGCGGGACGAGAGCGATCCGCTTATGGCGGGCTTGAAGAGAAAGCACCGCCCGGTGGAGGGGAGGTGCGCCCAATGTGGTTATCGGGACATCTGCGGCGGAAACAGCCGGACCCGTGCCTGGCAACTGACGGGTAACCCCTGGGCTGAAGATCCGGGCTGCTATCTGACCGACGAGGAAATCGGTTTGATCGGTAAGAATAATGAGCACACACCCTTGTTGAAAAAGAGGAGTTCCCGATGACGGGTAAATGCCGGCTTGGCTGGGGCCTTGCGGTCTTTTTTTTGATCACTACCCTTGTGCTGGCCTATACCTTCCTGATCCAGGGCAAGACCCGGCCCTCGGAGGATGGGCGTACCGCCATCCTGCTGACCCCGGCGGAACGCAATCTGGTCCTGGCCGAGATGCGCTCCTTCCTTGCTGCGGCCCAGGGCGTCGTCGAGGGCGGCACCAAAAGCGACCCGGCCGCCATTGCGCGGGCGGCGCGTGGGGTCGGCGCGACTGCCCAGCAAGGGGTGCCGGCCTCCCTCATGGGCAAGTTGCCATTGGCCTTCAAGTCACTGGGGCTGGATACCCACCGGCAATTTGACCAACTGGCGCTCAACGCGGAACAGATGGGAGACCCGCAGCAGGCGCAGCTCGACCTTGCCCGCGTCATGAGCAACTGCGTCGCCTGTCACGCAGCCTATCGCATCGAAGCGGAGCAACCATGATCAACCTGAGATATCTCCCCCTGGCGCTGCTATTTCTCTCCCCCCTCTCTCTTGGGGCAGAGCCGGTGGATGCGAAAGCGGCTCAGGCAGGCCCCAGCGGTGGCGAGCCCGTCGCGGCACCCGCCCCTGAGAGCCCCTCCGTTGTCGCGGCCCCTGCCGACCTCTTTCGGCGGCACTGCGCCGAATGCCATGGCAAGGACCGGCTTGGCGGCATGGGGCCAGCGCTCTTGCCTGAGAACCTGGGACGCCTGAAGAAGGCGGATGCAGCCGATGTGATCGCCAACAGCCGTCCGGCGGTGCAAATGCCCAAGTTTGCCGACAAGCTGAATCCCGAGCAGATTCAGTCCCTGGTCGATTTTATCTACACCCCCCTGGCGTCGATTCCCCAATGGGGCATGGCTGAAATCACCGCCAGCCGGCAGATTCTGGTTCCGCCCGAGAAGCTGCACCCCAAGCCGGTCCACTCAGCCGACCCCATGAACATGTTCGTGGTGGTGGAATTGGGGGACCATCACGCCACTATCCTTGATGGCGACAAATTCGAGCCCATCCACCGCTTCAAGACCCGTTTCGCCCTTCACGGCGGACCCAAATATTCCCCTGACGGGCGTTATGTCTATTTTGCTTCACGTGACGGCTGGGTCAGCAAGTTCGACATGTACAGCCTGCAACTGGTTGCCGAGACCAGGGCTGGTATCAACACCCGCAACCTAGCTGTCTCCGATGATGGCCGCTATCTCATGGCCGCCAACTACCTCCCCCATACCCTTACCCTGCTGGATGCAGGGGACCTGAGTCCGATCAAGGTCATCGAGGTGAAGGGAGAGTCAGGCCCCAGTTCCCGCGTCAGCGCGGTCTATACCGCCGACCCCCGGCACAGCTTCGTGGTCGCCCTCAAGGACCTCCCCGAGGTCTGGGAGATCAACTACCAGGACCACCCACCCAAGGGATTCGGTACCTGGGTGCATGACTTCAATGAGGATTCCGGCGAGAACACTGAGGTGGAACCCTTTCCCATACGGAAGATCAAGGTCAGCGACTACCTGGATGACTTCCTCTTCAGCCCGGACTACAGCACCCTGATCGGCTCCTCGCGCCAGGGGGGAATCCAGGTGGTGGACCTCGATATAGGGCGAGTTACGCACAAGCTCAAGCTGCCGGGGATGCCGCATCTCGGATCGGGCATCACTTGGAACTACAAGGGGAACCGCGTCATGGCAACCCCCAACCTCAAGGAAAGCACGATTTCCATCATCGACATGCGGAAATGGAAGGTCATCAAGGAGCTGAAGACCCTGGGTCCCGGCTTTTTCATGCGCAGCCACGAAAATTCCCCCTACGCCTGGGCGGATGTTTCCCTGGGCACCAGCAAGGATGCCGTGCATATCATCGACAAGCAGAAGCTGAAGATCGTCGATACCCTTCGCCCCGAACCGGGCAAGACCGCTGCCCATGTAGAGTTCGACAAGGATGGGCGCCATGCTCTCTTGAGCATCTGGGAGATGGACGGCGCGGTAGTGATCTACGACGCAAACAGCCTGAAAGAGGTAAAGCGCCTGCCCATGGTCAAGCCCTCCGGCAAATATAACGTCCACAACAAAATCACTCGCTCCGAGGGGACGAGCCATTGAGCCTTTTAAGTTCCTATTTGGTGCCTCACAACCCCGACCGGTGCGGTAAGAGATAGGTCGGCCTACTCGAAACCCGGAAGTCCACCGATATAGCCCACGGGGGCGTGGAATCTGTCGATCCTGGCCGAAAGCTGCGACTTCAATCCGGCAGGCACACCGTCGGAGATATCACCCCAGTGCTGGCTGTTGCTCATGATGTAGGCGTGACCGTTGAGGCTGTCCAGGACTTGCAAGCCCGTGATCTCGGCCCCGGCTGCGGCGGAGAGGATGCGGGTCAATTTTTTCGTGTCGATGTTGTAGGCCCAGAGGCGGTTGTTGAGGTGGAGGCTTGAGTCCTCGCCGATAAAGAGGGTCCGCATCTTCTCGGAAAAGAAGAGGTTGTCCGTGTTGGCGACAGTATTTAGGTCGGCGGTATTTCCTTGGTCATCGGGCGCAACGGGCCTGCCCAGCAGGGCGGGCTCCACGTACATGCGAACGGCGGTCTGATGGGAATCGATGACCTCGCCGCCATTGACCGGCCGTTGTCCGCCGGCCAATTCAACTGTGTAGGTGGCGCCCGCCTTGTTCTCCGGCAGTTGGATGTGGTCGGCGGGGGCTCCGGCTTCGGCCTTCATGCTACCTTCGATGCGGGACATGGCCATATAGAGTTTGTTGTCCTTGGTGTTACGGGCAATGCCTTCCATTTTGGTGAATTCGGTGGTCGCGCCCTGCAAGGCGGCATAGCGGCGGGTTTCCAGAAAGGCGGCGGCCTGCTCCATGCCGGGCCTTACCCTCAGGCACTCATCGGCGGATGAACCTGCGCGGATGCGGTTGTAACCCTCGGGACAAGCACCGCCCTGGGCCGCAACGGCGTCGAAGATGCCATTGAAATCTGTCCCCGTCTCGATAATGGCCCTGATCCCTGCGTCGGTGGCGTGGCCCAGCCTGACCCAGGCCAGGTCGGCCTTTCCACCTCCATCGGCCGATGTCTGGCCCCACCGGGCGGCGTAAAGGGTTCCGGCTGAAAGGTCTCCGGCTTTGTCGGCGATGAACATGGCCAACAGCCCGTGGGTACCGTCGTCACCGGAATAGACGGTCCTGCCGTCAGTCATGACCAGGGCCATCTCCCAGGAGGCGCGGCCCATGGCGTAGTGCTTCACCAGGTTGACCCCTCCCTCCTTGTCCACCCGTACCTCGGGAATGAAGCCGTAGTGATATGGGCGGGCGGTCCTGGTGTTCCCCCAATAGAGTTCGGTCATCGCCTTGAGGCCGGAGGAAGTGACGCTGTAACTGGGGGTCAACGGGTTGTACTGGAGGTCGTAGTCTTCCTCCGACCCCAGGTGTGTATTCCATGGGGTCTGGGAGCCGAAACAATTGATCCAGGTGCCGTTGACTGGGGAGAAATCGATGGGGCGCTGGGACCTCACCGACAACCTGCCGTCGCTGCTTTGATCAAGTCCGGTCAGGATCATGCCGGTGGGGACGCGGCGATACCAGTTGGGCGTTGAAGAGGCCCCGGCGCCATTGGAAAGCAGCCAGTCGTACTCCAGGTGGCTGATGAGGAAGAGGTTCCCGTCCAGGTCAAGCAGGCTGTTGGCATCGGGCGTTTCCAGGATGACAGGCTGCCCGAAGGGGTCCGTCAAGGGTTGCATCCGGTGGTCGTAGGCCTGCCCGGCGGGATGGGGGTTGCCCCCCACTTTGTCTTTGACGCTGAATAGGGTGTGATAGGTCAGCGGAAATTCCTTCCGGACGCCATTCGCGTAGGTCACCAGGGCCTTTGCGGTAGTCCTTGTCTTGGCCATGGCCTCCACCTCGGCAGGGGCGTCGGGCGTTTCCAGGAATTCAACGGAGAGTATTCTGCCGGGAGGGTTGCTGCCGTTCAGGGCGGCACCAAAGGTAAGGGTGGATACCGCCAAGAGAAGGACCAGCTTCGATTTCATCAGGGCCTCCCGTGGCGCTATGCCTGATCGCCTTTTCCGGCCTTCCGGCCAGGCCTGCTCCGGGAGTCCAAGGGGATCATGGGATCGTCGTCATCCATCAGAATGCGGTGGGCGGGTCCTTCCATATCCTCGAACTGCCCGCTACGCACGGACCAGACAAAGGCCCAGATGGCGCCCGCCAGCATAATCAGCGCTAAGGGGATCAGAAAATAGAGGCTGCTCACATCATCTCTCCGCTGGTATTGGGACCGGTCGATCCCTGGATTGTAGGGCCATCCGGTAGGCCGCGCTGGTCAGCCGGATCGCAGGCGCAATGAATTCACCACCACGATGAGGGAACTGATCGACATGCCGAGGGAGGCGACCCAGGGCAGGATGAAACCCGCTGCGGCCAGGGGGATGGCGATCGCATTATAGAGCAGCGCCCAGCCGAGGTTCTGCCGGATGATGGCCAGGGTTCGCCGGGCTGTGCGGATTCCCTCCGGAATATGCCGCAGTTGCTCCGAGAGCAGGATCATGTCGGCGCTGGCGTGGGCCAGTTGGGAGCCCCCGCCGACCGCCAGCGAGACCTCGGAGCCGGCCAGCACGGGGGCGTCGTTGACACCGTCCCCCACCATGACGACCACCCCGCCTTGCGCTTGGATGGTGCGGACCCGGTCCAGCTTCTCCTCTGGCCGGAGGCCCCCCTGGTAGTCGTCTATACCGAGGTTTCCGGCGACGGCGGCCACCGCCCCCGGCACGTCCCCGCTGAGGATCAGGGGCTGGAGCCCCAGGGAACGAAGCTCGCGCAAGGTCAGGACGGCATCCTCGCGCAGGCTGTCGCTGAGTTCGAACCAGGCCGCGATGCCCTGCTCATGGCCCAGGGCGATTCGGGTGGTCCCGGCGCCCTCCGGCAGGGTGTCGGCGGCGCCGCTCAGTTCGGCTACGTAGCGAAGGCTGCCGATACGGAAACGAACCCCCTCAACCCGGCCCTCCACGCCGTGGCCCGGTTTGGACTCCAGTTCCGTGACATCCAGAACGGCGCCGGATGAGAGGGACAGCAGCCGGGCGACAGGGTGTTCGGAACGGCTCTCCAGGGCAGCGGCAATAGCCAGCGCCTTTTCCGGGGTCATCCCCTCGGTGATAGGGATCACGGATATCAGGCTCAAGCGGCCCTGGGTCAGGGTCCCGGTCTTGTCGAAGACGATGTGGGTGGCCCTGGCCAGGGTCTCCAGGGCATGGCCGCGTGTAATCAAGAGGCCCTTCCGGGTCAGGGCGCCGGTGGCGGCGGTGACGGCGGCCGGTGTCGCGAGGGAGAGGGCGCAGGGGCAACTGACCACCAGCACCGAAAGGGTTACGACGAAGGCGCGGCTGGGATCGTGCATCACCCACCAGAGGGCCACGGCGACGGAGAGGAGCAGCAGGGCAGAGAGGAACCCGCCGGCGATGCGGTCGGCGACGAGGGCGATTCGCGGCTTCTCCGCCTGGGCACGATCCAGCAGCCGGACGATGGCCGAGACCAGGGTATCCTCGCCCACCTTCTCGACGCGAAGGACCAGGGGGCTCTCTACGTTGAGGCTGCCGCCGATCAGCGGGTCGCTGGGCTCCTTGGCCCTGGGGAGGCTCTCCCCCGTCAGGAGGGACTCATCGACGGAGCTGGTTCCCTCGATCACCACGCCGTCCACCGGCACGGTCTCACCCGGCTTCACCAACACCCGGTCGCCCGGCGCCAGATCGGCCACAGCGACTGCTTCCTGACCGGCATCGGTCAGGCGGATGGCGGTCGAGGGCAGCATCTTGACCAGACTCTCCGCCGCCTGCCCGGCGCGCTGGCGCGCGCTCATCTCCAGGAAGCGGCTGGTAAGCAAAAAGAAGGCGAACATGCAGACCGATTCGAAATAGACCTCGCCGCCCCCTGTCAGCGTGGACCAGGCGCTGGCGCCGAAGGCCCCGGCGATGGCGAGAGAGACCGGCACATCCATGCCTACCTGACGGTGCTTCAGGTCCCGCCAGGCGGCGATGAAAAAACTTTGGGCCGAGTAGATGAGCACTGGGATCGTGATGATCATGCTGATCAGGCGCAGGAAGTGCATCATTTCCCCGTCGGCGCCACTATAGAGGGGCACGGCGAGCATCATCACCTGCATGGTGCCGAGCCCAGCCACCGCCAGCCGCCGCAGGGCGATGGATCGTTCCTTCCGGAACACAGCCTCCTGACGGCCGGGGTCGAAGGGATGGGCCACGTAGCCGATGGCGGCGACGGCCTTGAGGATATCGCTCAAATGGATGCGCGAGTCGTCCCAGCGCACGCGGGCACGGTGGGTTGAGTAGTTGACGTTGAAGTCCAGCACACCGGGCAGCCCGCCCACATGCCTTTCATTGAGCCAGACGCAGGCGGCACAGGTGATACCCTCCAGAATCAAGGAGGCGGAGCGTAGGTTCTCTTCGTCCACGCTGACGAAAGAGCCTTGCAGGCGGGGCTGGTCGTAGAGTTCCATTTGACGAAGCTCCTCCGGCACCAGATCCTCTACCCGGTTGGAGGGGGCGGTTCGGTGCAGGTAGAAGTTCTCCAGGCCACCAGCCACGATGGCCTGGGCGACAGAGTGACAGCCCAGGCAACACATGGCGCGTTCCACACCCAGGATGGTTGTCCGGTAATCACAATCCGGCGGAACCGGTTGACCGCAGTGGAAACATTGCTGCTCAGGTTCCGTTTCTTTTGCCATGTCGTAGAGGCGCCTGTGAGAATTCGGTCCAAATGGACGCTCAAGTTACACGCCTCGCCCCGATTGCGAAAGAGGGGATTGCAGGGCGGCGAACCCCTCCAGATCGCAGGCCAGGGCATTGGGGGCCGGGTGATATCTGTGCCGCACCCTGCCCAGTAGGGGGGCAAGGATCTCCCGCTCCAGGGTGGAAATGTTTTCTTCCAGGCGCTCCATCGCCGGATCGAGGCAATTGGCGATCCAGCCCAGGAATTCACTGCCATGGGCGAGGATCGACTCGGTCGTGAGCAGGGCCTGGTTGATGCAGCCGAGCCGCATCCCCACCACCAGGATCACCGGCAGGCCCAATGCCTTGGCCAGCTCCGCGACACCGCCCTCAGCCCCCAGCGGCACGCGCCAGCCGCCAACGCCCTCGACGACGACCCAGTCCGTTTGGCTGGCCAGGGCCTGGTAGGCATGCCGGATTCCGGTGAATTCGATGGGGATGCCCGTCTCGCTCGCCGCGAGATGGGGTGCGATGGGGGGGGCGAAGGCATAGGGGTTTACCCAATCATAGGGGACGTTGAAAGTCCCTTGTGCCCGCAGGCGCTCGGCGTCCTGGTTACGCAACCCTTGCCCGGACGATTTCGCCCCCGAGGCCACAGGCTTCATGCCGAGCACGCGCTGTCCCTGCCGTTGCAGGGCGGCCATCAGCGCCAGGGAGACCTCAGTCTTGCCGATGCCGGTATCGGTGCCGGTGACGAAGAGCCCCCTAGCCCCCATGGCGCTGCCTGTCGGCCAGTCCCGTCAGGGGTATTTGGGCGACATTGCCAATTCGCCTCTGAGCGGGCGCCCAGGCATGGCCGTAGATGACCTCGTAGCTGGCGGGGAGCAGCCCGTCCTGGCGGAATGGCTCGTAGGACTCGATCATGGCCCGCATCCTGTCCTTGCCGGTCAGTCCAGGGTGGCGGCCGGTTGCTGCGTTGCTTGCGCCGAGGGACTTGATGTCCCGCATGAGTTGCCCGGCATCAGCATAGGTGAGAGTAAAGCGGTCGATGTCCATCACCGCTCCCTCCCAGCCAATGCCAAGTAGGGCATCGCCCAGCTCGTGCATGTCGAAAAAACGGCTGACATGGGGGAGGCCGTCAACCGCCGCCCAGGCGCTTCGCAGTTCCTTGAGGGTGTCAGGGCCGAAGCTGGTGAACATGAGCAGTCCACCCGGACGCAACACCGGTAGCCATTCACTGAACACCCGTGCCGGGTCATCGCACCATTGCAGCATGGCGTTGGAGATGATCAGATCCACGCAGCCATTGGTGAGTGGCAGGCGCTCGGCGTCGGCGCAAAGACAGCGGGGCTTTCGGAAAAGGGGACCCCGGCGGCGAGCCCGCAACAGCATCCCATGGGCGAAATCAGCGGCCAAGACCTTGGCCTTGGGGTAGCGGCGGGCCAGGCGCTCCGCCATCATCCCAGTCCCGGCGCCAATGTCGAGAATGGTCCTGGGTTCGATGCGAATATAGTCCAGCCGGCCCAGGAGGCGCTCTCCCATCTCCAACTGCAATCGCGCTACCTTGTCGTAGGAAGCGGCGGCCTGATCGAAGGCGCGGCGCGCCCGCCGCTTGTCGGTGCCATTCATCCTAAATACCTCGCTTAGCCGTAAAGAGCGCTAAGGAATACGATGAGATAACGTATTTCACATCCGACCCTGCAGCTGAGTGTGTTGGCGGATGTAATCCCCCGTTTTCCTACGCGTTCCTTGCGCCCTTGGCGGTTGAAATGGGGTCACGGAAGATTCTCCCGCACGAATGCGGACCAGGGGCCGGGATGGGAGAGGAAGGGGGCGTGTGCCGCGTCGGCCAGCCGGACGATCCGTGCCTGGGGAATGAGGGCCTCCAGGTCGTCCGCTACCCCGATGGGGACCAGGGCGTCGCGCTCGCCGAAGATAAACGCGAGTGGACACTGGATGCCGGCGATCCGGCCACGCAGGTCGCTCTCGCGCAAGAGGCGCAGGCCGGCGGACAGGGCCGCCGGGTCTGCCTGGGGGCGGGCCGCCAGATCGCCCTTCAGTCGGCGCAGGACCTCCATACCCTGTTCGCTGCCCCGCACCTGGAGGGCCAGGAAGCGGTGGATGGTGCCGAGATAGTCCCGGTCGAGTGCCTCGGCGAATTGGCCGAGGGTGCCGATGGGCGTGGCATGGGGCCAGCCATCGCCCCGCGCGAATCGCGGGACGCTGGCTGTGAGCAACAGGCCCGCAACGCGATCGGGCGCGAGCAGTGCCGCCTGGAGCGCCACTTGTCCCCCCAGGGACCAGCCGATCCAGCAGGCCCGCTCGGGTGCCATGTTCAGGCAGGCCCTGGCCCAGTCTTCAAGCGTCTCCTCCTTTCTGAACGGGCTTTCGCCGTGGCCCGGCAGTTCCAGCAAGTGCAGGCGGTAGTCCTGGGCCAGCCGGTCGGCAACATCGGTCCAGACAGCGGCGTTCATGCCCCAGCCGTGGAGCAGGACCAAATCGGAGATCACAAACCCTCCTTTTGCTTAACGGAGTCCAGTGCCGCCAGCAAGGTGTCCACATCAGCTTCCAGGTGGTCGGCGCTGAAGGTTATGCGTAGACGGGCGCTGCCAGCCGGAACGGTGGGCGGACGGATGGCCGTTGCCAGGATGCCGAGCCGCTCTAATTCGACGCTCCAATAGATGGCCCGCTCCGGCTCGCCGAGCAGGAGGGGCTGGATAGAGGTATGTGAAGGCAGCAACATGAGCCCGAGCCGTTCTGCCCCGGCATGGAATCGCTGCACGAGGGCGGCGAGATGGTCCCGCCGCCACTGCTCCGCCTTCACCAGCTTGAGGGCAGCTCGAACGGCCTCAGCTACCGCCGGTGGCAGGGCTGTGGTGTAAATATAGGGCCTGGCCTGCTGGATCAGGTTCTCGATCAGATCCTCGGAACCGGCGACGAAGGCGCCGAAGACGCCAAAGGCCTTGCCCAGTGTCCCCATCAGGATCGGGACCTCGGTAGGCCCCAGGCCGAAGTGGGCCAGGCTGCCCCGGCCATCGGGTCCGATCACGCCGATGCCGTGGGCGTCATCGACCATGAGCCAGGCGCCATGCTCCGCGCAGGTCCGGGCCAGTTGCGGCAAGGGTGCCAGATCGCCGTCCATGCTGAATACCCCGTCGGTTGCCACCAGTCTTTCGCCCTTCCCGGCGGCGGCCAGTTGCCGTGCCAGCGCCTCGGCGCTGGCGTGGGGATAGCGCTTGAGCCTAGCACCTGACAACAGCCCGCCGTCGATTAACGAGGCGTGGTTGAGCCGGTCCTCGAACAGGTTGTCACCGCGTCCCAGCAGGGCGGAGATGACGCCCAGGTTGGCCATATAGCCGGTGGAGAAGAGGAGGGCGCGGGGATAGCCGACGAATTCGGCCAGTTCTTCTTCCAGTTTTTGATGAGCGGTGCCGTGGCCCGTGATCAGGTGGGCCGCGCCGCTGCCCACCCCATGGCGTTCGGCGCCCTTCCGAAAGGCTTCGATCACTTGGGGATGGTGCGACAAACCAAGGTAATCGTTGCTGCAAAAGGCCAGCAATCTCTGGCCGTCCAGTGTGATCTCCCTCCCCTGGGGCGAGCCGAGAACGCGGCGGCGGCGATAGAGGTGCTCCGCCCGGCGCCTTTCCAATCCAGCCTTGAGATCCCAGGCCATCAATGCCCGCCGTGGCAGATCTTGGATGCCTTGACCTCGCTCTCCACTTGCGCCTGCATCTGAAGGCCGAGGCGCTCGAAGAGTTGGAGATCGCGGTCGGTCTCAGGGTTGTCGGTGGTGAGCAGGCGGTCGCCGTAGAATACCGAGTTGGCCCCAGCCAGGAAGCAGAGGGCCTGCATCTCGTCGCTCATCTCGGCCCGTCCGGCGGAGAGGCGTACATGGGAAGCCGGCATCAGGATTCGAGCAACGGCAATGGTACGCACGAACTCCAGCGGGTCCAGCGCCTCTGCGTTCTGGAGCGGCGTGCCTTCGATTCGCACCAGCATGTTGATGGGCACAGACTCGGGGTGCTTGGGAAGATTGGCCAGCTCGCGCAGCATGCTGGCCCGGTCGCGGCGGGATTCGCCCATCCCGAGGATTCCGCCGGAACAAACGTTAATGCCCACATCGCGCACATGCTTCAAGGTATCGAGCCGGTCCTGGAAGGTGCGGGTGGTGATGACGTTGCCGTAGAATTCCGGCGAGGTGTCCAGATTGTGGTTGTAGTAATCGAGGCCGGCCTCCTTGAGGCGCTGGGCCTGTTTCTCTTCCAGCATGCCTAGGGTGACACAGGTCTCCAGGCCCAGATCATGGACCGCCCGCACCATTGCGACGACCCGCTCCAGGTTGGTGTCGGTCGGGTTGCGCCAAGCCGCGCCCATGCAGAAGCGGGTCGCCCCTTTATCCTTGGCTGCCTGGGCCGCGTTTACCACGTCCTGCACCGGCAGCAATTTCTCCCGCCCGGCCTCGGTTGAGTGTTTGGCGCTTTGGGAACAATAACCGCAGTCCTCTGAACAGGCCCCGGTTTTGATGCTCAACAGCGAACTGACCTGGATGGCGTTGGGGTCAAAATGGGCGCGATGGACCTGCTGGGCGCGGAAGAGGAGATCGTTGAAGGTCTGGCCGAAAAGGGCCTCGATCTCTTCCAGCTTCCAATTATGCCGCGCGACTGCCTCAATCATGCCGAACCCCTCGAATTTTTGGATTACATCACCCGCGACTGCATTTCCCACTGGACCGAGAATCGCGGAAAATGCGAAATCATCGTTGTGGCAAGGTGGGCTGTCAACAAGGAAGAAGATTGATGGTTAACAACTGGATCAATGAGATCCAATCCTGGCTCTTCCCCCCGAGCTGCATCCTGTGCGGCACGACCGGGGAAAGGGGCGGGGATATCTGCCGGGAATGCAAAGGGGACCTGCCATATATCGAGCAGGGCTGTAGCCGTTGCGCTCTTCCCATGCCTCAAGCCGGGGTCTGCGGCCAATGCCAGAAGTCACCTCCCCGCTTCGACCGGTGCTTCGCCCCTTTTAGCTACGAAGGGGCCATTGCCGATCTGGTCTCCGGACTCAAATTCCACTCCCGCTTGCAAGCGGGCCGGCTGCTGGCCGAACTCCTGGCTGAACAGATCAGGAAAAAGGGGGTGGAACTGCCCGAGACCCTGATCCCCGTCCCTCTGCACGATACGCGGTTGAAGGAACGGGGTTACAACCAGGCCTTGGAGTTGGCGAGACCCTTGGCAAAATATCTCAGCTTGCCGGTCGCTTACAGAAGTTGCGTACGTCTCAAGGCAACCGGCCCGCAGACGGCACTGCCCCGCGAGGAGCGGGCAAAGAACGTAAAGGGCGTTTTCGCGCTGATAGGACCCATCCAGGCCCGGCATGTCGTCCTGCTGGACGATGTGGTGACCACCGGGAGTACGGTGAACGAATTGGCGAAGCTGTTGAAAAAGGCAGGGGTGAAGCGGGTGGATGTCTGGTGCGTTGCCAGGACGGTGCGTGATTGAGCCGGAAGCTTTAGGCGATTTCTGTCAATAAATATCCCATCTTATTTGTCTTTTCGCCCCCCTGCGTCGTTGCCCCAGGCGTTACATCGTTCGACTATGCGCCGCTTGTGGCGCCTTGCAGGGGAATGAAAATCTGGCGCAATCCGGGATATTAATTTCCGGCAATCGCCTTACCTCGTTTTCTTACCACCACCACTGACATAGTATTCAATCAACTGCTTTTTCTCCCCTTCGGTCAGTTTCTCGAACCGCTTTCTCATCTTGTCAGGCATGGGCCGCTCGCCGCTGGTTAGCCGTTCAAAGCCCTTTTCCAGATAGTCCCGCCACTGGCCACCCAGGATCGCGGCATCATCGGAGGCGTTGACCCCGCCGTCCGAATGGCATTTTTCACATTTTTCATCGTGGATTTTGGCGCCCTCGTCCGCCATGGCGGTATCTGCCGTTTGGGGATGGGGCTTGAACGCTTGCCGTGAGAAGAATCCGGCGAGGTCCTTTTTGTCGTCCGCATTCAACGTCTTGACGATCTCGGCCATGTCAGTTTCGTTCCCTCCCACGGGCTTGTAGCGGACAGCGATACGGTCGCCGGAGGCGTAGGATTCCAGCATGTCTTCGATGGCCCGGGCCGAGAACCCGGCGATGCTGGGTACCCTGCCGTCGGTGCTGACACCCTCATCGCCGTGGCAGTTGCCACACTTCTCATTGGCTAGTTCCTCTGGTCCGGCAGAGGCGTCAGAGATGGGAAGGACGGCCAGTGTGGCCAGGCTAATTAGGGTTATCAGGCATCTCGGTTTCATGAAATCTCTCCTTCCTCGGGGTCCTGATTATACTGATACGCTCACTTTTCAAATTTTTAGCGAAAAAAAAGGGCATCTTGCGATGCCCTTCAAGAGTAACTCTGCGGATCGGGTAAGGATCAGCCGAATACGTCGTGCGTGATGTTCTTGAACCAGGAGTGGGCGTACTTAACTTCGCGGGCACGCATCTCCATGGTGGTCTTGTCGTAGTCAGGAGTCAGGCCGCCGGCGTCCTTGACGGCGTTGATCTTGCCATCGACCAAGTTGTATACGGCCGCTACGGAGATGGCATCTTCTGGGGTGATCATGGAGTAGCAGGTGTTGACATAGGAGGGCTGCGGCGCTTCCAGGCCATTCAGCATGGCTACTACGGCGGAGGCGCAAACCTTGGCCTGGGAGTTGGCGGAGTAGGCCGACTTCGGCATGGGGTCTGCGATGGAGGCGTCGCCGATGACATGGACGCCCTTGTGGATGGAAGACTCGAAAGTCTTGCCGTCGACAGGGCACCATCCCTTGTCATTGACCAGGCCGGCAGTAACAGCGATTTGGCCGGCCTTCTGCGGGGGGATGATGTTGATGACATCAGCCTTGATGTCCTCCACCGCCGAAGATATGGTCATGGCGGCCGGGTTCAGCTTTTCAGCACCGGCCCCGGTCACCCAGGAGATCATGGCCTTGTCTGTCTCATAGCCGTAATGCTTCTTCCAGCCGGCGATGAAAAGTCCCTGCTTGGCGAATTTGTCCTTGGGGTCAAGGATGATGACCTTGGACTTCGGCTTGTGGGCCTTCAGGTAGTGGGCGATCATGGATGCCCGCTCATAGGGGCCGGGGGGGCAACGGTAAGGATTCGGCGGCGCGGCGATGACCACGGTACCTCCATCCTTCATGGACTCCAACTGCTTGCGCAGGGTTTCGGTCTGGGGACCCGCCTTCCAGGCATGGGGAATGGTTTCCGCCACGGCGGCACTGTAGCCTTCGATGGCTTCGAACTTGAAGTCGATGCCGGGGGAGACGACGCAACGGTCGAAATTGAAAGTCTGGCCGCCTTCGGTGGTAACGGTTTTGGCGGTTGCGTCGATGCCGCTGACCTTGTCGTGGACCACCTTGACGCCATGGGACTTGAGTCCCTCATAACCGAAACGAAGCGTGTCCATGGCCCGTTCCCCACCCAGTACTTCATTGCTCATGAAACAGGTGTGGTAGTGCTTGTTGGGTTCGATCAGGGTGACTTCGATGCCCTTGTCCGCCGTGCGGATGTATTTGGCTGCGGTGCAGCCGCCTACGCCGCCGCCGACCACGACCACCTTCTTGGCCGCGCC
This sequence comes from Gammaproteobacteria bacterium RIFOXYD12_FULL_61_37, assembly GCA_001801995.1. Classification (GTDB taxonomy): domain Bacteria; phylum Pseudomonadota; class Gammaproteobacteria; order Chromatiales; family Chromatiaceae; genus YD12-FULL-61-37. The sequence goes on along the minus strand of MGZB01000016.1, from coordinate 50,991 downwards.
TCCGATGGCGAAGGAGCCGTAGCCCATGGCAAAGGATGCGGCAACCGCGCCGCCAGTCAGTTTGAGAAAGTCTCTACGATTATAATTGCTCATTTCACGCCTCCCCTTATTTCTGTCCGGCATAGAAGTTCAACAACTGCTTGAAGCCGTCGTCACCAGACTTGCCATGCATTTCATCAACCTTTTTCTTCATTTTCTCGGGCATCTCGCGCTTGCCGCTCATGAAGTCTTCAATGGCATAGCTCAGGTAGGGTGTCCATTGGCCCGCCAGAATACCGGCGTCATCCGAGGAAGCGGTGCCACCGTCTTCGTGGCATTTTTCGCAGAACTTCTTGTGCAGATTGGCGCCCTTCTTGGCGAGGCCTGCGTCGGACTGCTGCTTGGCAGCGTGGAATTTCTTCGTGGAGAAGAAGTCCGCCATGGCCTTGATTTCCTCCTCGGAATAGCCCTTGGCGATGCGGGTCATGACTGTGGCAGGGCGCGTGCCCTCCTTGTAGGCCTTCATGGCCTCGATGAAATATTCACTGGAAACGCCCGCAATGGACGGCGTGGCTGGCCCTTGGCTGATGCCATCGGGGCCGTGGCAGCCGGCGCAGGTATTGCCTAGCATGCTGCCGCTGGCGGTATCCGCCAGCGCAGGACCGCTCAGTGCCAAGCCACACGCCATCAGCGCGCTTAATAAGGCTTTTTTCTGCATCACACAAATCCTCCGTCAGATTTCATATTTTCGCTTGTGGTTATATGCAAGGTCCTTCTCGAAGGCCGAAGCCTTTCCATCGAATCTACTTGCTCGCTTTGGACAAAATTTCGGCGACTCCCTCCTGATTTGTTTTCCTCGACTGGTCCAGGGCCGTGGCCCCGCTGGCGTCCTTAATTCCGGTGTCTGCCCCCTTTTCGAGAAGAACCCTGACCACCTTCTCCTGGCCGTTAACGGCCGCCACCATCAAGGGCGTCATGCCGCCCTGGTCTTGGTGATTTATCTCCGCCCCCCGGTCAAGCAATACCGCGACCGTGTTGACATTTCCCTTTTCCGCGGCCCAGTGGAGAGCTGTTGCGCCATCTTCGTCCTGCTCATTCACATTGACCCCCGCCGCCAACAACATCGCCAGGATCGGGAGCCGTCCGTGCCCGGCGGCAATGATGAAGGCCGATGCGTTATGGCGGTCGCGGACATGGATGTCCGCGCCGGCCTTCAGCAGGATCTTCACCACCTGATAATGCCCCTTGTCGGCCGCCGCCATCAAGACCGTCATGCCGTCCTTATCGGAGGTATTGACGTTGGCGCCCTGGGAAATGAGTAAAGAGACGACCTCGGCATGTCCATAGCGGCCGGCGAACATCAAGGCATCCCAGCCGGTGCGGGTCTTGGTTTCCTTGATGGCGCCCTTGGATAGCAGCAGCTCTGCAAGCCCCAGGTGGCCGCCCTCGGCAGCAAAGGTCAGGGCGGTGCAGCCGGCTACGCTCTTGGCGCTGACATCCGCGCCCTTGTCCAGCAACAGCTGTGCGGCCTCGGCGTTGCCTTCCTCGACGGCGAACATGAGGGCGGATTTGCCGTATTTGTTCGCGCTCTTCGGGTTGGCGCCCAGCGCGAGCAACCTCCCAATCTCATCCACATCTCCTACCACTGCGGCCCGCTGGAGCTCATTGTCGAAATCCTCGGCGAGCAGGTGCTGGGCGAAAAGGGATACGGCCAGGAGCAGGATAAGTCTGAAAGATTTCATATCTTCCCCGTCTCAGCGCTGGGTTGCCCCGCGTCCGCCTTATCCTCGGTTTTCTCTTCAGATTTCTCTTCGAGGTCGGGCTCGTCGGGCTGGATGTGGGCTATGCCCTGATGACAGTCGATACAGGTTTTGCCTTCCATTTTCGCCCGTGGATGTTTCTTGCGGGCCGTCTGGTTTTGCGCACTGAAATCCATGGAGTCGAAGGCGTGGCAGGTCCGGCATTCGCGCGAATCACTCTGCTTCATGCGGTCCCACACCCGGTTGGCCAGGTGCCACCGGCGGGCGTCGTATTTTTCCTTGGTGTCTATGGTGCCGGCCAGCTCATGGTAAATGTCGCGGACTGCTACGATCTTGGCGGCCAGTTTGGGGAAGAAGGACTTGGGGACATGGCAATCGGAGCAGGTGGCCCTGACGCCGGAGGCATTTCTGAAATGGACGGTTTCCTGATATTCCTCCAGATTGGTCTTCATGGAGTGACAGGAGGTGCAGAAATCCATTTCGTTGGTATAGGAAAAAACGCCATTCATAGCACCAACCGCGCCCATACCAAGCACAAAAATTACCACTACGAAGAAAATCTTCATATCTCGCCTTCATCCTCCACGGGGCACCTGGTTCGCACGACCAAGTCCCCCCTATTTATCTTTATGCCGATCTTGTTGCCGGCGCGTTTGGTATGTGGTGATTCATCCATATGAGAGTAAAAAGGTAAATCACCCCAGCTGATTTTATTGATTTGAATCAGGTATGCAACAAGCGTTTCTTAATATTAGTTTTCACTAATGTCCCTATGTTTCAAATGGCCAAGATAGTTGCGTTATTTTGAACATCCCGCCAGGCCAGATCCTGGTCCAGGGCTTCGCACCACTGGCACTTCTGAAACACCGGACGAAGGGCGCCTTCTTGCCCTAATGCTGCAATCAGTTGCATTAACCGTGCCTGCGGCAGAAAAGTGGGGTGGATGGTTATCCGGACCTCATGGGCGATGCCTGAGTCGAGCAGGAGCCGCAGGCTTTGCCAGGCCTGTTCCCCGCTACGGAGAACCCCGGTGAGGGCCGGATAGTCCTCCGGCAGGGCCTTGATATCCAATCCCACCCAGTCGAGCATGGGAAGCACTGCCGCCAGCCGCTTCGGATAACAGCCAGCGGTATGAAGTCCCACCTTGAACCCCAGTACCCGGACCTCCCTGATGGCATCGGGCAACCCCCGCTGCAAGGTGGGTTCCCCGCCGGAAAAGACGACCGCGTCTAGCAAACCCGCCCGGCGGTGCAGAAAATCGAGGACGCCGGACCAGGGGATCTCCTCACTGCCACGTCGCGACAGAAGGTGGCGGTTATGGCAGTAACGGCAGCGCCAGGGACAGCCCTGACAGAAGACTACAGCAGCCAGTTCCCCCGGATAATCGATGGTGGTGAAGGGTTGGAATCCACCGACACGTAGGATGTTCATCTTCCATTCATCTCGGGCAAGGACGCAAAGACGCTAAGAGCAATGCTGTATGCAGCTCAATTCAATTTCTTAGCTGCCGGGATAAGGCATTCCTGAAATAGCCTTCGCGTCTTTGCGCCTTTGCGCGAAAATCAGGATGTCAGGTTTGCAGTCTGCCTGAAGTACAGCCGCTCGCGGTGTTCGGATTTCTTGCCGGGGTTCCAGCCGGAGACGGGCCGGTGGTAACCCATGACGCGGGTCCAGATCTCGCAGGGTGTCCGTTCCTCGGGTTTCAGGGAGAATTCAGTGGTTTGCATGGGCCTTGGCCTCCTGTTGTTTCTTGGCGATCAATTCCTCGTCGCAACGAGGGCAGTATGGGTGTTCCCCGGCGATGTAGCCGTGCCGGGGGCAGATGGAAAAGGTTGGGGTTACCGTGACGTAGGGCAGGCGGTAGTTTTCCAGTACCCGTCGGACCAGCCGCTTGCAGGCCTCCGGGCTGGAGACCCGCTCGCCCAGGTAAAGGTGCAGCACGGTGCCGCCGGTATATTTGCATTGCAGTGCCTCCTGCATTCCGAGCGCCTGGAAGGGGTCGTCGGTGTAACCTACCGGCAACTGGGTGGAGTTGGTGTAGTAGGGGGCGTCGGGCGAGCCTGCCTGGAGGATGGCTGGATAACGCTTGAGGTCTTCGCGGGCAAAGCGGTGGGCGGCCCCCTCGGCGGGTGTGGCCTCCATGTTGTAGAGGTGCCCCGTCTCCTCCTGGAAGGCCACCATGCGCCCCCGGATGTGGTCCAGCAGCTGCAGGGCGAAGGCGCGGCCCCAGGGGCTGGTGATGTCATCCCTGTCATCGCTGAAGTTGCGGATCATCTCGTTGACGCCGTTGACGCCGATGGTGGAGAAGTGATTCCGCAATGTGCCGAGATAGCGCTTGGTGTAGGGGAAGAGGCCTGCATCCAGGTAGCGGCCGATCACCTTGCGTTTGATTTCCAGGCTGTTGCGCGCCAGTTCCAGCAGTTGATCCAGTCGCTGGTAGAGCCCCGCCTCGTCGCCCCTATGCAGGAACCCCAGACGGGCGCAATTGATCGTCACCACCCCCAGGGAGCCGGTCTGCTCCGCCGAGCCGAAGAGGCCGTTGCCCCGCTTCAGCAGCTCCCGCAGGTCGAGCTGGAGGCGGCAGCACATGCTGCGCACCATGTTGGGGGTCAGCTCGGAGTTGAGAAAGTTCTGGAAGTAGGGCAGCCCGTATTTCGCCGTCATGGCGAACAGAAGCTCGGCGTTTTCCGATTCCCAGGGAAAATCCGGGGTGATGTTGTAGGTGGGGATCGGGAAGGTGAAGACCCGGCCCTTGGCGTCGCCCGCCGTCATCACCTCGATGTAGGCGCGGTTGATCAGGTCCATCTCGACCTGGAGGTCGCCGTAGCTGAAGGGCATCTCCTCGCCGCCGACCACCGGGATCTGTTCGCGCAGATCCTCCGGGCAGACCCAGTCGAAGGTGAGGTTGGTAAAGGGGGTCTGGGTGCCCCAGCGCGAGGGGACGTTGAGGTTGTAGATCAGTTCCTGGACGTATTGCTTGACCTCGGTGTAACCCAGCCGGTCCTTGCGCACGAAGGGGGCCATGTAGGTGTCGAAGGAACTGAAGGCCTGGGCGCCCGCCCACTCGTTTTGCAAGGTGCCGAGGAAGTTGACGATCTGGCCCACGGCACTGGACATGTGCCGGGGCGGCCCCGCCTCCACCTTGCCCGGCACACCGTTCAGACCCTCGTGCAGCAGGGTGCGGAGCGACCAGCCGGCGCAATAGCCGGACAGCATGTCCAGGTCGTGGATATGGACATCCCCGTCGCGGTGGGCCAGGCCGATCTCGGGTGGGTAGACATGGGACAGCCAGTAGTTGGCTATCATCTTGCCTGAGGTATTGAGGATCAGCCCGCCCAGGGAATAGCCCTGATTGGCGTTGGCATTAACCCGCCAGTCGGCCTGTTCCAGATACTCGTTCACCGAGGAGGCCACATCCACCAGGGTGCGCTTGTCGGCGCGCAGCCGGGTATGCTGCTCGCGGTAGACGATATAGGCACGGGCGGTCTTGAGGTGGTTGGCGGAGATCAGGCTTTGCTCGACGATGTCCTGGATGCGCTCGATCTCTGGCATGCCGTCCGGAAAATGGCCATGGGCCAGCACTTTAACCACCTGGGCGGTGAGCAGGAGGGTCTCGTCTTCGCCGAACTCTCCGGTGGCCTCGCCGGCACGGCGGATGGCCGAGAGGATGCGCCCGTCGTCGAAGGTGGCTGAACCGCCGTCACGGCGCCGCACCAAGAGGGGTGGTCTGACTGTCTGAACCGTCGGTACCGGCATGGATCTCTCTCTGTAATAGTCGGCGTGTTTCAATATATTGCGACAGATGTGCAGCATGAACACCATATATGGTGTTTGTTAGGCAAGGATACGCCCCCGCTGGCCCTCTGGCTTGACGATAATCAAGACGCATCCCCGGCGACGGCCAGGGGCATTTTGACTACCTCTCAGCGCATGCGAGGGGCGGGGTCGCGCAGAATGAGATCGGGTTTGGAAAAGGGGGCGAGGCGCTCAATGAAGTCGAGGAATTCCAGCGGGGGGGATGCGCGGAAAAAACGGGCCATGGGGCGGTCCATCCAGAGGCGGTCGGCAAAGAGATATACTTCGTGGGGCTGGTCCCCGGTGCCGTTACCGTCGCGGTCGAAGCCCTGATAGTCGTCCCAGCGGTTGCCGCGCCAGTCATGCAGGAAGGCGCTGGTGGGGCCGCTCACCGCTACCGGTTGCAGGTTCTCCTCGAAGTGGTTGCCATGGATCAGATGACCGCCCTTTTCGCCGTAGAAATAGAGCCCGATATCGTTGTAGGCGAAGTGGTTGTCCCGCAGATAAAAGACGTTCTCCGGGTGGATCGGCGAGTTGGCCGTCAGCCCGACGGCGCAATGGAGGATCTCGTTTCCCTCGATGACGACCTTCGAGCTTTCCTTGACCGCCAGGGCCGTGCTGGCGAAGTTGCGGAGGTGACGCAGGTGGTTGCCTTTGATGACCAGGTCTGGCGAGTAGATCACCACGATGCCGGTGGCATTGCCCTCGATCTCGTTTCCCTCCACCCGGTTGCCCGGTGAGAAGACGAACTCCATGGCTACCCGGCTGTCGGTGATGCGGTTGCCGAGGATCTGGTTATCGGGCGAGTTGGTGAAGACCAGGTCTCTTACTCGCTCGATCCGGTTTTCCTCGATGCGGTTGTCGCTGCTGTACCAGAGGCGAATTCCCTCGCCGCGCAAGGTAGGCTCGGTGGGTTTCGAGGTGATGCGATTGGCCCGGACCCGATTGTCATAGGCCTTCTTCAGGTGGATACCGAATAGCACGTCGTCGAGTTGGTTGTCCTCGATGAGGCTGTTGTTGGCCCCGTCCAGCAGGATGCCTGCGTCCACTTGATCGTGGGACTCGCCGGAATGGGTGATGCGCAGACCGCGCACCTTCACGCCGTCCGACTTGATCTGGAGGACCGTTCCTTCTCCCCCGCCATCCAGGGTGACCTTGCCGTCGCCATCCAGCGTCATGGGGCGATCGATCACCACCGGCCCGGAATAGATGCCGGGCTCTGGTTTGAGAACCCCTCCGCTGGGGGTCAGGGAGACATACAATTGTAAGGGCGGGTAGCCGTATCCCAGGCGGGGCAACAGGAGGCTGGTCAACAACCAGGCAAGGAGAGCGACTCTTTTCATGAAGGGGAACCATTCCGTGCGTGTTACCGCCTGAAATAGCATCCCGGACCGGTCCGGTACTTGAGATTAGGCAAAAAACGCCTGTTTCTACTTTGCTACGTCCGGGTTGCCTGGGTTGCGGCGCACATCAGTCTGCCGGAATCCTCACGACCGTTTACAGGTATCTCAGGAATCCCCCTCCCGTGGTCATGCCGGCATTATAGACCGCCAAGGTTCCGGTCTTTGTCTGGTTGATATGCCGATAGAGTTGGGTATATTCATCGCCATAACATCTCCCGGCTTCGTCGGTTGTGGAGACGATGATTACCTTGTCTTGTGATTTCTTCCCATCGGCGAATCCAAGTTCCCATGGAAGCCAAGGGGAGCCGGTTGAGTTGGGCGTTCCGAGAAATATAAACCAGTCGAGGGCGACTATTTTATCTTTGATTGAGGATGCCGTTCGCATATCGGGAATGTCCGTATTGTTAGTTTTATCCCAATCGATATGGACGTTCCAGCCGTTCTCGCTGAACAAGACCTGTAGTCCCCTGGCGATCTCCTCATCCTTTGGGGAATAGGAGAGGTAGGCGGTTGGCTGCCTCTTGGACTTGGCCTCGCTTCGGGTGCGGGTAAGGGCTGCCCGGTGGGACCGCCCGCAGGCCTGCTTGAGTGCACTCAAAGCGATGGGCATCGTTTTTCTCCTTCAAGGCTGATTGGGCGCGCGACCTCGAAATCCTACCAAAGGGGTGCCCTCAAGGGGTTGTCCATGGTCAATGGAGTGAGAGGCATTTTCACAACCTCTGATCAACCGCGCATCAAGAGTGCTTCAAACTCGTTTGCGGGCACGGGCCTGGAAAAGAGATAGCCTTGGGCGTAGTCGCACCCGGCCATGGCCAGCAGGTTGCGCTGGGCCTCCGTTTCAACGCCTTCGGCGATTACCCGGAGGCCCAGTTTCTGCGCCATGACGATGATGGCTTCGGCTATGGCCATGTCATTGGGATCGGATGCCAGGTTGCGCACGAAGGACTGGTCGATCTTCAGGTAGTCGATGTGGAATCGCCTAAGGTAGGAGAGGGAAGAATAGCCCGTTCCGAAATCGTCGATCGCGACCTGGACCCCGGCATCCCGGATTTGAAGCAGGCTTTCGCTGATGCTTGATGTCGTGTCAAGCAGCAGACCCTCGGTGATCTCGATGGAGAGGGATTCAGCGGGTAGCCCTTGCTCAGTAAGGCAGGAGACTATTTGTGCGTATGGCTCGCCGGGGGTGCGGAACTGCACAGGGGAAACATTCACACTGATCTGTAATCTGGCGTCATGCTGGTTTCTCCAGCGGCTCAGGTGTCGTGCGGTCTGTGAAAGGACGAAATCGCCGATGGCGACAATCAGTCCGGAATCCTCGGCCACCGGGATGAATTCGACTGGGCTCACCATGCCGCGCTCGGGATGGTGCCAGCGGATCAGGGCCTCTGCCTTGATGATCCCACCCGTGCTCAGGTTCACGATGGGCTGGTAATAGACCTCGAACTGATGGTTCTCCAGCGCCAGTCGCATGTCATTGATCAGGCGAAGCCGGGCGCGCGCCGCCGTCTGCATGGCCGGGGTGAAGAAACTGAAGCGCCCCCGGCCTGCATTTTTGGCGGCATACATGGCTTGATCGGCGTTTTTCCACAGGTCATCCACGTCCGTGGCGTCGCAGGGAAAGAGGGTGATGCCGATGCTGGCCGAGATTACGACATTCTCCTCGCCAAGCCTGTAAGGGGCCGTCAGGCCGGCATTGATCTCCTGGGCCACCCGTTCCACATCGTCGCTTTCGTCCAGACCCGCCAGAATGACCGCGAATACGTCGCCGCCGAAGCGGGCCACCGTGTCGGACTCCCGAACACAGCCGGATATCCGCTGTGCAGCCTCTGCAAGCAGCCCATCCCCGGCAGGGTGTCCTAGTGTGTCGTTGATTTGCTTGAAATCGTCCAGATCGATAAACAGCAGCGCCAGCTTCAGGCCCGCGCGATGCATCCTTTTGATTTCGTGCTGGAGGCGGTCGCGAAAGAGGTTGCGGTTGGGAAGCTGGGTGAGTTCGTCGTAATAGGCCTGCCGCTGAATGGTCTCCTCCGCACGCTTGCGATCAGTGATATCGGAATGGGTGCCGATGATGCGGAGCGGTTTGCCGTCGATGTTACGGCTGACCGCCATGGCGCGGGCAAGTATCCATTTCAAGCTGCCATCCTTGCAGCTAAGCCTGAACTCGTCGATGTATTGCGGGATTTTCCCCTCCAGGTATTTCCCTAACCCATCCCGGACGCGGTCCTGATCGCCGGGATGGATGAAGGCCATCCAGTCCCCGCTCTGCCCATCGAACTCTTCTTCGCTGTAGCCGATCATCTCCTTCCAGCGCTTGGACAGCACCGTCTCGCCGCTCTGAAGATTCCAGTCCCAGACCCCGTCGCCCGAGCCCTCCAGGGCAAAACGCCAGCGCTCTTCCGCTTCCCGGAGGCGTTCGAGCATCCGGTATTGGGACTGGGTCAGGAGTTCTTCTTTGCTCGGTTCCACGGGTCAGCCAGGCTGTAGTTCGTCCAGGAGCTCATGGCTGGTCAAGACCTTGGCATAGAGGGGTAGTACGTCGTTGCAGTAAAACTCCTGCTCGTAGGCCGACCGTCCCGCCGTGCAGTCCGAGAGTACGGAAACCTGGTAGCCCAGCTCGAAGGCCGAGCGAGCCGTAGAGTCGATGCAGATGGATGTTACTACGCCGGCCAAGACCACGTTGGCTATGCCGCGCCGCTCCATCTCCTGCTGAAGCTGGGTAGCGTGAAAGGCATTCAGCCCTCGCTTGCCGGGCACCTCAAGGATGCGGTCTCCAAACCGGGTGAGGTCTCCGATCGTCTCGGCGCCGCTGGTCCCCTGTTTGAAGGCGCCTACTTCACGGATTAGCTTCAGGATACCTATGGGATCAACGAGTTCCGTGTATGCGGGGGTAAAAATGATCGGCGTCGAGATGATGGTGACTGGGGTGGGCACCAGGTGCTCGACCAAGTTGATCGTATTGCTCAGCACCTCGTCGACGGATGCCTCAATTACCCTATGGAGCGCCCCCTGTTTTTCAAAATAGTCCTTTTGGTAGCCGATCAGAATTAGTGCGGTCGCGGAGGGTTTCATGCAGTGATTTCCAGGTTAACAGGAGGTTGGATAATATATCGAAACACGACTTTTTCTGAAGATCTTGTAGGAAAAATCTGAAAAGTATCCGCTTGCTCCAGCGCTACTTATCCTGATCCCGGAAAGCGCATATTTCATTGACATAATGCTGAATTTATACCTCTGGTTATAGCCGATTGTGGATGCCTGTCAATGGAGTAAATATTGACTATGCTGTGTCAGTCTAAAGTCGATTCCAACCTCCCCAATAATCAAGACTATATAAAGAAGAATGCCATGATTGATTTCCATCTGGGTATAAATCTGGGACACGACCGGTCGGCGGCCATCGTGAGGAATGGTGAAATACAGGTGGCTATCCAGCAGGAGCGGCTGGACCGGCGCAAGCACAGCATCGGCGTGATGCACCAATCCATTGATGATCCTCGTCAGGTGCAGTTGCCCCTTGAGGCCATTCATTACTGCCTGGATCACTGCGGAATCGGGCTGGAGGAGTTGGCGACCATCAGCGCCAACATGCCCGGAGATGACCACTCCCGAGAGATTTTACGGCGCGGGCTGGGTGCGCGGCTGGAATCTCGTTTCCGGGCAATTCCCAGTCACCATCTGGCGCATGCCTATTCTGCCTATTGGCCCTCGGGGTTTGACGAAGCCCTCGTGATGGTGGTCGATGCCAGCGGCAGCACCCTGCCGGATCGATCGATTGAATCCTATTCCCTTTACCTGGGGCGCGAGGGCAGGCTGCTCCCCTATCATTCCGAGGGGGTCGAGGCGCATCTGGCCGGTCTTTCCACCCTAGGGTTCGTCTACGAATATATCAGCCGTAAGGCAGGCTTCACCACCGAGGTGGGTGGTTCGGTCAGCGTCCCCGAGGCGGGCAAACTGATGGGGTTGGCTCCCTATGGCTCACACCAGGAGCATTGGCATCCCTGGGTAAGAAGAAGGCCCGGTAACTGTAGCTTGGCGGTTTCAGCCTACGACATCTTCCTGGAGGTCGCGGCACTGGAAAAACGCTACGACGATGGCGTAGGCAAGCCTTACCTGCGTCCCTATCTGGTTGATCTGGCCTATAAGGTGCAGCGGGAGATCGAGGATGCAGTGATCCATGTCGCCGATATTGCCTTGCGTGATGCCGGCATGAAGAAGGTTTGTCTGGCGGGCGGGGTTGCTCTCAACTCGGTGGCCAATTACAAGCTCTACCGGCAACTGGATTTGGATGACATCTTCATCTTTCCGGCCGCAGGTGATGCCGGTATCGCAGCAGGCTGCGCGCTCTGGGCCTATGCCGGGCATGATGCATCGCCGCAGCGGCCGCCCCTGAAGGTGGGGACCCTCGGGTCTCCCTATTCGAGGGAGGCGATTCTGGAGGCCGCCGGCAAGTATGACGATCAGATTAGGGTTGAGATATTGACGCCGGACCAGGTCATTCCCCGCAGCGCCGAGGTGCTGGCGCGCGGGAATATCCTTGCCCGCTTCGAGGGTGGTTCCGAATTCGGGCCGCGCGCCCTGGGGCATCGCTCGATCCTAGCCGATCCCACCTTCGCCAGGATGAAGGATGTCGTCAATGCCAGGGTCAAGTTCCGCGAGGCATTCCGTCCCTTCGCCCCGGTGATTCCCCTGGAGGATGTGTCGATCGTGTTCGAGCAGGAGGTGCCGGCTCCTTTCATGCTCCTGGTCTCCGATATCAAGGAAGAGTACCGCGCCAAAATACCCTCCGTGACCCATTATGATGGAACCGGCCGGGTTCAGACCGTGACCCCGGACGAGAATCCCTATTTTCATGGCCTCTGCCGGGAACTGGCCGACCGGCGCGGCGGGCCGCCAGTGCTGTTGAATACCAGTTTCAACGTGGCCGGACAGCCCATCGTCGAGACCCCGGAGGAGGCCGTGGCGACCTTCATCGGAACCAGCATCGATTACCTCTGCATCGAGGATATCTGGATCTCCAAGCGCGGCCAGTCCCTGCTCGATTACCGGCAGCATCTTGCCCAGGCCAGCGACAGTGCCCTTCCCCAGGGGTTGCCCGCAGGGCAGCCGGCCGTGGATGACCTCATGCGGCAACTGGACCGGGCACTCTTTTTCGGTGAAACGGAGCGCTGTCCCTGGTCGGACGAAGAGTTGCGCGAGCTCTCCCGTCTCGGGGCGCGCTACAAAGAAACCAGCCTGCTCTTCCGCGATGCCCCTTTCGGCGGGACGGTACGCACCCGGTTGTCCGAGGATGCCGTGCTGATTCTCGATCCTCTCGGAAAAAGCGACCTGATCGACCTTAGTGGCCGTGCGCCGCCGCTCAGGCTTTCCTATGGCGAGGTGAAATGGCTGCTGGCCGTTTGCGCCGGTACCGGCCGGATGGAGGAACTGCGTCTCGAACAGCAACTGACCAGGAGAGAGGCCCGCGAGCGGGTGGAGCAGGCCCGCTTGCGGCTGCAAGCGCGGAGAATAAAGTTTCCCCCCATCGCCGATGTCTCTCTGGGCCGGGAAGATGTGCCTCTTCTCAATTACGAATTGACCCTGGAGCCCTTCGCCGATCCCGAATTCCGGATCGGAGAAAGGCTGGAGGCCCTGCGCCGGGTGCTGGAACGGGCGGAATATCGGGAGAACGCCATTGGGAAGGTCTTGGGCGTCAGTTCGCTGCAAATGATCGAGCCGACCCACCTGCATTACTTTGATCAGTACAAATTGCCGAGGAATGAATTCGGCGATTTGGTACGGCTGTTTCTGTTGAGGGGATCGGTCAGCGAAAGTGGTGCAAGGCTGCTCTTCGGCGAGGGGTTGTTCGACAGCCTGGTCCGGCTGGGAATCCTTGTGCCGAGGGGTGGGCTCTGGTCCTCGCGGATCGACATCTTCTGTGTGGATGATCTCTATATCGCCACAGATCATCGCTATATGCTCTACCCCGAGGATGCCATCGCCGAACAGCCGGTCATGTACATCGGCCTCGACAGTATGGGGCTGGTCCATACTGCCCCGCGCGGGCCTGCCGGAAAGGTGTTGGATCTCTGCACGGGATCGGGGGTGCAGGCGCTGGTGGCGAGCCGTTATGCAAGCGCTGTCGTTGGGGTCGATCTGCAACCCAGGGCGGTCCGTTTTGCCCGTTTCAATGCCCAGTTGAACGGCATCGACAATGTCCGCTTCGCCCAGGGTGATCTCTACGCGGCGGTGGCGGGAGAACGATTCGATATCCTGTTGGCCAACCCGCCCTTCGTTCCCAGTCCCCATGCGGATGGGCTGACCTTCCGCGATGGCGGGTCAGAGGGCGAGGCCATACTCCGGCGCATTGTCGCCGAAGCTGTGGATCATCTGAATCCGAGCGGGCGCTTGCATATCGTCACGGACTTGGTGGATTTGAAGGGCTACCGCGCCAAGCTCAGCGACTGGTGGCAGGGTGGAGGGGCCGATATGCTCGTGCTGCACACGGCGGACCGCGACGAGATTCTGTTCTCCGTTCCCCACTGCCACTGGCCCTTCGGGCAGTCCGTCGAGGAATACAACGCCGAGTTGGAACGATGGGTAGATAACTTCCGCGACTCGAAACTTGCGGCTGTGAACTTCGGCTATATCCTGGTGCATCGCCGGCCGGAAATGGAGGGCATCAGTTATTTCAGCCGCTGCATCCATAACCCGGATACGCCCATCCACGCCCAGGTAAGCAATTACTTCGTTCAGCGGGAGCTTCTGAGCAAGGCGGGAAAGCAGGGATACCGAATCGACATTGCTTCTGCGCTACGGGTGCGGATCGACAGAGGATTGAATGACTCCCGCACCCGCATTGAGCTGTACGTGGAAGGCGACCCCTACTACACCACCTACAGCATCGATAAGGCGACCTTGCTGGAACTGCAAAGCATCACCGAGAGCACTCCTCCCGCCTTCACTTATATCCACGCCGGCAATCGCGCCTGGGTGGAGGACCTTGTGGGCAAAGGGGTGCTGCGCCTTACCGCTTCGCCCCAAGTGGCGAGGGAAGCAAGGGCCAAATCGACCCATTCCGCGCGTATAGTCGTAGCGCCACCCAGGCATGAGGCTGAGGAGGAAGGGCCATTCTGGATGGCCGCCATCGCCGAGATGTCGACCAAAACCACGCCGACTTGCCTCAGCTCCTATTTGCGGAAGTAGAGTCACGCGAGAATTGCGACCCAACCGCCCATGGGGCGGGATGCCCCGTGCCGGAATACCTGGGTATAATCCAAAATTTGGACAACGGTATTGTTTTCCTTGTGGATTGAGAAGTTTCCTCTGCCCCCGTTCGTTGCGGTTGTGATCCGGGGTTTCATGCCATGAACGGTTCAGGCGTGGTCAGGCGTTGCGTTTTCTTGGTTGGTGGCTACACACCCAAATCAATCGAAGAGAATTTTGCAAGGATCTCCCGTGATTTGGCAAAAAGGTTCTCCAGCACCTGGGGGGTCGAGGTGGACCAATCGGAGCTGGTCCTTTCGGAAAACGGGACGCTCGGCACTAAAAAAATACGCACCCGTGGGCAGCGCTGGGAGGTGGAGACCGAATTCTCGGTCTGCAATTGGGAAGACATCGTGCGCAGGGATTTTGCCCGTCCCCTGTGGCAGCGATTGATTCTCTACCTGATCACCCTGTGGGACTTCGCCTTCTCCGGCGCCTTGCTCCGTTTTAGCCGGACGAGTTGGCGATTTGTTCTCTACTTCCTTTATCCGGCCTTCCTGCTGTCGGTCGTTTTTGCCATAGCGGGCTGTGCCGTTGCGTGGATCGCCGGGCTGGATTTCCGCGGGTCTGGCCTGGCCGCTGCTGGTGCCTTTCCGGTTGTTGCCTATACCCTGATCCGCTGGCCAGGTGATCGGTTGTTTTTAAGCCATTTGATGGACCTCTGGATCTTTTCAAGGCAATACCTGCATGAGTCCAGGGGGGATGTGGCGGAGAGGACCGAATCCTACGCAAGAATGGTTGTGGATCGAGCCGCCAGAGGGTATTTCGACGAGATTCTGATCATCGGTCACAGCACGGGTTGTGTCCTTGCGCTCGATATCGCCGCCAAGGCCCTTAAGCTCGATGCAGGCTTGGCCCGGCGTGGCGCGCGAGTTTCTGTACTCACGCTGGGCTCGACCGCGTTGAAGGTCGGCATGCATCCCGCCGCCACAGCCTATCGCGCCCGTTTGCAACGAATGGCATCGGAACCGGACATGGGTTGGGTCGAGTACCAATCTTTGACCGATATCATCAATTTCTATAAAAGCGATCCCGTCCGGGAAATGGGGCTGGAATCCCTCCACCGAGAGGCCTTCCCCATTGTTGTCCGGGTACGTTTCCGGGATATGCTGTCACCGGGTTTCTATAAGCGGATCAGGTTCAATCCTTTCCGGGTCCACTACCAGTACGTTATGGGCAATACCCGGCGCTATCACTATGACTTTTTTATGATCTGTTGCGGGCCGTTGCCGTTATACGAGCGTGCGTTGCGCCGTATCCTGGGTCCTGCCGGGAATGAGGAGATTGATGCATGAACGAGATTGCCGCCGCCCTAGTCTGGATCGCCGGTCTGTTGGCCTGGTGGGTCATCCGCTACCCTTACCAGCGCCGCGCACGGGGGTTGAAGGTGATACGCCATCACAAGGATTTGGAAGAACGCCTGCTGCTGCTGTTTTCCATTGTCACGCTGGCGATTATGCCGGTGACGCATTGGGCGACGTCCCTGTTCCGCTTCGCAAATTACCCGTTTCAGCCGTCAATGGGTTTGCTCGGTGCAGTGGTGCTTGCCGCCTTTTTATGGCTGTTTCGCCAAAGCCACAGTGATCTGGGCGGTAATTGGTCGGTTACGCTGGAGATACGCGAAAGGCATAGCCTGGTAACCGCCGGTGTCTATCGCTACATCCGGCATCCAATGTACGCCTCCTTCTGGCTTTGGGCGCTGGCGCAGGCATTACTGATTCCCAACTTCATTGTGGGCCCGGCGAGTTTGGTATCGGTGGGGTTTCTCTATATGCGCCGCTCAGGCCGGGAGGAGCAAATGATGATGGATGAATTCGGAGAGGAATACCGCGCCTACGCGGAAAAGACGGCGCGGCTGATTCCTGGGATCTTCTAATGCGAGGCCACAGCAAGCCCTTGTTTCATGGCGTTCTTGGCTTTGATGAGCTGTTGAAGTTCCAGAACCCAATGTCTTTTGACATGGAACCAGACGTCGGCCGCGAATAGGATGTTGTCCGCTTTTTCACCGGTGGGAGGCGGGGAAGGCTGCTTATCGGTTGGTTTGTAGGCATTTATCCAATCCCGCAACTTCTTGCTTTTCGTCAGGTGCAGGCTATCCATGATTCGGTGGTGGGTATGCCCAGCCGGTAGATGGATGGTGCGTACCTGGGCCGAGCCGATGGCTTGGTACTGGTTCAGACTGTCCAGCAAATCGGCCCCGATCAGGTCTCCCTCCATGAAATAACCCGTGAATTCCTCGACGGTGTCCGGGATGGTCCTGAGCTTAGCTCCGATAAGCCACTGATTCGGTATGATCCTTGCCGCACCGCCAGCACCGACGGCATGGGCGTAGGACACCTTGAGCTTGTCCATGCCAAGGCGCCGACCGGTCAGCGGGTCGATGATATGTTTGCGGTTTTCCGGGCGGCCCGTGAGCGGATTGTAGATCGCGGGAGCCTCCCCCAGCTCGCCAGCCAGCGCATAGAGCACTTTGATCACATGGAAACCGCCCAGGCTGTATCCAAGGACCATGGGCCTCATCCCTTCCCTCTCATAGTACCAGGCGAAATATCCCGCCAGTTCAGTGCTGCTGCCGTAGGGACTGAACGAATAGCTCCCATCCTTTGGCATCCTGATCATGGCTTCGGGATAGCCCATGCCGATGAGGAACTGGGAAAAATTGACTGTCCGCAGATAGACGGGGTAGATGCCCCCGTGGATGTTGAGGATGCGCGGAGCCGGGGCCTTGGTCAGGGTGGCGCGAATATCCTGCTCGCTGACATTGTCCGGGTTCAGCGCCATGATTCTCTTTGCGAGGCCACCGTCGATTTGCAGGCTCTTCAATACGTCCCATGGTTGCACTGCCCCCTTTTCATAGGATGGCGGATAGGAGGGCCTGGGATCTCCCTCGCGCTGGGTGGTCGCTATAGCTTTATTGGATGCCAAGGTCGGTGACGATTGATCAAAACCTGTGGCAGCAAAGGTGCTGAAACTTATCGGAAGGACAAGTAGCAGTAGCAATGTGTTGAGGCGCATGCAAAAGCTTCCGTTTCTTACGGCATTTCGTTGACAGGAATGAATTGGGCCTAGTTTCCAGGCACCTGGATTATGAAGGGTTATAAAAAAAGGGGCTACACGCAAACAGTGGTCAGGTTCCGGGAAAGCAAGGAATTGATATCGCACCCGTCAACGCGCGGAGTTTCAGGCCGGTGTCTTGGGGCTCATATCAAGCCTTTCCCGCCGGGGGCGGGCAAGGATGTCGAAAGGTGGATTCCAGTGAGTCCTTGGTATAGGCACAAGTATCGGCCAAGGTCTCAAGGGCGTCTCTGTTGCGGATATGCACCGTGCTGCCGCTGACTTCGAGGATATTCTGCTCGTTGAGCTGCTTGATGATACGAGAGAAGGTTTCGGCCTTGACCGATAGGCGCGAGGCCAGGATCTGCTTGGGGATCTCAAGCTTGAACGGCTCGCCGTTTTCGGGGCTGTGGGTCAGCAGATAACCCGCCACTCGGCAGGTGGCGCTGTGCAGGCTGATGTCATCGATCTCGCGGATGAGTCCGCGCAGGCGCTGGCTCATGTCGCCCATCATCAGGAAGCAGGTCTCCACCGATTCCCGCAGCATGCCGGCGAAGTCCCTGGCATCGATGCTGATGACCTCCGATTCACGGAGGGATTCGGCGCCCACAGGGTAGTGGGGGTGGTCGAAAAACATCAGCGCCTCGGCAAAGGTGCTGCCGGGCTTGACGACCTCGATCACCTTTTCGTCACCAGCAGGTGAGAGGCGATAGAGCTTGATCTGGCCTTTGAGGACCAGATAGAAACGATCGGCCGGGTCGCCCTGTTCGAACAGGGATTGCCCCGCTTGTAAATGGATTCGATGAGCCCTTTGGGCGATGCGTTGCAACTGCTTCTCGCTCAAGCGCTCGAAGAGTATGCCCCTTTTCAGATCGTCGATCATGGTCGTTCCGGCTTGATGGACTGTTTCAACGCCAAAAACCCAATTTTTCAGTGGGAGATTGGGAGGGGACGATCTTCTCCGCGCCGAGCCGCAAACGATTTGATGAATGTCAAGGAGGGCAGGTGGCAGGGTCGATTCAATGCATTCTCCGAATAACTGAAAACCGGAGGGAGAGAACCATGTCACAGGCTTTCACCAAGGCCATGGCACGCAACATCTTTTATGGTGGAACCGTGTTCTTTCTGTTGTTGTTTCTCGCGTTGTCGTTCGACACCGTTTCCGCGCTGCCGAAACGTGACAACCGGGCAAACCTGACAGAAGCGGTCGCTCAGGGCAAAAAGCTCTGGGAGAACAACAACTGTATCGGCTGTCATACCCTTCTGGGGGAAGGCGCCTATTTCGCACCCGAACTGGGCAACGCCTTCAAGCGTCTGGGGGGTAAGGACGGAGTCATGGCTTTCATCAAAAGCCGTCCCGCCGGAGGTATTCCTGGCCGGAGAAGCATGCCCCAATTCAACTTCACTGACGCGCAACTCAACGCCTTGGCCGAGTTCCTGAAGTATTCCTCGGAGATCAACTCCGCCAACTGGCCGCCGAACGTTCAGGGCTGACAAAAGGGGAGACATTCAACATGCAATACAGTTCACAAGCGGTTGCAAAACCCTACTTTATCGCGGCCATCGGTCTGTTCGTCGGGCAGATTCTATTTGGCCTGATCCTGGGTCTGCAATATGTGCTCGGGGATTTCCTTTTCCCTGAGATTCCGTTCAACGTGGCCCGCATGGTCCACACCAACCTGCTGATCGTCTGGCTGCTGTTCGGTTTCATGGGAGCGGCCTATTACTTGGTCCCAGAGGAGTCGGAGCGTGAATTGGAGAGCCCTGGGCTCGCCATCGCCATGTTCTGGATCTTCCTGGTGGCGGGCGCCCTGACCATTCTCGGTTACCTGCTGGTGCCTTATGCCGGGCTGGCTCAGTTAACCGGTAACGATCTGTTGCCGACCATGGGACGTGAGTTCCTGGAGCAGCCTACCATCACCAAGCTGGGTATTGTGGTGGTCGCGCTTTCCTTCCTCTACAACATAGGTATGACCGTCCTGAAGGGACGCAAGACCGTGGTCTCCCTGGTACTGTTGATAGGGCTTACGGGCCTGGCCGTGTTTTTTCTCTTCTCCTTCTACAATCCCGACAACCTGGTTCTGGACAAGTTCTTCTGGTGGTGGGTCGTTCATTTGTGGGTGGAAGGCGTGTGGGAACTGATCCTCGGTTCCATCCTGGCCTTCGTGCTGATCAAGACCACGGGCGTCGATCGTGAAGTGATCGAAAAGTGGCTCTATATCATCATTGCCATGACCCTGATCACCGGCATCATCGGCACCGGTCACCATTACTACTGGATCGGCACCCCCGAGTACTGGCAGTGGTGGGGTTCCGTCTTCTCGGCCATGGAGCCCATACCCTTCTTCATGATGACGGTCTTTGCCTTCAACATGGTGAACAAGCGCCGCCGCGAACATCCCAACAAGGCAGCGGTTCTCTGGGCGCTGGGCACGGCAACCATGGCATTCCTGGGTGCTGGTGTCTGGGGCTTCCTGCACACCCTAGCTCCGGTCAACTACTACACCCACGGCAGCCAGATCACGGCGGCACATGGTCATATGGCCTTCTACGGTGCCTACGTAATGATCGTGCTGACCATGATCTCCTACGCCATGCCCATGTTGCGCGGCCGTACTGCGGCCAACAGCAATAAGTCCCAGGTGCTGGAAATGTGGTCTTTCTGGCTGATGACCATTGCCATCGTCTTTATTACTCTCTTCCTGACTGCCGCCGGCATCCTGCAAGTCTTCCTGCAGCGCATGGGTGAAAATCCCCTGCCCTTCATGGTCGTGCAGGAAAAGGTCGCGCTCTTCTACTGGTTGCGTGAGATCGCCGGGCTGGTCTTCCTGATCGGTTTGCTCACCTATGTCGCAAGCTTCTTCGTCGGGAACGACGAGCCGGAGGCGAAGACGGCCGGGTAATCCGGCTGGATGGAAGGGTTTTGATTACTGACGCGGATAAGGATATTCGCGTGGTAAGGGGACTCTCTGAATGTGGTCTGTGAGTCTTACCCCCTGTTTCCCGGCAGCAAGGCACTGGAACTACCGAGCTGACCGGGTTTCTTTTTTTAGTGGGGCCTATGCAGAAGAATAAATATCCCCCCGGCGATCTGGCCATCTGGATCTTCATCCTGGCGGAACTGCTGGTCTTTGCCGCCTTCTTCGGGGCCTATGCCTTTACCCGGCTGAAAAACGTCGAACTTTTCAATTACTACCAGATGACCCTGGACCGCAACGCGGCGCTACTCAATACCCTGGCCCTGATAACCTCAAGCTACTTCGTGGTAAGGGCGGTAGCGGATATCCGGGAGGACGACTCAAAAGGCTGTAAGCGCTGGCTGTGGGCCGCGATCGCCATGGGCGCGTTCTTCATTGTGATCAAGGGTGGCGAATACGCACACCATTTCAGTGCCGGTGTCACTCTGAGCAGCAATACCTTTTACATGTTTTATCTCTCCCTGACCTTCTTCCACTTCATGCACGTCATCCTGGGGATGGTGATACTGGCGGCGGTGGCTCTGAAGGTGGGCCGGGGGGGCTACAGCGCGGATGAGCATACTGGCGTGGAGACCGGGGCCAGTTATTGGCACATGGTCGATCTGGTCTGGTTGATCCTCTTTCCGCTGATTTATGTGATGAGGTAGGAGATGCAAGACATTCCACGAAAACGCTGGATACGGCCCTGTACTCTCGTCTATCTGATCATGGTGGCGCTGACCCTGGTTACCTGGGGCATCGGCATGACCGCCCAGGGTGGGCTGGAACTGTCGCTCCTGGTCCTGTTGTTCGCCCTAATCAAGGGGCAGATGGTCGGCGATTGGTTCATGGGGCTGCATTTTGTGCAGGGTATATGGCGCTGGCCAATCATTATCTGGCTGTTCGTGCCCGGCGCGCTGATTACGATAGCCTTTATTCTGTCCTATGGAGGATGATCCGATGGAGATGCCGACTTCCGTCAAGAAGATAAAGCGGGAGGAGTCGCTCCCCTTCTATCTCTCCCAATCCAACGAGGTCGCCCTGTTCGAGCAGGCCTGGCGGCACCAATTGCCGGTCATGATCAAGGGGCCTACCGGCTGCGGCAAGACCCGTTTTGTCCAATTCATGGCCGCAAGGCTCGGTCGTCCGCTCTATACGGTGGCCTGCCATGACGACCTCACCGCCGCCGATCTGGTGGGACGCCACCTGATCGGCGAGAACGGCACCTTCTGGTGCGACGGTCCCCTGACCCGCGCCGTGCGCGAAGGGGCCATCTGCTATCTGGACGAGGTGGTGGAGGCGCGCAAGGACACCACTGTTGTACTCCATCCCCTCACCGATGACCGCCGCATCCTGCCCCTGGAACGTACCGGCGAGACCCTGAGCGCCCCGCCCGGTTTCATGCTGGTGGTCTCCTTCAATCCAGGCTATCAGAACCTGCTCAAGGGTATGAAACCCTCTACCCGCCAGCGCTTCGTGGCCATGAGCTTCGGGTTTCCCGCCCCGGAACGGGAGATCGAGATCCTGCGAGGGGAGACCGGCATCGAATCCGATCTGGCGGCCCGGCTGGTCAAGCTGGCCAATGCCTTGCGTGCACTGAAGGACCACGATCTTGAGGAGCCGGCCTCCACCCGCCTGCTGGTCTACGCAGCCACCCTGATCAAGCATGGCTTCTCCATGGTGGATGCCTGCATCGCGGCGCTGGTGCAGCCCCTCTCCGACGACGAGGAGACCATCGAGGCACTGACGGAGGTGGTCCATGCAACCCTCGGATGAGGGGCGCGCGGTCCCGGGGGCGGCGATTGCGGTCGTCGCCGAGATCCTTTACTTGGCAAATTTGCTGATAGCGCCGGGCTTCGCTTTCGCCCTGCTCCTGTTGCTCTTTCTCCATCGCCGGAGAGATGTTCCGCCACTGGCTCGTTCGCATTTGGAACAAACCCTCTCCGCCAGCCTCTGGGCTGGACTCCTACTCATCCTGGTAGCCTCGCTGATTCTGGTGCTCGGCGGCATGCATGGCGCTCACACCTGGGTCATCCTCATTCTCTACTTCACCCTCTGTCACTCCACGCTTGTAGTTTTCGGGGCCTATGGCCTGGCCAAGGCCATGGCGGGCCAGTGCTGGCGCTATCCACTGGTGGGGCGGCCCTTGGCACGGGGATGCCGGGAAATCCGCTGGCAATGAGCCGCTTGCCCTTGCAGCGTCGCCGGGCCTGGTTTCAGGCCGGCTTCTTCGTCCTTTTCGTCGCCGCGCCACCGCTGGACATCTTCCGGCTCGATCTTTCCCTCGGCCATTTCATCCTCTTTGGGCAGAACTGGACACTGGGTATCGACGGGTTCCTCTCGGGGAGCGAGGGCATAGGACAAGCCGCCTTAAATATTTTCTGGCGGGGCTTCCTGCCTCTATTCGGTGGCGCCGGTTTGTTTCTCTGGATTGCCTGGTGCTTTGGCCGGCTCTATTGCGGCTGGTTCTGTCCCCACTTCTCGGTGGTCGAAGTCGTCAATCATCTCATGTGGCGAGCCTCGGGCAGACCGAGCCTGTGGGAGCGCAAACCCCTGCCCCAATTGCAGGCCGACGGACGCATCTTCACTCCCGACCGGCGTTACTGGCTGGCGGCGCTAGTCGCCGTGCTGGTCTTCAGCTTTGCCTGGGCGCTGGCCCTTTTGACCTATCTGCTGCCGCCGTCCGAGATCTACAGCAACCTCTTCAACGGGGAGCTGACCCCCAACCAGCTCCGGTTCCTCGCGGTGGGGACCGTTCTCTTCGCCATCGAATTTACCCTGGCCCGCCACCTCTTCTGCCGCTTCGGCTGCGCCGTGGGGCTCTTCCAGAGCCTGGCCTGGATGGCCAACGACCGGGCCATGGTGGTCGGCTTCGATACCCGCCGGGCCAGGGAGTGCGCTGACTGCAATAATGCCTGCGACAACGCTTGTCCCATGCGGCTGAAACCCCGTACCCTGAAACGCAAGATGTTCACCTGTACCGAGTGCGCCGAATGCATCTCCGCCTGCCGCCTGAAGAAGGGCGAGCGGAGAGGATTGTTGCACTGGGTCAGCGGTACCGATGCCCTGCCAGTGGTGACGGGCAGGGGCTACCCCGAATCCATGGGCAAGAGAGATGAGCGGGAATAAGCTGGATCAGAGCTTCGGTTATCAGCCGGTCAGCCCCGAGCAACGGGAGCGCCGCATCCGTCATGTCTTCCAGGTCGTCGCCGGCCGCTACGATCTGATGAACGACTTCATGAGCTTCGGCATTCACCGCCTCTGGAAACGGCGGCTCTGTCGCATGGCGGCCCCGGCGCCAGGCCAGTTGATCGTCGATCTGGCGGGCGGCACGGGCGATGTGGCCCGCGCCCTAGCTGGTACGGACCGTCGTGTGGTCATCGTCGATCCCAGCCGGGAGATGATGAATGCTGGCCGCCAGCGCGGACCGGCCCTGCTGGGCTATCTGGCGGGGGCCGGGGAGGCATTGCCCCTGGCCGCCAATTCGGTCGATACCCTGACCATCGCCTTCGGCATCCGCAACATGACCCGCATGTCCCTAGCGTTGGAGGAGATCCATCGGGTGCTCAAGCCCGGCGGTCGCTGTCTCTGTCTGGAGTTCTCCAAGCCCTGGGCCTTGATTCGTCCCTTCTACAACCTCTATTCCTTCTTGGTCATCCCCCGCCTAGGGGCCATGATCGCCCGCCAGCCCGCAGCCTATGCCTATCTGGTCGAGTCCATCCGGCGTTTCCCCGACCAGGAGGAGATGAAAGGGCTCATGGAACAGGCCGGGATGCTAAATGTCGGCTACCGGAATCTGTCGATGGGCATCGCCTGCATCCATGTGGGGCACAAGGGGTATCAGTGAAAATCCGCCAGCCGGACCCGCTGGAAGCGGGGTCCCCAGTTCCCCGGCTGTGCCTCGAAGACGCCTGAACAGACAGTCCCGCAATGGGGGCAGCGGCCCTCGGTGGTCAGGTGCCAGGCAGTCAGCCGGTACCAGTCGCGGCCGATCAGTTGCTTGCCGCAGCCGTGGCAATAGGTACTGTCGGCGGCGGGGTCGTGGATGTTGCCCACATAGGCATAGCGGACGCCATTCCTCAAGGCGATGTTCCGGGCACGAGTCAGGGTGGCGGGCGGGGTCGGCGGCTTGTCGAGCATCTTCCAGTCCGGGTGGAAGGCACTGAAGTGCATGGGGACATCTGGCCCCAGCTCCTTCACCACCCAGCGGGTCATGGCCTCCAGCTCCTCGTCGGAGTCGTTCTCGCCGGGGATCAGAAGCGTGGTGGTCTCGATCCAGACGGCCGTTTCCCGCTTCAGATAGACCAGGGTGTCCAGGACCGGCTGCAAGTGGCTGCCGCAAAGCTGGTGGTAGAAGGCGTCGGTGAAGCCCTTGAGGTCCACATTGGCGGCATCCATCCAGCGGTAGAACTCGGCGCGGGGCTCGGGCTCCACGTAGCCCGCCGTCACCGCCACCGACTTGATTCCCAGCTCCCGGCAGGCGCGGGCCACGTCGATGGCGTATTCGTGGAAGATCACCGGGTCGTTGTAGGTATAGGCGACGCTACGGCAACCCAGGGCCTTGGCGGCGCGGGCGATGGTCTCGGGCGCGGCCCGGTCCATCAGCGTGTCCATCTGGCGCGACTTGCTGATGTCCCAGTTCTGGCAGAACTTGCAGCTCAGATTGCATCCGGCGGTGCCGAAGGAGAGGATGGGCGTCCCCGGCAGGAAGTGGTTGAGGGGCTTCTTCTCGATGGGGTCGATGACGTAGCCGCTGGAGCGGCCATAGCTGGTCAGAACCACCTTGCCCTGTTGATTGGCGCGCACGAAGCAGAGCCCGCGCTGCCCTTCCTTGATGCGGCAATGGCGCGGGCAGAGATCGCACTCCAGCCTTCCGTCGTCCAGGGCATGCCAGTATCGGGTCGGCCAGACATCATCGCCGCTGGCTTCCTCCCCTGCGTCCATCTCAGCGCCCTACCGAGACTGCCAGCACATCGCAAGGCGCCAGATGCAGCACTCCGTTGGCTGTGGAGCCCAGCAGGAGTTGCAGGCCGCGCCGCCCGTGGCTGCCGACGATAATCAGGTCGGCCGCCGTCTCCTCCGCCACCCTGCAGATCTCGTGCTTGGGCGAACCAACCTCCACCTGGATACCGGCATCGGCGCGTCCCAGCTTCTGGGCCAGTTCTCGCAGGCGCTGACCGGCGGATTCGACCAGGCGCTTCTCCAGCTCCAGATCGTCGGGGATGGGGAATTCGGGATTGAGGCTGAGGCCAAGAAACTCGACCACATGGATTAGGCTCAGGCGGGCATCGAACAATTCCGCAAGCTGGGCAGCTTTCTCGGCCGCCGCCTGCCCGCCGTCGGAAAAATCCACTGCCAAAAGGATATGAGAATAGAGGGCCATGACTTGCTCCGGAAAAAAGGGGCTCTTCCGAAGTATTGACCAAGAATGGCGAGATTTCTGCGCGGAATGAAGAGAGGCCCTGAAAACCGCCGCTGAAGGCAATTTTGCGAGGGCCTCGAAGGCTGCCGGGAACCGGCAATTAAAGAATCAGCCGCTGAACGGGCGAAATCACTCGCCGCCGGTAATGCGCTCGAACTTGGCGCGGAGCTGATCCTCGGATTCCTGATGGTTGGGGTCGGCGATGATGCAATCGACCGGGCAGACTTCTACACACTGGGAGGTGTCGTAGTGTCCGACGCACTCGGTGCAGAGGGCAGGGTCGATCACATAGATCTCGTCGCCCTGGGTGATGGCGCCGTTGGGGCATTCGGGCTCGCATACATCGCAGTTGATGCATTCGTCGGTGATCATCAAGGCCATGGTATTCTCCTGTCGCTTCGCCGGCTTAGGGCCGGCCCAATTTCTCAATCAATGCGGTCTGGACGACCGGATGCACGAACTCTGACACATCCCCACCCAAACCCGCAATTTCCTTGATCAGGCTCGATGAGATATAGCTGAAATTTTCCGCCGGGGTCAGGAAAAGGGTCTCGACCTCCGGTACCAGACGGCGATTCATCCCTGCCAACTGGAACTCGTATTCGAAATCGGACACGGCCCGGAGCCCGCGCAATATCACCTGAGCCCGTTCCTTCCGGCAAAAATCCGCCAAGAGGCAATGGAAGGAACAAACGGTGACATTGCCGTGCTCCGCCAGTACCTCCCGCGCCAGGGCCACCCGTTCTTCTACGGGAAAGAGGGGTTTTTTGGAGGGGCTGATCGCAATGGCAACCTTGACCTCCTCGAACAACCGGCAAGCACGGCCAATCAGGTCGCTGTGGCCGTGGGTGATCGGATCGAAGGTGCCGGGATAGACGGCCTTTACCATGCAAATTCCCTCAGAAGACTTCCGCGCCCATGGCCGTTCTGACCGCCGCCAAAATAACGCGGCAAGGATAGCGATATATCGGAATGGCGCAAATGATTTTACTCATTGCGGCATAAGACGCTGATGCTGGACCAGACCATAGCGCACCTGTCCCGCCACTTTTTCCCGCAATGGGACCAAGCCTCCCGGCAGGGGGGGGAAGGGTTCAGCCGCGTCTCCCTCCAGGTAGATCCTCGTCCCCTCCCGCAGCAGGCCGGGACGCACCAGGCAGCGCAGCACGGGTTCCAGGAGTTGGGCGGCGAAGGGGGGATCGACGAATACCAGATCGAAGCCGCCGTTCACCGATGCCAGCCAGCCAAGGGCGTCGGCCGTCAACACCTCCACATTGGGCAGCCCCAGAGCCTGGGCGTTCTGCCTCAGATATCCTGCAACCTCAGGGTTGCGCTCTACCAGGGTCACGCTCTCGGCCCCGCGCGAGGCTGCCTCAAAGCCGAGGGCGCCACTGCCGGCGAAGAGATCCAGGCACCGGCTGCCGGGGATAAAGGGCTGCACCCAGTTGAACAGTGTCTCGCGCACCCGGTCTGGCGTTGGCCTGAGTCCGGCGGCATCCGGGAAGGAGATGTGCCTGCCCCGATGAGAGCCGCCGATGATGCGGACCCGATTGGCCTGGCTGGTGCGCTGCACCACCTCAATCCTTCCCGTCGCCGCTTTTGCCCACGGTGATGGTGATGAAGCGTTCCGGCGCCAAGCGGCGGCGGAAGGCATCACGGATCTGTTCCTTCGTCACCTCCATCACATTGGGTACCAGTCTGTCCAGGTAATCGAGGGGCAGGCCGTAGAAACCGATCATGGCCAGATACTGCACGATCTTGCCGTTGCTGGCGATCTGCATGGGAAAGCCACCGCTGATATTGCGCTTGGCGGACTCCAGCTCTTTCTCGGCCGGCCCTTCCTCCATGAAGCGGCGCAAGGTATCCCGCATCACCCTCACCGCCTCATCGGCCTGGCTGTTCTGCGTTTGGGCAGTGATCTGGAAGGGACCCAACTGACTCATGGGCATGAAATGGCTGGAGACGCTGTAGGAGAGCCCGCGCTTTTCCCTTACCTCCTCGCTGAGGATGGAAACAAGTCCGTTGCCGCCCAGGATGTGGTTGCCCACATAGAGGGGAAAATAGTCGGGATCGCCCCGCTTCATGCCGGGCTGTCCCAGGAAGATATGGGTCTGGGTAGAGGGGTGATTTATCCGCCTTTCCACTGCCTTGTCAGGGATGGCAGGTTCCGGCAGGGGAATCGCCTTACTGCCCGCCGGCAAGCCGGCCAATGCCCGCCGCGCCACGTCCTTGGCCTCGTCCAGGCTAAGATCGCCGACGATGGCGACGACGGCGTTGGCGGCAACATAGTAGCGCCGGTAGAACGCCTTCAGCGCCTCCTCCGTCAAGCCATTGACCGACTCCGGGGTGCCGTTGGGGTTGGAGGCGTAGGGGTGGCCCTGATAGACCGTCTCGTAGAAGGCCTTTTCGCCGATGTTTGCAAGTGACTCCGCCTCCTGCTTCAGCGACGACAGCATGGTCAGGCGCAGGCGTTCCACGTCGCCCCTTTCGAAACGGGGTTCGGCTAGGACCGCTGCCAGGGTCTCCAGGGCGGTATCCAGGACCTTTTTCTCGGTCAGACTGCGGAGCGCAACCCAGGCCATGTCCCGCTGGGCACCGTTGCTCAGCTCCGCCCCGACGGCTTCCATCCGCTCTGCCACCTCGTCGGCGCTCCATTTGCCCGCCGATTCGGTCAAGAGGCCATTGGTCAGTACTGCCGATCCGGGCTTGCCGTCGTCGCGGGCGCTGCCGGCATCGAACACCACCCGGACATCGACCATCGGCAGGCCGGGGGAGGGGACGAAGAGCACCTTTGCGCCGTTTTCCGTGTTCCAGCTTTCGATCTTGGGTGCAGCCCAGGGGTTGCCGATGGGCAGTGCCAGGCAGATCAAGGCCAGCCATCGCGTCATCCTGCGGTTAGATCCCATGACGGCCCCCCGAGATCAGCGGCTTGGCGAAGCCTTTGTCCTTGATCGGCTGGGGATCAAGTTCGGCTACCGTCAGATTGTCATCGTTGAGATATTTTTGCGCTGCCTTCATCACCTGCTCCGGGGTTATCTGCTTCATCCGCTCCACGTAATTTTCCGCCAGGCGCCAATCGAGCCCGATGGTCTCCATCATGCCGATCCGCATCGCCTGATAGAAGACGGTATCCCTCTCGTAGACCTTGGTCGCCAGCAATTGGTTACGGACTCGCTCCATCTCCTTCTCTGACACCGGCTCCTTCTTGAGGCGGTCGACCTGCTGCCGCAGGGCTTTTTCCAGCTCGGCCATGTTGTGGCCCTCGGCGGGGATGCCGTCGAGCGTCAGCATGCCCGGCAGGCGGCCAAAGGCTTCGTAATCCACGCTCGCCGCCACGGCGACCCGTTCGCCGCGAACCAATTCACGGGCGAACCGGGCGCTGCCACCCCCGTCGAGGACGGCGGCCAGCATCTCCAGCGCGTAGGGCTCCCATTCGCCATCCCCCTTAACCTCCCGGCCGACCACCGGGGTCTTGTAGCCCATGAGCAGATAGGGCTGCTGGGCCGGGGCCTTGACCCGGATGCGGGCCTCGCCGAGCTGGGTGGGCTCCGATTCGGGCTTGAGCGTCTTCAGCTCCGAGGGCTTCAGCTTGCCGAAATGGAGTTGGGCCATCTGGAAGATCCGTTCCGGCTCCACGTCCCCGACCACCACCAGGGTCGCGTTGTTGGGCGAGTACCAGCGGCCATACCATTCGCGCAGATCTTCGACCCGCATGTTATCCAGGTCGTTCATCCAGCCGATGACGGGATTCCGGTAGGGGGAGACCCGGTAGGCAGCGGCATTGAACTGCTCATAAGTCAGTGCCTTGGGCTTGTCCTCGGTGCGCAGCCGGCGTTCCTCCTGCACCACCTTGATCTCCTTGGCGAACTCCTCCTGCTTCAGGAGCAGATTGCGCATCCGGTCTGCCTCCAGCTCGAAGGAGATCGCCAAGCGGTCGCTGGCCAGTGTCTGGAAGTAGGCCGTGTAGTCGTCGCCGGTGAAGGCGTTCTCCTGCCCGCCCTGCTCGGAGATGATCTGGGAGAATTGGTTGGGGCCGTGCCTTTCCGTCCCCTTGAACATCATGTGCTCCAGGGCGTGGGATATCCCGGTGATGCCGCGCGGTTCGTAGCTGGCGCCCACCTTGTACCAGACTTGGGTCACAGCAATGGGTGCGCGGTGGTCCTCCTTGACGATGACCTTCATGCCGTTTTCGAGCAGGCGCTCCTGAACGGGCGGGGGGGCGGCCCAGAGGGGCAGGGTCTGCACGAGCAGTAACCAGGGGATGACTCTACGCATTAAACGACTCCGTCATGGGGATTTGGCGAGTGGGAGATGATAGGATGGGGAGGTGGTTGATTACAAAAAACCTGCAATATTCCGACAACCTGCCCGTACCAGGGTTCCCGAGACCGATTAGAAATGTTTGGATTCGGCAAGCGCAAAATCGAGGGAAAGCCGGAGTCGAAAGCGCCCCTGGCATCCCCTCCGCTGGAAGATGAATCTCCCGCCGGCCTTTTGCAAAGGCTCCGGAAAGGCCTCGGCAAGACCCGGCAGAGCCTGGGTGGCGGTTTGACCAGCCTCCTCGGCGGCAAAAGGATCGACCGGGATATCCTGGAAGAGATCGAGACCCTGCTGCTGACCGCCGATGTGGGCGTCGAGGCGACCCATGAGATCATCAAGGCGCTGACTGCCCAGGTCGAACGCAAGGAGCTGACCGATCCCCAACTACTGACCGCCGCGCTGAAAAGGTTGCTGAGCGGCATCCTCAACGCCTGCGACCGTCCCTTTGGCGAGCCCGCCCCCGGCAGACCCCGTGTACTGATGATGGTCGGCATCAACGGCGCCGGCAAGACCACTACCATCGGCAAGCTGGCCAAACGCTTCCGCCAAGAGGGCAACAAGGTGATGCTGGCGGCGGGCGACACCTTCCGCGCCGCTGCCGTGGAGCAGTTGCAGGTCTGGGGCGAGCGCAACGAGGTTCCGGTCATTGCCCAGCATACGGGTGCCGACTCCGCTTCGGTCTGTTTCGATGCCACCCAGGCCGCCGCCGCGCGTGGCATGGACATCTTGATCGTCGATACCGCAGGCCGCCTGCATACTAAGACCAACCTCATGGACGAACTGGTGAAGATCGTTCGGGTAATCAAAAAGGTGGACGATACAGCCCCCCACGAGATTCTGCTGGTGGTCGATGCCACCACGGGCCAGAACGCTGTCAACCAAGCACTGGAGTTCGATCAGGCGGTTGGCCTTACCGGTATTGTCTTGACCAAGCTGGACGGCACCGCCAAGGGCGGCGTGGTCTTCGCACTGGCGCGGCGGGCCGGGGTGCCGATCCGTTACATCGGCGTCGGCGAGGGCATCGATGATCTGCGTCCCTTCGACCCCGACGCCTTCGTCGAGGCCCTGTTCGACCAATAGTTCCCGGAATGATCCGCTACGAGCAAGTCACCAAGCGCTATCCCAGCGGGTACGAGGGGCTGAAAGATGTCAGCTTCCATATCGAGCCGGGCGAGATGGTCTTTCTCACTGGCCCTTCCGGCGCCGGCAAGAGCACCCTGCTGAAACTGACTGGCTTGCTGGAGCGCTGCACCCGTGGCCAGGTCATCGTGGACAACCGCAACCTGGCCCAGATGCGCCCATCCGAGATCCCTTACCACCGGCGCAAGGTTGGGATGATCTTTCAAGACCACCGCCTGTTGCATGACCGGCCAGTTTTCGACAACGTCGCACTTCCCCTGGTCGTCGCGGGTGTCGGACGCGAGGAGATCGGAAGACGGGTGCGGGCTGCCCTGGACCAGGTGGGGCTTTTGAAGAAAGAAAGGTCCATGCCCATCACCCTCTCGGGCGGCGAGCAGCAGCGGGTGGGCATCGCCCGTGCCGTGGTCACCCGCCCGCCGGTATTGCTGGCCGACGAGCCCACCGGCAACCTCGATCCCCGGCTCTCGGCCGAGATCATGAAGCTGTTCGAGCGCTTCAATCAGGTGGGCGTCACCCTGTTGATCGCCAGCCACGATGTGAGCCTGATCCGGCGCATGGGCAAGCGCATCCTGGTCCTGGACCAGGGGGCTCTGACCCATGACCTGCCGCCGGGAGCGCTCAACCGATGAGCCTCTTCAAGCATTTCACCCCGCTCCGAATCCTGCTGGCCCACCATCTGCAAACCGCACTGGCCAGCCTTGGGCGCCTCAGTCGCAATCCCGCCGGCAGCCTCATGACCACCGCCGTCATCGGCATCGCCCTGGCGATGCCCGCCGGGTTGCACCTGATCCTCTCCAACCTCCAGCTTCTGAGCGACAACTGGGATGGTTCCAGCAGCATCTCGCTCTTTCTCAAGAAAGAGGCGCCCGAGAGCGGCGGGCGCCGCCTGGCCGAGCGCATTGGCGAGATGGCCGAGGTGAGCAAGGTGAAGTTCGTCACGGCGGATGAGTCCCTGGCGGAGTTCCGGCGCTTCAGCGGTTTCGACGACGTGCTTGGCCTGCTTCAGGAAAATCCCCTGCCGGCGGTCGTCCTGATCCAGCCGAAGGAGCAGGGCGGCAATCCCGTCTCCGTGGAGAAATTGGTCGAGCAACTGAAAAAGGAAGCGCTGGTCGATCATGCGCAGATCGACCTGGAATGGGTCAAGCGCTTTGCCGCCATCACCCGGATCGCCCAGAGGGGGGTACTGATCCTGGCCGGGCTGTTGAGCATGGCGGTGCTCCTGGTGATCGGGAACACCATCCGCCTGGAGATCCAGAACCGGCACGAGGAGATCGAGATCACCAAGCTCATCGGGGCCACCAACGCCTTCATTCGCCGCCCCTTTCTCTACAGCGGCTTCTGGTTCGGCCTCCTCGGCGGCCTTTTCGCATTGCTGCTGGTCCTGCTATCGGCCTTTCTGATCCAGGAGCCGCTATTGCAACTGACGATCCTCTACAACAGCGGCTTCACCTTTTCCGCACTGGATTCAACCACACTGCTTGGCTTTCTCGTCGGCAGTCCGATCCTGGGATTGCTGGGCGCGGCCATCGCGGTGGGCCGCCATCTCAAACGCATCGAACCGGCCTGATCTTTGGCGAACTTTTTTTATCTTTCCCAATCAAAGCATTAGCACTCTCTTTGGGCGAGTGCTAGAATTGTCCTCAGTTGCCTAAACCCGATCCAGGGTGTAGCATTAATAATAGAGTAATTTAGTGAGGTATAGAGCGACATGACTAGGGAACTTTCCTTCTCTACCGCCATGGTGCCCACCGGCAGTATCGACGCCTACATCAGCGCCTCCTATCAGTTGCCCATGCTGTCCCCCGAGGAGGAGCGCGATTTCGCACTGCGCCTTCGCGATCAAGGCGACCTTGTTGCCGCGCGTGCCTTGGTTCTTTCTCATCTGCGCTTCGTGGTGCGTATAGCACGCGGTTACTCCGGCTATGGCCTGGCGCTGAACGATCTTATCCAAGAGGGAACCGTCGGCCTGATGAAGGCGGTACGCCGTTTTGACCCGGACCAGGGGGTCCGGCTGGTCTCCTTCGCCGTACACTGGATACGGGCCGAGATACACGAATTCATCCTGCGCAACTGGCGCATCGTCAAGGTCGCGACCACCAAGGCCCAGCGCAAGCTTTTCTTCAACCTGCGTAGCGCCAAGAAGCGACTGGGCTGGTTCGACCAGGAAGAGGTGGCGGAGGTTGCCAAAGAACTGGGGGTCAAGCCGGCCGAGGTCATGGAGATGGAGAGCCGCCTCTCCGGCCAGGACATCGCCTACGACACCCCGGACAGCGACGATGAAGATGCCCTGGGTACGACTCCTTCCGCTTACCTGCGCGACACTCGCATGGAACCCCTGGCCATGCTGGAACGCCAGGATTCCGAGGAGTATCGGCTCTCAAGGCTCCATTCCGCCCTGGAGTGCTTGGACCCGCGCAGCCACGCCATACTCCAGGCCCGCTGGTTGACCGACGACAAGCGGACACTCCACGAGCTGGCAGACGAATATGGGGTATCAGCCGAACGCATCCGCCAGATCGAGAAGAATGCCATGGAAAAGATTCGTCAGCGGATGGAGTAGGACGCCTGCCCGAGCCCGGATATTTCGTAAACCGGCGCGTTCATCAGGGCAAATTATGAAAAGTCTGGGGTAATTGAAAAAGGCCGCATCGCGCGGCCTTTTTTGTGGATTGGAAAAGAATCAGAGATTCTTTGCGTCAAAGGTATTGCAGCTATTCAAGCTGCCGTTCTCGATGCCGATTCTGAACCACTTTACCCTCTGGGCGGAGGTGCCGTGGGTGAAGGAATCAGGGGCCACATAGCCCGTTGACTGCTTCTGCAAGCGGTCGTCGCCGATGGCGCTGGCGGCGTTGATGGCTTCATCTATATCGCCCTGCTCCAGGATGTTCCGCGCCTTGTTGGCATGGTGAGCCCATACGCCGGCGAAGCAATCCGCCTGCAACTCCTGGCGTACCGAGAGCCGGTTGCCTTCCACCTTGCTTACCCGGTCCATGGTCTGCTCCACCTTCCCCATGATCCCCAGCATATTCTGCACATGGTGGCCGATTTCATGGGCGATGACGTAGGCCTGGGCGAAGTCGCCGGGGGAGTTGTGCCTTTTCTTGAGGTCCTCGTAGAAGCTCAAGTCGATATAGACCTTCTGATCACCAGGGCAGTAAAAAGGTCCCATCGCGGCCTCCGCCTTGCCGCAGGCGGAACGGACGGCGCCCCTGAACAGCACCAGCCGGGGTTCCTGGTATTGCCTTCCCATGTTTCGGAACTGGCTGTTCCAGGTGTCTTCCGTATCGGCAAGCACCACCTTGACGAATTCCACCAGCTCCTTCTCTGTCGCAGTCTCCTGTACCGTGCCTTGACGGGAGGAGGGGGCCGGCCCGACCTGCACCCCGGTCAGGCCGTTTAAAAGCCCTCCCAGGTCGCCGCCGGTGAAATACATGAGGGCGGCAATGACGACGAAGGTCCAGATTCCACCTCTGCGTCCGCCAAGACGCAGGAGTATCGGCAGCAGGGGGCTCCCCCCGCCACCGCCGTCAACCCCGCCGCCTTCGGAGCGCTGATCTTCCACATTGTCACTTCTTCTTCCGCTACGCCAACGCATCGGATACCCCCGTTGTTAGGAGAAAGTTCAACAACCCCGTGCCGGGGTCTTCATGAGGCCCATCAGCAGTATGACGACCCCCAGGGTAATGGCGCTGTCCGCCAGATTGAAGGCGGGCCAGTGCCATGTGCCGTAGTAGAGATCGATGAAATCGGTCACGCGGCCATACAGCGCCCGGTCAATCAGATTCCCCCAGGCCCCGCCGAGTATCAGCGTCAGGGCGGCGGCGGCGGAACGCTCATGCCGCTTCAGGTTATCGAGCCAATTGTAGAGCACCAGGGAGATCACCAGTGCCAGGCCGACGAAGAACCAGCGCTGCCAGCCACCCGCGCCGCTGAGAAAGCTGAAGGCAGCCCCTTCGTTATAGACCAGGAGCAGGTTGAAAAAGCCGGTCAGCGGCAGATACTCCTCTTCGGTCATCGCCGATTGGACCCAGTATTTGGTCCCCTGGTCCAGGGCAACCACCAGAAGGGAAAGCCAGAGCCATACGCGCATGGAATCGATGTCCTTTAAGCGAAGCGTCGCGACTCGCCGTTACCGGCGACGTTCTCGACGCAGCGTCCGCAAAGCTCGGGGTGTGCCTCGTTGATACCCACATCCTCCCGGTGATGCCAGCAGCGCACACACTTGACGTGTCCCGATGCCTTGACGGTCAGCCGCAGGCCCGGCAGCTCGGTTTCCAGGGCATCGGTCGGCGCCTTCTCCAGGGGATGGAGCCGGGCATGGGAGCTGATCAGGACGAAGCGCAGCTCATCGCCCAGGGCGGACAGCATCTCTCCCGTTGCCGGGTCGCAATAGAGATCCAGCTCGGCGTCCAGGGAACCGCCGATACCGCCCTCCTTGCGAGCATTCTCCAGGTGCTTGGAGGCTGCGGCGCGAACGGACAGCGCCCCGTCCCAGAAGGCGCGCCCCATGGCTTCACCCTCGGCCAGGGCAAAGAGCCCCTCGTACCAGGTCTCCAGGAAGACCGATTCGCGGCGCTCGCCGGGCAGATAGCCCCACATCTCGTCGGCGGTGAAGCTCAGTACCGGGGCCAGCCAACGGACGAAGGCCTCGGCGATGTGGTACATGGCCGTCTGAGCCGAGCGGCGGGCGCGGCTGTCGGCCCGGCAGGTGTATTGGCGGTCCTTGGTCACGTCCAGGTAGAAGCCGCCCAGGTCGGTGACGCAGAAGTTGTGGACCTTCTGGTAGATCAGGTGGAACTGGTAGTCGCGGTAGGCCTGGACGATCTCCTGCTGCAACTGATAGGCCCGGTCCACCGCCCAGCGGTCGAGGGCCAGCATCTCGCCGGGTGCCACCAGGTCCGTGGCTGGATCGAAACCGGCCAGGTTCGACAGGAGATAACGGCCGGTATTGCGGATGCGCCGGTAGGCATCGGACATGCGCTTCAAGATCTCGTCGGAGACCGACATCTCGCTACGGTAGTCGGTTGCCGCCACCCAGAGGCGGATGATGTCGGCCCCCAGGGTCTTCATCACGTCCTGGGGCCGCACCACATTACCCAGGGACTTGGACATCTTGCGCCCCTCGGCATCGACGGTGAAGCCGTGGGTCAGGACCTCCTTGTAAGGCGCGCGGTTGGTCATGGCCACCGAGGAGATGAGGGAGGACTGGAACCAGCCGCGATGCTGGTCGGAGCCCTCCAGATAGAGATCGGCGGGGCTTGCCAGGCCCTCCCGCTGCTCCAGGACGCAGGCGTGGGTCACGCCGGAATCAAACCAGACATCCAGGGTGTCGCTTACCTTCTCGTATTGATCGGCCTCCTCGCCCAGCAGCTCCTCAGGCTTGAGATCGAACCAGGCCTGGATACCGCCGGTCTCGATCCGCTTGGCCACCGCCTCGATGAGGCGGGGGGACTCGGGGTGCAGCGCGCTGGTCTGTTTGTGGACAAAGAGGGCGATGGGCACCCCCCAGGTGCGCTGGCGCGAGATGCACCAGTCGGGACGGTTGGCCACCATCCCCTCGATGCGGGCACGGCCCCAGTCGGGCATCCAGTGAACTTGGCCGATCTCACGCAGGGCAGCCTCGCGCAGGCCCTTGCGCTCCATGCCGATGAACCACTGGGGGGTGGCACGGAAGATGATCGGGGTCTTGTGGCGCCAGCAGTGGGGGTAGCTGTGCTTCAGGCGCGCCTCGGCCACCAAGGCTCCCTTCGCCTTGAGCACCGCGATCACCTTCTCGTTTGCGGTGAAGACGTGCTCTCCCTCGAACAGGGGGGTACCCTCGACGAAGCGGCCATCGCCGCCGACCGGGTTGTCCACCGCCAAATGGTAACGCTGGCCAACGATGTAGTCGTCCAGGCCGTGACCGGGCGCGGTATGGACGGCACCGGTCCCGGCCTCCAGGGTGACATGCTCACCCAGGATCACCGGCACCTCGCGGTCATAGAAGGGGTGCTGGAGCC
The DNA here is from genome assembly GCA_001801995.1 of Gammaproteobacteria bacterium RIFOXYD12_FULL_61_37. GTDB lineage: Bacteria > Pseudomonadota > Gammaproteobacteria > Chromatiales > Chromatiaceae > YD12-FULL-61-37. Next base: position 13,920 of record MGZB01000016.1, on the reverse strand, counting down.
GAAGCCCCTCGAAGGCGGCGCCCTGGCCGTAGGCGATGACGCGGTAGGAGGCCATGCCCCAGCGGTCCAGGGTGCCGGCCAGCAGTCCCTCGGCCACCAGCAGCCGCTCTTTGCCGAGTGGTCCATCGGTCTGCACTAGGGCATATTCCAGCCCGGGATTGAGGGCAACCGCCTGATTGGCGGGCAGGGTCCAGGGGGTCGTGGTCCAGATCACCACAGAGACGGGGCCTTCACCGTGACCATCGGGCACGCTATGGCAGTGGGCGAAGAGGGATTCCTCGTCCAGAACACGGAAACGGACATCGATGGCGAAGGACTCCTTATCCATGTATTCCACCTCTGCCTCGGCCAGGGCCGAACCGCAGTCGGTACACCAGTGGACCGGCTTGTAACCCTTCTGCACATGGCCATTGGCCACGATTCGGCCCAGGGCGCGGACGATACCGGCCTCGGTCCCGTAGTCCATGGTCAGATAGGGATGGTCCCAGTCGCCAAGCACCCCAAGGCGTATGAAGTCATCTCGCTGGCGCTTCACTTGCTTGGTGGCGTAGTCGCGACAGGCTTGGCGGAACTGGGCGGGGGTTACCTTGCGGCCCGGCTTGCCCACCTCCTTCTCCACCTGTAACTCGATGGGCAGGCCGTGGCAGTCCCAGCCCGGCACATAGGGGGCGTCGAAGCCGTCCAGGGTCCGGCCCTTGACGATGATGTCCTTCAGCACCTTGTTGACCGCGTGGCCGATGTGGATCTCACCGTTGGCGTAGGGCGGGCCGTCGTGGAGGATGAACTTGGGACGCCCGGCGCAGGTCTCCCGGATCATTCGATAGAGACCCTTCTCTTGCCAGGCCGCCAGCATTTCGGGCTCACGCTGGGCCAGATTGGCCTTCATGGGAAAGCCGGTGTTCGGCAGGTTCAGGGTGTCCTTGTAGTTGCTCACGGAATTACCTTCAAATGGGTGGCGGCCCGGTGCGGGGCCTTTGGTCGTAAAGTTTCGTATTGTACGGCCAAATCAGACTCAGGCCAGGCCGAGGATATGCCGTGCCTCATAGGCGTCATGGTCGATCTGGCGCCGTAACTGCTCGAAGGAGTCGAAGCGCCGCACCTCACGAATCCGCTGTACGAACTCTACCTCCAGGTGGCGGCCATAGATCTCGCGGGCGAAGTCGAAGAGATGGACCTCCAGCAGATAGCGGCCGTCGCCCGCCACCGTGGGGCGCACGCCGATATTGGCGACTCCCGGCAGCACTTCACCCTCCAGGCCAAAGACGCGGACAGCAAAGACCCCGCTCAAGGGGCTGATGAGTCGATGCAGATTGATGTTGGCAGTCGGGAAACCCAGGTTGCGGCCCCGCTTGTCCCCATGGGAGACACGGCCGCCGATGCGGTAATTCCGGCCCAGGCAGGCCGCAGCCGTTGCCAGATCACCCTGCTCCAGTGCCTCTCGGATGCGGGTGCTGCTGATTCGTGCCCCATCCAGGGCGACCGTCGGCAAATGGTCCACGCTGAAACCCGCCTCGGCACCGACGCGACGGAGCAGGTCCACATCCCCCTCGCGGCCCTTGCCGAAGCGGAAATCATCGCCTATGTAGAGATGCCGGACACCCAGCCCATCGACCAGGATGTGCCGGACAAAGCCCTCGGCGTTCATGGCCGCCAGTTTCTGGCCGAATTCCAGCAACAGAAGCCGTTGGATGCCGGCATCCCGGATCGCCAGTACCTTTTCCCGGAAGCGGGTCAGGCGGGCGGGAGCCCTGGCCGGGGCAAAAAATTCCAGTGGCTGGGGCTCAAAGGTAATTACCGTCGCCGGTACGCCCATTTCGAGTCCCTCTGACAACAGCCTGTCAAAGACGGCCTGATGGCCGCGATGGACCCCGTCAAAATTGCCGATCGTCGCCACGCACTCCCGGTGCCCGGTGCGCAGATTGTGAAGACCGCGGATGAGCTGCATCTAATCCGACCTGTTGAAATAATGGGATTATACCGGCCTATCCTCCCTGACTGGGCGGTTGAATTGCCGATGAAGGATAGAACAACCATTTTCTCCGGCCAAGCCCATCCTTTCAGTGGGGCGGAGTGAGTATCCGCTTTCGCCCTCCGGGCGGTTTCTTGTACTCTGTAGGGAATCTTTCTTCCCTGGACGAGAATCGATTTGAAAAAAAATATCCTGCTCGGCGTATGCGGCGGGGTTGCCGCATATAAATCGGCCGAACTGGTTCGCCTGCTGCAAAGGGAGGGCTTCGAGGTGCGCGTGATGATGACGGCGGCTGCGGCGCGCTTCGTGGGGCCGCTCACCTTCCAGGCGCTCTCGGGCCATCCTGTCGCTACGAATCTGCTGGACGCCGATCAGGAGAGCGCCATGGGGCATATCCGTCTGGCCCGCTGGCCGGACCAGATCCTAATCGCCCCGGCTACCGCCCATTTCATGGCCCGGATCGCCCATGGCCTGGCCGATGACATCCTGTCGGCGGTCTGTCTGGCCGCTCGGGTTCCCATCAGACTTGCCCCGGCCATGAACACGGCCATGTGGCTCAATCCCGCAACCCAGTCCAACCGCCAGGTCCTTGAATCACGCGGCATCCGCCTGCTGGGTCCCGGTCAGGGTGAGTTGGCCTGCGGCGAATCCGGGGAGGGACGCATGCTCGACCCGGACGAGATCATCGACCGGCTCCGCGAGACGTTCCAAACCGGTCCCCTCCAGGGACAGTCCGCGCTGGTGACGGCGGGCCCGACTCGCGAGCCGCTGGACCCGGTCCGATTCATCAGCAACCGCAGTTCCGGCAAGATGGGCTACGCTTTGGCCGAGGCGCTTCGATCTGCCGGGGCTTCGGTCACGCTGGTCAGCGGCCCGGTCGCCTTGCCCGCCCCGCCGGGGGTGGAGCTGATACGGGTCGAGACGGCATTGCAGATGCGGGACGCGGTGATGGCACGGATCAGTCAGGCCCCGCCCGGTCTTTTCGTCGCCTGCGCCGCCGTGGCGGACTATCGGCCGGAACATGCCGCCTCGGGCAAGATCAAGAAAACCGATGCCAACATGACATTGTCGTTGACGCGGAACCCGGACATACTTACCGAGGTCGCGGCCCTGCCGCCCGGTTCGCGGCCTTTCTGCGTCGGTTTCGCCGCCGAGACCGAAGACATCCGGCGGCTGGGCGAGGAGAAACGCCGGTGCAAAGGGGTGGATCTGCTGGCCGCCAATCTGGTCGGTGGTCCCCAGGGGGGGTTCGAGGACAATAATAATGCCTTGACCCTGCTATGGGCCGATGGCCAGGCCGAGCTGCCCATGATGCCCAAACGGGAGCTGGCCGCAGCCCTGGTCTCTTTTATCGAGGAGCGCTTTTTCGCATGCAACCCGTCCAGTTGAAGATCCTAGACCAGCGCCTGGGTAAGGAGTTTCCGCTGCCGCACTACGCCACTCCTGGTTCGGCCGGCATGGATCTGCGCGCCATGCTGGATCAGCCGCTGGAACTGATGCCGGGCCAGACGGCATTGATCCCCTCCGGCATCGCCCTGCACATGGAGGACAAGGGCATGGCGGCGGTGGTCCTGCCCCGCTCGGGCCTCGGCCATAAACATGGCGTCGTGCTCGGGAACCTGGTGGGCCTGATCGATTCCGACTATCAGGGCCAGATCTTGGTCTCCTGTTGGAATCGGGGCCAGACACCTTTTCGTATCGAGGTCGGGGAGCGTATCGCGCAGCTTGTTTTCATTCCTGTTATCCAGGCCATCTTTGACATCGTCGAGGAATTCGACAGCTCCCAGCGGGGAGAGGGTGGATTCGGCCATTCCGGCCGTCATTGAGGGGAAAGGGTGCCATGTTCAGTAAGAAGAATCCGCTGGAGCCTGCCCTCGAAGCCGAGGAATCTCCCAGTTCTCCCGCCCCGGCAAAAAAGGCGTCAGAGCCTGGCCGCCCCTTTGATTCCTACCTGACCCTTCTCTATCTCCTCCTATCCGGGCTGTTTGCCGCCGCTTGGTTTGTGTCCTTCATCCTGGTGGAGTTCAAGCTTGCTAACCACGAGGAAGATCGCACCCGCGTCATCACCCAGATCACGGCGGACCGGATCGCCGAGCGGCTGGATACCCAGAAGCGGAAACTACGCCTGCTCGCCAAGGACCCCAGCGTGGCAACCCTGCTGGCATCCAATCAAGGTGAGATGCTCAAGACCCATATCGAGTGGACGTTGCGCCCCCAAGCGGAAGAGGCACAAAAAATCCTGGTGCTGCCCAAGGGTTATGACGTGCCCGATCTCAAGGCCACTCCGCCCTTGGGGTACGCCTCTCTTGACCTCTTCCGCCAGATAGACCGGAACGGAAAGGAAACCCAGTTCGAGCTGCACAACCCGGCCAGCCAGGACAGTCATATCGCGGTGGCATTCCCGGTCAGCGACGCCGGCGGAGGACTATTGGGTTACATGTATTTCGCCCTGCGCCATGATTGGTTGGCGCGGATCATCAAGGAAATCCCTGCGGCAACTGCGGTTGGACTTTTACAGATCGTCCCAAGGGATAAACCGGTCAGGGTTGTCTCCAACAACGAACAAGCAAGCCTCGTCATCAACGAGCGAAAGGCAGTCCCCGTACCAGGCTCCATCTGGCTGATTGACGCCCAGGGACTCAATCCCGGCCCCGCTTGGCTCGACTGGGCCTTTTGGTTGCTACTGCCCCTTATCTTGGCCGCCGGCGCCGCGATGCTGTTGTTTATCAAAAAGTCGTTGAGCAAGAACATCCAGCAGGACAGGCGCGATTTTCAGCATACCCTGGTAGCCCTCTTCAGTGGCCGCCGTCCCCCCTTGGCGCAGGCTCGTATCAGGGAGCTCCACGGCGCCACGCAACTGTTGTTGACCGTCGCCAAGAAGACGGCCATCAGTGTCAAGGGAGGCAGTAAGCAGGAGAAGACCGCGCCGCCGAAAACCGGCCCCGAGCCAAGGGCGCTTCGCGGCGAGGATGCCTTGCCTGCCGAAGCCACGCCGGAGGTAATGCCGGTGCCCAGCCAGAAACGGGTGCAGTTGGAAAACGCCATTTCGCCGACCATCTTCCGTGCCTATGACATTCGCGGCATCGTCGGCAAGACCCTGACGGAGGAGGCGGTTTACGATATCGGCAAGGCCATCGGCAGCGAGGCCTACGAAAAGGGCCAGCAAACCGTGATCGTCGCCCGCGACGGCAGAACCTCCAGCGAGGCGCTGCTGGATGCCCTTGCCCGCGGACTGACCTCCACCGGTCGCGATGTGGTCGATATCGGTCTAGCCCCCACCCCTTTGCTCTATTTCGCTACCCATTTTCTGGGCAGCAACACCGGCATCATGGTAACTGGGAGCCACAACCCACCCGAATACAATGGGCTGAAGATCGTCATAAACGGCATCAGTCTCCATGGCCAAGCCCTCAAGGCACTCCACGAACGCGCCGTGGAGGGACGATTTCTGATCGGCAACGGCTCGCGTCTGGAGCAGTCGTTGATCCCCGATTACATCCAGCGGGTGTGCAACAACCTGACCTTGCAACGCAGCTTGCGGGTGGTCGTGGATTGCGGCAACGGCGTAGCCGGGCGGGTTGCGCCCGATCTTCTGCGCGCACTGGGATGCGATGTGAAGGAGCTTTTCACCCAGGTCGATGGAACCTTCCCCAACCATCATCCTGATCCCAGCAAACCGGAAAATCTGACGGACCTCATCGACGCCGTCCGTTTGGAAGGCGCCGATTTGGGCGTTGCTTACGACGGCGATGGTGATCGCATCGGCATCGTCGATTCAAACGGCAAGATCATCTGGCCCGATCGGCTTCTCATGCTGCTGGCCGACGATATCCTCGCGCGCAACCCCGGCGCGGACGTGATCTATGACATCAAGTCCAGCCGTCATATTGCGCCTCGCGTGTTGAATATGGGCGGGCGTCCGGTTTTGTGGAAGACCGGCCACTCCCTGGTCAAGGCTAAGATGCGTGAGACGGGGGCTCTTTTAGGGGGCGAAATGACCGGCCACATCTTCATCAAGGAGCGCTGGTACGGTTTCGACGATGCCCTTTACGCCACCGCCCGCTTACTGGAAATCATCGCCATCGATTCGCGCCCCAGCGCCGCGATTTTTGCGGAATTGCCGGAGGACGTGAGCACCCCGGAGATCCACCTGGAGGTGTCCGAGGGATCGCAAGCAGCCATCATGAAAAAGATCATCGACGCAGCCACCTTCGACGATGCCAATCTGATCACCCTGGATGGCCTGCGCGTGGAGTTCCCCGAGGGCTGGGGTCTGGTGCGCGCCTCCAACACCACACCGAATTTGACGTTCCGGTTCGAGGCCGTGGATGCGGCATCCCTGGAACGCATCCAGGAACAATTCCGAGACCTGCTGAGAAAGGCCGTGCCCGGCCTGCAACCGCCATTTTAAGAAAGAAGGCAGGAGTCCGCATTATTCAGGCTCCTGAATACTGCCCCCCAACGAATCCGGAGAAATGACACGCCCATGAGCCTTTCCACTGAAGCTGCCCAAAATATCGCGCATGTTCTGACCGAGGCACTGCCCTACATCAAACGCTTTCAGGGCAAGACCCTGGTCATCAAGTATGGTGGCAACGCCATGGTTGATCCCGAGCTGAAACAGGGTTTCGCGCGCGATATCGTCTTGATGAAACTGGTCGGCATCAATCCTGTGGTGGTCCACGGCGGTGGTCCCCAGATCGGCAATTTGTTGGGGCGCCTGGGCAAGAACTCGGAGTTTGTCCAGGGGATGCGCGTCACCGACAGCGAGACCATGGACGTGGTGGAGATGGTGCTGGGCGGCCTGGTCAACAAGGAGATCGTCAACCTGATCAACCGCCAGGGCGGCTCGGCGGTGGGGCTCACCGGGAAGGACGGCGGGCTGATCCGGGCCAGGAAGATGATGATCACCCGTGAGTCTCCCGAGCTGAAGGTTCCCGAGATCATCGACATCGGGCATGTGGGTGAGGTGGAGAGCATCAATACCGGCATCCTCGACACGCTGGTGAGGGGCGATTTCATTCCTGTAGTTGCCCCCATCGGCATCGGCGATGACGGTCATTCCTACAACATCAACGCCGATCTGGTGGCAGGGAAGATGGCCGAGGTGCTCCAGGCGGAGAAACTGATCCTGTTGACCAACACCCAGGGACTACTCGACAAGGAAGGCCGTCTATTGACGGGGCTTGATACCCCGAAGGTCAATGAGCTGATCGCAGACGGCACTATCCACGGTGGGATGCTGCCCAAGATCGGCTGTGCCCTGGAGGCGGTGCGGAAGGGTGTGAATAGGGTCCATATCATCGACGGCAGGGTAAAACACGCCGTCCTCCTTGAGCTTTTCACCGATGAAGGGATTGGGACCTTAATTGGAAGGGGCTGACCGATGACAACGGACCGGAACGACCGCAAGCAGCAGATCCTCGAAGCCCTGGCGCGCCTGCTGGAGCAGAACCCCGGCGAGCGCATCACGACCGCCGTCCTGGCGAAGCAATGCGGCGTTTCCGAGGCGGCGCTCTACCGCCACTTCGCCAGCAAGGCGCGTATGTACGAGGCCCTGATCGAATTCGCCGAGGAGACGGTCTTTTCCCGCATCAACCGGATACTGGAGGAGGAGAAGGACAGCGCCGAACGCTGTTCCCGTCTCCTCTTTCTAGTGCTGGGCTTTGCCGAGAAAAACCCCGGCATCACCCGCATCCTGTTGGGCGATGCCCTGGTGGGAGAGCAGGAGCGCCTGCTGGATCGGGTCGAGCAATTTTTCACCCGCCTGGAGACCCAGTTGAAGCAAGTCCTGCGCGAGACCGCCATGCGCCAGGATGCCCCGCGAGACCTAAAGGCCGAGCTCAGCGCCAACCTCTTGCTGACCTGGGTCGAGGGCCGCATGCATCAGTATCTGAGGACCCACTTCAGGGTCTCGCCCCTACACTCCTGGGACGAGCAGTGGCGGCTGCTGGCCGATTCCCTCTTCCATCCTTCAGTTTCCCGGTGAGGGCTTAGCCTCGCCTCCCTCCTGGGGCGCGCTCTCCACCGGGGCGGGTGTGCCCTGCCCAAGCGCCCTGAATCCCTTGCGTATCTCCTGAACCGCCGGACTCTTGCAGTGCTCCTCGCCCGGCGTACTGTCCTTGCACTGGATGTCGAGGAAGAATTCCTCGGTCGAACCCTCCCGTTTGATCCGGGAGACCGTCAGGCTGATGTCCTGATCCTTGATTGGCGGGTGAGTCATGATGATGTTTCTGCCCAGCAGTTGCATGCGGGTCGTCGCGTGCTCGCGGACATAGGTCTCGGCCTTTTGCCAGCGTTCGTCGCAGTCGATGGAACAGGTCACGAGGGTGTCCAGCATGGAATTGGGGCTATCTGCCTTCTCGGGCAACACGCCTTGATCCGGCTTCAAATTCCTCAACTCGCGGAACCGCGCCAGGTCGGCCGCGTATTTTTCACGGATCTGCTGCTTCAACTCTTCCTGGGCGATGATGCCCTGGTAGTCGCTATTGATCTGGTTCCGGGTGTTTTCGATCTCCTTCAACTGATTCGGCGAGACCGTCTGGCCGGCCCTTTCCATATCGGCAGCGGCGAGCTGGAATTCCGCCAACTGGCTTTTTTGGCGCCGGATATTGCCTCGCACAATCTGTAACTTGGCATCGATGGAGGCCAGCTTTCCGTTGCGCGCCATGATGATGTCGTCCTCGGTGCGGAAGGTGCGGAGCAACACGCGGTCCGCCTTTTCCTGTTCTTCGATCAGCTGTTGCTGCTCTTGGCGCCGCTTTTCCAGTTCGGCCTCGCGAGCCAGCTCCTCCTTAGTCTTGGCCGCGCCCACCCTGTCGACAACGATGCCTTGCTCGTTAAGGGTGTCGAGCTTGTGCTGCACCTCGGTGGGAGGGACCTTGTCGGAATAAAAAATCTTGCCCTGATCATCGATCCAGCGATAAAGCTTGCCCGCCTGGAGGGGCGAGCAGATCAGCAGGGCAAGGGTCAGTATCGGAAGGAGTTTCATGTTCATTGTTTCGCTCTCGGTTGCCTTGCGGCGTCTCTACCTGCCGGAGGATGCCCCAACAAGGCAGCTCCATACGACAAAGGTAGAATTATAATCACGCCTTCGCCACCCCGGATCCTGACGATGGGGGCCAAGCTGATCCTGGGGTGAGATGCCTCAACTCACCCCGTACTGGTCCCGGTAGGCACTGATCCTGGCCAGATCCTCCGCCTGCCCTTTCTCCGCCAGGTATTCGATGAGCTGTTCCAGCCGCACAATGGCGGCGACGGGGACGCCGTAATCCTGCTGCACCTCCTGAATGGCCGATTTCTCCCCCTTGCCGCGCTCTTGCCGGTCGAGGGCGATCACCACCCCAGCGGCCACGGCATCCCCGGCCTTGATGATGTCGAAGGATTCCCGCACCGAGGTCCCGGCCGAGATCACGTCGTCGATGATCAGGACCCGCTTCCCCTGGAGCGGATGGCCGACGATGACCCCGCCTTCGCCGTGGTCCTTGGCCTCCTTGCGGTTGAAGGCGTAGGGCAGATCAAGCCCATGATGATCGTACAGGGCGGCGGCAGTCACCGCCGCCAGAGGTATTCCCTTGTAGGCCGGGCCGTAGATCAGATCGAACTCCATGCCGGAATCGACAATGGTCTGGGCGTAATACCGCCCCAGCCGAGCTAGGCTGGCCCCCGTATTAAACAACCCGGCATTGAAAAAATAGGGACTGATGCGCCCGGACTTGAGGGTGAACTCGCCAAAGCGCAACACCCCGATGCCGAGGGCGAAATCGAGAAATTCCCGTTGATACGGCTGCATATGACCTTGCTCCTGTATTTGTGCCTTGGCCGGCGATGATACCGGGCCGCCGTTGGGATGTCTTGGCATGCCGCCCCTTACGTCACCGCTCCCTGCCGGTCCGCCAGCAACGCTCCAGCATCGCGGGTTGCCGGATACCGGAGGCATGTGTGGGTCTCGGGACGCTGGAACCTAGGTAGGGCTTCGTGCCTCAACCCATTAACCTACCGTGCTGGAGTCCAAAGGTGTTGCCTTTAGAACTCCGAACAGCTCCGTAGACGCCATGCACAGCCTACGGCCCTGGAAAATTTAGCGCCAGGGTCTCCGCCCCTGGACCCCGTAGAGCAAGAGAAGAAAAAAGGGGTAAAGGGCCTAAGGTGAGACCATCCCATCCCCGCCGGGGCCACCAACCGCTGGCGGCTAATGCAAGAGTCTTGCAGCTTATCTACTGTTCACCGCGTCAAGCTCATGAACAGCCTTGGCAGCTTCTCGGGCAGCCGCTCGACCCGGTCGATGACCGTGTATTGGTGGCCGAAGATCTCCTTCACGTAGTCGTCGGCGTTGGGGTCGAGGTTGATGCAGTAGGTATAGATGCCCTGTTGATCCAGCTCCTGCACGGCCTTGTGGGCGTCATGGATCAGGAGTCGCGGGTCGCTGGCGTCGATGTCCGAGGGCTCGCCGTCGGTGAGGACGAGCAGGAGCTTCTTGTCGGCCTTGCGCGTCTTGAGGTAGTGAGCGGCATGGCGCAGGGCAGCGCCCATGCGGGTGGAGTAGCCGGCCTCCATGGCCGCCAGGCGGGCCTTGACCCGGTCGTCCCAGCGTTCGGAGTAGCCCTTGATGTGCTGGTAGCGCACCTCGTGGCGGCTGTTGGAAGAGAATCCGGCGATGGCGAATTCGTCCCCCAGTTGATCGACCGCCCAGGCCATGAGGGCCACCGCCTCCTGGCTCAGTTCCAGCAGAGTCTGGGTGCAGCCTTCCGGGATCTCTCTCAGGGACTGTGACAGGTCCAGCAGCAGCATGACGGCGATGTCGCGGCCGTCGTTACGGTGGCTCATGTTGATGCGCGGGTCGGGCTGGCTGCCGGCCCGGAGGTCGATCAGGGAGCGGAGGGCCACGTCCAGATCCAGCTCGCTCCCTTCCTCCTGATAGCGGACGCGGACGAAGTGCTGAGGCTTGAGCAGGTCCATGACCTGTTTCAGCCGCTTGGTCAGTTGCTCGTGCTTGGAGAGCAGGGCGTCGATGCGCATGGGATCGCCGGCGGGGTGCAGGCTCTCGTAGAGGCTGACCCAGTCGGGGCGGTAGGTCTTGGTCTGGTAATCCCACTCGGGGTAGTGGCGCGGCGGCAGGCGGTCTGTCTCCTTCTCCTCTGGCGGCAGTTTGCGCTCTTCGTCGAATCGTTCCTCCTCGTCGCCCTCCTCGATGTAGCGCCACAGATGGCGGTTGTCGTCGCGGTAGTCGATCAGGGTGTCGGTGAAATAGACATTGGGGGATAGATCGGCCTGGCGGCGGGTGCGGGCGATGTAGGAGACTGCCAGCCCCGCGACGGCCTTGGTGCTGTTGTCCTTCGATTGCATCAGTTCATGGAATTTGGCGGCGAACTCCAGCAGATCGGCGTTCCGGTAGCCGTGATTGGGGTCGAGCAGGGCACGGGAGAACATCGCCAGACGATGGCGAATGCAGGATTCCCGTTCCGGGTCGCAGTCCTCCTCGCCGGGCCGGGGATGCAGGGCCAGCCAGATGCGCCGCAGGCCGGGGTATTGAGCCATGGCCAGCCACTCCACGCGCGAGTCCTCGAAGGTCTCGATGGCGACCCGCTGGAAGGGGCTGAAATTATCGGCGATAAGCGGTTCGCTCCAGCGCCGGTGGGCGGCGATGTGGGCCAGCAGGGCGCGGTAGCGGTCGATGCCGGATACAAGGATCTCTCCCGCAGGGAGACGTTTGCCCTTTCCCCCGCTGTCCGGGGGAGAGTTGGAGAGGGGGGCTCGGATATCATCGTAGACATCCGGGACCCGGATGCCCAGGTGGTCGTAATAGGGCACCGGCTTGCGAAGCTCGTCCCAGCCCTCGGAATAGGGGACGTACTGTGTCTTGGTCTCCCAGAGCGCCTTCATGTAGAGGTCGAGCTGGCGCTCCCTGTCCATGAACAGGGTGCCGCGGCGCTCCCGCTGGAGGATCGCCCGGCTGTCGGCCGATTGCAGGCCGAAATAGTCCTTCTGACGCTCCGGATGGCCGTTGTAGTTGTGGATGCCGTACTCCACCCAGTTCTTCAGCCCCTCAAGGGAGAGCTGACTGAGCAGGAAGGGGACCTGGTCCAGGAACAGGGGCAGGCCGGGGCTGGGAAAGGTGGCGTTCTGATTGCCGTGGATCGAGGTGCTGGTCCGGTTTGCCAGGCCCATCATGAGGTCCACATAGCGTTCGAGCGACTCCTCGCTCCCCAGGCGGCGGGCTGCCTCGGCGATGGTCTGGAGGAAATGGGGAATCGCCTTGCCGTTGGTCCCCCGCGACAACCGCCATACCGTGCGCGAGACCAGCTCCAGGGTCCCCTCGCCGAGCTGGCTGGCCACCTGGGGCATCTCCTCCAGATAGATCAGCACCGGCTCGAACCCCCGCCCGATCCGGCAGATCAGCGAAGCCCCGTCCAGATAGTCCTTCACCCCCTGGGGCGAGAGCAGCGCCACCGCCTCCGCGATGCAGTCGGGAAAGACATCCTCCAGTTGGCCGAAGTTGCAGGTTAGTTGAGGGCGATAGAGATCGACCAGGCTTGAGGTTTGGGGCTTTAGGCTTGAGGAAGGCGCCGGAGGGGTTGGCTGCATGGGGTGACCTTGATTCAGTTCAAATCTCAAGCCTGACCAAAAACAACGTCGATGGCATGATCCAGCGTGATGCGAATATCCATGTCGTCGGTGATCGGCCGCACCAGGGCCATGCGGCAGGCGGCGTTGGGCTTGATGCCGCGCTTTATCAGTTGAGCCGCGTAGACCAGCAGGCGGGTGGAGATGCCCTCGTCCAAGCCGTGGCCCTTGAGGTTGCGGGCGGTGGCGCCGATCTTGACCAGCTTCATGGCGGTTTCCTCATCGATGCCGGTCTCCCGGACAAGGATGCCGGCCTCGACCGGGGGCGGGGCGTAGTCGAAATCCATGCCCGCGAAGCGCTGTTTGGTGGACTGCTTCAGGTCCTTCATCAAGGACTGATAGCCTGGGTTGTAGGAGATGACCAACTGGAAATCGGGGTGGGCATGGACCAGCTCGCCCTTCTTGTCCAGGGGGAGCTGGCGGCGGTGGTCGGTGAGGGGGTGGATCACCACGGTAGTGTCCTGGCGCGCCTCGACGATCTCGTCCAGATAGCAAATGGCGCCGATGCGGGCGGCGGTGGTCAGGGGGCCGTCCAGCCAGCGGGTGCCACCGGCATCCAGCAGATAACGGCCCACAAGGTCGGATGCAGTCATGTCCTCGTTGCAGGCCACAGTGATCAGCGGCCGGCCCAATCGCCAAGCCATGTATTCCACAAAGCGCGATTTGCCGCAGCCGGTCGGCCCCTTGATCATCACCGGCAACCGCTCTGCGTAGGCGGCCTCGTAGAGTTCGATCTCGTCGGCCTGGGGCTGGTAAAAGGGTTCCTCGCTGATCCGGTATGGGTCGATGGCGTGGCTCATGGGGTCTCCTGCATGCTGAAGGGTGGATTACCAGTCAGGATAGTCAGGGACATCCATAAGGAACACTAAAATTCCGTGATGGTCTGGATAGATCATGCCTTATGCATGGAGTGACCGACGTTGGAATGATCTCACTGCCTCATTGCCCCCCGCTGGTTTGCAACCGCAATAGCTGTTCCAGGGTGCCAAACGTCGCACCAGCAGCAGATCCACCAGTAGGTCGAGGTAGCGGCCGTCCGTTTTGGTATCCACCATCAGATTCCAGCCAAGTTGCGACAAGTTGAGCATTCCGCCCTGGTTGTGCGCCAGCATGGTCCAGAATCGCCGCAGGATCTCTGCACTAGGCTTTGCTTGTCATTCGCAGCCAAAAAAACGGTTGTTGCCGCTTGCCCGAGATTTACTTCGATGTCCAGACCGATGCCATCCCAGGATAGGGCGATCGCATTAAAAAACAGGTTGACAACAGGAGCAAAGGAGAGGTTTTAGGATAAGTTTTTTGCCAGCCCATGAACGTGAAGCTACGCCCCA
>MGZB01000015.1 GCA_001801995.1 Gammaproteobacteria bacterium RIFOXYD12_FULL_61_37 | reverse complement strand
CTCGGAAGTGAAACGACTCAGCGCCGATGGTAGTGTGGGGCCTCCCCATGTGAGAGTAGGACACTGCCAGGCTTTTATCACTAAACCCCTGCTGATACGATCAGCAGGGGTTTTTTTATATGCCTGACATGACGATTTACCGTTATCAAGTCTCTATTCAGTCGGTGGCGGAACACCTTTTCCGCGTCCGCCTGGACGTACCGCCGAATCTCCGGGAAAAGACGATACTGAGCCTGCCTGCCTGGATACCGGGTTCCTATAAAATTCGCGATTTCGCCCGCCATATCGTCGAGCTGTCCGCCAGTGACGGGTGTGCTTCCCTGGTCTGTGCAAAACTCGACAAGCAGCGCTGGTGCGTTCATAACGGCGGGACTGGGTTTGAGTTGAGCTATCTGGTCTACGCATGCGACATGTCTGTGCGTGGCGCCCACCTCGACGGTACCCATGCCTATTTCAACGGTCCGACCCTTTTGCTCCGTCCCGAGTGGGATTCCGATGCGTCCTATGAACTGGAACTGATCAGGCCCGAGGGTGATGCCTTTGCCGATTGGCGGGTTTATACGGCCCTGCCTGCCATCGAGACCGGCCCGGAGGGCTACGGGCGTTATGGGGCCGTCGATTACGCCCAATTGATCGATTGCCCCGTGGAGATGGGGCATGCCTGCACCAGTCTCTTCTCCGTTGCAGGTGTGCCCCATCGGCTGGTGGTTTCAGGCCGTCACCCCGGTGATCTTCAAGAAATCACCCAGGCACTGAAGTCGATTTGCAGCGCCCAGGTGGCTCTCTTCGGCGAATTGCCCCTCGATGATCAATATCTCTTTCTCCTGCAACTGGTTGGTAACGGCTACGGCGGGCTTGAGCACCGTAACTCCTCCAGCCTGATCTGCTCCCGCGCCGATCTGGAAAACCCCGACAAGGCCAAGCCCAGCGAGGGCTACCGCCAGTTTCTCGCCCTCTGTAGCCACGAGTACTTCCACCTCTGGAACGGCAAGCGCATCTTCCCCGAACAATACCGCGATCCTGACCTGTCGCGGGAGGTTCATTCCGAGCTGCTCTGGGTCGTGGAGGGGATTACCTCCTATTATGATGAATTGGCCTTGGTCCGGGCCGAGGTGGTCGATGAGTCTGCCTATCTGGATATGTTGGCCCAGAATCTCACCCGCTACTACAAAGGCTGGGGCCGCCTGCACCAGTCGGTCGCTGATTCCAGTTTCGATGCCTGGACCAAGTTCTACCAGCAGGACGAGAACGCGCCCAACGCCATTGTCAGTTACTACGTCAAGGGCGGCATCCTGGTGATGATGCTGGATCTGGCCATCCGTGCAGAGACCGGCGGTGAGTTCAGCTTCGATCACGTCATGCGTTACCTCTGGTGCCACTACGGCAAGCCGGGCATCGGCATCCCGGAGGACGCCATGCCAGGCATTATCGAACGGGCCGTTGGTATCGATTTGGGCGATCTGCTCCACTCCCTGGTCCATACCACAGAGGAGATCGACGCCAGGCTGGCGGAGTTGCTGGCCTCGGTTGGTGTGCGTTTCCGGCTCCGTCCGCCGCGAAGGCTTCAGGACAAGGGGGGCTTTCTGGACTCGGCCCCAACACAACAGAACCCCCCGCCCTGGCTGGGCGTCAATCTCAGGAACCATGTCCTGGGGGCCGAGGTGCTCAATGTCTATTCCGGAAGCCCCGCCGCTGAGGCCGGTCTCTCCTCAGGGGATGTCCTCATCGCCCTGAACGGCTTCAAACTGGAACAGGCCGGTTTTGACGAGGCTTTGCGGCGTGTCGCCTCTCTCCAGGAGGTCCCCATCCACTTCTTCCGGGGCGACGAGCTTCGCCTGGGCCGTTTCACCCCTCACCCCGGCCACCCTTTCGTTGCCGAGATCTGGCTTGACCCTGATGCATCAGATGCCTGTAAGCGAGCGCGCAACACATGGTTGCACCTCTCCTGATCCAGACCCTGGCCGATGGGTGCTTCCACTCCGGCGAGTCGCTGGCCGGCCGGATCGGGATCAGCCGGACCGCGATCTGGAAGCAGATCCAGAGCATGGAGTGCGCTTGGGGCTTGAAGGTCTTCGCCGTCAGAGGCAAGGGCTACAAACTGGCGCAACCCCTGGACCTGCTGGATGAGGCGGTCATATTGCACCAGATCCCCGCCGAGATTCAGCGCCGGATTCGGGCGCTGGAGATCCATGCCAGTATCGATTCCACCAACCGCCACCTGATGGGGAATCTCTCCGGCGCGGCCACGGGCCTCCAGGTCTGCCTGGCGGAGCAGCAGACGCAAGGGCAGGGCAGGCGCGGCCGGAATTGGTTCTCACCCTTCGCGGCGAATATCTATCTCTCCCTGTCGTGGCGCTCGTCACGACCCCCCCACCAGCTCGGCGGCCTGAGTCTGGCGTTGGGCGTTGTCGTGGCCGAGACCTTGCGAGAGCTGGGTTTCGAGGGGGTTGGGCTGAAATGGCCCAATGACCTTGTCCATGAAGCGGGCAAGCTAGGGGGGATTTTGATCCAGATGGCCGGAGAGAACGAGGGTCCCAGTAGTCTGGTGGCAGGACTGGGCCTCAACGTTCGCATGCCGGCCGGGGCCGGGCAGAACATCGGCCAGCCCTGGGTTGATCTCAGCGCCCTGGGCCGGCCTCCCGCCCGTTCCTTGTTGGCGGGGCTTCTCATCAAGGCGCTTGTCAATGGCCTGACCCAGTACGAGACCCTTGGCCTGGAGCCCTTTCTTGCCCGCTGGAAGCGTCTTGATCACTTCCTGGGTCGTGAGGTGGCGCTCTTGCGGGGCGATGAGCGTATCCAGGGACGCTGCGCCGGCATAGCCGGGGACGGGTCGCTGCTCTTGCATACCGGAAGGGGGTTGGAACGTTTCCACGGGGGAGAGATCTCCCTGCGAGGCTGCTAAAAATACGATGACAACGACCCTCCTGGTGGACATGGGCAACAGCCGGCTGAAATGGACCCTGCTCCAGGGCGGGGCACGGGGTGTCCTGCATTCGGAACCTTACAGCCCCGACCGGGTGCCGGATCTATTGAGCAAGGCTTGGCCGCCCAACCCTGTCCCTGGCCGGATATTGATCGCCAGCGTCGCATCCGGCGCGATCAATGGAGTGTTGAGGCGCTGGATTGAGGCCACCTGGAAGGTCAGCCCAGACTTTATTCAAAGCGAGGCACAGTGTCTCGGTGTCACCAACGGCTACCGGCAGCCCGAGCGGCTCGGGGTCGATCGCTGGCTGGCCCTGATCGCCGCCTACCACCATTGCCGGGGGCCGGTCGGCATCGTCGATGCCGGAACGGCCGTTACCATCGACTTGGTGGATCGGCTCGGCATTCACCAAGGCGGCTGGATACTGCCTGGCTTGGCCCTCTATCCTCGCTGCCTGCGCGCCAACACGGCTATTCCTGATTTCGGGGAACTTGCCCCAACCCTGACCTTTGGAACCGGCACGGCGGAGGCCATCGCCAACGGCGGCCTGGCGGCCGTCGCGGGCGCCATCGAGACCGCCGCCCGGATCGCCTCCACACAAGAGACACTGCGCGGCATAAGATGGGTGCTTACCGGGGGCGATGCGGATAGACTGGCCTCCATGATTTCTCTCGATTTTGAGATAATCGGCGAACTGGTGATGGACGGTCTGAATCGGATAGCCGAGTTGTTGGTGGCAAAGCAATGATACGAATGATCGTGGCCGTGCTCCTGGCGGCCAATCTGGCGCTGCTCGTCTGGGTGCTCAACGAGCCTGAAGATGCGAAAAATCGGCCTCCCCAGGCTGGTGGTGATCTCAAGCTCCTGTCCGAGGTGAAAAAAAACCCAGCACCGGCCTCTGTGCCTACGGAGCCCGAAGTTGCGGCGGCCAGGCCTGCCGAGGCTGCCCAGATCCCCGCCGCCAAACCGGCGCAGGCTGAAAATCCGGCCAGCTCCGCATCCGCACCGCAGCCTGCTGTGATGCATCAGGCACCTGAGCCGCCGAAAACCGGGGGCGCAGTCACCCAGTCGATTTCCGAGCCATCCCGGCAGGTAAAGACCGAGGTGCAGCTGCCGACGGCAACCCCCAGCGCTCCGGCGCATCCCGAAGCGGCACAGCCGGTAGCGGTGCAAACACCCGAACCGGCGCCAAAAGAACCGGAACCTGTCGCCGTCAAGACCGAATCCGCCAAACCGAGCTGCTATAGCTTCGGCCCCCTGGAGGAGCGGCTCGCTGCCATAGGCATCATGGCGCGCCTGAAGGAGAAGACGAGTGACCAGGATATCCGTCAGGAAGGAACAAAGCTCACCGAAGGCTTCCGGGTCTTGATCAGAACAGCCAAGACCGAGGAGGAATCGCGCGCCTTGGAACAGCGAGTCCTGGCGGCAGGGATCACCGATATCTGGCGGATCAGCCGGGGCGAGGACCAGAATGCCATCTCCATGGGTATGTTCTCGCAACGCGCAAATGCCGCGAAAAGGGTCTACCAGGCAAAGGGGCTTGGCTTCGAAGCCATTATCGAACCCAAGGTGGCCGACAAGGAGCGATTCTGGATCGAGTTCGTCAGCGATCAAGAGACGCTTTCCGCCGCTGACCTCGGACTTAAGCCGGGACCCGGACAGTCGTTGAAGAAACGTCCCTGCAACGGCAAAGACCCCCGGAAACCCTGATTCCCGTTCTGTGCAAAGCATCGGGCACTGCGCTAGAATGCCACGCTCGCGCTGGCGTAGCTCAGCAGGTAGAGCAGCTGATTTGTAATCAGCCGGTCGCGGGTTCGATTCCTGTCGCCAGCTCCAATTTTCCGATACCCCAAAAATGCCCGCGTTCGCGGGCATTTTTGCTGGTGCTCCCCTTTTTGCCTCGCCTTTGAGACGTGCGCATTTCCGATTTCCACAGGCGATCCTCTTCCCGGCAGTGCCGGGTTGAGGCGCCCTTGTCAACCCTTTATTTGGGAATTCTGGCTAAAGGCCTGTTTCTATTCACAGAAGACGTGCCGGTGAAGAATCCCGCCGGAGGACGGAACAATAGGGGCAAGATCTGTCAATAGCAATCTTGTATCCTATTGATTCATAAGAAAACATCCGAGATTGGCTAAAAAGTAACCAATCTGAAACAAGGCCCCTGAAACCGTGGCCTCCAGGCAATTGCTACAGAGAAGTACACAGGGTTACTAACAGGGGATGGGGAGAAGTGTCAAACCCCTTGTTCCGTGGCGGTATTTCGACTGTCAACCCCCGCAATCGGGAATGCAGTGGGCTCCAGATCGTGAAACTTTGGCTGCCATCGGCGGGCGCTCTCCCCGGCCCCGAATGGTGTAAAATTCCCGGCCTTCGGTTTCGGGGTGCCGGAACTCACTTTATCCAGGAAAAATGTCATGGGCTTCAAATGCGGAATCGTCGGCCTGCCCAACGTGGGCAAGTCCACCCTGTTCAACGCGCTCACCAAGGCAGCCATCGCCGCTGAGAACTACCCCTTCTGCACCATCGACCCCAATGTCGGCATCGTGCCCCTGCCCGATCCCCGGCAGGACGTGCTTGCCACCATCGTCAAGCCCGAGCGCATCGTCCCCACCAGCATGCAGTTCGTCGATATCGCCGGACTGGTCGCGGGCGCTTCCAAGGGCGAGGGGCTGGGCAACAAGTTCCTGGCCAACATCCGCGAGACCGACGCCATCGCCCATGTGGTGCGCTGTTTCGTCAACGACGATGTCATCCATGTGGCCGGGCGCATCGACCCCCTCTCCGACATCGAGGTGATCGACACCGAGCTGGCCCTGGCCGATCTGGAATCGGTGGAAAAGGCCCTCGACCGCGTACTGCGCCAGGTCAAGACCGGCGACAAAAAGGTGCTTTTCCGCAAGGATCTGCTGGAACGGGTGCGCATGCACCTCGACCAGGGCCAGCCGGTCCGATCCCTCGGTCTGAGCGAGGAGGAACGGCAGGAGATCCGCGACCTCTTCCTGCTCACCATCAAGCCCAACATGTACGTGGCCAATGTCGCCGAGGACGGCTTCGAGAACAATCCCGCCCTGGACGTTGTCCGGCAGCGGGCCGAACGGGAAGGCTCCATGGTCGTCCCCGTCTGCGCCGCCATGGAGGCCGAGATGCTGGAGCTGGACGGCGCAGAGCGGGCCATCTTCCTGGCCGATATGGGACTGGATGAACCGGGCCTGAACCGCGTCGTCCGTGCCGGTTATAAATTGCTGGGCCTTCAGACCTACTTCACCGCCGGGGTCAAGGAAGTCCGCGCCTGGACCATCCCCATCGGTGCCACAGCCCCCCAGTCCGCCGGCGTCATCCACTCCGACTTCGAGCGAGGCTTCATCCGCGCCGAAGTGATCGCTTACGACGACTTCGTGCAATACAAAGGCGAGCAAGGCGCCAAGGAGGCCGGCAAGATGCGATCCGAAGGCAAGGAATATGTGGTCAAGGACGGCGATGTCATCCACTTCCGCTTCAATGTTTGACGAACAGGCTCACCGGCATTGACTCTCGTCGAGGCGCTGATTAAAATCCCCAACCTCTCATGGCAAGGTAGCTCAGCTGGTTAGAGCACAGCACTCATAATGCTGGGGTCGGCGGTTCGATCCCGCCCCTTGCTACCAATAAAAACAAAGGCCTACGGCGCAAGCGACGTAGGCCTTTTTGTTTGGGATTTCTCATGGACGAAAGAAACAAAGAGTGGACATGACGAGTAAAGGAACCCTACGCTAACGGCTTCCACGGTTTCATCCAGTAACGAAATCCCCACATCGATTGCCCATGACAAGGGGCTTGAATCTGTCGAGGCCGACTGACTATGCGCTGGATTGCCCCCACCGAAAAAGACCCCGCCGGCGCCATGCTGGATGGGATGCCGCAGGCCGGCAACGATCGACAGTCCGTTTTTGGGGGGTATTTGGAGATTGTCTGCGTCCCCTTGCTGATGGTCTTTCACCGGCTTTGTTATGACCTGACCGGCATCCTACTTTCCGGGAGCGCCGTCGATCATGGCCCGCTGTTGCTCACCCGCCTGGACGAATGGATTCCCTTTGTCCCGGTCTTCGTCCTGCCCTATATCCTCACCTGGGGCTATGGCGGGTTCATCGTCCTTTATGCCTTGCTCTCCAGGACCTACGACCACCGGCTGTTCCGCTATTTCTATCTGGCCTTTCTGCTGATGACCGGGGTGGAGTGCCTGCTCTGGCTCACCTTTCCGGCACAGATCTCGATCCGGGCCGGGGCGACCGAGCTGGCGCGGTCGGGCTGGCTGGGCGAACTGACCTCCTATGTCTATCAGCGGGCGACGCCCTGGAATGTGATCCCTTCGGCCCACATAGCCTTTGCCTGGCTTGCCTGGCTCTTCTCCGCCCATTTCGCCAGGGCGGGGCAGCGTTGGCCGTTCCTCGCGGCATTTATTCTGGTGGCGCTTTCGGTGCTCTTCATCAAAAACCACTATCTGGCCGATGTGGCCGGCGGGGTCTTGCTCGGGCAATCGATTTATCTGCTGGTCTTCCGGCCGGCCTGCCGTCGCGGCCTGCTGGACAGACTGCCGGGTTCCCTTGTCGTCGGTGTTTCCCTGGCCGCAGCCACGGCGGCAACCCTGGGTTTTATGAGCCTGCAAGGATGAGCATGGAATTCGTCGGTCACAAAACCATTGCCCTGCTGGACCTCTGGTCCTTGTTCCACTTTCTCGCCGGAGTGGCAATCGGCAACCTGTTGTTCAGGCTGCTGCCGCGCCGGGTCAACCAGGATGCCGTCAGAGAATCCCAGTATGCCCTGGGATATTTCGTACTGACCATGATCCTTCTGCTGGCCTATGCCTGGGAATTGCTGGAATACGGGTTGGAACAGGGTCTGGTCGGCGAGGGCGTCGCCTTTTGGTTCCAAGGGCAAGAGCACTGGCTCAATCGCCTGCTGGCCGATCCCCTTTTGCTGCTCGCCGGCTATCTGCTCAGCCGCCGCTTCCCTCCCGTGGTGTGGCCGGCGCGTTTGATCATCCTCATCTGGCTGTGGCGGTTTCTCTTTGTATTGCCGCACAGCATGGCCTACCCCTAAACGCCCCATCACGCAGCTTTTCCGCAGGGCGCGCACACTGATTGTGCGCTTTGCTCTCGCTGATGCACTTGTATCGTGCGAAATCCTGCCCGTAATTGAGGCGTGTAAATCTAACCCATTGATATGTAAGTGCCGCAATGGTGGCATGAATGGTGCATTCGATTGCGGATATTCAATTGACCCTCAATGACCTTTGTTCGGAGTGACCTAACGATGAAAAACCGGGGATTGATCGGCCTGGCGGGTGCGGTGCTGATGGCGCCTTCGCTGGCCCTGGCCGAGGAAGCGACCCTCAATGGCGCAAATACCGCGTGGATACTGACCTCCACTGCACTGGTTTTGTTCATGACCCTGCCGGGGCTGGCGTTGTTCTACGGCGGGCTGGTGCGCACCAAGAACGTGCTTTCGGTGATGATGCAGTGTTTCGCCATCGCCGGGGTGGTTTCGATCCTCTGGTTGATCGCGGGCTACAGCCTGGCCTTTGGGCCGGGGAATGGGGTGATCGGGGATTTCAGCAAGGTCATGCTGGCGGGCGTGGGGCGCGAGACCCTGGCGGCGGGGAATATCCCGGAATCGCTGTTCATGGCCTTCCAGATGACCTTCGCCATCATCACCCCGGCCCTGATCGTCGGCGCCTTCGCCGAGCGCATGAAGTTCGCCTCCATGCTGCTGTTCAGCGCCCTCTGGCTGATGCTGGTCTATGTGCCGGTGGCCCATTGGGTCTGGGGCGGCGGCTGGCTGCAAAAGATGGGGCTCTATGATTTCGCGGGCGGGGTGGTGGTGCATATCACCGCCGGGGTCGCGGCCCTGGTGGCCGCCCTGGTGATGGGGCCTCGCAAGGGCTTTCCCGCCACGGCCATGCCGCCCCACAACATGACCATGACCGTGACCGGCGCGGGTATGCTCTGGGTCGGTTGGTTCGGTTTTAATGGGGGCAGTGCCCTGGCCGCCGACGGCAACGCCGCCATGGCCTTGCTGGTGACCCATATCTCCGCCGCGACCGGGGCCGTGACCTGGTCCGCCATCGAATGGAAGCGCTTCGGCAAGCCCAGCGCCCTGGGCGCCGTCACCGGCATGGTGGCCGGGCTCGGCACCATCACCCCGGCCTCCGGCTTCGTCGGCCCCGGCGGCGGCCTGATCATCGGCCTGCTGGCGGGCGGGATCTGCTTCAGCGCCACCATGTTCATCAAGCGGGTGTTGAAGATCGACGACTCCCTGGATGTCTTCCCCGTCCATGGGGTCGGCGGCATGCTGGGCACCCTCCTGGCGGGCGTCTTCTCCTCCACCGGCCTGGGGCTCTTCAGCGGCTACGGCTTCGCCAGCGGGGTCGCCGACATGGGCGGGCAGGTCGGGGTGCAGTTGACCGGCGTCGTCGCCACCGTCCTCTTCACCGCCATCGTCACCTGGGGGCTGCTGAAAGGGGTGGGCGCCCTGTTCGGCCTTCGCGTCGAGGAGGAGGAAGAGGTGGGCGGTCTGGACATTGCCCTGCACGAGGAGCGCGGTTACGATCTGCATTGACGCTCGGCCGGGGCAAAGCCCCGTGGCATCGGCGAACCCCGGCGGTCCCTTGGACGCCGGGGTTTTTTCTCTGCGAAAGGCTGCATTCCCGCCGCTACTTTGTTAGCTTTAGCAGGTCAATTTCCACATCCACTGGGGCAAAACCATGAGCACGGAAATCCTTATCGGCGGCAACGGCAAGACCCAAGCCAAACTGGCTGGACGCATGGCCAATCGTCACGGTCTGATCGCCGGGGCCACGGGTACCGGCAAAACCGTCACCCTCCAGGTGCTGGCGGAGGGCTTCTCCCGCGCCGGGGTACCGGTTTTCATGGCCGACGTGAAGGGCGACCTCTCCGGTCTGGCCCAGACCGGGACGATGAACGACAAGATCAAGACCCGTATCGAGAGCATCGGCATCCAGGGTTATTCCAGCGCCCCCAACCCGGTCCTCTGCTGGGACCTGTTCGGCAAGCTGGGGCACCCCATCCGCACCACCATCTCCGACATGGGGCCGCTGCTGCTCTCCAACCTGCTGGAGCTGAACGACATTCAGACCGGCGTGCTCTACAGCGCCTTCGCCGTGGCAGACGACAACGGCATGCTGCTGCTGGACTTGAAGGACCTGCGCGCCATGCTCAACTGGGTGGGCGAGCATGCCCAGGAGCTGGGGACCAAGTACGGCAACATCGCCCCCGCCAGCATCGGCGCCATCCAGCGCAGCCTGCTGGTGCTGGAAGAGCAGGGCGCCGAGCACTTCTTCGGCGAGCCGGCCCTGAGCCTCCAGGACCTGATGATCACCGACTTCTCCGGCCACGGCGTCATCAGCATCATGGACGTGACCGAGGTGATGTCCAAGTCGCCCCGGCTCTACGCCACCTTCCTGCTCTGGCTGCTGGCCGAGCTGTTCGAGCAGATGCCCGAGGTGGGCGATGCCGACAAGCCCAAGCTGGTCCTCTTCTTCGACGAGGCCCACCTGCTGTTCGACCGCGCCCCCCAGTCCCTGCTGGACAAGATCGAACAGGTGGTGCGCCTGATCCGTTCCAAGGGCGTCGGGGTCTATTTCATCTCCCAGAGTCCCCTCGACATCCCCACCGACATCCTGGGCCAGTTGGGCGCCCGCGTGCAGCACGCCCTGCGCGCCTTCACCCCCAAGGACCAGAAGGCGGTCCAGACCGCGGCCGAGACCTTTCGCCCCAATCCCGAGATCGACACCGCGACGGTGATCACCGAACTGGGTACCGGCGAGGCGCTGGTTTCGACCCTCGACGAGAAGGGCGCCCCCTCCCCGGTGGAGCGGGTCTTCATCTGTCCCCCCGGTTCGCGCATCGGTCCCCTGACCGATGGGGAACGCAGCGAACTCCTCGGGCGTTCCCCCATCAAGGGCCGCTACGATACGGCGCAGGACCGCGAATCGGCTTATGAGCTGTTGCAGAAGCGCATCGAGGAAGAATCCCGCGTCAAGGCCGAGGAGCAGGCCCGCGTGGTGGCCGAAAAACAGCAGGCCAAGGAGGAGCGGGAGAGCCAGCGCGGCACCGGCCGCCAGACCGTCACCGAGGCGATTCTCAAAAGCGTGGCCCGTTCCGTCTCCAGCTCCATCGGTCAGCAGATCGGGCGCCAGATCATTCGGGGTGTGCTGGGGTCGTTGTTGAAATAACTGCTTCGCTCCCCCTCCCCAACCCTCCCCCAGAGGGGAGGGGGTAATACTTAAAAACAAACCTATCCTTGGAGGCGTCGCGCAGATGATCCCTAGACTTCATCGACTTGCCCTGCTGGTTCTGGCTGGCTGGGTACTTTTCATCCCCGTCGCCGAGGCCCGTTATGGCGAGGAGATCTGCAACAATCAGGGGTTCAAATGCCATGAGGTCAAGAAGGGCGACAACTGGCAAAGGCTCTTCCCCAGCGGGCGCGACCGCAACCTGGTGCAGCGCCTCAACCGCATGAACACACGGCTTCGCGTCGGCATGGTCATCGCCGTGCCGAAGAACCTGGGGACGACCTCCCTGGGGGATATCTCCCCCTTCCCTGCCAAGATCGAATCCTCGGACCAGAGCCAGGTCTTCGTCAATCAAGGCGAGCTGGCCTGGGGGGCCTACGACAAAAGCGGCAATTTGATCAAATGGGGCCCCATGTCGGGCGGCCAGTCCTACTGCGAAGACATCCGGGAACGCTGCGCGACTCCCTCGGGACAGTTCACTGCCTTCCGTAAGGAAGGGGCCGATTGCATCTCCAAGACCTTTCCCCTTAACGAAGGCGGCGCTGAGATGCCCTTCTGCACCTTCTTCAGCGGGGGCGTCGCCTTCCACGGTTCGGCAGAAGTGCCTGGCTTCCACGCCAGTCACGGTTGCGTCCGCATGTTCACCGAAGACGCCCGCTGGCTGAATACCGAGTTCGTCGAACTGGGCAAGACCCGCGTGATGGTGGACAGCAGCCTACCGCACAGCCCCCGCCCGCTGGTGAAAAGCACCTACGGCATCGGCATGAGCAATAGCAAGGGCGGCATGCCATCCTTCCCCTGGCATTGAGTATCAGGCTGGAGACTTGAGGCTGGAGGCGTTTCTTCCCTCAAGCCCCCAGCCAAATATAAGTCACATCCCGCTGTCTTTATCCAGGGCAGAGGAATACAATGAATTTCTTCACGGGCGCCATCCGGTCGGCGCTCCCTGTCTCGCGGCTGTCTCCCTTCTCCAAGGCTCACCCTCGAACGATTATCTTGTATCGCCTCGCCTTGACCGGTCTCGTGCGACCACGAGGTGGGCAGGCTTGGAGTATTTATGCCCTTTTCAAAACTTGGCCTTCAGGCCGAACTCCTGCGCGCGATCGTGTCGCAGGGCTATTCCAGCCCCACCCCCATTCAGACTCAGGCCATCCCCGTAGTGCTCGCAGGCCGTGATGTCCTGGCCGGCGCCCAGACCGGCACCGGCAAGACCGCCGCATTCGCACTGCCTTTGTTGCAACTGCTCAGCGGCAAGCCGCGTACCGGCAAGGCCCCGCGCGCCCTGGTTTTGACCCCTACCCGCGAACTGGCCGCCCAGGTTGCCGAGAGCGTGCAGACCTATGGCGCCCACCTGTCGCTACGTTCGACGGTGGTCTTCGGCGGCGTCAGCATCAATCCCCAGAAGGACGCAATCAACCGGGGCGTCGATGTCCTGGTGGCGACCCCCGGCCGTCTGCTGGACCACGTCGGACAGCGCAGCGTCGATCTGTCACGCATCGAGATCCTGGTGCTGGACGAGGCAGACCGCATGCTCGACATGGGCTTCATCAACGACATTCGCAAGGTGCTGGCCCTGCTGCCGAAGCAGCGGCAGAACCTGCTCTTCTCCGCTACCTATACCGATGAGATCAAGCGCCTGGCCGACGGCCTGCTGCGCAATCCGGCCCTGATCGAAGTGGCGCGCCGCAATACCGCTGCCGAAACCGTCTCCCAAGTGGTCTACCGGGTGCAGAAAGAGCACAAGCGCGACCTCTTGATCCATCTGGTCAAAGATGGCCAATGGCAGCAGGTGCTGGTCTTCACCCGTACCAAGCATGGCGCCAATCGCCTGGCCGAGCAGCTCGGCCGCGCCGGTATCGAGTCCGCCGCCATTCACGGCAACAAGAGCCAGGGCGCCCGTACCAAGGCCCTCGCCGGTTTCAAGGACGGCTCCGTGCGCGTCCTGGTGGCTACCGATATCGCCGCCCGCGGCCTGGATATCGACCGTTTGCCCCATGTGGTGAATTACGAGCTGCCCAACGTCCCCGAGGACTATGTCCACCGGATCGGCCGCACCGGCCGTGCCGGCGAAGAGGGCGCAGCCCTGTCGCTGGTGGAGCCGGAGGAAACGAAGATGCTGAAGGACATTCAGCGTGTGTTGAAAAGGGACATCCCGGTGGCGGAACTGCCCAATTTCCCGCTCGGCGCGAGACAGCCCGAGGATGCGCGGCCGCCGCAGGTCCGGCGCCACGGCCCGCGTCATGCGGGCAACGCCCCGGCCCATGCCGACGCCCATCGCAAGCCCCGTCCGCGCAACCCGCAGCGCCGGGCTGCCGGGGATGCACGCTAACCCCATGAGGAACTTGCAGAATTGCCATCCTGGCAACTTTGCATGAATCCCTATTCGCCATTGATGGCAAATCGTCGTCGCCTTCCTGGTGTTGGTTTGGCGGCGGCGTTCTTCTCGACCAACACCTACCAGGAACGAAGCAATGATGAATATTTACGTGGGCAACCTGCCCTACAGTGTGACCGAAAACCAGTTGCGTGACGCCTTCGCCGCCTATGGCGAAGTATCCAAGGTGAGCATGATCACCGACAAATTCACCGGTCAGTCCAAGGGCTTTGCCTTTGTGGAAATGGCGAGTAACTCCGCCGCTGACGCAGCCATCAAGGGTCTGAACGAAACCCCCCTGGGTGGACGCAATATCAAGGTGAACCAAGCCAAGCCGCGCTCCGAACAGCGTCCTGCCACCCGCAGCCAGCGCTGGTAAGAACCTCCTTCTGACGACGGCCAAGGAAGGCCGCGTTTTGAAGATTGGGCAGGATTGACAGGATTTTTCAGGACTAACAGGTTTCTTTCCTGTAAACCCTGAAAAGTCCTGTTGGTCCTGTCTGTTTTTGTTTCGCCCTCAGCCCAGGGCGGGCAAGGCACGCCATTCCCACACCATCCTCGATGTAAAGCTTGAAAACGGGCATCTCGCCCGTATTTCTTCACTGCGCGGGTCCTTTGCGCCCCGGCAAAGCAGTCATCAACGAGGAGACATCGCATGCAATACCTCCATCAAGGGCCGTCGGCCCTGGTCCGGTCCTCTCTGGCCCTGGTCGCGTTAGGCGTCATGGGACTCGGCGGACCCCTGAGCGGCGGGGAAAGTGCGACGCTCACCCATGGCGCCCCGCAGGGGACGGAGTCCATCGTCCTCGGCATGGGCTGTTTCTGGGGAGCGGAAAAACGCATGGCGGCACTGCCGGGGGTGATCGATGTCATGAGCGGCTACGCCGGAGGGGATTATCCCGATCCCGGTTACCGCCAGGTCATCGACAGCGAGCGCCGGCCCGGCGTGCGCAATCATGCCGAGGTGGTCCGGGTGGTCTTCGACCCGGCCCAGACCTCGGTGGAACAGATCCTGGCCCGTTTCTGGGAAAACCACGACCCGACCCAAGGCGACCGCCAGGGCAACGATATCGGCACCAATTACCGTAGCGCCGTCTATTACGGCTCCGAGACCCAGCACAAAGCCGTCCTCATGAGCCGGGACGCCTATCAAAAGGCCCTGAGTGCCGCCGGACAGGGGGCCATCACCACCGAGATCGCCCCCCTCAAGACCTTCTATCCGGCCGAGGCCTATCACCAGGACTACCTGGCCAAGAATCCCAACGGCTACTGCGGTCTCGGCGGGACAGGCGTCCGGTTCCCCGGCGGCATGGGGGACAAGGCCCAGGCCATCCAGCCGCTGGACCCGAAGGGGCTCTCGGCCCAGGAGCAGCTCATCGTCTTCGAGGCGGAGCATTGCCCCTTCTGCGAGTTGTTCCGGGAGCAGGTATTGAAGGATTGGTCAGCGAAACAGCCGGTCGCCGTCAGCCTCTCACCCCGGCAGCCCAAGGGCTGGACCCTGGAGAAACCCCTCTGGGCCACGCCGACCATCGTCCTGTTCCGCGAGGGCAAGGAGGTCTCCCGCTACACCGGCTACAACGGTGAGAAGGAGCGTTTCTGGAAGTGGCTCGGCTTCGCCACCCTGACCGAGGAGCAGCAACGCATCGCCTTCCAAAGCGGCACCGAGCGCCCCTTCACCGGTTCGCTCCTGGACAGCCACGCCGAAGGGACCTACGTGGACCCCGTCAGCGGCGCGCCCCTGTTCCGCAGCGGCAACAAATTCAACAGCGGCACCGGCTGGCCCAGCTTCTTCGATCCCATCGAAGGGGCCGTGACCCTGCACGAGGACAGCAGCCTGGGCATGCGCCGGGTCGAGGTCCGCAGTGCCAGCACCGGCATCCACCTGGGCCACGTCTTCGACGACGGCCCGCCCCCCACCGGCAAGCGCTACTGCATCAACAGCCAGGTACTGAGGTTCGTGCCGGATAAGTAGCTGCGCATTCATGCGCATCTTTGGACGCTCCAGAGTCCTGATCGCGATGCTGGGTGCCTGAGTAATATCACAGCAGCCGATCAGCGCCTCAGCCGAAGGTCGCTGATGAATTCACGGGGATGCGAAATTTAGCGGGCCGACTCGCGAGCCCGGCTACCGGCTTCGGGCCTCGGGCCTCGCTTTGGGTGGCGTTGGAATTTCAGAGGTAGGGAGCCAGGATGGATTTAGGCAAGGATGCCCAATCACGGTGACACTTTACTAAATACACTTTGTCGAGGGTATTTGGTGTATTTAGTAAAGTGTCACCGTAATTCCACGCAGTAGCCGCATGCGGCGAGGCGTCCGATGAAAGTCTCACGGGAAATGGGGAAGACTTCGCCTGGGTCTTCGGTCTACTCGACCCGTAATTCGTTTGACTGACGCCCCGTCAGGCTTACAATCCCCATAACCATCGCCACGCTGGCGGTTCAGTCCAACTGAGGTTTATCCGCCGCAATGTCCGCCTGCGCTCTCCTCGTTCGTTCCTGGCGGCGGATAAACGCTATTCGTTAGGCTTCATGAAATCAGTCGAGCACCTCTTCCACTACACGTCGCTCGAATCGTTGGCGCTCATCCTGAAGAGCGGGAAGATTCGCTTCACAAGACTCGATCGCCTCGATGACGTGACAGAGTCCCAACGCATCGCTGGCATCGAGTTCGGCAAGTACGTACTCGCAAGTTGCTGGACTGAGGAGGCGGAGGACAGCCTGCCCCAGTGGCACATGTACGGATCGGGGATGGGGGGCGTGCGTTTGCAGTTCCCCAAGCAAGTGTTCCCACAACTGCCCTACGTCGTTCCGAAGGATGTCCCTGGCATCGAGGTCAATGACATCTACTTGAGCCCCATCACTTTTGAACAGGGCATTGCGGATCACTGCCTCGTCACGCCGCTGCTCTTCGAGCACGAGCTGGCCGGTCCAGTCGAGTACGTTGACGACGTGCGCCAGGCCGTAGCTGCACACATAGGCTCGAGTGTCGACAGCGCGGGATCGCCGACATCCACCATAAGCAAGACCGGTCGTGTGGTTCGGTACAAGGCCAAGACCTGGAGCTTTCAGAGCGAGTACCGCTTCGTGCTGGCAGCCCTACCTACAGAGAGTCATCCCTCGCTCGGAATGGGCAATGTCGCCGCTGCCCTACGTGCAGGAGTAGACCACGGCCTGCACTTCTTCGATATCCCAGTCGACTCACTCGCTCTCGCAAAGCTAGTTGTTCGGACCGGGCCGCTGTGCACGCCCGGCTCGGTGGCATGCATCGAAGCTCTTCTATCGAAATGGGCCCCGACTGCCGGTATCGAAGCCAGCCCCCTCACCGGCACTATCCGGCGCAGAGCAGCATGAAGCCTAACCCTTCGCTCGAGTGGACGGCCACCGGCAAGGCGCCTTGCCGCCGTCCGCCGCTCAGCTCAAACGTTGGGCTTCTGGGAGGCCGACATGATCGCCGATGTAATTACGGTGACACTTTACTAAATATACTTAATTGATTGTATATTTACAATTACGGTGACACTTTACTAAATACACTTTGTCGAGGGTATTTGGTGTATTTAGTAAAGTGTCAACGTAATTCCGGGTTAAGATCGTTTCTGCCCCCATTTTTCGCTACCAACCTTTGAAATTCGGCAATAAGCCGGCCAGTTCTGCCTCGGTCAAATTGCGCCAGGCACCGGGTTTTAATTGGCCCAATTTGACATTGACGATTCTGATGCGGCGTAGCTGAGTCACTTTATAGCCGAGCGCTTCGCTCATTAGGCGAATTTGTCTGTTCAAACCTTGGGTCAGGGTAATTCGAAAGCCAAACTTCGCCAATCGACTCAGCTTGCAAGGCTTGGTCATTTCCCTATGAATACGCACACCACGCGCCATGCTGCGCAGGAACTCATCGGTGACGGCCTTATTTACGCCCACCAGATATTCTTTTTCGTGATTATTCTCGGAGCGCAGAATTTGATTGACGATATCGCCATTGCTGGTCATCAGAATCAAACCCTCCGAGTTCTTGTCCAGGCGTCCAACCGGAAAGATTCGTTCCTGATGGTCGACAAAGTCCAGGATATTGCCTTTCACCCCGGTGTCGGTTGTGCAGGTAATGCCGACCGGTTTGTATAGCGCGATATAAACATGTTTACGTTTATTGTTGGCGGTTGCCTTGGGCTTTATCTCGTTGCCATCGACACGGACGACCATGCCCTCCAGCCACTTCGCGCCGGTGAGGGCGGTTTCTCCATCCAAGGTTACACGTTGCTGCGTAATCAACTCATCGGCTTCGCGCCTTGAGCATAACCCGGATTCGCTGATGAATTTATTCAGTCGCATGGGTCAATTCTCCAACACCCGCACCTTCAGGGTTTTGCCCTTGACCTTGCCCGCCGCCAGTTTGCGCACCACTTCCCTCGCGATGTTGTGGTCCACGGCCACATAGGTGGATTGGTCGGTGACGGTGATTTTGCCGACTTGTTCGCGCTTGAACCCGGCCTCGCCGGTGAGCGCCCCCAGCACGTCGCCGGGGCGGATTTTTTCCTTGCGTCCACCCAGCATCTGGAGCGTCACCATGGGCGGCACCAGGGGCTGGTCGTTCCCGCTTTGCAACGAGCCGAGGCGGAGCCATTCCGGGTCCCCGCCCATGATGGGACCTAGGGCGGCGACGCGGCGGGCGTCGGCGGGGCTGCACAGGCTGAGTGCCCAGCCGTCCTCGTCGGCGCGGCCGGTGCGGCCAATGCGGTGGATGTAAATTTCCGGGTCGGGAGTGACATCGACGTTGATGACGGCTTCGAGTTGGGCGATGTCCAGGCCGCGCGCTGCCACGTCGGTAGCCACCAATACCGAACAACTGCGATTGGCGAACTGAATCAGCACCTGATCCCGCTCCCGTTGTTCCAGGTCGCCGTTCAGGGTCAGCGCGTGAAAGCCCTGGCGGTGCAGCACTTCCAGCAAATCGCGGCACTGCTGCTTGGTGTTGCAGAACGCCAGCGTACTGACCGGGCGGTAGTGCTTGAGCAGGATGCCGACGGCTTGCAGGCGTTCCTCCTGTTTCACCTCGTAGAAGCGCTGGCGTATCTTGCTGCCCTCGTGCTGCTCCAGCAGTTTCACCTCCTGCGGCTTGCGCAGAAACTGGCTCGCCAGCCGGGCGATACCCTCGGGATAGGTGGCGGAGAACAGCAGGGTCTGACGTTTGGCCGGGCATTGCTTGGCGACGCTGTGGATATCGTTGTAAAACCCCATATCCAGCATGCGGTCGGCCTCGTCCAGCACCAGGGTATTGAGGGCGTCGAGCTTGAGGCTGCCCCGTTCCAGATGATCCATGATGCGGCCCGGCGTGCCCACCACGACGTGAGCGCCGTGCTCCAGGCTGGCCAGTTGCGGGCGCATGGTGGCACCGCCGCACAGGGACAGAATCTTGATGTTGTCCATGAAGCGCGCCAGCCGACGGATTTCCTGGGTCACCTGGTCTGCCAGCTCGCGCGTAGGGCAGAGCACCATGGCCTGCACCGCGAAGTAACGCGGATTGAGGTTGGTGAGCAAGGTCAGGGCAAACGCCGCCGTCTTGCCACTGCCGGTCTTCGCCTGCGCGATCAGGTCATGTCCGGCGAGCGCAATCGGCAGGCTGGCGGCCTGAATCGGCGTCATTGTCAGGTAATCGAGCTGCTGCAACGCCGACTGCAAATTGGACAGCAAGGGCAGCTCGTTAAAGGAGCGCCCGGCGGCGAGGGGGGGCGAAGGGGGGATAATAGGGGTCATGCGCAATTATCCGGCCTGGGGCCTGGCCTGTCCGAAATAATTTAAGTGCCCGGAATTACCGGAATTACGGTGACACTTTACTAAATATACTTAATGAATTGTATATTTAGTAAAGTGTCATCGTATTCCAGCGCCTCACGTCCTTAGGGCGGGATGGCCGTGATCCGTTGCAAAGCATGGAATCGGCCTTCGCCTGGAACTACACTCCTTGCCGGACTATCGAGATAAGGTGCAACGATGAAAGACCAATCCGCCTTGGCCATGTGCTGGTACGACGAGGATCAGTGGAATATTTTGAAGGCGCGCGAACCGGATGCGCTGGACGATTCTTACGAGACCTGGAAGGGGAACGCGACCCGCGCGCTGCATGAGCTGCGGCAGGCGGGTCATAATATCCAGAAGGTCTCCGTCAAGATCGGCCCGTTTCTGAGCTGGTGCGAGGAGAATGGGGTGGAGTCCAGCGGGGAGGCGCGTTCCGCCTATGCGGCTTGGAAGTTGAAACGGCGGGATTCGTAGTCACGGCCCATCCCCATTTTCGGGCGGCAGCGGCGGGTTAGGGCTCCCGGCGCCAATAGGCCAGCAGCTTTTCCGCCGGTTCCGGCCGGCCGTACTGGTATCCCTGGCGGATGACCGGTTCGAGGGTCTTGAGGAAGTCCACTTGCTCGGTGGTTTCGACCCCCTCCGCGACGACAGTCAGGTTGAGGTGGCGGGCCACGGAGAGGATGGTCGCCACCAGTGCGGCGTCGTTGGGATCGGTCGGGGCGTCCTGGATGAAGGTTTTGTCGATCTTGAGTTCCTGAATCGGCAGGCGTTTCAAATAGACCAGGGAGGAGTAGCCGGTGCCGAAATCGTCCACTGAGAAACGGATGCCCACCGCCGCCAGTTCGTTCATCTTGGCGATGACCTCGCCGATGTTGTCGATCATCAGCCCCTCGGTTACCTCCAGTGTCAGGTGGCTGGGGTCGCACCCGCTGGCATCGAGCAGGTCCCGCACCCAGGGGACGAAGCCCGGTTTGCGGAAGTGGCGGGGGCTTACGTTCACCGACAGACGCAGGGGGAATCCGGCCTTCTCTTGCTCTGCCATCAGCCGGCAGGCCTCGGACAGGACCCAGACGCCGATATCGACAATCAGGTCCGATTCCTCGGCGATGGGGATGAAATAGGCGGGCGGCAGCAGTCCCCGTTCCGGGTGGAGCCAGCGCACCAGCGCCTCGGCCCCCAATGCGACACCCTCGGCATCGACCTGGGGCTGGAGGTAGAGCCGCAGCTCGCCCCGGACCACCCCGCGCCGCAGCTCGTGTTCGAGCTGGAAGCGCTGGCGGGCGATCTTGCCCATGCCGGCGTCGAAGAAGGTGGTTTGATTGCCGCCGGACTGTTTCGCCCGGTGCATGGCCATTCCGGCCCGCCGCATGATCTCCAGCGGGGTGTCGGCGTCGCCTTCCGGGTACAGGGCGATGCTGAGGCTGGCGGTCACCAGGACATCCTTGCTGTCGGTGAAGACGAAGGGCTGGCACAGGGTGGCGTGGATTCTCTCCGCCACGAACAGGGCGCGCCGGCCGACCTCCAGGTGCCAGTCGTCCACGTCCTGCAACAGCAGGGCGAATTCATCGGCGCCTAGGCGCGCCAGGGTGTCGTCCTTGCGCATCAGCGAGCCGATGCGTTCGGCCGCCGCCGTCAACAGCCGGTCGCCCAGTTCGTGGCCGTGGCCGTCGTTCAGTGTCTTGAAGCGGTCGAGGTTGATCAGGATCAGCGCCCCTTCGCGGGCGCGGCGGCAGGCGGTGGCCAGTGCCGATTCCAGGCGGTCCATGAGCAGGCCGCGGTTGGGCAGGCCGGTCATCTGGTCGTAGTAGGTCAGGCTGTCGATCCGGGCCAGGGCTTGCTTGGTCTCGGTGATGTCCTGCTTGATGGCCAGGTAGTGGCTGATGGAGCCGTCGGCCTGCCGCACGGGGGAGATGATGGCCGATTCGACGAACTCGCTCCCGTCCTTGCGCCGGTTGACGAATTCCCCCTGCCAGGCCTCGCCTCGCTCCAGGGACGCCCAAAGGTCCAGATAGATCTCACGGGGGGTCTTGCCCGACCGGATGATGCCCATGGTCCGGCCGATGGCCTCTTCGTGGCTGAAGCCGGTGTTGCGCGTGAAGGTCTCGTTGACGTATTCGATGCGGCCGCTCAGATCGGTGATGACGATACTCTCCGGGCTCTGCTCCACGGCCTGGGAGAGCTTGCGCATGCTGGCCTCGGACTCCCGGCGCTCGGTGATGTCGCGGCCCACCACCACGATGGCCTTGCGCCCGCCGTCCTCGCCGAACATGGGCATCTTGCGGATCTCGAAATGGTGCCGCTTGGCGTCCGGGCCGATGACATCCTCATAGCTGACCTGGACCCCCTGGGATTGCCAGGCCTGCTCGTCCCCCAGCAGGAAGGCCTCATGGGCCGAACGGAACAGCGGCCGCTGGGCCGCCAGCTCGGCCCCGGTCTTGCCCTGCCAGGGAAAGTCCTTGATGCGGAACAGCTCTTCCGCCGAGCGGTTGATCAGTTGCCAGCGGTCCTCGCCATCCTTGAGAAAGACCGCGTCGGCCATGGCGTCCATCACCGTGGTGAGGCGATCATGGCTGTCGCGCAGGGCCTCGTTGGCCTGGCCGAGTTCCTCGATCTTTCGCCGCAACGCCTCGGATTTCTGCTTGAGCCTCACATGGGCGCGGGTTCGAGCCTGAACCAGGGGGCGTTCGATGGGCTTGGTGATGTAATCGACCGCCCCCAGATTGAAGCCCTGCTCCTGGTCGGCGACGCTGTTCTTGCAGGTCACGAAGATGACTGGGATGTCGCGGGTGGAGGGGGCTTCCTTCAAGCGGCGGCAGACCTCGTAGCCGTCCATCTCCGGCATCATCACGTCCAGCATGATGAGATCGGGATTCTCCCGCCGGGTCATCATATCCAGCGCCTCACGGCCCGAGGTGGCGAAGCTGACGTCGTACTCGTTTTCGAGCGCCGAGAGCAGGACCTCGATGTTGGCGATCGTGTCATCGACGATCAGCACACTCGCCCGTGGGGATGCGGCTTCAAGCATGGTGTCTTCTGTTTCCAGTCGAACAAGTGGCAGAGTCCGAAGCATAACGGCCCGGAAGCCGTGCAACAAGGCGCGATGGGCCAAATGCGCCCTGTGTCACAAGAATGGAAGGGGTGGAGGGGGAGGGCCTGGTTTTTACTCGGTCTTCACCCGCGCCAGCAGCACATAGGTCGCGCCGGTGCCGCCGTCCCAGCGGGGGGCGGAGCAGTAGGCCAGGACCTCCTCGCTTTGGGGCAGCCATTGGTTGACCTTTTGTTTCAGCACCGGCTGTTGCCCGGCGGAGCCTTTGCCCTTGCCGTGGATGATGCGCACGCAGCGATAGCGGCGTAGCTGGGCGCGCCGGATGAAGCCCTTGAGCAGCCGACGCGCCTCTTCCACATGGTAGCCGTGCAGGTCCAGGGTCTCTTCCGGGGGCAGTTTGCCCCGGCGCAGGTCGAGGAAGAGCCGGTTCTGGATGCCGGGGCGCTGGAAGGAGAGTTCGTCGTGGGTCTGCGAATTACGGTGACACTTTACTAAATACCCTCGACAAAGTGTATTTAGTAAAGTGTCACCGTAATTCGCCTCTTCCGGCTCGTGCTCGGGGGGCTGGTCGAGGGGAATGGGCCGGCGCCTGGTGCGAAAGGGTTCGGCCAGATTGGCGTCGATCGGCGTGGTGTCGGCGGTGGCCTGTTGGAACAGTTCCCGGTCTTCCTGAGTCATGGCGAGCTAGTCTCGGCTGTAAGCCTTGAGTATAGTGGTGGCTTTGGCGGATTTGCGGCTGATCATGAGGATATTACTGAGCAACGATGATGGATACCAGGCGCCGGGGCTCGCCGCGCTGGCGGAGCGTCTGGGCCGGGTCGCCTCTATCCGGGTGGTGGCGCCGGAGCGCAACCGCAGCGGCGCCAGCAACTCCCTGACCCTGGAACGGCCCATCCGCGCCCACGAGGCCGCCAACGGTTTCATCAGCGTGGACGGCACCCCGACCGATTGCGTCCATCTGGCCATCACCGGGCTGCTCGACGAGGAGCCGGACATGGTCATCGCCGGCATCAACGCGGGCGCCAACATGGGTGACGACGTGCTCTATTCCGGCACGGTGGCGGCGGCGACCGAAGGACGCTTCCTCGGCTATCCCGCCATCGCGGTCTCCATGGTCTCGCACGACCCCCAGCACTACGACACCGGCGCCCGTGTGGCAGAGGAGCTGCTGAACCGCCTGCGGGAACATCCCCTGGCCCCGGAGATCATCCTCAACGTCAATGTGCCGGACATCCCTTATGAAGAGCTGAAGGGCTTCCAGGCCACCCGCCTGGGCCATCGCCACAAGGCGGAGCCCGTGGTCAAGGCGCGGGACCCGCGCGGCAAGCTCATCTATTGGGTCGGCCCCGCCGGGCCGGAACAGGACGCCGGACCCGGCACCGATTTTCACGCCGTGCGCCAGGGCTATGTCTCTGTAACCCCCTTGCAGGTGGACCTGACCCGCCATGCGGCGATTCCTTCCCTGGCGGAGTGGCTGGGCGGTTGTGGGTCATGACCAGCCTGCGCATCCAGGGCATCGGCATGACTTCCCAGAGGACTCGTGACCGTCTGATTGCGCGGCTCAAGGAGGAGGGAATCAAGAGCATCGCGGTGCTCAACGCCATGCGCGCCACCCCGCGCCACCTGTTCGTGGACGAGGCCCTGGCGAGCCGGGCCTACGAGGATACGGCGCTGCCCATCGGCCACGGCCAGACCATTTCCCAGCCCTATATCGTCGCCCGCATGACCGAGGCCCTGTTGGAGGGCGGTCTTCTGCAACGGGTGCTGGAGGTGGGAACCGGTTCCGGATATCAGACGGCGGTGCTGGCTAGGCTGGTGAGCGAGGTTTTCAGCGTCGAGCGTATTAAGGCGCTCCTGCTTCAGGCCCAGGGACGGTTTCGCGATCTCGGCCTGCGCAATATCCGCGCCAAATACAGCGACGGCACCATGGGAATGCCGGAGTCTGCCCCTTTCGACGGTATAATGGTTACCGCCGCGCCGGAAGGCATCCCGCTGGCCTTGGTGCGGCAACTCGCCGTCGGCGGCCGCATGGTTCTGCCGGTGGGCGATCGCGACATGCAGGTGCTTGTCCGGGTCACCCGCACCGAGGACGGGTACGAGAAGGAAATGTTGGAGCGCGTGGTGTTCGTGCCCTTGTTGGGAGGAGTTGTGTAATGGGTCCGTTCGCAAGGCTGGCCGCTGTTCTGCCGCTGGTATTGGGATTGGCGGGTTGCATCGGGTCATCGGACTTTCGCGCCCCGGTATTTGAGGGCGGGCAGGAGGTCGCCAACACTACCGCGCCAGGTTCTGCGCCCTCCGTGCCAGGCAGGATTTATGTCGTGCAGCGCGGCGATACCCTCTATTCCATCGCCTGGCGGGAGAATCTGGATTACCGCGCCCTGGCGAGCTGGAACCGGCTGCCATCCACTTACACCATTCATCCAGGGCAATCGTTGCGGTTGACCCCTTCCTCCGATGTGGCTTACGGCGCCACGGCCCCTCAGCCCAGCGGGCCGGAACGGGGTTCCGCCGCGCCCGCCGCTACTGCGGCCAAGACGAGCACCTCCTATCGCGACGACAATGAACCCATCAACAGCAATATGCGCTGGCGCTGGCCGACCAACGGCCAGGTGGTCAGCAGCTATTC
The DNA here is from genome assembly GCA_001801995.1 of Gammaproteobacteria bacterium RIFOXYD12_FULL_61_37. Lineage (GTDB taxonomy): Bacteria > Pseudomonadota > Gammaproteobacteria > Chromatiales > Chromatiaceae > YD12-FULL-61-37. Next base: position 62,333 of record MGZB01000015.1, on the reverse strand, counting down.
GGAAGGCGACATCGGCCGCAAGGGCATCCTGATCTCGGGCAACGAAGGGCAACCGGTTCAGGCGGCGGAAAATGGGCGGGTGGTCTATGGTGGTATCGGCCTGAAAGGATACGGCAGACTTATTATTGTAAAGCATGACAAATATTATCTAAGTGCCTATGGTCACAATAGAAAGATTCTGGTAAAAGAGGGTGATACGGTGACGGCCGGGCAGCAGATCGCGGAGATGGGGCGCGCAGGCAGGGACCAGCCCATGCTTCATTTCGAGATCCGGTATCAGGGAAAGCCGGTTAATCCGGCGAAGCTCCTGCCGCCTTTGTAAGACGAGCGGAAGGCCGGCCGATCACGATCGAGGGGATGTTGAGGGGGAGTAATGAATAAGCAACTGGAAGAAATCCAGGAAGAAGAAGTTTTCAACGAGTCCGAGGACGCCTTCGAGGACGAGGAGGAGGACAGCCTGCGATTGGATGCCGGGGAAGAGCCCGAGGCGGACAGGGAAAGGCCCTCATCGTTCGACGAGGAGATAGCCCTTTTCAAGGGTTCCATCCAGCCCTCGCAAATGGACGCCACTCAGCTTTATCTCAGCGAGATCGGCGCCTCCAAGCTGTTGACCCCGGAGGAAGAGGTCCGCTTCTCCCGGCTGGCGCAGAAGGGTGATGCCGCCTCCCGCAAGCGCATGATCGAGAGCAACCTGCGGCTGGTGGTCAAAATTGCCCGGCGCTATATGAATCGCGGCCTGGCCCTGCTCGACCTCATCGAAGAAGGCAACCTGGGCCTGATCCGCGCGGTGGAGAAATTCGATCCCGAGCGCGGTTTCCGCTTCTCCACCTACGCCACCTGGTGGATTCGCCAGACCATCGAGCGGGCCATCATGAATCAGACCCGGACCATCCGGCTGCCGATCCATGTGGTCAAGGAGATCAACAGCTATCAGCGGGTGGCTCGCCAACTGGCCCAGAAACTCGACCACGAACCGACGGCCGAGGAGATCGCCGCGCTGCTGGGCAAGCCGCTGGAGGAAGTCGAGCGCATGCTGGGATTGAACGAGCGCATCGCCTCGGTCGATACCCCCTATGGCAAGGATGCGGATAAACCCCTGCTCGACACCATCCCCGACGAATCGGCCTCGGACCCCATGGAATCGCTCCAGGCCGATGGTCTGAAACGACACCTGGACGAGTGGCTGCACCGGCTGAACGACAAACAACGCGAAGTGGTGGAACGCCGCTTCGGCCTGCACGGCTACGAAAACGCCACCCTGGAACAGGTCGCCAACGAACTGGGCGTCACCCGCGAACGGGTGCGCCAGATCCAGATGGACGCCCTGCGCCGGCTGCGCGTCATCCTGGAGCGCGAGGGCTTCTCGGCCGAGTCGTTGTTCAAATAGATGGCAGGCCGGCCTTCAGGCCGGCAGCCACGCCGATTGCCGGTCTGAAGGCCGGCCTGCGTCTGGACGCTTCCGTTCGCACCCCCTCAAGCCTCTTCCTTTGACAGGGGGTCCGGCGCTCAGTTAACTTAGCCCCTTTTCTATCACCGTCCCCGAGGTTCCCCGTGTCCACGCCAGAAATGGAAGAATTTGCCCGAATCAAGCGACTGCCTCCCTATGTGTTCGCCATCGTGAACGAGCTCAAGGCGGCGGCGCGGGCGCGGGGCGAGGACATCATCGATTTCGGCATGGGCAATCCCGACCAGCCGACCCCTTCGCACATCGTCGAAAAGCTGGTGGAAGTGGCCAATCGCAAGGACACCCACCGCTATTCCGCCTCCAAGGGCATCCCGCGCCTGCGCCGGGCCATCTGCAACTGGTACAAGCAGAAGTTCGACGTGGACCTAGACCCGGAGACCGAGGCCATCGCCACCATCGGCTCCAAGGAGGGCCTGGCCCACCTGGCGCTGGCCTGCATGGGGCCGGGCGATTCGGTGCTGGTGCCCAATCCGGCCTATCCCATCCACCCCTACGGCTTCATCATCGCCGGGGCTGACGTGCGCCATATCCCGGTCACTTCCGGCATGGATTTCTTCGAGGAGCTGCAAAAGGCGATCCAGGACTCCTGGCCGCGCCCCAAGATGCTGGTGCTCAACTACCCCGGCAATCCGACCACCGAATGCGTCGATCTCGATTTCTTCGAAAAGGTCGTCGAGATGGCCAAGGAGCACAATATCTGGGTGATCCACGACATCGCCTACGGCGAGATCGTCTTCGACGGCTACAAGGCGCCCTCCATCTTGCAAGTGCCGGGGGCCAAGGAGATTGCGGTCGAGTTCTATTCCCTGTCGAAGTCCTACAACATGCCCGGCTGGCGGGTGGGCTTCATGGTCGGCAACAAGACTCTGGTGGCCGCGCTGGCGAAGATCAAGTCCTATCTGGATTACGGAACCTTCACCCCCATCCAGGTGGCCGCCATCGCCGCCCTGGAGGGTCCGCAGGACTGCGTCGAGGAGATCCGCCTCATGTACCAGAGCCGGCGCAATGTATTGTGCGACGGCCTCAACAACGCGGGCTGGAAGGTGGAGCGGCCTAAGGCCACCATGTTCGTCTGGGCGCTCATCCCCGAACCCTACCGGGCCATGGGCTCCCTGGAGTTTTCCAAGAAGCTGCTGCAAGAGGCCAGGGTGGCCGTGGCGCCCGGCATCGGTTTCGGCGAGCACGGCGACGGCCATGTCCGCTTCGGTCTGATCGAGAACGAGCACCGGACTCGTCAGGCGGTCCGCGGCATCCGCGACATGTTCCGCAAGGATGGGGTGGTTAAGTAATCGACAAATCGGTAGGTTGGGTTAGGCGCGCACCAACCTCTCCAAGAGAAGAAAGCCCGTCGAAATTGCGCGCCTGACCCAACCTACAAATGAAACTAAGGAGCACTCAGTTGAATCCTGTCAAAGTCGGCCTCATGGGGCTGGGTACCGTGGGTGGCGGAACCGTCAGTGTGCTGCATCGCAACGGGGCCGAGATCGCCCGCCGCGCGGGGCGTGGCATCGTCATCTCCCACGCGGCGGCCAAGGTCTACGATGCCTCCCGCATCAACGGCATCGAATCCATCGCCCGGATTACCGACGACGCCTGGCAGGTGGTCGATGACCCCGAGGTCAGCATCGTCGTCGAGCTGATCGGCGGCTACTCCCCGGCGCGGGAGCTGGTGCTGCGGGCCATCGAGAACGGCAAGCATGTGGTCACTGCCAACAAGGCACTGATCGCCCGCCACGGCAACGAGATCTTCGAGGCGGCCCGCAAAAAGGGCGTCGTGGTGGCCTTCGAGGCGGCCGTGGCCGGTGGCATCCCCATCATCAAGGCGGTGCGCGAGGGCCTGGCGGCCAATCGCATCGAATGGATCGCCGGGATCATCAACGGCACCGGCAATTTCATCCTCACCGAGATGCGCGACAAGGGCCGCGACTTCGACGACGTGCTCAAGGAGGCCCAGGCCCTGGGCTATGCCGAGGCCGACCCCACCTTCGACGTGGAGGGCATCGACGCCGCCCACAAACTGACCATCCTGAGTTCGATTGCCTTCGGCATCCCGCTCCAGTTCGAGAAGTGCTACACGGAAGGCATCACCCGCATCAGCCGTGAAGATGTGACCTACGCCGGCGAGATGGGCTACCGCATCAAGCACCTGGGCGTCACCCGCAAGACCGATAAAGGGGTGGAGCTGCGCGTCCATCCCACCCTGATCCCGGCCCGCCGACTGATCGCCAATGTGGATGGGGTCATGAACGCCGTCCTGGTCCATGGCGATGCCGTGGGTCCGACCCTCTACTACGGCGCCGGCGCCGGTGCCGAACCTACGGCCTCGGCAGTAGTGGCCGACCTGGTGGACGTGGTCCGCGCCCTCACCACCGATCCGGGCAACCGCGTCCCGCACCTGGCCTTCCAGCCAAGCGCCCTCTCCGACATCCCCGTGCTGCCCATGGACGAGGTGGTCACCGCCTACTACCTGCGCATGACCGTGCAGGACAAGCCCGGCGTCCTGGCCCAGATCGCCGGCATCTTCGGCAACGCGGGCATCAGCATCGAGGCCATGGAACAGAAGGAACCGGGCGAGGGCGAGACCCTGGTTCCCCTCATCATGCTCACCCAGCGTGTGCGGGAACAGGCCATGAACGAGGCCATCGCGGCCATCGCCAAGCTAGATGTCATCAGCGGCGAAATCGTCCGTATTCGACTGGAAAGCCTGCGATGAAGTAGGGGCGGGTTTCAAACCCGCCCCTACGGTTTCCCCCCTTCCGCCCCCCTACCTCCGCTTGCGGAACCCTGTCTGTCCGTCCGGCTTCTGGGTCTTGCCTGATTGGCCGAGGAAGTGGATGCAGTTGCGCTGGTCGTGTTTGGCGGCATAGAGCTGGCCGTCTGCGACCGACAGGAGGGCGTCGAAGCTTTCGGTCTTACTGTCGGCGAAGGCGATGCCGATGCTTACGGTGAGGGGGATGATGTCTCCCTTGACTTCGATCTTCTTGGCCTCGACCGTCCGCCGGATGGCTTCGGCCATGTGGATGGCGCCGTCGAAGGTCCGGTTCGCCGGGACGATGGCGAATTCTTCACCCCCCAGGCGGCCGAACAGGTCGTCCGGTCCCAGTTGTTCCTTGACTCGCTCCACGAAGGCCTTGAGGGAAATGTCGCCGGCCTCGTGGCCGAAGGTGTCGTTGATGGCCTTGAATCGGTCCAGGTCCAGCATCAGGGCGGAAAGGGGCCTTTGCGACTGTTGGGCCTGGGCAAACATCTCGATGCCGCGCGCGAAGAAGGAGCGGCGGTTGGATGCCCCGGTCAGTTCGTCGGTCACGGCAATGTATCTCAGCCGGTCCAGGGCCTGCTTGTAGTTGAGCAGGTTACGCACCCGCGCCAGGAGTTCCTTGGAGCGGAAGGGCTTGGTCACGTAATCGCTGCCGCCCACTTCGAAACCCTTGAGGATGCTGGCCTCGTCGGTGCGGGCAGTGATGAAGAGGACGGGGATTTCTTTCCACTGTTCGCGTTCCTTGATGGTTTGGCAGATCTCATAGCCATCCATGCCAGGCATCATGATGTCCAGCAGGATGACGTCCGGGCGCTGCTTTTCCAGGATTTCGAGCGCGGATGGGCCGTCGAGGGCGACAAGGACTTCGTACTCGGATAGCAGGTTGAGCAGGATATCGATGTTCGATTCGGTGTCATCGACCACCAGCACGGTTGCGGTATGTTCAGCCATTGAGGTGTCCATTCAGGAGTTGCAACGCCTGTTTGTAGCGGTAAGAGGCGATAAGTTTACTGAGTTGCTCGAAAAAAGTCTGTTCCGGCTCGGGCAGCTCGAAACATTCGATCTGGCCGATGACCTCTTTGCAGGGGTTCGCCCGGTGCTTGCCCAGGGGTTCGATCAGGGTTTGATAGCGCGCCCGCAGTTCTTCGGCACTGATCGGCGGCTTGCCTTTGCCGCGTTGCGGCATCCGTCCCGCCAATGCCCGTTTTATGGCCTCGCAAAGAGAATCAAGCTGGAGTTGCAGTTCGGCGAGCAAGGGCATGCACAGCTCAGGGTCCCTTTCCTTGAAGGCCTCGTCCAAGTCCTTCGCGGCCCTGAACGCGGCCTTGGCGCCCAGGTTGCCGGTCACTCCCTTGAGGGTGTGGACCATGCGTTCCGCTCCTGCCGGATCTTCGTGCAGCAAACGGAGAATCTGCTCCGGGGCATCGCAGAATTGCAGGGCGAAGCTGTCCAGTATCTTGTAGAGGGTCTCCTCGTTACCCCCGACCCGGCTGATCAGTTCGGCGGTGTTGATGCCGTCGATGGCCGGGGTATTGATGTACATGCTGACCTCGCCAGGGGTCATGGCGTCCGGGCCGGCCTTGGACGGCAGGTATTGCAGCAGGGTGGAATAGAACTCATGCACGTCGATGGGTTTGTTGAGGTGGCCGTTCATCCCGGCCTCACGGGTCCGCTCCACATCCTGAATCATGGCGTTGGCCGTGAGGGCGATGATGGGCAGCCGTTCCCGCCCGGCGTGGCGGCGGATGATCTCGGTGGCCTTGTAACCGTCCATCACCGGCATCTGGATGTCCATCAGCACCAGGTTGAAGTGACCGGGGTGTTGCAGAATCTTGTCCACCGCCTGGCGGCCGTTTTCGGCGCACTCGACCTCTATGCCCGTATCTTCCAGCAGTCCGAGGACGATTTCCCGGTTGAACTGGTTGTCCTCCACCAGAAGAAGGGCGGTGCCACCTCGGGTGCGCAGCTCGCGCTTGAGGCTGGAGAAGTGGCGCCGCAGTTCGTCCGGCTCCTCGTGGAGCAGGGAGAAGGCCGCCAGCAGCGCGCGGTGCATCATGGGGGCGGTCATGGGTTTGGGGATGACGTTGCGGATGGCGTGGGGTTCGAGCTTTTGCAGCACCGATTCCCGGCTCAGGCTGCCGGTCATCACCATCAGCGGCGGCAGGGGGACGATCCGCTGACGCAGTTGCTCGATGAGCCCGATGGGGTTCTGATCGGGCAGGCGCCAGTTCAACAGGATCAGATCGCAGGGTTCAGTCCGCTGTTCCAGCGTCTCCAGCAGTTCCTTTCCGCTGAGGCACATCTGGGCACTCATGCCGAAGCCTTCCAGCAGTTCACCGATGATCTCGCGCCAGCGGGCATTGCCTTCGGCCACTACCACCTGGCGGCCTCGCAGCAAGGGATCGACCGGCGGGGGTTCGGCGCCCGCCTGCACGCCGAGCGGGATCTCGACAAAGAAACGGCTGCCTTCGCCAGCGGTACTTTCAACCCAGATGCGTCCGCCCATGAGTTCGGTCAGATGTTTGGAGATGGCCAGCCCCAGGCCGGTGCCGCCGAATTTGCGGGTGGTGGAGGTGTCGGCCTGGGTGAAGGGCTGGAACAGCTTGGCCTGCTGTCCAGGGGTCATGCCGATGCCGGTGTCGTAAACCTCCATGCGGATGCGCAGGGCGCCGTTGTCGCACTCCATCAGACGCACGTCGATGCCGACATCCCCCTCCTGGGTAAACTTGACCGCGTTGCTGGCGATATTGATCAGCACCTGCTCGACCCGCAGCGGGTCGCCGTGGAGATGACCGGGGATGCGTGGGTCTAGGGTGACGTAGAAGTCGAGATTTTTCTCCTCGGTGCGGATGGAGAACATGTTGATGACGTTCTCCAGCACCGAGCTGAGGTTGAAGTCGATCTCCTCCAGCTCCAGTTTGCCCGCGTCGATCTTGGAGAGGTCCAGGATGTCGTTGATGATGCCGAGCAGGGAACGCGAGGCGCTGTCGATCTTGCGCAGATAATTGGCCTGCTTGGATTCGAGCTGACTCTGCATCATCAAATGGGCCATGCCGATGATGGTGTTCATCGGGGTACGGATCTCATGGCTCATGTTGGCGAGAAAATCGCTTTTTGCCCGGGTGGCATCCTCGGCACGTTCCTTGGCCAGGCGCAGGGCCTCCAGGGTGTGCTCCAGGGCCTGGTTCTGCTCCGTCAGCTCCTTGGTGCGCTCCTGCACCTTGTCCGCCAACTGCCAGCGCTCATGTTCCAGGGCGTGGTAGTAGCGGATGTTGTTGATGGTGTTGGAGACCTGGCTCAACAGATTGCCCAGCCCGACCATGAACTCGCTGTCCGTCTGGACGGGGGTCTGGTAGGGCAGGTTCTCGTTGGTGTTGCCGACCACCAGGATACCGAAGGGATCGCCCGGCTCACCGCCGAAGGGGAAGGCGGCAAACTGGTCGAGCAGGAGCTGCTCGCCGATATGCCGGGCCGAATCCTCGTTACAGCAACAGGTACAGAGCAGGGTATGTTGCAAGGCCGTCTGAATGGCAGGATCGTCCCGGCTGAAACGGACCTGGGCGACGGTCCTGGCCCCGTCGTAATAACCGTCGAAGACCCTGACCCGGAAGATGGCGCCGGAGTCGTCCGGGGTCAGGATGACGCAGCGCTCGAAATTGAGTTCATAGAGAACGAAATGGACCGTGTTCTTGAGCACTACCTCGGGGTCCAGGGTCGAGACCAGCTCCTTGCTGAACTCATAGAGCTTGCGATAGATACGCAACTGGCTGTCGAAGGCCTCCTGAAAGCTGTATAGCTCACTCTCCGTCTTGGTCAGGCGCTTCACCTGATCGGAGAGCCGCTCGACCTGCTCTATGGCCCGCTGATATTTCGCCTCCAGCTCTGAGTCTATTCCCTGCATACTGATTACCCTAATCTGATGATTTGACAGGATTAATAGGATTCGCAGGATTTACAGGATCTATTTGAAATAAACCTGTAAATCTTGCGAATCCTGCAATCCTGTCGATTCTTCTTTCAACTCAGTAGAGCACCATCAACGAGAGGGTGTAGTTGTGGAACTGGTTACAGGTGCCGATGGGGCCGATCTCGCCATAGGTATAGAAACCGAGCCAGGGAACCTGGGCGCCCAACGCCCCTTGCAGCGTCTTGAGCACCTCCAGTTTCTGCTGCTCGCGAAAGACCACCTTGCCGCGCCCGGCACAGTCGAAGTGGAACACCATCTTGGGCTTTTCGCCACCAAGCTGCTTCAGGACGTTCTCGCCGATCTTCTCTACCCCCTTGGCGATCTTGTCGTGGTCGCGCCGGGTCATCCAGACCCTGGTCCCCTCCGGAATGTCAGTGGGGATGGTAATGGAGCCCGCCTCTTCGTCGCGGGCCGGCATGAAGCGGATGACGAACTCATCGTATTCGCCCTTGATATCCTCGCTCGCCTTGAGGCCCCAGCTCAGATTGACCACCGCCTTCTTCCAGTTATCGACCTCATCCTCCATCAGGTATTCCTTGAGGATATCGAGCACCGGCTTGCCGTCGATCTCGTAGATCACATTGTTCAAGCTGCGGGTGACGGTGCGCTCGGTGCCGATGGGGACACAGCCATGGCCCACGGAATGGGCGATGCGCAGGGAACCGGTCATGAGCACCCCCATGACCGCGTTGGTATGGACCTGGCCGTCGAAGTACTGAAAGGTCTCCTTCATGGCCCAGTTGTCCGCCGCCATGCCGCCGAACAGGAGTACCTGGTCGCCCTCGGGGAAGTGCTCGGCGAAGGATTGCCTGAACTGGTCGTAATTGAACTGGAGTCCCTCCGCCAGCACGATCATGCCGATGATCGCATCGCTGGCATGGGGCCTCAGCGCCTCGGCAACTGCCTTGCCGGTATCCAGGTGCGATCCCGTGGTGTTCAGGGCCATGGCATGGGTGAAGCGGATTTCATCCGACTGCACCGTCATCACGCCGACCGTGAAGTTGCTCTCGTCGCTCTCCCCCTGGGTGATGATCCCCTCGCCGGAACAGCCCGCCAGGGGTGCGTTGCCGGTCAGCTCCCGGACCGCCTCGACCAGTGTCCGCTGGTCGTATCCCACCGAGGCAAACATGAAGACGAAATCGGGCCGGCCCTCGATACCGGCGCGCTTCAAGGCCGCTTCGCACGCCTCGCGGGCGGCTACCTTGGGATTTCTGTGATGGCTGACGCCGACAGCGGATTTCGTAAACATGGTTTCCCCTTTTGACCGAAGGTGATGGGACGCGGGCGGGTCAAATGATAACCCCAAAAACCTTGCCCCAACCATGAAGAGCGCGATTCAGCTAACGATCATGGCGATGCGCCACCCCAGTGGATAAAGTGGACCCCACTTTACCGTGAAAATACTGTAGGTCGCCCTTCAGGGCGACAGTCGGCCTGAAGGCCGACCTACATTGGCATTTTTATGCTCCGGGGTGGCAAGCCGCCATGATTGTTACCGTGAAAATCATCAGCTGTAGGGGCGGGTTTGAAACCCGCCCCTACACAGCCTCCCGGTGGAGGGTTGAAGTTACGGTGACACTTTACTAAATACACTCAATAAAGTGTATTTAGTAAAGTGTCACCGTAATTCGTCCCCTTTTCCCCTTCCCATCAACAGTTGCCTTGACCTCAGACTTAAATACAGTACTCATTGGGCTACCCTTATTCTGGTGAATTAACGATACTGGAACATGAATCTATCAAATACATGTAATTGCTGTATTTTCTTACGCGAACGTCATCGCGTCCTGCATGAATTTTTTTCCCCTCTTGGGTTGTGGCATACGTACGCCCAATACCAAAATAATCATTCTTTGGATCAATAAACTCATTGCCTTTATCATGCACCAAATACCTATCGCAATACATGTAACGTGGTTCAATTTTAATTATGTACACTTCTTTATCAGGCCTAAATGGTGTCGCCTCTTTAATCAGAGAAACATAACGGTCTTCGTTAATTAAGAAATTAATTTTTTCACTATCAATATCATAGGCATTGAGCACGGCCTTGAATGTAACAAACACAATAATCTGAATTGCAATAAATACGATTGACTTCAATACCTTCTTTCTTGTTGCAAGATAGATTGGATAAAGCAAGAAAACCAATAGAATGGCTATCGATGAAATTGCAGTCATTCTGCTAAACCATATGTGCATCCTATTAACTGAGAAAGCCGTCGCGAATATATATGATGCATATAGATATGTCGGCGAGACCATGATATATATCCACTTTGTTATATTGGTGTTCATGTCTGCCTATTGAGGTTCTGACTCGAATGCGGAAAAAGAATTACGGTGACACTTTACTAAATATACTTAATGAAAGAACAAAGTCAGACCCCTTTATTCCCAAAATCCGTCCCCTTTCCCCGCTTTCCCCACGATAGAAATTTGGCATTATCCTACCAGTCCAGGAAATGGTGGGCATGTGTACATGCCCACCCTGCCGGGCTTAATGAAAGAACAAAGGGGTCCGCCCCCCCCCTTGTTCCACGACATATTCACCTCCATTTAGGAATTACGGTGACACTTTACTAAATATACTTAATGAAAGAACAAAGGGGTCAGACCCTTTTGTTCCATACACAGACTGAAACCGATAGGCGACGGACACCACCAGCCGGTAGTCGTTGCCCTTGATATTGAATACCGCTCGCCGATTTTTCAAGGAGCCGTGAAGGGTCAAGTCTCGCCTTGTAACCTCTCTTGCGGGGAGGCGAACGGAAACGAGGCGGAGGCGGCTAATGGATCGCCCTGTGCTCTGGGGTTCTACTCCAGAAAACCCTGATTCACCATTATCCGGGTATCCAAGCCCGGTTCTGACAGATCGGAGGGCGACCGGTATCCCCGTGATCCAAGATATACTGACCGGAGACGCGCGCCGGGCCGGTATCCTGTCCGCGTCCCGGATCAACCAAGGTGAATTGCCATGACATCGACCAGCCGTATTTCCCTCTTTCTCCTGGCGCTCATGCTGCCCTTCGCGGCGAGCGCCTTTCAGCCCTTTTTCGATAAAGACCCCCGGACCCTCCACGCCCCGGAAGATCCGCCCCTGACCGATTTCGACCTGGAGGTCTTGCAGCTCTGCGGTGGCTGGGGCGCCGAGGTGGATGCCGTCGATTTCGAACGCATGATGCTGAGGCCCTCCAACGCCGCCGTGCTGGGGCGCATCCGTGCCGCCCTGGATAGCCGCATCTACAGCCAGTCGGGCGATAACGAACAATTTGCGCGCGAACTGCGCCGGGTCTGGTTCGAGCAGAAGGGCTTCAAGCACGTCTTCTGCGGTGAGCCGGGCGAAGGTAGGGATCTCGGCGGCCTGCATTACGCCGCCCGCTACTGGCAGGCCCAAGACAAGGGCTGGGCCGGCTACCGCCGGCTCAACGCCAACCCCCAGGCGCGGCCCGAATACAAGTGCCGCGAGTTCTATCTGAAGGAGCGGATCAGGCCGCCCATCTACAGCATCAGCGTCGAGTTCCAGAACCCCGGAGCGGGGGACAACGACGTCAAGTGCCTCACCGGCTACAACCGCGAAATGAGCGCCGAGGACATCCTCATCGCCGGAACCCAGGCCTTCAATCAAGCCAACGAAAGGGTCGGCAAGAACAGCAAAGAGGCCTGTCTGTTCGAGACCCGCCTCGACGGCAAGGAACCCTTCTACAGCACCTTCGTCATCAAGCAGCAAGCCCTGCGGACCTTCTACCCCCTGGCGGAGAAGAGCCCCTATTGCAAAAAGAACAAACGGGACTACAGGGATTGCCTCTGCTCCAATCTTTGACCCCTCTCGATTAACCGCAAAGGACGCGAAGAACGCAAGGGCAACATCCCCATATTGCCCACTCCTTGAAAAGGAGGGGTTGGGCGGGTAGGTGCGAATTTATCCGCAGGGTAACGCACGAGACATTGAGGGTGGCGGTGAAAATGTTCAACCTGATGAAAGTCTAGGAATTTCTTTGAGTTCTTCGCGGTTGAAAATCGTCGTCGCGCCCAACGCCCTCAAGGGTTCCCTCGACGCCCAGGGGGCCGCCGAGGCCATCGGCCGGGGCGTGCGGCGGGTCATGCCCGAGATCGAACTCTGTCTCGCCCCGGTGGCGGATGGGGGCGACGGCATGCGCCGGGTCCTGCAAGGCGCGCTCGGTTTGGAGACCCTCTCCTCTCGGGTCCAAGGCCCCCTGGGTGAACCCATCGATGCCCCCTTTCTCTTCGACCCAGGCTCGGGCCTGGCCCTGATCGAGCTGGCCGACGCGGCGGGATTGGCGCTATTGCCTCCGGATCGTCGCGATCCGCTGAAGACCAGCACCTTCGGCGCCGGTCAATTGATCCGCGCCGCCCTGGATCGCGGGGCCAGCCGCATCCTCCTGGGCATCGGCGGCAGCGCCACCCATGATGGCGGGACCGGCATAGCCTCGGCCCTGGGGGTGCGTTTTCTCGATGATGCGGGTCGAGAGCTGGCAGGGGAGGGCGCGTCCCTCGAACGGATCAGCGCCATCGATTTCACGGGGGTTGATCCCCGCCTTTCCCGAACTTCCCTTGAAGTGGCCAGCGACGTGGACAACCCCCTGCTCGGGGAGCAGGGCGCGGCCCGCGTCTACGCCCCGCAAAAGGGGGCCGGTGCCCGGCAGGTCGAGCAGTTGGAGCGGGGACTGACCAATCTCGCCGAGGTCATTTCGCGGGAGCTGGGGGTGAATATCCACCACCTCCCCGGTGCTGGGGCCGCCGGCGGCGCCGGGGGCGGCCTCCACGGCCTGTTCGGCGCCATGCTGCGGCCGGGCGCGGAACTGGTGCTGGATCTGACCGGATTCCGGGACAAGCTGGCCGGGGCCGATCTGGTCATCACCGCCGAGGGTCGCCTGGACGGTCAAACGGCCCGAGGCAAGGCCCCCGCCGCCGTCGCCCGCCAAGCCAAGGCTGCGGGTATCCCCTGCATCGCCATCGGCGGCAGCCTGGGCGAAGGCCACGAGAAATTGATAGCGGCCGGCATCGACGCCCTCTTCAGCCTCTGCCCCGGACCCATCACCCTGGAGCAGGCCATGGCGGATGCGCCAAGGCTGCTGGAGGATGCAACGGAGCAGGCATTCCGGCTGTTTTTGCTGGGAAGCCGGACTTAGCCTGGATTTGGCGGCAGGGGCCGAACCCGTTCAGAGCGGCGCGTCAGAGGCCGCCGGGCCTTCCGAGAATCTCCGTTTCTGTTCTTGAAGGCGTTTGATCTGTTCATCGATGCGCTTCGACTGGAGGTCTTGCTGTTTGGACCTCATCTGCTCGCGGCAGGATTTCAAGGCCTCTTGGGTTGTGGCCGCGTTGACGCAGTTTTTTGTCTCCTGGATGGAGGCCGACCGCTCTTCCAGTCTGGCCAGCATTTCGGCCTTCCGCTCCTCGAAACTGCCTTGCTGATTTGGCCCGCCGAATCCGGGGCCGCCGAAGCCCTGTCCGCCGGGTCCGGGTCCACCGGGTCTGGGACCGCCGAATCCGGGTTCGGCCAGGCAGGGCGCAGAAAGGGCCAGGATGGAAGCGGCCAGCAGGTTTCTGATTTTCGTGTTCATATCCTCTCCTCGTGGGGTGACTCATCCACAATAGAGAAAATAGTCAATCCAGGGCCGTTCGTAACGGCAGTTTCTTCAATTGCCGAGGGGGTCTCATTTTTCTAACGGTCATGGCGATCCGCCATCCCATTGGGCTACATTTCTGGTTCGCGACTTTCACGGTAAAGTTGCGGCGGATGATCCGGGACGGTTCCGCCGGCGCTGTTGAGATCGTCCATACCCTGGCGGCCAATGCTGTCCAATAGGTCCGGCCGACGCCGGAGATTCGGATTGAGGAGATTAGGGGCCATGTCCTGGAAATGGTTGTTCATTCTGCTGATTGCCTACGGCGCGTTGCAGCACTGGCAGGATCATCGGGCCGCTTCGGTCCGGACACCCGGAATCACCGTTGCCGGAGAGCCGTTGCAGGCCGATCCCGGCCCGGCGCCGGATTTGGGGATGAAGGGCTACCGTATCCAGCCCCTGGCCCGGTTCAGCATCCAGGCGCGGGTCTTGGGCGCGGAGCGGTATCGCTTCGGCCGCGAGGCCGATCTCTCCCCCCTCGATCTGGCCCTGGGCTGGGGGCCGATGTCCGATTCCGCCGTCCTGAGCCGGATCTCTATCAGCCAGGGCAATCGCTTTTATCACTGGCGGGTGGAAAACGAGTTCCCGATCCCGCGCGAGGCTATCGAGACCCACAGCGCCAACATGCACCTGATCCCCGCCACCGAGGCGGTCGCTGATCGGATGCTCGGCACCCGCCCCGGCCAGATCGTGCGGATTCAGGGCTTTCTGGTCGAGGCCAGCGCCGCCGACGGCTGGCGCTGGCGCAGTTCCCTGACCCGCAAGGACACCGGCGGCGGCGCCTGTGAACTCATCTGGGTCGAGGCGTTCGAGGCGCTGTAGCCTACCCAGGAACCCGTGGCCGCTTCCCTTCTCCCCCGCTTGATCTACCTCAATGGCGCCGGGTTTCAACCCGCCTATGTTGGCCGCATGCATCTCCCCGGCAACCCCTCCTCCTGCGATACCCCCGGCCGCGTCCCCGGCAATCCGGGCATTTGGGTCGGCATTTTCTGTGTGCTGGTGGAGTTTCTGCTGTTGTTCGGGGTCTATTTCGTCGCCAAGGCGCATCATCCCGAGGCCTTTCTGGCCGGGCCGGACAAGCTGCTGACCCTGGCGGGCGTCGCCATCACCCTGCTGTTGCTGACCAGCGGTTACTGCATGGTCAAGGCGGTGGCGGCGATTCGCCTCGACGCGCGAAGGACGGCGGCGGGCTGGACGGGGCTGGCCATTCTGCTGGGCCTCGGCTATCCGCTGGTGAAGTTCTTCGAGATCCGCTGGAATGTCGCCCACGGCATCGACGGCGAGGCAGGCGTCTTCTATACCGTCTATTACTACCTGACTCTCAACCACCTGGTGCATGTGAGCTGGGGCCTCATGGGTCTGACCTGGGTGGCGGCGCGTACCGCGCTCAATGCCTATTCGTCGGAGAACCACGGCGGGCTGGAGGCGGCGGCGGTCTATTGGCACACGACGGATGTGATCTGGCTGGTGATCTTTCCTTTCTTCTACGTGCTGCGATGAAACTGGGCCACGCGGAAAAGGTCTGGCTGCTGCTCCTGGGGCTCACGCTCGCAGGGGCCTGGCTCGCCGAGACCGGCTGGCCGCTGACGCTGATCGTCGCCGGGTTGATTGCCCTCAAGGGCCGTCTGGTGATCGACCACTACATGGAGATGACCCGTGCCAGCGTCCGTCTGCGCCTTGTGCTCTACGCCTTCGTCATCATCGTGCCGCTGCTGGTGCTGCTCAGTCACGGATGGGGCGATTCGATCCGGCGGATGACGACCCTTTTCTGACCGCTGCTCGATGGCCTCTGTGGGACTGTTCGGGGTAAACTGCCGCCTTTCCTTTTCCTGGATGAAGTACCGCCCATGTGGTTTAGAAACCTGCAAATCTACTCTCTGACGGCCCCCATCGGGCTCTCCCCCGAGGCGCTGCACGACCAGTTGGAACAACACGCCTTCCGCCCCTGCGGTTCCCTCGAACCCCAATCCATCGGCTGGGACCGGCCCCTGGGGCGGGAGGGTTCGTCCCTGACCCATGCCGCCAACGGCTGCATCATGGTCTGTGCCCGGCGCGAGGACCGGTTGCTGCCCTCCTCGGTGATCCGCGAGGCCCTGGACGAGAAGGTGGCCGAGCTGGAGGACGCCGAGCTGCGCAAGCTGTCCCGCAAGGAGAAGCAGGGATTGAAGGACGAAATCGTCCTCGACCTGATGCCCAAGGCCTTCACCCGTTCCAGCCGGGTCTACGCCTACATCGATCCGGTCAACAACTGGATTGTGGTGGACAACGCCCTGCCCAAGCGCGCCGAAGAGCTGTTGACCCTGCTGCGTGACTCGCTGGGTTCCCTCAAGGTGCGGCCCCTGGCGCTGAAGGACGACCCCGCCGCTGTGTTGACCGGTTGGGTCGCCAAGGGTGCGCCCGCCGATTTTCTGTTGATGGACGAATGCGAGCTGCGGGAACCGACTGCCGAGGGCGGTATCGTCCGCTGCCGCCGCCAGCCCCTGGACGGGGCGGAGGTCTCGTCCCATCTCGAAGCCGGCAAGCGCACCGTGCGCCTGGCGGTGGAGTGGAACGAACGCATCGGCTGCGTGCTGGGCAACGACCTGGCGGTGCGGCGCCTGCGCTTCCTCGATCTGATCCAGGACGAGGCGGCGGCCTCCAACGCCGACGACGCGGCGGCCCGCTTCGACGTGGATTTCTCCCTCATGAGCCTGGAGCTGGGGCGCTTTATCCCCCGGATGATCGAGGTCTTCGGCGGCCTTGCCGAGGGGAAGTAGAAAACTCGGGGTAGGTCGGCCTGAAGGCCGACCTACCCCCAATGTCCGGTTCGCCATTTTCACGCTAACCCTACGGAATCTGGAATTTTCGGGTTAAACCATGTCAGGCAACAGCTTCGGAAAACTCTTCACGGTCACCAGCTTTGGCGAGAGCCACGGCCCGGCTATCGGCTGTATCGTCGATGGCTGCCCGCCGGGATTGGAGCTGACCGAGGCCGATCTGCAACGGGACCTGGACCGGCGCAAGCCGGGGACCTCGCGCCATACCACCCAGCGGCGCGAGGCGGACGAGGTGCAGATCCTCTCCGGCGTCTTCGAGGGTCGCACCACCGGCACGCCCATCGGCCTGATCATCCACAACACCGATCAGCGCTCAAAGGACTACGGCAACATCGCCCAGCAGTTCCGGCCCGGTCATGCGGACTATAGCTACACCCAGAAATACGGCTTTCGCGACTATCGCGGCGGCGGCCGTTCCTCGGCGCGGGAGACCGCCATGCGGGTGGCGGCGGGGGCCATCGCCAAGAAGTGGTTGCGGGAACGGGCAGGCGTGAGGATTCGCGGCTACCTCTCCCGCCTCGGCCCCCATCGGGCGCGGGGTTTCGATTGGTCGGTGGTCGAGCAGAATTCCTTCTTCTGGCCGGATATGTCTCAGGTCCCCGAGCTGGATGCCTATATGGACGCCCTGCGTAAGGAGGGCAACTCCATCGGCGCCGAGGTGACGGTGGTGGCGGAAGGGGTCCCCCCCGGCCTGGGCGAGCCCATTTTCGACCGCCTCGACGCCGACATCGCCCACGCCCTGATGAGCATCAACGCCGTCAAGGGGGTGGAGATCGGCGACGGTTTCGCTGTGGTGGAACAGAAGGGGACCGAGCACCGCGACGAGATGACCCCCGAGGGCTTTCTCAGCAACCACGCCGGCGGCATCCTGGGCGGCATCTCCAGTGGTCAGGCCATCGTCGCCCGCATCGCCCTGAAGCCCACCTCCAGCCTGCGCATCCCCGGCCGTTCGATTGATCTGAACGGCCATCCGGTCGAGGTGGTTACCGAGGGGCGGCACGACCCCTGTGTCGGCATCCGCGCCACCCCCATCGCCGAGGCGATGCTGGCGATCTGCCTCATGGACCACCATCTGCGCCACCGGGCCCAGAACGCCGATGTCCGTTGCATGACACCCGTGATTCCACCGTCCGTTCCTCGCTGATGCCCTACTGGCGGCTCTCGGGCTTCTATCTTTTCTACTTCGGCGCCCTGGGGATTTTGGTCCCCTTCTGGGGCCTCTATCTCAAGGGGCTGGGCTACGACGCGGTCGCCATCGGCCAGTTGATGGCCATCCCCATGGCGACCAAGTTTGTGGCCCCCTTTGTCTGGGGCTGGCTGGGGGATCATCTGGGCCACCGCATGCGCATCGTGCGCCTCGGCTCCCTCCTGACCAGCCTGATCTTCGCCGGGGTCTTCTTCTTCACCGAGTTCTGGCCCCTGGCGGCGGCCATGATGCTGTTCAGCTTCTTCTGGAACGCGGTGCTGCCCCAGTTCGAGGTGGTGACCTTCCGTTATCTGGGCGACCAGGCGCCCCGCTATGCCCAGGTGCGCGCCTGGGGCTCCATCGGTTTCATCCTGACGGTGTCGATCCTGGGGGTGGCGGTGGATGCCAGGGGACCGGCGGTGATCCTGCCGGTCCTGTTTGCGGTCTACATGGGCATCTGGCTCTCCTCCCTGCTGGTGAACGACCCCGATCCGGAGCCCCATCCCCTGGATCAGATCCATCTATGGCATGTCGTCCGCCAGCCCGCCGTGCTGGCCTTCTTCGCCGCCTGCTTTCTGATGCAGCTCGGCCACGGCCCCTACTACGCCTTTTACTCGATCTTCATGGAGGCCCAGGGCTGGTCCAAGACCCTGATCGGCCAGCTCTGGGCCCTGGGCGTCATCGCCGAGGTGGTGATCTTCGCCTTCAGCCACCGGCTGCTGCACCGCTTCGGCGCCCGGCGCATGCTGCTGGTGAGCTTTTCCCTGGCCGCCGCGCGCTGGATTCTGATCGGCGCCTTCCCCGACCGGCTGGCGGTCCTGCTGGCCGCCCAAACATTGCATGCCGCTACCTTCGGCGTCTTCCACGCCTCCGCCATCCACCTGGTCCACCGCTACTTCGTCGGCAAGCACCAGGGCCGGGGACAGGCCCTCTACAGCAGCATCAGCTACGGCGCGGGCGGGGCGGTAGGCAGCCTTGCCGCCGGTTTTCTCTGGGAAGGGGCAGGTCCCCTGACCGCCTTCCTGGCCGCCTCGGCCATCTCTTTCATGGCATTGCTCATCGCCTGGCGCTGGGTAGCGGATGCGGACTGAAGAATCGACTAGAATCAAAAAGACCACCGGTGCGAATGCGCCCTTTTCCAATCCCGATCTCGAAGGAGAAGCCTTATGGCAAGAATCATTATCCGCGATGAAAATGGACCCCTGGAGGTCTCCTGCGGCGGAAAGAGCAAGTGGCTCTGCCGCTGCGGCCTGAGCAAGGACGATCCCTGGTGCGACGGCAGTCACTCCAAGGTCAAGGACGAAGGGCCGGACAAACTCTACGTCTATGAGGACGGGCAGCGCCGCGAGGTGGAGCGTCCTTAACTACAAAGAACGCGAAGAGACACAATGAGTTACCTGAGTTTCCATCCTTCGGTCCGTAACCGGTGCATCCCTGCACCACTCCTCCCATCCAACCCGGCAGGTGAATACACGGGAGGATACAAGTCGATGTCTTTCTTTGCGTTCTTTGCGCCCTTGGCGGTTGAACTGAGGCCTCTAGGTTCATATCTTCTTCAGGGACTTCGGAGACGCCGATGAATAAGAACCCCATCCCTTGCCAATACGTCGGCTGGGTCCGCATACAAAACCTTTGCCACAGCCTTGCACGGCAGATCCGCCATTCTGGGTTCGAGCCCGATGCCCTGGTGGCGGTGGGGCGAGGCGGTTATCCGGCCGGGCGCCTTCTATCCGATTTCCTTGGCATCCTCGATCTGGCCGAGTTCAAGATCGAGCGCTACCACGGCATTCATAGGGCACCCGAGGGGGTTGTGCGCTATCCCCTGACGGTCGATCTGAAGGGAAAGCGGGTCCTGCTGGTGGATGACATCAGCGACTCCGGCGGCACTTTCGACGTGGCCATCAAGCATGTCATGGAACATGGGCCGCCGGCCGAGCTGCGAACCGCCGTCATCCATCACAAGACCAGCTCCAGCTACGTGCCGGACTACTACGCAGCAAAGATCGCCAAATGGCGCTGGATTCTTTACCCCTGGGCGATCACCGAGGATCTGGGCGCTTTGTTGCAGGAGATGGAGCCCCGCCCCAAGGGCGAGGCCGAGATCGCCGAGCGCCTGTGGCGCGACCATGGCCTGAGGCTGCCAAGGGCCAGTCTGCGCCAGGCGCTGGGGATGCTGGGGGAATTGCCATTTCCCGGGGAACAAACCACTGCGGGGGAATGAATATCCCATGGGACATCAGGTCGAGATCATTGATTCGGTTCAGGTTTATAAGGGGTTCCTGAAACTGGGCCGTTACCGGTTGCGCCATACCCTGTATGCCGGGGGATGGGGCAAGGAGATTCTGCGGGAACGGTTGGAAGGGCTGGGCGCGGCCTCCGTGCTTCTCTATGACCCCGAACGGGATCAGGTGGCGCTGCTGGAGCAGTTCCGCATCGGCGCCTTGGAGGACGGGGAGGGGGCCTGGCTCTTGGAGACCGTGGGCGGCCATATCGGTCCCGGTGAAGAGGCCGAGCAGGTGGCGCGGCGCGAATCCGTCGAGGAAGCCGACTGCGCGCTGCGCGCCCTGATTCCTATCTGCCGTTTCTGGGTCAGTCCGGGTCTCTCCGACGAGCGCATCAGCCTCTATTGCGGGATAGCCGATCTCACCGGGATCGGCGGTATTCATGGACTGGAAGAGGAAGGCGAAGATATCCGCGTCTCTGTGCTTTCCACGGAGGCGGCGCTGGCGGAGCTCTATGGCGGCCGGGCCAATTCCACCAGTATTGTCATCGCCCTCCAATGGCTGGCGCTGAACCGGGAGCGATTGCGCTCCGGGGATTATTGAACCTAACTTCCTCGTTATAACCGCAAAGAACGCAAAGAAACGCGAAGGAATTCATTAGCTTGTCTAGGCCCCGCTCCAAACCGGGAAGGCGGTGGCGCAGATAAAAAACCGCCGGGAGCGGATTTTCGCGCCAGCCCCGGAGGGGTGAGGCGCATGGATGCGCCGAACAAATGCAATAGATCGTTTTCCTTTGCGATCATTGCGTCCTTTGCGGTTGAAAAGAGTTTTTTTGGATGAGCGGTCTTCAGTCAGATGCTCAAACGCCGGAGGGCAATATCCTCCTCGCTCTCGTTCCATAGCTCCTGGAAGGCGTTGACCAGCTCGCGGGCGCGGCTCAGGTTGTAGAACTCGACCCGGCCGTCGAAACGGGTGTGCCACTTCCGGTAGACGAAGGCGATGTCGTCCGCCAGCATGAAGCTGTCCGTGGGTTCCCGCCGGGACTCGGCCAGGGGACGGAAGATCTGGATCTTGCTGGGGAGACGCGCGGCCAGGGTGACGACGCCGTGGCCCTCCCGTTGAACCTTTTCGTTGCTTTGCAGCAGGATGAAGATCGAGGGGTCGGGGTTCCGGGTCGCCAGTCGCTTGAGTTCGTTGACCAAGGACTTGTTGTCGTAGATCGAGGCGTCCAGGTCGTGGCTGAAAATGCGGATGCTGCGCCGTGCCTGGCGCGCCAGGCTGAGGCAGGCCGTGCGGAAGGCCTCGCGGCTGTGCAGCGGGATCGCGTCCCTGGTCTCCCCCAGAATGCCCCGGTCGATCAGCTCCAGGGATTCATCCACCCGGTAATGGGGCTCCCGATAGGCCGTTTCGGAGAGGGGTTCCGAATCCAGGGGCCGGGCCATCAGTTGATAGGGGATGCCCTCTTCCATGTAGACAGGCCCTTCCGGTTCAAAACCTATCCCTTGATAGAAGGGGGTCACAATCTGCTGGGCCTGGAGAAAGACGGAACCGAGATGGCGCTGGGCGGCGATCTCCAGCAGGGCCTCCATCAGGGCCGAGCCGACGCCGCTCCGGCGCCAGGACGGCAGGATCGCCATGCGGCCGATATGGCCCTCGGGCAGCATGCGCGCCGTGCCGATGGGCTGGCCTTCACTGTCTTCCGCCAGCAGATGGATGGCCGAGGAATCGCGTCCATCCCACTCCAATCCGGGTGGAATATGCAGTTCCCGGATGAAGACCTCCTCGCGGATGCACTGGATGGCCAGCCGGTCCAGGCGCCAGTCGGCAAGCCGGATGGAAAAGGGTGGGGGTTTTGGCGCTGTCACGTCGGTCACCTGCTCAGGGATCTCTCTCAAGAAACACGCTCTATCAGCATAGCCAATCAGCCGCCGATCACCCTGGGTTCCGGCTCCAGGCGGATGCCGAACCGTTCCTGGACGGAGGCGATGATTCCCTGGGCGAAGCGCCAAACCTCGGCCCCGGTGGCGTTGCCGTGATTCACCAGGACCAGGGCATGCTTGGAATAGGTGCCTGCATCACCTTCGCGTCTCCCCTTCCAGCCGCACTGATCGATGAGCCAGCCCGCGGAGGTCTTGACGCCGCCATCGGGCTGGGGCCAGCCAGGCATCGCGGGATTGGCCGCCTTCAGTGTTTGCCACTGCTCGGCGCTGACCATTGGATTCTTGAAAAAGCTGCCCGCGTTGCCGATCTGGGCCGGATCGGGGAGCTTGCTCCGGCGCAGGGCGATCACCGCCTCGCTGATGACGCGGGCGTTCAGCGCCTTGCCCTCCAGCAGCTCCCGCAGGTCGGCGTAATCGGTCTTCCAGCGCGGCTCGCGCGGCAGGGCGAAGGTGACGGAGAGGATGAGCCAGCGGTCCGGCTCCACCGACTTGAAAGAACTATCCCGGTAACCGAAGCGGCAGTCTTCGCGGCTGAAGTCGCGGACCTCGCCATTGCGCCAATCCACGGCCCGTACTGATTGCAGGCAGTCCTTCAGCTCCACCCCATAGGCACCGATGTTCTGCATGGGCGCGGCACCAACCGTACCGGGTATCAGGGAGAGGTTCTCCAGACCGGCGAACCCCTGATCGATTGTCCAGCGCACGAACCGGTGCCAGTTGTTGCCCGCCCCGGCGCGGATGTAGTTGTAGTTCGAGTCCCCTTCCAGGATCTCCAGCGATTCCAGCCGCACCTGCACCACCAGCCCCGGAAAGTCGCCGACGAACAGCAGATTGCTGCCGCCCCCGAGGAACAGCAGGGGCAATTCCGGGTGTTGGGCCTGCCAATCCCTTAATCGCACTGTATGGCCCAGATCGTCGAGGGTACAGAAATAACGCGCCCTGGCAGGCAGGCCGAAGCTGTTGAGGGATTTTAGGTCGTGGTTTTCTTGGATGTTCATGGTCGCGTCACCGGCAGCGCCGCATCCAAAAACTCCCCGCCGGTTGCCGTTCGTGGTCATAGCCGGGGAAATGGGCGGCGAGCCGTTCGGGCATCCGTTGCCACAGGCTGCCCGGCGACCAGAGGATTTCGAAATCCCGGTTGCAGGCGAGGAAGGCCTGGAGCAGGTATTGCTCGGTCCAGAAGATCTTGCGCCCCTTTACCCAGTCCTTGGGGTAGTGGTAGGGCAGGAAGATGTCGTGGATATGGATGTGGACGCCTTTTTTTAGGCGGGGAAGGATCTCCAGTATTTCGTAGTGGACATCGCTGCCGATCTTGACGCTGTGGCTGGAATCGATGAAGAGGATGTCGTTCTCGCCGAGGGCCTCGAAGAGGGCCAGGGGGAGGTTTTCCACCTTCTCCTCGATCAGGGTCCCCTTCCCCCGCAGGGCCTTGCGGACGGTCTCGCTGGGGTAGGGTTCGATGGCGGTGAACTCGCCCTGGGCTGCGGGGTCCTCCGCACGATTGAGCTCCATTGCCCGGAGGGTGAGCAGGGTCGAGGCGCCGGAGCCGATCTCGATCATGCGCCGGGGTTTCAGCCTGCGGACCAGGGAATAGAGCATGGCCCCGTCGATGCCCGCGAAGGCGGATGCGGTGGTTTCCGCGCCGAGAGCGGCATATTCCTTGAGCCCGCTCCCCGCGATCTCCTCCAGCAAGGCGGCCTGGGCCTCGATGTTCTGGTCGATGCCGATCATCTCGGACGGCCGTTCCCAAAGACGGTCGGGCAGTTGCGAGGTGTCGGGGATGGGGTCGTAGAAGTGATTCGGCACCACATGCCAGCCCCGGCGCTGGAACAGCTCGAAGAACTCGATGTCGATCAGCAGCCCCTTGGGGAGCCGGGAGACGGCCAGGGCGATCAGCTTCCGCAACAGTCTTTTCATGGGCCTTTTCCCCTCCGGGAATAATTCTTGCTCCATAGGGTACAATTCATTCATGAGATCTTGCCACGACTTGCATACCCATTCGACCGCTTCCGACGGTTCGCTGACGCCCGGCGAGCTGGTGCGTAAGGCTGCGGCGGCGGGTGTCGCCGCCCTGGCCCTGACCGATCACGATACGGTCGAGGGGCTGGCCGAGGCCGCCAGGGCGGCTGTCGGTGCCGGTATTGCTCTGATCAACGGCATCGAGATTTCGGTGACTTGGAACAGGTGTACGGTTCACATCGTCGGCCTCGGTATCGACCCGGATCATCCCGGTCTGTTGGCAGGCCTGCGGGGGCTGCGCGATTACCGCGACAGGCGCGCGGAGGAGATCGGCGACCGGCTGCACAAGGCTGGTATTCCGGGGGCGCTGGAGGGCGCGCGCCGCTTCGCGGGCGACGGGCTGGTCAGCCGCACCCATTTCGCCCACTTCCTGGCGGAGACGGGCCGGGCGAAGAACGTCCAGGATGTCTTCAAGCGCTACCTGGTCAGGAACAAGCCCGGCCATGTGCCCGGCGACTGGGCCAGCCTGGCGGAGGCGGTGGGCTGGATTCTGGACGCGGGCGGTCAGGCGGTGGTGGCCCATCCCGCCCGCTACGATATGACCGCAACCAAGTTGCGCAGTATGCTCGGTGAGTTCAGAGAGCTGGGCGGGACCGGGATCGAGGTGGTCTCCGGCAGCCACAGCCTGGACGATTATCAGGTCATGGCCCGGCTTGCCGCCGACATGAAATTTCTCGCCTCGGCCGGTTCCGATTATCATGGCCCGAACAATTTCCGCATCGAACTGGGGCATCTGCCCAGTCTGCCGGCAAGCTGCACCCCGATCTGGCACGACTGGCCGGATCGCCGCGCGGCTTGACGATCAATAACAAGACCCCTTCCCATGGCCCAATTCTTCCAGATCCACCCGGAGCACCCCCAGCAGCGCCTGATCCGGCAGGCGGTCGAGGTCCTTGCGGGCGGCGGGTTGCTGATCTATCCCACCGACTCCAGCTATGCCCTGGGCTGCCAGATCGGCAACAAAGAGGCCATGGAGCGCATCCGCCGCATCCGCCGGGTGGATGACAAGCACCACTTCACCCTGGTGTGCCGGGACCTCTCGGAGATCACGACCTACGCCAAGATCAGCAACCCCCAGTTCCGCCTCTTGAAGAGCCTGACGCCCGGCCCCTATACCTTCATCTGCCAGGCGACCAAGCAGGTGCCCAAGCGGCTGATGCACGTCAAGCGCAAGACCATCGGCATCCGCGTCCCCGACAACCGCATCGCCCAGGCCCTGCTGGCGGAGCTGAACGAGCCGATCATGAGTTCCACCCTGATCCTGCCGGGGGACGAGTATCCCCTGTCCGATCCCTATGACATGAAGGACCTGCTGAGCCACGCGGTCGATCTGATCATCGACGGCGGCTACTGCGGCCTGGAACCCACCACGGTGATCGACATCGAGGACGAGGACCAAGCCCCCATCGTGGCGCGCCAGGGCAAGGGCGACGTGGTCTTTCTGGAGCAAGCCTCGTGAACCTAATTCCCTCATTTAACCGCAAAGAACGCGAAGGAACGCGAAGGAATTCATTGGCTTGTCTAGGTTCCGCCCCTGACCGGGAAGGTGGGGGCACAGACAAAAAACCGTCGGGAGCGGATTTTCGCGCCAGCCCCGGAGGGGTGAGGCGCAGGGATGCGCCGAACAAAAAACCGTCGGGAGCGGATTTTCGCGCCAGCCCCGGAGGGGTGAGGCGCAGGGATGCGCCGAACAAATGCATCGGATGGATTTCCTTAGCGTTCTTTGCGTCCTTTGCGGTTGAAAAGAGGTTTCTAGGATGAACGACCTGAACCTGCTGCAACAAGCCAGCATCATGGCCCTGCCGCTGCTGTTCGCCATCACATTGCACGAGGCGGCCCACGGCTGGGCTGCGGCCCGGCTGGGGGACAACACCGCCCTGATGCTGGGCCGGGTCAGCATCAACCCCCTGCGCCACATCGACCCCATCGGCACGGTGCTGTTGCCTCTGTTCATGTATTTCACCACCGGTTTCGTCTTCGGCTGGGCCAAGCCGGTGCCGGTGAACTGGTCTCGTCTGGGCAACCCGCGCCGGGACACTGCCCTGGTGGCCCTGGCCGGCCCCGGCGCCAATCTGCTGATGATGCTGATCTGGGGCCTGACTGCCCGCCTGGCCATCCATCTCCACGATCTGGGGATGGATTGGGTCTCCATGCCCCTGATCTACATGGGCGGTTTCGGCCTGATGATCAACGCTGTGCTCATGGTGCTCAACCTCTTCCCCCTGCCGCCCCTGGACGGCGGGCGGGTCCTGGTCTCCCTGCTGCCTCCCCGCATCGCCTACCGGGTGGCCGGCATCGAGCCTTACGGGATGATGGTCCTGATTCTGTTGCTGGTGACCGGCGTCCTCTGGCGCCTGGTCGGCCCCTTTATCGACGGCAGCCAGCAACTGGTTGCCGCCCTGCTGCAAACCCTGTTTTGAACGAGGAGTCCACTTTGTCATCCGCCGCCAACGCCCGCGTCCTCTCCGGCATGCGCCCCACCGGGCGTCTTCACCTGGGTCACTATCATGGGGTGTTGAAGAATTGGGTTGCACTCCAGCACGAATACGACTGCTTTTTCTTCGTCGCCGATTGGCACGCCCTGACCACCCATTATGAAGATCCCTCCCTCATCCCCCAGTCGGTCCATGAGATGGTGATCGACTGGCTGGCGGCGGGGGTCGATCCGGCCGCCGCCAAGGTCTTCATCCAGTCCCAGGTGCCGGAACACGCCGAATTCCACCTGCTGTTGTCCATGATTACGCCCCTGGGCTGGCTGGAGCGGGTGCCCAGCTACAAGGACCAGCAGGAGAAGCTGAAGGAGCGGGACCTCTCCACCTATGGCTTCCTCGGCTACCCCCTGTTGCAGAGCGCCGACATCCTCATCTACAAGGCCGGTCTGGTGCCGGTGGGCGAGGACCAGGTCGCCCATGTGGAGCTGACCCGCGAGGTGGCCCGCCGCTTCAATCATCTTTACGGCCGCGAGACCGGCTTCGAGGAGAAGGCGGCGGAGGCCATGAACAAGATGGGCAAGAAGAACGCCAAGCTCTATGAGGGTTACCGCAAGGGCTATCAGGAACAGGGCGACCTGGAGGCACTGGCGGCGGCCCGCGCCCTGCTTGAAGGCCAGCAGAACCTGGCACTGACAGACCGCGAGCGGCTGTTCGGCTATCTGGAGGGGGGCGGCCTGATCATCCTGCCCGAACCCCGCCCCCTGCTGACCAAGGCGTCCAAGATGCCGGGCCTGGACGGGCAGAAGATGTCCAAGTCCTATAACAACTGCCTCTCCCTGCGCGAGACGCCGGCGGAGATCGAACGCAAGCTGCGCACCATGCCCACCGATACCAACCGGGTGCGCCGCACCGATCCCGGCGACCCCGCCCGCTGCCCCGTCTGGCAGTTCCACGAGGTCTACTCCAACGATCAGGTCAAGGCCTGGGCGCAGGAGGGCTGCAAGTCCGCCGGCATCGGCTGCATCGAGTGCAAGCGCCCGGTGATCGACGCCGTGCTGCAAGAGCTGAAACCCATCCAGGAACGCGCCGCCGAGTACGAGGCCCAGCCGGACCTGGTGCGCAAGGTCATCGCCGAGGGCTGCGAGGCCGCCCGCGTCACCGCGCGGGAGACCATGGCCGAGGTCCGGCGCGTCATGTCGTTGGGGTATTAGGCTTGAGGCTGGAGAATCGTAACCCAACACGCGGCGCCGAATGTTGGGTTACGGCGCGCAGCCAGCCCACCGGGTAATTCAACGCCATTGGGTTTGCGCGCCTAACCCAACCTACAAATTTTTACTACCTCCAGTCTCAAGCCCCTCCCAATGACCGAAGAACACCACCAGCCCACCCAAGAGGAGATGCCCTTCGCCCTGGTGCAGGGCGTCCCCTGGGTTACGGTGCCCAAGGACCTCTACATCCCGCCCGATGCCCTGGAGGTCTTCCTCGACACCTTCGAGGGACCGCTCGACCTGCTGCTGTATCTCATCAAGCGCCAGAACCTGGATATCCTCGACATCCCCATCGCCGATGTGACGGTCCAGTACATCCGGTATGTGGAGCTGATGCGGGAGATGAACCTGGAACTGGCGGCGGAATACCTGGTCATGGCCGCCATGCTGGCGGAGATCAAGTCACGCATGCTGCTGCCCCGTCCCCCCCTCGAAGAGGGCGAAGAGGAGGAAGACCCCCGCGCCGAGCTGATCCGGCGCCTGCAAGAATACGAACGCTACAAACAGGCGGCGGCGGATCTGGATGCCCTGCCCAGGGTCGGCCGCGACCTCTATCTGGTTGCCGCCGAGGCCCCGGCCACCGAGACTCGGCGGCGCGACCCCGAGGTAAGTCTGGATGAGCTGATGCTCGCCTTCGCCGGTGTGCTGCGCCGGGTCGATATGTACAGCCACCACCAGGTGGAGAAGGAACCCCTCTCCCTGCGCGAGCGCATGTCCCTGGTGCTGGAGCGGGTCATGGACCGGGGCTTCGTCGAGTTCGCCCAATTGTTCGACCTGGAAGAGGGCCGCATGGGCGTGGTCGTCACCTTCATGGCCCTGCTGGAGCTGCTGAAGCAGAGCCTGCTGGAACTGGTGCAGGCCGACGACTTCGGCCCCATCCATGTGCGGGGCATCGAGGGGGAAGCGGGGGTTTTCGAAGAGGTGCCGGAGAATGCTTGAACACAACCTGAAACTGATCCTCGAAGCCCTCTTGATGGCCGCCGGCCGGGCCGTTCCCCTGGACGAGATGCTGGAACTGTTCGACGGTATTGAACGCCCCGACCGGACGCAACTGCGCGAGGCCCTGGACGAGCTGCGCCGCGACTACGAGGGGCGCGCCATCGAACTGGCCGAGACCGCCGGCGGTTTCCGCATCCAGGTGCGCGAGGGCTTTGCGCAACAGGTCTCCCGCCTCTGGGAGGAGAAACCCCCGCGTTATTCGCGTGCCCTGCTCGAAACCCTGGCCATCATCGCCTACCGCCAGCCCATCACCCGCGGCGAGATCGAAGAGATCCGCGGCGTCGCCGTCAGCTCCAACATCATCAAGACCCTCACCGACCGGGAATGGGTCCGCACCGTCGGCCACCGCGACGTGCCCGGCCGCCCCGCGCTCCTCGCCACCTCCCGCCGCTTCCTCGACCACTTCAACCTCTCCAGCCTGGACGCCCTGCCCACCCTGGCCGAGATCCGCGACCTGGAATCCATCAACCGCGAGCTGGACCTGGATGAATCGGGGCTGCCCGAGCTCGTCAAGGAAACTCAGGTCGAGGTGACGTTGCCTTGAGGATGGAAACGGCAACCGCTTGGGTGGATACTTCGGCCATGGAGCCGGATTTGAACGAATTGATGACCCTCTTGCCGCTACGCCTGGGCCAGGAACTGGCCCGCCGGGGAAAGCGGCTGGCCGTGGCCGAGTCCTGTACCGGCGGCTGGATCGCCAAGGTCCTTACCGATCTGTCCGGCAGCAGCGCCTGGTTCGACCGGGGCTATGTGACCTATTCCAACGAGGCGAAGCAGGAGATGCTGGGGGTGGACGGGGAAATCATCCGGGCGCGGGGCGCCGTCAGTGAGGAGACGGTTCTGGCCATGGCCTCCGGCGTGTTGAACCACTGCCGCGCGGACCTTTCCGTTGCCGTCAGCGGCATCGCCGGCCCCTCGGGCGGCAGTCCGGAGAAGCCGGTGGGGACGGTCTGGCTGGCCTGGGCCGACCGGAACGGCCGGTTGACGGCCCGGCGGGAACAATTCAGCGGGGATAGGGAATCGATCCGTGCCCAGGCGGTAGTGGCGGCCTTGCAGGGCCTGTTCGATCTCTTGCCGGTGGAAGCCCCATGAGCCGCCGTCTCTTCTTCGGTCTGAAGCCGGACGAGAAGGTGAGAAACGCCCTCGACCGCGCTGCCCGTTCCCAACCCGATTTCAAGGGCAGGCCGCCGCACCCGGAGGATCTGCACATGACCTTGCTCTTTCTGGGGCAGGTGGAGGGGCGGCTGGACCCGGTGCTGGAGGTGGCGAGCCGGGTCCAGGTCCCCCCTTTTTCCATGACGCTTGATCGCTTTGGTTTCTGGCCCCGCTCGGGGATACTTTTTCTAAGGCCATCGGTCACGCCTGAACCCCTGTTTCAGTTGGTGAGGTCCCTGGAAAAGGGGTTGGAAGCCTGCGGTTTCATCTCCGATCAACAGGAGTACAAGCCGCACGTTACCCTGTCCCGCAAATCTCAGCCCGTCGCCGCCGAAGGTCCGGGCAAGCCGGTCGAATGGAACCTGGACCGCTTCTGTCTCTATGTCTCGCAACCAGCCCAAGATCCCCCCTATTACCGGATCATCAACCACTGGCCCTTGGCCCTGCCGTGAAAAAGCGCGCGCAACAATAAACAGGCGGCGGCACAGGCTCATTCCCGGAGCCTGCGGCTGTGTATAATCCCCGGCAATTCGCTTTATTTCTTCACAGGTTGGAGGCAACGATGGACGAGAATCGCAAGAAGGCCCTGGCGGCGGCCCTGAGCCAGATCGAAAAGCAGTTCGGCAAGGGATCGGTCATGCGCATGGGCGACACCACCGGCATGAACGTCGAAACCGTCTCCACCGGATCGCTTGGCCTGGACCTGGCCCTGGGCGTGGGCGGCCTGCCCCGCGGGCGGGTGGTCGAGATCTACGGCCCGGAATCTTCCGGCAAGACCACCCTGACCCTGCATGCGGTCGCCGAGATTCAGAAGATGGGCGGCACCGCCGCCTTCGTCGATGCCGAGCATGCCCTCGACCCCGTCTACGCCGAGAAGCTGGGGGTCAACATCAATGAGCTGCTGGTCTCCCAGCCGGACACCGGCGAACAGGCCCTGGAAATCACCGACATGCTGGTGCGTTCCGGCGCCGTCGATATGGTGGTGATCGACTCGGTTGCCGCCCTGACCCCCAAGGCCGAGATCGAAGGCGAGATGGGCGATTCCCATGTGGGGCTTCAGGCGAGGTTGATGTCCCAGGCCCTGCGCAAACTCACCGCCAACATCAAGCGCACCAACTGCATCGTCATCTTTATCAACCAGATTCGCATGAAGATCGGCGTCATGTTCGGCAGCCCGGAGACCACCACCGGCGGCAACGCCCTCAAGTTCTACGCCTCGGTGCGACTCGACATCCGCCGCATCGGCAGCATCAAGAAGGGCGATGAGGTCATCGGCAACGAGACCAAGGTCAAGGTGGTGAAGAACAAGGTCGCCCCGCCGTTCAAACAGGCCAACTTCGAAATCATGTACGGCGAGGGTATTTCCAAGCAGGGCGAGCTGATCGACCTGGGCGTGCAATACAACGTCATCGAGAAGGCGGGCGCCTGGTACAGCTACGGCAAGGACCGCATCGGCCAAGGCAAGGAGAACGTGCGCCAATACCTGAAGGACAACCCAGCCATGGCGGCCGATATCGAGGCCAAGGTCCGCGCCGTCGTCACCCCTGAGAAGCTGCCGACCGTGCGCGATGACGAACCCCAAGTCGAAGAGGCCCCGGCCTGAGCGGCGAGATAGAGCAGGCGGCGGTCCGTCTGCTGGCTGCCAGGGAACACAGCCGGGCCGAGCTGGAACGCAAGCTGGCCGGCAAGTTCCCCGCCGACGCCCTGGGTCAGACGCTCGATAGCCTGGCGGAGCGTGGCCTGCTCAGCAACGGACGGTTTGCCGAACACTATGCCCTCCACCGGTCCGGCAAGGGGTACGGCCCCGTCCGCATCCGTAGCGAATTGCGCGAGCGGGGAGTCTCCCCGGCGCTGATCGACAAGGCGCTGGAACTGCTGGAGGTGGATTGGTTCGAGGCAATGCGCGAGTCCCATGACCGCAAATACGGGCCTGAACCCTGCGAAAACCGCCGGGAACAGGCCCGCCGCGCCCGGTTCCTCGAATACCGGGGCTTCCCCGGCGAGATGATCCGCGACTTCCTATTCAGCCGATAAAGGGGCCGACTGGCTTCCTTGACGGCGCTCAGGGAACCCAGCCATGGCGATTCCATTCGTGATCCCCAGAGGGTATGATTCTTCAAGATCTCCATGCCTTGTGCGTGAGAATAATAACTATCAAAATCATACGGGTAGGGGTGTAACGCCATGCAAGACATCAAGCCGGCTCCAGAAGTCTATATCCACCCCGTCCATGAGTCCGGCGCCCCTCGCACTCTCCCCGTTCCCTTACCGGTCCTGATCGGAGCTGGGGCTCTGATCGCCGTAGCCATTTTGGCCTTTTTCCTTTTTTCCGGCCCCGAAGACAGCGTCGAGAAGGGCGAAGCCCCGGTGTCCAAGGAGCCTGCCGAGGCTTCCGTCCAGCCGCCGGTCGAGCCGGTCCCCGCGCCCGCACCCGCCGTGGAGGTACAAGCTCCTCCCGCTCCCGAGAGCAGCGCAACTCAGCCGGTTCCGACGCCACCGGTTTCCGAGCCCACAATCCAGGAAGCCCCCAGCGAGTGGGCGACCCACAAAGCGGCCGCCGGCGAGTCCTTGCCCGCCATCTTCGGCAAACTGGGACTGAGCCCGAAGCTGCTGGCCCAGATAACCAAACACCCCGTGGGAAATATCTTGACGGGAATCAGCCCCGGCCAACTCTTGAAAGTCAAAGGCGGGAGCAAGGACGGTTTCGACCAGATGATCTGGGAGAAAGGCCCCGGCGAGAGCTTGGTCATCACCGGTACGGGGCAGGGAGGATATGACTATCAGTCTACAGTGAAGGCCCCCAAGCCCCGTCCCAAACCGGCTCCCCCGGCAGCCAAGCCCAATGCCAAGCCGGTTGCACAGCAAGCGGTCAAACCCGCTACCCAGACAACCGCGACACCCCAGGCCCCTTCAGCCCCACCCTCGCGATAAGGGCTCGTAAAGAAATAACTTGAACATCTTGCATCTCGTCTTCGGGCCATCTTTGGATGCGGCTCAATCGCAAAATCCTCGACGTAGCGCTGCTACGCCTGCGGTTTTGCTCAATCACCGCATCCAAACCTGACCCAAATCCGAGCGCAATCTTGTCCAAGTTATTTCTTTGCGAGCCCTAAGTTTCAAGAACGATCCCCCGCACCCTTTTCAGTCCTTCTTCAGTTTATCGCCACCCGGTCAGCCCAGCTCTCTCGGTAAATGGCTCTGATAGCGTTCCATGAAGTAGCAGAGGCAATCCTGGCGCACGGCGTTTGGGTCGGTGGTGAGCATGGAGGGCATGAGGGGGCGGCGGGTGAGGATCTCGCCGTGGGCGGCTTGCAGGTAGTGGGCGGTCACGTCGCGGTCCCGCTCGTCGCGGACGCTGAGGGGGATCGATCCGCCCTTGGCGCAGGCCAGGAGGGTGCCTTCGGGGAGTTCGCGGAAGTTGAACCGTTCCAGATCGCCGGGGAAATCGAGGTCGGCGCCGGGCGCATCGAAGCTGAAATGGACCTCGGGCGGGACCTTGACGATGGCGACGGTATGGAAGAGGTCGATGTCCTGGGGGGCGACCGGGTGGTTGGGCAGCTCGGACAGATGCAGGGCGGCGTTCAGGTAGTTCATGGCATGTTCCGCCCCCAGGCTCTGGCCGGTCTTGCCGCATTCCAGGGTGACGGCGGGGCAGAGGCGGGCCATGGCGATGGACTGGACGCCGCAGGGCCGGGTGAAGTAGACCAGGGTGCGGCCGAAGAGGGCGGCCAGTTGCAGGTGGCGGTTGTCGAGACGGTTGACGCAGGCGTAGTGGGGGTTGAGGCCGGTGTTGTTGTGGATGTCGATGCTGGCGAAGACTCGGCGTCCGGCCATGATCGCGACCAGGCGACGCATCAGGGCATGTTCGGGGGTGTCGCCGGCGAAGCTGTCCTCCTCGCAGCCGGGCCAGACCCGGTTGTAGTCGGGCTGGCCCTCCAGCCGGCGGACCTTGCGGGCGGCGGCGACGACGTTGCCGATGAAGAGGCTCAGGGCGCGAGGCAGGGGCAGCGGGCCGCCGCCCGGCGCGTACTGGCGCAACAGTTGGCGGATCGCGTCCCAGCCGGTGGTCTCGTTGCCGTGTAGCAGCACGGAGACGAACAGGGGTTCCGGGCGGCGGCCGGGCAGGTGGATCAGGGTCGGTCTGTCCAAGACAGCTTGCAGTTGGTCAGCCCGGAGATCGAGCAGTCCGGCGGGGATCTGGTTGAATTCATTCAGCATGGGTTCAAAGATACCTGAAACTCAGATGGCCCAGCGATGCACCGGCAGTCCGCTTTCCTGGTGCTCCCGGTAGGCCAGGGTCAGCTCGCGCAGGTCGCCGCCGTTGCGGGCATGGCGGCGGCGCTGCCAGGTGGCGCCGTTCTGGCCGGAGGCCAGGCGTTCGTCGAGGATGCCGAGCCAGCCGTCGATTTCGGCGCGGTCGATCCCCAGTGCCTTCAGGCCCAACCGCGCCTGGGGCAGAAGCCGGTCGCGCAGCAGTTCAGTGACCGGGACTTGAACCTCGCCGTTCCACAAGATCCGGGCGTCCAGGCCGTCGCGGGCGCAGCGGTAGAAGTTGTCGCGGGCGGTGGCGAAGGGGATTTGTCCCTCAATCTCCTCATCCAGCAGCGCCCGGCTGGCGCCGAAATAGAAGGCGGCGTTGGCGATCAGGTCGAGGCTGGTCGGTCCCGAAGGGGCCACCCGCTGCTCGATGCGCAGATGGGGCGCGCCGTCGGCGTCGAATCCCACCAGGGGCCGGTTCCAGCGCCAGATGGTGCCGTTGTGCAGACGCAGATGGGCCAGGGCCTCGGGCGGTTCGTCGAAGAGGACCGGCAGCAGGACCGGGTAGCGTTTCAGGTTGGCCTCGAAGACCTCAAGGATGGAATCCTCGGCGTACTTGATGCCGAAGCTGACGCGCTTGGTCAGGTCCGACTGGCCGATCTCGATGGCCTGCTCGAAGACCGGGATGCGGCTCTCGGCCCAGAGGTCGTGGCCGAACAGGAAGGGGGAGTTGGCGGCGAGCGCCACCAGGGGGCCGGAGAGGACCTTGGAGATGTTGTAGAGCCGGACGGCTTGATCCGGATCGGCGGCCCTCAGATGGATCTGGAAGGAGGTGGTCGCCGCCTCCAGCATGACATCCTGGTGGCTGAGGCGCAGATGGTCCCGCCCCGCGATGTCCAACTGGACGGGCCGGTCCTGGCGCAACTGGAAGACCTGCTCGTTGAGGGCGCGGTAGCGTTGCAGGGGCGACATGGCGCCCAGGTGGAAGTCCCTCTGCTCGGCCGTGGGCAGCATGCCGATCATCAGCAGATCCAGGTCCAGGGTCCGGGCCGCCCGGCGGGCCGCCGCCCAGGTGGCGCCTATCTCCGCGTGCATGCGCGACAGGGCGTCGCCCGCCAGGGCAAAGGCATTGCCGTTCAGTTCGATGTTGAAGCGGGCCAGCTCGGGCACCACGCGGTCGTCGTTCAACAGCGGCAACAGCCGTTCGATGGCCGGGGCCGGCCGGCCCTCCCGGTCGATCAGCCAGGCCTCCAGCTCATAACCCCCTTGCGCCGGACGGGCCGGGAATGCCCCCTCCCGCAGCCAGCGCCCGAGCAAGGCGGTCTCCTCGGCCAGGCGCCGCTGGAAGGCCGCAAAATCGGCTGCATCGAAATGGCTATGCGTGATCTCTGTGCCCATGGTCAAGAGTATGGCTGCGGGGGGAGGGAAAAGCATTAGACACCCGCTCTCCAATCCCCTCCAGAGGGAGGGGGCTGAACAGATGCCAAAGGATTATCCAAATTTCTTCATTTAACCGCAAAGAACGCGAAGGAACGCGAAGGAATTCATTGGCTTGCTTAGCTTCCGCCCCTGACCGGGAGTGGGGGCACAGACAAAAATCCGTCGGGAGCGTATTTTCGCGCCAGCCGCAGATGGGTTTTCTTAGCGTTCTTTGCGTTCTTTGCGGTTGAAAAGAGGTTTCTAGGATTACTCCTGCCCCTGGTCGAGACCCAATTTCTCCAGCCGGTATCGCAAGGCACGGAAGCTGATGCCGAGCCGCTTGGCGGCGGCGGTGCGGTTCCAGCGGGTCGCTTCCAGGGCGTCCAGGACCATCCGGCGCTCGATCTTTTCCAGATACTCTTCGAGACTCAGTCCTTCCGGGCACTCCGGTTCTTCGTCGAGGGCGGGCCTCTCCGTCAGCGGCAGGTGCAGGTCGTCGGCCTGGATGATGCCGGAATCGCAGAGGGCCACGGCGCGTTCCAGGACGTTTTCCAGCTCGCGCACGTTGCCGGGGAAGGGGTATTCCTCGATCAGGCGGAAGGCGCTGGGTTCGATGGCGGGTTTGTCCATGCCGTTTTTTGCCGCCACCCGCTTCAGTAGAACGTCGATCAGGGCGGGGATGTCCTCGCGCCGCTTTCTGAGGGGCGGCATCTCCAGCTCGATGACGTTGAGGCGGTAGAAAAGGTCTTGGCGGAACAGTTCCTCCTGCACCATCTGGGCAAGGTTCTTGTGGGTGGCGCTGATGATGCGGACGTCCACGGGGATCTCTTGCTGTCCGCCCACCGGGCGCACGGATCTCTCCTGGATGGCGCGCAGCAGTTTGACCTGCATGTGCAGGGGGAGGTCGGCCACTTCGTCGAGGAAGAGGGTGCCGCCCCCGGCGGCCTGGAACAGGCCCTCCTTGTCGGCGACGGCGCCGGTGAAGCTGCCTTTCCGGTGGCCGAAGAATTCGCTCTCCATCAGTTCCGAGGGGATGGCGCCGCAGTTGATGGCGATGAAGGGGTGGTCCCGTCGCGGCCCCTGCTCGTGGATCAGGCGGGCCACCAGTTCCTTGCCGGTCCCCGACTCGCCGGTGATATGGGCCGGGGCCTGGCTGCGGGCCAGTTTGCCGATCATGATGCGGATCTTTTGAATGGAGGCTGAATTACCCAGAAGACGCGCCGAGGTTCCGGTGCCGTTCGTGGCCGGGTGCGGGGCAGGGCTGGAGGCGGAGAGTTTCAGGACCGTTTGCACCAGTTGCCGCAACACCCCCAGGTCGATGGGCTTGGAGACGAAATCGAAGGCGCCGGCCTTGAGCGCCTGGATGGCCGTTTCCATGTTGCCGTGGGCGGTGATGACGGCGATGGGCAGCTCCGAGCCGGTCTCTTCCACCAGTTCGAGGCCGCTGCCATCGGGAAGCCGCATGTCGGTCAGGCAGAGATCGAAATGGGGGGTGGCCTTCAGGTGCCTCCTGGCCGATGCCAGGTCGGCCGCCGGGATGCAGTCCACTCCCATGCGGCCGAGGGTGATCTCCAGCAGCTCGCGGATATCGGGCTCGTCATCGACGATGAGGGCAAGGGGTCTGTTCATCCGTGGTTACTCGGGAAACGTAGACGAAAATGGGCGCCGCCGGGGCGCGGGATCAGACTGAGGTCGATCTGGTTGGCATCGCTCAGCTCCTTGGCGATGTAGAGGCCGAGGCCGGTGCCGTCGCTGCGGGTGGTGAAGAAGGGCTCGAACAGCTTCTCTCTGGCCTCGTCCGTGAAGCCGGGGCCGTTATCGAGCAGGTCCAGGGTGACCTCCTGATAGGAGTTGAGATCGACCCGGAATTCGATGCGCAACTCCGACAGGGGGCGGCCGAAGTGACGATGCGCGTTGTCGCAGAGGTTGAAGAGGATCTGGTCGAGCTGGGTGCAGTCCGCCAGGACGGTTCGTTTCGCCGCCGCCTCCGATACGGAAAGGCTGAACCGCTCCGGCGATCCACCTTCATGGCCGGGGTAGTCGTCGATGAAGGCCCTCAGCCAGTTCCACAGAGGGATCGGTTCTTTGGTGGATTCGGCGCGGCGGGAGAGTTGCAGGATGCTCTCGATGATTTCGTTCACCCGCGCCGAGTTGTTGCGGATGATCTCGGTCAGCCGCTTGTCGGATGCGGCGATCCCCGGCGATTCGGCCAGCAGTTGGCCGGCGTGGCTGATGGAGGAGAGGGGGTTGCGGATCTGGTGGGCGACCCCGGCGGTCAGGCGGCCGAGGGATGCCAGCTTGATCCGCTGGGCCTGCTTGACCACTTCGGAGGCGTCTTCGAGAAAAATCAGAGGCGCGCGCCTGTCGCCCTTGCCGCCATGCCGGAACAGGGCGCGGAGCTGCTGGCGCTCCGATGTCACCTG
Organism: Gammaproteobacteria bacterium RIFOXYD12_FULL_61_37; assembly: GCA_001801995.1. GTDB lineage: Bacteria > Pseudomonadota > Gammaproteobacteria > Chromatiales > Chromatiaceae > YD12-FULL-61-37. The sequence goes on along the minus strand of MGZB01000015.1, from coordinate 24,359 downwards.
ATAGAGGGCGGAACCGGTATCGGCCCTGATCCAGCGGGTTCTGCAATCGCTCAGGGTGGGGGATACCTGCCCCAGGGCGCCGATGGGAGCGCCGGGCGGGACTCGCAGCAAGCGGCGGGCGGCGTCATTGATGAAGGTGATATGCCCCTGTTCATCGGTCGCCACCACGCCGGTCGCCATCTCCTGGATGATCAGCTCGTTGAGGGTGGTCAGCTCCACCAGATCGGCGGCCTGGCGCCGGGCCAGGGATTCGCTCTCGCCGACCTGGCGCGAGAGGACGGCAGCCAGCAAGGCGATGACGAAAAAGGCCGTTCCCAGGAGGCCGGCGTGGGTCAGTTCGCCGGCGTTAAGGCTGTCGAGGCCCTGAAAAAAGAAGATCCCGGAAAAGAGGCCGAAGGTGGCCACGGCGGCGTGAAACAGGGTCAGGCGCCCCGGCAGAACCAGGCTGGTCAGGGCAATGGAGACCGCCAGCAGGGTGCCCATACCCGAAGAGACGCCGACGCCCGACTGCATCAACAGGGGGATGGCGAGGGTGTCAACCAGGAACAGGCTGTGGGCTTGGGTGGCTGCGCCAAACCAGCGGTATTTAAGGGCGAGGCCGCTGAGGACGGCCAGGATGAAATAGCCGTGGCCGATCCAGGCAAAGAGGGAGGGGTGGTTCTCGGCCAGGACACGCATGCCGTGGCCGCTGTAGATGACCGCCAGCAGAGAACATCCGACCAGCAGCCGGTAGATCAGCAGGCCCCTCAGTGCCTGGTAGACGCGGGCGGAGAAGGGGGGCCTCAGATGGGATTTGCGGGCGGGACTAACGATCATGGGACGAGGCACCCCACCCCAGAAGCTGTGTAGGGGCGGGTTTGAAACCCGTCCCTACTAAAGGCGGCCGGCATGGCGGCGGTGCTCCTCGCAGCAGAAGAGGCGCCCCCTGTCCTCGACCGCCTCCCACCGGGGCATGAACAGGCCGCAATGATCGCAACGCGCCATGGTCTCGGGGATCTGGTCCGGTTTCCGGGGACGGTTTTCCCTGGGCTTTCTCCCCCAGAGGTGGCGGATGATGGCAAAGGCGATGAAAAACGCCGCGATGAATAGAAGTGTTCTCAACTTGGCCCGCCTCTTTGTCTACAATGTCCCCCACACCAACCCTCCCCGTGGAGGCTGTGTAGGGGCGGGTTCCAAACCCGCCCCTACGGCTGATGATTTTCACGGTAAACGGATACTAACCCGATTGGGTCATGCTTACGATATTGAAGAGAGAGCCTCGATGCCCGAGAAAAGGATAAAAATCGCCCTGGCGCAATGCAATCTGCTGGTGGGGAATATCGAGGGCAACACCGCGAAGGTGGCGGACTGGTCGCGCCGCGCCCGTGATGAATTGGGCGCGCGCATCGTCGTCTTTCCGGAACTGACCCTGACCGGCTATCCGCCCGAGGACCTGCTGTTGCGGCCCGAGCACCAGCGCCGCGTGGATCTGGCCCTGGAGCGGCTGCGGGCCGAGGTCGAGGGCATCGCCCTGGTGATCGGCTATCCCCGCGAGAGGGGCGGGCTGAGATACAACGCCGCCGGGGTGATCGACGGCGGACGGTTGCTGGGCGAATACCGCAAGGCCCTCTTGCCCAACTACAGCGTCTTCGACGAGAAACGCTACTTCGAGGCCGGGTTCGAGCCGCTGGTCCTGGAGCTTGACGGGGTCAGGGTCGGCCTGACCATCTGCGAGGACATCTGGTATCGCGAGCCGGCCCAGCGGGCGGCCCAGGCCGGGGCGCAGATCCTGCTGAATCTCAATGCCTCCCCCTTCCACGCCGGCAAGGCGCCGGAGCGGGAGGAACTGCTCCTGAAACGGGCGCGGGAAAACGGCCTCTCCATCCTCTACGTCAATCTGGTCGGCGGCCAGGACGAACTGGTCTTTGACGGCGGCTCCTTCGTCATGTCGCCCGAGGGGGTCCGGCTCAGCCTGCCCCATTTCGAAGAGCAATTGGCCGCTGTCGAGTTCGATCTCTCCGGGTCCGGTCCCGTTCCCATCCAGGCACCATTGGCGCCCCCCCTGGACGAGACGGCGTCCGTCTACCGGGCGCTGGTGCTCGGGATCAGGGACTATGTCACCAAGAACGGCTTCAAGGGGGCGGTACTGGGCCTCTCCGGCGGCATCGACTCCGCCCTGACCCTGGCCTTGGCGGTGGATGCCCTGGGCGCCGACCGGGTGGAAGTGGTGTTGATGCCCTCCCGCTATACCACCGGGATGAGCAACGAGGATGCGATCGAGCAGGCCCGGATCATGGGCGTCAAACATGGCGTCATTCCCATCGCCCCCGCTTTCGATGCCTTCCTCGGCATGCTGGCGGAGGAGTTCCGGGGACTGCCCGCCGATGTCACCGAGGAGAATATCCAGGCCCGCTGCCGGGGCATCATTCTGATGGCCATCAGCAACAAGAGCGGCCGCATGTTGTTGACCACGGGCAACAAGAGCGAGATGTCCGTGGGCTATGCCACCCTCTACGGCGACATGGCCGGCGGTTTCGCCCCCCTCAAGGACGTGCCCAAGATGCTGGTCTATCGCCTGGCGAACTGGCGCAACCGAGAGGGCGAGGTCATCCCGCAACGGGTGATCGACCGCCCCCCCTCCGCCGAACTGCGTCCCGACCAGAAGGATACGGACAGCCTGCCGCCCTACGAGGTTCTCGACGCCATCCTGGAACGTTATGTGGAGCGGGATCAGGGGCTGGATGAGATCATCGGCGCCGGCTTCGATCCGGAGCAGGTGCGAAGGGTCCTGCGCCTGGTGGACCGCAACGAATACAAACGGCGCCAGTCGCCCCCCGGCGTGAAGATCACGCGCCGAGCCTTCGGACGCGATCGGCGCTATCCTATTACTAGTGGGTTCTAAACCCTTGGATCAACTGGAGACAAGAGAAATGAAAAAAGTCGACGCCATCATCAAGCCATTCAAACTCGACGACGTGCGCGAGGCGCTGTCGGCGGTGGGCATTAGCGGCATGACCGCCACCGAGGTCAAGGGATTCGGCCGTCAGAAGGGCCACACCGAGCTGTACCGGGGGGCCGAGTATGTGGTGGATTTCCTGCCCAAGGTGAAGATCGAGATCGTGGTCAACGACGATCAGCTCGATCAGTGCATTGAGGCCATTACCAACGGGGCGCGTACCGGCAAGATCGGTGACGGTAAGATCTTCGTCACCCCGGTGGAGAAGGTGGTGCGTATCCGCACCGGCGAGCAGGACGAAGCGGCGGTGTAGTGTAGCTGTAGGGGCGGGTTTCAAACCCGCCCCTACGGCCTAATTCTCGTCGAGCCCCAGCTTTTCCCAGACGACCCTGGCCATCGACCGGTCCTCGGGCTTGTCCACGTTCTGGGTAAAGGCCCCTTTTTCCCGGTTCAGTTCCAGTACCCGCTGAGAGTCCTCGGCCAGTTTCGGTAGCTCCAGCTTGGTGTAGGCCTTGACCATGATCTCCAGGGCCTGCTCCACGGCCGGGGCGCGCTGAAATTTCTCGACCACTTCCTTGCAGCGATTCGCCGCCGCCAGATAGGCGCCCTTCTTCATGTAGTAGGATGCGATATGCACCTCGTGCTGGGCCACCAGGTTATGCAGGTAGACCATGCGGACGCGGGCATCCTTGGAGTATTCGCTGTCGGGGAAGCGGCGCACCAGTTCGCCGAAGTCGCGGAAGGATTCGTTGGCGGCGCCGGAGTCGCGCTGGGAAAGGTCGGTGGGCAGGAAGCGGGTGATGAAATCGACGCTGCGGTTAAAATTGACCAGACCCTTCAGATAGTAGGCATAATCCACGCGCGGATTGCGCGGGTTGGTGCGGATGAAGCGGTCGGCGGCGGCGATGGCGGAGTCGGCTTCGTCGGATTTGTAATAGGCGTAGGCGATGTCCAACTGGGACTGCATGGCGTACTTGCCGAAGGGAAAGCGCGCCTCCAGCATCTCGTAGTATTTGATGGCCTTCTGGTAATCCCCCTCGTTGAGGGCGGTCGAGGCCTCCGAATAGAACCGGTTGGCGGACCAATTACGGGTCTTGTCCTCCTCCTCGCCGAAGAGGGAGACACAGCCGGACAACAGGCTAAAAACCAAAAGGAGCAAAATGTATCCGCTTCTATTCATAGGTCATTCCGGTTTGGATCGGGCAGAAAAGGCGAGCAGTATACCCCAATGAAGGAGGAACGTATCGAGCTGCGGCTGCCCCCCGAATCGGCGGGGCAACGGTTGGACCAGGTTTTGGCGGATTTGTTGCGCGACTTCTCCCGAAGCCGGATCCAGCAATGGGTCAAGGACGGAAGGGTAGCGGTGGATGGCGTCCCCCGGCGTCCGCGCGACAAGGTACTGGGCGGCGAATGGGTCGAGATCCAGGCGCTATTCGAGGAAGTGGTGGAGTGCCGGCCCCAGGCCATCGAACTGAAGCTGGTGCATCAGGACGCCTCCCTTCTGGTCATCGACAAGCCTGCCGGGCTGGTGGTCCATCCGGCGGCGGGCAACCCCGACGGCACCCTGCAAAACGCCCTGCTTCACTTCGACCCGGAACTGATCCACCTGCCTCGCGCCGGGATCATCCATCGCCTGGACAAAGAGACCAGCGGCCTGCTGGTGGTCGCCCGAACGCCCGCCGCGCACAAACATCTGGTCGATCACTTGCAGGCGCGGGAGATCCACCGCGAATACCGGGCGTTGGTCCAGGGGGTGATGACGGCGGGCGGAACCGTCGATGAACCCGTCGGCCGTCACCCGGCCCAGCGGATCAAAATGGCCGTGGTCAGCAACGGTAAACCGGCCGTCACCCACTACCGGGTGCTGGAGCGCTTCCGCGCCCACAGCTACCTGATGGTGAAATTGGAGACTGGACGCACTCACCAGATCCGTGTCCACATGGCCCATATCCGTTTTCCCCTGCTCGGCGACCCGCTCTATGGCGGCCGGCTCAGGATTCCAGCAGGCGCCCCTGAGTCCCTGACGGAGACCCTGCGCAACTTCAAGCGCCAGGCCCTCCACGCCCACCGCCTGGGCCTGATCCACCCGGAAACCGACGACTGGATTGAATGGGAAAGCCCCCCGCCCAAGGATATGCAACAACTGCTCGAAGAGCTGAGGACCGATGCCGAACTTCAAAAGCGATAACAACGGCCTGACTTGGCTGGAACCCGGCTGGCCCGTCCCGCCCCAGGTGAGGGCGGTCTCCACCACCCGGCTGGGAGGGCTGAGTGCCGCGCCCCATGATTCCTTCAATCTAGCCGGGCATGTGGGTGACGAGGATACCCGTGTGATCGCAAACCGGCGGCGCCTGATCCAGGCACTGGACATCCCCGCCGAGCCGGTCTGGTTGAATCAAGTCCATGGATGCGGCGTGGCCGATCTAGACACTGGCATCTCCCCTATCTCAGCAGACGCCGCCTGGACCGATCGGCCCAACGAGGTCTGCGTGGTGATGACCGCCGACTGCCTGCCCCTGCTGCTCTGCGATGCCGAAGGGACCCAGGTGGCCGCCGTGCATGCGGGCTGGCGCGGGCTCTGCGAGGGGGTGATCGAGGCCGCCCTGGCCCGATTCAGCGGCCCGGCCTCCGGGCTTCGGGCCTGGCTGGGACCGGCCATTGGACCTGACGCCTTCGAGGTCGGCCCCGAGGTGCGGGCGGCTTTTCTCGCCGTGGATGAAGCGGCCGGGGCGGCTTTCCGCCCCGGCATCGGTGGCAAGTGGTTCGCCGATCTCTACGCCCTGGCCCGCCTGCGCCTGCGGGGCGCGGGGGTCGATGCTATCTCCGGTGGAGAGCACTGCACCTACAGCGATGCGGAACGGTTTTTTTCCTACCGCCGCGACGGCATAACCGGCCGCATGGCGACCTTGATCTGGATAGCCGGGGAGAACAGCGATGAGTGATTGGCGGATGTTGACCCTGGTCGGCGCGGACCGGCCCGGCATTGTGGCGGCGGTGGCCAAGGCCCTGTACGACAACGGCTTTTCCCTGGGCGAGGCATCGATGATGCGCCTGGGCGGCAACTTCACCATCATGATGATGATCTCCGGTCCTGGGGACGCCGAGGGGCTATTGGCCCCCCTGGCGCAGGAGATGGGTCTGCGGCTGCACCTGTTCGAGGCGGGCGGGCGGCTGCACAGCCACCTGGCGCCCAACGTCCAGGTGCGGGTCCACGGCGCCGACCGCGCCGGCATCGTCGCCCAGGTGACCGGCGCCCTGGCGGAAATGGGCTTCAATATCCTGGAGCTGGAGTCGGACGTGGCCGGCACCGAGCAGCGGCCCGTCTACATCATGCACATCGAGGGCTTCTGCGACCGGCCCATCGAGGAGCTGGCGCGGGCCATCTCCAACCTGGGGGAACTGAGCCTGGATGTCAGCCCCATCGAGACCCTGATCGGGTAAGTCATGACTGTTCTGGAAATCCTGACCATCCCCGACGAGCGCCTGAAGCAGCCATCTGCCCCCGTCGAAAGCTTCGACGACGAACTGCGCGCCTTCATCGCAGATCTGGAGGAGACCCGCCGGGCCGGGCCGGGTGCGGTGGGGATCGCCGCGCCCCAGGTGGGGCGCTTTCAATGCATCCTTATCCTGGATGTCTCGAAGACCAAAAAGCCCGTGCCGAATCACGGCCATCTGGTGTTGGTGAACCCCGAGATCAGCCACTGGGAGGGCTACGAAATCGGCCGCGAGGGCTGCCTTTCCGTCCCCGACTACACCGGCAACGTCATCCGCGCCACCCGCATCCGCCTCAAGGCCCAGGACCCCTTCGGCAACCCTCTCGAATACGCGATGGAAGGCTTCGAGGCCCGCGCCGCCCAGCACGAGCTGGATCACCTGGACGGCCTGCTGTTCATCGACCGGGTCGTCAGTCGCCGCACCGATCTATTCCGGCGCAAGGTCTATCAGAAATAGGCAGCCGTGGTTAGGGTGGAAATACCAGGCTAACGGTCACGGGGCGAGTCGAACCACCCCGGAGGATGAAAACGCTAACGTAGGTCGGCCTTCAGGCCGACCATCAGCGCCGCAGTCGGCCTGAAGGCCGTCCTACCCAACAACGTTCGATCTAGGACTTAGGCCCAGCTATGCCTTTGTTGTAGAAAAGGATGGTGTCGTCCACGGGGATGGGCCTGGAGTAGTAATAACCCTGGGCGAAGTCGCAACCCATGTCCCGCAGGCGCTCGACTTGGTCGAGGGTTTCTACCCCTTCGGCCACCACTTCCATTTGCAGGGAGCTGGCCAGGCCGATGAGGGCGCGGACGATTTCGAGGCTTTTGGGGTTGGACTCCATGGTCTTGATGAAGGAGCCGTCTATCTTGAGGATGTCGATGGGGAAGCGGTGCAGGTAGCTGAAGCTCGAATAGCCGGTGCCGAAGTCGTCGATGGCGATTTTGACGCCCAGGTCCTTGAGCTGGCCCAGCATGCGGTCGATCCGGTTGGGGTCGGTCATCAGGATGGACTCGGTGATCTCGAAGGTCACGCGCCGGGGGTCGGGGCAGTGTTCTTCCAGAATTCTGGCGATCCGCGGGATCAGGTCCTCTTCCTCGAACTGGCGGGCGGAGAGGTTGATGTTGATCTGCGCCCGGTCCATCCTCGTCATCATCTCGCAGACCTCGGTCACGATCATGTAGCCGATGGGAACGATTAGTCCGCTTTCCTCGGCCATGCCGATGAAATTGATGGGAGGAATCAGTCCCTTGGTGGGGTGGATCTGGCGGATCAGGGCCTCGAAGCCCTTGATCTCGTGGGTGGCCAGGTTGACCACAGCCTGATAGTAGAGGTGCAACTGCTTTTCGTGCAGGGCGTTTTCCAGCTCGTGGGTCAGGGCCAGGTGGCCGGCGGTGAAGGCCGATTCCAGTCCGTAATCTTCCAGTTCGACCAGGTCACCGGTATGGATGGCGTCTTCCACCGAGGCGCCGTGGGCAGTTTCCTTGAGGCTGGCGTGCATCTTGCGATAGCGGCCCAGGATGGCCTTCAGAAAAAGGGCGATGACGGGGTCGGACTTCTCCAGCTTCTCCCGGACATACTCCTTGCCGATGGCGATGACGCTGACTTCGCTGATGGCGCGGGCGCTGGCCGTGCGCATCTGGTTGTCCACCAGGGCCATCTCGCCGAAGATGTCGCCTGGGCCGAGCTGGGCGATGGGCAGCTCCCGGTCGCCGATCAGGGCAATGATCTCGATGGAACCCTTTTCGATGATGTAGGCGGTATCACCCGGCTCCCCTTCTCGAAAGATCAGGGCGTTGGGGGGGAATACTTGATAGAAACTGTCGATCGCCATGTTCAGAACCAACCGGCCGGATTGCCGTCAGTTCTTGATACGCGACAACCCGCATTCTGTCCAGAAGAAATCAAGGGTACCTCCCGTTCAAACCCGTGGTTCTCCGCCCAAGGCCTTGTAATAGAGTTGCTGATACTGTTTGGCGCTCTTGTGCCAACTGAAATCGCTTTCCATCCCTCGCGCCATGATAGCGCGCCAGAGATCAGGGCGGCTCTGGTAACAGACCAGGGCGCGCCGGAGCGCATACCAGAGCCCATCCGGGTCGGCGTTCTGGAAGCTGAACCCGGTCGCGGTGCCATTCTTCAGGGTCTCCGCCGTAACATCCACGACGCTGTCCGCCAGCCCGCCGGTGGCATGGACCACGGGGACGCAGCCGTAGCGCAGGCTATAGAGCTGATTCAGGCCGCAGGGCTCGAAGCGGGAGGGCATCAGGAAGGCATCGCAGCCGCCCTCAATGCGGTGGGAGAGCCCTTCGTCATAGCCGACGCGGCATCTCACCATCTCGGGGAAATGGAATTGCGCCTCGCGCAGGGCCTTTTCCAGGTATTGGTTGCCGGAGCCGAGGAACACCATCTGGACGTTGCCCAGCGTATGTAACCGGGGCAGGATGTCCAGGATGAGATCGGCGCCCTTTTGGTCCACCAGCCGGCCGATATAGCCCAACAGCATGGCATTGTCCCGCTCGGGCAGATCGAATTCCCGCTGTAGCGCTCGTTTGTTGTGGACGCGCTGGTCCAGGTTGGAGACATCGAAGCGGTGATCGAGATGGAGATCGGTGGCCGGATTCCAGACATCGTAATCGATACCGTTGAGGATGCCGTCGAGGTGGTCCGAACGGTATTGCAGCAATCCTTCCAGTCCGTAGCCGAAGGTGCCGGTCAGGATCTCCTTGGCATAGGTGGGACTGACGGTGGTGATCTGGTCGGCATAGGCAAGCCCCGCCTTCAGGAAAGAACCGTTGCCGTAGAATTCCATCCCCTCCATGCGCCAGAGATCGGCGGGCAGATAAAGCTCGGAGAAGGCCGGGTAGTTGATGAGGCCGAGGTAGGAGAGGTTGTGGATGGTGAAGACGCTTGCGGGCTTCTGCCATTCGCTGTTCAGCAGGGCAGGGACCAGCCCCGTCTGCCAGTCGTTGGTGTGGACGATGTCCACCTTCCACTCCAAGCCTGCGTGGTTGAGCCCCACGGCAGTGACGGCCCGCGAGAAGAGGGTGAAACGGCGATGGTTGTCGGGCCAGTCCACCCCTTTCGGTCCCAGGTAGGGATTGCCCCCGCGCTGGAAGGCGGAGGGCGCGTCAACCAGGTAGACGGGCAGCCCGTTCTCGCCGGTTCCCTCCAGCAGACGGACGGTTTCGTGATGACCCGGCAGCCGCAGTTGGGCGACCTCCTTGGTCCTGACCATGCGGTCCAGGGCCTCGGGATAGGCCGGCAGGATCAGCCTGACGTCATGGCCGAGGCCCCGCAGTACCGGCGGCAGGCTGCCGGAGACATCGGCCAGGCCGCCAGTCTTGATGAAGGGGACCGCCTCGCTGGAGGCAAACAGGATATTGAGCGATTTCTTTGGCATGGGGCTCAAGCAGGGAGGTAGTTGTTTTTTGGTGATATTACCCCATTTCCGCCTGGCGATGCCCCTCCTTGTGGCGCCTTATCCCTCGGGCCTGACTCGGCCTATAATGCTCGTTAGCCCATTGGGCTAGATACCCACCCCCATCCCCGGAAGGCCATTCGCCATGACCCATCCCTGCACCCTGGTGATCTTCGGCGCCACCGGCAATCTGGCCGGGATCAAGCTGTTGCCGGCCCTCTACCACCTGGAAGCGGCCGGACGCCTGCCCGAGGGCCTGAAGATCCTGGGTTTCGGCCGCCGCGACTGGAGCGATGAGGAGTGGCGCAATCGGGTGACCGAACAGTTGAGACCGCGGGTGCGGGACAGTTTTTCCGCCGAGGTGGGCGCCCGTCTCTGTACCCGGCTCCATTTCCAGCCGGGGGATATCGCCGACCCGGATGCCTTCACCCGCTTGGCGGAACGGCTGAGCTCTGGCGGCCTTCCCGAACAGGCCATCTTCTACCTGGCCGTCAGCCCCCATCAGTACGTGGAGATCGGCAACCGCCTGGGAGAGGTCGGGCTCGCCAGGCGGCAGCCGGGCTGTCCCCGGCTGGTGGTGGAGAAGCCCTTCGGCTTCGACCTGGAGAGCGCCCGCCTCCTGGACCTGGCCCTCCACCGTCATTTCGACGAGTCGCAGATCTTCCGCATCGACCACTACCTGGGCAAGAGCACGGTCCAGAACGTCCTGGTGTTCCGCTTCGCCAACCTGATGCTGGAGCCCCTCTGGAACCGCAACTACATCGACCACGTCCAGATCACCCATGCCGAGACCCAGGGGATCGGCGGGCGCGCCGGTTACTACGACGGGGTCGGCGCCCTGCGCGACATGCTCCAGAGCCACCTCCTGCAGATGCTCACCCTGGTGGCCATGGAACCCCCCGCCAGCCTGGACGCCGAATCCCTGCGCGACGAAAAGGTCAAGGTCCTGCGCTCGGTGCGGCCCATCGCCCGTGCCGCCGTCCACGCCCAAGCGGTCCGCGCCCAATACGCCCCCGGCGAGGTCAAGGGCGCCAAGGCGGCCGGCTATCTGCAAGAGGAAGGGGTTGCCCCCGGCAGCGTCACCGAGACCTTCGCCGCCATGAAGCTCTACATCGACAACTGGCGCTGGCGCAACGTCCCCTTCTACCTGCGCACCGGCAAGCGGATGAAGGAGAGCGGCTCCATGATCAGCATCCGCTTCAAACACCCGCCCCAGCAGCTCTTCCGCGAGACCCCCATCGAACAGCTCCCGCCCAACTGGGTGCTGCTCAGCATCCAGCCCCAGGACTGCCTGCGCATCGAACTCCAGGTGAAACAGCCGGGGCTGGAGATGCGCACCCAGACCACCTGCCTCGACGCCGGCTATTGCAGCCTCCAGGACGTGGGCATCGACGCCTACGAGGCCCTGCTCCTCGACGTGCTGGAGGGCGACCACTCCCTCTTCCTGCGCTACGATGAAGTGGAATGGGCCTGGCGCCTCGTCGATCCCGTCTTGCAGGTCTGGGCCACCGAGCGCGACTTCATCCGCGCCTACCCCGCCGGGAGCTGGGGTCCCGCCGAGGCGGAACGTCTCTTCGACCGGGATGACCAGTATTGGCGGAATAGTTTGGATGGATGAGTTGAAACGAGCGGGGAAAAAGACCGTGTTGATGAGTGAGTGTATTGAGTAAACTGTCACCTTAATTGCCACTACCGACGCACGGCTTGCGCACCGAGAATGCATAAATGCGGATATATTTAGACAATTGCTCGTTTAACAGGCCGTTTGATGATCAGCAGCACATCCGCATTCGCTTGGAATCCGAAGCGAAACTATATTTACAAGGATTGATAATGGCTGGCTCGTTGGAGTTGGTGTGGTCTTATATGCTTGAAATGGAGAATAACCAAAATCCGTTCAAGGAAAAACGTGTAGCTGTCGAGCGATGGACAAGGTTCGCGGCCGTAGATATTGATGAATCGCAAGGCATCATTGCGAGAGCAAAGCAGCTTGTGGCCATAGGTGTAAAGCCAAAGGATGCGCTTCATGTCGCCTCGGCAATAGAAGGGAAGGCAGACTATTTTGTAACCACAGACGATAAGCTGCTAAAGAAACTTATTAATACAGCTGACATTGTTGCAATCAACCCAATCAATTTGGCGGGCATAATTGATGAGCGCAGTTACTGATACGGAGCTTCGAGTTCAGGGTGTTAATGCCTTGATTGATGCATTGGGGGAGGTGATGGCTGAAAAATTCATTACCTTGCTTAGCAGAGAGCCCTTTGACTATACAGAATGGCAAAGAACCTTGTGGCCTGATGTTGGTGTTGAGGAACTGAGTCGAGCCGCAATGACAGGTCGCACTCATATGCGAGAAACTTGCGGCTGAATCAGCTCGGTAGCCCGCGTAGGGCGCAATAGCGTACTCGCGTATTGCGCCGCATGAACGACGGTCGGGCAACTTATACTGGACGGGAGCACTCGATCCGCCAATGCCTGTATTCTCTGGATTATTGCCACATCAACCCAGTTAAGCGCTATGTCCAACGAGTGGCGGAGTGGCCCCATTCGACCTTTCATCGCCATGTCGAACGGGGTGTTTATCCGCTGAATTGAGCCAATGGGCCTGGCGTCGATTGGACCGTGGGCGAGTGGGCTTAAAAAACATGCGGCGCAATACGCGAGTACGCTGTTGCGCTCTACGCGGGCTACCGCGCTCTAATTGCCATATTGGTGGAATGGTTTGTATGGGTAATAAAGTCTGTGTCACTCGATCATTGGGAGTTTGCCGGAATGTCTAATGCACTCATGTTGGATCGGATGTCACTGGAAGAAAAGATGCTTGCCATGGAGGCGATCTGGGACGATCTCTGCCATCAGGCGGATGAACCGCAATCGCCTTCCTGGCACGCTGAGGTCCTGGCCGAACGCGAAGCTGCCATTGCGCAAGGCGAGGAGTCTTTCGAAGACTGGGAGGCCGCAAAGCGACGCATCAGAGACAGTCTTTCATGAAGATCAGTATTCTCCCCTCTGCCAGTCGTGATCTTATCGAGGGGTATTACTTTTACGAGAAGCAAGCCGAAGGACTGGGAAGCTATTTTATTGACAGTCTCTATTCGGATATTGATTCCTTGATGATCAGCGCGGGGGTGCATACCCTCTGCTTCGGTAGCTATTTGCGGCTGCTTTCGCGGCGCTTCCCTTTCGCCGTCTACTATCGTCTTGAGGACGATATCGCAAAAATCCATGCCGTTTTAGACTGCCGGAGAAAACCCGCCTGGGTCAGAAAAAGACTGGCCATCGTTCGACCACAGCGTTAACCAGGAAAAATATGAGCCACTTCACCGATAACCAAACCGCGCGCAAACTCCAAGACCACTGGGACCGCATGGCGTTCGTCTCGATGCGCGATCTGTTCGCTCAAGACCCCGGCCGCTTCGCGCGCTTCTCCCTGGAGGCCTGCGGTATCCTGCTCGACTATTCGAAGAATCGGGTCAGGGAAGAGACCATGGGCCTGTTGTTCGAGCTGGCCCGAGAGCGGGAACTGCCCGCCTGGATCGAGCGTATGTTCGGCGGGGAAAAGATCAACACCACCGAGGATCGGGCGGTATTACACGTGGCCCTGCGCAATCTGGACGGGCCGCCGATCCTCGTCGATGGCGAGGATGTGATGCCCAGTGTGCGGGATGTCTTGAGTCGCATGCAAAGGCTCTCGGACGCGGTGCGTAACGGTGACTGGAAAGGCGCTACCGGCCAGCGCATCACCGATGTGGTCAACATCGGCATCGGCGGCTCCAACCTGGGGCCGCTGATGGTGAGCGAGGCGCTGAAGCCCTATTGGCAGCCAGGGCTCAAGGTCCACTTCGTCTCCAACGTGGACGGCACCCACCTGACCGAGACAATCAAGCCGCTTGATCCCGCGACCACGCTCTTCATCGTCGCCTCCAAGACCTTCACTACCCAGGAGACCCTCTCCAACGCCAACGCTGCCCGCGCCTGGCTGGTGACTTCCCTGGGTGAGGCCGCCGTGGCCCGGCACTTCGTCGCCATTTCCACCAACAAGGCCAAGGTGGAGGCCTTCGGCATCGACAGCGCCAACATGCTGGAGTTCTGGGATTGGGTCGGTGGCCGCTACTCGCTCTGGTCCGCCATCGGCCTGCCCATCGCCATCGCCATCGGCATGGAGCGGTCCCTGGAACTGCTGCGCGGCGCCCAGTGCATGGACATCCATTTCCGCACCACCCCCTTCGAGCGCAACATGCCGGTCATCATGGCGATGCTGGGGGTCTGGTACGTCAATTATGCCGGCGCCCACAGCCAGGCCATCCTTCCCTACGACCAATACCTGCGCTATCTGCCCGACTACCTGCAACAGGCCGACATGGAGAGCAACGGCAAGCAGGTCACGCGCGACGGCCAGCCGGTGGACTATCCCACCGGTCCCATCATCTGGGGCTCCGCCGGCACCGACGGTCAGCACGCTTTTTACCAATTGATCCACCAGGGCACCCGCCTCATCCCCTGCGACTTCATCGCCCCGGTCAACAGCCACAACGAGCTGGGCGACCAGCACGACAAGCTCCTATCCAACTTCCTCGCCCAGCCCGAGGCCCTGATGCGCGGCAAGACCGAGGCCGAGGCCCGTGCCGAACTGGAGCAGGAGGGGCTATCCGCTGAACAAATCGCCGCCCTGCTGCCCCACAAATGCTTTCCTGGCAACCGCCCCACCAACAGCCTGCTGATGGACCGCATCACCCCCGCCACCCTCGGTGCCCTGATTGCCCTGTATGAACACAAGATCTTCGTCCAGGGCGTCATCTGGGGGCTGAATTCCTACGACCAATGGGGCGTGGAGCTGGGCAAACAGCTCGCCAACATCATCCTGCCGGAGTTGAAGGGCGAGACCACAGGAGGGAGGCATGATGCATCGACCCAGGGGTTGATTAAGTATTGCAGGGGGCGGAGGATAAACCCGTAGAAGCGCTGAGGTACCAAGGCGTCGAGCAAGAATAACCTGAGCATCTTGTATCTCGTCTTCGGACCATCTTTGGACGCGGATCAATCGCAAAATCCTCGACGTATCCCCGCCAACAGCCTTCCGCTGGCTGTCTCTACCGGATAGACCCTGATCGGGGCATGTGCCGGTTCATCCAGGGCTGCGCCGCTTTTGAGGTCGAACCAGCTCCCGTGGAGGGAGCATTTGATCCGGCCGTCGCGGACGCAGCCCAGGAAGAGGGAGTAATCCTCGTGGCTGCACATTTCGCCGATGACGAAATGCTCGCCGTTAGACCGGCATAGCAGCAGCCGCTGTCCCCCGGCCTCGAAGCGTTTCATTTGCCCTTCGGCCAGTTCATCGGCGGCGGCGATGTCGATGAAGATCATGGCTACTTGATCCGGGCTGTGGCCTTGCCGGAGTCGAGCACGGCACGGACCATTTCGGCCGCCTCTTTGAGGTGGGGCGCCTTGCCCACGTGGTGGAGGATGAGCGCCCCGGAGTAGACCAGCCCATCGTAGGTGGGTCCCTGCTTGCCGCTGAGGGCAGCCATGCCTGCTTCGGCGGCGGCCTTGGCGGTGGCGGGCACATCCAGGGTAATGGCGATTTCGTCGCCGGGGCGGCTGGCGGTGGGCAGGTCATCGGGCAGGGGCACGGAGCGCACCTGCTGGTCGATGCCGAGGTCCAGGGGGTTGGTGTCCACGCCCTGCTCTTCGTCCATGTGGTGGTAGAAGTAGTATTTGCCTTCCTGGCGCAGGGAGGGCATGACGCCCCCTTCCAGTCCCCGGATCAGCAGTGCCGATTCGTATCCCACATGGCGTGCCAGTTGGGCGTAGACAGGCGGGTAGGGTTTGTGGACATAGCCGGTGACCAGGTGGGTCTTCTTGCGCCCGGCGATGGGCTTGGCCAGGACGTCCAGGGTGGTCATGCTGGTGCGCTTGACCATCTTGGTGCGGAGGGGAACCAGGCTGTGCAGCTTCGGACAGAACTGGCTCTGGTCGATATAGCTCCAGCCGGTGGCGGGATCGGAGATGCGGGCGGCGGCCTGTTCCGGCGAGAGGTCCACGGCGACGCCAAGGGCTTGCAATACGTGGCGGTGGGTCACGCCGAATTTGGGTCCGACCGCGTCGAGGCCCTGGGTGATGGCGGGCACGCCGCATTCGGCCAGCACCGCAGGCAGGAAGGGGGTAGGGGGCAGGGAGCGATTGTAGCCGTCGTAGGGATCGGCGATATCGACCAGTTCGTCCACCTCGGCGGTCAGGGTATGGGTGGCGGCGCGGATGGCGTCGAGCATGCCCTTGTATTCATCCATGGTCTCCCGCTTCAGACGCAGGGCAATGAAGAAGATGGCGGCCTGCACTTCGTCCACCTCGTTGTTGAGGGCGTGCTTCATGGCCGCGTGGGCCTCTTCCTGGGAAATGCTCTTGCTCAGTTCCGGCCCGGTGGCGATGCGCTGGATGATGGAACGCATCTGGATGTGGGCGCTGGTGTGGGTGGACTCAGTGGGCTTGTTCATGGGGGCTCCTCTAGCGGGTCAGTTCCGGTTAAACAGTTTCAGCAACCGTCGTCGTAGCGTGTCAGTAACGGGCCGTAGGCGTCGATGCGCCGGTCGCGGAAGAAGGGCCAGATACGGCGTACATCCTCGGTTCGCTTGGGGTCGATGCGGGCGGTGAGGATGGTCTCGTCCGTCCCGGCCTGGGCCAGGATCTCGCCCTGCGGGCCGCAGATCATGGAATGGCCCCAGAATTCCGCGCCTTGAGTCCGATTTGAAGGATCGGCCTCAAAACCGACACGGTTGGCAGAGATCAACGGCAGGCCATTGGCCACGGCATGGGCGCGTTGGATGGTGATCCAGGCGTCGAGCTGGCGTTGACGCTCCGGGGCCTCGTCGGCGGGGTTCCAGCCGATGGCGGTGGGATAGAGCAGGATCTCGGCCCCGGCCAGGGCCATGAGACGGGCGGCCTCGGGATACCACTGGTCCCAGCAGATCAGGACGCCGAGCTTGCCGAGCGAGGTCTGGATGGGCCGGAATCCCAGGTCCCCCGGCGTGAAATAGAACTTCTCGTAGTAGCCTGGATCGTCCGGGATATGCATCTTGCGATAACGCCCTGCCAAAGAGCCGTCGCTGTCCAGCACCACCGCCGTGTTGTGGTAGAGCCCCGGCGCCCGCCGCTCGAACAGCGAGGCGACGATCACTATATTCAACTCGGCAGCCAGGGCAGCCAGCCGCTGGCTGGAGGGGCCAGGGATGGACTCCGCCAAGTCGAACCGTTCCGTATCTTCCGTCTGACAAAAATAGAGGCTGTCATGCAGCTCTTGCAGCAGGATCAGCCGCGCCCCCTGGGCGGCGGTTTCGCGGATGGCGGCATCCAGCGAGGTCTGGTTCAGGGCGCGGTCGCCGGTACAGGCCTTCTGGATCAGCCCGGCGGTAAAGGCATGGCTCGGCGTGGTCATCTCGGTTCGTCCGGTAAATTGCGGCGAAGTTTAGCACGCCAGCCGCATCTTCTAGCGTTTGGTCAGGGTCTCCGAACCCAGGGCCTTGCCCCCGTGGGGACCCCAAAGCCCCTCCAGCCGACGGCCCTCGTTCAGAATCCGGTAGGCGACGAAGCCGAACCATTTTTTGTTTTCGTCCGTGTAAGCGACCGACAAGACCTCATCGACCACAATGCCGGTGCCGATGAAGACCGATCCCACATTCCAGACGATCTTGTAAGTCTCGCCGGTGCGGGTGATGGTGACGCTGCCTTCGTAGCTTCCACGTCCGCCGGGATTGGAGCCTGCGGCATTGTAGACCCCTTCGAGGCTGGCCTCGGAGGCCGCGGCCTCGAAGGCGCACAGAAGGACGAGCAGAAGGGCAGGAAAAAGGGCGCGGTTCTTCATGGTGGTTGCCTCGGTAACGATGGGGTTCCTCGGGGAAGTATGGTTGTGTTTCCGTGGAACTCAATGGATCAGGCGTCGAGCACGAACAACCTGAACATCTTGCATCACGTCTTCAGGCCATATTGGGCCGAACCTCATCGCAAAATTCACGACGTAGCGCTCTACGCCTAAGCTTGGGGTGAATTTGATTCATGACCCGGAAACCTTGTTGTGATTAAATGCGTCCATGTTCAAGCCATTGCCTTTGTTCATCGGTCTCAGGTACACCCGCGCCAAGCGGCGTAACCATTTCATCTCTTTTATTTCCGCCAGTTCCATGCTCGGCGTGATGCTGGGCGTGGCGGCCTTGATCGTGGTCCTCTCCGTGATGAACGGGTTTCACAAGGAGGTGCGCGAGCGCATCCTGGGCATGGCCTCCCACGCTGTGATCATGGGGGCCGACGGCAAAATCGACGATTGGCGCCGGGGCCTCGAAATCGCCAAGGATCACCCGGAGGTGGTCGGCCAGGCCCCCTTTGTCGAGATGCGCGGCATGCTCATCAACGGCCAGTACGTGAGCGGGGTGGCCGTGCGCGGCATCCTGCCCGAGGAGGAGCCCAAGGTCTCCGACGTGGGCAAGCACATGACCGAGGGGAGTCTCTCCCTCCTCGAACCCGGCAGCTTCAATATCATTCTGGGCCGGGAGCTGGCGAACAATCTGGGGGTTCAGGTCGGCGACAAGGTGACCCTGGTGGCGCCCGAGGTGATGATGACCCCAGCCGGCAACATGCCGCGCATGAAACGCTTCAACGTCGTCGGCACGTTCCGCATCGACATGGGCAAGTTCGACTCCGGCGTGGGGCTGGTCCACATGAGCGATGCGGCCAAGGTGCTGCGTCTGGGCGAAGCGGTCACCGGGATTCGCCTGAAATTGCGCGACATGTACAGGGCGCCTGAAATCTCTGTTGAGCTGGCCAAGGAGCAGGAGGGCTGGTTTCGGGTCTCCGACTGGACCATGGAGTTCAGCAACTTCTTCAGCGCCCTGCGCACCGAAAAACGCATGATGGGGATGATCCTTTTCCTGATCATCGCCGTCGCCGCCTTCAACATCGTTTCGACCCTGGTGATGGTGGTCACCGACAAGCGAAGCGATATCGCCATCCTGCGTACCCTGGGCCTCTCGCCCAGGGAAATCATGCAGATATTCATGATCCAGGGGGCCACCCTGGGCTTCGTCGGCACCCTGATCGGCGCCATCGTCGGCGTGCTGGCGGCCCTCAACCTGGAGAGCTTCATAGCCGGGCTGGAGAAGCTGTTCGGCTTCAAGATCCTCGACCCCACGGTCTACTACATCAGCCGCATGCCCTCCGATCTGCACTGGGACGATGTCTGGATGGTGGCGGTGAGCGCCTTTGTCGTCACCCTGCTCGCGACCCTCTATCCGGCGCGCCGGGCGGCGGCCACCCAACCGGCGGAGGCCTTGCGCTATGAGTGACGCGGTCCTCTCCTGCGAAAATCTCCACATGACCTTCAGCGAGGGTCCCCTCAATGTGGATGTCCTGAGCGGGATCACTCTCTCCATCGGCTCCCACGAAACCCTCGCCGTACTCGGGGCCTCCGGCTCCGGCAAGAGCACCCTTCTGCACTGTCTGGGGGGACTTGATCGCCCGACAAAGGGACAGGTCTGGCTGGACGGCGTCGATATCTATTCCATGAACGAGACCGCCATGGGGCGGCATCGCAACAAGAACTTGGGCTTTGTTTATCAGTTCCACCACCTGTTGCCGGAGTTCACCGCGTTGGAGAACGTGGCCATTCCCCTGGTGATCGGTGGTTCCGAGGTAGACGAGGCGCAAGAGAAGGCCGGCCTGATGTTGACGCGGGTCGGTCTCGGCAAGCGCGTGGAGCACAAGCCCGGCGAACTTTCCGGCGGCGAGCGCCAGCGCGCGGCCATCGCCCGCGCCCTGGTCACCCATCCCAAATGCGTCCTTGCCGACGAGCCGACAGGCAACCTGGACCGCAAAACAGCCGACAGCATCTATCACCTGATGCTGGAGCTGAACCAATCCCTCGGCACCAGCTTCATCATCGTCACCCACGACACCGACCTGGCCTCCCACATGGACCGCATGCTCCACCTGGTGGATGGCGTCTTCGAAGGCTAAATACCTTGGCGCAGATCAATGCGTCCTGGCCTCGGTGCAGGAGACCATCGGCATCGTCTCCGACGAGACCATCAAGGCCGTTCACGGCCTTTCCGGCGGCGGCGGGTTAATGGCCACGGGCACCTGTGGCGCCCTGACCGGCGGTCTGATGGCGCTCAGCGCCAAATATGGCCGCGACCGCGACCAGCTCGACAAGGGCCGCCGCATCAACAACTTCCGCAAGGGCAAGGCCTTGGTGGAACGCTTCCGCGAGACCTTCGGCGGCATCACCTGCGAAGATCTACAACAACAATTCACCGGCCGCACCTGGGATATGTGGCAGCCGGACGAATACAAGGGATTCAGCGAGGCGCGCGGAAGCAAATGCGCCGAGGCCACTGCACTGGTGACCAAGTGGGTGGTCGAAGAGCTGGGCTGATCAGCTCCCCGCAACCACCGCCCTCACCGCCTCTGTCAGCGTTCTCAGATCCTCCCGGCCAATGACGAAGGGTGGCATCAGATAGACCAATCGCCCGAAGGGGCGGACCCAGACGCCCGCTTCGACGAAGCGGGGCTGGATGGCCGCCATGTCTACCGGCTGTTTGAGTTCCACCACGCCGATGGCGCCCAGCACCCGGACATCGGCGACCTGGGGCAATGTCCGGCAGGGCTCCAGCCCGGTTCTCAATCCCATTTCGATGGCCGCGATCCGTGCTTCCCAGGGTGATTCCAGCAACAGCCGGATGCTGGCGAGGGCGGCGGCGCAGGCGAGAGGGTTGGCCATGAAGGTGGGGCCGTGCATGAAGAGGCCGGGGTTGCCAGCGGATATCGTCCCGCTGATGGTTTCGGTGGTCAGTGTGGCGGCCAGGGTCATATAGCCGCCGGTGAGCGCCTTGCCGATACAGAGAATATCGGGTGCGACCCCGGCGTGTTCGCAGGCGAATAGCTTGCCGGTGCGGCCGAAGCCCGTTGCGATCTCGTCCAGAATCAGCAATACACCATAACGATCACAGAGTTCCCGTGTCCGGCGCAGGTAATCGGCGGAATAGAAGCGCATTCCGCCTGCGCCCTGGACGATGGGTTCCATAATGACCGCTGCGATTTCATCGCGATGTTGTGCAAGCTGCCGCTCCAGCGGCGCGGTATCGGCATCGGTGCAGGGCTCGCCGAAACGGCAAACCGGGGCATCGACGAAGAACTGTCGGGTCAAGACTTGAGAGAAAAGCCCGTGCATGCCCGTCACTGGGTCGCAGACCGACATGGCGCCGAAGGTATCCCCATGGTAGCCGTTGCGGATGGTCAGGAAACGCTGCTTTCCCGGTTGCCCCTGGGCGTGCCAATACTGGATCGCCATCTTCAGCGCCACCTCCACCGCCACCGAACCGGAATCGGCAAAAAATACCGATTGCAGCGGGGCAGGGGTCAGCTCCACCAATTTCAAGGCCAGCTCCACCGCCGGACGGTGGGTGAGTCCGCCAAACATCACATGGGCCATCAACTTGATCTGCGCCTCCAGGGCACGGTTCATCTCCGGGTGGTTGTAGCCGTGAATGGCACACCACCAGGAAGACATGCCGTCGATCAGCTCGCGCCCGTCTTCAAGCCGCAAACGGACGCCAGATGCCGAGGCCACGGGAAAGACCGGCAACTTGCCGCCCATGGCGCTGTAAGGGTGCCAGACATGGGCGCGATCGGCGGCCAGGAGGTCGGCGGGGGATTTCGGGTTTATGGATTGCTGGCGCATGGTCACCGAATCTTAACCTATCGCCGCCGATCAGGCCCTTCAAGGTCACCCTGGAGGTGGAGTGACTAATGGCGCATGGCCGTTCCTTCCTGGTTCTCGGGAAGGCCGCGAGCCGATTCGGCCTATGTCCAGATGCAAGGGTTATAAGTTAACATTCGAGCCCAGGCCTCTGTAAACTGTCCGGCCTTCACTCGATTCGGTGGCCCGATGCCCTTCCCCCGCATTGCAATCCTCGCCCTGCTGCTCTTATTAAGCCCCGCCATGGCGGCAGCCCCCCGCGTGCTGGTGAGCATCAAGCCGGTCCATTCCCTGGTGGCGGGGGTGATGGCGGGGGTGGCTGTTCCCGAATTGCTTCTGACCGGCAACCAGTCGCCGCATCATTTCGCCTTGCGTCCCTCGGACGCGCGCAAGATCGAGGCGGCGGATCTGGTCGTCTGGGTCGGCGAGGAGCTGGAGACCCCGCTTGCCGGGGTTCTGGCCGCGCGGCGCGAGGGCCGTCCCCAACTCGAACTCATGAAGGGGCCGGGGATGGAGCTGGGCCGAGCAGGGAAGGGCGCTGAGGAGGAGCATCACCACCATAACCGCGATCCTCACATCTGGCTCTCTCTGCGTAACGCGGACCGGATTCTGACCCTGCTGGTGGATGAGCTTGGCCGGCTCGACCCACCCAACCGGGAGCGCTACCGCGCCAACGGCGAACGTCTCCGCTCGGAACTGGGACGACTGGGGCCTGAGCTGAAGGAGAAGCTGGCCCCGGTCCGGGATGTCCCCTTCATCGTCTTCCACGATGCCTACGGCCTATTCGAAAGGGAATACGGTCTGAAGAAGCTGGGCGTCGTGACGCTGAGCCCGGAACGCCCGCCGGGCGCGCGCCGGGTCAGCGAGCTGCGAGGCAAGATCACCGCCCAAGGGGCGCGTTGCGTCTTCAGCGAACCCCAATTTCCCCCCAAGCTGGTTGATGTCCTGGTCGATGGCACCGATGCCAGAAAGGGCGAGCTCGATCCCCTGGGCGCCAAGCTGCCCGAGGGGCCGGACGCCTATTTCCGGTTGATGCGCGAGCTGGCCGGTGCCTTCTCCGCCTGTCTGGCCCCTTAGGCGGGAGCGGAAAATGTTGCCGGAACAGGGGGAAGCACTGGTCATCGCCGAGGGGGTCCGGGTGGCCTTTGACGGCCGCGAGGTCTTGTCCGCTGTCGAACTTCGTGTTCATGCCGGGGAGATCGTCACCCTGATCGGTCCCAACGGCGCCGGTAAATCGACCCTGGTGCGGGCGGTATTGGGGCTGATCAGGCCGGCAGCCGGGACTATCCGGTTACAGGCCGGACTGCGCATCGGCTACATGCCGCAACGGCTGACGGTGGATGCGAACCTGCCGCTCAGTGTGCGCCGCTTTCTAACCCTGACCGCCCCGGCCGGCCGCGAGCTGCTGCAAGAGGTCTTGGCGGAACTGGGCATCGGCTACCTGCTGGAACAGCCCATGCAAACCCTGTCGGGCGGCGAGACCCAGCGGGTCCTGCTGGCCAGGGCGCTGATCCGCCAGCCGCAATTGCTGGTGCTGGATGAGCCGGTGCAGGGCGTGGACCTGGCCGGTCAGGGCGAACTCTACCGCCTGATCGGGCGGTTCCGTGACCGCCTGGGGTGCGGGGTGCTCATGGTCTCCCATGATCTGCATCTGGTGATGGCCGCCACCGACACGGTGCTCTGCCTCAACCGCCACCTCTGTTGTTCCGGTCATCCCGAGACCATCAGCCGCCACCCCGCCTACCTGGAACTCTTCGGCGCGACGGCGGCATCCCAACTGGCGTTCTACGCCCACCAGCACGATCACCGCCACGACGTGCATGGGAATGTGATTCCCCCTGCCGGGGGGAGCGGCCATGGATAGCTTCATCTGGCTGGCCCTGGCGGCGGGCATGGGCGTGGCGCTGATCGCCGCGCCCCTGGGCGTGTTCGTGGTCTGGCGGCGCATGGCCTATTTCGGCGATACCCTGGCCCATTCCGCCTTGCTGGGCCTGGCCCTGGGGCTGCTGCTCGACATCGACTTCAACCTGGCCGTGATGGCGGTCGCCGTGATGGTTTCCCTGGTGTTGCTCCTGCTCCAGCGCGGCGGGAAGGTGGCCCTGGATACCCTGCTCGGCATCCTGGCCCACGCCGCGCTCTCCCTGGGTCTGGTGGCGGTCGCCTTTGTCGAGGGGGTGCGGGTCGATCTGATGGGTTATCTGTTCGGCGACATCCTTGCCGTCACCCCGGCGGACCTTTGGTGGGTCTGGGGCGGCGGCGCGATTGTGCTGCTGCTGTTGGGGTTGCTCTGGCGCCCGCTGCTGGCCCTGACCGTGCATGAGGAACTGGCGCGGGTGGAAGGGGTGGCGGTCGGACAGGTGCAGGGGATCTTCATGCTGCTGGTGGCGTTGGTGATTGCCGTCTCCATGAAGATCGTCGGCGTCCTGTTGATCACCTCCCTCATGATCATCCCCGCAGCCACCGCCAGACGCTTGAGCCGCACCCCCGAGCAGATGGCCGTCTTGGCCGCGCTGATGGGCGTCACATCCGTGGCCATCGGTCTGGCGGCTTCCCTGCAATGGGATACACCCACAGGCCCTTCCATCGTGGTTGCCTCGACCCTGCTTTTTGTCTTGAGCCGGATCGTCCCATTCTCCAAATAGTCCATGATTCCATTTGTGATTATCATGCCCTGATGTAGTATTGCTGACAGTGATATGCGACCCGATCGGGATAAATGGCGGGCCGGACATAGTCCCATTATCATGGTGAAAAGGAGTTGGTTGATGTATCATCCCCCCCCC